>CAZSUU010000004.1:0-233545 GCA_964610105.1 uncultured Verrucomicrobiota bacterium | reverse complement strand
AACAAAAGCCAAAGGGGCTGACACCCGCCCTGCACCGGACAGGCGCCCTTATTTCCGATCGCGGTATCTATCGGGCAGGCGCCTCGGCAGCTTAAACACATTCCGACGGGCCCGGGAGAGGAGAACCCGAGCCCGCCGGAAGTCGACGTGCAGCAGGCGAATCTATGCCGCGCGATGGGATCGATATGAGACGCGCGTCGAGTACATGCTCCGGCGGCGGATCCACGCGCCGATTCCGAGCATGGTCAGCATGGCGAGGACCGCGGTCGAAGGCTCCGGAACGGCCTCCACGTTCTGGATCCGTATGACGATGTCGTTGTAGTCAGCATCGCCGATCAGTTGCTTGTCCTCGAAGGCTACGATGTAGTCATAGGGGATGTACTCTCCCTGGGCATCTTTGGTCCTGAACACGGCGGCGTGGATCAGCAGGGGATTCGTCTCATATTCATCCTGCGACGGATACCACCCGCCGGGGCGCTGGTTGGCGTCATCGTACCAGCGATCGTCCATGAGCACGCCGAACTGGTACAGCGTGGGCACGAAGTTCGTTGTCAGGGTGAGCGGCGTCGCCGCCTGAGCGTCCACATCACCCACCAGGAATGCGGTGTTCTGCAGGGCGGTGTTCACGAGGTCTATCGGGTTCTGTTGCCAGGGTTGATAGTAGCCCACCCTCGTTACCGCGGCATGGGCCGATTCCTGGGTGATGATGCTCATGTTCACCTGTCCCTCGCCTATGTACTGAAACACCTTGTAGTCAACCTGATCGTTGATCAGATCGTATGTGGCTCCGCCGGACTCGTTGGTCAGGATCCAGTAGATATTGGGAGACGTGGACAAGTTGAAGTTCGTCACGATCGCCGCCTGTGCCGAAGACCAACTCAAGACAACAGCCACCGCCGCGAACACTATCCCTCTGATAGCTCTCATCTCTTGACTCCTCTTTTTCTGCCGTTTCGGCTTTCCGCCATACCTGCCCTCGAATGGTACCGACCTCAAGAACCACTCATGGTACCACCACGGCGGTTATCCTACGTTCACTCCCGCCACCGCGCAAGTAAAAAACGTGAAATTCCGAAAGATTGGACCGTTTCATTCCGAGCACGTTTCCTCCAAAAAGACCCGGATCATCACCCCAATGCGTCCTACATGCCCGGCGAGCGACGATCAGCCGTGGAAATCCGCGAGAACGGACTCCGCCGACTTCGTTCTCCGCGTCTCGCCGAGCGGACTCAGCGCCGTTCGCCAGCGCAGAATCGACACGCCGCGTTCCACGGCGAGCGGCAGGAGCTGCGACAAGGTCTCGGTTTGCAGATCGGCCGTCACGATGATCACGGTGGCGCCGGTCTTGTCCAACACGCTCTCGAGCGCCGCCATTCCGCCGAGGATGGGCAAGCCGTGGATCAACCGACCGTGAAGATTCGAGTCGTCGTCGAGGAATCCGCACAGGGTGAACCGCCGCCCTTTGCGGACGGCGTGATGGATCTCCTCGCGCAGAAAGAGAATACCCATGTCTCCGGCGCCATAGAGCAGCGTCCGGGGGAGGTTCTGTGAGAGGCCGTGCCGGCGGGTCATGTCGGCCAGGCCGTCGTGAAGCAACCGGCGGACCAGCCGGACACCCACGAGACCGGGCAGGATGAGCATCAGCATCAGGCCTGCCCGCGAGGCGTCGTGCGCCAGTCTGCGCGCGTCCTCCATCATGGAGAAGCCCAGGCCGGTCACGACACCGGCGGTGGCGGCCGCCGCCAGGTAGAAGTAGTCGAGCGTCCGCGCCCGGTTCCACACGCGCCGGTACATGCCGAACGCCATCAGGATCAGGAGCGGAACACCGGCGAAGAAGAGAGCGTTATCATACACGCAGGCGCGAACCGCCCTCCACGAGACGTGCCCCGTCACCAGCGCGTCGGCGACGACGAGCGAGCCCACCAGGGTCATGAGGTCCGCCGCGAGGTACAGGGGCACGACAAAGAAGCGGCGCGGCAGCCGGGCGAGACCCTTGGCCAGGGCGGTCCCGCTGTCCCAGAGCTCCACGTGGGCGACATGCCGCACCACGACGTATGAGGCGGCGACGAACACGATCACGTACAGACCGGTGCCGCTCAACGACCGAAAGGCGACCGCCGCCAGGCCCGTCATCACCAGGCAGGCGCTGGCGGCGTACAGCACAATCGCGACCTGGCGCTGCGACCAGCCGCTCCGCAACAGGCGGTGGTGCAGGTGATCCAGATCCGCGCCAAACACCCGGACCTTGGCTTCGCCCTCCTTCTCGTGCGATTCCAGCCGGTGCAGGAAACGCCGCGCCACCCGCCGCCACACTGCCAGGAACGTGTCGAACATCGGCACGCCCACCGCGAGGATGGGAACCGCCAGCGCCAGGATGGTCGTGCTCTTCGTATTGGTGCCGAGGGACACCGCCGCGAGGGCATAGCCGATGAACATGCTGCCCGCGTCGCCGAGGAAGATGCGGGCGGGGTTGAAGTTGTAGCGAAGGAATCCCACGCACGCCCCCATCAATCCCAGCACCACGAGGCAGTCGCCCGGCCGCCGCGACAGCAGGAAGCCGCCCGCCAGCCCCAGGGCGGCGATGCTGCCCAGTCCCGCCGCCAGCCCGTCCATGCCGTCGATGAGGTTGAACGCGTTGACCAAGGTCAGGACCCACAGGACGGTCACCAGCAGCTCGACATACCAGGGTATGGAGATACCCGCGAGCTGGCCGAACTGCATGGAAGAGCCGTAGGTGAGGACGGCCACGAGGGTCTGTCCTCCCAGCTTGACCCAGGGCCGAAGCCCCCATCGGTCGTCGCAGAGACCGATGACCAGGAGCAGCAGGGACAGCGGCAGGAACCGAAGCCACCACTCCGCGCCCAGCGACGAGGTGAACGATCCCCACGGCCAGAAGAAGGTCACCGCGCACGCGGCGTGGAATCCGAGAAAGACGGCCACTCCGCCTCCCCGCGGGACCGCCTTCGTGTGGATGCGCCGCTCGTCGGGCCGGTCGACCATCCCCAGCCATACCGCGAGCCGCATGAGCAGGGGGGTGACAACCAGCGTGACCGCCAGGCCCGTCAGGAAGGCCGTTGGATACTTCGCGACCCCAACCCAAATCATGGAGACCAGCATACCGGATCCGAATCGGAAGATAAAGGACGGTGAACCGATCCCGACCCATGCGCGGGCAGTGCAACGTTCGTGCGGCGCGTCGTGAAGGTCGTGTACGCCGCCCGCAGACTGACGCCGGTCGGCAGCCGCCACGCGCCCCGATTCTCTTTGCTTGGAGAAAGACGGGGCAGGGGCTATGCTCAAGCCGAGCGGGGGCAATGGCATGCGGACATTGGTCGGCGGATGCGATGTGGAACGCTTCGGCGTAGCCGCCATCCTCCACTCACTCGCCGACGGCGCCTACATCACGGACACCGAGCGCTGCCTGCTGTTCTGGAACCGCGCGGCGGAACGGATCACGGGGTGGGATGCCGCGAGTGTGGTGGGGAAGAACTGCCGCGACAACATCCTCGTGCACGTGGACAAGGACGGCCACGAGTTGTGCGGCAAGGAGTACTGTCCCCTGCACCGCGCCATCGTCACCAACCAGCCCAGCGAAGGCTCCCTGCTCGTCTACGCCCAGCGCCGGGGCGGCGGCCGCGTCCCGGTTGAGGTCACCGTGGCGCCCCTGCACGACGAGGCGGGCCAGGTGAACGGTGGCATCGAGGTCTTTCGCGACCTGAGCCTGCTGCACGAGGACCTGCGCCGTGCCCAGGAGGTCCAGGCCCAC
This sequence comes from uncultured Verrucomicrobiota bacterium, assembly GCA_964610105.1. Lineage (GTDB taxonomy): Bacteria > Verrucomicrobiota > Kiritimatiellia > PWTM01 > PWTM01 > CAZSUU01. Next base: position 229,779 of record CAZSUU010000004.1, on the reverse strand, counting down.
GCGCTCGCCTGCGAGCTGCCCCCCGATCGGCGCGTGGAGATCGAGACACGCTACGTGCCGGAGATGCTATGGGCGGCGATTTCTATCGCGTGGTGCGTCTCGACGAGAACCGCTACGCCGCCGCGATCGCCGATGACCTGACCCTCGTCCGCTTCACGCGCCCGGAGGATCGGAGCGCCAGGGGAGAGGCCGCCGGGTTGCCGTAGCGACGTCCCGTGCGGGGGCGGCTGCATGCCCCGACCGGACGAAGACGAAACGTGGATGTCGGCATCTGCAGGAATGAGGGCATCGTGAGAAGAACATCCATCCTGTTGGTGGAAGCACTGACGATTCTCCTGGCCGGGGGGATCGGGGCGGAGGCCTCATCGGATTCCGACGGCCTCTGGGATCTCGCCGGGCGGAAGAAGGACGCGCACGTCTTCGCCACGCTGTTCACCGCCCAGGACGTGCGCGACCGGCTGAAGGACGACGCCGGCATCGACACCGCCCTCGCGTGGTGCAGGGCCACGGCGGTGACGCATGTGTTCGTGGAAGTCTTTCGCGATGGCTACCAGGCGGACCGCACCGCGCTCGCGCATGCAAAGGAGCGATTCCTGGCCGCGGGATTCGAGGTCTCCGGCTGCGTCACGACCACCCGGATCGGAAAACGATCTACCGGCTGGAATGGAATCTCCTGCTTCACCGATCGGCCGACCCAGGACAAGCTCCAGCAGATCTTCGAATACGCCGCCGGTCTATTTGACGAGATCATGATCGATGACTTCTGGTTCACCGACTGCACATGCCCCGAATGCGATGCGGCGCGAAAGGCGAAGACGGCGAGGGTCGGGGAGAAATCGTATCCCGTGTCGGGCGACCGCTGGGAGGACTACCGGTGCGAACTGATGGTGCGGCTTTCGCAGGACCGGATCCTGGCCGCGGCGCGGCGGGTCAATCCCAAGGTGAAGGTGATCGTCAAGTATCCGCAATGGTACGACCAGTTCCACGAGCGCGGCTACGAGGTCGTGCGCGAGACGGCGGACTTCGACCGGACCTGGGTCGGCACCGAGACCCGCGACTACGGCGATCGACAGTGGGGTGGGACTCCGCAGTACGAGGCCTGGTTCATCATGCGCTGGCTGGGCGGGATCGGCGGGACGAAGTGCGGGGGCGGCTGGTACGATCCCTTCGGGACACGCGAGCAGACCTACCTCGAACAGGCGCGGCAAACGGTGCTCGGCGGCGCGCGGGAATCCCTGCTCTTCTGCTACGGGGCGCTCCAGAACAACACGGGGCCGGCGAACATCGCGGCGTTGCGGACCGCCATCCCCGAACTGCTCCAGGTGGCCGGCGAGGTGAAGCGGCGGCAACCGGTCGGCCTCGCAGCCTACAAGCCGCCGAACAGCCATCCGCAGGACGAGAAGCGTGTGTACGATTTCGTCGGCATGATGGGGCTGCCGCTGCTGCCTTGCCACGAGTTTCCGACCGGCGCCCCGGCGGCGTTCTTCCCGGTGCACGCCATGGGCGATCCCGGCTTTCCAGGCAAACTCGCCGCGTTCATCAAGACCGGGCGCCCCGTGCTGATCACCGACGGGCTGGTCCGGAAACTGGAGGGGAAGATCGGCCTGCAGGCGTCGAATGTCGCCGTCCTCCCGGTCAAAGGGGCGCCGGATTCGCTGCTCGCGTTCGACGAGGGCGCCCTCAGCGCGCTGCGCGCGCCGCTGCTCGTCCCTCTCAAGACCGTTTTCAAGGCGCCCAACCGCGTGGCCCTTTACCTGTTTGAGGACGGAAGCGGTGTGGTGGAGAACTTCAACGACGCCGAGGCGACCGTGGAATGGAACGGCGAGCGCCTGAAGATCCCGGCACGGGGGTGGGTTCATCGGTGGAAGTAGAAGCCTTCATGAAAGACCGCATCGTCCGGCGCACGGGGTACAACGCGCAACGGCGGGCGCCCGCGGGTTGAACGGTCAGCCACCCGAGAACAGCTTGCGCCCGCATACCTCGGACTATCGGGCGCTGATTCTCACCGTCGGGAGTCCGCCGGGAAAATGGCCCTCGAAGAATTCTCGAAGACTCCCGGCGAACATCGCCACGCGCACGCTTCCCCATGACTGCTGGTCGCCGGTCGCATAGAAGAGATAGGTCTGACCCTCGAACTCGAACAGGTCCACGTCCGAGTTGTTGGCGCCTTCGCCGGGACCCGCCTCCAGGATCGGATTGAACGGACTGAGCTCCCAAGCCGCGAGATCCCTCGAGCGGGCGAGAAAGGACACCCAGCCCTTGTGTCCCGGCACGGCCGCATGCAGGTAGATCACGTAGTAGAAGGGCGCCGCGTAGCGGAGCACCGGACAGGCGCTGTACTCGCCGCCGACGCCGGTGAAGGTCAGGCCGTCGACCTTATGCCAGTGCGCGAGATCGGTCGACCGGGCGAATTTGAAGCAGAACTGCACCGGTTTGTCCGACTCGTAGGCCATCAGGTAGCCCTGGTCGTCGCGGCAAACGGAGGCATTGAAGAGGTGTTCACCGCCCGCCTGCGGGATGGCCAGTTCCCGCTTCCACGTCTTCAGGTCCGTGGTCGAGAAGCGGTGGATGCTCTGGAACCAGTCGCGGTTCGTGCCTTCGCTGGCGAAAACGTCCAATTCCGGTCCGTTCACGAAGGCGTTCGCAAACGAGTGGCCCTCGCCGAACCGCGCCACCTCGCGGCCGGTGGTGAGATCAAGGGCGTAGAGATACATGCTGCGGACGTAGTCGTCGGTGTGGTTCCGGGTGTCGTCGCGGCGGTTCAGGATGAGTAGGGGGCGGCCGTCGAACACGACGGGCGTGTTCTCCATCGCGTTCGGGCCGACGGCGAAGGGGAGCTTGATCAACCGGGGCCGGAGAGGCGCCGGCGTGGCGTGGAATCGCGGAGGAAGCAGATCGTTGAACACCTCCACGGGCCAGAACCGCAGCCGCTCGAACCCCCGGGGCACCGGCTGTCGGTATTGGACATAGGCACGGTTAATGCCCTTGGTCGAATAAGAGAACAGGTCGTCGTTTCGCGCGCCGAGCGCGCGGTAGCCCATCACGGTGCAATCCTCGAAATCCACGTGCAGGAACTTGCCCGCGAGGTCGCTGTAGACCGCGCCCGTGGAGGGCGTGCCGTGCGGCTGGGAGAAGTTCAGCACGAGGAGCCGTGAGTTCCTGAACGACACGCGCGTGTAGCCCTCGAAACCGGGGTAGCCGACCTGCAGGGCGTTGTCCGGCCCGACCAGCGTGCAATCCTCGAACACCGCGTCGGGCGTGCCGGGCATCGCCTTGTTGTGCGCGCGCACGTAGACCGCGCCCGCGTCGCCCCAGACGTCCAGGCACATGAAATAGCAGCGCCGGAACACCACCGGTTCCGCCGGCCGCCCGACGTGCGCCATCACCGCCGCGCCCGCGAAGCGGCCCACGCCGACGCAGTCCTCGACCACGGCGGAGAACTCCACGCCCTCCTGGCAGGTCATGTCCCAGCCGATGCCGCACTCCGACCCCGTGCCGTAGAGGCGGCGAAAGGTCCACCGGTCCCAGCCGGCGGCCGAATACGAAGGGTCGCACCGCCAGGGCCCCCACCAGTCCACGCTCTTGAGGCCCGTCTCGGCATCGGGGTCGCCGTGGGTGAGGACCATGAAGGTCGGATTGCCCGTCGGCGCCTTGGGATTCGTCCGCACCACGACGCGCGGCGCGCCGGAGTCGATCACCACCCACCCGTTCGTCCCCGAGCCGAGGCGGCCGTCCCAGTCGCCCTCGATGATGTTGTACGCCCCCGGCGCGCCCTTGTGCTTCGAGTCGAGGTTGGCCTCCGCGTAGGTGTCGGGCCGGATGACGATGCGGTGTCCGCCCCTGTCGTCCGGCACGGCATCGAGCGCCGCCTGAATGGTATGGAACGCCGTCGGCCAGCTGCGGCCGTCAGAGTTGGCTCCGAGCCTGGAGACGTAGAGCGTCAGGCCCTGACGCGGCGCGGAGGCGGCGGCGGGAAGCTCTCCGGCGTCGCCGGCCGGGATCCAGACCGCGACGCCGAAGAGAATCCAGACCGGGATCCGTTTCATGGAACGAACCCAAGGCGGCGAGCCGCACGCCAGCGGCTCCGGCTGCTTCATGCTTCCGCTCCGGCCCATACGTTCTCCCGTGCAACAGCGCCGGCTTCAGATGGTCCACGATTCCCTCATCGCGCGCGACCGGAAGCTGTTGGCCTCGGGATCGGCGATGAACTCGGCCCTGGCGAGATCGAGTCTCAGGTTCCGCCGCAGCAGGTCACAGACGTCGGCGGCGAGCGAGAGGTGCATGGAGGTGCACATGACCTCGGGATTCGCCACGGTGGGGCGGCGCGACTTGACGCAGTCGAAGAAATCCCGCGCGTGGTTCATCGGGCGCTGCGTCCTGGCCGTGTACTCGCCCATCACCTTCTTGTACTCGGTCAGCAGGGCGGGCGACGAGACATCCGGCTTCGAGTACCCGTCCGCCGCCGCCACCCATCCCTCCGGGCCGTCGAACCGCTCCCCGCAGGCGCCATGCCAGTACTCGTTGTCCTTCCAGCAATCGCCTCCGCGCACCAGGACCATCCTGAGGCCGTCCGCGAAGCGGACCACGATCGAGGAACCGGGCGACTGAAACTCCAGCTCCACCGGCCCCGCCTTGGACACCTCGATGCCGGCCAGGGCCTGGGCGATCGTGTGCGCCCCCCACATGGCCGTATCGGTGGCGAAATCGTAGAAGTTGTACCACTGCTGCCGGACGTACGCCTGGTTGTAGGGACGCCACGGGCAGGGACCGAGCCAGGCGTCCCAGTCCAGGTCGTCCCTGGGCGGCTCGGGCTCCGTTGGCAGCCAGTCGTGGCGGGATCCGCCGCGATACCGTATGTCGGCGTAGACGGTGTGAACCTTGCCCAACCGTCCGGAGCGGGCCATTTCCATGCCGAACACGTGGTGCGCCTCGCTGAGCCGCTGGGTGCCGGTCTGATAGACCCTCCCGTACTTCCGGGCCGTCTCCACCACCTGCCGCCCCTGCGCCATGGTGAAGCACGAGGGTTTCTCGCAGTAGACGTCCTTGCCGGCCTGCATCGCGAGGATCGAGGCGGGCGCGTGCCAGCGGTCGCCCGTGGCAATCAGCACCGCGTCGATATCCGTCCGCTCCGCCAGGAACTGCCGGATGTCCCTGTACATGGCGCAATCGCGATTGCCGTAAGCGGTGTCCACCGTTCTCTTGACCGCCTCGCGCTGGCTTCTGCGGATGTCGCATACGGCGACGAACTGCACGTCCGGCTCCGCCATCATCCAGCCCAGGTCGGACGACCCCCGGCCGCCCATGCCGATGCCGCCGAGGAGAATCCGCTCGCTGGGCGCCACCGCCCCTCCCTTGCCCAGCGCCCTGGCCGGGATGAAACAGGGAAAGGCCAGCGCGCTGGCCGCCGTGGAGACCGTGGTGAGGAACTTCCGCCGACTCAACCTCTTGTCTGCCCCGCTCATCTTAGCCCTCTTCCTGATGCGAGATCGCGCTCCCGGGCCATCCGGGCACCTGCCCGCGGAGACCGCGTTGGGAGAACGCATCCGCTGTGCAGACGATGACAGAATGTCCTCGGCAGGGCAAGAGCCGCGGCATTGTGGTGCGCATTCATTGTGCGCTCTACAGAATCGCGAAGGGGGCCGACGGAAAGGGCGAGTCGTATTCACAAATGGACGGCACGGGCGAAAGCCGGTCGCGGGCCATCGGCGGGAAGGGGGTCGAGGCCACGGCGGGAGAAACGCGTATTGCCAAAGTCTTGGGAGTTATGGTTGGCTGGCTCGCCGGACTTCAAGGTCCGCGCTGACGAAAAAGGCATGAATCAACTGAAGGAGTCGGTCGGCCCTTTCGAGGCGCGCCGGTGTGCCGTCGTTGCGGCCCTTTTCATCCTGACATCACCGTTGCACGCGGCGGAGGAACGGTACTGGGAGCAGTTCCCCAAACCACCGGGGCGATCTGCCGGCGTGTCATCGATGGGGCTGGATGAGGACAATGGTCTTTGGATTATGTCCGGTCAGGGATGCTACCACTGGAATGCCAGGAACAAGGAGTGGGTCGGCCCATTACTTTCCGCGGGAGAATACCTGACCAGACTCTACGGAACTCCTGAGACCGGCCTCTATGCGACACAGAAGGGAAATGGAGACCACACGGGCGCAGTCTATCGAGTGAGAACGGGCAAGGTCGAATGTGTGACCACATTCTATTACGACGTTACACACCATTACCCGGGATTCCATGTGTCGCTTGACGGCCGCCTGGTCAACTGGGGCGGTAAGAAGCTGCGAGTCTATGCGGATGGCCAATGGACCGAGCGGGACGCCGATTTGCTGCAAATGACCGCTCTGCGGGTCTTCGACCGAGGAGACACGATTTCCCTTTGCTCGAAAGAAGGCTTGCTACTTGTCGTGGACCGGCAGAACAGGATTTCGGAGATGGCGGTAGACAAGCAAGTCAAGGGGGACGGGATGAAAGGGGTTCTCTGGGGGAACGACAGCGCGATGATACTGCACTCTGGGTCGCCGGCGATACATGCGTTGGATGTGCGTACCGGAGAACTGATCGATGCCTCAGCCGTCAACCAAGTGCTTGAGAACCGCCCCGTATTTGATCTCTTTCGGGCCCGCGACGGCGCGGTGTGGATCATAGCCCACGATCGGGAACTGGCGAGCGAGGTGTTGTATCGTGCCGCCCCCGACGGCACGACAGAGAAGATCGCGGCGACAGCGGGAGTTCCGTGGGACCACCACTGGTTCACTACCCGCCCTGAAAGCGTTCGAACAGACCCGGCCGGCACCTTGTGGTTCGCCAGCCGCGAGATCGGCGTTTTCACCCTCAAGGACGGCAGAGTCAGACAGTTCGACCACCGGACGGACAATAGCCCCGCACTATCCGACGGGATCATGGTTGGGGCGGATGGGATCGTCTATGCCCGGGGGGGCGATCGTCTGCATGCCTACAACAACGGAGTATCACTGACCGGTCTTCCCCCGCCGGAGCAGCATCCCGTGACCGGACCTGGCATGCCGGCGTGGAAGCGGAGGCTGAGTGGAGACGACTGGCTCGCCAGGGTGTGGTATGTCGATGACTTGCTGCTCTTCGTGAGTATGCATGGGTCGGGCATTCAGGCGCTCGATCCACGGACCGGCAGAACACGCTTCTCCATTCCGGCGAGCAGGGGGCAGATCGGCAGTCTTTGGGTGTCGCACGGCAGCCGTGACGGCCGGCTGACCGCCTGCCTGAGCGACCGAATCCTGGTTGTCGAGTCGGCCAGCGGGGCGACGGCTCGGTCTGTACCATGCAAACGGGATCACCGGATCGCGCCGGCACCGATCGAAGAGGACTTCGTTCTCGTCTCTCAATACCAGTCGACTTCACTGGAAAGAGTGGATGCCCTGGGGTCTCGTTCCTGGACGTGTCGCTTGCCGGGGTACGTCATGACCCACCCTTCTGTCTGCGGATCTCTGCTCATGGTCCAGACACGAGGGAGCAGCTACGGGGGCCAGGCAACATCCGGCGTCGATCTGGAGACCGGCAAGGTCCTCTGGAGCGAAACCGTCAATGCCTACGGGTGCGGCGTGGTGTTGGCCGACGATGCGCGCTACTCGGTTGAGGGCGACATGTGGCTGGCCCCCAATGCAACGGAAGGGAGGCTGATCTGCCGGGAGCCGCGCACCGGGACCGCGCGGTGGACATACCGCAAGCCTCAGACCACGCTGAGCCACACTCCCGTACTCGACCCCGTGACGGATCGGGTCTATGCCGTGCTCGATGACGGAACCGTCGTGTGCGTGGACGGCGAATGCGGAAAGACCCTCTGGGAACAAGCTCTGCCCGATCGGCCGCTTAGGGCTCTAAACACGTCACATTACCCTTACCAGTCCTGTCTGTCTCTCCATGACGGCTTGCTCTTGCTGACCAGTTCTGATGCCACGCTCTACGTCCTCGATGTGCAGACCGGCGAGATACGAGAGCGCATCGCTTTGACCAAAGACACCTTCCGCCATGGAGCGCGGGCTCGAAGAGAAGAGCTCGTCGCCGCGCCATGGATGGTTGGAGACTTGCTGATCGTGCCCTCCGAGAGCGGGATCAGCGCCTATAAACACGACTTGGCGCAGTATCGACCGCAAGGCGTCGCCCCGACAGTTGCCTGGTCGAAAGCGGCGCCGGAACAAGTGGAGACCGGCACGATCATGCTCGAGATCAAGGCCAGCAGTGCCGAGAAGACGCTGGTGGTGAGATACCGGCATGACGCCGGAGGATGGAAGAAGGAGACATTCAACCCGCCCGAGCACTGTCTGACCCTCAGGCAACTGGCCAACGGCCCGCACAGTTGCGAGATCCAGGTCTACGATTTGTCCGGGCGCTCTTCAAACCGGTTGGCCCATCGGTTCACCGTCGACTGTGACTACGAGACCGTGGTCAACAACTTGCTGGTCCTGCTTGGCAGCGAGAAATCCGGAGAACGCGACATGGCGGAGAAACGCTTGCTTGAGTTGGGACCGCCTGTCCTTCCGCATCTTGAAAAGTGCCGGCGCCACGAAGACCCTGAGATTCGGCTTCGTGTGGATCGGATCCTTCGAGGCATGGGCAAAACGCCTCCATAACAGCCAAGATATGTGGGTGCAGGGAACGTAGGGGGGCAACCTGTGGCAATGGCTCGAAGCTCAAGTGTCGGCGCGGATCGGAATCAGTGTTTGGGTGGTTCGTCCCGGCGATGAACAAGCCCCCCGGCGCTGTCGAAGGCGTGCGCTGCCATTCTTGCGGGGCGACGGATTGCCGGGTCGCATACTGCCTGCCCGTCCGCAGTGTCGATCGACCGTCCCAAGGGTGACGCGGATCCCGCCCCTGTGACCGCAGGGCGGCCGCCGCGCGCGGAACCGCCCGCGGGAAACCTTGCCTCTCGGCGCGTGTCCCGTATCATTGCGAGCATGAAAGCCCCCCTGAGAAGACGGGTCGGTCGCCGCCGCTTCCTCCAATGGTCCATGCTCGGAGGCCTCGGACTGGGGACGGGCTTCTCGCGCGCCGCCCAGGGCGCGCGCCGGCTCTCGGCCAACGAGAAGCTGAACATCGGGATCGTCGGCGTGGCCGGCCGGGGCGCCGCGAACCTGCAAGAGGTCTCCGGGGAGAACATCGTGGCGCTGTGCGACGTCGACGACGCGCATCTGGCCGCCGCGGCCGCGAAGCACCCCCAGGCGAAGACCTACAGCGACTTCCGCCGGCTTCTCGATCGCAGCGATCTGGACGCCGTGGTCTGCTCGACACCCGACCACACGCATGCCGTGGTGAGCACCATGGCGCTGCGCGGCGGCCGGCACGTCTACTGCGAGAAGCCGCTGGCGCGGACCGTGTCGGAGTGCCGCATCATGCGCGAGGCGGCCCGCGACGGGAAACTCGCGACGCAGATGGGGACGCAGATCCACGCGGGCGCCAACTACCGCAGGACCGTGGAACTCGTGCAGAGCGGGGCGATCGGCCCGGTGGCCGAGGTGCACGTGTGGGTGAACGTGAGGTACGGGGGCATGGAGCGGCCGGCGGACACGCCGCCCGTGCCGGCCGGACTGCATTACGACTTGTGGCTGGGGCCGGTGGAGCCGCGGCCGTATCACCCGGCCTACCTGCCCGGCAAGTGGCGCGATTGGTGGGCGTTCGGCGGCGGCGGGCTGGGGGATTTCGGCTGTCACTACATGGACCTGCCGCACTGGGCGCTCGATCTGCGCTACTGCTCGTCGGTCGAGGTGGTCGACGGCCCGCCGGCGCATCCGGAGAGCGTGCCGCCGTGGCTGGTCCTGCGCTACGATTACCCGGCCCGGGGCGGGAAGCCGCCCGTGCGGTTGACCTGGTATCACGGCGGCAGGCAGCCGGACCTGTTGCGATCGGTGCTGCCGGAGCGGGAATCCGGCGGGAAGGAGGGCAGGAAGGGCGCCTCGTGGGCCAGCGGGGTGCTGTTCGTCGGCGGGAAAGGCATGCTGCTGGCGGACTACTCGCGGCACATGCTGCTTCCGGAAGACGTGTTCGCGGGCTTCAAACCGCCGGACCCGTCTATTCGGGATTCCATCGGCCACCACGCGGAGTGGCTGCAGTCCTGCAAGCAGGGGGGGACGACCCCCTGCGATTTCGACTACTCCGGCGCGCTGGCCGAGACCGTGCTGCTCGGGAACGTGGCCTACCGCGCCGGCGTGAGAGTGGACTGGGATCCGGTCGCCCTGCGTGCCCGGAACGGCGCCCGTGCGCAGGAGTTCGTGCAGCACCGGTATCGCGAGGGCTGGCGGATCTAGCCCATGCACAGTGTCGCGCGTCCTTCCGGGCGTTTTCACTCGCGAGGGTTTCCGGCATGACTCGAGATCGCTTCCTGGCCCTGTTTCTGCGCGGGGTTGGCGCGGTTGCCGGTCTGGCCGCGCTCTGCGCCGTCATGCCGCTGCGGTGGATGGACGTGACTCACCGGGCCCTCGGAATGGGCGCGCTGCCGGACCGGCCGATCGTGGAGTACCTCGCCCGCTCGACCTCCGCGTTCTATGCGCTGGTGGGCGGCCTGTTCTGGACGCTGTCCTTCGACCTGGACAGGTATCGCCCGCTCGTGCGGCGCATCGGCCTGGCGATCATCGCCTTCGGTGTCCTGCTGCTGTGGACCGACGTGAGGGCCGGCATGCCCTGGTTCTGGCAAGCGAGCGAGGGACCGGTCAATGTCATGTTCGGTGTCGTCATCGTGTGGGCCGGGCGGGCGCGCGGATCCCCCGCGGAGGGCCACCGGGCCGGGGAGCGCCGGTGACGCGTGGCCCCCGAACACGGCACTGCTCGCCTCAGGCGAGACGGACTGGGTGTTCGAGTCATACACTGCCTAAGGCGGCGAGGCCGCAACCCAACGGCGTTGGCCGCTCAATGCTCTCGCTCCATTCCTTCCGTTCGTCCGTGCAACGGCGCCGCCTTCAGAGATTGTTCCGCCACCCTTTCCACGGAGGAACCTGACGGAAAACATCATACGCATTTGCGTATCATGTCTTGGCGGGACAATCTGTCCCCAGTGTCCGCACCAGTGTCCGCACCACTCTTCACTACGGGCCCCATGCCCGTGTCGGATCGGAACCGCCCGGGGCGGACCTGACTTCGCTGAAGCTACGTCAAGGCACGCCCGCACGCCGGGCTCGCCCTCCGCAGCGTACTCGCGAAGGAGGGTGATGTGGGCCCGTGGCTGGCTGAGTACCTCTCAGTCAGTCACGGGGACCCGATTCGGCCTCATGCCGTTTTCACGCTTCGGCGCCTGAGCTCTGCCTCCACCTTTTCGGCGAGAAACACCTTGAGTAGCGACTGGTAGGGCACGTCTCGCTTGTTCGCCAGCATCTTCAGGCCGACGAGAATGGACGCCGGCAGCCGCAGGGAGATCGCCTTGGTGGAAGGCTTCAGATTGGGGAAGATAGCGCGTTTCGCCTTAGACCAGTCGAGAAACTCCGTGGAATCGTGCGTCGCCCAGAACGCCCTTTCCTCGTCCTCGTTCTTGAACGTTGGAACCTGTTTCTTGGTCATGATCGGTATGCCCTTCGTTCCTTACGGCTCATGTCTCGTGCCGAAACCACCCTGAGACGACGGCCACGCATTGTGAATGCGATGAACAACGCTCTGCCCCCGTCCGTCTGTCCCAAGGCGTAGAACCGCCCTTCCAGTCCGGAATGAACTGGATCGTCGCCCCAGAGAAGCGGGATGTTGAAGAACACCTGCTCTGCCTCCGCAGGTGCGACACCATGCTCCTTCCAGTTCTTCTCGGCGTTGCCGCCATTCCAGTCGAAGCCCTCGAAGTCTGGCGCCGACACCATGTCTTTCATGCGAGTACAGTATACAATAGCGATATACGTGTCAAGTCGGTTTCAATCCGGGCCGTGAGGGCCGTGAGAGGCCGTGAGAGGACATGAGGGCAACCTGTGCGGGCACACCAGGACCCATTCCCGGGCGGGTTCGTGGCGGGGCGATCAGACTGAGGGCGAGTCACGGTTGAGCGATAGCGCGGAACTGCTCCGCTTGCGCCTCGGAAATCGCTCCGATGGGACCGGCCTTGGGATCCCAGTTCGGGCCCACGTCCAGCGTGACGACTCCGCCCTGCTCGGCGACGCGCTGGAACCACGCGCGCCAACGCCCGGTAGGCTGCCGGACGTTTCGCTGTCCCCACGCGGCGCCGAGGAACGTCAGTGCGTGCCACTGCGAAGCGTTGACCCATCGCGAGGTGGGTACGACCTCGAACGGATCGTTCAGTTCGCCGGCGCTGTAGTCCTCGGCTTGCGTGTAGCGGATGAGTCTGACGCCGGGATTGAAAGTGACGATAGCCCTGGGGTTGCCACGTTTGGCTGCGTCGGCATAGACGCGGGCGATGTCCTCGTTGAAGTGAATGTGCTGATAGCCGCCATCGAACCACCAGCCGGAGACCTTGTCCCTGTAGCGCGCCGACCACTCGTGGATGACCTCGGCCCACTGCTTGGCAAAGGCGAGGTCTATGGGTTGGTCCTTGGGCCCCTGCGGCAGTCCGAAAGCTCTCTGCGCACGGGTGTCGCGGTTTGGGGTCTGGCACGGCAGGTAGAGCATCAGGCGGATGCCCTTCGCCTGCAGGGCGCGGTGGAGATCGAGGGGCAGGTCGCGTTGCGCGCACCGCTCACCGGGCTCGTACCCTGTGATGCGATCATAGGTGGCGTTGGGCGCATTGAACCAGCCGGAGTTCTGGCCGAGTGTGAACACGAAGTACCTCGCGCCCATCCACTCCAGTTGCTTCGCGAGTGCCGCCACGTCGAAGTCGCTGACCTTGGCAAAGCTGCCGGCATCACCGGGCAGGAAGTGCATGAACGCGCCGAGACGTGCGTCCTTCAGCCAGTCGGTCGATGGCGAGGTATCCCCGGCCGGCGCGCTGCGCGTTGCCGACCAGCAAATGAGGACCAACGAAAACAGTCGTTTGTACATGTCACACCTGTGTCATGAATGCCCAGGATGAGGGTGTACTTGCCCATCGCGGGCCGAGCACATGTTCCGCCATCGTGGGTCCGCTCCGCGTGACCATGAGTTGACAGGGTTCAAATCCTGCTCCGACGCTGAGGATAGCGGCTGAACAGCCGAGCGCAAGAAGGGCGTGGGGAGGCGTGGGGGACAGGGAGGCGTGGGGGACAGGCAACGAGGCCGTGGGTGGACACAGTAGTGGACACAGGGTCAGGCAACCTGTGGCGCGCTGGCAACCTGTGGTAACAACTTGAAGTTCAGATGTTTGAGATGAGTTGAATCAGTCCCTGAGTAGGTTGTCCTGAAAATGAACAACTCTCCCTGGGGCCGTCGCAGCCCACACGCTGCTGTTCTTGCGGGGCGACGGATGGTCACAGTCATACACTGCCTAAGGCGGCGAGGCCGCAACCCAACGGCGTTGGCCGCTCAATGCTCTCGCTCCATTCCTTCCGTTCGTCCGTGCAACGGCGCCGCCTTCAGAGATTGTTCCGCCACCCTTTCCACGGAGGAACCTGACGGAAAACATCATACGCATTTGCGTATCATGTCTTGGCGGAACAATCTGTCCCCAGGCCTCCCTTCGCGTCTCATGTCACGGCGGAACAACGTAACGCTCTCAGTGCAGCCGCGTGTCCGGTAGTGGGCACAGGGGTAATCCGAGTCGACACGGTGTCTTCCAGTGTCTTCACGCTCGATCATCCTCCGCGATGACCGACACGGCGCGCATCAGCGCCTTCAGAACCACCGCCATCTTCGCGTAGTCGAGCTTGTCCGGCGTGTCATCGACCGTGTGGTAGTGCCTGTACCGCAGGAATGCGGTGTCGGTGACCGAGAAGGCGGGATAGCCCTCCTGCCAGAACGCCCAGTCATCCGACCAGCCGATCCTCTTGATCCAGGTCGGAACCCCAAGGGCCCGTGACGGGAAATCCGTTGCCCGCCGGAACTGCGACACGACACTCTCGCGCCAGGATCGAGAGCGGCTGTCGCTGAGGAAGGCGATGAAGTTGCCGACCCTCGGCAGGCCGATACCGTAAGGGAAGGGATACATCTGGCTGTTGGGTCTGTCGGAGAAGAACCCCAGCGTCTCCAGGGAGATCATCCCGACCATCCGTTCCCTCTTCCTCCGGCATTCCCGCGCATAGACCCAGCTTCCCATCAGGGGCGTCTGGAAGAACGGATGCTCCTCGTTGACGAAGGCCACCAGACGGAGCGTACGGGCAGGTCTGGCCCCCGCGAAGTGCCGCGCAAAGGCGTTGACACCGGCTACCCCGCTGGCGTTGTCGTTGGCGCCGGGCGTGCCCGGCAGGTTGGGTATGCGACGTGTCGAGCGCATGCGGCGCATGCCGCAGCGCGTGTCATAGTGCGCACCGATGACGATGATCTCATCGGAGCGCTCCCGCCCTGGTATCTCGACCGCGAGGTTGCAAACGTTCCGGCCCTCAACCACATAACCTTGGCGGTGAACGCGGTAGCCCAGCGCCGCAAGGGTTTCCTCCTCGAATGCGGCGGCGGCGGCCAGTCTCTCGGGCAGCCAGACATTCCGTTCCCCGATGTCAGTCGCCAGCACGGTCACGTCCCGTCGCAAGCGCTCTGACAGATCGTTGAGAACCTCCTCGTTTGAGGATTCCCGGAAAGACGTCTCCCCCTTTCTCATATCTCTTCCAACCCACGGATACCGTCATTGAGCTACGCTGGATGGCGGCGATTCATCCGGCCCCGTCTTGCCTGCGGACCAGGGCATGGCACCCCCGGCGCGGTTCGAACGCGCGACCCTCGGATTAGAAATCCGATGCTCTGTCCAGCTGAGCTACGGGGGCGTCAGGTGGCCGCGGCGTACCTTCGGCCAAGCGGGCTCCCGCTTCAAGCGGAAATCGTGCGGCCGAGCAGGGTGGCGAACTCCGGGGGTGGGGGACAGACAATGCGCAACGTCCGATCATCGGAAGGATGCGCCACCGCGATTTCCAAGGCATGGAGGAAATGCCGGGCCAGCCCCGCGTCCGCCTCGGCGGGACCGCCGTACAGCCGGTCGCCCACCACGGCGAAACCCGCGTGGGCGAGCTGGCACCGGATCTGGTGCGTGACCCCCGTTCGGATCACCACGCGCAGAAGCGTCAGCCCCCGCCCGCCGGCGATACGGGAAAACTGCGTCACCGCGCGCATCGCGCCCCCGGGGACCCCCGCGCCCGGTCCGTCCACCACCACCATGCGGTGGCGCCCGCCCGAGTTCTCGTGCGCCAGCGCGCCCTCCAGACGCCCCGCCTCCGTCACCGTGCCGCGGACGATGGCCAGGTAGACCTTCTCGACCGACTGCCGGGCGAACTGCTCCCGCAGATGCGCGTAGGCGGCCGGCGAGCGGGCCGCCAGCACGATCCCCGAGGTCCCGGTGTCGATGCGGTGGACCAGCGCGGGCATCAGCGGCGGCCCGCCGACCCCGGCCAGTTCCGGCCACCGGCCGATCATGGCGTTGGCCAAGGTGTCGGTCTCGCGATACGAAATCGGATGCACGGGCTCGCCTGCCGGCTTGTCGAAGGCCAGAACCGACGGGTCCTCGTGCACCACCGCCAGCGGCAGCCGCGGATTGGGCTGTACGCGCACGTCCTTGGCCTCGGCCAGCTCGACCACCCGCACCGTGTCGCCCGCCCGCACCCGAGCCCCCTTGGCGGCGGTGCGCCCGTTGAGCCGGACGCGGCCGGCGTCGACCGCCTCCGCCACGAGGGCGCGCGGAACGTCCGGATGACGGGCCTGCACCAGGCGGTCGAGCCGCGCCCCGCTCTCTTCCGCCGTGACTTGGAACGAGAGGTCTCTCAGCATCGGATCCTCGCCCTCTCAGATAGCGCCTCTTCGGGCATTATGCACGCTCTTGCGTAGCATTCGTAGCCCTGCCGCTCGTTTCTTCGCGACCCGGCGAGGGCCCGCCGGTCGGGGGAGGGGGTGACACGCAGAGAAGGGGAGGTGGGCGGACCGCGAGGCCGCGGTCCCTCCCATCCCCGGCATTCCTGCCGGTGCGGACGCGGTCTCCGAACAGGCGAGAAGGCTTCACGGAACCGGCACACTTTACAAAGTGTGTTACATGGGTCGGATGGTCCGCCGAGGAACGAGGGATCCATGAACTGAACGTTCTCCACGGATTCCGGCCCTTCCCTCTTCACACAAATGACCCGCTTCCATGCTGCCCCGTCACACGGCACCTCCACTCTCCGGTGTCCTCTGTTCAACCGACGCGGGATTGCGGGCGTGAGCCCGCCTGGTGGCGTCAGCTCCCCTGGAGATCGCCGCGGCCTGGATCCAACGCGAAATCGACGCGTTCGGCGGGCGTCTCGGGGACCGCCTCGCGGATCCGGCGCATCAGGTCGCGCAGCTCCATCCGCGCCTCGAACAGGAAGACGGGGTGATCGACAAACACGACCAGCCGTCGCCCGGCGCGCGCCTCGTAGCGGCCGGGGCGCAGGTGGGCGCGGAACTTGGGGCCCACGATTTCGCTCCAGCGTTCGGCGAGGGTCTTCTTCCAGGGCGCGAATCCCCGCTGCACCGCCTCGAACAGGGCCGGGATCGCCTCGCCCACGCGGCGGCCTTCCGGCAGCGGCACGGGGCGGCGACGGGCGCCGGAGCTGGGCCGGATGGGAATGTCGTCCGGCGCTCCTCTTCCCGCATGGCTTCCGGTCTTCATTCGACGCGCAGGATGAGCCCCTTGAGATACGCGCTTTCCGGGAACGTCAGCAGCACGGGGTGGTCAAAGGGCTGGGCCAGTTGTTCGAGCACATGGACGCGTCGCGCCGCGTCCAGCGCGGCCCATCGCACCGCGGCCAGGAAGTCCGCGTGCGCGACGAGGCCGGAGCAGGAGAAGGTCGCCAGAATGCCGCCGGGCGTCAGCAGCTTCATGGCCAGGAGGTTGATGTCCTTGTAGGCGCGCAGCCCGCGTTCCATCTGGGCCCGCGTGAAGACGAAGCGCGGCGGATCAAGTACGATGAGGTCGAAGGTCCGCCGTTCATCGCGGAAGCGGCGCAGCGCGGTGGGGGTGTCGGCCTCGATGCTCGCGGCGAGCGCGCCGGCCACTCCGTTCAGCTCGAGGTGACGGCGAGCGCGTTCCAGGGCGGTGGCCGAGGAGTCCAGGAGCGTCACCGACGCGGCGCCGGCGCGGGCGGCACTGACCTCGAACGCGCCGGTGTAGCAATAGGCCCCGAGCACCCGCCGACCGGCGGCATAAGCGGCCACACGGGCGCGGTTCTCGCGCTGGTCGAGGAAGAAGCCGGTCTTCTGCCCGCCGGCCGGATCGGCTTCGAACAGGAGGCCGTTCTCGCGGAACCGCACGGGGCCGGTTCCGCCGAGGCTGTGTGCGGCCAGCGCGGCCGGATCGACGCCTTCCCGTTCCACCGCCTCCGTGTCGGCTTCCACGAACACCCGTGCCGCCCCCGTGCGGCCGCGCAGGCGTTCGAGCAGGATGTCCAGGTACGGCTCGAGCGTCTTGGCCGACACGCGGATGCTCAGGGCGTCGGCGTAGCGGTCCACCACGAGGCCGGAGAGCCCGTCGGCCTCCGAGTACACGAGCCGGAAGGCGTCGGTGTCCCGATCCAGCCCCCGGATGCGGGCGATCTCCTCGCGCGCCCCGATCGCGCGGTCTACCCGCCCGGCGAGCAGGTCGCCGTCGACCGGACAGTCCTCGTGCCAGGTGTAGAGACGGACGGCCAGGGCGGCGCCGGGGTGGTGGAATCCGCGCGCGAGCCACGGCCCGTCCCAGGCCCGGACATCGGCCACGCCCGGACCGGCGCCGCCTTCGAAGCGCGCGATCGCCCCGGAGAAGACCCAGGGATGCCGCTGGAGCACACTGCGTTCGCGGCCGGGCGCCAGCCAGATGGTCGTGAGGGGCGGCATGGAGGTCATAGTAGAGGCAGAAGGCCGGCGGCTGAAGGCTGAAGTGAAGGGTGATGCGCGAGATGGTTCCGCCGTGACACGACACGCAAAGGCGTATGATGTGCTTCCGCGAGGTTCCTCCGTTGGAGACGGCGGCGGAACAATCTCTGACGGCGGCGCCATTGCACGGAGGAAGGGAAGGAACCAAGCGGGGGCATGAAGTAGCCAAAAGCCGTGGCGTTGCGGCCCGCCGCCTTAGGCCGGCGGCGGTCGCTCCGGGCCGGACGAGGCCCGGGCCGCGTCGCTCCGGGCCGGGGCCGCCGAGCCCTCGGCGGGCACGAGAACGCGGAGCGCCGCGGGGAGGACATCGACCTCGACCTCCGCGCCGGCCTCGACCAGCTCGCCGTCGACCTGGATCGGTGCGGGCCGCTCGCGATGCAGGCGGAGGCGGGAGAACCGGCGCGAGCGCACCTCGGGCAGGCGGTCGAGCGTGCCGTCGAAGAGCGCGCCGATCTGCGCCATCACCCATCCGGCCTCCGCGCGTCCGATCACGACGAGCTCCAACATGCCGTCGTCGGGCCGCGCCTGGGGCGCGATGCGCGCCCCGCCTCCCCACTGGGTCAGGTTGGCCGCCGTGAACACCAGCGGGTCCGGAAACACCTCCGACGTGCCGTCATCGAACTCCGCCGTGAATGGCTGCGGGCGGTACTCGAAAAGCCCCGAGGCGCCGGCGAGGACGTAGGCGAGGATGCCCCGGATCTGCATCTTTTCGAAGGCCTTCAGCAGCGAGGCGTCCCAGGCCATGCTGCACGTGACGAAGAAGGGACGGCCATTCGCGCGACCGACGTCGATGACCGCGGGGCGCGCCGTAGCCAGGCTGCGCACGGCGCTCTCCCATTCCAGCGGTATGCCGAAATGCCGGGCGAAGCCGTTCCCGCTTCCGGTCGGCACGACCCCGAGGCTGACCCGGCTGCCGATCAGGAGCGATCCGATCGTGTTGACCATGCCGTCGCCCCCGACCACAACGACGGAATCCGCGCCGGACTCGACGGCCCGGCGCGTCTTGGCGCGGCCGTCATCGACCGACGTGCTGATCTGGTAGATGAGATCGGCCCCCTCCCAATGCCGTTCGAACGCGCGCAGGAGGCCGAGCGAAAGGCTCCACACTCCCGATCGGGGGTTGATGAGCACATGGACGCGGCGGTCGGCCATGGTGACGGGCCTTCACCCGTGCGTGAGACAGGCGGCGATGGCGTCCAGAATGCCATCCACATCGGAACCCGTCACCTCGCTGAACCAGCTCCCCTGGGGATGGATCATCACGTTCGGTCCCCGCGGGCAGAGCCCCATGCACCCGGTGTGCGATACGCGTACGCGCCCCGTCCAGCCGCGCCTCTCCACGCCTTCCTTCAGGGCATCCTTGAGCGAGGCGCCGACCCCGTCGGCGCACGACTTCCGACTGCCCTTCCGATCGTTGACGCACACCCACACGTGGCATACGAAAGGCGTCGCCTGCCTCTGCATCGAAGGACTTCCGGGGATGCGGCGCCCGGCCGCTTACTCGATGATGTAGCCGAACTTCACGGCGGCGATGAAGGTGTCGTCGTCCTCGAGCAACGCGCCGCCATAGACGCCCACGAACCAATTGACGGCGGGGGTGTAGGCCATCCCGGCCAGCGCCATCTTTTGGTCCATCCAGGGGTTGAAGTCCTCGTCGAAATCCTCCTCCTCGTCGGTGTCGGCGTAGAGTCCTTCCGCGACGAACGAGAACTGCTCGCTGAGGTCCCACACGATCGATCCGCCCAGGCCCAGGATGTTCGCGCCGTCCCGCATGGTATAGCGGGCGTCAACCGCGAAATGCCAGTCGTCGAGGATCGTCGAGCCGAGGACCGTCCCGAACGTCATCCACATGCTTCCATCGCCGAGCCCATCATCGTCGTCGCCGGTCGGCAGGCCGATGTCCAGGTACGGCATCACGTACGGATAGCCGGTGGCGTTCTCGTACGCCACGCAGTCGAAACCGAAGTGGAAGTCGCCCAGACCGGTGCCCTCGTCGCCGACCTCCCGGTCGGTGGACCGCAGGGGCAGGGCCAGATTCACGGCGAACTTGTCCGTCACGCCGTACCGCCCGTAGGGTTCGACGGAGTAGAACGCCGCGTCCTCGTCCTCGAACTCGAAGGTGTCCACGTTGGTCTCGCGGTACTGGAAAGCGCCGCCGACCTCCCATTGATACCTCTCCGGCAGCATCTTCTCGCGGGTGATGAGCGTGTGCATCGGCCCATACTCGCGCGTGAGGATGCTGCGCAGGGTCGCCGCCTGCGCCGCACCCGCCACACCCAGCCCTAACGCCAGAACCAACCAACGCCTGTTCATTCCTGGCTCCTTTCCCTCACGCAGTTTGTGTCGAGTGCATTCATACCATCGCCGCAATGCCTTGCGCCACAAAAAAACAAGGCTACCTGTGTCGGGGGGGGGGCGGCGGTCTGCGCCCGGCGACGCCGGCCGCGCCCTGCGGCGATCCGACAGGCGGCGGGGGGGGGGCGGGGGCGGAGCCGGCGCGCCGTCCGCCAGGACCCACGCTCCAGGGCGCGGATGCGCTGTCCGGCCGGCACCGGGCCTCGGACGGAGTTGACCGGGCGTGCGGCGGATGGCATGCTCAAAGCGCCGTGGCGGCACCGCATCCCGAGGACGCATGAGCGCGACGCCCGAGTTCACTCCGTCGTTGAGACTCGCCGTGATCGCCGATCCTCATTTCGCCGACACCGACGATCGCGGGGGGATCTGCTTCCGGCTGTCCGGCGTGCGGACGGCCGAGGCGGTGGATTGCGCGCAGCTCGGCGGGGCCACCGTACTCGTCGCCCTGGGGGACTTGAAGGATCAGGATGCGCCGGCCGAAGGGGCGCGGACGCTGGAGTACCTGGAGGAGATCCTGCGGGTGCTGCGTCGTTTCCGCGGCGACCTGCACCTGGTGATCGGGAACCACGACATCGACAGCCTGTCGCGCGCGCAGTACCTCGGCGTCGCGGATCCGCCGGGAGGGGAAACCGGGGCTGCGCACTACGCCGTCGATCGTGACGGCTGGCACCTGGTCTTCCTCGACGGCTGTTTCCGCGCCGACGGCTCGCCGACGGTCAACGGCCATCTGAACTGGACGGACGCCACCATCCCGCCGACGCAGGTGGAGTGGCTCCGGCGCGATCTCGCCTCGGGAACGACCCCGGCCCTGGTCTTCGTCCACCAGCGGCTCGATCCCGCGCCCGATCCGCGCTTCACGATCACCAACGCGGACGACGTGCGGGGCGCGATGGAGGCGTCGCGACGGGTGCGCGCGGTCTTCCAGGGCCACGACCACGGCGGAGGGAGGACGGTGATCCGCGGGATCCCGTACTACACCGTCCCGTCGCTGGCCGGCGGACCGGACGAGACGGAACCCTCGCTGCTCCTGGTCACGGCGGGCACGGCCGGCGAGCTGGCGGTCCGCGGCTTTGGTCGCGCGGCCGCGGTCGCGGACCTCGCGTGACGCCCTCCACATGACACGCGGGTCCCGCGTGTCCGGCGCGGTGAGCCACCGCAGCCCACCCTGCGCCCGCTGGGGACGCGGTGCGCTCATCTGGGTTCCCGCCGCGCTGGGGGCCGTGCGGCCCCATCGACGTCGGATGAGACAGGATGTCCGTTGGGGGTGCGGTGTCCCCGCCGCGCCATCCTCGGCCTGTTTCACCGCCGTGTGAGGCATCGGCAGCGCCGGCGGGTCCAGAGGCCCCGCCGTACCCGCGAGTCGAGCCGACGGCGGGTGGAGCGCGGCATCCTGACGCGTCGGCGGCAGGGCCTCAGACCCATCGCTCGCGAACAAAAATGGCGCGCGGTGCAAACGCGGACCGGTACCGCGGCGGCCGCAGGGTCGCCGGCATGGAAATGCCTTCCTGCCTGGACTATAGTGCGACGCGGCGCCAGGCCGGACACGCGCGGGTGTGCGGGATGTCGGGCGGGCGTCGCAACATCAGATGACTTCATCCTGCAGGACGGACGGCGTCGCCCCGGCGGCTTCCTTCGACCCGGAGGCCATCCGGCTCGATTTTCCCGGGCTCCTGCAGACGGTTCGGAGCAAGCCGCTGGTCTACCTCGACAACGCCGCCACCAGCCACAAGCCCGCGCAGGTGATCCAGGCGGTCTGTGAGTACTACGGCGCCTGCAACGCCAGCGTGCACCGGTCGTTTCACTACCTCGCGGAACAGGCGACGCGGAAGTACGAGGCGGTGCGGTCGCGGGTGGCCTGTTTCATCGGCGCCCGGTCGGCCCGCGAGATCGTCTTCACGCACGGCACGACCGAGGCCATCAACCTGGTGGCCCACGCATGGGCGCGCAAGTTCCTGCGGTCGGGCGATGCGGTCCTGCTCACGGAGATGGAACACCACAGCAACCTCGTCCCCTGGCAGATGGCCGCGCGCGCGACGGGCGCGCGACTGCGGTTTGTTCCGGTGCTTCCGGAGGGCGTGCTGGACCTGGACGCCTACCGGCGGGAACTCGCGGCCGGCGGGATCCGCCTCGTGGCCGTGACGCACATGTCCAACGTGCTGGGGACCGTCAATCCCATCCGGGAGATGGCGGCCGACGCGCATGCCGCCGGCGCCCTCGTGCTGGTGGACGCCGCCCAGGGCGTGTCGCATCGGCCGGTGGATGTGCTCGATCTCGGCTGCGACTTCCTGGCCTTCTCGGGGCACAAGATGTGCGGTCCCACGGGCGTCGGCGTGCTGTTCGGCCGCGAGGCCCTGCTGGACCGGATGGACCCGTTCGCCGGCGGGGGCGAGATGATCGACCGCGTGGACCTGGAGACAGCGACGTGGGCCGAGCCTCCCCAGAAGTTCGAAGCGGGAACACCGGACATCGCGGGCGTGATCGGACTCGGCGCGGCGATCGAGTACCTGTCCGCCCTCGATCGGTCCGGCGCGATGCAGTACGAACACGAGCTGACGGCCTTCGCGCTCGCGCGGATGGCGGAGACACCCGGCGTCCGCGTGTTCGGGGCGGCGCCCGAGCGCGGCGGGGTGATCTCGTTCGACGTGGAGGGTGTCCATCCGCACGACCTCGCCCAGTTCCTCGACGGCGAAGGCATCGCCATTCGCGCCGGCCACCTGTGCGCGCAGCCGCTCATGAAACGGCTCGGCGTCCCGGCCCTCAACCGGGTGGGCCTTCTGTTCTACAACCGGCCCGCGGAGCTCGCGCGGCTGCCCGGCGCGATCGCGCGGGCGAGGAGCTACTTCGGCCATGGATCCTGACGACCTCTACCGGGAGATCATACTCGATCACTATCGCCATCCGCGCCATGCCGGGCGGGTGGACGACGGGGATCTGTGCGCGGAGGAACTCAATCCGACGTGCGGGGACCACATCCGACTGGCCGTCACCGTCCGCGACGGCCGGATCGCCGAGCTCCGGCACGAGAGCCGCGGGTGTGCCATTTCCACCGCGTCGGCCTCGATCATGTGCGCCTTCGCGATCGGACGCGCCTCCGAGGAGTTCGTACGGACGGCCGATGAGTTCATCGCGAGGATGCGCGGCGACAAGCCCTGGGCCGAGGGCATGACCGACGATCTCGCCGCCCTGGGCGGCGTGCGGGATTTCCCCCTCCGCGTCAAGTGCGCGACCATGTGCTGGCTCGCCCTGCGCAGGGCGCTGGCGGGCAAGGCCGGCGGAACGACGAAGGAAGCCCCCCCCGCCGATTCCGATCGCTCGGCCGTCCCCACGATCCCCCTCCACGAACGTTGAACGCACGCCACACTTTGAAAAGTGTGCCGTCATGCGATCGGCATGCGAAAACGCACCTGCGGCGGGCGTGGGTCCGGTGGACATCGAATGCCGGACGCCGGTATGCCGGACACCGACGCGGGGGGAAAGGCTTCATCCGGCGATGGGACTCATTTCCACTGCCCCTTCCAGGGCCCGGACGCGATCGACCGTCACGTCCTCCGGCAGGAGAACCTCCGCCCTCGCGGCGCCGGCGGCCAGGCCCAGCCGGACGGCCTCGGCCAGCGGGCGTCCCTCGGTCCAGCCGCACAGGAGGCCCGCCGTCGTGGTGTCGCCACAGCCCACCGTGTTGACCGGCTCGACCCGCGGCGGCGTCATGCGCCAGCGGTTCCGTCCGTCGTCAAGGAGGGCGGCGCTGGCGCCGTCGGTGACCAGCACCGCGCGGGCACCGAGCGCGCGCAGCCTGGACACGCCCGCGGCCGCGTCGGCCTCCGTGTCGATCGCCGCGCCGAGCGTGGCGGCAAGCTCATGCCGGTTGAGCTTGACCAGGCCGGGCCGCTCGGCCAGGGCGCCGAGGAGCGGCGCTCCCTGCGAATCGATGAAGCAGGGCAGACCCGCGCCCGCGGCCTCCCGCAACAGGCGGGTATAGGTGTCCGGCGGAGCGCCCGGCATGAGGGCGCCGCTGATCGACACGGCGGACGCAAGGGACCGGCACTCGCGAAACCGCCCGAACAGCTCGTCCCAGGCCGCCGGGTCCGGAAGCGGCGCCTCCTCGACCAGCTCGGTCACGTGTCCCGTGGACGCGTCGAGCAGCGTGGTGCAGGTCCGCGTGGGCGCATCCACGCGGACCCAGCGGCACGATACGCCGATCGAGGCCAGCCGCCTCTCCACGAATCGTCCGGAATCGCCGCCGCTGAAGCCCAGCACGAGCGCGTGGCGGCCGAGGGCGCGAAGGACGAGCGCGACGTTGATCCCCTTGCCGGCCGCGGTCACGCGCGCCTGGCGGGCGCGGTTGACACGGTCCAGCGCCAGGCGGTCGAACTCCATCGTGCGCTGGACCGTCGGGGTCAGACTCAGGCAGAGAACGCTGGCGGACTGCCTCTTCATACCGCCCCTACTCACCAGACTTCGGCCCGCCTGGCAAGCCTAAGGCGGCGCCTCGCAACCCAAGGGTCTGGATCGCTCAACGCGCCGACTGCGTTCTTTCCGTTCCTCCGTGCAACAGCGCCGCCTTCGGAGACGGTTCCGCCGCCCTCCTTCACGGAGGACCCGATGAGCCACATCCTGCGCATCTTCGTACGATGTCCTGGCGGAGCGGTCTAGTTGAGGCCGCGACGATTCGGGGCCGGGGGTTCGAGCACTTCGTACAGACGGGTGCGGCGGTACTCGTCGGCCCGCGAGGGCTCCAGCAGGAGGGCGCGCCGGTAGTCGTCGATCGCGCCCGCCCGGTCCCCCATTTTCTGCCGCAGGACGCCGCGGTTGTGCCAGGCCCGCGCGTTGGCGGGATCGAGGCGCAGCGACATGGCGAAGTCGGCCAGGGCGCCCGTGGCGTCGCCGGTTTCGGCCCGGAGGGAGGCGCGGTTGTACCATGCGTCGGCATAGTCGGGCTGCCGGGCGATGGCGGCATCGAAATCGGCGGCGGCCCCGGCGAGGTCGCCGTCCGCCCACCGCAGGGCGCCGCGGTTGTTGAGGGCCACGGCGCTGGCGGAATCGACGGCCAGGGCCGCCTCGAAATCCGCCCGCGCCCCCGCCGCGTCGCCGCGCTCCGCGCGGAGCGATCCGCGGTTGAGCAGGCCGTTGAGACTGGCGTGGTTCATCTCGAGGACGCGGTCGAAGTCCGCGCCCGCGCCGGCCAGGTCCCCCTCTTCCTGTCGCGCGACGCCGCGATTGACGAGGGCGACGCTGTTATCCGGGTCGCGGGCCAGCACGTGGTTCCACAGGGTGAGGCTGTCGCGCCAGACGCCGAGTTGGGCGTGCGTCTGAACAGCCAGCGCGGCGAGCGCGCCGATCGCGAGCACCGCGACCGCCGATCGGACGGTCGGCCGGGCGCGGGCGAGCGGGACCCCCAGGGCCCAGGCGAGGGCCACGGCCAGCGGCATCGCCGCGAGGTACGTGTAGCGATCGGCCGCCACCTGCGGCCCGCTCTGGGCGAAGCCGAGCACGGGCATCGCCAGTACGAACGTCGAGAAGGCCGTCACCGCGAGGCCGGGAAGCCGTCGGGCGGCGAGCGCCGCAGCGCCGAGCATCGCCCACGCGAGGACGGAAGGAACGAGAAACCGGGCTTCGGACGTGAGGGCCGCGGGCTCGAACAGGTAGGCCGGCCAGAGGTCGCGCGGATCGATCGCCTTGGCCGCGTACAACGCCAGCCCGTAGCCGGCCTGGACGATCCGGCCGAGCGGGCCGTGCTGGGCCGCGGAGGTGTCCATCGCGCCGGAGGCATGCGACGCCGCCAGCGCCAGGGCGCCCAGCAGCGCCGCGGGTACCAGGAAGGGCCATTTCTCCAGCAGCAGGGCGCGCGCCCGGCGTGCCGGCGGGTGTCCCCGCAGGCGCCGCAGCGGGTGGAGGTCGCAGGCCACCAGCGCGAGCGGGAGCGGAAGCACGGAGGCCTTGGAGAGCAGGGCCGCCAGGAAGCACGCCACGGCCGCGGCCCACATCCGTCGGTCGCGCGGATCGCGGTCGACGGCCTTGAGATAGAAAACGGCCGTGAGGAGCGCGAAGAACGCCGACAGCACGTCGCGCCGCGCCGTGGCCCAGGCCACGGCCTCGACCCGCAGCGGGTGCAGCGCCCACGCCAGGGCGGCCACCGCGCACGCCGCGGCGAGGCCCCCGCCGCGGCCGCCCATCCGCCGCGCGAGGGTCCACGCCACGAACGACAGCAGCCCCGCGTTGGCCGCGTGCAGCGCGAGGCTGGTGAAGTGGACGCCCGCCGGGCGCAGGTCCCAGAGCTGATGGTCCAGCGCGAACGACAGCCACGTCAGCGGGTGGTAATGGCCGAGGTGGAAGGCGCTGAACATCCAGGCCAGCGCGTCCGGGCCGAAGCCGCGGAACCGGTAGTTGGTGAGCAGGTTGTTGGGATCGTCCCAGTTGACGAAACCGTTCTGCAGCGCCGGCAGGAAGACGCTGAGCGTGAGCACCACGACGGCCGCCGCCGCCAGCCGCATCGCCCGCGCGGCCGGCTCCGCCCCGCGACTCTCGAATTCCGCCGGCATGGCGAGCCACAGAATAGTGGTTTCTCTAAAAAGATGCGATGCCTCCCTCTGCCGGGGCGGGGGCAGACCCCGTCGCGGAAGCCGCGGTACCCGACGACACCGCGAGCGCACACGGTGACGCCGCCGCTGCTCAGGGGACAGGTGATGGGTGTGGATCGTTTCGAACCGAAGAAAGCTGTTGCATCTCGAAGGGCGGCATGTATGATGCGGCGGCAAGCGGGAGCACTAAGGAGAGCGCTATGAATTCAGGTCTCCAGCACTGGGATCCGGGTATTCACGGCATGGAGATCTTATTGCGCGAAGGTCCGGAAGCCAAAGAGGCAGATCGTGGTTTTGCCTACTACCCCAAGAGCGGCCTCAATATCGTGGCCTACGGGCCTCCCGGCGTCGGGAAGACCATTCTGGCGTTGCAGATGGCGACAGCGGCTTTCAGAAGCGGCAAGAGTGTCATTTATCTGAGCAAAGACACCTCCGGCCGTGTGCTGGCTGATCGCATCAGGCACGTATTTGGCTACTTCTCGAATCCTGGCAGCAATCCGATCCCATTCATCCATTTCATACCACCCCCTGAGGACGGCACACCAACCTTGGAAGACGGATCCGTATGGTTGGAGAAGCGCCGGCTCATGAAGAAGGACAGCGGATCAGAAGATTCGCGACAGGACGAGGACTTCCTCGAGAGGCCGTTCTTCGCATTCACCGATTTCAGCGAAGTGGGCGCCGCGCAGGCTTGGGCGGATCGGTATCAGCGGACGGCGTCGGTATTCCTGGCTCTCTCGCACCTGCAGCCCAGACTTCGGCCACTGTTTGAGAAGATCGAGTCGCTCCCGGGCGAGAAGAGAGTCTCCCTCCCCGAACTCGTTGTCGTGTGCGATTCGCTGCGTCCGGAGGCGATCGAGGAACATCTCCGCTTCCAGACTTTTTTCGAGCAGAAGGCGAATGGATCGGGCCTTCCGAAAGGCGTGTTCATCTTCGTGATGGAGAGCAATGAGATCCCCGATGCCATCAGCGTGGCGTTCCCTCCCGATGTGCAGATCCGCCTGGGATTCCGTGAAGAGGCTCATGGCATCAGGACACGCACCATCCAACTGATAAAGACCCGGTTTCAGAAGTCGCTTGACGAGGAAACCCCCTTTGTCATCCTAGGCTCGAAAGACATCTCAACATCCAAGGGACATCCCTATCAACTTGTGGCGAGTCACCAGCGCATCTCCATCTCGGAACAGGATGTGTCCGTGGTTCAGGTGGATCCTAGCGAACATTTCCTGCCCCGCCAGCCGGGCATGACCGTCATGCCTCCCCTGTCGCATGAAGTGCTGGCTGCGCCAGCCTCCCCGTGCGAACTCAGAGCCGGTACTCTCCAGACGAACAACGATCAGGACAGCGTCCAGTTCAAGATACAGGGTCTTGACCAATTCACCAGAGAGGGGTCACTTGCGGGCGGGGGCTGCACGTTGCTCGTGACACAGAACCGTTGCGGTTCCACCGCATTGAGCCTTCATTATCTTCTGGGAGAGATCGGAGCCAGTTGCTCGTCAAGGAAGACCGACCAAGAGGCAGAAGACCTGGTACTGCGGACTCCACGAAGTGTCCTCTGCGTACTCTTCTCTGCCGATATCACGGGTATCCTCCACACCATCTGGAGACATCCCTGTCTCAGGCGGGCGATCCTGCCCTCTGGTGCGAAGGTAGGGTCAGTGTGGAATGAGATCGGGGCGAATCGCGTTGACATGCAGAATGTTGCGTTGAGTGGACGCGACCGACTGTACGAAATAGCACTTCACCATCGTGATGAGGTCCGCAAGCGCCTCGGGAAGGAAAGGCCGTGTCCCGATGGAGGTCCTCATCTCCTCGTCTACGTACCCGACTTCACGTGGCGCACGGCCGAGGAAGCGCTGGACCGGATTATGCACATTCTGGATGGCCGGGCGGCGACATCACCCGGGAGTGTCTGTCCCCATAGCCATTGCAGGCAGGTGGACCGTGTCGTCATCGACCGTGTCAGCCGCCTGCCCGCTCGCTGGCCGCTGGTCAGCAACCATGAGGTCTTCCTGTCCGGTATTGCCTCGCTGTGCGGCTGCCGGGGCATCGAATTGATGCTGATCGACGACACGGTGGAGGCCAACGAGCCGGCGGGCTCCTTCAGGTCGCGGTGGGTGAGCATTGCGCAGAATATCATCCGCCTCCGGCGCATCGCCTTCCATGGCGCGGAGACGCAGGCGGTTGAGCTCGTTCGTGCTGCCGGCCGTATCATCGCAGTGAAACGTCCGAGGGAGTTGATCTTCAACCATGGGGCGGACGACTTCTCCGACGAACTCCTGGCTGTGGACAGTTTCCGAGGTTATACGGGCCTATTCGCCGGCGAGCCCTCGCGGTGTACTCTCAAACTGGACCTGAGTTACGATGAGATGCGAACGCCGTTGCATCGTGAAGTCCTGGCGACCAAGCGAAGCCTGGAGGCCTCGATGGACGCCATCGAGGTTCAGTTGCTGGGCCCCGGCGAATGGTCGGGGATCAACTCCGCGTTCAACAGCCTTTCCAGCGCAACACGCAATGCCTGTCACATTGTGGCCATCGATGGAATCTGGCTTCCAAGCCTGCTGTCGGAAGGGGCCGAAGAAGGCCAACACAACCGCGAGACGAACGTACTTCATGAATTGAGTAAAGAAGAAGTCCTGACAATTCTCCCGGATGGTGTCGCGAGAGACATGAAGAACGAACCGCTGGCGACGTTCTTCGACAAGCTCAAGACTTACTACGTCACGCAGTCGCTCACCACATCTGCGCGGTGGACTGCCAAGACCGATAACTCCAGTGCCAAACGGCTTAACCTGGCCATCCCCATGCGGCACAACTGGGGCGTTTTTGCCGTCTCCAGGCTATCCGCCCAGCATATGCGGTACATCTTCAGTCGGATTCTGGGGATCGACCGGAGGAATGAAAAGAACACTCAGACAAATGAACATGTTGTTGATCTCGACATACTTCGGTCGCCGGAACCGCCTGAGATCATGGCGAGAATCGGCAATGTGCATCTCGCCCCGCTTGTTTTCAAGGTTCTGATCAAAGACGTTCTGACGTCAGAGGAATCGCACGACGGTATTGCGGCCATGTGGAAAGCCATCTGGAGTGAAGATGAGGCTCCGCCCTTGCATTTGGGCTTCACGTGGGAACAGATGGCCCGCTTCCGAGTTGATCATTGGCACAAGTTCTGGAGCGGGGCATGGGTCGAGACGCGACTCGGTCAACTTGTCTCTCAAGCGGGTGCTTCCCATGATCCGTGGATTACTTTGTTTCCTCGGATCGATCTCTTTGGTCTCGCGACCACGACTCAGGAATCCATCGTGTCGTTTCTTCTGGAACTCCTTCTGGCGGAGGCACC
Source organism: uncultured Verrucomicrobiota bacterium (assembly GCA_964610105.1). Classification (GTDB taxonomy): domain Bacteria; phylum Verrucomicrobiota; class Kiritimatiellia; order PWTM01; family PWTM01; genus CAZSUU01. Next base: position 199,632 of record CAZSUU010000004.1, on the reverse strand, counting down.
CTTCGGCGAGGTCTTCGAGGAGGTGGACAACGATTCTGTCCTACTGAAGCTGAATACTCGAAAAAGGGGGAAGTCCGACTTGTGGATGGCCCGCGTCATGCTGCTCTTCTATTCCCTGCTCTCGCCCACCCAACGGCGGCATCTGGCCATCGGAACGGGGCATGGCCATCGCGACATCGGCGTGATCCGCCCCGAGCGCATGATCGGCGCGAGCGATCCGGACAAGAGCATTTTCGCGGACTGGCCGCCGCAGATTACTCTCTTCAGCCGCGAATGGCTCACAACGGTTCAGGACCTTCTGCCCCGCTACGACGTCCGTCATTCCATTCGCCTCTTCCCGCTACCGAAAGGCGAACATGGTGACTTCTGGACGAGGATTGATAGGAAGACGAGGGAATATGGCCCATGCGTTGGGGGCGCATGGTATCTCGGAATTCTCCGCGGGGGGAATGCGGATCTGGGAGCGGAGATCATGAAGGAGATCCTCTCGGAGGATCATGAGATGAGCCGTCTGATCACCCGATGCAGCGGTCCCGTTTCGAAACGTCTGTATGAGCAGTTCAAGACACAACGATCTGAGAAATCTCGCGTGCCCGGCTCGACGGCTTCCCCGATCCCATATGCGGATGTGATCGCGGATTCCTACTGCGTGGAAGGCCAAACGGACAACCTTGTGTTCCCGTTTGACCGGAATCAGATACAACACTACCTGAAGATCTCACCGGTCCTCTACGGCATGGTTCGCCGCGTCATGGATCTCCCGATCCCCAATGAAAGCAGTCTGGCCGGGGAACTGGACGCCACGAATCCAAACAAGAAGCGCTTGGGCAATGATGCGGATCCGCCGCATTTCCGCCAGATCCGGGCGATTGTCACCGACACATACGGCCTTCTTCGCGATATCGCCGCGCGCGAAAAGACGAGAGACTCATCTGCTGCGGAACAAAGGAAGCAGCCGTCATGAGCGCTTCGGATTCTGTTTCGCCAAGGCCTCACGATCGATCCAGCGTGACCAGCGCCTCACTCCCCGCTACGGTCACGAGTGACGAGTTGCGGAAGAGAGTTGTGGATTGGCAGACGCCGGTGATGGAGGCCTATGCACGGGGCCACGAGATCAGGTTCCGAGAAAGCCTGAGCAGGCATGCCACGGGTGTATGGCGGGCGTGCAGTCGTATCCCCCGTGGCACCACGGAGGAAGACATCAAGGACCGGCAGGGACTGGGTATTCTGCCCTGCGTCCGCTCGATCATTGTCGGCACGGACATTCAGGAGTACAGCCGTCGGAGGCCGCAGCAACAGTTGTTCATGACCCTCTGCCTGTATGCTTGCGTCAAACGGGCGGTGGATCTGCTGCGGGACGCGGGGATCCTCTCGCGGGAGGAACCACGTGTCACGGTGCAGACCGGCGACGGCGCCTACGCCGTGTTCACCTTCCTTGATGCTTTTAACGTGTTTTGCCGACCGGACCCGGGACCTGGCGAGAGGGACTACGCCGCGAAGAAGCGCCAAGCCGAGGCTCGGTACCTCCCGCACGTTGCGGAACAGGCCTTCAGCTTCATCTTTGCCCTGAATGCCTTGCTCCACAGCGAGAATGTACGCCAGGGATTCGTCGACGAGCCTCGTGACCGCAGGCCATCGGAAGCGCCCGTATTCCCGTTGTCGGTGCGTTACGCGATGAGCTTCGAGGACGTTCTTCTGATGCTGGACGTGAACGGGTCGCTCAACTGCGTGGGCAGCGGCATGATCACGTGCAATCGGATTCTGAGCGCAGATCACGGCAATCACTTTCTGGTCCAAGACGCTCTGCTGCGGGAACTGCAGAGATACGGGGGGCTGGATGCGGTGGGGGATCGCCAGTGGGGACAACGATTGCATCACTCGCTCCTGCCGGAGACGAGGGTGAAGAGCAGCCACGTGCGTTATGCGGATGTCTTCGGATTTCACGATGACCGCCCGTTGCTTCGCGCCCAGGGGCGACCGCACGCGGAGCGCGCGGTTCTCAGCATCGGCAGTCACGATGTCGGTTCGCTCGAGCGTCGCGACCTCTGAATCCGCCCGAGGAGGCACTCTGGTCCCCGTGCCGCGCGTGACGCCGCGGCATGGCCTTCATCCGCGACCGGCCTGTGAGCGCCGTGGCCGGCCCGGGGGGATTCCTCTCGCGCGGGTGCATGCCCTGCGAAGAAAGCTGCTGAAAGCGGAGGGCGGGGGCGGTATGATGCGGTGAAATGGACGAGCAACCGAAAGAGATTCGCGATCAACTGCACATCGTGCTCAACCGCAAGGTGGCGCAGGGCGGGATGAGCGTGGTCTACGAAGGCCACCTGATCGGCCCGGTGGGATTCCAGAAGAAGGTGGCGGTGAAGACGCTGCTTCCCAAGTGGGGCGGCAACGATCGGTTCATGGAGCTCTTCATCGCCGAGGCGAAACTCGTCTCCGACCTGGTCCACGAGAACATCGTGCAGATCCTGCACCTCGGCCGGCTGGCCGAGGGCACCTACTACATCGTCATGGAATTCGTCGACGGCCTCCCGCTGCGCGATTTCATGTCGCACCACGTCAAGACCGGCCGCCGCATCCCGGTGCCGCTGACCATCCACATCGCCAGCCGCATCGCGCGCGGCCTGGCCTATGCACACGGCTTCCGCGACCGGCTCGGCCGCCGGATGGAGATCGTCCATCGCGACGTGTGTCCGAACAACGTGCTCATCACCACGGAGGGGCTCTCGAAGCTCACCGACTTCGGCGTCGCCAAGGCGCTGAGTCTGCAGATCATCGGCGACGGTTGGCTCACGGGGAAGGCGCGCTACATGGCGCCCGAGCAGGCGGCGCGGAAACCGGTGGATTTCCGGGCCGACCAGTACGCGCTGGGCGCGGTGCTCTTCGAGATGCTGGCCGGGCGCCCCGTGCGTCCGGCGGAGGCCGATCCGCGCGTGACGCCTTTCGACACCCTGGCCGTGCCGTGGGACCTGCTGCCGCCGGACACTTCTCCGGAGATCCAGGCGATCCTGCGCCGGCTCCTCGAGCCCGCTCCCGACACCCGATGGTCCGAGACGTCGGATCTCGCCAAGGCGCTGGAGTACGAGATCTACAAGGACGGGTATGGTCCGACGATCCAGACCGTCGAGGCCTACCTGCGCGAGCACTTCCCGCACCTGTACCGGCGGGAGAAGCTGCGCGTGCGCGGCACCATCCTGCACGACAGCGCGTTCGTCGATCCTGACATGGACACGATGATCGACGGCGGGTGAACCGCTGGCGCCGCCCGCAAGCCCTCAGGGCGGCGAGCCGCAGCCCAATTCCATCTGAACAGGAGACAATGGAGGCGGCAGAGAGATCCGTCCAACCCTCGACCATTGCCGCGGCTCGGTCAGAGACCTCGCCCCACCCACGACGCGTCGGAAGCGACCCCGATGCCGATTCCGCCCCCGAAGACATACACGTATTGCAGGGCGGATCTTCTTGCCTTTTTGTGCACGCTACGGGCCGCCATGGCACCCACCCCAACCCCGTTCCCGCCGGCCGTGTCCATGGGGGTCGGCGGAACGGTGCGCATGGACCGTGACCGACGCTATGGCTCCCGGATTCGGAAGGCGCCGGCCGCCAACTCAGTGCCGTTCGGCCCGCGGTAGGGGCGGTCGCCGAAGTTCACGGTAATGACCATCCCGTTGGCGAACGCCGTCTCTTGCACATCGCGGTCGGGGGTGAGGAATCGGTGTTCGGTCATCTCCGCATAGCCGGCCCCGCGGGCGGCGGGCTCGATGGCGCGATAGCTCCGGGCGAAGCGGTCGCGGTTCCGCTCCCAGATCTCGCGGTTGAACATGAACATCGGCGGCGTGGCGTAGAGGACGTTGAAGAGGTCGCGCTTGTCCCACAGCGCCGGGAGCTTGTTGTTGTAATCGCCCCAGTACCACTGCGCGACCACGCAGTCATGGTAGACCAGCTCCCACAGCGGCAGCCGGAAACGATGCCCGAGCTGATAGCGCGCGACGCGTTCCGGGGGCGGATCGACGACTTGGAGCATGTTCCGCCCCGCGTCGGGCACGCGGTACGGCCCGAGGCTCAGCATGCCCTCGAAGTAGTGCACGTACGGCACCGCCGCGTCGTGCCCCGTCTCGCTGCCGGTGACCAGTCCCATGTCCTTCGACATGAACTCGAGCAGCCGCATCTTCCACTCGCGGCTGTCGGAGCGCGTCATCGGATGGCGCGCGTCGTAGCACTCGCGCCAGGGCGAGGCGGTGGTCGTGTCGATGAACCGGCACCGGAGCGGGCGGTTCTTCAGGTCGGCCGGCACGCGCCTCCGCGCGTACTCCACCGCCCGGCTGTCGCACAGCACCCCGCAGGGATACCGCTGGCCGTCCCGGCCGGTCACCTCCCATCCGCGCACCCAGTCGCCCCGCGCATTGCGCATGAGGTCGTCGGGCCAGCCGCCCTGTGTCCAGTCGCCGTGTGAGCCGCGCAGTTTGTCCTTCACCACCTGGGGGTCCATCAGGTCCTGGTAGATGTCGTAGCGGCTGGTGAGCACGCCCTCGATGGCATTGAGTTCCTCCACCTTGTTCGATGGTCCGCCTGCGCTCCAGAGGATGCGGCGGATGCCGGCCTCGCGGAGTTCCTCGACGAGCGCCACGGGGTCCCCGCCGCCCATGTTCCATACGTTCGCCGCTCCCACGAGCAGATCGACCCGCGGATTCGCCCGGCGCTTCTGCGCGAGCGTGACCAGGCGGCCCTGTGCCTGCGCGTGGGCGCGGTAGCGCTTGGCCATCGCGACATGGCCGCCTTCGTCGAAAAAGACGTAGCGAAGCCGCCGCTCGTAGCCGAAGCGCCCCTTCTGCGGGTCCCACTCGGGGACGACGAACAGCCGATCGTCATGGCGGCCGATGCGGATCGACGCGTCGTCCGGGGTCTCGATGATGGCCATCTGGCCGGCGGCGCCGTCGGTGACACCCCAGAACGCCATGCAGATCCCGTGGCCTCCGTAGGCGACCAGGCGCATCGGGGAGATCTGCGGATCGTCGACGGGATACGAGATGCCCTCGTTCATCGGCACCACGAGCCATGTGCCCGGCCCCGTGACGAACGGCTCCGGGTAGACGATCGGGCTGGCCAGCGCCCCGTCCCCCGTCAGCGAGACGGTCAGCTCCGGCGCCCGGTCCGCGAGGCGCAGGCTCAGCGCCACCCGGAGATCGCGATCGACCGAGAGCCACGTCGCATCGATGCCGGCCTCCGACGTCTTCGCTTCCACGACCAGGCCCTGCCGGGCCACCGGCGCCTGTTCCCACCGACGGCCGGTCCGGCGGTCGGTCACCGCGAGGGTCCCATCGGCGGTGCGGAACTCCACGATCAGCGCCGCGTTGGTGGCGGACACGGCGGCTGGCAGGTCGGGCGACTGAAGGTCGCGGAGCCGACCCTGTCGGACCACGCGGAAGTCGTCCACCCACACCGTCGCGGGGCCGTCGCCGATCACGCGCGGTTGAACCGAAACGACCCCGACGGGAACCATGAGGCGGGAGCGAAGATGGATCCAGTCCGCGCGGCCTTCCTGGGTCCGGCCGCCGGCGGACCAGTCGACGACGCGGTCGGCCGCGGCGTAGGTGATGAAGCCCAGCGTGGTGCGGCCTTCGCCCCGCACGCGCACCCATGCGCTCAGCTCGAGGATCTCGCCCGCCTCCACGGCGAGCCGGCCTTCGGGCGTGAGGCTCCAATCCTCGGCGCCCCGATGCTCGATGCGCGCGGACTGGCGGCCTTCGTGCCGTTCCTGCGTGTCGAAGGTCAGCGTGCCGGCATGGGCCGTGCGGGTCCAGAGGCCGTGCCATCCGCGTGGGCGGGCGCCGTCCGCCTCCTCGAATCCGCCATGGGCGATCAGGCCGGGATCGGCTCCGGTCGCAAGGCCCGCGGCCGGCAGTAGCCCAAACACGACGCCGAGCAGCATCCGCTTCATGTCCGCCTGTCCTCCCCCGCACTCGTCTGCCTTCACCCCCTCTGCCGCGCGTAAACCCGCCCGCCGTCCCGGCAGGGATTCGACGTCTCCGCCCCTCCTCGCGCGACGCTGGGCGCGGCCTCGCCGCCGTGAGATCCGAGAGGGGGCGAAGCGCCGCGCGGCGGACCGCGAGGGCCCCCTCACCCGAGCTTGTAGTGCTTCTGCACGGGCTGACGGATCTCCCACGTGCAGGACATGCCGGCCGGGAAGACCACCAGGTCGCCGCGGGTGATGTGGACCGGCTCGCCCCCGTCGGGAGTGACGATCACATCGCCCGCGAGGAAATAGCAGGTCTCCTTCACGTCGTAGTGCCACGGGAAGGTGGAGGCCTCCTTGTTCCATGCCGGCCAGGCGTACACCCCGAGGTGCTTCAGATCGGGGGGGGGCGGGTGATGCCTCACTTGGATCGTGTTCACGTGTATCTCCTCCCGCCGCGGCCGCGGGCGCGGCCGCGGCTCATGACTTCGGGTTGTGCCACTCTGTTTCGTAATTGGCGAAGACCGCCTCCGCCTCCGAGGGTCCCCAACTGCCTGCCGCATACGAGTAGACCGGTGTGTCCCCGCCGTGCTGTTCCCATGCGCGGAGCACGGGATGGACCACCTGCCAGGCCGCTTCGACCTCGTCGGAACGCGTGAAAAGGGTGGAGTCGCCGCGGCAGGCGTCGAGCAGGAGGCGCTCGTACGCCTCGGGCAGCTTCCGCGGCCATTTCTCCTGGTAGGAGAAGTCCATGTCCACGTCCTCCACCTGCATCTGCATCACCGGTCGCTTGGCCGAGAAGCGCAGGGAGATCCCCTCCTCGGGCTGGATGCGGAAGATGAGGCGGTTGGGCTTCGCGCGGCTGAGGTCGCACACGTCGCCCACGCACTCCACCGTCTGGAAGAACTGCAGGGGAGGAGTCTTGAACTGGATCATCACCTCGGTCATCCGCCGGGCCATCCTCTTGCCCGTCCGCAGGTAGACCGGCACGCCGATCCAGCGCCAGTTCCGGATGTTGAGCCGCAGGGCCACGAAGGTGGCCGTGTCGGAATCGGGCCGCACGCGCTCCTCCTCGCGGTAGCCCGGCACCCGCGCGCCGTCCACCAGTCCCGCCGCATACTGGCCGCGCACCGCGATCACGGCCGCGCAGCCCGGCGACACCGGTTCGATGGACTGCAGGACCTTCACCTTCTCGTTGCGGATCGAATCGGCGGTCATGCGCGCCGGCGGCTCCATGGCCACCAGACACAGGAGCTGCAGGAGATGGTTCTGCACCATGTCCCGCAGCGCGCCGGTCTCGTCGTAGAAGGCGCCCCGTTCCTGCTCCATGCCGACGCTCTCCGCCGCCGTGATCTGGATGTGGTCCACGTACCGGTGGTTGAACACCGGCTCGAAGATGGTGTTGGCGAAGCGGAAGGACAGCACGTTCTGGACCGTCTCCTTCCCCACATAATGGTCGATGCGGTAGATCTGCGATTCGTCGAGGTATCTCAGGCATTCGGCGTTCAGCTCGCGGGCGCTCTCCAGATCGCGGCCGAAGGGTTTCTCGATCACCACCCGCGACCACACGGGATCGCGCGGCGGGCGGATCAGGCCCGCCGCATGGAGCCCGCGGATGACCGGCGCGAACTGGTCGGGCTTGACCGAAAGGTAGAACAGGTGGTTCGGGGGGAGGTGAGGGGCCGCGGCCCGCCGCGCGGCATAGGAGGAGAAGGCCGCCGGGTCCGATTCGATGTCCGCCCGGTGGTAGAAAACGCGCGCCATGAAGGCCGCCAGCGCGGCCTCGTCGGGCGGCTCGCGGGAGAAACGCCCGACCGACTCGCTCATCCATGCGCGGTAGCGCTCGTCGTCATAATCGCGCCGCGCAAACCCGACGACGGCGAACGGCTCCGGCAGCAGCGCCTGCCTGAACAGCGAGAACAGGGCCGGCATGAGCTTCCGGCGGGCGAGGTCGCCCGTGGCGCCGAAGATCGTGACGGTGAGCGGCTCGCACATAACGGACGTCATGAGCAGCTCCTTCTACCCATGGCTGTTACATCCGCCATTGAAGGCCCTCACCTCTGATCGATTCCGCGCGCGCCGCCGCTTCCCTCTGATAGAGCTTCCGGCGTTGACGGTCAATGCTTTTGATGCTGAATAAACGGCGGACCCGCGCGTCGGATTCAACAGGATGTGATACTATGTTCGCGGCCGCCGCTCGTCGGCGGCCTCGAGAAGGAGCGCGATCATGAAGACGGCATGGAAGACGGTGGGTGGGCTGGCCCTGGCCGGGGCCATGTTGCTGCAGGCCGGATGCGTGACCACGGAGTCGGACCGTTCGACGGCCATCGGGGCGGGCATCGGCGCCGGTCTGGGGACCATCCTCGCCAACCAATGGGGGGGGTCCAACGACCGGGACCGCGGGCTCGGCGCCGCGGCGGGGGCCCTCCTGGGGGGCGCCGTCGGCAACATCTACGGGCGTCAGCGGGAGCAGCAGAACCAGATGAACTACCTCCAGCAGCAGCAGTTCATGACCACGGTCTGGGTCACCAATTCCAACGGGTCCAAGACGCCGGTCATGCTGCGGCAGACCGAGGGCGGCCAGTACATCGGTCCGAGGGGCGAGTACTACGAGTCCATGCCGACCGAGGAGCAGTTGGCGAAGATTTACGGCATGTGACAGCACGTCGAAAGCGATCCCGATGGCATGCGGGTTGCATGGCGGATTCTCTCCGGGCCTTTCCGCGGATGCTCCCTCGAGCCGGGGCGGCGACACAATCTCTTTGACGGCCCGGCGGAGGGTCGCATAGGGTGTGCCTGCCGGGGTGAATGGCCGGGTTTCCGCGGGCGCGGGGTGACCCGGAGCCGTGCGCAGGGAATCTCATTCGCCGCGAGGCATCTTAAGGCAGGGATCGTCCATGACAACACGTCGCACGTTCTTCAGACAGGCGGGAGCGGGACTGGCCGTGGCCGTGGGGGCGCCTTCCATGATGGCCGGCCGCGCCCGCGCGCAGCAGGCCCCGGCCTCCGCCGACCATCCGCAGGACCCGTTCCGGCTCGCCGTCGCCGGGTACACCTTCAACAAGTTCAAGCTCGACCAGGCGCTGGAGATGCTGAAGAAGGTCGATGTCCATTACCTCTGCATCAAGGACTTTCACCTGCCGCTGAAGAGCACCGACGAGGAGATCGCCGCGTTTCACGCGAAGTGCAAGGGCTTCGGCGTGACCGGGTACGGCGTGGGGCCGATCTACATGGACAGCGAACAGGCGGTCGACGAGGCCTTCGCCTACGCCAAACGGGTGGGGGTGAAGATCGTCGTCGGGGTGCCGCTGAAAACGGTGGAGGGCAAGAAGGTCGAGTCGCCGGAGTTGCTCAAGGTCGTGGAGGCACGGGTGAAGGCGTACGACATGAAGTACGCGATCCACAATCACGGCCCCGACAATCTGCCCTATGCGACGGCCGCCGCGATCATGGGCTACATCAAGGATCTCGACCCGCGGGTCGGGATGTGCCTGGACATCGGCCACGACCTCCGCGGCGCCGCCGATCCGGTGGCCGACATGGAGAAGTACGCCGACCGCGTGCACGACATCCACATCAAGAACGTCACCGCGCCGGACAAGAGCGGCCGCGGCATCGAGATGCCGCGCGGCGTCATCGACATCCCGGCCTTCGTGCGCGCGCTCCGCAAGGTCAAGTACGGAGGCATGTGCAGCCTGGAGTACGAGAAGGACATGGACAATCCGCTCACCGGCATCGCCGAGTCCATCGGCTACTTCCGCGGCGTCGTGGACGCCACGCGGTAGCGCCCTGACGAGCGACGCTCTCTGGCCCGTCTTGCGACGTCCCGCACGCTTCTGCGCAGCTTCCCGCGCTCGCCCCGCCTGTTTTGGGTCAGCTCATCGCGGACAGGGCGAGGTCTCCGACCGAGCCGCGGATGCGGGTGAGCCTCCGCTCACTTGATCTTCACGTCGATCTTGGCGTTGATCTCGCCCTTGCCGTTCTTGTCCCAGACGCGGGCGACCCAGTGATAGACCGCGCCCTTCGTCATCGGATCGCCGGTATTGAGCGAGAGCGTGATGACCTCGGCATCCCCGACGCTCACGCCCTCCTGCGCCTTGGTCTCGAAGAGGTCCTTCACGTCGAGCACCGTCCCGCCGGCGGCGTCGGTGACCAGCATCGAGGCCCCGGGGAAGACCTTGTCGCCCCTGGCCTTGAAACCGCCCACCCCGGAGAGCCGGATCACCGCCTTCTTGCCGAGTTCCACCTCGTTGCTGGAAAGCGCCTGGCCGTCGACGACCAGCTGCGCCGCCTCCAGGCTCAACCCCTTCCACGAGGCCGACAGACCCGTCGCCAGGTCCTTCTTCGTTCCGACGCTGAATTGCACCGAGCATCCCGCCGCGACCAGCGCGGCAAGCGCCACCGCCATCGCCTGTCCGATCCTGCTCAACACGCACCTCCTCCCGTTCATCGTTTCTTCAGGGTCACACTGATGCTGCTGCGTTGAGGACTGAGCAGCAACGACTCAAGCTCGGGGTTTTCCGTGATCGCCTGGACGTACCGGGGATCGGCCTGCTGCGGGGTGATGTTGTGCGCGACGATCAGGCCGCCCGGCCGCACCTTGGGCAGGAGCTGGTTCAGGTAGTCCAGATAGCCGCTCTTGTCCGCATCCAGGAACAGCACATCGATTGGCCCCTCCACCTTCGCCACTTCCTTGTGGGCGTCGCCGAGGATCTGGGTGACCCGCTCGGAGACCCCGGCGCGCTTGAAGTTCTCCCTGGCCAGGGCGAAGCGCCCTTCGTCGATGTCGAACGTGGTCAGCTTCCCGTTCGTGCGATGCAGGGCGAGGCAGATCCAGAGGCCGGAGTACCCGTTGGACGTTCCGATCTCGACCACGTGCCTGGCGCCGCAGAACTCCACCAGCAGCCGGAGTATGCGGCCGTCGTCGGGCGGGACGTTCATCATGCCCTGGCGCTGATTCCGATAGAGGTCGTCAAGGATGCCGAGCATCTTCTTCTCGAAGTCATCCTTGGCGGCGGGGCTGCTCTTGAAGAAGTCGGTGCCCAAGGCGGGCGGGCCGCCGCGCCGGCCTTCCGGTCGCCCCTCCGGCCTCGGGCGGGGTTCCTGGGCGGCGAGCACGGAGGCACAGACGGCGGCCAGGAGGGCGGACCTGGCCATCGGACGCGCGATCTGCATGTTCTGATCTCCTTCCGGTCGGGTTGCCGGCGTGCACTATCGCTCATCCGACGCCGGATTGCACGCACGGAGAAGGCCGGCCATGTCGGCGGGCAGCGGAAGGTCGAAGGCGAGGGGCTCGCCGGTCCGGGGATGTCGAAAGCGCAGGCCGGCGGCAGGGCAAAAGAGAACACGTCGGATTTGTGCTCCTGCGTCGATCGGCTATGATACCGGCGGTCGTGACGGAGAACGGAGAGGGCGGGAAGATGAAACCGTGGGTTCTGCTCAGCGGCGTGGCGGCGGTCGCGGCGGCCTGGGGGGCGGGGGCGTCCGACGCGCCGGTCCCGGCGGCCTTCATGCTCAGGGATGATCCCGCCGGCCACCTGGACGTTGTGCACAACGGGCGCATCCTGGCGCGCTACATGCACGCGGCGGATTGCTCCACCCCGGAGAGGAGGATGGAGAACTACAAGCCCTACCTGCATGTCTTCGACCCGGAGGGACAGGCGCCGATCACGAAAGGGGCGGGGGGGTCGTTCACCCACCACCGGGGGATCTTCCTCGGCTGGCGCGCGCTGAAGGTCGCCGACAGGAGCTTCGACCGGTGGCACATGTCCGGAGGCGAGCAGGTGCACCGGAAGTTCAGCCGGATGGAGGCGGACGAGAAGCACGCGGCCTTCACGTCGCTGGTGACATGGACGGGGGACATGGGCCGTCCGATCGTCGAGGAGGAGCGGACCTTCGAGTTCCGTCCCGCGCCCGTCCCCGCCTATGCCCTGATCGACCTCGCCAGCCGCCTGAAGGCGGTCGGCGGCGAGACGGAGTTCGGCGGCGATCCCGAGCACTCCGGCCTGCAGTACCGGCCGGCGGAGGCGATCGACCGGACGAAGACCGTCTACGTTTTTCCGCGGGAGAGCGCCAATCCCCGCAAGGATCGCGACTATCCGTGGGTCGGCGAAAGCTACACGCTGGAGGGGCGGCGCTACAGCGTGGTGTGGATCAACCATCCCGCAAATCCGACGGGGACGGTCATATCCGCCTACCGCGACTACGGCCGCTTCGGAGGCTTCTTCAAGGCCACCGTCCCTCGGGGCGGCACGCTGGTCCTGCGCTGCCGCTTCCTGGTCATGCAGGGCGAGATGCCGTCGACCGAGCTGGTGCAGAGGGTCGCCAACGACTTCACCGGGCGGGACGATCCCGTTCCAAAGCTGACGATCAGGCCGGCCGAGGGCGCGGCGTCCAGGCCGGCGTCGGCCGCTCGGCCCTGAGGCGGCGAGCCGCAGGCCGATCCGGATGGAACAGGGGGCAGGAGAGATCAGCGGCGATCGGGTCTTCCCCGCCCTGCAGGGGTCTCACTGCGGCAGGGCGGCGTGGCCGCGATGCGGCTGTGGACCGACCCGCGACACCCGGAGGCGCGACCATGAAGCCCGGATCAACGCGGTCCATCCCGGCGGCGACGTTGCGCCCCCGCGGCTCCGGGGGCTCCGCTCCTCAGAACGACTCCAATACCTGCCAGACGTACATGTAGGCGAGGCCTTCGACGCCGTTCCAGATGTTCGCGACGAGATCCGCGTCGCCCGTGGGCGCCGGCCAGTCGTCCTTCGCCCTGTCCCACGGCCTCACCGTCCCGGGCGCCGTGCGCGTTTTCCTCCAGGGGACCTCGTCCACCGCCGGCGAGGGCGGGGTGCGCGGTGTCCAGGGCGCCGAATGTCCGCGCGAGTAGCCGCCGAGCTCCAGCGTGGTCTCGGTCATGGCGACCATGTTCTCGGTCTTCGCGTCGTTCTGCACGATCGCGCTCGCATCCATGATGTAGCCGCCTTCGCGCGCCGCGGTCTCGATGACGTACCGGCACCGGTCGCGCACCTCCCGCTCGGTGCCCATCGAGAGCAGGGCGTTCGGAATGCCGCCGGAGAGGCAGAACCGTCCGCCGAGTTTCCGGGCGGCCGTCGCCACGTCGGCGCGGTCCATGTGGTAGACGATGCTGTGCGCGGGCAGCTGAGCGAAGTCGTCGAGGTGGAAGTCCCAGTTGCCCTCCGCGTAGAAGAGTGTCTGCCGCCCGTTGCGCCACAGTTCCTCGATGATCGGCCGGAGGGTCGGCCAGAAGATGTTTCGGAAGTGGTCCGGCGACACCATCGGCACGCAGCTCCGATGCATCCAGAAGCCGATCGGCGCCGCGCCGGTCGGGTCGGAGCCGCCCAGGGCCACGGCGTAGAGGTGCGGGGCCAGCGCCTCGCAGGCGGCGAGCACCTTCTCCGGCTGTGTCTCCAGGTCGCTCAGCAGGCCCATGTAGCCGCGCAGCTTGTCGGCGAGGATGTCCATCGGGGCCTTGAGAATGCCGGCGATCGCCGACACCGTGCCGGCCTCGTCCCGCAGGCGCGCGACCTGGCCGCCGAGGGAGTTGAAGTACTGCATCATCGCCATTCCGCCCTTGAGGAACGAGAGATTGTGGAGGGGCGTGACGGGCTCGCCGACCGGCGAGAGATAGCACGACACGCGCGGCAGCCAGGTGTTGAAGAGAAACGCCGTGGGGTCGTCGATCAACTCGTCGTATTCGTCGGCGCGCATGAAGGCGCCGTCCTCGGGCGGCTCGCGGTACTGAAAACCGGTGTCCTTCGGGATGTGGATGCCGGGGATGGCGTAGTACTTCAGTCCGATCGCCTGCGTCAGGCCGGTCCAGACCCAGACCATGTTCACCACCATCGCGTCCCAGTCGAAGTCCGCCGCCGTCCGCACGACCGATTCGTAGGCCTTCGTGTAGTCGTGGGCGACCTCCTGGCACGTCATCCCGGCGTACTTCGCGCAGAACTCCGCGACGAACGGCCGCATCGGAATGCGGTCCGGCATGCCTCCCTGCATGGCGGTCGTGTAACGGTTCAACCGCTCGGCATACAATCGCTTGGTCGTCTTCCGCATGATCGCTCCCTTTCCTTCGGCTGACCGACCCCCTTTCTACGCACTCGGCGGACGAAACTCAAAGCTAAAGGCGGCGCGGTTTCGGGGAAGCGCTATTGGGTTGATTCCGCCCGGCATCCGTCGGACCATCGCCTCCATGAGACATCCCGGTTGGACCGTTCTCGTCCTCGCCGCCGTCGCCGGCGCGGAGCCGCCCGCGCCGCTGCCGCCGGTGCCGTCGCCGTCGCAGCTCGCCTGGCAGCGGATGGAACTGACGATGTTCCTCCACTTCGGCGTCAATACGTTCACCGATCGCGAATGGGGCGACGGCAAGGAGGATCCGGCCGTCTTCGCCCCCTCCGACCTCGATGCCCGCCAGTGGGCGAGCACGGCGAGGGAGGCCGGATTCCGGCTGCTGATCCTGACCGCCAAGCACCACGACGGCTTCTGCCTGTGGCCCTCGCGATTCACCGACCACTCGGTCGCGCGCAGCCCGTGGAAGGGCGGGAAGGGCGATGTCGTCCGCGAGTTCGTCGATGCCTGCCGCGCCGAGGGCCTGAAGGCCGGCCTGTACCTCTCGCCCTGGGACCGCCACGCCCCGATGTACGGCACCGACGCCTACAACACCCATTTCACGAACCAGCTGGCCGAGCTGCTCTCGAGCTACGGCGCGATCGACGAGGTGTGGTTCGACGGCGCATGCGGCGAAGGGCCGAACGGGAAGAGGCAAGTCTACGACTGGCCGGCGTACTACTCCGTCATCCGTCGCCTGCAACCGCAGGCGGTGATCGCGATCTGCGGGCCGGACGTGCGCTGGGTCGGCAACGAGTCGGGGGTCGCGCGCCCCGGGGAGTCGAGCGTTCAGCCCCCCGGCGCCGGGCGGCACGGCGCCACCGCGCCGGACGCGGTCTGGTATCCCGCGGAGTGCGATGTGTCGATTCGTCCCGGCTGGTTCTACCACGCGGCGGAGGACGGCAAGGTGAAGTCGATCGAACACCTCATCGACATCTACTTCAAGTCCGTCGGCCGCAACAGCGCGCTGCTGCTCAATGTGCCTCCGGACCGCCGGGGCCGGATCGCCGACCCGGACGTGCGGCGGTTGCGCGAGTTCCGCGCGACCCTCGACGCCGTCTTCGCGACGAACCTGGTCGCCGCCGCGAACGTGCTCGCGTCGGACGAACGGTCGGATCCGACGGGGCGGTTCCGGGCAGGGGCGGCGGCGGATGGAGACGTGGAGACCTACTGGGCGCTCCCCGACGAGGTGCGGTCGAACGCCTGGCTGGAAGCGCGCTGGGAGGCGCCGCGGACCTTCAACGTGGTCGATGTGCGCGAGTTCATCCCGCTGGGCGAGCGCGTGCGGACCTACCGGATCGAGGCGGCGAGCGGTGACGGACCGTGGCGCACGGTCGCGCGCGGCCGCGTCATCGGCCATCGGAACCTGCACCGGCTCGGGCGGGTGACCGCGACGCGCGTGCGGCTGGCGATCGAATCCGCGGCGGCGTGCCCCGCCATCGCCGAGTTCGGCCTCTACCTCTCGCCGTTCGAGCGGGGCTGGGCCTCGGGATCGCTGACCGCGCACCGGCCGGCCATCGCGTCCAACGTGCATGGCGGCGGGACCCAGTGGGGGGCGGACAAGGCGGTGGACGACGACATGGAAACGCGGTGGGCGACATCCGACGAAACGCGGGCCTGCACGCTGGAGGTGGATCTGTTGGGCGTGGAACGGATCGGGCGGCTGGCCTTGAGCGAACTTGAGCCGCGGATCACGAAGTTCGAGCTGCACTATCGGCTCGCGCCGGACGAGGCCTGGAAGACGGCGTGGGCCGGCGGCAAGGCGGGGCGCAGGTTCGAGGCCTCCTTCGATCCCGTGTCGGCCCGGCACGTGCGGTTGAGCATCCTCGAGGCCACCTTCGCTCCGACGATCTGGGAGTTTCAGCTCTTTCCGCCCGCATCCGCCCCCGTGGGCCTGTGAGCTCAGGCGCCGTTCACGGGGGTCGCTCAATGGGCCGTGTCCTGACGCGTGTCATCTCTCCCCTGTCCTCCATGACACTGCCGTCCGGGTGGGGGGTTCTCTCGGTGACCCGCATCCTGTCGGCGCTCACCCGCTCGGTGATGCGTGTGCTTCTGTGTCCCGTTCGCCATTCCCAGTCCATGATCTCACTGGAGCCCTCGCGTCTTCCCCGCCCCGTCGCCACGCAGCGCAGGCTGTCGAACAGGAACCCGATCACCTCTCCGGTCTTCGGGTCGACGGTGTAGATCTCCAACTGCTGGTAACCGGCGCGCCTGAACCGCTCGATCTCCGCGTCGCTGGCGTGCATGTGCTTCTTCAGATAGTCGGGATCGAGGCCGGTGATCTCCGCCTCCCCGCGACAGATCAGGAACTGTCCGCCCAGTGCGAGTTCAAACCGTGCCACGCCTCGGCCTTTGCCGGCGTCGCTCGTGCCTGCGCCCTCCCATTCCCCGACCATCCACCGGGTCCAATCGTCGGCCAATGGGGGAGGGAAGAACCTGGCGCGCGTGTCGGGCTCGGAGGCCGTGGAAGAGAGACGGTCGACGTGCGAGCCGGAAGGGTTCGCGCAGCCGATGGCAAGCAGGCTGAGGATCAACGGGCAGAGAGGGTATCGCGGTTTCATGGCCCATGCGTCGCAAGAGAAGAACACGCCGATAACGTGGTCGGAACTGCGTTCCGATGCGGAAGCGATGCCCCCGCGGCCCGAGGCGTGTGCCTCAGAATGTCCGCCGTTCTCCGTGGCGCGCCGTTCCTCCATCCCGAGGTGACGGTTCGCGCTCAATACACCTTCTCATACTCCCCTTTTCCCAGGCGCGCGAGCTTGTGAAAGCCCGCCCGTTTCGCCCGGTCATCGAGTCCGCTTCGCGACAACCCGACCGCGGCGGCGGTCATCGCTTTCTTCACAGGCATCCCGCACTTGGGGCAGGTGCGGAGGGGCTCTTCAGACATGCGCTGCAGAACCTCGAACCCCTCCGCGCAGTGGGGACACGCGCGCTCCCGATCGCAGGCCTGGTATTCGTACAGGGGCATGACTCCGTCCTCCGTTCCGGCATTTCTGTTCGGCCCGTCCAGTCGGGTGCGGCGTCACCGCGTCCGGATCTCCGCCCGGCTGGTGGTCGAGGTGGAGAGCGCGGCCAGCGGGATCTCGACCAGGCGCCGGAGGATGACCGGATCGCGCTCGTCCGCGACCGGCTCGAAGTAAAGGGCGATCTCGACGCGGACGGGGATGCGGTTGGTCTCGGTCCATTCGTCGATCCACTCCTCGTTCTCGACATCCCAGATCCGGCAGTCGAGGCCGCGGACCTGGGGGGCGGGGAACCAGGGCTCGATCTCCGAATCCTCGTCCTCCACCGGCGTCACGTGCGAATACGCCCGGACCGCCATGGTATCCGGCCCCTCGCCCGGGTCCTCGATGGTCAGCGTGATGCGGTGGGTCACGCGGGCCCAGGGTGAATCCGGCGGCACGAGGGCGGAGGAGGAGGTCACCCACGAAATGCGGTCCGCGGGGTAGTCCTTCGTGTCGTCCTCGTACACGAAACCGTAGCTGATGCGGGTGGAACGGAAGTAGGCCGCCGAGCGCAGGGCCGACACGACCTGCTCCATGACGAAATCGCCGTTGTGCAGACCCGCGACGACCTCGCTGCCCCGCTTCCATGCGCGCGTGGCCGAGCTGAAACTGCCCCAGATGATGGTGAAGGCCGTGACCAGCAGCACCAGCGCCACCAGCAGTTCCAGCAGGGTGAATCCCGCGCGTTTCAACGGCTTCTCCCGCTCGTGCGCCCGCCCGAGGCCGACCCGCTTCTCGTGGGCTGGCCGCTGCGCGGCAGGGCGCGCCCGGAATCCCGCCCGTAGGTCCGATCGAACTCGCGCTGGAAGCCCTGGTCGACCCCGCGGCTTCCCCGCCCCCGTCCGGAAGCCCCCAAGTCCCCGCCGCGCGACCCGCCCCCGTCGCGGCTGCTCCGCCGCGAGGAACCGTCACTCGGCCCGAAGCCGGAGCTGCGGGCCCGCCCGGAGTTCCTTCCGGAGCCCGGTGTCCGCGCCCGCATGCCGGAGCGGAGGCCCGTCCCCGATCCGCCGGCCGCCGAGCCTCCGGCCCCCCCTGTTCCCGCGCCCGAGCCGCTGTCGCGTACGCCCGTGTCGGTGGTGGAGCTGGGCGAGTGGAGCAGGGTGACCGACTCCTCGAAAGACTCCCCGCCGGTCTCTCCCCACCAGATCCGGGTGGCGACCTGGAACAGCCGGTCCTGCTCCGGTCCGAAGTACTCGATCTCCCGCGTCCAGCGGTAGTTCTCGAACGGCGCCTCGAAGGATCCCTGCTCCACCTGTCCGACCAGATCCGCCGGATCGTCGCGGTCGGCGGTGACGATGGGGTTCTCCAGTTCCACGATGGACATCAGGTGCCGGGCGGTCTCGAAGTGCCGCGCGCGCTTGGCGATGGAGAGACCCCGCGCGGTGGTGGACACGAGGACCGTCAGCCCGACCCCGAGAATCGCAAGGGCGAGGAGCACTTCGACGAGCGTCATGCCCCGTCGGGCCGCCTCCGGGAACGCGCGACCGGAGGGCGCCGCCCCTCGCACGGGACCTGTACTCCGCGCCTTCACTCCTCCTCCACCGCCGCCTCGCCACTGAGCGGATTGATGATCACCGTCATGCCCTGGCCGCGGTCGTCCTCGAGGCGCACGCGGTACTCGTCGCACATCCCGTTGGGATAGTAGTTGACCCACCAGCTCTGGTCGAAACGCTGTTCATCGTTCGCCATCTCGACCTCGGCGATGAACACCTTCTCCGGCAGCTCGCGCCGGAGCTCCAGAATCACGTCGGGCGGCAGATTCGAGTTCACTTCCGAACTGCTGGCCGTGGCCCAGGAAGGGGTGTAGGCCTCCGTGCCGCCGGGGGTGAAGGACGTGCCGGTCTCGGCCGTCAAGCCGCTCTCGGACTCCGTCTCGGGGGGGCGGAGGGAAACGACGGTGATGCGGCCGTATTCCTGTTCGACCAGCAGCGCGACGTCCATCTGCCGCAGCACCGAGATGGCGCGCGCATAGCGGTGGGAAGCGATCACCACGCGCGCCGCGGACCGCAGTCGGTTCTGATGGAACGACTTCGCGAACAGGGGTATCGCCAGGCCCGTCGTGATGAGCGTGATCACCACGACCAGCAGCAGCTCGACGAGCGTGAATGCCGACCGCCGTCGATCTCCTGGCCATGCCGTCATGGGCCCCCGCCCTTCACGAAGCCGCCCGCGAACCGCCCTACGGAATGCCGCCCGTTGCGGGATCGCCCGACGTCCAGTTGGTGATGTCGTCCGCGCTCTCGACGCCGTCGGGCCCGAGCGACATCAGATCGTAGCCGCGCGGATTATGGGAACCGGGACTCAGGTAGACATAGTCGCGACTCCACGGATCGCGGGGCATGCCCTTCTGGAGGTACGGCCCCTTCCACTTGTCCGCGCCGGCCGAACTGGCGACCAGCTCCTGGAGGCTCTTGGGGAACTCGCCGATGTCCAGCTCGTACAGACTCAGCGCGGTTCCGATGTTCTGGATATCCGCTCTGGCGGCGGCGATCTCGGCCTCGCGTTTGCGGCCGCCGAGCCGCGGCAGGGCGACGCCGACCAGGATGCCGATGATGATCACCACGAGCAGGATCTCTACCAGCGTGAAACCCCCACGGCTGTCCCTGCGATTCCGTTTCATCCCTTCCATGGCTGTCCGTCCTTTCCGTCTTTCCATTCGCATGTCCCTGTCAATATACCAGATTCGCCATCCCGTGTCGCTGACAAACCGGCGCGGAATCCGTGTTTTCAGGCCGAGCCCGCAGGCCTGTACCCATGCGCTCACACGCACCCGCCAGGCCCGGTGTCGGCGGCGGCGCCCCCCCCCAGGGCCGCCTCACGCCGAACCGCGATCGCCCCGATGGCAGTGATTCCGAAAGCGGGCGCGGCAGGGCGCGGAGCGGGCGCGAGAATCCCCCCTTGCATGGGAAAGGGGAAACATATATACAGACCCGCACGTTCCGAGGTTTTGCGCGTCCGGCAGGGGCCGGCCGTGATCAAGGCGGATGGCAAGGAGTGTTCCATGCAACAAAATGGGCTGGTGTTTTCATTCGCGTCCGGGAGACTCCTCCGCCTCGCGGGTCTGGCCGCTCTCGCCGCGGCGGGGGTGGTGCGGGCTCAGAGCCTCTCCACAGCACTGAACGGCGCGATGACGTGGACCACGGGAGGCGATGCCGGCTGGTGTGCGCAGACCAACCGCCACAGCGGCGACGGCCTGGCCGGGCAGAGCGGCGAAATCGGCGACGACGGATGCAGCTGGGTGCGGACCGTCGTCACGGGTCCCGGCGTGATGGGCTTCGACTGGAGCGTATCCTCCGAGGAGGACTATGACTTCCTGTCCTTCTACATCGACGGCGTGGAGCGCGCCTGCCTCAGCGGCGACATCGGCTGGCATTCGAGGACCTTCCCCGTGGTCTCCGGGGTGCACACGGCGCTCTGGGGGTACGCGAAGGACGAATCGGCGAACGGGTACGCGGATGCGGGCTGGCTGGATGCCGTCCAATTCGGTCCGGGTTTCGTGTGCGGCGTGGAGAGCACCAACGTGGCGGAGAGCGGCGCGGCGCTGCAGATCCTGGTCCGGCGGATCGGACCGGGCGCCGGCGCGGTCGCCGTGTCGTACGCGACCTCCAACGGAACGGCGGAGGCGGGGACGGACTACATCGCGACCAACGGGGCGCTGAGTTTCGCCTCGGGCGAGACCGCCCGGACGGTTCGAGTGTCGCTGCTCGCCAACGCCCCCGTCGAGGGCGAGGAGGTCTTCTTCCTGCGCTTCGGCAACCCGACCGCCGGCTGGCGGGCGCCGCCGGCCGTCGAAATCCGCCTCGTCGATCAGCCCCCGGCCTTGGTGTGCGAACCGTGGACCTATAACGATCCGGTGTATGCCGGAGACTCGGCGGACCTCGAAGTCGAGGCGGCCGGTCCCGCGCCGGTCTTCGAGTGGTACCAGGGAGTGGCGGGCGATTCGGGCCATCCCCTGGCTGCCCTGCGGCAGTACGAGGACTACGAAACGGGCAACCAGATCTCCGTGGTGGCGGTCGATGACTTCTCGGCCGGCACGGATTTCTGGGTCCGCGTCTGGAATGCCGCCGGCGCCGTGACCAGCGACACGACCTCGATCACGCTGCTTCCCCAGGCGACGCCTCTCATCACCGCGCAGCCGCAGGACAGCACCGTCTCGGTGGGCGAGGCCGTCAGTGCCCATGTGGGAGCGAGAGGGGGCGGATTGTCGTTCCAGTGGTACGGGGGCGCGGCTGGCGACACCTCGACGCCGGTGAGCGCGATGAGCGGGGAGAGGGATAGCTGGATGGTCTTCTGGCCGGACGCGCCCGGCACGACGTGCTTCTGGGTGCGCGTGTGGAACGTCATGGGCGCGGCGACCGGCCGGACCGTCACGGTCACCTGCACGGGCCAGACCGCACCGGCCATCGCAACCGAGCCCGCGGATGTCGCCGCGTATGTCGGCGAGAGCTGCCAGATCGGCGTCGGGGCGACAGGCGGCGCGCTGTCGTACCAGTGGTACGGCGGGATCGTGGGCGATGCCTCGGCGCCCGTCGCCGCAGCGGAGGGGGGCATCGGCCCCGACATCTTCTTCAACGCTTCGTTTGCGGGCACGACCAGCTTCTGGGTCCACGTGTGGAACGATGTCGGTTCGGCGACCAGCCGCACGGCCACGGTGACCCTCCTGCCCCTCGCCGCGCCGGAGATCGCACGCGAACCCTACGATCGAACGGCCTTCGTCGGCGATGTCCTCTGGATTGGCGTGCAGGCGACCGGCGGTGCGCTGTCCTACCAGTGGTATGGCGGGGCCGCGCGGGACCCGTCGGCGCCGGTCAGCCCGGCGGCCTGCGGGGATGACTCGTATATGCGGTTCGACGTGTCGATGCCGGGTACGACGAGTTTCTGGGTTCGCGCGTGGAACGGCCTGGGGTCCGCGACCAGTTGCACGATGACCGTCACGGTTCTTCCCCAGTCCGCGCCCGCCATCGACGGCGAAACCGAGGACTTCACGGCCTATGTCGGCGACCCCTGCTGGATCGGCGTGCACTCAACGGGGGGGGGTCTGTCCCACCAGTGGTACGGCGGGATGGCGGGAGATCCGTCGGCGCCGGTCAGCCCGGCGGAGCAGGGCGATCTGGCGACCATGAGCTTCAGCCCGTCGGCCCCGGGCGCCACGAGCTTCTGGGTTCATGCCTGGAACAGCCTCGGATCGGCGACCAGCCGCACCGTGTCGATCGCCATCCTCCCCCGGTCGGCGCCGCACATCGGCGGAGAGCCGTCCGACGCCATCGCCTACGCCGGCGATGACGTCTGGGTGATGGTCCAGGCTGGGGGAGGAGGATTGTCCCACCAGTGGTACGGCGGAGCGGCCGGCGACCCGTCGGCGCCGGTGAGCCCGGCGGCGGATGGCGATTCCTCCGTCATGTGGTTCTCCGCCTCGGCGCCGGGCACGACGAGCTTCTGGGTGCACGCGTGGAACAGCCTGGGTTCGGCGACGAGCCGCACGGCCACGATCACCGTCCTTCCCCAGACGATGCCGGAGATCCACGGTCATCCGCAGGACAGGACGGCGGGTATCGGCGACGCCGTGTGGATCGATGTGCAGGCGGCGGGAGGCGGACTGTCGTATCAATGGTATGGCGGGCCCGTGGGCGACGCATCGGCCCCCGTCAGCGCGTCGGCGGACGGGGATTCCTGGCGGATGCGGTTCAGCGCCTCGTCTCCGGTCACCACGAGCTTCTGGGTGCGCGTCAGCAACGGCCTCGGCGCGGTGACCAGCCGGACGGTCGCGGTGACCATCGCGGATGGAACGGCACCCATCCCGGCTCCGGTGATCGCCGCGATGGAGCCGGCCGACGGCGGTTGGCGGATCCTGTGGCCATCGCAGCCCGGCGTGCACTACGAGGTCCTGCGGTCCGCGGAAGCCGCGTCCTGCACGTCGGGCGTCCCGGAGGGGACCGCGCAGGCCGGGACCGGCGGCGTACTGAGCAGGGATGTTCTGGCCTCTCCCTCGGAGCGGCGGGGTTTCTTCGTCCTCAGGGCCTACCGGCCGTGACGCAGAACCGTGCATGACGCGCGGGAAGGCGCCAAGCGTATGATATACTCCCGGCCCATGAAGACTCTTCTGCGCTTCTCCCTCGCCGCGCTCGCCCTCGCGATGACGGGGGCGGCGCGCCCGCCGAACATCCTCCTCGTGCTCACCGACGACATGGGCTTCGGCGACCTCGGCTGCTACGGCGGCCGGTTCGCCCCCACGCCGAACCTCGACCGGATGGCGAAGGAAGGCATCCGGTTCACGCAGTACTACAGCGCCTCGCCCATCTGCTCGCCATCGCGGACCGGCCTCACCACCGGCATGCATCCCGGCCGGTGGCGCATCACGAGCTTCCTCCAGGAACGCAAGGGCAACCGCGGCTGCGGGCAGGCCGACTACCTCGACCCGAAGGCGCCCTCCCTCGCGCGGACACTCAAGGGCGCGGGCTACGCCACCGCCCACATCGGCAAGTGGCACATGGGCGGCGGGCGCGACGTGACCGACGCCCCGAAGTTCGCCGCCTACGGATTCGACGAGCACGCGGGCACCTACGAGAGCCCGGAGCCGCATCCCGACATCACGGCGACGAACTGGATCTGGTCGGCGCAGGACAAGGTCAAACGATGGGACCGCACCGCGTTCTTCGTCGACCGGACGCTCGACTTCCTGCGGCGGCACAGGGACCGTCCCTGCTATGTGAACCTCTGGCCCGACGACACCCACACCCCGTTCGTGCCGAGCGCGGAGCGGCTCGCGGAGTACCCGGACGGGCCGGCCGAGGAGCGGAAGTTCCGCGCCGTGCTGGACGAATACGACCGGCAGGTCGGACGGCTCTTCGCGGGGCTGAAGGAGATGGGGCTCGACGAACAGACCCTGGTCATCTTCACCAGCGACAACGGGGCCATGCCGACCTTCCGCGGCGCGCGCAGCGGGGGGCTGCGCGGCAGCAAGCTGAGCCTGTACGAGGGCGGCATCCGCATGCCGTTCATCGTCCGTTGGCCCGGACGGGCGCCCGCGGGCCGGACGGACGAGCGGACGGTCCTGTGCGCGGAGGATCTCTTTCCCAGCCTGTGTGCGCTGGCGGGGGCCGCGCCGCCGGAAGGGGTCGCGCTCGACGGCGAGGACCTCAGCGCCACGCTGCTCGGGCGGCCCCAGGCGCGCCGCCGGCCGGTGTTCTGGGAATACGGGCGGAACGAGCAGTGGTACCGCTACCCGGGCGATCCGCGCCAGCGCAGCCCGAACCTCGCCGTCCGCGATCAGGCGTGGAAACTGCTGGTCAACGCCGACGGAACCGGCGCGGAGCTGTACGACCTGGAAAAGGACCGCAACGAAACCGCCAACATCGTCGACCGGCATCCGGATGTCGCGAAACGCCTCGCCGACCAGGCGCTCTCCTGGCGGCGTTCGCTGCCGTGACGCCGGAACGAGGTTCGGCCCACGCTTGCACGGCGACGATTGGGGCTTGTTCCGCCGTTGTTCGCGCGGCATGATCGTGAGGCGTCATGCCGGGCGCATGGCGAGGGCACCGACACGAGGTCGAAGCATGGCTGACGCAGCGCATCTGGGCACGCTCAAGGAGGGGGTTCAGGCGTGGAACGCCTGGCGGGAAGCGAACCCCCACATCCGCATTCCGAATCTCAGCGGTGCGAATCTTGCGGGCGTGAACCTCACGGGCGCGGAGCTGCAGGGCGCGAATCTCCAGGGCGCGAATCTGGCGGGGGCGTATCTGATCGAGGGGGATCTCACGCATGCGGACCTCAGCGGGGCGGACCTCAGCGGGGCGTTTCTCATGGGGGCCGTGCTCGAGGACGTGAAGTTCACCGCGGCCAACCTGACGAAGGCCCGCCTCACGGGGGCGTTTCTCACGGGCGCGGAGCTCCGCGGCGCGCGGCTCGAAGAGGCGAACCTCGAGCGGGCGTACCTCGCCAAGGTGGATCTCGCGAGGGTCAATCTCGCGGGGGCCGACCTCTCCGGGGCGAAACTTCCGGGGGCGAAGCTCGCAGGCGCGAACCTCCACGGAGCCAACCTCCGTGTGGCAGACCTCTCCGGCGCATGGATTTCGAGAGCGGACCTCTCAGACGCGAATCTCACCCTCGCGATCCTCACGGACGCCGATCTCTCGGGCGCCAATCTCTCGGGCGCACGCCTGAAGGTGGCCTTCCTGGTGGGAGCCTGCCTCTCGGAGGCGAACCTGACCCGTGCCGATCTGGAGGGGGCGCACCTCTCGAAGGCGAAGCTGTCGGACGCCAACCTGTCGGAGGCCAACCTCTCGGGCGCCGACCTTGCCGACGCGGACCTGGCCCGGGCCAACCTGTCCGGCGTCAACCTCTCGGGCGCCGATCTCACGGGGATCGCAGGGGAGGCGAACCTCGACCGAGCCATCCTCCCATGATGGCCGGATCGGCGGGACAGCCTGTCTGGCACTCTTCCTGCTACATAAGAACCCTTTGCTGAAGCGGAAGGCCAGGGTGCGACGCAGGAGACCACAACATGGCCGACCTAGAGCACTTGGCGAAGCTCAGGGAGGGGGCGAAGGCGTGGAACGCGTGGAGAAAGGCGCACCCGGAGGTGCGGCGGCCTGACCTCTCGGGCGCGGACCTCTCCCACGCGCACCTCTCCGGGACGATCTTCTACGAGACGACCCTCTCGTGGTTCGACATCGCGAAGGCGGACCTCTTCGGGGTGAACCTCCGCGAGGCGGACCTTCATGGGGCCAACCTCTCAGGGGCGCAGCTCGAGGGGGCCGACCTCAGGGGCGCCGACCTCTTCGGAACGGATCTTCGCGGGGCCGACCTCTACGGGGCGGACCTCCGCGGGGCCGACCTCTCCCACGCGAACCTCGCGGGGGCGCGCCTCGAGGGGGCGGAGCTTGTGCAGGCGGATCTGAAAGGGGCGGATCTCGAGGGAGCCATCCTTCCGTAGCGGCCATCGTGGGTGGAAAGAAAGGGTGGGCGTCGCGTGGGCGGCGGCGCCTACTACACGGACGCCCACTTCTATGAACTGAAGGCCGACGTGTCGACGGTCATGACGTCGCAGATCTTCCGCGCCGAGTTCATTCAGCGCGGCGACGCCAATCCGAGCGCCCGTGGCCCGCGCGTCCTCGAGCTGGATGGCTTCGGGAGCGTGGTGCCGGAACCGGGGGCGGTCGCGCTGCTCGCGCTGGGTGCGGCCGGCCTCCTCGCGATCGCCCGGCGGCGCGGCGGCTGGAGCGCGCGCTGAGCCGCCCGTGGCCGCCTTCTACGCCCCTTCCTCCACCACCCTGAATCCCATCAGGTCGGCGAGCTGGCCGACGCCCTTGAAGCGATCGCCGAAGAACACCACGCGGTGAAGCATCGTCATCGTGTTGTGCTCCTTGCCGTTCAGCACGCCGCCGCCCCAGTTCATCAGCATGCTCCGGGCGTTCTTGACCTTCGTGGTGAATTGCGTCCGGCAGGCGTTGGCATCGGTGCTGGTCCCGATGATCCTCCCCGTCGAGCACAGCATCGTATCCAGGTTGACCAGCTTGGCGCAGGTGACCTCCCGGTCGATCGGGTACTTCACCTCCAGCGCCACGCCCCCCTGGGTGTCGGTCTGGTCGCGGATGGTGAAGGGCAATCGCTTGCTTCCCGGCCCCTCCATGCACGTCGCCGAGGTGCAATGGAAATGGATCAGCGCATCCTTGGCCGTGTCGACCACCGGATCGGTGATGAAGCCCGGGACGCCGAAGGCGTAGGCAAACAGCAGCATGGTGAGGGTCGAGTCGACATCGCCCTCGCACGCCCCGACGCGTCCCAGGTCGCCCAGCTTGCTGAAGGTCAGGCAGCCGCGCGGATTGCCCATGCAGTGCGAACTGGTGATCGCCTGGACCTTCTCGCGGATCATCAGATCGCGCACCGCCAGATACATCCGGGCGGAGTGGACGATCTCCTCGCGCGGGGGCTCGATGATCTTGACGGCCCCGCGGATCCAGTAGCGCTCGGCCTCGGCCTCGGCGGCCTTGGGATCGACGGCCTTCATGAGCTCCAGGATCTGGTCGTTGCCGTAGAGAAGCAGGTCGGCGCCCAGCCTCCGCTTGACCTCGGCGGGATCGCACGCGGCCTTGGTTCCCATGGGGTGGCCGACCGCGATGATGCGCGACTGCCGCATCCAGGCCGGCACGCGCAGGAGGGCGACGGCCTCGTCCATGTCGCGCCAGTCGCTGGTGGACATGATCATCAGCTTGCTGCCCGGCTTCCTCCACTCGCGGAAGTACATCCAGCCGTGTCCGCCGAAGGGCTGGAAGAACAGCGCGGTGGGCTTGTCCAGCCCGATGAGCCGGTCGATGATCGGGGCGTCGCCGCCATGGGCCGAGAGGTAGACGATCAGGACCGCATCGGCGTCGGCGGCGCGGCCGGCGACCTCGTCGACTCCGACCTTGGGGATGATGTCGCCGCCCAGGAACTGCACGTTGCCCAGCCTCTTCTCCAGGCCGGCCAGGTGGTCGTTCAGCTGCCCGATCTCTTCCGTCGGCCGGGCCATGTACCCGCCGGTCCGGCCGAGGAAGATCTTGTAGATCCTGACCGGCGGCATCGGCGGGAACTCCGGTCCTTCGGTGGGGGCCGCGCCGGCCAGCCTTCCGGCCATCAGGACGCCGCCCGCTGCGGCCGCGGCGCCCAGGAACTCACGGCGATTCAACTCGACTGCGCTCATCGGGAAGCCTCCTGCTGTAGGGTGTGCCGCCACCCTGCCAGACCGGCGCCGCCGCGTCAATGCCCTCGCGCGGCCCCCGAGCCGCGGGTGGGTCGCGCGCCATGCACGAGGGGATCGCGATGGGCGCGGATCCATGCGGCTCCACCGTTGGCAGCGGCGCCGTGAGGCGTCATCACGCCTTCCGTGCACATGCCCGCGGATGCGCCCGGGGCCGGGAACAGCGGAAGATTGAGCTTGTGCGAACGGGCGGATGGGCGCATAGGAAAGGACCGTGACCGCGCCGTGACGAATACTCGATGACAGGTATGATCTCATGAAGACTCCATCCTTCGTCGTTCGATGTGTCCTCTTCGCACTGGCCTCCACCCTCCTGCTGGGCGCCGCGGGTGCGCGCGCCGCGCTGCTGTTCTCGGACAGCTTCGACCGGCCGGACACGGCCAACATCGACGCCATCAGCCCCAACCAGGACAGCACGCAGTCGGGCACGCTGGCTTCGGCCATCGAGCTCCGGTCCGCCAGGGTCCTTCAGACGATCACCAACCAGGCGCTCTCCATGATGCGAAACAGCAGCGGCGCCGGGCGCGTGCGCTTCCACGACCAGACGAACGTCGCCAGCCGGCTGGATTTCTCCCAGGGGAACGTCGGGGCCGAGATCCTCGCTGCCGGCGGCTTCCAGGTCAGCTTCGACTGGACGCCGGACAATCCCGCCACGGCGGACTGGGTCGCCTTTGAAGTGGGCATGCCGTCGGCCACCTCCGGCGAACCCACCATCCGCGTGAACCATGCGGAGACCGACTTCGGCATCCTCTTCCGCAACAACGGCAGCGAGATCCAGGTGTTCGACAACGGCGTCGCGACGACCCTGGCCAATCCGTTCACGCCGGGAACGGTGGTCGTGGATTTCCTTTTCGCGTCCTTCGCGGACGGCGAGAGCGTTACCGCCAATGCCAGCGTCGGAGGCACACCGGTGCTCTCCGGATACGGTTTCACGTGGAGCAACGGGCTGGCCGGCATTCACATGGAAGTGGAGAGCCTGCGGACGGGCACGCGCGTCGACAACCTCGCCCTCTCCACCATCCCCGAACCCGGGGTCCTGGCCCTGGCGGGCATCGGCCTTGTGGTCACGTCGCTGGCGGTGCGACGTCGTCGCCGCTCCGGATCGGCGAGGTAGCTTCACGCTTCACCGGCGCGAGGCGCGCCTGAGGCCCGTTCTCAGTTGTTCCCTCGTTCCCCCCCCGGGGCGGGCGGCAGAGGTCCGGCTTCCAAGGCGTTCTTCAGGGCCTCCAGGTAACCGCTGCCGTACTTCTCCTGGGGCAACAGGGCGCTGCCCTCGGTCCACTCGTTCCAGGAGTTGACGAAAAGCGCGGGGGGCTTGAGCCTGGCCGTCGCGATCTGCCGCAGGCCGCGGCGCACCAGCTCGCCGAACCGCTCCGGGGTGTTGTTGACGACGATCGGCGTGTAGGGGTAGTGGTTCTTCTCCGGCGGCCAGGGCACGCGGTGCTCCCACCGCGGCGTGACATCCCATCCGACCGTGACCACCGGTCCGTAGGGCAGCGCGCCGGTGTCCATGTTGTCCCAGTAGCTCTCGTGCCGCTCGACGAAGTGACGGTACTCCTCGAACGGCTGGGCCGGGAACCGGTAGCCGGATGACATCGTCGTGACGTTGTAGCTCGTCAGCGAGTCGAATCCGGCCCGCTTCAGATCGGGGACGCTCTGGGGGATGCCGGTGAACGCCGCGAAGTGGACCTCGCCGCAACCCGCGCGGCGGACCTGCTCTCTCGCCGCGTCGAGGACGGCCCTGGCTTTCTCCGGTCCGCCGAGCTGCCGGACGAACTCCTCGGGCGCGAACAGGCTGAAATACAGCCCGCCGTTGACGCGCCAGTAGTTCGGCTGGTTGAAGTGCCGCGCGATGCAGTGCCGCATCGCGCGGTCGAAGTCCGCCGGGCTGTGCCGGATCGGCAGCAGCCAGTGGGCCGGACCGTCGTAGGGGTACGGGAAGTAGTTGACCCACGTATGGTCCGCCCACATCAGGGCGTACTTGATCCGGTCGCGGTTGGGCGTCTTCGGCAGCGTCTCCTCGACCGGGCGGTGGAGGATCTGCGCGCCGTTGTACCAGTACCAGTCGAAGACGAACACATCGACGCCATACTGCCGGGCCGTGTCGATCTGCCGGGCCATCCACGCCGGATCGGCCTCGTCGAAGTATCCCCATTCCCTCGCCGGCCTGACGTTGTGATGGCCGGGGAAGCGCGGCGGATTGGAGTCGATCAGCCTCCACTCGTTCCACCCTTCGCCGTACCAGCTGGAGTAGTGGTCATCGACATGCCAGCTCGGGAAGTAGATGGCGGCGACCTCGGGGCGGGCGGCGGACGCCGGCGGGGCGGCGGACACCGCATCGGCCGCGCGGGAGAGGGACGTCGCCCGCGCGAGAATGACGGAGACGGCCGCAAGAAGGCGGACACGGGTCATGGCGCTGCTCCTCCGGGGGCGCGGACAACTCTCTGGCGATGCCCGTACACGAGCGGGAAACTGCCGAACGGCGGAGTTCGTGTCAAGCGTGACGCGGGAGGGCGCGGGCCAACCTGATCCGGCCGGTCGGAGGCGGCAGCCGCGGCGCGGGGCGAGGCGAAGATCTGCACGGCTCGATCGGAGCCCTCGCCCCCCCCCGCGGCGATCCGAGCCTCGGAAGAAAGCCGACCCCTCGCTTCCGGGGACTGGAAAACGCCGCCCCTCCAACTCCAGCTCCCGATCGCGGTCGAAGCCCCACGTCCCAGACTCCAAAGATCAAGGGCCGGGAGGGGCCGGTTCCTCCGGCGATCGTCTGAGGCAGGACGCCAGCGCGTCCTCGTACTGCCCCATGATGTGCTCCCAGGTGAATCCGCGCAGCGCGCGCTCGCGGCCGGCCTCGCCGAGGCGGCGGGCGAGCGCCTCGTCGTTCAGCAGCGCGGTCACCGCCTTCGCGACCGCGGCGTCATCGTCGGGCGGGGTGAGGAGGCCGGTGACCCCGTCCTGAACGGCGTCCGGGATGCCCCCGATGCGGGTGGCGACCACGGGAATGCCGGCAAGCGCGGCTTCGAGGAGGACGATCCCGAAACCCTCCACATCGCCGGCCGTCGGGCGAACGGGCATGACCAGCAGGCGCGCCGCCCGCAGGAGGGCATACAGGTCGACGTCCTCCACGAGTCCGGCGAGCGCGACGTTCGCGGAGAGGCGGAGACGCCGGACGCTCTCCTCAATCTGCCCGCGCAACTGCTCCCGGTGATGGGCCAGCGACGCCGCGGCGTCCTCTCCGACGACGACCAGCAGCGCATCGGGGTGTTCGCGCACGATCACGGGCATCACGCGTTCGACGAATTCCAGCACGCCCTTGCGCCGGATCAGCCGTCCCACGCTCAGGAGCATCGGGCGGCCCGACGCGATCCATGTGGCCACGGCCGGCGAGCGGGGCGGTGCGGGCGGCGGAAGCGGCTCCACGCCCGGCGGGATGATCCGGAGCCGGCCCGGCGCCACGCCGAACCGGGCCGCGAGGTCGCGCGTGTGAGCGCTGATCGGACACACCCGCGCGGCCCGGCGAAGGAGGAGGCGGACGGCGGTCGTGTAGAAGCATCCGCCACGGGCCACGTCGCTTCCGTACACGAGCACCGCGTAGGGCACGCCGAAGAGGAGGCGGATCGGCCATGCGGGGACGGCGCCCACGACGGAGCCGCACAACACGATGTCCGGGCGGCTTCGACGGCAGGCGCGCACGGCGGCCGGCAGCGCACGGGCCAGAAAGCCGGGCAGACGGCCGCCGCCCACCCGCGTCACCTCCGGCGCGTCGTCCGGCCGGGGCGGCCCCCGCGTGATCACGCGCAGCGCGTGGCCCCGTCCGGCGAGCCCGCGATACATGTGCCACGCCACGGCCTCGATTCCGCCGGTGGTGGGCGGAAAGTTCCATGTCAGAAAGAGAATATTCACGCGATTCGAGCCCGCCGGAAGCCACGCCGCCCCCGCAGCGTGCCAAAGCGGGGACCGGACCGTCAAGCCGGCGTTCAGACCGGCGCGCAAACGCCTTGCGGTTTGCGGAGTGGTTGCTACTATGGGGGTGTACGAGGTATTCATCATGAAGAGAATCAGCGGTTGGGTGCTCACGGGCATGCTCGCGTTGGGGTTTCTCGCCCCGACGGCCGCGCCGGCACAGGCGCCGGCGGCAGAGGGGCCGACGATGTTCGTCGTGCCGGCACGGTACTCGGTGCTCCAGGTCATGTTCGACGTGCTCCGCCACTATGCCCTGGTCCTCGTGTCCTACCAGGGAGACGCCCAGAGCGACCGCCCCGCGCTGCACGCGTGGAACGGGCAGGAGTGGGTGCCGGTGTCGATGGAGAAGTTCCGCGAGGCGTCCTTCCTCGTCAACAAGCCCGACCGCGTGGTGCTGGTCGGCGAGCCCAGCCAGTTGCCGCCGGCGCTGGGCGAAGCGGCGTCGGTCTGGTGTTCGCGCGTGATGACGCTGACGCAACTGGACACGCCGTCGCTGGTCAACGCGTGCGGCAAGCTCTTCAATTTCCCGCCGGCCGTGTGGCGCTGGTTTGCCGCCCGCTACAACATGGAGTTGAAAGATGAGAACGCGCAGCGTCGGAAGGATAGCTGGTACTACCGGCCCTGGATCGAGCCGGCCTACCAGGTGAACCTGAAGGCGGAGGCGTATCCCGCCGAGCCGCCGGCGGAGCAGAAGAGCGCGGTGGTCGAGCCGGTCGCGGAACCGGTTCCGGCGGCGCCGGCGCCCGAGACAAGGCCGGCCGGGGCCGAGGCGCCTCCGGTCCGTTGATGGAACGACGAACAGATGGCGCGATGCCGGGCGGATGCCCTGCGTCCGGATACCATGATGAGACCAATCGACGTACTTCTGACCGCCGCGCTGGCCGCCTCCATGGTCGTCGCCGATGCATCGGCGGCCGGAGGCGAGAAGAACCGTCCCTCCTGGCTTCCCAGCGCCAAACGCGCCCTGATCGTGGCCCAGTCGGGTGACGAGGTCACCCTGCAGTGGAAGACCGAGAAGGGCTTCCTCTACACGATCCTCTTCACCGACAAGCCCGAGGGAGAGGCGCGATGGGCGCCGCTGCCGGGCTACGTCAACATGGCCGGGAGCGGCATGCAGGAGACGGTCAAGTTCAAGGTCGATCCGGTGCGCCCGCGGCGGTTCAATCTTCGCGTGGCGCCCGCCAAGAAGGGCCAGGCCGCGGCGCCCAAGAAGAAGTAGCCGCGCCCAGGGCGGCGAGCCGCCACCCGAGCGTCCTGCGCGCACAATGCGCCGACGGCGTTCTCCCCTTTCCTCCGTGCAACGGCGCTGCCTTCCGGGATGATTCCGCCGCCCTTTCCACGGCGGAACCTCACGGAAAACATCAGACGCATCTGCGTGTCCTCCCTCGGCGGAACAACCTATCGCTCGAGCACGGCGAGTGTTTCGACATGGAAGGTCTGGGGGAACATGTCGAACGGAACGACGCCCGTAAGCCGGTAGCCCGCCTCGCTCAGCCGTCGGACATCGCGCGCCAGGATCGGCGGATGGCACGACACGTACAACAGCAGCGCAGGCCGGCTGCGCACCAGGTAGTCCATGGCCCCGGGCGCCAGCCCGGCGCGCGGCGGATCGGCGACCACGGCATCGAAGGTCGCGCGGCCGATCGCGGCGGGCAGGCGGGACGCGTCGGCCCAGAGGATCCCGGCGTTTCGTATGCCGTTCCGCCTCATGTTCTCCGCCCCGGCGGCCGCCGCCGCGCGCGCGCCTTCGACGGCGGTGACTTCCCGGGCGGCTCCGCTGAGGAAGGCCGTAAGGGCGCCGACCCCGGCGTAGAGCTCCAGGACGCGGCGCGGACGGCCCTGGGCGATCCGCCGGGCGGCCTCTTCGAACAGGCGCTCTGCCTGGGCAGTGTTCGTCTGGAAGAACGTGTCGGGACCGACCTTGAATTCGAATCCGCCGAGTCGTTCCACGAGATGGTCCTCCCCGCGGAGGATGCGCCCGCGGCGGCCGGGGTGGCCGAACAGCACCGACTCGCATCCGCCGCACGCCGCGCCCAGCTCCATGGCCAGCGCGCGCGAGCCACACCGGTCGAACCAGGCCATCCGCCGCCCGGTGGCGCGCGATTCGCGCACCTCCATTCGTGCCGGCCATTCGGACGGCGGCCGTGACGATCCGCCGAGCGCGTCCTCGACGGCTTCCACGGCGCGGGTCATCTCCGCGGACGGCAGCACGCAGGAGCGGGCAGAGACCACGAGATCGGGGCGGCCCCGGGCATGGAGTCCGACGATGGCCCTCTTCCCACGGGCGGCGATCGTGAACGACATGCGATTGCGGAAGCCCAGGGGGGCCGGGCTCGGGCACACGGCCGGCAGCAGACCGTCGAGGGCGGGCACCCCGTGCAGCGCCTCCCGAAGGAAACCCCGCTTCGCCTCGAGCTGCGCGCCGTACGCGAGGTGGAGCAGGGCGCACCCTCCGCATTGTCCGAAGACGGGGCAGGGGGGATGGACGCGGTGCGGCGAGGGCTTCAGGACGCGGTCGGCGCGGGCGAAGGCGTGGGACTTCGCCTCGCGCGTCACCGTCGCCTCCACGACTTCCCCCGGCAGACCGCCCTCCACGAAACACACGCGCCCGCGGTCGCGCGCCAGGCCGTGGCCTTCGAACACGAGTTTCTCGATGGTCAGCTTCATGCGAGCCCGCCCCTTGCTGGCGCGGGGGGGCATCGACTATAGTCGCCGCACCTGTGCGCCCGATGCAAGTGCGCAGGATGGGACGGTTTCGCGGCCGGATGCGTCGCAGGTGGGCGGGCGGGCCCCGTGAAGCCTCTCCGTCGGGAGGGGCGGCGCCGCCGGTGCGCGGGAGAATGGATGGAACTGCGTGGAAGTAGTGAGCGGCCAGGTCAGTGAGCCAGCGGATCGCCGCGGCGGGGTGACGGAGGCGCCGGCCCGGTCCGATCCCCGGACCGCGGAGGCGCCGGTCACCCCGGCTGCGTTGCTCGCGGCGTCTCGGGGCTTTGTGCTCTGCCTGTGGGGCGTGGCCACGGGGGTGCTGGCGGCGGCCGGGGCGGTGCAGATCGGGGTCGCCGATTCCCTCGGGTTCCCCTCCTATCTCCCCGGCGCGTTCCTGTGCGCGCTGGGGCTGTTCTCCATGGGCACCCGTCCCGCGGGCGTCCTTCGCGCGCCGGCGCGGGTCTGGGCCCCCCTGTTCCTGATCTTCTACGGCGCGCCGTTCGTGCAGTGGTGGAGCGAGCGCCCCTACGTGGCCTTCTACATCGTGCAGGTGCAGTTCTCGGTGGCCGCGGTCCTTTGGCTGCTGATCGAGATGTGCGCCGCGGGGCGCCGGGTGTCGGTCGTCCTCCGCCACTCGGCGCTGGCGCAGGAATGCCGGTGGGCCGCCCTGCTGATCGCCGGGGCGCTCGTCCTCCTGGCGGGCGCCGGTGTCGCGGCCGCCCTCATCGCCTGGCGGCGGGAGGTGAGCCTGTACGCGGTCTGGTTCTCCTGGATCTACGCCGCACCCCGCGTGGCGCCGGTCCTGGCGCTCATGCCCTTCTCGCTCGCGATGGCCTGCGCCTGGAGGGTGCACCACCTGTGCCGCGCGCGCCTCGCCGCCCTGGCCGCCGTCGGCGCCGGCCTGGCGGATGTCAGAAACTGAACTTGATCTGCACCACCGGCAGCGCCGGATAGTCGGGGGCGAACGCGGCGCCCCCCCCGATCTCCTCCGCCGCCTCCTCCAGCCGGCGCCGGTTGAAGCGGTGCGCGGCGTCGATGCCGCCGTAGACGCTGCCGCCGTACCACGTGAGCTCGAAGAAGCCGGCGACGGCAAAGGCGCCCCACTGGTCCTCCCGGGCCGACCAGGTCATGGCCCAGATGAACAGGCCGTTGAGGATCAGCGAGCGCGCCCCGCTGGCGTACTCGCCGGAATAGGCGTGCCCCAGGCCGGGGACGAGACCCAGCAGGCCGCCGACCCAGGGACGGCGGTCGTTCCCCGAGCGGTAACGGGCGAGGGCCATCCGTCCCTCCCGTTCGTCGCCCGGCGACATCTCCAGCGCGGCCAGCGCCGCCTGCGCGTCCCCGCTCCGCAGCTCCGCCATCGCCAGCCGCCGCGCGGCGAACCGCCGCGCCTCCGCGCCGGCCGTCCCGCCGAGGACCGTCTGCCAGTGAAACGCCGCCCCCCGCAGATCGCGCGCGGCCTCCGCGTTCTCGGCCCGCAACAGCAGGGCGGGGACGCCGATGCCGCCGCCGAGATTCTCGGCGCGGTCCAGCATGCGCTCCGCGTCATCGGGCCGCCCGTCGCGCCAGTACTCGTGGGCCGCGGCCCAGTAGTAGCCGCCCTGCGGGTCCGGGTGGTCCGCCGCGAGGGCCAGGCGGCGATACTCCACGGCCGCGCCGGCGTGGTCGCCTTCGGAGGCCAGCTCCGCCGCGAGGCGGGAATCGACGGGGCCGCCGCCGAGAACGACGGACGACAGCGCCAGCGACGACCAGCGCAGCATCGCCTTCGTCAGCCTCCCGTGGCCGGGCGGGACGCCAGGGCCGGTCCGCGCCCGGAGGGCGCGGGCGGCCGGCGATCGGCCGGCTTCCGCCCGCACGGCGCCGATCTCCCATCGACTTCGGCGGACGTGGAACGCGCGGGCGACACTCACGGCTCAGTCCCTCCGTCCGATCTCGTGATCGGCCACCGGATCGAGCACGCGCACCTGACCCGCGATGTTGGTGGTGGCGCGGGCCGCGGCCACCACGGACGGCTCGCGGAAGAACCGGTCGGCGCTCATGGCGAAGCCCATGAGGCCGTGCGCGCGGCTGGCCTGGAGAAAGTACTCGGAGCAGGTCGGCGCCAGCGAACACCGTGCGCCGATGGCCGGGGCGATCTGGCGGCGGTAGAAGGCGACGATCCACTCGGCGGGCCGCGCGGCGAGAGGGGCCGCGCCCATCGGGCCGCCGGCGGCCTCCGCTTCGATCTGCGGGGTCCAGAGCGGTCGCGCGGTTTCCAGGAGCCGGAGGATCTCGGGGTCATCGCGTCCAAGGTCCGGATGCCCCCGGCGCAGGCGATCGAGGGCGCAGGCGCTGCGGAGGAAGACGTTGGAGTCCCGTGTCTCCGTGCAGGACTTCCTCCATAGATCCCAGGCCTTGCCGAGTGCGCCCTGCCTCCGCGCGACCCCGCCGGTCTCGAACGCCGCCATGGCCCGGATATCGGGATTGCCGGAATCGGCGATGAGATGCTCCAGGGTGACGACGGCCTCGTTCGTGGCGAGACCGAGACGGAGGGCCGTGACGGCCTGCAGCAGGATCGCCGGTTCGCAGCTCGGGTCCGCGGCGAGCGTCCGCAGGCATTCCCGGCGGCATTCCGGCCAGCGCCCTTCGCCGAACAACTCCACGCCAAGCGCGGCGTCGTTCGCGACGGCCAGGGTTGACGCAAAGCAAAGAGTCCCGATCCACCCGATCGGGACTCCAAACCAGAACCTGTTCAACGGCCCGAGCCGATCAATAGTAACTCGCGCCGTACTGCGTGGCATAATCCTTGGAGGTCATGCCGTTCATGCCATCGATGCCGTTCCAGATCGAGCATACGATGTTCGCGATCGGCACGAGCAGGATCCACTCGCGCCAGTGGATCTCCTTGCCGTCGTTGTACGCGGCTCCCGCGCGGATGCCGAAGCAGCATCCGGCAATGAACCCCATGACGCCTCCCCGGTTCGTATTGATGGCCGGCGCGCTCAACGCCCCGGCACCCAGCACCGCACCCATCACCGCCACCATCATCAGTTTCTTCATATGTGCTCCGAACTATGAACGTATGATAGACGAGACCGGGCATCGGGCAAGCGAATTCGGTGCGTTTTCCGGGCCCGCCAGCGGCATTGGAATTCGGGACTTGAAACGTGTGGATGGCGACCGGGACTGCCGATTCGAGCCTTCCAGATTCCTTCGGATTCCGCGCTTCGGATTTGGGTTCTGCAGCCTCATGGATACATCTTGTCGAACGAGTCCTCGAAGCGGACGTCCTTGAAGAACAGGGCGGGATTGAAGAGGGTGGGGGCCATGGGGCGATTGACGACGAGGTTGTCGAAACGGGAGGTCTCGCGAAACTCGGCGCCGCCCATGCGGGCGGTGCTCTGGTGAAGCGCGGCAAGCCAGACGCCCGGGGCGGCCTCGACGAAGCGGCTGTAGTCGCAGCGGGCCCGGCAGTCCGCCATCGACGAGTCGGCGAACAGTTCGACGCGCGCCAGTCGGCCGGTCGCATCCAGGGACAACACGGCGAAGAGGTTGGTGGTGGCGTAGCCGCGCCGCACCGGAAGGTCGGACGCCGGCGGGAGGTTGGTCTCGGCGATGCCGCGCAGCCGCAGCAGATGGTCCATGGCCGATCCGGGCACCTTGCGCAGGCCGATGAGCATCTCGCTCTCCAGCCGGTTCACGGGGCGCGAGAAGCCCTTCGGGTCTCCCGCCACATAGCTGAAGAAATTCGTGCCGTCGGCCACGATCGTCCGCTTGAGGGGCTGATGGTTGTCGACGTGCAGACGGTCGGGCCGCCGGTAGTACACGCGGCTCAGGACCCGCCCGCGAGCGGCGGAGGCCGCGGACGCCTCGGTGTCCTTGCGAACGTCGCAGGAGACCGACTCGATCCGCTCGTAGCCCGCCAGCAGCTGCTCGGCCACCGTCGCGCCCCCGGCCGCGGCGGAAAACGCGGTCAGTGCGACGACCGTCTTCCACGCGATCCTCATGCGGGGACTCTGCCCTGTGTCGGGAGAAAAATCACGCCTTGTTCGAGGGGCCGTGTTCGCCGGGCGGCCCCGGGGAAGCCAGGACCGCTTCCAGCCGGTCGGCCAACCGGCGGAGATCGTCGCGCAGCGGATGGGCGCCGAGCACCTCGCGGGCCTCCGAAAGGGCGAGATCGCGCGCGCGGGGATCCTCGGCGACGGCCATCCGTGCGGAGGCGCGCGCGCGTCGGACGAGATGGCGGACGTAGCGATTCCACTCGGCGAAGGGCGCGCCCGGATCGGGCCGTGCGACGTCGGCGGAGCGGCCGCGGCCCAGGATGCCGGCGAACACTCCGATCCCGAAACCCGCCAACGCGAGCAGGAGAAACACCGGCCACGGAGGGAAAGACGGCATGCGCAGGACCCTCAGGTCAGGGCCAGGTGCTGCCCGCCGTCCACGAAGATCACCTGGCCGGTGAGGGCGTCGTTGCGCAGCAGGAAGAGCACGGCGTCGGCCACCTCCGCGGGCGCGCACGGGCGTCCGAGCGGAACGAAGCCGGCCCGCTCGCGAAGATGGTCCGGCCCCTCGCCGGGTGGCGGCAGGACGGGACCCGGCGCGACGGCATTGACGCGGAGACGGGGCGCCCAGGTCAGCGCGGCCAGGCGTGTCGCCTCCGCCAGCGCCTTCTTGCTCAGCGCATAGGGCGCGCACGAGGTGTCCCATCCCCGGATCCGGCGGTCGAGCAGGTTGACGATCTGGCCCCGGCGCCCCTGGCCGGCGAACGCCCGCATCAGCAGCAACGGCGCGAAGAGATTCGCCTGGAACGTCGACGCGAGCGCGGCGGCGTCGGCGGCGTCGAGGGTCTCCTTCGTGAAGACCGCGGCGTTGTTGACGAGGATGTCCAGAGGACCGGCGGATTCCACCGCCCGCGCGACCAGGCCGGCCGCCTCGTCGCCGCGGTCCAGATCGGCGGTCACCACGAACGACTCGCCGCCCGCCTCCTCCAGCTCCTCCCGCAGACGCGCGGCCTCGGTCACCGATCGGCGGCAGTGAATCACCACGCGGGCGCCGGCGGCCGCGAGGGCGCGGCAGATCGCGGCCCCGATGCGCACGGCGCCGCCGGTGACCAGCGCGGTCTGGCCCTTCAAATCCACGCGGCCAGCATCCCAAGGGTGGCGTCAGCCCGCAATCCCAAACTGACGTCGGAACCGCCGCGGGTCGCGTGGGGCGCGGTTCCTGAGGCCCCCGCGCCTCGCGCCGGCCGGGCGTCCGGCGCGCAAGCGCCGGCGAGCGCGGCCGGGAGACGCCCCGCGGGGCCGTGGGCCACGCGCGCCGGCCGCGGATCCGGCGGCGGTCAGGGCCTTCGCGGCCGTTTCACGCGGCGGCCCCGAGGGGGGGGCGTGACGCCGCCGGCGCGATCGAGGGCCGCACCGACCAGTCCCCGGAAGAGCGGATGCGGATTCATCGGCTGGGACTTGAATTCCGGGTGGGCCTGCGTGGCGATGAAGAAGGGGTGCGACGGCAGTTCGATCATCTCCACGAGGGATCGATCGGGCGAGAGCCCCGAGAGGGCGAGCCCCTTCTTCTCCAGCGGCGCGCGGTACTGGTTGTTGACCTCGTAGCGATGGCGGTGGCGCTCGCTGATGCGGGGAGCGCCGTACAGCCGCGCGGCGAGCGAACCCTTCCGGAGATCGCACGCCTGGGCCCCCAGCCGCATGGTCCCGCCCATGTCGACCACTCCGCCCTGCTCCTCCATGAGGCACACGACCGGATGGGGGGTGGCCTTGTCGATCTCGGTCGAATTGGCGTTCGCCAGCCCGCAGACGTGCCGGGCGAACTCGATGACGGCGCATTGCAGGCCCAGGCAGATGCCGAGGAACGGCAGCCCCTGCTCGCGCGCGCAGCGGATCGCGCGGATCTTGCCCTCGATGCCGCGGTGGCCGAACCCGCCGGGCACCAGCAGGCCGTGGACGCCGGCGAGCGCATCGAGGCCCGCGCCCGCCTCGATATCCTCGGCGGCGATCTTCACGATCTCCACACGCGCGCCATGGGCGATGCCGCCGTGCGCCAGGGCCTCGTAGATGGACTTGTAGGCATCCTGCAGCTCCGAGTACTTGCCCACGACGCCGATCCGCACGCTTCGGCGGGGCCGGATGAGGGTCTCCACCATCTCCTTCCAGCCCGACAGGTCGCCGGGCGGCCGGGCGAGGCGGAAGTGCACCAGGATCAGCTCGTCCAGGCCCTGCTCGAAGAGCACGAGCGGGATCTCGTAGATCGTGTGCCTGACATCGCGCTCCTCGAGCACGGCGTGCGCGGGGACGTTGCAGAAGAGCGACAGCTTCTTCCGGGCGTCGGGCGGGATCTCCACCTCCGAGCGGCAGATGAGGACGTCGGGCGAAATGCCGATCTCGCGCAGCCGGGCGACGCTCTGCTGCGAGGGCTTCGTCTTGATCTCGCCCGCGGCGCGGATGAACGGGACGTACGTGAGGTGGATGTACATCACGCTGTCGCGCCCCTCCTCGAGGCCGATCTGGCGGATGGCCTCCAGGAAGGTCAGCCCCTCGATGTCGCCCACCGTGCCCCCGATCTCGCAGAGGATGACGTCCACGCCCGGCTCGTCGAGGGAACGGATGCAGCTCTTGATCTGGTCGGTGATGTGCGGGATCATCTGGATCGTCCCGCCCAGGTAGTCGCCGCGCCGCTCCTTGCTCAGCACCTCCCAGTAGACCCGGCCGGCGGTGAAGTTGCTCCTCTTCGAGGTGGGCTGGCCCGTGTAGCGCTCGTAGTGCCCGAGGTCGAGGTCGGTCTCCGCCCCGTCGTCCGTGACGTACACCTCCCCGTGCTGGTAGGGGTTCATGGTCCCCGGATCGACGTTCAGATACGGGTCCATCTTGACCATGCGGATCTGGAGCCCGCGGCTGATCAGCAGGCGTCCGATCGAGGCCGCCGTGACCCCCTTGCCCAGGGAGGAAACCACGCCGCCGGTGATGAATATGTACTTCGCCATACGTTTGCCTTCGTCGGAGACGGAACAAGGCCGGAAGCGGCCGGCATGGGAGGTCACTCTACCCGCGGCCCGCCGCGGCAGGCGAGAGAAAACGGATGTGGCGCACGCGGCGCGCCGGCCGGGGATCGGCGCACTCCGACGGGAGGACCGTCGGCCGCGGCGCAGGGTCCGCGGAGGGCACGGTTTGGTTGCGGCGCCCGCCGCCTTGGGGTACGCTCGGCCGGGAATGTCGAACATGAATGGACAGGGCTTTGCCGACCGGATGCTGGGGGCGGACGAGGCGGCGGACATCGTCGAGCGGGCGGTCGCGGACTGGGGCGTGGACGGCCGGCGCGTACTCCTGCTGGTCCCCGACCATACGCGGTCGTGCCCGCTGGACCTGCTGTTCCGGCTCTTCCACGAGGCGGTCGCGCCCCGCGCGAAATGCCTCGACGTGCTGATGGCGCTCGGGACCCATCCGCCGATGTCGATGGAGGCGATCTACGAGCGCATGGGCCTCACGGCCGAATCGCACCGCGCCCGCTACGCGAAGACCCGTTTCTTCAACCACGCGTGGAACGATCCGGCGCAGCTCGCCGAGGTGGGCCGCTTCGACACGAAGGACATCCGCGCCCTGACCGACGGCCGGTTCGAGCTCGACATCGCGGTGACGTGCAACCGCATGGTGCTGGACTACGACCTGCTGGTCATCATCGGCCCGGTCTTTCCGCACGAGGTGGTCGGCTTCTCCGGCGGCAACAAGTACATCTTCCCCGGCATCTCCGGCCCGGAGATCCTCAACTTTTTCCACTGGCTGGGCGCGGTGATCACCAGTCCCGTGATCATCGGCAACCAGTGGACGCCGGTGCGCAAGGTGGTGGACCGCGCCGCGGCGATGCTGCCGGTGGAGCGGCGGGCCCTGTGCATGGTGGTCCGCGGCCGCGACGGCCTGGCCGGCCTGTACGCGGGCGCGCCCGAGGAGGCCTGGGCCGCCGCGGCCGAGCTCTCCCGCCAGGTCCACATCGAGTACCGGGACCGCCCGTATTCCACCGTTCTCTCCTGCGCGCCGAAGATGTACGATGAGCTCTGGGTCGGCGCGAAGTGCATGTACAAG
This sequence comes from uncultured Verrucomicrobiota bacterium, assembly GCA_964610105.1. GTDB lineage: Bacteria > Verrucomicrobiota > Kiritimatiellia > PWTM01 > PWTM01 > CAZSUU01. The sequence continues at coordinate 157,095 of CAZSUU010000004.1, read as the reverse complement.
CTCGAGCCGGTCGTGGCGGACGGAGGCGAGCTGATCGTCTACGCGCCGCATATCCGCGAGGTCGCGGCCGCGCACGGCGAGACCATCCGGGCGATCGGCTACCACACGCGGGACTATTTCCTCAAGCAGTGGGACGCGTTCAAGGACCGCCCCTGGGGGGTGCTGGCGCATTCCACGCATGTCAAGGGCATCGGGACGTACGAGAACGGCGTCGAGCGCCCGCGCATCCGCGTGGCGCTGGCCACCGGGATCTCCGAGGCCGAGTGCCGGCAGATCAATCTCGGCTACCGCGATCCGAACACCATCCGGATCGAGGACTTCGCCGATCGGGAGGACGAGGGCGTGCTGCTCGTGCCGCGGGCGGGCGAGATCCTCTACCGATTGAAGAACGCGCCACCGGAGCTGGGCGGATGACCGATCTGCCCCCCCGGCGAAAGGCGGGTTCGGGGCTTGAACGCCGGACACCCGTGGGCGGTCGAAAGAGCAGGTGCCTATGCCGATTTACGAATACCGTTGTTCCGCCTGCGGGCGGGTGTCGAGTTTCCTGGTGCGCAACACGACCGCCCATCAGCCGCCGGAGTGCCCGCGCTGCCACGCGCAACGGATGGTCCGGGCCGTGTCGCGTTTCGCCGCCGTCGGCGGGGGCAAGACCGGCCGGCCGGACGCCGCCCCGCCGGGGTCGGCGGACGGGGCCGCCGGCGTCCCCGATGCGGGTCCGTCGTCCGGAGGTCCCGAACCCGACCTGGCGGAGATGGAGTCGATGCTCGGCGGGCTGGACGAGAACGATCCGCGCTCCATGGGCCGGATGATGCGCCGGATGGCCGAGCAGAGCGGGGAGCGGCTCGATCCCGAGATGGATGAGGTCGTGCGGAGGCTCGAGGCGGGCGAAGCCCCCGAGAAGATCGACGAGAAGATGGGCGATGCCCTCGGCGACACCGGCGCGGATGGCGGGGGCGGAGAGGACCTGTATGACGGCTGACCGGAGATCCCGGGTGGCGATCCTGCGCACCACCCCCGCCACCGTTCTCGAGGACTATCACCGCCTCCTGAACCTCGCCGGCTATCGCGAGGTCCTGCCGCCGGATCGCGAGACGGCGCTCAAGATCAACATCAGCTGGCACTTCTTCTATCCCGGCAGCTCCACGACGCCGTGGCAGCTCGACGGCGTCATCCGCGCGATGAAACGCGACGGGTACGATCCCGCGCGTATCCACGCCTGCCACAACCGCACCGTGGTGATCGATGCGCGCCTGGGCGAGCGCGAGAACAAACAGGTCCACGTGGTCGAGGCGCACGGGCTGCGCAACGAACACCTGTACGATCCGGGCCACGAGTGGATCCACGTGCGCGAGGCGGTCGGCGAGGTGGCCGACCGGTTCCTCGTCCTGAACCGGGTCTACCCCGATGGATTCATGATCCCGAAGGAGTTCCTCGGCGCCAACATCGTCCACCTGCCGACCATCAAAACGCACGTGTTCACGACGACCACCGGCGCGATGAAGAACGCGTTCGGCGGACTGCTGAACGAACGGAGGCACTGGACGCACCCGGTGATCCACGAGACGCTCGTGGACCTCCTGCGCATCCAGCAACACATCCACTCCGGGCTGTTCGCCGTCATGGACGGCACCTTCGCGGGCGACGGCCCCGGTCCCCGGTGCATGGTGCCGCACGTGAAGAACGTGATCCTGGCCTCGGCGGACCAGGTGGCCATCGACGCGGTGGCCGCGAAGCTCATGGGTTTCGATCCCCTGCGCGATCTCAAGTACGTCCGCCTCGCCCACGAGGCCGGCCTCGGCTGCGGCGACCCGCGGGAGATCGAGATCGTCGGCGATGCCGATGCCGCGCAGGAGAACTGGAACTTCGTCGGCCCGTTCAAGAAGATGACCTTCGCCAGCCGGATGCAGCACAAGATCTACTGGGGGCCCCTGAAAAAGCCGATCGAATGGTCGCTCAAGACCGCGCTCGCGCCGTGGGCGTACATCGCGAGCGTGCTCTATCACGACTCCTTCTGGTACCCGACCCACTACCGCCAGATGTTCCCCATCCTCGGGAGTCCGTGGGGCCGCCTGTTCCAGGGCTGGGAAAGGCTCGCCCTGCCGCCCGGCGATCTCTCGTCGGCCGGCTGGCCGGACGTGGGCCGCGAGCCGCTCGAGCTGCATCGCGACGGATGGCGGCTCTTCGCGCGGTCCCTGCGCATCCTCGGCACCTGCGTGCGCGAGGCGCCGGAATTCGAGGCGCGCCGCCGGAGGCAGGAGGCCGGAGCGGCGCGGTAGGAAACCGGAGTGGTTGCGAGGAACGAGAAGGCCAGGCGAGGGAAGGCCGGGTTGCTTTCCTCCCTCGCAACGTCCGCCACGCGGGTCATGGATATCGCGGCGCTCGCGCTCGCGGACGCGGAGAACCAGAGGAAGCACGCCGTTTCCTTCGAGTTCGCCCAATACGCCTTTGCCGATCCTGATCGCGTCATCGCAGAGGACATGTCGCACAGCCAGGATGAGCAGCGCTACTTCTGCTTCGGCCGGATCGGTGACGGAATTCTGACGGTGCGCTTCACGTACCGTCAGGACGTGATTCGGATCTTCGGCGCCGGTCACTGGCGGAAAGGGAAGAGAGTATATGAGCAAGAGAATCACATACACTGACGGTCCCATCGGGGATGTCAAGGTGGTCAGGGACGCGCTCCCTCCGCCGTCCGACCTTGTGTTCCGCGAAGACCAGGTCAAAGTCACGATTGGCCTGAGCAAGTCCAGCGTCGACTTCTTCAAAGAGGAAGCGAAACGTCATCACACCCAGTACCAGAGGATGATTCGCAGGCTGCTCGACCTCTATGTAGCCCAACATCAATGAGATCCGAGGGCTCGTGCGTACGGCGTGCCTCCGCCGCACAGCCCCGTCGGCCGGCGCGGCGCCGGCCAACAACGCGGCTTCAGCGGATGTGCCTGCGGCGGTCGAGCCCGCCTCCGGTCCACCGCTGAGCCGCGCCACATTATGCCGGACACCAGCATTGAGCAGAGGAGACACTTGCCCACCGCCGCCAGGGTGCGCCTCACAGGTTCGGCGCCCCTGAGAAGATGAGCAGAAGGACACGAAGAACGCGGAGAGGGAACAGCGTGGCGGATGCCGCCTCTTCGATTCCTTCGCTCGCGCCCTTGGCGTCCTTCTTGTCCCTTTCCGGACAGATCGGAAACAGCAATCGGGTTTCGGGCACGAGCCCGTCTCAGTCCTTCTCCACGCTGCCCGCCTTCAGCTCCGAGAGCTTGCGCGCCTTCTCGATCGTACCGAGCGCCTTGAGCGTCAGGCGCACGACGATCTCGGCGTTGGGATCCTCGGCTGGTAGAGCTCGCCGGCGACGCCGGTGACGGGCGCGGTGCCGATGGTAACGGTGTCGCCATCGCGGGTGGCCTCGAAGTCGACGCGGAGCGGCGGCCCCAACTTGATCTCCTGCGACCCGGCGCGGATCTCGACGGGAGAGGCGAGTTCACGCAGATGGATCTCGGAGAACCTGCCCTTCTCGCCGAAAGCCAGCGAGCCGTAGACGTGATAGCGCCCGGGTACGAGCCGGACAGCCGTTTCATCCGTGGACGTCGCCACCATTCCGCCGCTTTCTTCCCGGAACTGCAGGCCCATGTGTTTCGGCGGGGATTCGCTCCGCACCCGCACCTCGGCGATCTCCCCGGCGTACGGGGTCAGCGTCAGCTTCAGCCGTTCCGCGTCGAGCGCCACCGTCTGGAGCCGGCCGCCGATCTCCATCACTCGGCTCCACGGCATGCGCGAGTTGTCACGCGTGCCTTCGCCGCCGACGGCGATCGCGTCGCCATCCCCGCGAAACTGGCCGTCGAGGTTGGCGTCGTAGATGCGGATACTGGTGCCGCCCACTTCGCCCTCGATGACCCCGCCGCCGCCGAGGACGACCATCTTCCGCTCCGCGAAGAGCAGGTGCAGCGGGTAGTCGGAGTCGGCGTTTCCGAGCCGCGAGTTGACCGTCAGCTTTCCGTTGCGTGCCTCGACAGCCGGCGCGTCGGTGTCATCGATCTTCCCGTCGCCGTTGCTGTCCGCGGTGTCAAAGATGCCGGCCCCCGTGCTCCGCCTTGGCAGACGGCCGATTTCCCGCCATTATGGCAGGCATGAAAGCGGAGATCCGTTGCCCGGGGTGCGGACGCGAGACGCTGCTCCTGCGCAAGCCGAAGTACGAAGGATTGAAGAAGGTGGGCGAGGAGCTGACCTGTTCCGAGTGTGGCCACCAGTTCGAGAGCGAGGAGCAGGTGGCGTTCGCCCCGTCGAGGAAGGTGGCGGTCTTCAGCGACGACGATCGCTCGCCGGAGATCAAGGCGTTCGCGGAAGGCGAGGCGGATCGCCTGTGCGGCCACTGCCGCCACTACGTCGTGAATCCCTTCCGGCAGTGGTGCGGACTTCACCGGCGCGAGGTCGAAGCGACGGACACCTGCGCGGAGTTCGAGAAGAGGGAATCGAAGGAGACCCCGGCCGCCTCTCCGGATGCGCCTTCCGGGGCACCGCCGTTCTAGCCCGGCCTCCCCGGAAGAGAGAACAACCGCCGTGGTTGCCCACGGCGGTTGTTCCCTGCACAACCTGACGTACCAAAGCGCGTCGGCTCAGAACATCCGGTCGCGGCCCTCCCGGCGCGGAGGGCGATCCTCACGCGGACGGGCTTCGTTTACCTTGATCGGACGCCCCTTCAGCGGGGTGTCATTCAAGGCTTGGATGGCCTTCATGGCCTCTTCGCGGTTCGGCATTTCGACGAAACCGAATCCGCGGGATTTGCCGGTCATGCGGTCGACGATCACGCTAGCCGACGCCACCTGCCCGAAGGCCGAAAACGCCGACCGCAAGTCCTCATCCGCGCACTGATAGGAGAGGTTACCGACGAATATGTTCATCCTGCTTCTCTACTTTCCTGTCCCTGGGCCGCAACCCTTCTGTCTTCACCCTCCGGCCCGCGGCCCGGGCCGTCCGGTGACCTACGGCGCGCTTTATACGGCAACGGGTTGTGCGCCACAAGCCAAAAAAGACGGCGGGAGGGGACGGGTTTGGGATTGCGTTCGGGGTCCGAATGCGATATGTAGACGCCGTTGGCGAGGGCGGTGTGCGGGGCAAAGGCAGGCGATGAGCGCGATCTGGATTCGGGGGGGACGGTTGATTGACCCGGTCGCGGGAACCGACGCGATCGGCGATCTCTTTGTTTTCCACGGGCGTCTGGCACATCCGCCGGTTCGTCCGCCGGAGGGCACCGTGGAGATCGACGCGCACGGGTGCGTGGTCGCGCCGGCGCTGATCGACATCCACGTTCATCTCCGCGAACCCGGCAACGAGGAGGCGGAGACGATTTCCAGCGGCACCCGCGCGGCGGCCTCCGGCGGCTTCGGCACGGTGGTGGCGATGCCCAACACGCAGCCGCCGCTGGATCGGCCGGAGCGGATCCGCCAGCAGATCGAGAAGGCCTGCGAGGCCGGGTTCGCCGTGGTGAAGCCGGCCGCCTGCATCACGCGCGACCGGGCGGGCCACGAGGTCGCCCCCCTGAACGAGCTGGCGGCCGCCGGCGCCGCCGTGTTCACGGATGACGGATCGACCGTCACCGACTACGGCGTCATGCGGGAAGCGATGCGGCGCGCGGCGGCGCTGGGGCGCCCGATCATGGACCATGCGCAGGAACAGGCGGCCCAGTTGAAGGGCTGCATGCACGAGGGCGCGGTCTCGCGACGCTTCGGCCTGCCGGGCATCCCGTCCGAGGCCGAGGTGCGCGTCGTCGAGAGGGACATCCGCCTGGCCCGCGAGACCGGGTGCGCCCTTCACATCCAGCACCTGTCGACGCGCGGCGGCGCGCGCCTGGTTCACCTGGCCCGCGAGGAGGGACTGCCCGTCACGGCGGAGGTCACGCCGCATCACCTGGCGCTCTGCGACGAGGATCTGCTGGCGCCGGATCCCAACTACAAGATGAACCCGCCGCTGCGTTCGCGCGCCGATCGCGAGGCCCTGCGGCAGGCCGTTCTGGACAAGACCGTGACGTGCCTGGCCACGGATCACGCGCCGCACACCGAGGAGTCCAAGGCGCGGGGCATGCTGCTCGGCCCCTTCGGGGTCGTGGGGCTGGAGACGGCCGTTGGCGTGACCTACAGCCTGCTCGTGAAGGAGATGGGCATGGGATTGATCGACTGGGTGCGGGCCTGGACCACGGGTCCGGCCGCCGTGCTTGGTCTGGACCCGCCCACCCTCAAGCCCGGCCATTCGGCGGACCTGACGATCATCGATGTGAACACGCCGTGGGTGGTCCAGCCCGAGCGGTTCGTCTCGAAGTCGCGCAACACCCCCTTCGCCAACCACCTTCTCCACGGGCGCGCCCTCTGCACCCTGCACGCCGGACGCGTCGTGTGGGAGTCGCGGGGGTGAAACGCGGCGCAGGGATTTGCCGGCGGGGAGATGCATGGAGGCAATATACTGGGGATCGTGCTCAGAATCCATGAGTGCGCCTGCGGTGAAGTGATAGAGGGGGATGTGGGCAAAGACGAGCGTGCGCGGATGGTCTTCTGGGAATCGATTCCGTTTGCGCTGATCGCATGTGTCGCGCTTGCAGCGGCTGCGAGGTGGTTTGAAGCGCTCAAGGAGCGGATGCAGTCGCGTTCTTGAAGTCTGACGCTTGGCGTTTGAGGTTTCGATTGGAATTGCGATTGAGACCGGGACTTCGGGCGGCGCGCTAGGAGGTGTACTTCTTCGGCTCGATCCCGTACTGGTGCACCTTGTAGCCCATGATGCGCTGCGTGGTGCCGAGGCTGCGGGCGGCGGCAGCCATGTTGCCGCGGCAGGACTTGAGCGCGTCGCTGATCAGGTCGCGTTCGTAGGCCGACACGAGGCTCTTGAGATCGCCCTTCACCGGCGACCCCGTCGCCTCCGCCGTCTGGAGGGTGGGCGGCAGGTGGTGGGGGTACACCACGTCGCCGTCGGCCACCAGGACCGCGCGCTCCATGCAGTTCTCCATCTCGCGGACGTTGCCCGGCCAGTGGTAGCTCATCAGCATGTCGATCACGGCGCTCGAGAGCCGCCGCACGCTCTTGGCGGCGGCCTGGCTGTACTTGCCCAGGAAATGGTCGGCCAGCAGCACGATGTCCGCCTTGCGCTTCCGCAGGGGCGGCACGTAGATGGGGAAGACGTGCAGGCGGTAGAACAGGTCCTCGCGGAATTTCCCCTCCGTCACCATCTGCTGGAGGTCCTTGTTGGTCGCCGCGATGAGCCGCACGTTGACGCGCAGGGTCTTTGTGCCGCCCACGCGTTCGAACTCGCGCTCCTGGATCACGCGCAGGAGCTTGATCTGCAGGGTCGGCGAGATCTCGGCGATCTCGTCGAGGAAGAGCGTGCCGCCGTTGGCCAGCTCGAACCGGCCCTTCCGCTCGGCCACGGCGCCGGTGAACGCGCCCTTCTCGTGGCCGAACAGCTCGCTCTCGATGATCGATTCCGGCAGCGCCGCGCAGTGCACCTTCACGAAGGGACGGTCGGCCCGGTCGCTGTTGTAGTGGATCGCCTGCGCGATCAGCTCCTTGCCCGTCCCCGTCTCGCCCATGATCAGCACCGTCGTCGGGCTGCGCGCCACCTGCGCCAGCTGGTCGTACACGCGCTGCATCTCGTGGGAGTTGCCGATGATGTTCGCCGGCCGGAACCGCTCGCGCAGCTCCTCCCTCAACCGGCGGTTTTCCGCCTCCAGCCGCTCGCGTTCCTCCTGGGCGGTGCGGCGCAGCTTCACCGCCTGCGCGATCATCGAGGAGACGATCGTCAGCAGCCGCATGTCCTCCTTCAGCTCCTTCTCGGGCTTCGTGAGCTGGTCGACGCTGAGGGCGCCCACCACCTCCTTGCCCACCAGGATCGGCACGCAGACGAACGAGGTGTCGGGCCTCTTGCCGCGGTGCGTGCGGTCGAGGAACTTGTCCGAATCCGCCGTGCGCGCAATGATGGCCGGCTTGCCGGTCAGCACGACCTTGCCGGTGACGCCCTCGCCGAGCTTGTAGCGCACGCGCCGGGCGGTCTGGAGCGAGAGGCCGTGCGCCGCCTCGATCAGGATGTCGCCGGTCTGACGGTTGAGGAGGGTGAGCGTGCCGTACTGCATGTTCAGGTGATGCGCGAGGGCTTCGAGCACGGGGCTCACCACGTCGCGCAGGTCCAGGCTCTCGTCCAGCACGCGGCTGACGGTGAACAGCAGCTCCAGCTCGTCCATCGACACGCGGCCAGCGCTCGTCCCTCGGGGGGCGTCCGGGGTGGGTTCGGGGATCATGGGGCGCGCTCCCGGTACTGGTTGGTAATCGGCATCCGGCGGTCCCGCCCGAAGGCCTTGGGGGTGATCTTGACGCCCGGCGCGCCCTGGCGGCGCTTGTACTCGCTCGTGTCGACCAGCCGGATGACCCGGCGCACGAGGGCGGGATCGAAGCCATCGGCGGCGATGCGATCGGCCGAGAGATCCTGCTCGACATAGCGCTCGAGGATCGCGTCGAGAACGGGGTAGGGCGGCAGGGAGTCGGTGTCGAGCTGATGGGACCGAAGCTCCGCCGTCGGGGGGCGGTCGATCGTGGACGGCGGGATCACCGGGCCGCCGGGCTGCGCGTTGCGCCAGCGCGACAGCGTCCACACCAGGGTTTTCGGCACGTCCTTGATCAGCGCGAATCCGCCGCACATGTCGCCGTAGAGCGTGCAGTAGCCGGTGGCCAGCTCGCTCTTGTTGCCGGTGGAGAGCACGAGCCAGCCGAACTTGTTCGACAGGGCCATGATCATCACCCCGCGGATGCGCGCCTGGAGGTTCTCCTCCGTGATGTCCGGCGGTCGGCCTGTCCACATGCGCGAGAGGTCGCGGAGGAAGGCCTCGAACACCCCTTCGATCGGAAGCGCGTGAAACTCGATGCCCAGGGCCTGCGCCAGCCGTTCGGCATCGCCGCGCGTCTCGGCGGAAGAGTGCCGCGAGGGCATGGTCACACCGGCCACCCGCTCCGGGCCGAGGGCGTCCACGGCGATGGCGGCGACGAGCGCCGAGTCGATGCCGCCGCTGAGCGCGACGACGGTTTTCCGGAAGCCGTTCTTCTCGACGTAGTCGCGCAGGCCGGTCCGCAGGGCGGCGTAGACCTCCGCCGCATCCTCGAGCGCCGGTTCGATGCGCGCGGGCGCGCCGGGCGCGGACGCGGCCGGTCCGCCGGCGCCGGGCGCGGCCGGGGTCACGGACACCGTCGCCCGGGTCCGCCGCCGCCCCTTCGGGGCCGGCGTCAGATCGAGCCACAGCAGATCCTCCTCGAACATCCGGCCGCGCGCGAGCACCGTCCCGTCGGGGCCGACCGCCATGCTGGCGCCGTCGAAGACCAGTTCGTCCTGCCCGCCCACGAGGTTGCAGTACAGGAGCGGGGCGCCGATCGCCCGCGCGGCCGCGCCCAGGACCTCCTCGCGCTGGCGGACCTTGCCGTGGTGGTAGGGAGAGGCGGAGAGATTCAGGACCGCATCGACGCGCATCGCGGCCATCGCCCGGCACGGCGGACCGTCGGCCACCCACGAGTCCTCGCAGATGTGCACGCCCAGTCGCAGCGGACCGAAGTCGATCGCCAGCGGCCGCCTGCCTTCGCCGAAGAGCCGCTTCTCGTCGAAGACGCCGTAGTTCGGCAGCAGCATCTTGTGCGCCACGGCCACCACGCGGCCGCCATGGAGGCCGAACGCGGCGTTGAACACCCGGTCGCCGTCGCGGTGCGGCGCGCCCACCAGCGCCAGCAGATGCGAAGGCATCCGGCGCGCCAGATCCTCCATCGCCTCCCGGCAGTCGTCCAGGAAGTGGCGTTTGAGCACGAGATCCTCCGGGGGGTAGCCGGACAGCGCGAGCTCGGGAAACACCACCACCTGCGCCCCCTCGCCCCCGGCCGCCTCCGCCGCCCGCAGAATCAGCCGGCCGTTGGCCGCCAGCGCGCCCACCGTCGGATTGATCTGGGCCATCGCAAATCGCATGGGTCCATAGTACAAAGATGTAGCGCGGAAGCCAAGATCCGACATAAACTGCGGCCGGAGTCGCTTCGCCTCTGCCGGATGGGTCACGGAGGTGAAGCGGGCTGGTCTGAATCGCGGACTCATGATACGGTCCGCGCGGTCTGATCGTGGAGCGTGGACGCAGTCGATGCAGTGGTATTACGCACAAGAGGGCCGGCAGTCGGGGCCGGTCGACGAGGCGGAGCTGATCGCCATGGCGCAGTCAGGGCGCCTGCGCCCGTTCGACCTCGTCTGGAACGAGACGCTGGGCGAGCAATGGGTGGAGACCGGATCCCTGCCGATGCTCGCGGTGCAGCTGCAGCCGGTCCTCCCCCGCTATCCGGCGGTGGGCGGTCCGCCGCCCGCGGGCGCCGAGATCACGGCGCGCGCCCGCGAGGCCCTGCGGGGCCGGTGGGGCCTGAGCGTCGGGTTCGTGGTGCTCTTCTACCTGCTGTTCGCGGGTCTCTCGGTGGTGGCCGCCGCCGTCCCCGCGGGCGCCCTGCTGGTGCAGTTCCTTCTGACCCCTCCGCTCATGGTCGGGGCGGTGCGCTTCTTCCTCTCGGTCGCCCGCCGGGAACCCGAGGCCTCCATGAACCTGATGTTCTTCGGCTTCCGGCTTTTCGGATCCTCCATCGGGGCGAATCTGCTGCTCACGATCTTCATCATGCTCTGGTCGCTGCTGATCATCGTGCCGTCCGTACTCGCGGCGCTGGGCGTCGCCATGGCGAGCGGCCTGGCGGTCGGCGAAGGCCTGTCGGAGACGGGCAGGATCGTCCTGATGGCGGTCGCCGTCCTGGCGTACGTCCTGATCCTCGTCTGCACGACGGTCATCAGCCTCCGATATGCGATGACCTACTTCCTCGTCGCGGACAAGTCGGGCATCGGCCCTCTGGAGGCGGTGCGCACGAGCGTGGGCATGATGAGAGGCCACAAGCGCAGGCTGTTCTGCCTGTGGCTCCGCTTCATCGGGTGGAGTCTGCTCGCCATGCTGACCTGCGGCATCGGATTCCTCTGGCTCGCGCCCTACATGGCGGTCTCCATGGCCGCGTTCTATGACGACCTGGCGGGGAGGAGCTGATGTCGCGGCTCGTCGACCGATTACGGGGTGCGCAGGAGATCCTCCGCGAGGCGCCGGCCGCGGAGCCCCCCGCGCCGTCCTCCCTGCGCGTCCTCGCCAACACCCCGCGCCAGCGTCAGCTCTGGCGCCAGGTGTCCTGGATGCTCGGTCCGGTGCGCGTCCAGGCGGGGCTGGACCTCGGCGGCGGCGGTGTGCTGAGCGCCCGCCTCCGGCAGCGAGGCGGCGTGTGGTGCAGCCTCGAACGGCCCGGGGAGCCCTATGAATCGCTCCAGCGCATGGTCGGCGAGAACGCGTGGCCGCTGGAAGGGCCAACCCTGCCGTTCGAGGACCAGACGTTCGACTGCCTGGTCGTGGTCGACCTTCTCCTGTCGGCGCACGACGAGGAGACGTTCATCCACGAATGCCACCGGGTGATCAAGCCCGCCGGCTGGATCATTGTCGTCGTGCCGTATGCGCGTTCCGGGCTCCTGCTCGGCGCGGCCCGCCGGATGCTCGGGATGACCGCCGAACGGGAAGGCTGGCGGAGGCCGGGCTTCAGCGCGGGCGAGCTGTACGCGGTGCTGAAGAACGGCTTTGACATCCAGGAGACCCGCCGGTTCTCGCGGCTGCTGGTGGAGGCGACCGACCTCGTGGCGCGCCGGGCGGCGGGTGCGAAGACCCACGCCGCGCTGGACCGGGCCTTCCGGCACTGGGGGCCGTTGCTCCAGGCGGCCGCGCTGCTGGACTCGCTGCTCCTCCTGTGCCGGGGCTACCGGCTCATCGCCCGCGCCAAACGCCGCCTGTGGATCCCGCGCCGGACGCCCGTGCTGCGCGACGGCCGCACGATCGCCGAGGCCACTCTTCAGACACGCATCGGCACCGCATCGGCGCTGGCCGTCGCCAGCGAGCTGCGGGAGAAATCGCAGATCCGGACCCGGCGGTAGACTCGGACCGCCGGGGCGACAGGGCACGGGGAAGGAGGGGGCCAAGGGGCACGTGGAGACGTGATGGCCGGCGATACGGACAGGCTGAACGGGGAATCGGCGGCAGCGGCGCCGGAGGGCATCGCGCCGCCCGCCGCCGCGCCGCCCGCCGGTGAGCCGTCCGATGCCGAGCTGGTCGACCTCGCGCGGGAGGGCGACACCGAGGCGTACGAGGCACTGGTCCGGCGACATCAGTCCCGGCTCTACGGGATCGTCTACCACATGACCGGCCACCGGGAGGACGCCCAGGACCTGGTGCAGGCGGCCTTCGTGCGCGCCTACCGCTCGCTCAACAAGTTCCGCGGCCAGGCGGCGTTCTACACCTGGCTCTACCGCATCGCCGTCAATCTCACCCTCAACTTCCTCAAACGACGCCGGCGGGCGCCGTCGTTGAGCCTCGACGACCTCGACCAGGGGGTGGAACGCGATCCCGGCTACGTCGAGCTGGTGGCGCGGGAGTCGCCCGTGCGCGAGGTGTCGCTCGGCGAGCTCCAGCGACGGCTGAACGAGGCCATGCTGAAGCTGTCGGACAACCACCGGGCGGTCGTGGCGATGTTCGACGTGCAGGGCATGTCGCACGAGGAAATCGCCCGCGTGCTGGGCATCTCCGAGGGCACGGTCCGTTCGCGCCTCTTCTACGCGCGCCGCCAGTTGCAGAAGGATCTGGCGGAGTTCGTGCCGTGAGGAATCGTTGAACATTCCCGCGCGGGCAGGGTCGAATGGATCGGACGCGGCGCATGGCGGGCGCCGGGACCGGGAGCGGGTGGAATGGGAGTGGATGCGATGAACTGCCGGGAAGTGCAGGATTGGATATCGGACGAGCCGGTGGGGGCGACCGCGCCGGAGCAGGTGCGGGCCCATCTGGAGGCCTGCGACGGATGCCGCCGCTTCGCCGGGCGGGATGCGGCGGTGCGCCGCCTCGTGGCGTTGAAACGGTTCGAACAGCCCGATCCCCTCTTCGACGTCCGCCTGGTGGCCCGCGTGCGGAGCGAGATCGGCGGGACCCGGCCCGAGCGGGGCTGGCTGAGCGGGTGGACGGCCTGGCTGCCGTCGCCTTTCGTCCGGTACAGCGTGGCCGCCGCCGCCCTCGTCGCGCTGTCCATCCCCGTCCTGCGCGTGGCGATGGTCCCCCACGCGGCGACTCCGACCGTGGTGCAGGAATCGCCGGCCACCCCGCGTCCCGATGGAACACGCGGCGAAGGCCCGCCCATCCTGACGCTGCGCGAAGTGGCCTCGACCGCGGAACCGGCCACGACCAATGTCCTCGACCCCGATCGGCCGAACGTGCAATACGGCCCCGGCCGCTCGGCGACGGTGGACCTGAAGTACTGAGGTCCCCGCCCTCTCCCCGTCGCATCCGCACGACGTTCGAGGGAGAGAGTGGTGAGGCTTGCTGAATCTCGGGATTCGTGCACGCGACCGTAGCCGCGCGCCACCCTCGGCGGCTTCCTGGCCAGTTGCTCCCGGCCATCCCCGCACCGGATCACCCGCGCGTCCACCCCCGCCGATGGTTCCCTCGCCGCCGCCATCACAGCCTCCGGTTCATTGAGTCGTCCTCCCGCAGACGTTCGGCCATCCGGGTGGTTGCGGAGAGCATGGTCTCCTTCCCTGCCGATACCATCCGTGTCAGTCCGTACGAAGCAGGGTGACACCGAGGCGGGAGCCGCGCACGGCAGGAATGCCGGAGTTTGAAGTTCGAGACTTGAAACTTGCGGATGGGCCATGTCTATGAGTTTGGTGCTCGGGGGGGGAGTCGAACCCCCACGCCTCTCGGCACATGCACCTCAAACATGCGTGTCTGCCATTCCACCACCCGAGCAACCTGGATCCCGCGAGGATACCGCACGTGGGCTGGCGCGCACTATAAGCGCCGCCCGCCCGCGTTCGCAAGGCATTTGTGGCGGACGCGGTTGGGTTGCGGCTCGGCGTCCGACGGAGTAGAGTGCGGGCTTTCCAGGCGGGAGTTCTCGGATTATGGATACGCATCCGATCGATGCTGGACGGGCCGTGGAGCACCTGATGGACCTGCTCCGCATAGAGGGGTTGAGCGGTCTGGAGGGCGACGTGGCGGCCGCCGTCCGCCGCAAACTCCTGTCGGCGGGGGCGCGGGCCGCGTGGGTCCGCCACGACGACGCGCACCGGCGGATCGGCCGGGGGTTCGCCGTCGGCAACCTGATCGCGCAGCTGCCGGGAACGGTGAAGGCGCCCCGGCGGCTCCTGCTGGGGCACATGGACACGGTGCCGCTCTGCCGGGGGGCCGAACCGGTCCGGCGCGGTCGGCGGATCGTCGCCAGGGGCGCCACCGGCGTGCGGGCGGACAACCGGACGGCCGTCGCCTGCCTGGTGACGGTTGCGGAGACGCTGCTGCGACACCGCCTGCCGCATCCCCCCCTGACCCTGCTCTTCACCGTCGGGGAGGAGAACGGCCTGTACGGCGCCAAGCACGTGCGTCTGGCCGACCTCGGGCGCCCGGCCTGGGGCGTGAACATCGACTCCGGAGACCCGAACGAGATCATCACCGGCGCCATCGGGGCGAACCGGTGGGAGGCGCAGGTGCGGGGGGTCTCGAGCCACGCCGGCATGCATCCCGAACAGGGCGTCTCCGCCCTGCTTGCGGCGGCGCGGGCGATCGCCCGCGTGGCGGATCGCGGATACTTCGGGCGGATCCGCAAGGGCCGGCGGACGGGCACGGCCAACGCCGGGATCATCCAGGGTGGCGAGGCGACCAACCAGGTCACCGACCGTGTGTACGTGCGGGGGGAATGCCGCAGCCATGATCCGGCCTTCCTCCAGGTCATTACGCGGGCGTGGGAGCAGGCCTTCGCGGGGGCCGCCCGCAGCGTGCGCAACGAGGACGGCGCGGCGGCGGTCGCCGCGTTCCGGCTGGAGGCCGACTATGCGTCGTTCCATCTGCCCGACCGGCATCCGGTCGTGCGATTCGTTCTGGCCGCCGCCCGGTCGCTCGGCCTGCATGCGCGCACGATCCGGATGAACGGCGGGCTCGATGCGAATCCCCTCAACGCGGCGGGCCTGCCGACGGTCACCATCGGCGCCGGTCAGCACGGGGCGCACAGCGTGCGCGAGCACGTGAAGGTCGACGAGTACGTGGCGGGCTGCCGCCTGGCGCTGGAACTGGCGATGCGGATGGATTAGCGGTTGCACACGGCATGGGGGCGGCTACCATGGCGGCCCGGTGAAGGGCGTCGCGGAGCAGGATCCACTGGAGACCGGACATGGCGCGCAGATACAAGATCGAAGGCACAAACGACTTCCTGATCGCGGCGGTGGTCCTCTTCGGCCTCGGCGTGTGGAGCATCGTCGACGGATGGTTCCCGCCGGAACGCGTCCTGAAGAAACACCCGCGCGAGATGGCCGCCGCCTTCGCGCGCGAGGGCGTGATCGACTCGATCACCACGAGGATGGGCGCGATCGTCGGGTCCAACGAAGTGCTGGCCGTCCTCGCCGCCGGCAACCTCTCGGAGCGGCTGGATCAGGCGAAGACGGCTCGTCAGGACGCCGAGAACCGGCGCGACAAGGCCCAGGCCGAGCTGGCGGGCGCCAGGACCTCGGGCGCCGGCCCCGAGGAGATCAGCCGCATCGAGGCGGGCCTCGCCGCGGCGACGGACGAGATGGCCCAGCGCGAGGCCGCGCTCGCCGCGCTGCGGACGGAACAGTCCGGGGCCGAGCTCAGATCGCCAGCCCGGGGGACCGTGATCCGCGTGGAGAAGAAGGCGGGCGACGTGGTGAAGCCGGGGGAACCGGTGGCGGTGGTCCGCCCCGGGGAGCATGACGATTTTTATCTGTTCAACAAGAGTCTCGCGATCCTCAGCCTCGTCGGCGCGGTGGCGTGTCTGTGGATTCATATCGCGGTCAAGTAATCGGCGCTTCCCCCTTGACATCCGTGGTTTGCGTTCTATAGTGCGTCCAGCAATCAGCTCCCCCGGCTCGATCGCACCGAGGTGTGCCATGACAAAGAGAGATCTGGTGATCCGCATATCCGAGGAGACGGACCTCGTACAGCAGGATGTCGCCGTCGTGCTGCAGAAGATCCTCGACTACATCGTGGAGGCCCTCCAGAGAGGGCAGACGATCGAGTTCCGCAATTTCGGCGTGTTTGAGGTTCAGGAGCGGAAGCCGCGCATCGGCCGCAACCCGAACAGGCCCGAGCAGGTGGTGACCATCCCGCGGCGGAAGGTCGTGAAGTTCAAACCCGGCCGCATCATGCGCCAGATGATCACGGGTCTGTCGCGCTAGCTTCCACGCCCATGAGTTCTCCCGCCTCCCAGCCCCTTCAGGGCATGTCGGACATTTGCGCCCCGGAGATCCGGATCTGGCAGGGCATCGAGACCGTGGCCCGCCGGGTCTTCCGCCTGTACGGTTTCGAGGAGGTGCGCACCCCGATCATCGAGCGCATCGAGGTCTTCACGCGGGCGCTGGGAGAGGGCACCGACGTCGTCCAGAAAGAGATGTATGCGTTCGAGGATCGCGGCGGCCGCGCGATCGCCCTTCGGCCGGAGGGCACGGCGGGCGTCATTCGTTTCATCTGCGGCGGCGGACAGGAATGGCAGGATGCGCGCGTGTACTACCTCGGTCCGATGTTCCGGGCCGAGCGGCCCCAGGCCGGGCGCAAACGGCAGTTTCACCAGGTCGGGGTCGAGGCGATCGGCGCCCCCTCGCCCGCGGCGGACGTGGAGTGCATCGCCCTGCAGGTGCACCTCCTCCGCGAATGGGGACTCGAGGGATTCCAGGTTCACCTGCATACGCGCGGCATGTCGGAGGATCAGCCGGCGGTGCGGGCGGGCCTGCAGGCCGCGCTGCGACCGCGGATCGGGGAGCTCTGCGACGACTGCCGGCGCCGCCTCGAGACCCATCCGCTGCGCGTGCTGGACTGCAAGCAGCCCGGCTGCGGCGCCATCGTCGAGGCGCTCCCGCCCGTGACGACGTTCATGGGCGAGCCTTCCCGCGCCTACCTGGCGGAGGTCGTCCGGCTGCTCGGGCGGCTGGCGATTCCGGCCTCCGTGAATCCGCGTCTCGTGCGCGGCCTCGATTACTATGTCCACACCATCTGGGAGATCACGCACCCGGCCCTGGGCGCGCAGGATGCGTTGGCCGGCGGCGGTCGCTACCGGGTGGAGATGGCGCACAAGGCGATCGAAGGCGTCGGCTTCGCCATGGGCCTCGAGCGGCTGGTGGTGGCCCTGCGGAATAGCGGCCGGCTGCCGGCGCAGGAGACCGCGCTGGCGGTGTGGCTCGTCTCGGCGGGCGATCGCGCGCGGGAAGAGAACCTCGCGCTGGCGCAGACCCTTCGCGCGCGCGGCGTCGCGGCGGGCATGGACGTGGCCGGACGGAGCATGAAGGCGCAGATGAGAGCCGCGAACCGCGCGGCAGCGCCGTGGGTCATCATCCGCGGCGACGACGAGCTCGCCGCGGGCGTCGCCGTGCTCAAGAACATGAAGGACGGCCGCGAAGAGCGCGTGCCCGTGGAGGATCTGCCGCAGCGCATGGGGCGCGCCGCGGACTGAGCGCGATCCTCCCCGCTATCAGGCCTTCAGCCCCTTCAGATCCGCCTCGAGCTTCTCGGGCTTCGCCAGCATCTCGTCCCACGTGACCTGCGTGCCGCGGTCGGCGGCCATGCGCCCGAGCACGCAGAGCAGGTTGCTCTGAACGCTCGGTTCCGCCGTGGCGTTCTCGAACCGGCCCTCGGCGATCTGCGTGTGAAAGGCGGCGATGTTCCGCCTCGCGCCCTCGGGGTAGATGTCGTTGACCTTGCCGCCCTCGTAGAAGCTGTCGCCCCGGATCAGGATGCGGGTGCCGTATCCCGCCTCCAGGACCCCCTTGGATCCGAAGGTCCGGCCCCAGATGCCCTCGGGCCGGCTGTCGTGGCCGTTGAACTGCCGCGAGCTGAAGTGCAGCCCCATCCCGCCCCCGTAGTCGAACAGGCACAGGAAATGATCGCGGCATGTCCCGATCTTCGGACGCCCGGTCAGCGACGCCATGCCGCTCGCCCAGCGCGGCGGCTTTCCGATGACCCACGAGGCGATGTCGAGCGTGTGGATGTTCTGCTCCACGATGATGTCGCCCGAGAGCGCGCGGTCCAGCCCCCACGCCCTGAGCCGGACCTCGGGATTGCCGGGATCCTTGGCGACGGCGTCGAGGTGGCCGGTAAAGGGATTGTCGGCATGGTAGAAGTGCTCGCTGAACACCATCTCGCCGATCGCCCCCTGGCGGATGCGGCGGACGGCCTCGGTGAGGAACTCATCGGTGCGCGCCTGGAAGTCCACGAGGAACACCCGCTTCTTCGCGGTCGCACGCCGGGCCGAATCGCCGACGCTCAGGCAGCCGGGCGCGTCGACGGCGATCGGTTTGGCGAGGTACACGTGCAGCCCCGCCTCCACGGCGGCGGCGGCCTGCTCCGGGTGGAAGTACGGCGGCGACTGAATCGCGACCGCTTCCACGCCGGAGGAGAGCAGGCGCTTGTAGCCGTCGAGGCCCGTGAAACGCCGTTCCTCGGGCACGCCGCTCTTGTCCCCGCACGCCTTGACGCGGTCGGGGAAGTAGTCGGCGCAGGCGTGGAGCTGATAGCCGCCGTGTTGTCCGAACAGGCCGAAGATCCACGATCCGCGGCCTCCGCATCCGATCAGGCCGAGCTTGATCTTCGGACCGGCGGCCGGCGGGGGGGCGTTCTCGGCGGCGCGGGAGGCGAGGGGCAGGGCGGCGGCCCCGAGGGCGGTGGTGAGAAAACCACGGCGGGACACGGTGTTCATGAAGGCTCCTTTCGACACGGTGCTCATGGCGGACCAGTGTAGCGGGAGCGCGGCGCGATGGCGAGAGCGAGTTGGATTGTTCCGCCCGGACATGATACGCAGATGCGTAGGATGTTCCTCCGTGAGGTTCCTCCGTGGAAAGGGTGGCGGAACCATCTCAGAAGGCGACAGGGAAAGCGGAGAACCGAGCCCCTGGTCCTCCCCCCACGCCGCGGGCGGGGGGGGGCGCGGGCCGGCGGTGCGGCCCGCCCGCGACACAGACCCTTCCCGGTGGCTCAGCGCGCTGAATCCGCAGGGCCGTGAACCCGCTCCCACAACGGGCGGGCCAGGTTCCCGCACACAGGTCTGCACACTTGCAGACGGTCTCGCGCCACCGCGAAAGGCGCGGCGGCACGCGCCTACCGGGCTTCGATCACCACCAGGAGTCGCCCGCCGCGATCGCTGGGGAACCCGCCGAGCACGGCGGGACGGCCGCCGGCAAGAGAGAGGACGGTCTGGATGAGAACCTTGCCCCCGCGCTCCATGGTAATCGAGACGCGGTCGGGATTCCCGGAACACCGGAGCAGGTAGCCGCCGCGCAGCTCCGTCGCACCGCCTCCGGGCAGCGCAAGCTTCTTGCGATCCAGCAGGCGGAACTGGCGGTAGGGCAGGTTGGCCTTGAGGAGCGGGGCCACGTCCCGGAGGGCGGCGTCGACGCCTTCGCCCTGGTTGCTGGCTTCCACAAGGCGCGCCGTGAGCTGAGCGGCGGGGGCGGCCGGCGCCGCGAGCCACAGCGCGGCGACCGCCACCAGCGGCGCCAGCAGGGCTCTCCAGCCCGTGATTCTCGTGCGGATGCGCGTCATGCGGTCATCCTCCTAGCCTATCCGGCGGCATGCCTCCGATCCAGACAATCGTACCCCGTCCCTCCGCGTCTTCGAGGATGAACACCGAGTCGTGGACGGCGGGGACTACCAACGATTGGACGACCGGCCTCGCTTGGGGTCCGGGCGCCGGACGGAACCACGGCCCGGCGAAGACCGCCAGCAACAGGGCGGCAGCCAGCGCCGTCGCGCCGGCCCACGCGGCGGGGCGGGTCGCGGCGGAGGCGTAAGGCTCGCGGCTGATCCCGGCGGCGCGCCCTTCGAAATCGCGCCAGAAATCGGACGCCGGCCGGCCTTCGGCCGATGCGCGCGCGCGCAGGGTATCCCGGAATTCCCTCATGACGATTCTCCCCGCTCGAGCCCTTCCACGAGAGCCCGGAGCTTGCGTTTGCCGTTGAACAGCCGCGACATGACGGTGCCGATGTGCACGCCGGTCGCGGCGGCGATCTCCGCGTAGCTGAGGTCGTCGGCGTAGCGGAGGAGCACGGTGGTGCGGTGGACCGGATCCAGGCGGCCGAGGGCGGCATCCAGCACGCCGGCCATCTCGCGTCCCGCCAGATCCTCGCCCGGCAGCGGCTGGGTCGGATCGCTCAGGTTCCGCACGTCGGCCGGCGCATCCTCCGCGCTCAGCGACTCCCGCGCGCCCTCGTGGCGGGCCCGTATCATGTCGAGGGCGCGGTTGCGGGCGATGCGCATCAGCCAGGTCTTCAGCGTCGAACCGCCGCGAAAGGCCGGCAGCGCCTTCCAGGCTCGCAAATACGTGTCCATCACCACATCTTCGGCGTCGGTCGGCCCGACCAGGCGGCACGCGACCGCGAACACCCGGGGCCGCAACGGCTCAAAGAGCCGTGTAAAGGCCTCCATATCCCCGCGCTTCGCCTGGTCCATCAGCGAACTCACACGCGCTCCGTCTCCACCGACGCGCCGCCGCCGGTTTTATTCGGTGACTATGCCATTTTTCCCGCGCCCTCTCGAACTCCAACTCAGACTCCAAACCCCACTCCCAAAGCGGCGAGCCGCAAACCAATTCGGATCGAACCGAAGGCAACGAAGACAGCGAAGAAGATTCGGAGAGCTTCCGGATTTCGAGTTTCGGATCTGAAGTCTGTGGCCTGGGGCTTGAGAATCGTGTCCCATGGACGCACCCGCATCGGCTCCCCTGGGTTCACGGCACGCCCGGATCTGCCATCGCGTGCGAAAGACAATGCGCGGCGCCGCGCCTGGCACACAAAAGGGCGTCGGGGGAGTGAATACGCATCGCCTTCCGGCGTCAGACTCTATGCAACCCGGTGGATTCCGGAGAGAGGAGTGACATGAAGAAGATGCTTTGCATCGGCGCCGCGGCGGTGATCGCGGCGGCGTCGATGGCGCCGCCTGCGCGGGCCGGCGATCGGGAGTGGGCGACGGCGGGCAAGATCCTGACCGGCATCGCGGCGGCGCAGTTGCTGTTCGGATGCGCGACGCGGACCGTGACCTATGTCGAGTCCGCGCCCTGCTATCCGGCGCCCTGCTACGTCGCGCCGGTGACGTACTGTGCCCCGCCGCCCCCGCCGCCGGTGGTGGTCCAGCCGGTGTACTACAGCCCGCCGCCTCCGCCGGTCGTGGTGCACCGCGCGGTGTACTGCGCGCCCGCGCCTCGGGTGGTGGTCTACTCGTCGGGCTGCGCCCCGCGCCCCTATTCGCACTGTCATCGGCCACCCGTGGTCGTGCGGAGCGGATGCGGGGGCTTCAGCCACGGTTCGGTCTACTACCGCCGGACGACCGTCCGCCGGCACTGAGCCCGGAACACGGATGGATCGAATGAGAGATGGGGGAGGCCCAGCGCCTCCCCCTCTCCCGTTCAGTGGTATTTCGAGATGATACTCATGTCAGCCAAGGAGCCTCTGCCGGGCAGTCCAGAGACGGAAACCGACAGCAATGGGGTTACGACCTCCAGAGCGTATTGGTTGTGGTCCTTATGTCGGGAGAGGTCGTCGACGGGACCCTGACGGTGGACCGAGGTTCGACGGACAGGGGGGTGGAGGCAGGTTCGTCGGATCGAGGGAGCGAAGACGAGCCCCGAGCCACGACACGCGAGTGGCCATCCGCCTCCCTGAACCAGGCGACGGCGCCCTGACGGCGGGCAGATGTCAACCCAACGGCCCTGGCCGGTCAACGGGCCGACTCCGAGAACGTGGGGGAGCATCGCCCCATTTCTCATGACGCTGTTCAGGACATCGCGTGGCTCATTTGCGAACAAGATGATAGTTTTCCGGGCGAAGAAATGATTGTTCCCTTGTCGGTGCTCCCCCCCTGCGGGAAAATCGCGGATTGCGGCCGACGGCGTCTTGGGGCATCCTCCGCGCGGTGCGCGCGGAAGCGCCGGGATGGTCGGCGAGGGCGGCGCGGGATGGTGGAATACTGAACCGCATTGAGAAAATCGAGTCGTACGTCCTGTCGGTCATCGAGGGCCGGCGGAACGGCTGGTGGCCGTCGCTGCTGCGGGGCGGGCTGCGCGGCCTGTCGTATCTCTTCACCGTGGGCGTCCAGGTGCGCCTGGCGATGTTCCGCGCCGGCCTGCTCCGGCCCCACGCGCTCGGCTGCCAGGTGATCAGTGTCGGCAACCTGACCGTCGGCGGCACGGGGAAGACGCCGGTGGTGGAGGCGTTTGCGCGCGAGCTGTCCCGGCGCGGCCGGAAGGTGGCCATCCTCAGCCGCGGCTACAAGAAGAGCCAGCCCTCGCTGTCGCAGCGCATCAGGCGATGGATGAGCCCGCCGCCGCGGCGGACCGATCCCATGGTGGTCTCGGACGGCAGGCGACTGCTCCTCGACTCGGTGCAGGGCGGCGACGAGCCGTTCATGCTCGCCTCGAACCTGCCCGATGTGGCGGTGCTCGTCGGGCGGGATCGCGTGAGTTCCGGCCAGCATGCGATCCGGAAGCTCGGCTGCGACACGCTGATTCTCGACGACGGATTCCAGTATCTGCGGCTGAAGCACCGGCTCGACGTGGTGCTGGTGGACCGCACGAATCCGTTCGGCAACCGGTTCCTCCTGCCGCGGGGGATCCTCCGCGAACCGGTGCGCAACATCGAGCGGGCGGGCTTCATCTTCATCACCAAGTCCGACGGAGACGGCGCGGAGGAGCTGAAGAAGCAGCTGCGCCGCGCCAATCCCGTCGCCGAAATCTCCGAATGCCGGCACTGCGCGCGCCATCTCCAGGACGTCTTCACCCGCGACCGGCAGTCGCTGGAGTTCCTCAGGGATCTCGATGTCGCGGCGGTGTCGGGCATCGCGGCGCCCAAGAGCTTCGAGGACGAACTGATCCGGCTCGGGGCGCGGGTGCTGTACCACAAGCGCTATGCCGACCATCACCGGTATACGCAGCAGGAGATCATCGACGTCATCAACCGCGGGCTGGCGCGCGGCGTGAAGGCGGTGCTGACGACGGAGAAGGACGCCGTGCGCTTCCCGATGATGGAACGCCGCGACCTGCCGGTGTATTTCCTGCGCGTCGAGATCGAGATGTTGAGCGGGGTGGAGGCCTTCCATGACTGGATCTCCCGGATCTGCTTCCGCTGACGCGCGGTCCCCTCTGCGGCCGGACGCCCGGGTGCTGGTGGTGGGCGTGAACTGGCTCGGCGACGCCGTGATGTCCATGCCGGCCCTGCAGACCTTCCGCCGCCGCCATCCGCGGATCCGTCTCTGCCTGATGGTGAAACCGTCTCTCGCGCCGCTGTGGCGCATGCACGCGGCCCCGGACGCCCTCGAGGTCCTGGCCCCCGGCGTGGGCGGCGTCTGGCGCGCGGCCCGCGCGGCCCGTCGGGCCGGTTACGACCGCGCCTATGTGCTGCCGAATTCCTTCCGCTCGGCGCTGGTGCCGTACCTGGCCGGCATTCCCGATCGCATCGGGATGCCGGGTCACCGCCCGGCCTTCCTTCTCACGCGGCGGGTGGCGCCGGCGGACGGTCCGGGCCGTGTGCACCAGCAGTACGAATACGCGGACCTGCTGCTGGACGGCGGCGCGCCGGAGGCGGAAGATCGGCGGCCGAGGCTCGATCCTCCGGCGTCGGCGCTGGCCGAGGCGCGGCGGCGCGCCGAGCAGGCGGCCGCGCCTCGCGTGGCGGTCTTCCCCGGCGCCGCCCGGGGCCCGGCCAAGCGATGGCCGCCGGATCGCTTTGCCGGGATGGCCGGACAACTGGCGGCCGACGGGGCGGCCATCTGGGTGTTCGGCGCCGCCGCCGAGGCTGCGCTCTGCGCGGAGGTGGCCGCGGCGGCGGGCGCGCGCGGGTGGAACTGGGCCGGGACGTCCTCCCTGGAGGAGACCGTCGCGTCGCTGGCCCTCTGCGCGCTGGCCGTGACCAATGACAGCGGGGGCATGCACCTGGCGGCCGCCGCGGGGCTGCCCGTCGTCGCCGTGTTCGGGCGCACGGACCCGGCGCGCACGGGGCCCCTGGGCACGGGGCACCGTATCGTGCAGGCCGTGGGGGGCGTCGCCCGCGACGTCGCCCGCGACGACGCCGAGGCGCGGCGCCGCCTGGACGCCGTGACGACGGGCGAGGTCCTCGTGCATGCGCGCGCCCTGCTGGCCGGGCGGGTCGCGTCGGAGAATCCGTAGTCATGCGCGACAAGATTTCCGCCTGCGTCACCGCCGGCAACGAAGAGCGCAACATCGCCCGCTGCCTGACCAGTCTGGGGTGGTGCGACGAGATCGTCGTGGTCGACAGCTTCAGCACGGATCGGACGGTGGAGATCAGCCGCCGGTTCACCGATCGCGTCTACCAGCACGAATGGCTGGGATACATCGGTCAGAAGAACCTGGTCATCAACATGGCCCGCCACCCCTGGGTGCTGATTCTCGACGCCGACGAGGAGGTGTCGCCGGCCCTGCGCGACGAGATGCTGAATGCGCTCGAACGGGACGGGGATGCCTGCGTGGGCTACGAATTCCCGAGGCAGGTGCACTACCTCGGCCGCTGGATCCGCCATGGGGAATGGTATCCGGACATCAAGCTGAGGCTGTTCCGCCGCGCGCTGGGGCATGCGGAGGGGCGCGAGCCGCACGATCACATCGTGGTCAAGGGACGGGTCAGCCGGCTCCGGAATCCCATCTTCCACTACACGTACGACGACATCCGGGACCACCTCGACACCATCAATCGGTTCTCCAGCATCACCGCGGCCGAGATGTTCAAGGAAGGAGGGCGTCCGCGGATGGTGGACCTGTGGATTCGCCCCCTGTGGAGATTCCTGAAGGCGTTCGTCTTCAAGGGCGGCATCCTCGACGGCCGGCGCGGACTCCTGATCGCGGTGATCAGCGCGTTCGGAGTGCTGGTCAAGTACTCCAAGCTGTGGGAGTTTCACCAACAGGCATCGGCGAAGGGGGCGCCGCCGGCCGCATGACCGCCCGGAACGCCACGCCAGCGCCCCGAAGGCCCGCGCGCCCGCGCCGGATCGTCGCCCTCGCGTGCGTGATGCTGGGCGCGGTGGGGATCGCCGTGGTCTGGCACGAGTGGGTGCGCGACCGGGTGATGCCGAAGCGATGGAGCGAGGTGGCCGGCGGAGTCGTCTACCGGAGCGGACAGATCTCCGCTCCCCTGGTCGAGCGGACGCTTCGCCGCCACGGGATCCGGTGTATCATCGATCTGACCGACTCCCGTACCCGCCGTCCCGACCGCGATGCCGAGAGGGCGGCGTGCGACCGGCTGGGGATCCGGCGCGTCGAACTCCCCCTCGAGGGTGACGGGCGGGGGGATCTGGAGAGCTACGTGGGAGCGGTGCGCGAGATGGTGCAGGCCGTCAGCGAGGGTCGGCCGACGCTCGTCCACTGCCAGTCGGGCTCCCAGCGCGTCGGAGGCGTGGTGGCCGTCTATCGCCTGCTGATCGAGCGGCGCGCACCCGCCGAGGTGCAGGCCGAGATGCGGGCGCATGACTGGCGGCCCGGTCGGGACCGGGTGCTCGTCGAGTTCCTCAACGCCCACATGGGGGAAATCGCCCGGCGGCTCGTCGACGCCGGCTTGATCGAAGCGCTTCCGGCCCCGCTGCCCGCGCTCGATCCCGGCGGCGACTGACCGCGGTCTTGCGAGATCATGCGACTGGCCTTCATCAAACAACGGTACGTGCCCTTCGGCGGAGGGGAGGGCTACCTCGATCTGCTCATGCGCGACTGCCTTTCCCGCGGCCACGAGGTGCACCTGCTCACGGCCTCGTGGCAGGGCGGCGCGTGCGGCGATATCCGGATCCATGCGCTCCCGCCCCGCGGTCTCGGGAGGGCCGGTCGCCTGAAATCGTTCGCCCGGCAGGTGGCGGCGGCCGTTCGCGCCGGCGCATTCGACGTGAGTCTCAGCCTCGAACGCACCTATGGCCAGGACATCTGGCGGGCCGGCGAGGGGGTCCACCGGGTGTGGCTCGATCGGCGGCGCTCGTTCGAGCCGGCGTGGAAGGTCCGGCTGGAGGCGTGGACGCCGCGCCAGCGTGCCCTGGTGGCCCTGGAGGCCCGCGCTGTGGCGGACGCCCGCCTGATCATCGCGAATTCGGAGGTCGTCCGCGCGGACGTGGAGTCGGTGTACGGCGATGCCGCCCGCCGCGTGGTCGTGATCCGCAACGGCGTCGACGACCGGCAGTTCACGCTTGACGGCCGCGAGGAGAACCGCCGGCAGGTGCGGGCGGAGCTCGGCCTCTCGCCCGAGGTCCCGCTGCTGTTGTTCGTCGGCAGCGGATACCGGCGGAAGGGTCTGGCGGAACTGCTGCGGGCACTGCCGTTGGTGCCGGGGGCGGTGCTTGTGGTCCTGGGCCGGGACGATCCCGGTCCCTGGCGCCGCCGGGCCGCGCGGCTGGGACTGGAGCGACGTGTCCGGTTCCCGGCCCCGCGGGCGGGGCTGGCGCCCTGGTACCATGCGGCGGATGTGACCGTTCTGCCCACGTGGTTCGACTCCTTCGCCAGCGTGGGACTCGAGTCGCTGCGCTGCGGCACTCCGCTGGTGACCAGCCGGTACGCCGGGGTCCATGAGCTCGTCCAACCGGGCGTGAACGGGGAGGTGATCCGCGAACCGGCGGATCGCGAAGCCCTGGCGGAGGCCGTCCGACGACACGCCTCGCGGAGCGGAGGGGGGGATGCCCCGCGCACGATCGCCGCCACCGTCGCCGGTCAGACGATGGATCTCAACTGCCGGATGACCCTGGAGGCGATCGAGTCGGTGTTCGACGCGAAGGCAGGAGGGTAACGCCTTTCCCCACGTCATGCACGCCCGGCCGCGGCGACGCCGTTGCACGGAGAAGCGGACGGATGGAAGAGGAAGCGCTGAACGCTCGGGGCCGTGGGGTTGTGGCTCGCCGACTTCGCACCCTGCCCCCAACCGGCGCCCGGTCTCCTACGAGCGCAGGAGGAGGATAACCGCGCCGCAGACCATCGTGACCAACGCCGCCAGGACGGCGAGCGAGACAAGTACGGCCATCCCGCCGCCCGCGGAAGGTCTCCGGTTCGCGGGACGCGGCAGCCCCGCGTGCCTCCGGTACGTGGAGGCCCGGCGAAGGTCGCTATGGTAGAGATCGGCCATCCGCGGCGCCCGTCATGCCAAGTGAGGGAACTCTACCGCGGGACGGGCATCACGCAAGGCGGTCAAACTGGGAGATTCGTGTAGGTAATCGCCCTATGCCCGGCCGGCCGCACGGCCTGACATCGGGAGGATCAGTAGGCGAGCGAGATGTGCTTCTCGCGGAATTCATCGTTCCGTATCGGTTCGCCATGGTTGTCGGCAAAGAGGAAGTTCGCCGTGGGGGTTCTGTCAAACGAGTGTCGGAAGCGCACGCATCCGTTGGCGGCGCCGTCCCGGTCGCTGTTGGGGTTATAGGGGATCTTCGCATCCTGGGTGTTGCGCGGCGCTCGCACGTACTTCATAAGGATCACGAAGGTGGGTGCGGCCGGAAGTCCGCCCGCCCCCTGGCATCCGTCGCCGATCAACACCACCCCCGCGGGGCGTTTGACGTCGATCAGCCGTGCGCGGGCACTCATGACGGACGTGACGTTGCTGAAGACGCCGGGGTGGCCCGAGTAGCAGGAATTCGTGGAGGCGCGCAGGGCGGAGGGGCAGGAGAAGACCACCCCCGCGGCGTTGGTGTCCCGGAGGAAGCGCGTCGTATCGGCGACCCACGTGTTGGCCGGAGGATACCAGCGGCGGGGATTCTGGGGATTGAAGTCGGAGTACATGGTGATGGCCAGGCCGATCTGGTGCAGGTTGGACGCGCACTTGACGCGCTGCGCCACGATCATGCCCTTGCCGATGACGGGCACGGACAGGGCGACCAGGATGCCGATGATGCCGATGACCACCAGCAGCTCGACCAACGTGAACGCGCCCCGGCGGACGGCGCGCATGGCTCGTGGCGTATTCATGCTTTGTCCATCTCCATCGCCAAGATACTCCCTTCATCGCCCGCAGGCAATCCCGCCGATGACCGGCCTTCAATTCCCCGGCTTCCGCCGCTCGACAATGCGACACGAGCGATCGTAGAATACCCACCACCGCGGACGGGCTGTTGCAGGCCGGCCGCTTCAACGACCGGACATAGATTGTTCCGCCGAAAGATGACACGCAAATGCGTATGATGTTTTCCGTTCGGGTTCTCCGTTGCGATGGGCGGCGGAACCATCTACTTGTAAGGCGGCGCTACGGAAGGGAAGAACGGGCGGACACGAGGCAACGCATCGAGCGGACAGAGCCGTTGGGTTGCGGCTCGCCGCCTTAGGCTGGACATGGATTTCGTACATCTTCACGTGCATTCGCACTACTCGCTGCTGGACGGCGGCAACCGCATCGGACCCCTCGTCCACCGCGCCCGGCAGCAGGGGATGAGCGCCCTGGCCCTCACCGACCACGGGAATCTCTTCGGGGCCATCGAATTCTACCGCACCGCTCGCGAAGCCGGATTGAAGCCGATCCTGGGGATGGAGGCCTACATCTCGCCCACGACCCGCCAGGATCGCACGGCCGGCGGGATCGACGGCGCCTCCTACCACCTGCTGTTGCTCGCCATGAACGAGACCGGCTGGCGGAACCTCATGCGCCTGAGTTCGCGGGCGTTCCTGGAGGGCTTCTACTACCGGCCGCGGGTCGACCGCGAGCTGCTCGCGCAGTTCAGCGGCGGGCTGATCTGCACCACCGCCTGCCTGGGGGGGGAGGTGCCCGACGCGTTGCTCAGGGAACAGGAGGGCAAGGCCCGCCGGATCGCCGGGGAGTACCGGGACATCTTCGGACCCGATCGGTTCTTCATCGAGATCCAGAACCAGGGGGAGGCCGAGCAGGATCGCGTGAACCCGGGGCTCATCCGCCTCGCGAAGGACCTCGGCGTCGGACTCGTCGGCACGAATGACGTCCACTTCCTCCGCCGCGAGGACAAGCGGTCGCACGAGGTGCTCACCTGCATCTCCACCGGGAAGAAGCTGACCGATCAGGACCTGCTCCACTACTCGCAGGAGCTGTATCTCAAGAGCCCCGCGGAAATGGAAACCGCGCTGGGGATGTGGCCGGAGGCGCTGCGCAATACGACCCGCATCGCGGACATGTGCGACCTGAAACTGGATTTCAAGAAGCACCTGCCGGTGTATCGCGCCTCCGACGGCGCCACGCCCGAGGCGCACCTGCGCAAGCTGGCGTGGGAGGGCCTGGCCGCGCGGTTCGGCGAGGCCGAACCGCCGGAATCCTACCGCAAGCGGCTCGACTGGGAGCTGGAGGTCATCGAGCAGAAGGGCTACAGCTCGTACTTCCTGATCGTGAACGATTTCGTCCAGTACGCCCGCCGCCATCACATCCCGGCCTCCCCGCGCGGCAGCGGGGTGGCGACGCTGCTCGGCTACGCCCTCGGCGTGGCCGACGTCGACCCGATCCGCTACGGCCTTCTGTTTGAGCGCTTCACCGATCCGCAGCGGCAGGAGGATCCGGATGTCGACATCGACATCTGCCAGGACGGACGGGAGCGGGTGATCCAGTATGTCCGCGAGAAGTACGGGCACGTGGCGCAGATCATCACCTACGGGACGCTCAAGGCGCGGGCGGCGATCCGCGATGTCGGGCGCGTGCTCGACTGGCCGCTGGACGAGGTCGACCGCCTGGCCAAGCTCATCCCCGAAGGCCCGAGGTCCTCGCTCGAACGGGCCCTGGGGCTCAGGGAAGCCGGGAACGAAGAGGAACAGAAGCTCTTCTCGCCCGACCTCAGGAAGGCCTACGAGACCGATCTCCGCACCCGCGAGCTCGTCGATCACGCCCTGAGCATCGAGGGCCTGGCCCGTCACGCCGGCGTGCACGCGGCGGGCGTCGTGGTGTGCGATGAGCCGCTGGAGACCCTGGTCCCCCTCTACCGCCAGGCGGACAGCCCGGACGCGATCACGCAATGGGATGGCCCCACGTGCGAGAAGGCGGGGATGATGAAGATGGACATCCTCGGCCTCAAGACGCTGACGGTGATCCAGCGCGCCCGCGAGATGGTCCAGGCGCGCACGGGTCAGGACGTCGACCCGAGCCGGCTGCCCCTGGACGACCAGGAGGTGTTCGGCCTGTTCCAGCGCGGCGAGACCGACGCGGTCTTCCAGTTCGAATCGGATGGCATGAAGAACGTCCTGCTCCAGATGCGCCCGAACCGCATCGAGGACCTGATTGCCGCCAACGCGATGTACCGGCCCGGCCCCATGCGGCTCATCTCCGACTACTGCCGCCGGAAGAGCGGGCTGGAGACGGTGGAGAAGATCCATCCGCTGGTGGACGACATCCTGGCCGAGACCTACGGCATCATGATCTATCAGGAACAGGTCATGCTCGTCCTCAACCGCCTGGGCGAACTTCCGCTCAGCCGCGCCCTGACCCTGATCAAGGCCATTTCCAAGAAGAAGAAGGAGGTCATCGACAAGGAGCGCCCCGCCTTCGTGGAGGGCGCGGGGCGAAACGGGATCGAACCGGCGGAATCGGAGCGGTTGTTCGAGCTCATCCTCAAATTCGCCGGCTACGGCTTCAACAAGGCCCACTCCACGGGCTACGCCATCATCGCCTACCAGACCGCGTGGTTCAAATTCCACCATCCCCGCGAGTTCTGGGCCGCCACGCTCACGTGCGAAAGCAGCGACCAGGACAAGATCGTCCAGTACATGGCCGACGCGAAGCGGATGGGGATCGAGATCGCCCCCCCCGACATCAACACGAGCCAGAGTCAGTTCACCGTCGACGGCAGCCTGGTCCGCTTCGGCCTGATGGCCGTGAAGGGGGTGGGGGAGGCGGCGGTGGAGGCGATCCTGCAGGCCCGCGGGCGCGAGAAGGCGTTCCGCGATCTCTTCCACTTCTGCGGCAACGTGGACCTGCGCGCCGTGAACCGCGCGACGATCGAGGCGCTGGTGAAATGCGGCGCGTTCGACCGGGCGGGCGGGGCGCACCGCGCGGCCCTGGCGGCCGCGCTCGACCCCGCCATCCAGGCGGGGCAGTCCGACGCCCGCGACCGCCTCGCGGGCCAGATGAACCTGTTCGACCGCGCCGGCATGGGCGCCGAGTCGGCCCCGCAGTTCCCGCGCGTGCCGCCGTGGTCACGCGACCAGATGATCAAGGCGGAGAAGGAGACGCTCGGATTCTACGTCACGGCGCATCCCCTCGATGAGTTCACGGCCGAGCTCCGCGGACTCAACTGGCCGCGCGGTTTCCACCTCGGCCGCGCGGACGAGACGCCCGACCGGAGCACCGTCGCCTGCGGCGTCCTGATCACCTCCGTCCGCCCGCACGTCACCGCGGCGGGGAAACGGATGGCCTTTTTCAACGCCGAGGACCTCAACGGCCGGTGCGAGGGCGTGCTGTTCTCGGACCCCTACGAGCAGTGCGGCGCGCTGCTGTGCGAGGGGGCGTTGCTGCAGGTGCGCGGCACCCTCGAGAGGAACCGGCAGCGCGGCCGCGCCGGCAACGGCGGCGGAGCGGGCGACGCGGCGGGACCGGCCCCGAAACCCAGCCTGATGGCCGTGGAGCTGGTGCCGCTGCAGGAGGCGGCGGCGCGCTTCGCCGCCGCCGTCGTCGTGCGCTTCGCCCAGAGCGAGGTGGCCAGTCCCGAGCGCGGACGGCTGATCGCCGAGACCCTGGCGCAGCATGCCGGGCGGGTGCCCGTGAAGTTCCATGTGGTGACGGATCCGTCGCTGTGCCGCTACTTCGTCATGGAGCCCGGCCGCGACATCCGCGTGCAGCCGGGCCGCGCCCTGGCCGATGCCCTGCGCCAGCGCTGCGGGGCGCTCGGGGTGGGCTACGAGGGGCGCCCCGTGGAGCTCCCCGCCCGGCGCCGGCGGTTCCCGGAACGGGCCGTCTCCTGAGGCGGCCGGCCGCCGCCCGCGCGTGCCCGGCGCTGGCGCACGGCCTCGTAAATGAGGATCGTGGCGGCGGCGGCGACGTTCAGCGAATCGCACTGGCCGAGCATCGGGATGCGCACGCGATCGTCGGCCTCCCGCATCCAGCGGGGGGTCAGCCCGTACTGCTCGGACCCCACCACGAGCGCCACCCCGCGCGTGAGATCCGCGGCGGTGTGGTCCATCGTGGCGGCGGGAGTGGCGGCGAGGATGCGAATGCCGCGCTCGCGCAGCCACGGAATCGCCTCCTCCGTCGAGGCCTCCACGACCGGGAGACAGAAGAGCGTGCCGATGCTCGCGCGGACGGCGTTGGGATTGAAGATGTCGGTGCACCGGTCGCAGACCATCGCCGCGTGGACGCCACCGGCGTCGGCCGAGCGCAGCATCGTGCCGAGGTTCCCCGGCTTCTCGATGCGCTCCATCACCAGCAGGAGGGGATCGGCCGGCAGCGCCAGGTCGGCCAGCGTGCGGCGCACCTGCGGCGCGACCGCGAGCAGCCCGTCCGGCCGGTCGCGGTACGAGAGTTTCCGGAACACCGGTTCGCTGCACTCGAAGAGATCCGCCCCCTGTGCCGCGCAGCGGTCGATCAGGGCCGGCTCGTTCCCGCCCTGGAACAGCGGCCGGCAAAAAAAGAACTGCGCCGGTCGCCAGCCGTTGTCCAGGGCGCGCCGGGTCTCCCGGTAGCCCTCGATCAGCAGGAGGCCCGTCTCGTCGCGGCACGCGCGGTCGCGGAGTCGGACCGCCTGCTTCACGCGCTCGTTCTGGAGACTGGTGATCGGGATCGGCATGCGCACGACGGCCATTCTGGACATGCGGGGAGGGATGTCAAGGCAGGCCCGCCGGGCGGGACGATCGGGCGCGGATCGCGCGTCCCTCCTGTTGTTCTGGGCTGGTGCGGCGGCGGGGCGTGTGCTAGATATGCACGCGTTGTCGCCGGTCCGCCGGGGCGGAGCCGCGGAGGATGTCAGTCCGGGAGCATTAGAGACAGGAGACCGAACGCATGAATCGCACGTTGCCCATCTTTCTCGCCTTCCTGGTCATGGGCGTCGCCGACGCCATGGGGCCGATGTCGGACGCCGTGAAGACGCAGTACGAGCTCAGCAACGTGATGGCCACGCTGCTGTCGTTCTTCGTCTTCATCGCGTTCGCCGTCTTCAGCGTCCCCGGCGGGGTGATGGCGGCGCGCATGGGCAAGAAGAAGCTGCTGCTCCTCGGCCTGGGGCTCAACGCCGCCGCCATGCTTGTGCCGACCCTCATGGAACCGGGCTTCGCGGTGCTGCTGGCCTGCATCTTCGTGCTCGGCGTCGGCACCACCTTCCTGCAGGTCGCCGGCAATCCGATCATGCGCGACGTCAGCCCGCCGGGGGCGTACAGCCGCAACCTCAGCCTCGCGCAGGGGATCAAGGGCATCGGAAGTACGGCGTCCACCTACATGGTCACGGCCCTCGGGGCCATCGCGCTGTTCAAGGGCATGGGATGGAGGGGATCGTTCCCCGTCTTCTTCATCCTGATGACCCTCGCCCTGGTCTGGGTCGTCCTGCTCAAGGTCGATGAAACCAAGGCCGACGTGCCGCCCAGCATCGGTTCCAGCCTCTCCCTGCTGAAGGAGCCGGTCTTCCTGATGGCCGTGCTCGGGATCTTCCTCTACGTCGGCGCGGAGGCGTCCATGGGCCGGTTCCTGTTCCCCGGCTTGAAGGACATGGGCGTGGATGAGAAGACGGCGAGCCGGTTCGGCCCCGCCCTCTTCTTCGCCCTGCTCACGGTCGGCCGCCTCCTGGGCGGCGCCGTTCTCACCGTCATGAGCCCCCGGACCTGCTTCCGGCTCTCCGCCCTTCTCGGCCTCGTGGGCGCCGGCGCCATCATGACCGGCGCGCACGCGCTGGCCATCGGCGGCGTCATCGCCGCCGGCCTCGGCTTCGCGAACATCTGGCCCATGCTCTTCTCGATCACGGTCGAGGAGAAGCCCGAGCGGGCGAGCGAGTTGAGCGGTCTGATGTGCATGGCCATCTCCGGCGGGGCGATCGTGCCGCTCATCATGGGCCAGATCGTCGACATGAAGTGGGGCGCCATGTCGTTCGCCGTTCCCGCCGCGTGCTTCGCCTACCTCTTCCTGTTGTCCCTGAAAGGAGGAAAGAAGCCGGCCGCGACCTGACGCCGGAGACGATCGAAACCCCGGCGGCCGCCGGGCGGCCGAGCGTTCCGAGAAGACTCCACGACACCCGATCAGAAGGAACCCTGGACATGAACGCAAACACCGATCCGCGCATCGTGATGACCCTCGACGCCGGTGGTACGAACCTGAAGTTCACCGCCATCCGCGCCCACCAGCTCCTGGTGGAACCGATCTACGTCCCCACGGAGGCGGACGACCTGGAGAAGTGCCTGAACAACATCCTCGAGGGCTTCTACCGGGTGAAGAAACTGCTGCCGGAACCGCCGGTGGCCATCAGCTTCGCGTTCCCGGGACCGGCGGACTACCCCAGCGGAATCATCGGCGACCTGCCGAACCTGCCCGCCTTTCGCGGCGGTGTGGCCCTCGGGCCGATGCTCGAGGACCAATTCGGGATCCCGGTGTTCATCAACAATGATGGCGATCTCTTCGTCTACGGCGAGGCGATCGCGGGATTCCTGCCCTACGTCAACGGCCTTCTCGAACAGGCCGGCAGTCCCAAACGATATCGGAATCTTTTCGGTGTGACGCTGGGCACCGGTTTCGGGGGCGGCATTGTACGGGACGGCGAGTTGTTCCTCGGTGACAACTCCGTGGCGGGCGAGGCTTGGCTGCTGCGCAACAAGCTGAATCCCGCCCTGAATGCCGAGGAGGGGTGCTGTATCCGCGCCGTGCGGCGCGTGTTCGCCGACCAGACGGGCATGAACTTCGGCGACACCCCCGAGCCGAAGGTGATCAGCCAGATCGCCACGGGCGAGGCACCGGGCAACCGGCAGGCGGCGCAGGCGGCCTTCCGGCGGCTGGGCGAATGCACGGGCGATGCGATCGCGCAGGCCTTGACGCTCCTCGACGGTCTCGCCGTCATCGGCGGAGGCATTGCGGCGTCGCATCCTCTGTTCCTCCAACCCCTCGTCGACGCCGTCAACGATGTGTTCATCCGACCCGACGGCTCGCGGCTGCGACGGCTGGTGCCGAAGGCCTTCAACATCGAAGATCCGGAGCAGCGTGAGCAGTTCCTCGCCGGTGAGAAGCGGGAGGTCGCCGTGCCCGGCTCCGAGCGGACCGTCGTCTACGACCCCCTCCAGCGCACGGCCATCGGGATCTCCCGCCTCGGCACGAGCGAGGCGGTCTCGATCGGCGCCTACGCCTTTGCGCTGCGGAAGCTGGATCGGGCATAGACGGTTCCGCCAGGACATGACGCGCGCATGCGCAGGACGTCGCCGGTCGGGTCCCTCCGCGGAGAAGGGCGGCGGGGGGGGTGAGAAGGAGGCCTGCGGAGGGGCAGGGCGCGCCGGCTCGGCTGGTGGCGATCAATCCTTCATGGACAAGACGGGGGCAATTTGTTAGCAGTATTCACTATCGCGGGTCGGATCGGATCGGCCGCGGGGGGAGGAGTCACATGAGCAAGTATGCGATCGGGCTGGACTACGGGACGAACTCGGTGCGCGCACTGATCGTCGACGTGAAGACGGGCGAGGAGATCGGCGCGCATGTGTGGAACTACGCGCACGGGGATGCGGGCATCCTGCTCGACCGGCGCAACCCGGATCTGGCGCGTCAGCACCCCCAGGACTACCTTGACGGCATCGGGAAGTCCGTGAAGGGCGCCCTGGCGCAGGCGGCGCGGCGGAAGGGGTTCAGGGCGGCCGACGTGATCGGCATAGGCGTGGACACCACCGGCAGCACCCCGATCCCCGTGGACGCCGACGGCGAACCGCTGGCCTTCTCGGCAGCCTTTGCCCGTGACGCGGCCGCCATGGCCTGGCTGTGGAAGGATCACACCGGTCACGCCGAGGCGGCGGAGATCACCGAGGCCGCCGCGAAACGCCGGCCGCAGTACCTCGCCAAGTGCGGCGGCACCTATTCCTCCGAGTGGTTCTGGTCCAAGATCCTCCACTGCGCCCGGACGTCGCCCAGGGTGTTCAAGGCCGCCTTCACCTGGGTCGAGTGTGCCGACTGGATTCCCGCCGTGCTCACCGGGACGACGCATCCCGTCGCCATCAAGCGGTGCATCTGCGCCGCCGGCCACAAGGCCATGTTCCATCCCGACTGGGGCGGCTACCCGGACACGAGGTTCCTCGCGTCGCTCGACCGGGGACTGGCGGCCGTCCGGCACACCCTGCCGAACTGGGCCTACGACGTCGCCGACGCCGTCGGATGGCTCACCCCGGAGTGGGCGGCCCGGCTCGGCCTGCCCGCCGGCATCCCCGTCGCGGCCGGCGCCTTCGACGCGCACCTCGGCGGCGTGGGGTCCGGCATCGAACCGGGCGTGCTGGTCAAGATCATCGGCACGAGCACCTGCGATATGACCGTCGCCCCCCTCTCGAAGCGACTCCCCGACATCCCCGGCCTCTGCGGCATCGTGCCGGAGTCCATCCTGCCCGGCTACTACGGCCTGGAGGCCGGCCAGTCCGCCGTCGGCGACATCTTCAACTGGTTCGTCAACCGGCTCCAGCCCGGCGGTCCCGCGCGGGGCTCGCATGCGGCGCTGACCCGCGACGCGGAGAAGCTGCGGCCCGGCGAGAGCGGTCTGCTCGCGCTCGACTGGAACAACGGCAACCGCACGATCCTGGTCGATCAGCGCCTCACCGGCCTCCTTCTGGGCTGCACGCTGCACACGACGCCCGCCGAGATCTACCGGGCGCTCATTGAGGCGACCGCGTTCGGGGCACGGAGGATCGCCGAGCGGTTCGAGGAATACGGGGTGGAGATCCGCCGGGTGGTCAACTGCGGAGGCATCTCGGTGAAGAACCCGATGGTGATGCAGATCTACGCCGACGTGATGAACCGCCCGCTGGAGATCTCCCGCAGCGCGCAGACGTGCGCGCTCGGCTCCGCCATGGCGGGCGCGGTGGTCGCCGGCCGCAAGGCGGGCGGGCACGACACCTTCGCGCAGGCGACGCGGGCGATGACGGGGATGCTGCCGACCCGCTTCCGGCCGAATCGCGCGGCCGCGGCGGTGTACGACCGGCTCTTCGCGCTCTACCGGAGGCTGCACGATGTGTTCGGCACCCGCGCGTACGCGGAGAACCAGTTCTGCGTCATGAAGGACCTGCTCGCGATTCGGGACGCGGCGAGGAAGGCATAGCCATGGACCACGCGGAACTCCGCGAGGAGGTCTGCCGGGTGAACCGGGAGATCGTGAAGGCCGGTCTGGTCGTGCTCACGTGGGGCAACGCCAGCGCCGCCGACCGCAGGGCCGGCGTCATGGCCATCAAGCCGAGCGGCGTGGACTACGAACGCCTCCGGCCGGAGGACATCGTGGTGCTGTCGCTCGACGACGGCCGGGTGGTCGGCGGCGCCCTTCGGCCGTCGTCCGACACGCCCACCCATCTCCATCTCTACCGCCATTTCGAGGGGGTGGGGGGGGTCGTGCACACGCACTCCCTCCACGCCACGGGCTGGGCGCAGGCCGGCCGGCCGTTGCCGTGTTTCGGAACGACGCACGCGGACCATTTCTTCGGCAGCGTGCCTGTGGCCCGTTCCCTCACGCCGGCGGAAATCGCAGGCGAATACGAGCTCAACACCGGTGTGGCCATCGTCGAAACGTTTCAGCGGGATCGCATCGATCCGCTTCAGATCCCGGCCGTGCTGGTGCCGGGGCACGCGCCCTTCGTCTGGGGGCGCACCGCCGGGGCGGCGCTGGAGAACGCGATTGTGCTTGAAGCGGTGGCGCGTATGGCGCTTTATACGGGTCTGATAAACCGCGCGGCCCCGGCCCTGCCTCAGGCGCTCTTGGACCGCCATTTCTTGAGGAAACATGGACCCGGAGCCTATTACGGTCAGCACACGGGCGACGCGTGAACCGGTATGGCCCTTCCAGCGGGCGGGGGCCACGGACGTGGTGCCCTCCCTCCTGCGACACCTGAACGCCCGCCGTGTCCTGGACGCCCTGTGGCGTCTGGGCCCCGTGTCGCGCGCCGACCTCACCCGCTACACGGGCATCAGCGCGCCGACCATGTCCAAGCTCGTGGAGGGCCTGATCAAGGCGGGCCTGCTGGAGCAGGAAGACGAATTGCGGTACCGCACGGGCCGGCCGAGCACCATGTACCGGCTGGCCACCCGCACCACCCAGATCATCGGCGCGGTGGTCGACGTGCGGGAGTGCACGGTGGTGTCCGCCGGGCTCGACGGCGTGATTGACGACAGCCGGCTGGAGGTCTTCGCCACGCCCGGCTCGTATGAGGGACTGATGGACCAGCTGGTCGAGTCGATCGGCCGGGTGCGCCGCAAGGTGGGCGTCAGGGCGCTGGGTCTGGGGCTGACCGTGCCGGGACTCGTGCGCACGGCCGAGGACGAGATGATCCTCTGCCCCAACCTGCATCAGCTCGATCACCGCCGTCCCGGCCGCGAGCTGCGGCAGCGGCTGCGCATGCCGACGGCGATGGTGCAGGAGGATCATGCGCTCTGCCTCGCGGAACAGATCTTCGGACAGGCGCGGGGCATCGATCACTTCGCGATGGTGGACATGACCGAGGGCTTCGGCATGGGGGTGGTGACCGGCGGCCGTCTCATCACGGGCAGCCAGGGCTACGGCGGGGAGATCGGCCACATGACCGTCCGGCCCGACGGCGAGCGCTGCGGGTGCGGCAACAGCGGCTGCCTCGAGACCGTCGCCACCGACCGCGCCTTCGCGCGCGCCATATCCGCCCTGGCCCAGAGGCCGATGACCATCGAAGAGGCGGTGGCCGCCGTGCGGGCGGATCGGCTGGCCGCGGGACCGGTCCTGGCGGAGACCCTCGAGTATCTGGCGTGGGGCCTGGGAGCGATCGTCAACATCTTCAATCCTTCGCTGCTCATCGTATACGGGCGGGTGTTCGACGCCCGCGAGGGGCTGTTCGAAGAGCTCCGGCAGCGCGTGCGCTCGCACTCCCTGACTCCGTCCTTCGAGTGCTGCCGCATCGTGCGCGCGCAGGGCAGCAAACGCCTCGGCGCCCTCGCCTGCATGATCAACGCCCTCTGCGACGCCCTCGGCCCCCAGATCGACTAGCCGCGCCCCCCCCGGGCCGTCCGGCTGTTTGCGCTTGTCGTTCGCGGCCTTTTCCCGCACGGTGACGCGCCGTGGAGCCTGCGGATGAGCATAACGGTCAACGGCGAGACGGTTCAACCGGTCCTGATTGAGAACGAACGGGACTCCCTGCGCGAGCGCTACGGCCCGCCACCCGACGGCGTCGGCCTGAAGGCGCACGAGGAGCGGATCGAGGCCGATGCGCGGGAGAACGCGATCGAACGACTGCTGCTCATCCAGGAGGCGCGGCGCGCGCCCCTCGAGATCCGGCCCGATGAAGTCGAGAGCCGCATGCACGCCCTGCTGGAGGAACATGGCGGGAAGCAGGCGTTTCTCCGGCGGACGGGTTTCTCGGAGGCCGATCTGGAGAGACTCCGCGCGGATTTCGCCGACGGCCTGCGACTGGAAAGGTACATGGAGTCGATCTGCCGCCATGTCCCGCCGCCTACCGAGGAGGAGTGCCTCGCCTACTACCGAGAACACGGGGAGGAGTTCGGCGTTCCAGAGCGGATCCACGCGTCGCACATCGTCTGCCGTCCGAGACCCGGCGAACCCCCGCATGCCCTTCACGCCGCGCTGCTGAATCTCAGGGAACGACTCGCCAAGGGCGCGGACTTCGCCGAGGCGGCGCGGCGTCACTCCGACTGCGGCGACGAGGGCGGCGATCTGGGCTGGTTCGCGAAGGGTCAGATGACGGACGCGTTCGAACGGGAGGTGTTCGCGCTCGGACCCGGAGAGACGAGCCCCGTCTTCGCAACGGAGTTCGGGCTGCACATCGCCCGTGTGCACGCACGTGAGAAGGCCCGGATTCGACCGTTCCATGAGGTGCGGAAGACGATCGCCGGCCTGCTGCACGATCAGCGGAAGAACGAGGCGATCGGACTTGTCGTCGACGGCCTTCGCGAGAAGGCGAGCATTGTGGAAGAGCCCGACGCACCCGCCGCTCCCGCTCCGCCCCCCTCGGCCTGAGACTCCAGGAAGCCGCGCGAGGTCATATCCGCCATAGCGTGTCCGCCGTTGATATCGCTCCGCCACCTGCACACAACGTCTTCACAAGTACAGGATCGGCCTCCGCCATCGAGCCACTGTCGCTGCCCAGCCCGAAAGACCGGCCATTCTGCCCGGATCTTCGCTCCCCGAATCCCGTCGTTACGTCCCAGCGACACATCCAACGCCCGTTACCTCCTGCTTCGCCGTTGCAGCGTCACAGATTACCCGTCCCCTATACTGTCCTCCCCTATGCTGTCCCCAATGCTTGCGTGCGCCAGTGCTTGCGCGGCCCACTGCCCGTTCGCGTTGCGTGAGAGGCCCGTTTCCTTTGTCTCGCGCCAAGACGCGAAGCCACCAAGTCAGTATTCTCTGCGCCTTTGCGGCTTTGCGCGAGAATACCTCCCCACCTCGCGCAACATGTCGCACACAGCCTCGGTCCCTGGGAGGCCGAACGTCGCCCCAGGTCTGCCTACACGCCCGATCGCCTCCGCGGCGAGGGGCAAGGGCGAGGTGCGATCTGCCCGAGATGATTCTGCGCGTTGACGCCCCACGCGGCCGCAGACATCTGCCTGTCGTCACCGTAACGCGCACGGCGTAGATACTGGCGGGCATGTCCGCGCTCGCTGCGACGCCGCACCTTGGTGCAGTCTACCCGCGCGCCGTCGTTTCAGGCTTCCGGCGATGGACCCCATTCATTCCAGCCCACCGATTCGTTCGCGACCGTGCCGACATCATCCTTTCCCGCCGCACAACGCCCGACGAAATGCTCCGCCGAAATTCGCTGGACAGCTACACCGTCCCCTATTCCGTCCAGGCGCTTCTTAGTCATCCTTTATGTCCCTTCGCATTAAAGTGTCGATGTCTACTCGTTTGACTTCCCGCGAACGCGCCCCCTCCGGAAACCTCTCTCGAGTCGACCCCGGCTCCAGCACTTGCTTGAATCTGCTGCCAAGTTGTTGACGTAACTCAAGCCACTGCTCCTTCTCGACGAGTGTCTCTGACTCTGCGAACACGCACATGCGCAGATCCATATGAGTTGAGCGGCTGCTCGTGCCGAGGCCTCGCGTGATGCTAAAGAGGATGTTGGTGTTTGCGGCAAAGCAACCAACAGAACTTGCGTATTGGACGGTATTGCTTGCTGCAAGTTCAGTGAATCCGCGTTCTAGGAGGTAATCGTGCAGATCCTTGAAACGCGCCAAGCATTCATCAGCACTGTCGCATTCGGCGTACCACCGCGCGACAAGCTGTGGGGGCAGACCATTGGACGGCACGGAAGCTGGTGGACCACAACCCGCACCCTGAAGGATGACAAAGACGGTGAAAAAGCCTATGCGCAACAATTTCATTCGGAATGCCACTTTCCTAGATGGTATTGGGGACATGGTATTGATGGTATTAGACCGTTCCGTCCGGACCTCTGACGCAAATGCGTATCATGTTTTCAAGCAGCCCTGGCGAGTGTGGTGAGGTAG
The DNA here is from genome assembly GCA_964610105.1 of uncultured Verrucomicrobiota bacterium. Classification (GTDB taxonomy): domain Bacteria; phylum Verrucomicrobiota; class Kiritimatiellia; order PWTM01; family PWTM01; genus CAZSUU01. The sequence goes on along the minus strand of CAZSUU010000004.1, from coordinate 115,464 downwards.
ATGTCGTCATGGTGTTTGATGGCCATGCCCATGAAGGCTTGGCCGTCGGTGGTCACGCGCCAGCGCCGGGAGTGCGGGATGCGGGCGATCAGGCCGCGGACATGCAGGCGTTTGAGGGCGCGATGCACGCGGGCGGCGAGCCGGCGTTGGGTGGAGGTGTCGGTCGGAGCCGCGGGATACAGCGCGGCACGCACGGCGGCGTTGCGGAAGCCGTGCAGGTGGTGTTGGCCCTGCAGCAGGGCCTTGAACAACGCCAGGTCATCCCGGGCGGCGGGATTGAAGCCGCGGTAAGAGCGGGCGTTGTGTTCGACGCGGCGTGTGCACAAGTGCAGCAGTTGCTGCGCGGGCGCCGGATCGGTTGCCACGGACAGGGCGGTGAGGTAGTGATGATTGGCAGAGCGGGCGACCTGCGCATAGCGCGGCAGGCCGGTGACGCCCTTGGTCATCGGGAAGTAGCCCATGACCTTTTTGCCTTGGCGGGTGCCGTGTCGGCGCGTGAGGAAGCCGTAGGGATCGTTGATGACGGTTTCGACCCGCAGCAGCAGGCCGAACTTGTCATACATTTTGATCCAGTTCTTCCCGACGCGATGCTTCATGCGCATGCCTTCGACGCGAGTCTTGAAGTCTTTCTGCACGTCGGCCTTGAAGTTGCCGGTGATCTTTTTGCCGAGGAAGCCGAGCACGTCCTGGGCGCTGAAGCACAGGAGCGCGTGCTTGATGAACTCGCGGAACAGGGGTGCCAGGGCGGTGCGGTTCTGGAACAGGATGTCGGTGGCGAACTCGGCCTGATCGACGGTCCAGTAATAGGCTTGGTCCCGGAGCACGGATTTGAGCAAGGGGTTGGCGTAGTCGCCCAGGCGGGCGAGCAGGGCCGGCCAGTTCAAGGTGGCGAACTGCTCCGCCACGGCTTGGGCTTTGGCCGGGCTGGTCAGGCGCACGAACGCATGGTCGATCTGCTCGAAGCCGATGCGCCGACGCCGCATTTGGATCGCGAGCCAGTCATGCCCGTTAACGGCGATTTGCAGGACGAACGGGAACCAAGTCTGCAATCGCACGTGGATCAGCCCGAGTTCCGGATGCAGAAAATAGTAGTACACACAGACGCACTTGCGGGAGGCGGCCCGAATGCGCGGGCGCCCCAACGCGTAAGCGATCTTGAAGCTGGGACAGCTTTCCAGTTCGGAGAAGACGCAGACCAGGCCTTGGGTGACGCCGTCACGCGCGGCGATCCGGCGGGCTTCATCGTCTTTGCGGATGCGCCGGGGCAGGTACTGGTAGGGCCTGCGCCGCTTGGCGGCTTCGTCCTTGGCGCGCTGGATCAGGTGGTCGGAGTGCCCCTGTACGAAACGCCCGAAGTCTTTGATGCACAGACCGTTTCGGCTCATGAGCTTTTCGATGCCCTCGGCAAAGCTGATCCCGCGCAAATGGCCCTTGAAGATCACGCGGTCAAAGCACTCCAGACTCCCCGTGATCTTCCCGGCAAACTTCTGTATAAACTTGCGCATGGCGTCCTCCCGGGGTGTGCTCGTCAGGCCCACTCTCTGTACGGGATGGACGCCTTTTCATTTTTCGTCAATCGGCAATCTGAAATCGGCAATCTTCAATTGGGTTGCGGGCGATAGCCCGCCTTAGGCAAAGTCGACGGTCGTCCCGCCGGGGCGGAAACAGGATCGCCAGCCCGATTATGCCGCGCGGCCGAGTTATGAACAGCCGGACTTCGCTTCGTTCCGGTGCTGCGCTCTGTCCGAGTGTTCATAACGTCGGAGCTGGTACTAGGCAAACAGTCCACTTCTTTTCGGAACACGCCGTCCGCGCCCGCCTCCCTGGCCATGCCGGCGTTGCGCAGGGCCTGCTCCTCCGACCGAGCATGGATCACCGGCAACACTGCGTGCCTGCTCGCAAAGGCCCGGCGAAGACGATTCGCCCGCGGTTCGGTGCTCATCACGACATCTTGAATCTCCGCCCTCGAATCACGTCTTCAAGCCGGGCAACTGCGCGGGCAGCCGCCCCAGAGCGAGCGACCACCTGAGCAGTCACCCAAGGCCAGGGGCAACCAATGCAAAGGATCAAAGCACGCGCCCTACATGAACTCCTCCGGCGTCCTGGCCGCGAACCGGTTGCCGTCCAACTCCGCCAGGAATGGGTCGTTCGTCTGGCGGGCCGTGTTCTACACGCTCTCCGGCACGACGTATGGCTCGCGGTAGGCGCCGCGGAGCATCCTGTTCGCCTCTTCGTCGCCGACGACGGTCTGCTTGTCGGGATCGAAGGTGAGGGTCCGGCCCAGCCGGTAGGCCACGTTGCCGAGGTGCAGCAGGGTGCAGGAGATGTGACCTTCCTCGACGGGGGCGTTGAGGTCTTCCTTCTTGCGGCTGCGGACGCACTCGATGAAGTTCGCCCAGGTGTTTCCGCCTTTCTTGCCCTCCGGCCCGGGTTCGAGCCCTTCTCCGAGCCAGCTCTTGTAGGAGGTGTAGCCGTCGACGGCCAGATAGCCCTCGGAACCGTAGAACAGATTGCCGATGACGTTCCGCGCTCCCCGGTCCGCCTTCTTCTGGGCCGCGCCGGCCTGGACGTTGCCCAGTGCGACCGGCACTTCATCCTCGCCGAAGAGGCTGGTGCCGATGCCGGCCTCGTGGTTCGTGAGCCAGTGGCGCACCTCGAAGACCAGCACGCGCTTCTTCCCGTCCGGCATGTCGAACTGGTACGACACATTGAGGATGTTGGGCGTCTCCTGGTCGTCATCGAACATCACGTGCGCCCCGACCGCCGACACCTTGGTCGGATACTTCACGCCGAGTCCCCAGCGCGCAACATCGAGTTCATGGATGCCCTGGTTGCCGAAGTCGCCGTCGCCCGTGTCCCAGATCCAGTGCCAGTTGTAGTGGAATCGGTTCTTCGTGAAGGGCTTCATCGGCGCCGGGCCCGTCCACAGTTCGTAGTTCACACCGTTCGGAACCGGGGCCGGGGCTTCCTTCCCGATGCTCTTGCGGCGCTTGTAGCAGAGCCCCCGCGCCATGTAGACCTCGCCCAGCACGCCGTCGCGCATCTTCTGCACGCATTCCTGCACGGCGGCGCTGCCGCGGCTGTTCGTGCCGTGCTGGACCACGCGGCCGTACTTCTCGGCGGCTTTCACGAGCTGCTGGCTCTCGAAGAGCCGGTGCGAGAGCGGTTTCTCCACGTACACGTCTTTGCCGGCCTGGCAGGCCCAGATCGCCTGGAGCGAGTGCCAGTGGTTGGGGGTCGCGATGGAGACCGCGTCGATCGACTTGTCCTCAAGCAGCTTCCGCAGGTCCACGTACGTAGCCGGTTTCGCCACGCCCTTCTTCTCCAGGGCCTTCAGGCGATCCGCCATGACGTGGTCGTCCACGTCGCAGAGGGCCGCGAGCTCGACGTCCTTGATCTTGAGGTAGTTTTCGACGTGCGCCCAACCCTGTCCGTGCAGCCCCACGACGGCCACGCGGACGCGTTCATTGGCGCCGAACACCCGGCGCGGATTGGCGAGGATGCTCACGCCGGCCAGCGCGGAAGCGCCGGCACAGCGCTTGAGGAAATCACGGCGGTTGACGGGGCTGACGGAACTGGACATGGACTCTGCTCCTTTCCCAATGATCGCTTCTCCCGGACCCGACGCCCGGTCTCCGTCATCGGCGAGAGGGCGACGGTCACATGTGCGCTCATAGTCGGCACAAAGCGGCGAATCGTCAAGCCGGCATGCGGCGAGAGTTGACGCCGTCCGTTCGTCCCCTCATCATCGGCGCCATCATGTCTGAATGCGCGGAGACCGCCATCATCGGCGGCGGCATCGTCGGGTTGGCCACGGCGTATGCCCTGACCCGTGCGGGCCGCGGCGGCGTCGTGGTCCTGGAGGCCGAAGACCGCCTGGCCGCGCACCAGACCGGCAACAACAGCGGGGTCATCCACTCGGGCCTGTACTACAAACCCGGCTCCCTGAAGGCCCGCAACTGCGCCGAAGGGCGTGAGGCCCTGTACCGGTTCTGCGCCGATCGCGGCATCGCCCACGAGCGCTGCGGCAAGGTTGTCGTGGCCGCGGGCGAGGCCGAGGTCCCGGCGCTGGACGAACTGGAGCGTCGCGGCCGCGCCAACGGACTCGACGGCCTGCGCCGGCTGCGGCCCGAGGAAATCCGCGAGATTGAACCTCACGCCGCCGGCGTCGACGGCCTTTTCGTGCCGCAGACCGGCATCGTGGACTACAAGGCTGTTTGCGAAGCCATGGCGGCGGAAGTGCGCAGCGGGGGGGGAGAGATCCGCCTCCGCTGTCGATTCCTTCATCTTCGTCGCGACGGCCCGGACCTCGTGCTGGAAACCGATGGCGGCGAGCTGCGCGCGCGCACGCTGATCAACTGCGGGGGCCTTCAATCTGACCGGGTCGCCCGTGCCTGCGGCGTGGCGCCCCGCTTGAAGATCATCCCTTTCCGCGGCGAGTACTACACGGTCCGACCCGAACGCCGGTCGCTCGTGCGGAATCTCATCTACCCCGTGCCCGACCCGCAATTCCCATTCCTGGGCGTGCACTTCACGCGGATGATCGACGGCCGCATCGAGGCGGGTCCGAATGCCGTGCTCGCCTTCCGCCGCGAGGGGTACACGCGTTCCAGTTTCTCCCTGCGCGACACGCTGGAGACGTTCGGTTACTCCGGATTCCGGCGTATGGCCTTCAAGCACTGGCGGATGGGCCTCGGCGAGTTTCGGCGGTCCTTCAGCCGCCGGTTGTTCGCGCGGGCGCTGCAGAAACTCGTCCCCGAGATCCGCGAAGACGACCTGATTCCCGGCGGGGCGGGTGTGCGCGCGCAGGCCGTGGAGCCCGACGGCGGGTTGACCGACGACTTCCGGCTGATCGAAACCAACCGCATGGTGCATGTCCTCAATGCCCCCTCGCCCGCCGCCACCGCCTCGCTCTCCATCGGCGAGGCCATCGCCGCGAGGTTGCCGGTCCAGGGCTAGGTTGTCTCGGCGAAGGAGGATGCCCCCTTTGGAGTTTGGGCGTTGAGGTTTGAGGATTCGAAGCAATTGCGATTGCGATTGCGACAGGGAGCGCTATAGTCCGGCGGCCTCCGAGAACGGGAGGCGGCGGTCATCGAACACCCGCCTGAACAAAACGAGGCGCATCATGCAGTCCGACACCGCGGCTTCGGCAAAGGCCGCACCTTTCGCCGGGGATTCGTCCGCCGGCTCACGCCCGGCATCGGCGCTCATATTCGTCGTCGCCGCCTACATTGCCGCGCAGATGCTGGCCGATGTCGCCAGCCTCAAGATCGGCGTGGTGGCGGGCCTTGCCGTGGACATGGGCACGTTCATCTACCCCGTGACGTTCACGCTGCGCGACGTCGCCCACCGTGTGCTCGGAAAGCGCGCCACACAGCAGCTCATCTTTGCCGCCGGTGCGATCAACGTGGCGATGGCGCTGTATCTCCGCTGGTGCGCCGCCGTGCCAGGCGATCCGGCATGGGGGCTCGCCGGCCCGTTCGCCGCCATTTTCGCCGCGGCCGGCCTGGCGCGGATCGTCATCGCCTCCATCGTCGCGGAACTCGTGAGCGAACTGGCCGACACCGAGGTCTACCACTGGTTCGTCACGCGCGTGACACGGCGGCACGTGTGGGCGCGGGTGGTGGTCAGCAACGCGGTCTCGATCCCGCTCGACAACCTTGTCTTCTGTGTCGGGGCCTTCGGCTGGAGCCTGCCGTGGCCGGTGGTGGGGCAGATCTTCGTCAGCAATCTCGCCGTGAAGGCGGCGATCACCGCGCTCAGCATTCCGTTGATCTATACCGTGCGGGAAGGAGGCGCCGTGCGGGGAACGGGCTCTCCGGCGGAGTAGCATGCCCCCCTTCGGTGGCTGCTCCGCATCGCAGGTCCGACGCTCCGCCTCCGCGTCGGCGTGGGGCTAAATCTCGATTCCCGCCCGCCGCCCGGCCGAGACGATGAAGTCGCGCGCGGCCGCGTACTCCTCCGGTTTCTGCAGATGTTCCATCATGAGGGGCGGGGGATCGGGGAGGCGCGCCAGGCGGCCGAGGTACGTCGCGTAGTCCAGCACACCCCGGCCGGGAGCGACCTCGCGGAAGTGAAGGGCCATCTCGACGTCCCACGTCAGATCCTTGGCGTGGCAGCTCGCGATCCAGGGGGCGAGCTTGTCGAAGCACTCGTTCAGCAGATCGGCGTTCCGATGATAACGGTCCGGGCCGTTCACGAGATTGCAGGGATCCAGGTGAACTCCGAAGGCCGGACGGTCCACGGCGTGGATCATCCGCACGTAGGAATCCGGGCTGTCGGGCAGGGCCCAGGCCATCATCTCGTAGCACAACCGCGTGCGCCGGGGCTTGACGGCGTCGATGATCTTCCGCGCGTTCTCCACGGCCGCGTCGAAGAACTTCTGCGAGAGGTTGTCCGGGTGGGGTCCGTACCAGATGTCCGGGTTGAAGGAGCCGGCGATGTCCACGCAGCACCGGGCGCCCACGGCGTCCGCCAGCGCCAGTCCGTCGATCACGCTGTCCAGGTTCCGGCGGCGCTTCTCCGGGTCGGGATCCAGCAGGTTGCACCAGCGGCCGACCTCGGCGATCACCACGTCCTGCCGGGCAAAGGCCGCCTCGATGGCCCGGATCCGGTCCCGGTCGCCGACCTCCGCCCTCGGACAGTACGCCGCCCGATACCCGAGCTTGCGATGGGCCGCCGCCAGCGCTTCCGGATCATCCTCGTTCGCGAAGGCCGGCCCCCCCAGCCGGAGCCCCGGCCGCGCGGCCGCGGGCTCCGCGGCCCGCAACGCGGCCGGAACGACGCCGATGACGCCCGCGGCGATCCCCGCGCCGCGGGCCAGGAACGATCGGCGATTCATGGCCGCTCAGGCCTTGCCCATCTTGCGCAGGTTGTCGATGCAGGCCTTGACGCTCTCCAGCGGCGTGGCGCCGCTTTCGTGCTCCACGATGTACCATTCCGTCTTTCCCGTGGACTCGCAGAGGGCGAAGACCTCGCTCCACTTCACCTCGCCGTCGCCGACCGCCGCCCCCGGCGCGCCGCCGTGTTCCTTGAGGTGGATGGTGCGCGAGCGCCCGGGGAACTTCTTGAGGATGGCGATGGGGTCGCCGCCGCCGCCGAGGCAGTTGCCGATGTCGAGCTGCATGACGACGCCGGGGCCGGCGTTGGCGAAGATGACCTCCCAGGGGGTCTCGCCGTTGTCGAACTTCTTGAAGTCGCCGCCGTGGGCGTGATAGCCGACGCACATGCCCTCGTTCTTCACCTTCGCCGCCTGCGCGGTGAGAATGCCCGCGGTCTCCTTGCAGGCGTCGACGGTGGCCAGACGTTCCGTCGGCATCCCGGGCACGATCAGGTACTTGTTCCCGATCGTCCGGTTGAATTCGACCGTCGCCTTGAGGGCGTTGTCCTGGATCGTGTCCCACCCCGTGTGCGTTCCGCAGCACACGAGTCCGTGGTCGCCCATCAGCTTCTTCAGCTCGTCGGCGCTGCGCCCGTAGTAACCGGCGAACTCGACGCCCTTATAGCCCATGCCGGCCACGGCCTTGAGGACGCCGGGCAGGTCCTTCCCGCATTCGTTCCTGACCGAGTAGAGTTGGAGGCCGATGGGGATCTTCGCCCCGGCGGCGCGGACGGCGCGGAGCAGGGGGGTGGGGCCGAGGGCGGACACGGCGGCCAGGCCGGCCCCCGTCTTCAACAGGTCACGTCGCGAACAGCTCATATTTCCTCCACGGTTGATGGCGCACGCTCATACCATATCGCGCGCGCGAGGGGAAGTCCCGCCTTGCCCTTGCCTCACACCAGCCTTCGCAGCTGGTCGCGCAGCGTCGCCGCCCGCTCGAAATCCTCCGATTCGATGGCCTCCTGCAGCTCCGCGCGAAGCGCCTCGGAGCGGCTGGCGGGCTGTCGCGTCTGGATGCTGAGCAGCAGGTCGGTCAGGGCGCGGATCTCCTGCATGCGGGCCGGGGTGTCCTCGAGGCCGTGCTCGGCGGCGAAGCGGCGGATGTCAGCCAGTCCCTCCTCGATCGCCTTCACGGCGGTGTCGTTGTGCCCGCTCATCAGACGCTTCTGGGCCCACGCCTGCGCGTTCATCATGCGGAGGTAGGGATAGAACTGCAGGAACTGCCAGGCCGTCTGGGCGTCGGGCACGCGGCGGCGGACCAGCTCCATCAGCTCCAGGTTGTGCGTGGTGTCGCGCACCACCCCGTCCCATTCCTCCAGCGACGACCATGCGAGGTAGCGGTAGTAGAACTGGACGGCCTCCTGCTGAAGCTCCGCGCACTCCGCCGCCGACAGCGGGCGACGGCCCGCCGCCGCGGTGGTACGTTCGAGGCTGCGCAGGTAGTCCAGCAGCGACCGGTATCCGTGGGGCCTGCGCCCGTCGGGCCGGCCCTCCACCTCCATCTGAAGCACGCCCAGGTCCACCCGAAGCTGCAGCCTGGGCTTGCCGTCCGCGCCCTCCAGGCGGCGGGCATGGATCTCGCCCTGCCTGTAGGGCCAGCCCTCGGTGATGGCCGACAGATCGTGTGCGTCCTTCATCCGGTCCCAGTATACGTACGATCCCGGCGCCTTTGCAACAGGGGAGACCCCTTCCCGTCGGCGAGGGCGCCGGCCGTCGGACGGCCCCGGAATCGGAATTGGTTGAATATATCCGGGTCGCCGTACGTTTATGGGAGTGAAGGGCCGTTCGGGGGTGTGCCGGCGGCGTCCGGAGGAAGCGATGCAGCGGCGGGCGAGAGGGACAGCGAGAGCGGCGGGGGTGTGTCGCGGTTTCTTGTGAAACCCACGAAAAAGAGCAGGCGCCGGGGCCGGCAAAAAAAAGTGAACAAATGACTTGTCAGCCTTTTTGCATGCGGCTATGAAGCGCAGATTCCAGATTCATAGCATGATGGGAGAAACATGAGCGAGAACGTGCCGGAACCTAAGGCGGATCAACCGGCGGCGGCTGGGAAACCGGCCGCGCCGAAGAACTGGGACTACACGCTGGCCTTCTGGCTGCTGCGCGGGTGGCTGGCGGTGCGGGCGATCGTGACGGGGGTGGAGAAGTACGCCGTGGCGGTCAAGGTGCAGAAGCCCCTGATCGACCCGGTCACCCAGATGGAGGATCCCAGCGGCGCGATGGTGGAGGTCGTGGAGAAGGTCTACTCCCTGACCAACTACCACGGCGTCCCTCCCTCCATGCACGAGAAGCTCGTGAGCGAACCGCTCATGCCCGGCTTCATGTACGCGCCATTCTGCGCCATCCTCGGCCCGCTGCTGATCCTGGCGGGCATGATGCTCCTGCTCGGCATCGCGACGCGGACCTCGCTCTTCGTGCAGGGCATTCTCTACATCATGCTGACGGTCGGCATGATCCTGATGGGCGTGGACGCGGGGATCGCATGGCTGGGGATTCACGTGATCATGTTGGCGATGGCGCTGGCGATGGCTTCTCACAACCGGTGGTGCATATGGAACCGATTCTGAACCGCGAGTCCGGGAGCGGCCTGTCGCGCCGCTCGTTCCTCATGAGCGCGGCGGCCGCGGCCGGCGCGGGGCTGGTCCTGCCGCGCGCCCGCGCGCAGGGGGCGTCGCCCTCGTCGAAGATCCGCTTCGCCCTCATCGGCTGCGGCGCCCAGGGCCGCGTGCTGATGGAATCGCTGATGAAGATCGAGGGCATCGAGTTCGTCGCGGTGGTCGACATCTGGGAATACGCCCGCGAATACGTCCGGCGGTACCTGAAGTCGAACAACTTCACGGTGAACGCCTACGAGAACGTCGAGGATCTCCTGGCGAAGGAGAAGGACCTCCAGGCGGCGGTCGTGGCGACGCCCGACGTCTTTCATGCCCCGGTGAGCATCGCCTGCCTCAAGGCGGGGCTGAACGTGTACTGCGAGAAGATGATGTCGAACACCGTCGAGGGGGCGCGCTCGATGGTGAAGGCGATGAAGGAGACGGGCAAGCTGCTGCAGATCGGCCATCAGCGCCGGAGCAACCCGCGCTACATCTTCGCCCGCGAACGCCTGCTCAACGAGGCGAAGATCTGCGGCCGCCTCACGGTCGCCAACGGGCAGTGGAACCGCGCGGTGGGGGAGGACCTCGGCTGGCCGAAGGGCAAGGACATGCCGGCCGAGCAGTTGGCCAAGTACGGCTACGAGAACATGCACCAGTTCCGCAACTGGCGATGGTTCAAGAAATACGGCGGGGGGCCGCTCTCCGACCTGGGCGCGCACCAGATCGACATCTTCGGCTGGTTCTTCGGCGTGCCGCCGAAGAGCGTGCTCGCCGCCGGGGGGCTCGACTACTACAAGGACCGCGACTGGTTCGACAACGCGATGGTCATCTACGAATTCGCCCTGCCGGACGGCGCGGCCCGCGCCTTCTACCAGGTGCAGACGACCACCAGCGCCGGCGGCGGCTACTTCGAGTACTTCATGGGCACCGACGGGTCGCTCAAGATGTCGGAGAATCCGAACCTCACCAAGCTCTACCGCGAGATCGCCGCGCCGTCGTGGGACCAGTGGAAGGCGAAGAACTACCTGCGCGCCCCGGCCGCGCCGCCGCCCCAGCCGACGGCGGCCGACAAGGTCGACGTGCGCGAAACGCCGCCGCCGGAGATGTTCGACATCCCGATCGTGCTGAACAAGCTCATCCACCAGCCGCACCTGGAGAACTTCTTCAAGGCGGTGAAGGGAGAGGCGAAGCTGAACTGCCCGGCCGACGAGGCGTTCGCCAGCGAAATGGCGGTGTTCAAGGCCTGCGAGGCCATCGAGGCGAAGAAGATGCTCTCCATCGACAAGGCCGAGTTGGAGGCGTGACCGCAAGACATCACCGAGGAAACGGAATCATGAGCAAGAGACAGACCATTCGAATCGCAGGGATCGCGGCGCTCGTGGCGCTCGCGGCGTGCCGGAATGCCCCGAGTGCCGACGCGCAACGGGAGGCGTTGAAGCTGGAGCTGCCGAAACCGATGTTCGTCGGGACCCCCGTTCCGATCAAGGTGCCGAACCTGGAGCCGGCCCGCCAGGGCAGGCGTCCGGACTTCATGGTGCCCGCGGGGACGGTGAACCTGTCCAAGGAGAAGAAGGTCACCGGCAGCGACAACGAACCCGTGCTCGGCGACCTGGAGATGGTGACCGACGGCGACAAGGCGGGCGAGGAGGGTTCGTACGTCGAGCTCGCCGGCAGGAAGCAATGGGTGCAGATCGACCTGGGCGCGTCGGCGGAGATCTACGCCATCCTGGTCTGGCATTACCACGCCCAGGCGCGCGTGTACCACGATGTCGTGGTGCAGATCTGCGACGATCCGGACTTCGTGAAGGACGTCAAGACCGTCTTCAACAACGATCACGACAACAGCTCGGGGCTCGGCGTCGGGAAGGACTTCGCCTATATCGAGAACTACGAGGGCCGGCTGATCGATGCCAAGGGCGTCAAGGGGCGCTACGTGCGCCTGTACAGCAAGGGCAACACCTCCAACGGCATGAACCACTACGTCGAAGTCGAGGTCTACGGCAAGGCGGCGAACTGAGGCCGGATCGCGCGCGCGCCACAACCCCCCATCACGGAGAATGACATCATGACGGATTCCAGGCACTCCAGCGAACGAAGTCGTCTATTGAACCGGCGCGATTTCCTGGCCTTCACCGCCCTGGCGGCGGGGGCGTCGACGATGGGCGCCTGCACCGCGTTCGGCCAGACCCGGGCGCGGATCCTGGGCCCGCAGGACAAGATGAATGTCGGATGCGTGGGGGTCGGCGGGAAGGGCCGCAGCGACATGGAGGCCGTCCTGCACTGCGGCGACAACGTCGTGGCCTTCTGCGACGTCGACCGCGGGCGCATGGATGAGGCCGTGAAGGCGGTTCGCGAGAGGGGTGCGAAGGCGGCCCAGGAGAACAAGCCGGAGGCCCATCTGAAGGACTTCAATCCCCGGCTGTACACCGACTACCGCGAGATGTTGAAGGCGGAGAAGGACCTGCACGGGGTGACGGTTTCCACGCCGGACCACATGCATGCGCCCGTGGCTATCGCCGCGCTGAAGCGCGGCCTGCACGTGTTCGTGCAGAAGCCGCTGGCCCGGACCATCTGGGAATGCCGGGAGATGAAGACGCTGGCGCGCCGCGGCGGGGCGGTGACGCAGATGGGGAACCAGGGCAGCTGCGCGAACGGCCTGCGCCGGGGCATCGAGATCATCCAGGCCGGCGGTCTCGGCGCCATCCGCGAAGTGCACGTCTGGACGAACCGGCCGATCTGGCCCCAGGGGTTGGACCGTCCGGCGGGCGAGGATTCCGTCCCCGAGAACCTGAACTGGGACGCGTGGCTCGGCGTCGCGCCCATGCGGCCGTTCAAGAAGGACGTCTACCATCCCTTCAAGTGGCGCGGGTGGTTCGACTTCGGGACCGGGGCGCTGGGCGACATGGGTTGCCACATCCTCAACTTCCCCGTCCGGTCGCTGAAACTGGGGTATCCCGACGAGATCGTCCCCGAGTTCGCCTCCGGCGTGCACCGGGAGACCTATCCGCAGAGCTCGGTCATCCGGTACCAGTTCCCCGCGCGCGGCGGCATGGCGGCCGTGACGATGATGTGGTACGACGGCGGCAAGACGCCGGCGGCCGACAAGGTGCCGGCGATCGCCGAACTGGAAGGCGGCAAAGTGCCAAACGGCGGCTGCTACATGGTCGGCGAAAAGGGCGTGCTGTCGGTGCGCGATGACTACGGCGGCAACATCCTGGTCAAGATGGACGGCGACCCGCGTCTGAAATCGATCGACAAACACCCGGCCTTCGCGGGCATCCCCGAGACGCTGCCGCGCAACGCCAACATCATGGGCGAGTGGTCGGCGGGCTGCAAGGGCGGCCCCGCGCCGTCGTCGAACTTCGAGATCTCCGCCTATCTGACCGAGATCGTGCTGGTCGGGTGCCTGGCCCTGCGCGCCGGGAAGAAGATCGAGTGGGACGGCCCGAACATGGTGGCGCGGAATGCCCCCGAGGCGGCGTCCCTGATCAAGCCGGTCTACCGCGCCGGCTGGGCGGTCTGATCGGGCGCGAGGCGCGGAGAGGCTTGGGGGCCGCCCGGGGGGCGGCCCCTCGCGTTTCCGGCGATGCCGGGCGTGGGGCGGCGCCGTCTTCCGTGTGTCCCGCGGCGAGCCCGGTCTTGCCTCGCCCCGGCGGTCTGGCATACTGATGGACCGAATTGACCGGCATGGAGACGCGTGCGCCTGATTTCATCTCGCGGCAGGTGGCGGAGTCGCGGCTGTTCTTCCTCGACCTCCGCCCGCGGCGCGGCCGCGCGCTGCGGATCGTCTGCGGCGGGTGCGAGCGGTGCGCGCCGTCCTACGAGCTGCGTCGGCAGGGCTTCCGGTTTCTGGCCCTCGAATTCGTCGCGGCGGGCGCGGGGCGGCTGGAGCTGGCAGGGCGCACGCTGCCGCTGAGCCCCGGCCTGGTGTTCACCTACGGCCCCCGCGTGCCCCACCGGATCATCGCCGACCGGGGCAACCCGCCGCTGAAGTTCTTCGTGGATTTCGTCGGCACGGAGGGCGAACAGCTGCTGGCCTCCGGGCCGCTGTCGCCGGGCGCGGCCGTGCAGGTCCGTCACCCGGAGGAGATCCGGTGGCTCTTCGAACGTCTTCTGAACCACGGCATGCGCCGCTCGGCGCGGACGCAGGCGGTGTGCTCCGCGCTGACGAGGACCCTGATCGTGTGCGCGGCGGAGGCGGCGCTTCCCCCCGGCACGGCGGCCCAGCGGGCCTTCTCGACCTACGAGCGCGTGCGGGAGGTCCTGGAACAGGAGGGGCGGGAGTCGCGCGGTCTGCAGGCGCTCGCCCGGGAGGCCGGGGTGGAGAAATCTTACCTGTGCCGGCTGTTCCGCAGGTTCAGCGGCGAGTCTCCCTATGCCTTTCTGACCCGCCGCCGGATGGCCCGGGCCGCCGAACGGCTGCGCACCGGGGGCGCGTTGGTGAAGGAGGTCGCGGAGGAGGCGGGCTTCGGCGATCCCTATCACTTCTCGCGCGTGTTCAAGCGCGTCTACGGGCTTTCGCCCGAAGCGTTCCGCCAGTACCGGTGACGCGCCCGCGCTCCCCGTCTCTTCTCCACCTCCACCTCCACCTCCGACCCCAGCCCTCCAATCCCAGACTCCATGGGAGGTTGATTCTTGAGACTCAGATTGGTCCGCCAAGACATGATACGCAGATGCGTATGATGTTTTCCGTGAGGTTCCTCCGTGGAAAGGGGGGCGGAACCATCTCGGAAGGCGGCACGGTTGCACGGAGGAACGGAAGGCATGGAGTGGGTGCATTGAACGGCCAGGACCTTTCGGTTCGGCTCGCCGCCGTGGGGCCTCAGAGGCTTTCTCGCGGTTTCAGCCTCCGGCCTTCGCCTGCCGCATTGTGCCGCGCGCGCGGCTGGGTTATGGTGGCCTCATGAAGCTCAAGCTCGCGAGGCCGCTGGCGTTCTTCGATATCGAGTCGACGGGGGCCAACTGGAAGACGGATCGCATCATCGATCTGGCCGTGATCGTCCTGCATCCCGACGGCCGCCGGGAGGAGCGCGTCTTCCGCGTGAACCCGGGCATTCCGATTCCCCGGGCGGCGACGGCGGTCCACGGGATCGGGGATGACGACGTGAAGGACGCGCCGCTCTTCGCGGCGGCGGCCGACGGGATCGAGAAGGCCTTCGAGGGATGCGATCTCGCGGGCTACAATCTCATCCGCTTTGACATCCCGCTGCTGCAGGAGGAATTCAAACGGGCAAGCCGGACGTTCCCGATGCAGGGCCGGCGCGTCATCGATGCTCAGCGCATTTTCCACAAGCGGGAGCCGCGCGACCTCACGGCCGCGCTGTTCTTCTACCGCGGCGAGGTTCACGAGGGCGCCCACGGGGCGGCGGCCGACACCGAGGCGACCCTGCGGGTGCTGGAGGGCCAGCTGGAGCGGTATCCGGATCTACCGGCCGAGGTCGAGGCCCTCTCCGACTACTGCAGCCCGCCGCGCCCGGAGCAGATCGACCGCGAGGGCAAGCTGGTGTGGGATGCGGACGGGGAACCGGTCCTGAACTTCGGCAAGTACCGCGGCAGGAAGCTCCGCGAGGTGATGGTCGAGGAGCGGGTCTACCTCGAGTGGATGCTGCGCAAGAACTTCGCGCCGGAGGTCGACGAGATCGTCGCCCGCCTCCTGCGGGGCGAGGCCGTCGCGCGTCCTCTGCCCGCGCCCTCCGGCGAGCCGGCCTGAACCGAGGGCCACAGCGGCAGCGGAGATTGCCGGACAGCCTCTGTCTCCTCCGTTTCCTCCCGTTCCGATTCTTCCGCGAATGGACGCGGGGCGGGAGAGAGGGGATGGGGTGTCGGGCCGCGGCGGTTCGGCTCCGTCGATCAGCCCCTCGAGCGCGAGCGGCGCGTCACGCGGCTGAGCTCCTCGACGGAGGACAACCCGCTGAGCACGTACTCCCACGCGCGCTGGCGCAGGGAGATGAGGCCTTCCGTCGCCGCCTGCTTCTGAATGACGGTGCTGGAGGAATGATCGAGGATGAGGGGGCGGATGCTGTCGGTGATCTCCAGGATCTCGTAGATCGGCCGGCGGCCCCTGTAGCCCGTGAAGCGGCATTCCGCGCATCCCGCGCCGCGCCAGACGGTGGGCGGTGCGGTCAGGTTCGGGAAGTAGCCCTGGAGCTCGGGCCACAGATGCGGATCCAGGGGGATCTGTTCGTGGCAGTGCGCGCAGACGCACCGCATCAACCGCTGCGCCACGACGCCGAGGAGGCACGAGGTGAGGAGATAGGGCTCGATGCCCATGTCGACCAGGCGCGTCACGCCGCCCGCCGAATCGTTGGTGTGAAGGGTGCTGAACACGAGGTGACCGGTCAGGGCCGCGCTGGCCGCGATCTCGGCCGTCTCCTCGTCGCGGATCTCTCCGATGAGGATGACGTTCGGGTCATGGCGCAGGATCGAGCGGAGCCCGGAGGCGAACGTGAAGCCCGCGATCGGATCGATCTGCATCTGCGTGATGCCGGGGATCCGGTACTCGATGGGATCCTCCAGGGTGATGATCTTCCGTTCGGGGGTGTTGATCTGGGCGAGGGCCGCATAGAGGCTGGTCGTCTTGCCGCTGCCGGTGGGGCCCGTGAACAGCAGCACCCCGTAGGGCTGCTGGATGAGGGCCTCCAGGTCGCGGCGCGGCCCTTCCGGGATGCCGAGCTGGTCCAGATGCAGGAAGGTCGCGTGGCGGTTGAGGATGCGCAGGTTGATGCTCTCGCCGTGCTGCGAGGGGAGCACGGACACACGGACGTCGAACGTGTCGGCGCCCACGGCGACGTCGAAGCGGCCGTCCTGCGGCACGCGGTGTTCGGCGATGTTCATCTGCGCCATGATCTTCAGGCTGGAGATCATCGCCCGCGCGAACCGCTCGATGCCCGCCGGCAGAGGCACCTCGGAGAGCACGCCGTCGATGCGGTAGCGCAGGCGCAGATGGTGCTCGGCGGGTTCGACGTGCACGTCGGTCGCCCGCGCGCGGATGGCGTCGGCGACGATGAGCCGCAGGAAGTCGGGGATGTCGAACTCCCCCCCTCCGCTGCCCACCCCGCGGAGGCCGAGGAACTCGGCGGCGCCCACGCCGTAATGGAACCGGATGCACTCGGCGATCTCGGCCGGGGTGGCGAGCACCCATTCGACCGCGTAGCCGAGGAGCGCGCGCAGATGCTCCGTCTCCTCCGCCTCGCGCGCCCGGCTGGTCGCCAGCACAAGCGTCCCCTGGCCCAGCGAAAGCGGCATCACGCCGTGGGTCGCCACGACCTTCACCGGCACGCGTTCGATGACCGAGGCCTCCACCTTGCGGCGGGCGAGCGACACGGCGGAGAAGCCGGTGATCTCGGCGAGGATGGCCATCAGGTCGGTCTCCGGCGTCAATCCCTCCTTCAGCAGGATCTCCTCCAACGGGCGGCCGGACCACTCGGCCCGGTGGCGGAGATCCTGGGCGGCTTCCGGGGTCACGCGTCCCTGCTGCTCCAGCGCGCGGAGCAGGCCGGTGTGGATTTCCGACCGGCTCAGCCATCGTCGGACGGGTTCGGGGGCGGGGGTCATGGGGGGGGCTCCGTGAAGAGAACGGGCGTGCCTCTCGGAAGGACGGTCTCCTGGGCGCCGACCGCGACGGTGACCGATTCGCGCGAAATCGTCCGAAGCTGGACCCATTCGATGCGGTCTCCCGCCCGGTAGAAGACGGGCGGGGCGCCGACCGTCTCCACGTGGGCGAGGGGCGGTCCCTCCGGACGCTGAAGGAGTCCGCGGTAGATCAGCGTGATCTGCCGCGGCGGGGGCGGCGCGGGGGAGGGCGGGGCGGTCGGCTGCGAGGCGCGGGTCTGTTCCTCGCCCTGCTGCCGCGCCTCCTCTTCCTCGGCCTTCCGGCGCGCCTCTTCCTCCGCCTTCAGCCGGGCCTCTTCCTCGGCGGCTTTCCGCCGGGCTTCCTCCTCGGCGGCCTTCCGCCGGGCCTCCTCCTCGGCCTTCCGGCGCGCCTCCTCCTCGGTCCTTCGGCGTTCCTCCGCCTGCCGGACCTTCTCCGCGATGATCTGTCTCAGGTGCTCCGACGTGAAGGGCACGGCGGCGACCTCGAGACGCGGCGGGGCCGAGGTGCCGGGCACGGTGGGAGGCGGGGCGGGTTCGCCGGGGGGGGGCAGGCTGGCCACGGGCCAGGCAGACCGACGCTGTTCCGCGACCAGGACGACGATCACGCAGACCGCGAACACCCCCCATGCCGCGGCGGCCACGCGCGGGACGTTGAGCCGGATCAGGCGGGTCCAGAAGCTCTCGCTCACGATCCCTCCCTCCGCTCGTTGGGATCGGGGGGCATCGGCGGCATCCCGTTTGGGGTGCCTTCGGGCGTCTCCTCCGTCGTCTCCCCCTCCATCTCCGGCGGGGGGGGCGGGCCCGTCCGGTACAGGATGGCGCCCAGGACGGCCCGCACGCGGAGCCGCTCGGGGTCCATCGGGTCCTGGCCCTCCAGCAGGATATGCCGGAGACTGAAGAAGGGCGCCTGGTCCCGGAACGCCCGTAGCGCCCCGCGCCAGACGGCTTCGGGCGCCGTTCCCGCGATCTCCACTGGGAACACCGCCATGCGCAGTCCGTTCTCGACCGGCTCGATCGGGATCTCCACCGGTTCAAGGGCCCGGACGCTCTCGATGGTCTGCACGCCCCGTTCCAGGCAGCGGTCCAGCAGCATCACCGCCGAGGCCAGCTGCCAGAGGCGCTGCTCCGTCTTCTGCCCGGCGCCGATCGACTCCGGGAGGCCCAGGTCGGGCGGCAGGGTCGCTCCGCACGCCTTCGCCTTCTCCTCCAGGCGCGTGCGGGCGACGAACATCGCCACCTTGAAATCGATGCGCCCGGAGCGCGCGGGGGGCAGCACCTCGGTGATCGCCCCGGCGTCGCGGAAGGTCCGCACACGCGCCAGCAGCCGCTCCTGCTCGGCCAGGAGGACGTTGTGAATGGTCTCCTCGCGCGACGCCCGCAGCAGCAGGGGGCCCTCCTCCGAGGGGGCCAGCAGCCGGTCAATCTCCGCGCGAAACGACGCGATCTCGCCGAGCGCCGTGCGCCGCTCGCGAAGCGCGGGCACCAGCCCGAAACCGATCAGGGCTGCCGCGGCGACCACCACGACGATGAGCGTGGCCGCCACCACGTGGCGTGCGCCGGCGCCGGATTGGAGGGCGGCATCGCTCATGGTTCCCTCACCGCGATCTCCAAGGCAAACAGCCGGCCGCCGCTGTCGGCCCACCGCTGGTCGCGCGCGGGGTCCGTACGGAGACGGTCGTCGGCCAGCAGGTCGGCGGCGGTGATGAAGGGGTAGGCGCGAAGCCGTCCGATCATCTCCCGGACCGTCGAGAGGTCATGGGCGGGCGTGTACCCCTCGACGACGTACTGGCGGATCGGCGTCGCGCGCCGGCCATCCGGCTGCGTCACCGTATTGGCCCCGCCGGACGGAGTGGCGGAGGCGGTGTAGGAGACGGCATCGGCTAGGAGCGTCACCCAGTCGTTGGTGTGCTTGGCGGCCGAAAGGGCGGCGAGCAGGGCGTCGACCGACTCGTTGTTCCAGGAGGCGGCCCGGAGGGGGACGAGCCTGCGCATCGTGGCCGCCCTCTCGTCCGCCTTGCGCCGCCATTCCGCCTCCGCCCCCTGCAGGCGGTCGAGCTGCTCCCGCAGGGTGGACCGCTGGGCCTGCTGCCAGTCGAGGTCGTGGCGGATGGTGGCGACGATCGCGCCGAGGGCGAGCAGCACGGCGGCTCCCGCCGCCGCCCACCACTTGAACTGCCAGCGCAGGACCACCTCCTCGCGCCACGCGGCGGGCAACAGACTCAGACGGAACGGTGCCGCGCCCAGGGCGGTCAGCGCCAGGCCGCAGGCCACCGCGTACTCGCCGTGCCCGTCGAAGATCAGGGCTTTCGACGTCTCGGCGAAACGCCGGACGGGCATCTCCGCCGACTCCTCCATGGCCGCCCGCGCGACGTCCCCGGGCTCGGGTCCGGCCAGGATCAGCCGCCTAGGCTCCTGGTCCTCGCCCTTGTGATGGGCACGATAGTAGTCCAGGCAGGCGCGGAATTCCTCCGCCCAGTCGGGAAGCCGGACCCCCCCGGCATCCGCCGGCGCCGCGTCGGCCTGCAGCGACGCCACGCCCGCCGGGAAATGCCGGACGAACCGGAGGTCCCGTCCGCGGCCGATGACGAACTCCGTCTCCCGCTCCTCCACATCCGCCGACGCGATCACCCCCGCCTCTCCCTCCTCGCACCACGTCGCCGCCGCGAAAAGGGCGACCGCGGCGGGGGCCGCGTCGACGATCTGCAGCCCGGCCTCGCGCGGGACGCCGAGGTGGATCAGCACGCTGTCGGTGCGCATCAGGGCGAACACGACCTGCCGGCCGCCCCGTCCCCGGCTTTCGGCGTGGTCGCGGCACGACTGCGAGGGGGATCCGCCGAGGAACCGCTCCACCTCGTCCGCCACGATCGCGTCGGCCGGGCGTGAATCGGCGGGCGGCACCTGCACGACCCGCATCAGCACGCCTTCGCCGCGCAGGCCGACGACGCACGGGGTCTTCAACCAGCCCCGCTTCTCGAAGAGCCCTTGCAGGACGCCGGACGCCTCGGCGGGATCGATGGGCAGAGGCACCGTGACGGCGTCGCGCACGGCGACGCCGAACCCGCGGCGGACCATGCGCACCACGCGCGCCTGGGTCCGCCCGAGGTCCAGTCCTATGGCTTGTCGGTATCGATGCATGTGCGGCCGCGGGAGCGGAATCCGGCGCGTGCCCCTCCCTCAACCCGCGGGGGCGGCCGGCGGCGCGGCGGGCGCCGGAACGGGCGCCGGTGTTGACGGTTCGGGCGCGGGCGCCGCGGGGGGCGTGCCGGGCGCGGGCTCCGGGGAGGGCGGCACGGGGGCCGGGGCCGCCGCGGGCTCGGGTGCCGGATCGGCCGGCGCGGGCGCGGGCGCCGGCGGGGGCGTCGCGGCCGGCGGGGACTCCGCGGCGGGCGCGGCCGGGGGGACCGCCGGCGCCGGCTCCGGCGCGGGGGGCGAGGGCGGCGGCGGCTGGGAAGCGCCGGTCAACGACGACTCGGGCGCCGGCGACTTCTCCTTGACCGCCAGCTGCTCGCCCCGTTCGGAGATGACGACGGCGGTCACGAAGATCAGGAGGTTCCGGCTCTCCTCCGTCGTATCGGTGCGGCGGAACAGCGCCCCCAGCAGCGGAAGCGAGCCGAGCACCGGGATCTTGTGGACCGTGTCCATGTTCACGTTGCGGATCAGGCCGCCCATGACCACGGTCTCGCCGCTCTGCACGATCACCTTGGTCTGCACCTCGCGGCGCGTGATGATCGGCAGCTTCACCACCACCTGGCGGATCTGTTCATAGGTGTTGGTGAGCGGCGAATCCTGGTAGGAGAGGTACTGGTTCAGCTCGCTGACGGTCGGGGTCAGGAGCAGGCTGATCGTGCGGCGGTCCGCCCCCACGCTCGGCACGGCCAGCAGCGTGATGCCCAGCTCGGCGGTCTTCGGCTCGCCCTGCGGGACAATCGCGGTGAGCTGATAGGCCCTTCCGGAGAAGTCGTAGGTGCTGAACACCTGCGCGTGGAAGGTGGTGTAGTACAGCAGGTCGTCGCCGTCGCGCAGCTTGGCCGGGTTGTTGTTCACCGTGGTCACCCGGGGGACGGAGAGCGTCTTGCCCTTGCCGGAGATCTCCAGCGCGTGCAGCACGGCCTGGAACATCGGCTCCGTCAGCACGCCCTGGAACGTCGCGTTCAGTCCCTGGTCGGCGGTCGGCGGATTGCCCGAACGCGGCTCGCCAAAGGGGCCCTGGGGCCCGAGGGGGAATTCGCCCGAGTCGTCGCTGGTGTACGGCGAGTAGTTCACGATGTTGCCCTGCCTCAGCACGACGGAGGGGGCGGTCTTCCAGACGCCGTCCTGCATGTAGCTCTTCTCGGTGAGGACGTAGGGGCTGTTGAGGATCCACTCCAATCCCAGCTCGCGCAGGTCGGCCACGCCGATCTCCACGAACCGCGCCTCGATCAACACCTGGGGCGGATCGACGTCCAGCGCGGCGACCACGTCGCTGATGAGCTTCAGATTCTCCGCGGTGTGACGCACGAGCAGCGTGTGGGTGTTGCGGTCGAGATGGATGATCGAGCCGGTGACGGAGGGCACGAACTTCTCGAGCACGGTCTCGATGTACGTCTTCTCCGTCGACAGCACGGTGGCCTTGTCGTTGACGAACTTCAGGTCGCTCTCGCCGGGGGGCGGGGCCTTCGCGACGCCCCAGTCGTTGCCGTGGTACTGCAGTCCGTGGCGCAGCCGGTAGATGCGGGTCTGCAGGGGCGCCGCCTTGTTCGGATCGGCGGACGTGACCCAGATCACGTTCTTTCCGAGGTAGAACTGCACGCCGTAGTTGCGGGACACGTAGTCGAGCAGCTCGCGCAGCGGCACGTCGTCGACCTCGATGTTGATGGCGACGTTCGTGGCGAGGCTCTGGTCCGCAATCAGGTTGATCTGGTGCTCCTTCGAGAGGGCGCTGATGAGGGCGGAGACGTTGGCGCCCTGCAGGTGGGCCGAGACCGGCCGCTCCAGGATCCGGGCCATCGCCCCGTCCATCTCGATGCGGTCCGGCTCGCCGACGGGGACGTACCGCCGCAGGCCGTAGGTGTCCGGCAGGAGGAACTGCTCTCCCGTCTCGGCCTCCACCTGCCGGCGCGATTCCTGTTGCGCGCCCAGGAGCCGCTTCGCCCGCTGATCCAGGAGCGCCGAAAGACACTTCTGGCGCATCTCGTCGAGCCCCGGCGTATCCGGCGCGCGCTGACGGAGCTCCACGCACTCGATCAGCGCCTTGTCAAACTGGCCCGACGAGTACAGCTCCTGCGCGTCGCGCAGATCGGGATGGACGATCTCGGCGGGCGAAAGGCTCTCCACCGATGGATCCCGCTCGAACGAAGCGCAGCCGGCCCCCCACAGGAGCATCAGCCCGGCTGCGCCGGCGCCCATCGCCCCGCCGAGGCGGAACAGACATGCAGGCTTCGTCTTCATGCACACCCCATCATCCTCGCCGCGACCGTCCGCGGCGGGAAAACGCACATCGCCATCTTTTGTCCTTGCGCGGAAAAAGCTTCCGCCATCATGATCAACCTTATGTAGGGCGCCGTGGATGGGGCAAGCAGATAGTTCCCACCCTGCCCTTTTTTCGCGCACCTTGCGGAGGACGATCATGGCGACGAAGACGTCCGGCAGCGGCAGGCGGGTCCTGGCCATCGCGATCAGCCTGGTTCTCCTGGGTCTGCAGGCACCCGCCCAGAAACTCGAGGGAGCGGACACGGCGCTCGTCCGGCTCGACCGTCCCGGGGGCGCCACCATCGGCCTGCGCCTGGAGACCGGCATGCGCGAGTTCACGTACCGGGAGGATGTGCTGGAAGTCGATCTTCTCCACGTGCTCGCGCGGGCGGGGGGCAATCTCGCCCCGTTTCTGAATCTGTGGGGCGAGGCGGGGTGGATGCGGGCCGAGACGGAGCCGGATGAAACCGGCGAGGGCGGCCTGGAATGGGGGGTGGGCGCCGACGTGAAGCTCGTGGAATACGTGATCGAATCCTCGCCGGTCGTCGACCGCAAGGAGGCGTTCTCCGTCGGGCTCACGCTCGCCTACCGGGGATTGGGGTCGAACTTCGACGACCGCGACTTCGAATGGAACGAGTTCCGCGTCAACCCGGCGATCGCCTACACCCGCGATCTCGCGGGCGAGATCCGACGCGCCTACCAGCCTTCCGCCGTCGCCGCCCGCGTGGGCGTCCTGTATCTCAACGCGGAGGGCGACTATGGGGCGGAGAAGGTGGAGGAGAACCGTGACTTCGCCTTCACGTGCGGGTTCGACCTGCTGGGGGAAAGCGGCTGGGTGACGCGGATCGGCGTGGTGCTGTTCGGAACCCAGGAGCGCGAGTTCTCGCTGGCCGCCATGTACCATTTCTAGCCCCGAGCGGACGGCCGGAGTCCGGGACGCATGGGAGACGTGTCATGAAACGAGAACGGATTCGGCGGGCGATGACCCTCGCGTTGGTCGCCCTGGCCCTCGGATGCCTGCCCGCCTGCGAGGAGAACGACGACGTGCGGAATCCCGAGGGCGGGCCGGTCGAGGGACTCGTGATCGAGCCCGCCGTTGCGGAGGCCACCCTCGCGCGCCCGGTGACGCTCACGGCGAGCGGAGGCCTCCCGCCGTACACGTGGACGGTGGACTCCGCCACCCTCGGCGCCGTGACGCCGAATGCGGTGCGCACCGGCATCGCCACCTACCGCGCGACGGCCGTGGGGGGCACGAGCATCGTGCGCGTGTTCGACAGCCACGACCCGCCGTGGATGGCGACGGTGATGATTCTGCAGTGACGGCCGGCCGGCCTGTCGCCGGGGGAGCGTGCGGGAGAGATGAATGGTGCACCCGGAGGGATTTGAACCCCCACGCTTGTTAGGCACAAGAACCTGAATCTTGCGTGTCTGCCAGTTCCACCACGGGTGCACCGGGAAAAAACGCGGTGAGTCTAGCACGGCGTCGCGTGAAGTCAACTGCGGCGGCGTCCGCGCCTCGGCGCCATCCGCCTGCGGGTGTGCAGGGGCGCCGCGGGGCGCCGACGCCTGTGGAGGAGTGGCCTGACCCATGAGACTCTGCCTGCACGACCTCCACCTGCCCCTGCGTCACCCGTTCACGACGGCGCACGGCACCACCGCCACGCAGCACAACCTGCTCGTGGAGCTCCGCGACGGCGCGCACGCCGGCTTGGGCGAAAGCCCTTCGTCGCGCTCCTGGCCGCAGTTCGAGCCGGACATCACGCGCGCCGCCCTGGAGGCCGTCCGGGCGACGGTGGAGGCCGCCGACTTCGACCGCCCCGAGGATCTGTGGCGTCGCGTCCAGCCCGAGCTCGCCACCCACCCTTTCGCCCTCTGCGCCCTCGACGAGGCGGCGCACGATCTGTGGGGCCGGCGCCTCGGCCAGCCGGTGTGGCGGCTGTGGGGACTGAACCCGGGGCCCCTGCCGCCGACGGACTACACCATCGGCCTCGATCGCGTGGAGCACATGGTGGCCAAGCTGCGCGAGTACGAGGGATGGCCCGTCTACAAGATCAAGCTCGGCAGGGGCGGCGATCTCGCCCCGGTGCGCGAGCTGCGCCGCCACACCGGGGCCGTGCTGCGCGTCGACGCCAATACCGGATGGACCGCGGACCAGACGCTTGCGCTGGCCCCGGAGCTGAAGGCGCTCGGCGTGGAGTTCATCGAGCAGCCGCTGCCGCGCGACGACTGGGAGGGCATGAGGCGCGTGCACCGGGAATGCGTCCTGCCCGTCCTCGCCGACGAGGCCTGCCAGACCGAGGCCGACGTCGACCGCTGCGCCGCCTGTTTCGCGGGCATCAACATCAAGCTGACGAAGGCCGGCGGTCTCACCCCCGCCCGCCGGATGATCGCGCGCGCCCGCAAGCGGGGGCTCCGCGTCATGGTCGGCTGCATGTGCGAGTCCAGCGTCGGCATCGGCGCCGCCGCGCAGCTCCTGCCCCTTCTCGACTACGCCGACCTGGACGGGGCGCTGCTGCTCGCCCGTGACATCGCCCAGGGGATCGCCATCGAGCGGGGGCGCGTGACCCTGCCCGAGACGCCCGGAACCGGCGTCCGGCTGCTCGATCCCTGGTGAGGCGACGTCTCCAACGGAGCCGCACGAGTCCCGACGTTCCGCGGCGCCGTCCTGCATGTCGCCTCTGATGCGCGCGGACTAGCCCCTTTTCGAACGGGATACGCGCGTTTGCGTGGCATCCTCCGCTCGCGCTCGTCGTCGGAAGCGAGACGGCGGAGGACGCGGGCGGCGCTGCCGATGACGCGGCGGGCGCGGGTGGCCTCGGGCGCTTCAAGCGGGCGAGCCTTCGCGTGGGCAACCTGGCCGGCGCCGCGGCTCGCGGCAGATTCTCGTTCTTTTCGCTTGCGTGTCCCCCCGCTCTTCGGCTTCCTATTTGCCACAACAAGGACAGCCGGCCGCGGGAAACGGGCAGGGAGTAGGGCGGCGACCTTGGAGGATCTGTGATTGAGTTGCCGGGCAAATCTCTCGTGGGGAGGCGCGCCGATGAGTATCGCGCGTGGGCGTTTGATCTGTACCTGCTCGAAGGGGCTCGCTGTTGTTGCACTCGCTTATGTCCTCGTCACAACGCTTGTCTGTTTCGCTTCCTCGCAAGATGCCGACGTTGAGGTTGGACCACAAGCCAACGCGTGGTCTGACCTCGCGAGAGAATACCTTGTCGCCCGCGAAAACCTCTGGCCGATCGTGCCACCGTCGGAGATGTTCACCGCCGCAGACACCACAGCGGTTAAGGCCGACACGCTGGCTGCGTGGCAGGAGACCCCGCTCTGGTTCATCCCGTTCGAGTGCGGCGTGTGGTACTACGGAGACCTGAGCCCGCTGGCCGCCGAGGTCTCGCCCGGTACGGAAGCCGCCGTCTTCGAGGACCTCGCGGCGAAGGAAGTGCGCATCTTCGTCGAGCGGGCCGAGGGGCCGGTCGAAGCGGCCGCCTTCCGTGCCCCGCCGATCAAGACCACTTTGCGCGACGGGGACGCGTTCTTCGAGGGAATCCAGAAACGCCGCGTCGCGTGGCGGGTGACCCTGCAGCCCCTTTCCGCCGCCAGCACACTCGACAGGCTGTCGGCGTCCCAGCTTGCGGCGCTCTCGCTCGAACCCGAGAGCATGATGCTCCTGATGTCCCGGCCGCCCGAGGCCGACACGAACATCGTGTTTTTCGGCATCCAGCTCGAGACCAACGGCATGCGGATCGCCATCGGCTATCCCACCGGTTTCACGAACGGCCTCGATCTCTTTACCACCGAGGATCTGAACGACCCGCTCTGGAATCTGACCGCCACGAACATCACCACCACCGGCGGGAATGAAATGGACTGGCTCGACGAGGGCGCGGGCAATACGTGGATCCGCTTCTACGCGGCGGGCGACGCCACCACCGACTCCGACGGCGACGGCCTGCCCGATGCCCGCGAGACTCTGGCCTGCGGCACCAATCCGCAGTTGGCCGACTCGGATCACGACGGGATGCCGGACGGCTGGGAGGCAGCTCAAGGATTCAACCCGCTTGCCGACGATTCCGCCCTCGACGCCGACGCCGACGGGCTCTGCAATCTGGTCGAGTATCTGCTGGGGCTGCGGCCGAAGGTCGCCGCACAGTCGGGCAATCTCGGTCTGTTCGTCGTCACCCCCCTTCTACACTGAGAGCATCCCCGTGAACGAGTCGCCTTTCCCCTCCTGTTCTTCCAACGGATGCCGGGTGCTTCCTGCAATCGTCGCACTGGCCGTGTGGCTTACACCGCAGGCTCGCGCACAGTCCTACACCAACTGGCCGGCTGACCCGGAGTGGGTCGCGCTGAGCAACCACATCGCATGGTGCTTCCAGCAGGTGGCCGTGCGCTATGCGATCCTCGGCTGCGAGAATCCTCCGACGCCGGTTTTCGACTGTCCGGCGCAGGACTACGCCATCTTGACGAACGAGGTTGACCTCCTGGCTTCCGTTTTCTGGTTTGTTGACAAGGGCAAGTCGCAAGGCGGCACGTTCGATAGCTACTTCGGCACTCCTTACCCAGGCGGGGGCTACCCCTTCGAGTTCCCCTTCTACCATATCGCGACACTGCACCAACAGGCGGGCTTTACCAATTGGGAAAGCGCCGATTTGCTGCAGAGCTGGTGTTGTTGGTCCAATGCCAGCAAAGCGCGGCTTCTCGATCAGGTGAGTGCGACGTTGAATCTTCTCACGTGGACGGTCGCCGATCCTTGGATCACCGGCTGTGGAAGGAAGAGTGGATACGGTCTGAGCAACAACAGTTTTGCTGAAGCCACGTCTATGGCAACGAACGACTATCAGTGGCGATTCCCGAATGACTGTCTGGAGGCGTGGTGTGTGAAGAACAGAAGTGGAAGCACGTTCTCCACTGAGTTCGCACGCGAGACCATCGCCGTCACGGTCTTTCGCCGGACAAATGTCGTTGCCGATGCACAGCTCTATTTCGCCACCGGTCTTCCGTATTGGTCTTCGGATCCCGAAGCAACGGATACGTACTGCGACAATGGTGACGGACTGACGGATAGCGGCGAATTGGTGATTTGTCGCACGAACGTCACGTTCGACTCGAACGTGTCCGAATGCGACGTGCTCTTCGGCCAGCCCGATCTCAATCTGCCCGAGGAAGCGCTTGACCCCTTTGGTCAGGAATATCCCGCCAACGTCTTTCAGCAGAAGGGATATGCGGCTTGGGACTTCCGCGGTCTGTGGAAGTGGGACGCGCCGGGTGGCTTGAACACCAATGCGCCTCCCAACCCGTACGCCGTCGGAGGCGCGGGGCTGCCCGCGGAGGACTACTTCCTGCCCGACACCGACCGCGACGAGATCGCTGACGTGGGGGTCGCCATTGATCAACCCGGGCCGGAAACGGGAACAATCGTGTTCGACCCCGAACTCGGCCGGGCGACTCCCGTGATCCCACTCAATCCAGGCTACTTTCGCGGCCCGCCGCGGCGGTGTCCCGTCATGCATGCCTACCTGACCTTAACTCCTGCGCTCCCGTACCAGTTCAACGGTGGGTCGGGTGAAGATCCCGACGGCTATGCCACGAGTCTCAGCACGGCCACGCGGATCCTGGAGAGTGCCGCGATCGACACGCCCCAGCGCCATGTGAAACAGGTCAGTCTCATCCGCCCTCATGGACAACTGGTCGTTTTCGACTTCCCGTATACCAATGGCGCGTTCAGTACGCTGGGCTACCCCATGGCGCCCAACGGGGCGCGGACCTACGTCTTGCGAGACATCTCGCCCGAGAGTCATGCGGATGGGAACTATGAGCTTCAGTTTGAGTCCGGGATCACTCATCATTTCGCGGGTGGCACACTCTGCTACGTCTCCAATCCATATGGAGACGATTCCTCCGTGGCTGGACTCGGGGCGAGAAGCACGTTCGGTAGCATCTACGGAGCCTACACGGTGGATTCGACATGGGCCAATGACCGGCCGACCGAGATCTCCTATGTCTCCTCTCTCGACCCCGGGACGAGTGTTCACACACTGATCGCATATGACAGTGGTGGCGCCATCCACGCAGTGAGGAAGTCCGGTGCGGCCGGCATCTGGCGTACGGATGCGACAAGCGAAAGCCAAACCATTGCGTACGGCACCGGCATAACGGTCTCGTGGAGCACCTCCAGCGCACCGCGCAGCGCCCGAACCGTCACTTTGACCACCAGCGTTCCGGACTCGGGCTCGTTCACACGCACTTTCAGCTACAACGCGGCCGACTACCTGACCGGAGCGACGCTGACGTGGAATGGAACGACCGCATGGGTCACGAACCACTACGGCATCGGCACGGGGCGCTGTGCCAACGGCGCGCTGCGCTCCGCCAAACTGGCCTCGACGGGCGCGAGCGACGGGCGGTGGAGGGAGTTCGACTACGACCACAACACCGGCTGGCTCATCGAAAGCACCGGCTCGACGGCCTTCGGTCCCGAAACCTTCGCCCTCAGCTATGACCTCGACGTCCAAGGGTACACGGCGGCGGATACGAACCTGCTTGTCGCACTGCCGCGTCGCGTCGCCACACTCGTCGGCCCGCGGGAAGTGTCGCGGACTTACACGGCCTATGGCTACAACGGCTCTACACTGACCGGCGCCACCGTTCGCGCCATGCTCGCGCCCGGGTTGCCGTGGACGGGCGATCATCTGGCGGCCGAGTGCGAATACGACGGATACGGGCATCTGGCATTGGTGCGAACGGCGGTTGACACAAACCACTATGAGTTCAGCGCGTGGGGCTTCTCTGGCGCGCTTTCACACCAGAACGCCAGTACCTTCAGATGCTTGAGCTTCTCGCCGTGGGGCGACCTCAGCGCAGACTGGAACTACACGGAGGGCGAGCCCTACATCTATTCGACCACGGGCAGTACCGATGCCTTCGGCCGGCCGCTGGAGACTTCCTACCAGGATGGGACCAGCCGAGAAGTGCTTGCCTATGACTGGTCCGGCCCCACGCAAATCACGGAGCGCGACGGGTCAACTCGGACCATCACGCGCGATGGGCTCGGCCGCGTGCGACAGGCGAGTTATCTCGGGCGAGTCTGGTCGTTCGATTACGATCCATTCGGCCGCGTCACCTGGAGCGCGTTCACCAAGGACGGCCAGACGGTGGAACGCCGGCGGATGTGGGACGCCGACGGCCGTCTGGTCTCGGACCAGACGCCGCTCGGCACGACCACGAACACGTACGCGCTTCAGAACAACCAGTGGACCGTCACTTCCTCCACGCCCGGGCACGGGAATCTCGTGCAGATCTACCACGCGGACGGGACCCTGCTGCAGGTGGGCGGACCGGGCGCGGTGGAGCACACCCGCTTCACCCACGGGGTCGAGTCATTCAACGGGCAGAATCTGCGGTATGTCCGGCGCATCGCGTGTGCCACCAACGACGCCGACACGGACGAATGGTCGAAGACCTACTTCGACGCGCTGGGCCGGCAGCGATACGCGAAGCAGAGCGGCACGGATGGTTTCTCGCAGTTCGCCTATGATGACGCGAAGGGCGGGCGTTTTGACTCAACCACGGATGAACTCGGGCGCAAGGGCATGGTCGCCTACGATGAGAAGAACCGGATCCTGAAATCGGGCCTCAATCGCGACGGCATTACGAATGCACTCAGCGAGAACAGTGCCGACCGCATCTGGCGCGAGGCTCGGGGGGTGGGCTGGCACACCACCTTCCAGTACACCAATGAGACGAGCGCTGTCTCGAATCTGTTCAGCAAGATCGAATGGGCCTCCTCGGGCAAGACCGTGACCTTCGCGGGTCCACACTCTACCAACATCCTCTCCCGCGGCAATCCGACCCTGGGAGGCGTCCTCGGGCTCACCAACGCGACCCTGGGCGGGCTTTCCACGGCGATCCATTTTGCCGGCGGCGTGCCCGACGAGGTGAAGATGCTCACCACCGCCGGTACGGCCGACGAGACGTGGCAACTGGGGCACGATCGTTTCGATCTGCCCGCCGGCGCGACCAACAACCACGGCGTCGCGGTCGAGATCGAGCGCGACACCGCCGGGCGCGTGACGCAGATCGACACCAGCACCGGCAACGATGTCAGCTTCACCTACTATGCCGGCACCCCGTGGGTGCATACGCGCACCGTCGAGACGGGCGACCGCGTCACCAACACCTACTACCCGAACGGCCTCGTGGAGACCGAGACGGGGGACACCCTGCACACCCATTTCGAGTATGACGGGCAGGGCCGCCTCGTGGCGCTGAACACCTACCAGGGCACGAACCAGGTCGCGACGGAGTGGGTGTATCATGGCCAGACCGGCCGGCTGCAGGAGAAGAGGGTCAACGGGAAGACCGTGGAGCGATACGACTGGCAGGACAACGGCGAGCTGCAGTATGCCACCAACGCCGTGGGGTATCGCCTGGCGGCGTCCTACGACGCCGGCGGCGATCTGACGGGCTACGCGTTCTCGGACGGCAAGACGCCGAATCTCACCTTCACCGTGGCGCGCATGGGCGGAATCAAGGGCGCCGCGGTGGCCGGCGGGATCGCCGAGAGCTACGGGCTCAATCTCGATGGCGAGCGGAATCTCGTCACGGTGGCCGGCAACACCGTCGTGAAGAGCCACGCGCTCGCGTACTACCGGCTGCCCGGCGGCGGGGGCATCAGCCAGGTGGCGTTCGATCCGGGACAGGTGCGGGCGATCAACATCGGGTACGACACGGCCAGACGGGCGAACCAGGTGACCGACGGGGCGGTGCAGGCGACGTACACGCGCGCCGGGAACGCGCCCGCCGTGGGGCAGATCGTGCTCAAGGTGAGCGGCGTCGACCGGCTGACCGCGAACTACAGCTACAACGGTGCGCGGCAGATGGTCACCAACGTCGCATGGTCCGCCGGCGGGACGAATGTCGCGTCGTTCGGCTATGGTCTGGCGACCAACGCGCCGCGGATCGCCCGCCTCTCGATGCCTGACGGCACGCGGTGGGACTATGCGTATGACGCGATCGGCCAACTCGTCGGCGCCACCCAGCGCCTGGCGTCCGGCGCGGCGGTGGCGGGGCGGACGTTTGCCTACACCAACGACACGATCGGCAACGCGGTGCGGGCGGGGCCGGTGGAGGGCGGCGCGCCGCTGTACCGGTTCACGGTCACCAACGACAACTTCCAGGTGCGGCGGGTGTGGTCGAACCTCGTGGAGGTGACGGGCACGGCGCAGACCAACGCGACGGTGTCGGTGTTCCTGAGGCCGTACGGGCCGATCGTGACGGCCGCGCGGCAGGGGGAGCGGTTCCGCGCGCTCCTGGCGGTGAGCAACGCGGCCTCGGCGATCTGGCAGCCGATCCAGGTGATCGCGGTGCGGCAGGAAGGGACCAACGATTTCGTGCAACTGACCGACGGGAGCTTCTACCTGCCGAAGGCGGACGAGACGGTCGTACGTGCCGAGGGGGCCTACGTGCTGGTCGACAGCCGCTGGGCGTACACGTGGGACTGGGCCGGGAAACTGCTGGCGGCGGAGTCCTCGCACCGCGCGCAGAACCAGCGGCTCACGTTCGACTACTATCCGGATGGCCGGCGGGCGCGAAAGATCGTCAGCGTCTGGACGAACAGCGCCTGGCAGGCGGTGCAGACCAACCGGTTCTGCTACGACCGGTGGAACCCGATCGAGGAGGAGATCCGGACTTCCGGCGGCATGGTGACCAACCGCTACACGTGGGGGCTGGACCTCGCCGGGCAGTGGTCGGGGCAGTACGAGCAGGAGGCGGGCGGGATCGGCGGGCTGCTGGCGGTCACGGTGGCCAGCGGAGGCGTGGAGAGGGTGTACCTGCCGATCGCGGATGCCAAGGGGAACATCCGCCACCTCTGGGACGCCACCAGCAACGCGATCGCCGCGACCTACGATTACGACCCGTTCGGCCGGCTGATCGGGAAGACCGGCGCGGCGGCGGACGCGTGTCCGTTCAGATTCTCCTCGAAGTATCTGGATGAGGAGACCGGGCTCTACTACTATGGCTACCGGTACTACGATCCGTGTTCTTTGAAATGGCTATCCCGCGACCCCCTCGGAGAACAGGGCGGACTGAATCTCACGGCGTTCTGCGGGAATGATCCGGTGAATCAAGTCGATCCGCTGGGGCTGGAGCCAAATAACGAATGGTATAGCGTCTCGACTTTCATTCCACAGCCGCAACCTCCACCGCTTCCGCCACTCGCGCCTCAGCCGAAGTGCTGGATTCAGAATGCGCGGTCGCCTCGCCAGCAGGCGGACGTTCCCGTGATGCGCGATTATGCACGCGAGAAGGTGAAGTACTTCCAGCAATGCAATGCCCTTGTGCCGTCGGCGCTGCGGGGCACACCAGTGGCCGATCAACTGATGGAGATCCAATCCGAGGCGGTGCTGAGTGCATTTGCACAACCGGCGATTGCCTTCGGGTGTGCGAAGTTTGGTCAATTCTTCCGAATCGGCCGCCTGATGACAGGGGCCGAGCGAGTATCCTTGACAGAAGCGCGAGCAATCGAAGCGTTGGGCACGCCATTGCGGACGGCTCCAATAACGTGGGCCTCGCCTCTCGAAACCGGTGTCAATCTCTATCACGCTACGCCTGCGACAGCCGCTAGAGTTCAAGGCCTTCTTTCAGGTATCGATCCAAAGTTCCTCCAGAATCCGTACAATCGGTTTGGTCCTGCATTCTATGTCTCCGAAAGAGGAGGTGGGGCTTTTGCAGAGGTTGTTGCCAATGGCCATAGTCCACTGTACGAAATCCGCTATTCACTCAACACTGCAAGAATGGCTGTTCTCGATCTCACGGACCCTGAAATGGCGCTGGCTTGGGGCTATAGCGGAGGGCCTGTCTCCTCGGCGACTCAGGCCATTGGCACAAGAGCAAGGCGCTGCGGCTTCAATGTGATTCGATTCAAATCCATTCGAGGATCGGGCTTCAACTTGGCCGTTCTCTCTGAGTTCAATGATATTCTGGTTCCGGAGATGATCTTTCCGATCCCATGAAACTTATGCTGTTTGAGTATACGTGTCTTGATTGCGGACACCGATTCAGGGCTGCGGAACTCTTGCCGCTGACATACGGTTTCTATCTGGCTCGCAGCCTCACGTCGGACGAGTGTGCGCTTTTGAAGGCAATAGATGATCCCATATTCCCGCAAGTTGAGCGAATCCTTGCGGAAGCGGGTCTAGTTGTGGGACTCGATGACATACAGAAAGCGCAGTTACTTCTGCGTGTCTTTGGCAAGACGTGTGATCCCGCTTCCGATGGTTCGGAATACGCGATTGCACAACAACCAACCTGTCCGAAATGTCGAAGGCGCGATCGATTATCTTGGCGAGCGACAGACCCACCCGAGTTCTGTGAGATTGAGCTTCCTGTCACCACGCATCATCGGT
The DNA here is from genome assembly GCA_964610105.1 of uncultured Verrucomicrobiota bacterium. Lineage (GTDB taxonomy): Bacteria > Verrucomicrobiota > Kiritimatiellia > PWTM01 > PWTM01 > CAZSUU01. The sequence goes on along the minus strand of CAZSUU010000004.1, from coordinate 81,553 downwards.
GGAGTGGCTTGAGCGAAGACGATAGACGAACGATCATTACATCTGCTGCCAAGGACGACAAGGAGTAGCAGGGTGAACAAATGCGCCGGGTCACATCTGGACCATGGACGTGGACACTGGTCGACACTGGGGACAGGCACATAGAGGCAATCTGGCAATTCGAAGCGCCCGGGGTCTCGCCTTCTAGCGAACACCTTTCTGTATGTCGTGGGTGTTTCGCGGAAGACACGCGCGCCGGTGTGGCGCGCGTGATGATCGAGCGCGGCGGGCGGCGGTGGGGAACGCGGTTTCCCCGCCTCAGTTTTCCCCCTTTGGAAACCCCCATTCCCGCTTCGCTTCGCTCCGTGCGCCGCGACGACGCGGCGTGATCCCCCCTTTCTTTGGCGGATCGCACCAAAGGGGGAAACCCGCGGGGGGCAACCGCGCGGCGGCTCTTGTGGCGCGGACGGCGGCCGGGAGCCTCTTCTTCTCCCGGCCCTTTGCGCTGCGCTGTCCGTCCGCGCCCCGCCGCCCTCCGGGTTCGCCGCCGCCACTCCGCCGCTTTCCGTCCCCCGACCCCCGGCCTGGGGGCAGGGTCGGGCCTTTGCCGGCTCAGCCCGTTTCCGCCTTCGTTTGGAAACTACGGCGGACACGGGCAGGGCTTCGCACGGCGCCGGCCCTTCGCGGACTCCGCCCCGCGGACGTGGCGGCGGTTGTGGGTGAGAACGCTTTTCGCTTAGCCGCTTTGGCTGCGCAGCGGCTAAGAAGAAGGAAATACAGGGGCCCCGCGCGTGGCGGTCAGCCCGTTTTGGCGACGAGGATGTCGACCACGTCGAGAATACTTCGTTGGCGGCTGCGCGGCAGCCGGGAAACGGCCTCGAATGTCTTGCGGGCACGCCCCACGGGGCCGTTGCGCTTCGCGCTGTTCTCGTCGCGGAACAAGTCGGCGACCTCGATGCCAAGAACCTGCGCGAGCTTCCGGATCTGATCCGGCGCGAGGGCGACGCCGCGCCGTTCCCACGCGGCATAGGAGGGCTGCGAAATGCCGAGGGCGGCTGCGACTTCGCGCTGGGTGAGGTTCGCGTCCTCGCGCAACGACTGAAGGCGCTTTCCGAACGGCGACTGCTCCGTCTGGGGTGGACGACCGGTTTTCATGTCGGGCGCATGATAGCCGGGGTCTATAAAGGTTATTGTTTTAACTTGCATGTTATAGGTGCATCCTATCAAATGCGGACAAATGAAAAAGTTCTTTTTTCACCTTGACGCCTTTTTGGGGAAAGGAGGTTTTCATGCCGCGCATCCCTGAAGAGGAGATCGAGCGGATCAAGCGCGAGACGGACCTGGCGGCCCTGGTGCGCTCGCGGGGCGTGGAACTGCGGCGGCACGGGGCGAAGGACCTCGTGGGCCGATGCCCGTTCCATGAGGACCGGGAGCCCTCGCTGGTGGTCTCGCCGGACAAGGGGCTCTTCCACTGCCTGGGGTGCGGCGCGGCGGGCAACGCGATCCAGTTCGTCCAAAGATACGACGGCGTGAGCTTCCGCCACGCCTTCGAGATCCTCCGCGCCGGCCCGGCGGCGTTCTCTGCCCCGGCCGACGCGCCCCTGAAGGAGGCGACCGTCCCCCGGCTTCCGAGTCCTTTTGCCGACTTGTCCTGCGAAGCCTTGGCGAAGCAGGACGACACGGCGCTTCTGGGCCAGGTGGTGGACTACTATCACCAGCGGCTTCCGAAGACCCCCGCCGCGATCGACTACCTGCGCGGCCGGGGGCTCTACCACGAGGAAGCGCTCGTGCGCTTCCGGCTCGGCTTCGCCGACCGGACGCTCGGGCTGCGGCTGCCGGCAAAGAACCGCCAGGAGGGCGCGGCGATCCGGGCGCGGCTGCAGCGGCTGGGGCTTTTTCGCGAATCGGGCCACGAACACTTCACCGGGTCGGTGGTCCTGCCCATCGGCGCGGCGGACGACGCGAACCGCGTGGCGGGGATGTACGGCCGCAAGATCGCCGACCACCTGAAGGCGGGGACGCCCAAACACCTGTACCTGCCCGGGCCGCATGCCGGCCTCTGGAACGCGGAGGCGCTGAACGAACCGGAGATCATCCTGTGCGAGGCCGCGTTCGACGCGCTGACCTTCTGGGTGCACGGGTTGCGAGCCGTGACGTTCATCTACGGGACCAACGGCTTCACCGACGAACTCTTCGAGGCGATCCTGGCCCGGAAGGTAAAGCGGGTGCGCCTCGCCTACGACGCGGACGAAGCGGGCAACCGGGCGGCGGCCAGGGACGCCGAGCGCCTCGGCGCGCACGGGATCGAGTGCTACCGGGTGAAGTTCCCGTGGGGCATGGACGCCAACGAATACGCTAAAAAAGTCACACCGGCCGCAAAGGCCCTGCAAAGCGCTTTGAATGCGGCGGAATGGGCGGGAGGGAAACCTGAAACCGGAAACCGGAAACCTGAGTCAGACGGGGTCGTGCACACGCGCGCGGGCGTGTCTTCTTCTGAATCCTTAGCTGCTAAAAAGGAAGCGGCTTCTTTAGCGGCTGATGAAGAGGAAGCCACTTCCAGACTCTCTGCGAACTCTGCGCCTTCGTGTGAGACTCCCTGCTTAGAGCGCGCCGGCCCTTCGACGTTGCTCAGGGCAGGCGAATACCTGTTCCTGCGGCTGGGCTCGCGCGAGTACCGCGTCGGGGGGCTGGAGAAGAACAACAGCCTGGAGGCGATGAAAGTCGCGGTGCGGCTCAAGGTTCGGTTGCCGGTTGCCAGTTGTCCGTTGCCCGTGGAAAGAGGAAGTTCCCAACCGACAACCGACAACGGTCAACTGACAACGGATTACCTCTTCCACCTCGACGCCTTCGACCTGTTGCGGGACGGCGAGCGCCGCCGGTTCATCGAGCGCGCGGCCGAGGAGACGCGGCTGGAGCGGGATCTCATCAAGAGCGACCTCGGGCGGCTGCTGTTCGCGCTGGAGGAGGAGCAGGAAGCGCGGCTGAGCGCCGTCCTTCAATCCGCCGTCCGCAATCCGCAATCCGAAATGACGCTTGAGGACCGCGCCGCCGCGCTGGAGCTGCTGAGCGCGCCGGATCTGGTCGAGCGGATCGGCGAGGCCTTCGACGCGTGCGGCCTGGTCGGCGAGGAAGCCAATCGTTTAGCCGCCTATCTGGCCTGCACGTCCCGCAAGCTCGAGCGGCCGCTGGCGGTGATCGTGCAGAGCACCAGCGCCGCCGGCAAGAGCGCGCTCATGGAGGCGGTGCTGGCGATGTTCCCCGAAGAGGAGCGGGTGAAGTACTCGGCCATGACCGGGCAGAGCCTGTACTACCTGGGGGAAGCCGACCTGCGGCACAAGATCCTCGCCATCGTGGAGGAGGAAGGCGCCGAGAAGGCCAGCTACGCCCTGAAGCTCCTGCAGTCCGAGGGTGAACTCACCATCGCCAGCACCGGCAAGGATCCGCACACGGGCCGAATGGAGACGCAGGAATACCACGTGGCCGGACCGGTCATGATCTTCCTGACCACGACGGCGATCGACATCGACGAGGAGTTGCAGAACCGGTGTCTCACCCTGACGGTGGACGAATCCCGGGCGCAGACCGAGCGCATCCACGCGTTGCAGCGCCAGGCGCGGACACTGGAAGGGCTGCGGCTGAAGAAGCGGCGGCAGCGCACGCTCGCGCTCCTGCGCAACGCGCAGCGGCTGCTGGAGCCGGTGGACGTGGTCAACCCCTTCGCCGATGCGCTCACCTTCACGGCCGAGCGCACGCGCACACGGCGCGACCACGAGAAGTACCTGACCCTGATCGACGCCGTTGCGCTCTTGCACCAGCACCAACGGCCGCGGGAGACCGACATGGACGGCAAGGGTTTCGTGCGCGTGGCGTTGGAGGACATCGCGCTCGCCAACCGGCTCGCCCCGGACCTGCTGGGGCGCGGCCTCGACGAGCTTCCGCCGCAGACCCGGCGGGCCCTGGAAGCGGTGAAGGCGATCGTGCGGGAGCGGAGCGAGGCGGAGCGGATCGAGCAGCGGCTGTGCTTCTTCAGCCGCCGGGAGGTCCGCTCCCGTCTCGGGTGGAGCGTGACACAGGTGCGGGTGCACCTGGACCGGCTGCGCGAGTTGGAGCACATCGCCGCGCGCTACGGCCGGCCGGGGAGCGCGTTCCAGTACGAGCTGCTGACCGACTGCCGGGAGGCGGAAAGCGCGGGCCAGATCGGGCTCCGGGCGGTCGAGCAACTACGTATGTCGGCGGAGCTTCCGAGCGAAGAAACACGCCTACGGCAGAAACCTGACGGGGTTTTGGAGAACCTGACGGGGGGATGGCGGACCCCGCCCCGTCAGGGTCAACCCGTTGATGAGCCGCGCCTTGTCACCCACCTGACGGCCTGACGGCTTCGCGCATCTGGAGCCGCCGCCAAGAGGAGTCGTACCGTACCCATGAAACCCACGCCGAACACCAGGCCGAGAGGATACCGCACCGTCGAATGGCTGCGCCGCCGCGCCCCGGAGGCGCGGGGCGGGCAGCAGAAACCCGACCCCGGCTTCGAGCGCGCGCCCGGCGGCCTGGCGGCGCTCGCGGACGAGTACCTGCAATGGATGCGGGAGCGCCACTACGCGGAGGGCTCCATCGCCGCCCGGCGGATCGAACTGACCGACTTCCTGCGCTGGGCCGACGCACGCGACATCCGCCGTCCCGAGGAGGCGACACGGACCGTGCTGGAGGGATACCAGCGCCACCTGGCGCAGGCGCGCAAGGCCAACGGCCATCCGTTGAGCATCGCCACGCAGCGGGCCCGCCTGGGCTCGCTGCTGCAACTGTTCCGCTGGCTCTGCAAGCGCGGCCTCCTGCCCGCCAACCCGGCCGCCGACCTGGACCGGCCGAGGGCCGAGCACCGGCTGCCCCAGGAGGCGCTGACGCGCTCCGAGGTGGAAACGCTCCTGGGCGTGCCGGACGTAGCCGACCCGCTGGGCGTGCGCGCCCGGGCGATCCTGGAGACGTTCTACTCCACGGGCCTGCGCCGCTCCGAACTCGTCCGGCTGGAACTCGACGACCTCAACCGCGAGCGCCGGACGCTGCGCGTGCGGCTGGGCAAGGGGAGGAAAGACCGCGTGGTCCCCATCGGCCGGCGCGCCCTGGGCTGGGTCGAGAAGTACCTCGACGACGTGCGGCCGTTGCTGCGGCTGGACCCCGGGCAGCGGGCGCTGTTCCTGACCAGCTACGGCGAGGCGTTCAGCCCGCACGTGCTCAGCCGCCAGGTGTCGGAGATGTTCAAGAAGGCGGGCATCGCGCGGCCGGGCTCCTGTCATCTATTGCGCCACACGTGCGCGACGCACCTGCTCGAAGGCGGGGCGGACATCCGCTACATCCAGCAGTTGCTGGGGCACGAGAAGCTGGAGACGACGGCCATTTACACCGAGGTCAGCATCCTCCAGCTTCAGGCGGTGCACACCCGATGCCATCCCGCGGAGCGTCACGCCGTGCCGCAAGACCCGTCGCGCCATAGCCCGCAGGGCGAAGGCGGATGACGGCAAAAGGTCTGATAAACCCCTGCAAAGAACAGGTCGGCGCCGTGAGCCTGCTCTTCCCTTAGCCGCCGGGAAATCCTACGATACCGGCCATGGTCACGGCGTGGCGCAGAGGATGGGTGACGCTCCTGATGGCGGCCTTCGCCGCCCTGTTCGCGGCGGCCCCGGCGCCCGCGTCGATCCCACGTCCCGCGCCGAAGGTCGCCGCGCTGCCGCTGCTTTCCGCGTCGATCCCCACACAGGAAAACAGGGAAACCTCCCCTCAAAAAATCGCGTCTGGGGTTTTTGAGGACACCCGTCCCGAACACGCCCGGTGGTTCGCGCTCTATCTCGTTGAAACGCAACAGGCAAGATGGCTGCTGGCCGTGGAACTCACGCCGGAGGTCCGCGAATGGCTATCCCGCGACCCCCTCGGAGAACAGGGCGGACTGAATCTCACGGCGTTCTGCGGGAATGATCCGGTGAATCAAGTCGATCCGCTGGGGCTGGAGCCAAATAACGAATGGTATAGCGTCTCGACTTTCATTCCACAGCCGCAACCTCCACCGCTTCCGCCACTCGCGCCTCAGCCGAAGTGCTGGATTCAGAATGCGCGGTCGCCTCGCCAGCAGGCGGACGTTCCCGTGATGCGCGATTATGCACGCGAGAAGGTGAAGTACTTCCAGCAATGCAATGCCCTTGTGCCGTCGGCGCTGCGGGGCACACCAGTGGCCGATCAACTGATGGAGATCCAATCCGAGGCGGTGCTGAGTGCATTTGCACAACCGGCGATTGCCTTCGGGTGTGCGAAGTTTGGTCAATTCTTCCGAATCGGCCGCCTGATGACAGGGGCCGAGCGAGTATCCTTGACAGAAGCGCGAGCAATCGAAGCGTTGGGCACGCCATTGCGGACGGCTCCAATAACGTGGGCCTCGCCTCTCGAAACCGGTGTCAATCTCTATCACGCTACGCCTGCGACAGCCGCTAGAGTTCAAGGCCTTCTTTCAGGTATCGATCCAAAGTTCCTCCAGAATCCGTACAATCGGTTTGGTCCTGCATTCTATGTCTCCGAAAGAGGAGGTGGGGCTTTTGCAGAGGTTGTTGCCAATGGCCATAGTCCACTGTACGAAATCCGCTATTCACTCAACACTGCAAGAATGGCTGTTCTCGATCTCACGGACCCTGAAATGGCGCTGGCTTGGGGCTATAGCGGAGGGCCTGTCTCCTCGGCGACTCAGGCCATTGGCACAAGAGCAAGGCGCTGCGGCTTCAATGTGATTCGATTCAAATCCATTCGAGGATCGGGCTTCAACTTGGCCGTTCTCTCTGAGTTCAATGATATTCTGGTTCCGGAGATGATCTTTCCGATCCCATGAAACTTATGCTGTTTGAGTATACGTGTCTTGATTGCGGACACCGATTCAGGGCTGCGGAACTCTTGCCGCTGACATACGGTTTCTATCTGGCTCGCAGCCTCACGTCGGACGAGTGTGCGCTTTTGAAGGCAATAGATGATCCCATATTCCCGCAAGTTGAGCGAATCCTTGCGGAAGCGGGTCTAGTTGTGGGACTCGATGACATACAGAAAGCGCAGTTACTTCTGCGTGTCTTTGGCAAGACGTGTGATCCCGCTTCCGATGGTTCGGAATACGCGATTGCACAACAACCAACCTGTCCGAAATGTCGAAGGCGCGATCGATTATCTTGGCGAGCGACAGACCCACCCGAGTTCTGTGAGATTGAGCTTCCTGTCACCACGCATCATCGGTGGAGTGGCTTGAGCGAAGACGATAGACGAACGATCATTACATCTGCTGCCAAGGACGACAAGGAGTAGCAGGGTGAACAAATGCGCCGGGTCACATCTGGACCATGGACGTGGACACTGGTCGACACTGGGGACAGGCACATAGAGGCAATCTGGCAATTCGAAGCGCCCGGGGTCTCGCCTTCTAGCGAACACCTTTCTGTATGTCGTGGGTGTTTCGCGGAAGACACGCGCGCCGGTGTGGCGCGCGTGATGATCGAGCGCGGCGGGCGGCGGTGGGGAACGCGGTTTCCCCGCCTCAGTTTTCCCCCTTTGGAAACCCCCATTCCCGCTTCGCTTCGCTCCGTGCGCCGCGACGACGCGGCGTGATCCCCCCTTTCTTTGGCGGATCGCACCAAAGGGGGAAACCCGCGGGGGGCAACCGCGCGGCGGCTCTTGTGGCGCGGACGGCGGCCGGGAGCCTCTTCTTCTCCCGGCCCTTTGCGCTGCGCTGTCCGTCCGCGCCCCGCCGCCCTCCGGGTTCGCCGCCGCCACTCCGCCGCTTTCCGTCCCCCGACCCCCGGCCTGGGGGCAGGGTCGGGCCTTTGCCGGCTCAGCCCGTTTCCGCCTTCGTTTGGAAACTACGGCGGACACGGGCAGGGCTTCGCACGGCGCCGGCCCTTCGCGGACTCCGCCCCGCGGACGTGGCGGCGGTTGTGGGTGAGAACGCTTTTCGCTTAGCCGCTTTGGCTGCGCAGCGGCTAAGAAGAAGGAAATACAGGGGCCCCGCGCGTGGCGGTCAGCCCGTTTTGGCGACGAGGATGTCGACCACGTCGAGAATACTTCGTTGGCGGCTGCGCGGCAGCCGGGAAACGGCCTCGAATGTCTTGCGGGCACGCCCCACGGGGCCGTTGCGCTTCGCGCTGTTCTCGTCGCGGAACAAGTCGGCGACCTCGATGCCAAGAACCTGCGCGAGCTTCCGGATCTGATCCGGCGCGAGGGCGACGCCGCGCCGTTCCCACGCGGCATAGGAGGGCTGCGAAATGCCGAGGGCGGCTGCGACTTCGCGCTGGGTGAGGTTCGCGTCCTCGCGCAACGACTGAAGGCGCTTTCCGAACGGCGACTGCTCCGTCTGGGGTGGACGACCGGTTTTCATGTCGGGCGCATGATAGCCGGGGTCTATAAAGGTTATTGTTTTAACTTGCATGTTATAGGTGCATCCTATCAAATGCGGACAAATGAAAAAGTTCTTTTTTCACCTTGACGCCTTTTTGGGGAAAGGAGGTTTTCATGCCGCGCATCCCTGAAGAGGAGATCGAGCGGATCAAGCGCGAGACGGACCTGGCGGCCCTGGTGCGCTCGCGGGGCGTGGAACTGCGGCGGCACGGGGCGAAGGACCTCGTGGGCCGATGCCCGTTCCATGAGGACCGGGAGCCCTCGCTGGTGGTCTCGCCGGACAAGGGGCTCTTCCACTGCCTGGGGTGCGGCGCGGCGGGCAACGCGATCCAGTTCGTCCAAAGATACGACGGCGTGAGCTTCCGCCACGCCTTCGAGATCCTCCGCGCCGGCCCGGCGGCGTTCTCTGCCCCGGCCGACGCGCCCCTGAAGGAGGCGACCGTCCCCCGGCTTCCGAGTCCTTTTGCCGACTTGTCCTGCGAAGCCTTGGCGAAGCAGGACGACACGGCGCTTCTGGGCCAGGTGGTGGACTACTATCACCAGCGGCTTCCGAAGACCCCCGCCGCGATCGACTACCTGCGCGGCCGGGGGCTCTACCACGAGGAAGCGCTCGTGCGCTTCCGGCTCGGCTTCGCCGACCGGACGCTCGGGCTGCGGCTGCCGGCAAAGAACCGCCAGGAGGGCGCGGCGATCCGGGCGCGGCTGCAGCGGCTGGGGCTTTTTCGCGAATCGGGCCACGAACACTTCACCGGGTCGGTGGTCCTGCCCATCGGCGCGGCGGACGACGCGAACCGCGTGGCGGGGATGTACGGCCGCAAGATCGCCGACCACCTGAAGGCGGGGACGCCCAAACACCTGTACCTGCCCGGGCCGCATGCCGGCCTCTGGAACGCGGAGGCGCTGAACGAACCGGAGATCATCCTGTGCGAGGCCGCGTTCGACGCGCTGACCTTCTGGGTGCACGGGTTGCGAGCCGTGACGTTCATCTACGGGACCAACGGCTTCACCGACGAACTCTTCGAGGCGATCCTGGCCCGGAAGGTAAAGCGGGTGCGCCTCGCCTACGACGCGGACGAAGCGGGCAACCGGGCGGCGGCCAGGGACGCCGAGCGCCTCGGCGCGCACGGGATCGAGTGCTACCGGGTGAAGTTCCCGTGGGGCATGGACGCCAACGAATACGCTAAAAAAGTCACACCGGCCGCAAAGGCCCTGCAAAGCGCTTTGAATGCGGCGGAATGGGCGGGAGGGAAACCTGAAACCGGAAACCGGAAACCTGAGTCAGACGGGGTCGTGCACACGCGCGCGGGCGTGTCTTCTTCTGAATCCTTAGCTGCTAAAAAGGAAGCGGCTTCTTTAGCGGCTGATGAAGAGGAAGCCACTTCCAGACTCTCTGCGAACTCTGCGCCTTCGTGTGAGACTCCCTGCTTAGAGCGCGCCGGCCCTTCGACGTTGCTCAGGGCAGGCGAATACCTGTTCCTGCGGCTGGGCTCGCGCGAGTACCGCGTCGGGGGGCTGGAGAAGAACAACAGCCTGGAGGCGATGAAAGTCGCGGTGCGGCTCAAGGTTCGGTTGCCGGTTGCCAGTTGTCCGTTGCCCGTGGAAAGAGGAAGTTCCCAACCGACAACCGACAACGGTCAACTGACAACGGATTACCTCTTCCACCTCGACGCCTTCGACCTGTTGCGGGACGGCGAGCGCCGCCGGTTCATCGAGCGCGCGGCCGAGGAGACGCGGCTGGAGCGGGATCTCATCAAGAGCGACCTCGGGCGGCTGCTGTTCGCGCTGGAGGAGGAGCAGGAAGCGCGGCTGAGCGCCGTCCTTCAATCCGCCGTCCGCAATCCGCAATCCGAAATGACGCTTGAGGACCGCGCCGCCGCGCTGGAGCTGCTGAGCGCGCCGGATCTGGTCGAGCGGATCGGCGAGGCCTTCGACGCGTGCGGCCTGGTCGGCGAGGAAGCCAATCGTTTAGCCGCCTATCTGGCCTGCACGTCCCGCAAGCTCGAGCGGCCGCTGGCGGTGATCGTGCAGAGCACCAGCGCCGCCGGCAAGAGCGCGCTCATGGAGGCGGTGCTGGCGATGTTCCCCGAAGAGGAGCGGGTGAAGTACTCGGCCATGACCGGGCAGAGCCTGTACTACCTGGGGGAAGCCGACCTGCGGCACAAGATCCTCGCCATCGTGGAGGAGGAAGGCGCCGAGAAGGCCAGCTACGCCCTGAAGCTCCTGCAGTCCGAGGGTGAACTCACCATCGCCAGCACCGGCAAGGATCCGCACACGGGCCGAATGGAGACGCAGGAATACCACGTGGCCGGACCGGTCATGATCTTCCTGACCACGACGGCGATCGACATCGACGAGGAGTTGCAGAACCGGTGTCTCACCCTGACGGTGGACGAATCCCGGGCGCAGACCGAGCGCATCCACGCGTTGCAGCGCCAGGCGCGGACACTGGAAGGGCTGCGGCTGAAGAAGCGGCGGCAGCGCACGCTCGCGCTCCTGCGCAACGCGCAGCGGCTGCTGGAGCCGGTGGACGTGGTCAACCCCTTCGCCGATGCGCTCACCTTCACGGCCGAGCGCACGCGCACACGGCGCGACCACGAGAAGTACCTGACCCTGATCGACGCCGTTGCGCTCTTGCACCAGCACCAACGGCCGCGGGAGACCGACATGGACGGCAAGGGTTTCGTGCGCGTGGCGTTGGAGGACATCGCGCTCGCCAACCGGCTCGCCCCGGACCTGCTGGGGCGCGGCCTCGACGAGCTTCCGCCGCAGACCCGGCGGGCCCTGGAAGCGGTGAAGGCGATCGTGCGGGAGCGGAGCGAGGCGGAGCGGATCGAGCAGCGGCTGTGCTTCTTCAGCCGCCGGGAGGTCCGCTCCCGTCTCGGGTGGAGCGTGACACAGGTGCGGGTGCACCTGGACCGGCTGCGCGAGTTGGAGCACATCGCCGCGCGCTACGGCCGGCCGGGGAGCGCGTTCCAGTACGAGCTGCTGACCGACTGCCGGGAGGCGGAAAGCGCGGGCCAGATCGGGCTCCGGGCGGTCGAGCAACTACGTATGTCGGCGGAGCTTCCGAGCGAAGAAACACGCCTACGGCAGAAACCTGACGGGGTTTTGGAGAACCTGACGGGGGGATGGCGGACCCCGCCCCGTCAGGGTCAACCCGTTGATGAGCCGCGCCTTGTCACCCACCTGACGGCCTGACGGCTTCGCGCATCTGGAGCCGCCGCCAAGAGGAGTCGTACCGTACCCATGAAACCCACGCCGAACACCAGGCCGAGAGGATACCGCACCGTCGAATGGCTGCGCCGCCGCGCCCCGGAGGCGCGGGGCGGGCAGCAGAAACCCGACCCCGGCTTCGAGCGCGCGCCCGGCGGCCTGGCGGCGCTCGCGGACGAGTACCTGCAATGGATGCGGGAGCGCCACTACGCGGAGGGCTCCATCGCCGCCCGGCGGATCGAACTGACCGACTTCCTGCGCTGGGCCGACGCACGCGACATCCGCCGTCCCGAGGAGGCGACACGGACCGTGCTGGAGGGATACCAGCGCCACCTGGCGCAGGCGCGCAAGGCCAACGGCCATCCGTTGAGCATCGCCACGCAGCGGGCCCGCCTGGGCTCGCTGCTGCAACTGTTCCGCTGGCTCTGCAAGCGCGGCCTCCTGCCCGCCAACCCGGCCGCCGACCTGGACCGGCCGAGGGCCGAGCACCGGCTGCCCCAGGAGGCGCTGACGCGCTCCGAGGTGGAAACGCTCCTGGGCGTGCCGGACGTAGCCGACCCGCTGGGCGTGCGCGCCCGGGCGATCCTGGAGACGTTCTACTCCACGGGCCTGCGCCGCTCCGAACTCGTCCGGCTGGAACTCGACGACCTCAACCGCGAGCGCCGGACGCTGCGCGTGCGGCTGGGCAAGGGGAGGAAAGACCGCGTGGTCCCCATCGGCCGGCGCGCCCTGGGCTGGGTCGAGAAGTACCTCGACGACGTGCGGCCGTTGCTGCGGCTGGACCCCGGGCAGCGGGCGCTGTTCCTGACCAGCTACGGCGAGGCGTTCAGCCCGCACGTGCTCAGCCGCCAGGTGTCGGAGATGTTCAAGAAGGCGGGCATCGCGCGGCCGGGCTCCTGTCATCTATTGCGCCACACGTGCGCGACGCACCTGCTCGAAGGCGGGGCGGACATCCGCTACATCCAGCAGTTGCTGGGGCACGAGAAGCTGGAGACGACGGCCATTTACACCGAGGTCAGCATCCTCCAGCTTCAGGCGGTGCACACCCGATGCCATCCCGCGGAGCGTCACGCCGTGCCGCAAGACCCGTCGCGCCATAGCCCGCAGGGCGAAGGCGGATGACGGCAAAAGGTCTGATAAACCCCTGCAAAGAACAGGTCGGCGCCGTGAGCCTGCTCTTCCCTTAGCCGCCGGGAAATCCTACGATACCGGCCATGGTCACGGCGTGGCGCAGAGGATGGGTGACGCTCCTGATGGCGGCCTTCGCCGCCCTGTTCGCGGCGGCCCCGGCGCCCGCGTCGATCCCACGTCCCGCGCCGAAGGTCGCCGCGCTGCCGCTGCTTTCCGCGTCGATCCCCACACAGGAAAACAGGGAAACCTCCCCTCAAAAAATCGCGTCTGGGGTTTTTGAGGACACCCGTCCCGAACACGCCCGGTGGTTCGCGCTCTATCTCGTTGAAACGCAACAGGCAAGATGGCTGCTGGCCGTGGAACTCACGCCGGAGGTCCGCGAATGGCTGTCCCGCGACCCCCTCGGCGAACAGGGCGGGTTGAACCTCACGGCGTTTTGCGGGAATGACCCGGTCAATAACATCGACCCGGACGGACGCTACTTCGGTTACATCGCGAAATTCTGGGCCGATCTCGCTCGACGGTTGGAGGGCGAGACACGTTACACTGCGATAGCCTTCCCGCTGGATCTCTATGCCACTTTGGCGGACCGCGCCGCGATGATGGATCCCGTCTTCCAGGGTGATCAAGCGCGGCACCGAATCAAAGAAGTAGGTTACTTTGGCTATGCTAGCGAGAGTGTTGGAATCCCCGAAGCTAGTGAACGCATAGGCCATTACCACGACGTTTACGGCTACGGGTGGTTCCGGGCGACGATGAACGGCGGCGTCGCCGATCCGGTTCTGGATTTCATCGGCTTGAATGATGCGTGCCGGGCAATCGAGGGCTACACGTCCACCGGCGACGAACTGGAAACTTGGGAACGCTGGACTAGCGGATTCTTGGCTTCTGCCAAGGGCGCCGGGACATTCCTAGTACTGAGAGGCTCGTTGGTGTCACGGTCGGAGGTTCCGAGTTGGCAGCGGGGTCCCGTTTCAGAAGTCAAACCGATGAGACCATCCACGCGGTCTCTAAGCCCGGAGGCTGCGCGGCAGTACTACAACAATTACATGCCGAACTTCCGTTACCAACTCCTCAAGATGCAGGCGCGTGGTGCAACGGCTGAGTCTATTGCTCGACGGGCAAGTCACATGAGAAACGCACTTGCTCAGCGCACGCGAGATGCGATGGCCGATAGAGCCCTTGCTGAGAGTCTCCGGCCCCACCGACCGATCGAGTACTACATTGAGAAGTACTCGGCCGAGGGGTTCACCGGTGATGCTCTGTGGCAACGGATCACCGAAGGGGCTCTTACGCCGAATCCCGAAGTGAACGCGGCACTCGGAATAACCGGACCAGAGAACCCATGACACCCAAGGAATTGCTGGAACTGACGGTGGACTGGTACTCGACGGCAGAGGATCCATACGTGTATACGGCCGTCGTGAACGGAGTGACATACAGACTCAGATTAAATGACTTCCCCCAAGAGCCTCTGTGCACTTTGTTCACCAGCGCGGGACAGTACGATCTCAATTCGTTTGGCCGGCAGTGGCGATTGCCGAAGCACCGGCTAGCCCGCTCGGATTCAAATCAAGACTCGGGACATTGAAGGAGCGCCTGGGGTGTAGCGGCTCAGCGAGTTTCGGCGGGGCATTTCACAGGGCAGGCGGCGGGCGGGATCGGCGGGCTGGTGGCGGTGGCGGTGTCGACCAACGGCGGGGCGGAGACGGTGTACCTGCCGATCGCCGACGCGATGGGGAACGTGCGGCACCTGGCGAGCAGCGCGGGGGCGATCGTCGGGACCTACGACTATGATCCCTTCGGACGCCTGATCGGCAAGAGCGGCGCGGCGGCGGATGCGTGCCCGTTCCGATTCTCGACGAAGTATCTGGATGAAGAGACCGGGCTCTACTACTATGGCCACCGGTACTACGATCCGTGTTCTTTGAAATGGCTATCCCGCGACCCCCTCGGCGAACAGGGCGGGTTGAATCTGACCGCCTTCTGCGCCAATGACCCGCTCAACCATGTTGATGCGCTGGGACTAATGGAAGTCGCAACCTTTGAACGGCTAGGTGGTTCTGGCTACGCTGCGGCACACATAGGTTCCGGATGGGAAGTAGGTGACCCGAAACGGGCGAGCGAGGCACGTCAGAGGCTCTGGGAAGGAAGGCATGAACTCGCCGAGGGAGTCGGCATCTACGTAGTACTCCCTTATTTGGCGGTTGCGGCTGCACCTGTCGGGCTCAGTGCTGCAGGAGGTGCTGTTGAAACAGGCAGCATTTGGCTCTACCTGAACACCGTTTCGCCCGCAGCCATCAAGATCGCCGCAGGCTCAGGACTTGGCTACGCTCTACTACGTTTTGCCACAGGGATTCCCGCTTCAAATCCTCAAATATATGGCGCGAGATTCCAGGCGTACAGTGCTATGTCACGTGTCGGTTCGAGCATCGGCTCTCACCAATTGACGCAGTTCTTCCGTTCACGCCAAGTCGCACAAGGCATCGCAGATCGTCAAGGATACTTGGATTTCCTTGCCGGTCGTGCACGGGTTGCAGGTGTTCCTCTCGGCGATGTGATCTATGTGCACCGCCCATGGGATCGAGTTGCACGCATGAGCCCTGAAGCTCTGGTTCCTGGCGGTCCACAGAATAACGTTATCGTCTCTCGAACGGCTTTCAACTGGCAAATCAGTCCTCAGGCGATCTTCGGCCATGAACTCGGACACGTCGGACAAGCCACAGGGCTTTCGTACGCCGAAGCGGAGGCCCGAGCGTCGTTAGCAGGCAGTGAATTGCTATTCCTCAGCAAAGAAGCGAGTGCAGAACTGATTCGTGACTACATCTATCGTTTGTCACGCGACGGAGCAGCGCTTCCGCGCACACGTCAGTAGCTTATGAAACCACAATTGGCAGCGGTCAGAATCGAGGTGCCCGAGATCCGTGTTGACGAAGCACAACCGCACGTTCTCATTCTGATCCGGCTGACCAATGGCACAGACGGTCCTGTGCGAGTGCCTCGCTCCATTATTCAACCTGATCCGTTTCACGTCGCACTTGAGCACGCGTGGAAGGGGAAAGTCGTTCCACGTGGGGGGTCTCATGTGTTCTCAGGTGGCGCGGATCCGAATCAGACCTCAACTCTGGCCCCCACTGATTCTCGTGACCTCGAGTGGGACTTGCTTGACGATTTTGACCTACCCCACGCCGGCACTTACTACCTTCGCATGGATCTTGATATGCAGGACTATATCAGGAATCTGGTTGGCAGAGATCCAATGGCAAGGGGCATCCCGTATCGAGCCACATCGGAGCGATACTCTTTTGCGATCTCAACTCCCCTGCAGAGGTTGTCAGCATTTGAAGCCGAAGCGGTCGCCATACTCAAGAGACGCCACCCCATTCGTACTGCGTGGAGACGTATCTTCGCGCGGACTTCGCATGCGCTGCGGTCGAGTCCGGACATTGGACATTAGCAACATGGGGCTTCCAGGCCTTGGAATCTGCCACATTCACAAGCAGGCGCTTGGCGGCGCCTGCACGCTCCCGGCGGCGGGGGCATCAGCCAGGTGGCGTTCGATCCGGGACAGGTGCGGGCGATCAACATCGGGTACGACACGGCCCGACGGGCGAACCAGGTGAGCGACGGCGCGGTGCAGGCGACGTACACGCGGGCCGGAAACGCCCCCGCCGTGGGGCAGGTGGTCCTGAAGGTGAGCGGGACCGACCGGCTGACCGCAAACTACAGCCACAACGGTGCGCGGCAGATGGTCACCAACGTCGCATGGTCCGCCGACGGGACGAATGTCGCGTCGTTCGGCTACGGCCTCGCAATCAACGCGCCGCGGATCGCCCGCCTCTCGATGCCCGACGGCACGCGGTGGGACTACGCGTATGACGCGATCGGCCAACTCGTCGGCGCCACCCAGCGCCTGGCGTCCGGCGCGGCGGTGGCGGGGCGGACGTTTGCCTACACCAACGACACGATCGGCAACGCGGTGCGGGCGGGGCCGGTGGAGGGCGGCGAGCCGCTGTACCGGTTCACGGTCACCAACGACAACTTCCATGTGCGGCGCGTGTGGTCGAATCTGGTGGAGGTGACGGGCACGGCGCAGACCAACGCGGCGGTGTCGGTGTTCCTGAAGCCGTACGGACCGATCGTGGCGGCCGCGCGGCAGGGGGAGCGGTTCCGGGCGCTCCTGGCGGTGAGCAATGCGGCCTCGGCCATCTGGCAGCCGATCCAGGTGATCGCGGTGAGGCAGGAGGGCACCAACGACTTCGTCCAGTTGACCGACGGGAGCTTCTACCTGCCGAAGGCGGATGAAACGGTCGTACGTGCCGAGGGGGCTTACGTGCTGGTGGACAGTCGGTGGGCGTACACGTGGGACTGGGGCGGGAAGCTGGTGGCCATCGTGTCATCGAACCGCGCGCAGAACCTGCGGCTGGCATTCGACTACTATCCTGACGGCCGGCGGGCGCGGAAGATCGTCAGCGTGTGGACGAACGGCGCCTGGCAGGCGGTGCAGACGAACCGGTTCTGCTACGACCGCTGGAACCCGATCGAGGAGGAGATCCGCACGTCCAACGCCATGGTGACCAACCGGTACACCTGGGGGCTCGACCTCGCCGGGCGGTGGTCGGGGCAGTACGAGCAGGAGGCGGGCGGGATCGGCGGGCTGCTGGCGGTCACGGTGGCGAGCGGAGGCGTGGAGCGGGTGTATCTGCCCATCGCGGACGCCAAGGGGAACATCCGCCACCTGTGGGATGTCTCCAGCAACAAGGTCGCCGCCACTTACGACTACGACCCCTTCGGCCGGCTGATCGGCGAGAGCGGCCCGGCAGTCGACGCCTGCCCGTTCCGATTCTCGACGAAGTATCTGGATGAGGAGACCGGGCTCTACTACTATGGCTATCGCTATTACGATCCGTGTTCTTTGAAATGGCTATCCCGCGACCCCCTCGGCGAATCCGGCGGCCTCAACCTCACCGCGTTTTGCCGGAATGACCCGGTAAACAGCGTCGATCCGCTGGGGTTGGAACCAGTCTTGTGTTACGACCCGACCACCGGCAAGGCGGGCTACTTCGACACTTACGACATTCACTATCTGGGATGGAACCCGGCGGTTAACCAAGGCGAGACGGTGCCGCGGTTCGATTCCACGATTCCGCTGGGGGATCGGCCCTACGATATTCTGCGCGGCGAGAGCGTGCGCATGCAGTTCGGCGAGGGGATGGCGACTGCCGTTTCCGCTTTACCGGAAACGGCGTTCATTTTGGGCCAGAGCGGGAAGATCGTGGTCGGCGCAGCGATTGCAGCAGGCGATCCTTCCGGTCTGGTGAAAGCCTTTGGTGCTGGTCTTGTACTGGATGGGCTGGACGAACTCAAAGGCTACTCATGCGGTACCGATACCTACTTCGTGCAAGGACTCAAAGGCCTAGGCCTCGA
Organism: uncultured Verrucomicrobiota bacterium; assembly: GCA_964610105.1. GTDB lineage: Bacteria > Verrucomicrobiota > Kiritimatiellia > PWTM01 > PWTM01 > CAZSUU01. The sequence continues at coordinate 63,391 of CAZSUU010000004.1, read as the reverse complement.
TGAACGCGACATCGCGCGAGCGCAGTTCGTGAAGGGCGCGGGGCAAGGACTCGTCCTCCTTGCATACTCGATACCTGCTGTCCAGCAAGCTCACATCTCGGCTTACCCCGCACGTGTCGTGAACGGGGGAAACGTCCTGCGCTACCACTATGCGCCGAGGGCAACCATAGAGGAGATTCTGTGTTCTGGAGAACTCAAGGCACTCGACGTTACGCTGCCAGAGGGCGGCGTGGCGAAAGCTTGGGTTACACGCATCACACCAGCGCAGATGACGGGCAGGCTTGCGTGGTGGCACCGTACGCGGCTCGGGTTCAGCCCCAGCACGGCGTTACGAACCCCGCATTTCAGAAGCGGTGGAATCGTCTTCCAAGTTGAGGATGCATTCATCGAAGTCCAACTTCCAGAATCAATCTTGGTCAGACCGCCGTTCTGGCGTGCACCCTTCGGTGGACAAGAGTACATCCGTGGGGATCTACCCATCCTGCCAACCACAAGGACTGGAGGGATCTGAGCATGTTGACTATCTTCGTGGCATTTCTTGCAGGCTTCGTCTTAGGCTTTGCCCAGTCAGTGCTGTTCGGTGTGCTTGTGATACGAAGATGGGACGGCGGTCATGGGTTTCTGTTTGGTCTAGTCGTCGGCGTTGGTACCGCCCTCTCTGCGATCTGGATGAGGTGGCATGCCCTGTACGTGGCCGCAGGCCTGGCGGTGTTGATCTTCGCCGTGTTTACCGTTGGGGCATTGATGTCCAGGCATGCCAAACCAAAATAGCGACGCACTGGTAGCGCTCGGATCAAGCGCTTGAGTTTGGTCTCGCTTTGTGGCAAACACCTTTCTGTGGGTCGGAGATGTTTCTCGGAGGACACGCGCGCCGGAGCGGCGCGCGTGATGATCGAGCGCGGCGGGCGGCGGCGGCCTGCCCGCCATAGCTCGCCACGCGAGCGACGGCGGGGGCATGCGGTTTCCCCGCCCCAGTTTTCCCCCTTTGGAAACCCCCATTCCCGCTTCGCTTCGCTCCGCGCGCCGCGACGACGCGGCGTGATCCCCCCTTTTCGCGGATCGCACCAAAGGGGGAAACCCGCGGGGGGCGACTGCCTACGCCAGGAGGCTAGGGCGCGTCACGACCGCCTACCCCAAGAGGCTACGGCGAGTCACGACCGCGCGGCGGCTCTACTGGCGCGGCGGGCTGGAGAAGCGGGAGCATGGAACGACCGGAGCCGCGTGGTTGCGGCTCGCCGTCCCGGGGGATCGTGATCGCCATTGACAACGCGCGCGTCCCGACCCGATAAACCTGCGTGCCCATTCAGGCGCCATGGATATTGCCCACATCCGTGAGTGGCTGACCGCCGAACCGGCGGCCCTGCTCGTCGTCCTGTGCGGCGTCGCCGCGTCGGTGTTCCTCTTGGCGGAGAACCGGCGGCTGGGGAGGATCTTCCGGACGCTGCCGACGGTCTTCTGGATCTACTTCGTGCCGATGCTGCTGGCCACCCTGGGATTCCTTCCCGGAGAATCGCCCGCCTACGCGCTGCTGGCCGATCTGTTCCTCCCGGCCAGTCTGCTCCTGCTGATGCTCTCGGTGAGGCTCCCGGAGATCGCGAGGCTCGGCAGGCCCGCGCTCGGACTGATGACCGTCGGCGCCATCGGCATCGTGCTCGGCGCGGCGATCGGGACGCTGGCTCTGCTGCCGTTCTTCCGGCTGGGCGTGTTGCCCGAGGCGCATCTGGCATCGTTCTGGAAGGGCGTGGCGGCGTTGAGCGCCAGCTGGACCGGCGGATCGTCGAACATGGCGGCCGTGTGGGAGACGCTGGTCGGCGCTTCGCCGACCCAGGCGGAAGGCCAGATTCTCGCCGCCATGATCGCCGTGGATGTCTGTGTCGGATACTCATGGATGGCGTTCCTGATCATGCTGGCCGGCTGGCAGAGGGGGATCGACGGCTGGCTGCGCGCGGATGCCGGTCGGATCGAGGCCGTGGGCCGCCGCGTCGCTTCCGTCGCGGGCGCGTCGGCTCGCCCGGCGACCACGAGGGAGATCCTCTGCATGCTGGCGCTGGCCTTCGCGGTGGCGCTGGTGTGCCGATGGATCGGCGGCGCAGCCCAGTCCGCGCTCGAGGCGCGCGTGGAAAGCCCGCTCTGGCGCAGCGTGCTGGGCGGCTACGGCCTCATGATCGTCCTGGTCACGCTCTGCGGCCTGGCCCTGTCGCTCACACCGGTGGCGCGGCTCGAAGAGGCCGGCGCGTCGAAGATCGGCTACGCGCTGCTCTACCTCGTCCTCGCCGGCATCGGGGCCAGGGGCGATCTGAGGGCCGTCCGCGACTTCCCCGCCTACCTGGTCATGGGCGTGGTGTGGATGGCCGTGCACGGCGGCCTGCTCGTGCTCGCCGCGCGGGCATCGCGCATTCCGGTCTTCTTTGTCGGCACCGCCAGCCAGGCCTGCGTGGGCGGGACGGTTTCGGCGCCGATCGTGGCGGAGGCCTACCGGCCCGGGCTGGCGGCGGTCGGTCTGCTGATGGCCGTCCTGGGGAACTGCCTCGGGACCTTCCTCGGCCTGTTTGCGGTTGCGCCGATGATCCACTGGCTCGGAGGGCTGTTTCGCTGATTGCGCCGCAACACACCCGCGCAGCGGCGGCGTCCTGCTCGCGCTCGCGCCCGTACGGCGGGCCATCCTGCCCGCGCATCCTGTTCTCCGAGATCATCGTTCGCGCGCAGGATTGCGCGCGGCACGGTTTGGGACGTTTCTGGCCACTCTGGCCCCCGCGTGTTCCCGCGCGCGCTCACCCCTCCCGCCCGTCAATGAACTGCCGAGGCGTCAGGGGGGACGCCCCCCCCGCGTTCCGGTCCCGAGATTTCGGTTGCATCGCGGGGCGGATGGGCTTACAGTGACGGGCCTTTTGAGGACATGACAGATGAAGGCGGACATCCATCCTGATTACGGACCGGCCACGATCTCGTGTGCGTGCGGCCACGTGCTGAAGACGCAGTCGACGGCGAAGGAGATGCACGTCAACACGTGCTCCCACTGTCACCCGTTCTTCACGGGCCAGGCGAAGATGCTCGACACCGAGGGGCGGGTCGACCGCTTCCGCAAGCGCTACGGGACGAAGAAGTAGCGTGCCGGGGCGACGGGCCGGGGACCGCGAAGGCGGTCTCCGGCCTTTCGTTTTGGCTCGGGAGACCTCGTCCCCCGGCCTTCAACGGCCAGGCTCCAACCCTCAAGCTTCATGATCGCGGCCTCACACATGGAACGGATGCGCGCCCGCTTCGGCGAGGTGGAGTCGGCCTTGGCTGACCCCGCCGTGGCCTCGCAGTCCGGCCGGCGGCGCGAGATGATGGCCGAGTACGCCCGCCTGAGGGAGATCCTCTCGCGGGCCGCGGAGTTCGATCGACTGCGCGACGAGCTGGAGGCCAGCCGGGCGATGGCGGCCGATCCGGGGGCCGACGCGGACCTCCGCGCCCTGGCGCAGGAAGAGGTGGCCGCGCTCGAACCGCGTCTGCCGGCGGCCGAACGCGCCCTGCTGGTCGCGCTCCTCCCGCCGGATCCGGCCGAGTCGCGCAACATCATCATGGAGATCCGCGCGGGGACGGGGGGCGAGGAGGCGGCGCTGTTCGCGGCCGACCTTTTCCGGATGTACAGCCGGTACGCGGACCGCCGCGGCTGGCGGCTGGCGACGATCGACGCGAGCGCGTCCGACATCGGCGGCTTCAAGGAGATCATCTTCTCCGTCGAGGGCGAGAACGTCTACCGCCACCTCCGCTACGAGAGCGGCGTGCACCGCGTGCAGCGGGTGCCGGCGACCGAGCAGCAGGGGCGCATCCATACGTCCGCGGCGACGGTGGCGGTGCTGCCGGACGCGGACGAGATCGACGAGATCGAGATCAAGCCCGAGGAGATCCGCCAGGACCTCTACCGCGCCTCCGGCCCCGGCGGGCAGAAGGTGAACAAGACCGAGTCGGCCGTCCGCCTGACCCACCTCCCGACCGGGCTGGTGGTCCAGAGCCAGGACGAACGCTCGCAGCAGCGGAACAAGGAGAAGGCGATGCGGGTGCTCAAGGCCCGGTTGCTGGACCTGTACCGCACGCAGGACGCCGCCCGAACCGGCGACATGCGACGCTCGCAGATCGGCAGCGGCGACCGGAGCGAGCGCATCCGGACCTACAACTTCCCCCAGAACCGCCTGACCGATCACCGCATCGAGCTGACGCTCTACCAGCTCGACCGCATCATCGAGGGCGATCTCGACCCCGTCATCGGACCGCTCCAGGCGCGGGATCTGCAGGAGCGGTTGAAGACCCAGGTGGAGGTGGGCTGAGCGCCCTCGGCGCGCGGCCCCGCGGTGCGATGTCCTCCGACCCGCCGATCCTCCCGCAACGGCCCGTGACGGTGCGCGCCGCGCGGGCGCGGATGATCGCGCGGCTGCGGCGCGAGGGCGTGGCCGACGCGGAGGCCGCGGCGGAGTTCGCCCTGGCCCGCCGGCTGGGCTGCCGGCGCACCGAGGTGACGCTGCTGCACGGCCAGCGCGCGATGGACGGCGCGGAACTGGACGCGCTGGAGGCCTGGACGGAGCGCCTGGCGCGGCACGAGCCGCTGGCGCACGTGCTGGGCACCGCGGAGTTCCTCGGCCGGGAGTTCCTCTGCGACGCGCGGGCGCTGGTCCCGCGGCCGGAGACCGAGCTGCTCGTGGAGCGGGCGCTTGCCTGTTCCGGACTCTGGAAGCTCGCGGCGCCGGAACTTGCGGACATTGGAACGGGCACCGCCTGCATCGCGGCGACGATCGCGGCCGAGCGGCCCCGCAGCCGCGTGACGGCCGTCGAGGCGGACCCGCGGGCGGAGGCGCTGGCGCGCGAGAACCTGGAACGCCTCGGTCTGCAGGGGCGGGTCAGGTTGCGGCACGGCGATCTGCTCGACGGCTTCACGCCCGCCTCGCTCGACGCGATCGTGGCCAACCTGCCCTATGTCCCCACCGGCGAGATCGAGCGGCTGGACCGGAACGTCCGCGATTATGATCCCCACATCGCGCTGGACGGCGGAGCGGACGGCCTGCGGCTCATCGCGCGCCTCATCGAACAGGCGCCCGCCGCGCTGCGGCGGCCGGGCTGGATCTTCCTCGAGATCGGGGAGGAGCAGGCCGACAAGGCGGCGGGACTTCTGCGCGCGGCGGGCTTCGCGCGGGTGGCGGTGCATCGGGATCTCGCCGGCCGCCCCCGCGTCGTGGAGGGGGCGATCCGATAAGGAACGGGAGATCGGCCGCATCCTGAAGCGCCCAGACGCCGTGCACGGCAGGATGGGCCGGCGGACCGCGAGGCCGCGGTCCCTGTTTCCACTCACCGGCCGCCGTCGATCTCCACGGTCTCGCCCGGCAGGGGCAGGATGGCGTCGAATCTCTCCTTGCGCAGGCGGTCGGCCAGCGCCGCCCGCGAATCGGCCTCGCCGTGCACCAGGTAGATCCGCCGGGGAGAAACGGCGCGGGCATAAGCGACCAGCTCCTCGACATCGGCGTGCCCGCTGAAGGCGTCGAGCTTGTGGACCTCTGCGCGCACGGTGTGCTCGTCGCCGAAGATCCTCACGCGCGATTCGCCGGAGACGATGCGCCGGCCGAGGGTGTGCTCCGCCTGGTAGCCGACGAAGACGATCGCGTTGAGGGGATTCCCGATGCCGTGTTTGAGATGGTGCAGGATGCGGCCGTGTTCGCACATGCCCGAAGCGGCGAGCACGACGCAGGGGCGGTCGCGGGCGGTGATGGCCTTGGACTGCTCGACGGTGGACGAGAAGGTCACCCACGGCGGCGCCAGCACGCAGCCCATGCGGTCCCGAAGCTCCCGGAACTCATCGTCCATGTACTCCGCGCTCTTCTGGAAGACGCGGGTCACGGCGCTGGCCATCGGGCTGTCGACGAAGACGGGCACGCGCGGCAGGGCGCCATCGGCCACGAGCTGGCTGAGGTGGTACAGGATCTCCTGGGCCCGTTCGAGGGCGAAGGTGGGGATGAAGACCTTGCCCCCGCGCTCCAGGGTCTTCCGCACGACGCGGCCCAGCTGCGCGGCCGCATCGGCGGCGGGATCGTGCCGGCGGTTTCCGTAGGTGCTTTCGAGCACGAGGACGTCGAGGCCCGCGGGGAGGGGCTCGGGATCGCGGATGAGCGGAAGGCCGGACCGGCCGAGGTCGAACGCGAAACCGGCGCGCGTTCGGCGCCCGTCCTCCCCGCTCTCGAAGACGTTCAAGGCGGCGCCGAGGATGTGGCCCGCGTCCTGGAAGCTGACCCGGAGGCCGGGGGCGACCTCGACCGGCGCGCCGTAGTGGTGCCCTTGAAGCAGCGTCAAGGTGCGTTCGGCGTCGGCGGTGACGTAGAGGGGCACGACGGGGGGTTCCTTGCGGCGGTTGGTCTTCTGATTGAGGTAGACGGCGTCCTGCTCCTGGATGTGCGCGGCGTCGAGCAGCATGATCTCGCACAGCCGGGCGGTCGCGGTCGTCGCGTGGACGGGGCCGCGGTAGCCGGCGCGGGCGAGCGTCGGCAGGTTTCCGCAGTGGTCGATGTGGGCGTGCGAGAGCACGACGGCGTCCAGGGTCGCGGGATCGAACGCGAGCCCGCGGTTTCGCGCGAAGGCCTCCGCCCGTCGGCCCTGGTACAGGCCGCAGTCGCGCAGGACGCGCCCTCCGCCGGCTTCCACGATATGGCAGGAACCGGTAACGGTGTCCACGCCTCCTAGGAAGTGGATTTTCATGCTCATGGCATGGATAATAGCGGGCTGCGTGAAGGAAGAAAGCATCAAACGGGCGTCGGCGCGCGCGGACCGGGGCAGGGGCCGCCGGGGAGGCGCGCGCCGCGGGAGGGACGGGCCGGCTGCGCGCGGCGGACCGGCGCTCGTGGATCGACGCTTGCTCATGGGGGTGTTCCGGGCGCTGTATCGGCGCTGGGGCCCCCAGCGCTGGTGGCCCGGCGAAACGCCCTTCGAGGTCGTGGTCGGGGCCATCCTCACGCAGAACACGGCGTGGGTGAACGTGGAGAGGGCGATCGCGCGGCTTCGGGAGCGCGGGCTTCTGACCCCGCGGCGCATGGGCGCCGCCGGCGAAGACGAACTGGCCGCGGCCATCCGCCCGTCGGGATACTACCACGTCAAGGCGCGCCGGCTGCGCGCCTTCCTGGACATGCTGGCGGAGGCGTGCGGAGGGGAACTGGCGCGCCTCTGGGACGAACCCACTCCGGCCCTGCGCGAGCGGCTTCTCGGCGTCGCCGGTGTCGGACCGGAGACGGCGGACAGCATCCTGCTCTACGCGGCGGGGCGTCCGGTGTTTGTCGTGGACGCGTACACGCGGCGTTTCCTGCGCAGGCACGGGTGGGCGACAGGGCGCGAGACCTACGCGGAAACCGCCCGCCTGTTCCAGGCGCACTTGGCGCGTGACTCGGCGCTGTTCAACGAGTATCATGCCTTGATCGTGCGGCTGGGCAAGGAATACTGCCGGCCCCGTCCGCGGTGCGGGGATTGTCCCTTGCAGCCGTGGTTGTCCGGCGGCGGACCGCGCGGTGACGCATGAAGGCGGCCATCCGTGGGCGGGCGTGGGGGGTGGTGCTCGGCGCGTGGGTGGCCGCGGCGGGGTGCCGGACGGTGGGCCCGGCGGGCGAAGACGTGGGCAGGCGGCCGTGCGGCCGGGTGATCCGCGTGAATCCCGCGGATCGCTACGTGGTGCTGGAGTGCGGGCTTGCGCCGCCCGTCGGGGCGAGTGTGGATCTGATGCGTGACGGACAGGTGGCCGCGCGGGTACGCGCGACGGCGATGCGGCGGGGGCCCTACGTGGCCGCGGATGTGGAACAGGGCGACCCCGCCGTGGGCGATGTAATGGCATGGACGGCGCCTCGGGCGCCGGAGGCGGACCGATGAATACGCTGGCTTTTCTGGGCAATCTCAACCACGGCGAGATCCTCGTGATCCTGCTGGTGGTCGTGCTGCTGTTCGGGGCGAAGAAGCTCCCCGAACTCGCGCGCTCCATCGGGCAGAGCATGAAGGAATTCCGCAAGGGGCGCGAGGAGGCGGACAAGGCGACGGCCGAGGCCAAGACCGCGGGCGCCGGCAAGGAGGGGGCGGGCGAGGCCCCTTCGTCCAAGTCCTGAGACGGCGGTCAGCGGGGTCGGAGGGGACCTCGGCGGGACCCGATCTCCGGCTCGGGGAGCAGGCCCAGGCCGCTGTCGGGTTTGGACATGTCCCGCGGCACCAGCGTCAGGGACGAGGCGGCCGCGCCGTGGGCGGCCCGCACCAGTTGGTCGTGCAGGGCCAGCATGATCGGCTCGTTGCGGACGGGCGAAAGATCCTCCGACGAGACCCACTGAAGCACCTTCATGTGCCCCACCTTCGTGGCCGCCTGGTTGAGGGTCGACACCGTGTCCTCCGCCAGCTTCTGCTGGGCGTAGCAGACCGCCAGGTTGTAGTAGGTGGGGGCATCCGCCTTGTCCTGCTTGATGAGGTCGATGAGGTGGTTCACGGCCTTGCCGTACTGCCCGAGGCGAAGGTAGACGACCGCGAGCAGATTCTGGGCCTCCAGGTCGTCCCGCCGCGCGTCGTACACCGTGCGCAGGTGCGACACCGCCACCTGGTACCAGCCGGCCTTGATGCAGGCGCGGGCCGCGACCATCTGCGCGTCCAGGCTGCCCGGGCTGGATTCCAGCGTCCAGCGGGCCAGGTCATAGGCCGCCGCGGCATCGCCCTGTTCCAGGTGCAGCTGGGCCAGCCGGAGGCGGGCCTCCAGATCGCGCGGGTTGGCCTGCAGCACTTCTTCGAGCAGCGGGGCGGCGGGGGCGTACTGCTTGAGGCTCACGTACAGGCTGGCGAGGAGGCTCTTGAGTTCCACGTTCCCGGGGGTCGCGACCAGCTGGCGTCGCACCTTCTCGGCTGCCTCGCGCACGAGACCCCGCCGCAGCAGCGTGTCGACCTCCGTCTGTACATCCGCCACGCGGGCGGCGCCCTCGATCAAATGGCGCACGGCGGCCGATCCCGTCTCGCCGCGCGGGGGCGGTCCGGAAGCGGAGGCCGGCGCCACGTCGTTCGTCAAGCCCGCCGCCGGCGCGGCCGAAAGCCCCGCCTCCGCGCCCTCGGGCAGGGCGCCCGGCCTGCGGGTCATCCAGTTGTGTCGAAGCAGCAGACCGACGCCGGTCAGGGCGGCCAGCAGCAGCACGGTCAGCAGCGGCACCGCGATCCGCCGGTCCGACGGGGGATGCCGCGAATGGCCGGACGCGTCGCGGCGCCGCGGGTGGCCGCGGAACAGCGACGGACGATTCTCCCGCGATTCGTACAGCGAATGCGGTGAAGCCGTGGGGGGGTCAGCGCTCATGCGGGGGGCCGGCGTCAGTACCTTTGCTGGATGTCATTCCGAACCGAGAGCACGCCGGCCGTGCCGCGGGCGATCGACTCGGCCCGCAGGCGCACGGAGGGTTCCGCCACACTGCCCCGCAGGGTCACGATGCCGCCCCGCACCGATACGGGGATGACGGACCGGCTCGTGACGGGATCCTCCGACAGGGCGGTGCGGATCTGCAGCTCAATCGCATCGTCACCGGACAGGGCGCGCGACGCGTCGAAGCTGTCGACGGAAGAACAGCCGAGCAGGCCAAGCCACCCTACCGAGAGCGCCACCGCCAAAACCAAACCTCGCACGATGTTCATGATACGGACTCCTGCGCGCTTTCTATCGCATGGGAGCCCGCGCGTCAAACGACAAAGGTCCTCCGCCCGTCGCGCTTCCCGCGGCGCGCGCGCCTGCAGCGGTCCCTCCCGCCGGACCGGCAAGAAGAAGGGGCGGTTTCCGGCCGCCCCTTCCTCTCCCGCACCCCCGATCAGTCCGTGCCGATCGTGATGGTGCGTTTCTTCGATCCTGCGTCAGGCGCCTTCGGCAGCGTCACGGTCAGCACGCCGTTCTTGAAGTTCGCCTTGACCTTGTCCTGCTCCAGGCCGGTGGGCATCGGTATGGAGCGCTGGAACCGGCCGTACGAACGTTCCACCACATGCCAGTTCCGCTTCTTCTCCTCGCGATCCTGCCGCTTCTCGCCGCGGATCGTGAGGACGTTGTCGTCGAGCGTCACCTCGACATCCTCTTCCGTCAGGCCCGGAAGATCTGCGGTCACCTGCACTTCGCCGTCGGTCTCCGACACGTCCACGCTGGGCGCCAGCATCGCTTCATCCCGGAATCCGGGCATCGCGGCCGGGCCGCGGAACGGATCGTCGAAATCGCGCAGGAAGGCGTCGAACAGATCGTCCATCCGGCGGTGCAGCTCGGCGAAGGGCTGCACCGTCTCCCTTCGCGCGAGCGCCTCGCCCCTGGGGCGCTTCCACGGAATCAGTCTTCCACTCATGGCGTTCACTCCTTTCCGGTTTCTGGGCCGTTGTCGCCGGCCGCCGCCTCCACCGTGATGCGGCGCGGACGCGCGGCGGGCGACTTCGGGAGGTTCACCCGGAGCACGCCGTTGCGCATCTCCGCGCGGATCCGATCGCGGTCGATGTCCACGCCCACCGCGAAGGAGCGCCGGTATTCCTTCACTCCGAATTCGCAATGGAGGGGCGTCAGCCCCTCGGGGAAGGTCAGATGGGTCAGCCCGTGAATGGTCAACACGTCGTTCTCGAGTTCCACGCCGGCGGACTTCTCGTCCACGCCCGGCATGTCGGCGACCACCACCACGGCCTCGTCGGTCTCGAGGATGTCCGCATCAGGCGCGAACGCCGTCCGTTCGCGGGTCTGCTCCACCGCGCTCTCCCTTCGCTGCACCGACATGTTCTTCTTCTCGTCCATGACACGTCCTCCGTAGCACACTCACTCCGCTGCAATCGCAATCGCCTTCGGCTTGGTCGATTCCCTGCGGGGCAGATCCACGACCAGCACGCCGTGGCGCAACGTCGCCTTGATCCGCGATTCATCGACCTCGAACGGGAGTCGCACGCTGCGGTTGAATGCGCCGCAGGCACGCTCCTGCCGATGCCGCTCGGTGCCCTCCGCCTCGGGGTCCGCCCTGCGCTCGCCCTCCAGCGTCAGCACCCGGTTGTTCACGGTCAATTGCACATCGTTGACCGCCAGGCCCGGCACCTCCGCCGCCACCACCGCCCGCTGTTCGTCGCTCCAGACGTTGAGCGCCGGGAAAGCCGTCGCCGCCCTGTCATAGGAGGTAAACAGCCGGTTCACATCGCTCTGCAACCGCTGCATCTCCCGCCAGGGATCCCAGTCCATCACCGTTCTGTCCAGCCACGTCATCTTCCGCCTCCTGCATCATTCGATGCGTTTTAGTTCTCGTCAGGCATATGATGCAGACGACGTGCCAAACGATGAGACGACAAGAAGTCATTATTGACAAACGTGTTACAAATATGGCAGAATGAGCCATAAAGGCGCAGATGCCACGATTGCGCCCTAATGACCCTATTGTTTCCATTCGGCAGTGCATCGGGTCGGAGTGATCATGTGCGGAGGGGTGTTGGCTGGAGGTCACAGGGTCCTGACGATCTCGGCGGAGGGTGGGTGTCGGGGGCGCGGGGAGGGGGCGTGGGGTGGGTGGGGGGTGGTGGACGGGACGTGTGGAGCCGGGACTGGGGAGACGGGCCTGGGGAGCGGCGAAAATTTTTTCAAGAAACCGATTGACGCGGATGGTTTTGCTGCTAGAGTAATCGCCCGTTTTGACTCGGGTTGAGCCGGGTCACGGATCGCGGCAAAGGCAATACAGAAGCGGGTGAAACTGCTCTCCGTCCGACTCTCTTGTGCGTGGAGACGATGAACGGATGGGGGTCGTGTGTATTGTCTTGGTGTGTTTCACCGCGGATGGCGGTGCGCGGCGCGGCCGGCGGGATAGGGCGGGATTTGACCGAGGCCCATGTAGCTCAGTTGGTAGAGCACGTCCTTGGTAAGGACGAGGTCAGCGGTTCGATACCGCTCATGGGCTCCAGTGTAGGGTGGAAGTAGGGAACGCAGCAACCAAGCAAGGCAGGAGAGCAGTCATGGCAAAGGAAAAATTTGAACGGACGAAGCCGCATGTGAACGTGGGTACGATCGGCCACGTCGACCACGGCAAGACGACGCTGACGGCGGCGATCACCTACGTGCAGTCGATGAAGAAGCTGAGCGATTTCGTGTCGTACGACCAGGTCGCGAAGGCCTCGGAGTCGCAGGGGCGGCGGGATCCGTCGAAGATCCTGACGATCGCCACCTCGCACGTCGAGTACCAGTCCGAGAAGCGTCACTACGCGCACGTGGACTGCCCGGGCCATGCCGACTACGTGAAGAACATGATCACCGGCGCGGCGCAGATGGACGGCGCGATCCTGGTGGTCAGCGCGGCCGACGGCCCCATGCCGCAGACGCGCGAGCACATCCTGCTCGCCCGCCAGGTCGGCGTGCCCTCGATCGTGGTGTTCCTCAACAAGACCGACACGGTGGACGATCCGGAGCTGCTGGATCTCGTCGAGCTGGAGATCCGCGAGCTGCTGTCCAAGTACGAGTTCCCGGGCGATGACACGCCGATCATCCGCGGTTCGGCGATGAAGGCGCTGCAGGTGAAGTCGAGCGACGAGCCGGATGCGCAGTGCGTCCAGCAGCTGATGGAAGCGCTCGACTCCTACATCAAGGAGCCGGAGCGGCCGATGGATCAGCCTTTCCTGATGCCGATCGAGGACGTGTTCTCGATCGAGGGGCGCGGCACGGTGGTGACGGGCCGCATCGAGCGCGGGGTGATCAAGGTGGGCGAAGAGGTGGCGATCGTCGGGCTGCGGGACACGCAGAAGACGACGGTGACGGGCGTGGAGATGTTCCGCAAGCTGCTGGATCAGGGGCAGGCGGGCGACAACGTCGGCTGCCTGCTGCGCGGGACCAAGAAGGAGGACGTGGAGCGCGGCCAGGTGCTGGCGAAGCCGGGGACGATCACCCCGCACACGCACTTCAAGGCCGAGGTGTATGTGTTGTCGAAGGAGGAAGGCGGACGCCACACCCCGTTCTTCAAGGGGTACCGTCCGCAGTTCTACTTCCGCACGACGGACGTCACCGGCGACATCACCCTGCCCGAGGGGGTGGAGATGGTGATGCCGGGCGACAATATCAGCATGGAAGTGAAGCTCATCACCCCGATCGCCATGGAGAAGTTCATGCGCTTCGCCATTCGCGAGGGTGGCCGCACGGTCGGCGCGGGCCGCGTGACCGAGGTCATCGAGTAGCGGATCCGGAGGCGGGCCGGGCGGCCCGCGACGGGTGGCCCGGCCGGCGCCGCGGTGGCGGCGCGGGGGAAGGGAGCATCAGCGTATGCCGAGGGACATCATCACGCTCGCCTGCACGGAGTGCAAGCGGCGGAACTACACGACGACGAAGAACAAGCGGACCAAGCCCGACCGGCTGGAGATCAAGAAGTACTGCCGGTTCGAGCGGAAGCACACGGTCCACCGCGAAACGAAGTAGGCGGAAGGCGGCGCACAGGCCAGTAGCTCAATTGGCAGAGCACCGGTCTCCAAAACCGGTTGTTGGGGGTTCAATTCCCTCCTGGCCTGCCAGCCGTCCACAACAATGAAGAGTATCAAGGAATGGACGGAGCGGATCCGGGGGTTCTTCGGCGATGTCGTCGTGGAGCTCAAGAAGTGCGCGTGGCCCACGGGCCGCGAGCTGGCCGAATCGACGATGGTGGTCATCCTCTCGATGGTGATGGTAGCCGTCTACATCGGGCTGAGTGACACGGTCATCATGGCGATCCTGCAGGCGCTCGTCCGCCGAGGCGGTTGAGCGGGCCGCCGTCCACCGGGTGCGACACATGGAAAAACAGTGGTTTGTTCTGCATACGCTCTCCGGCCAGGAGAACCGGGTCAAGGAGAGCATCGAGCGCCGGACGCGGATCGAGGAGATGCAGGACCTCGTCGGCGAGGTGCTGATCCCGACCGAGAAGGTCACCGAGACCCGCAGCAATCGGCGCACCACGGTGGTGAGGAAGTTCTTCCCGGGCTACGTGCTGGTGAACATCGCCCTCTACGACCCGGAGCGGAACATCGTCGACCGGTCCTGGTACTTCGCGCAGGAGACGCCGGGTATCATCGGGTTCGTGGGCGGCGACCGGCCGGTGCCCCTGCGGCCCGAGGAGGTGGAGATCATCCTCCGCCAGGTCGAGGAGAAGAAGGACAAGGTCCGGCCGAAGGTGGCGTTTGAGCCAGGGGAGACGGTGACGATCACCGACGGCCCCTTTCAGAACTTTCAGGGCACGGTGGAGGAGATGGATGCGGAGCACGGGAAGCTCAAGGTGTCCGTATCCATCTTCGGGCGCACGGCGCCGGTGGAACTCGAGTACTCGCAAGTGGAGCGGGCGTAACCCGCCGGGTGGAGGCGTATGGCGAAGAAGGTCACAGGCATAGTCAAGCTGCAGATCCCCGCGGGGCAGGCCAATCCCGCGCCGCCGGTCGGGCCCGCGCTCGGCCAGCAGGGCGTGAACATCATGGAGTTCTGCAAGCAGTTCAACGCGGCGACGCAGAGCCAGGCCGGCCTGGTGATCCCCGTGGTCATCACGGTCTACCAGGACAAGTCGTTCACCTTCATCACCAAGAGCCCGCCGGCGTCGGTGCTGCTCAAAAAGGCCGCCGGCATCGCCAAGGGCTCCGGCGCGCCGAACCGCGACAAGGTGGGCAAGGTCACGCGGGCCCAGGTGGAGGAGATCGCGAAGCTGAAGACGAAGGACCTCAACGCGGCCGACCTGCCCCAGGCGGTGCGCATCATCGAGGGAACGGCGCGCAGCATGGGAATCGAGGTGGTGTGACCATGGCGACCCACGGCAAGAAGTATCGCAAGGCGACGGAACAGACGGACCGCGCGCGGGTGTACGAACTCCCGGACGCGATCCGCTTTCTCAGGGAGCATCCCACGGCCAAGTTCGACGAGACGTTCGAGGTCGCGTTCCGGCTCGGCCTTGACCCGACGAAATCCGACCAGGCGGTGCGCGGCACCGTCTCCCTTCCGCACGGCACCGGCAAGAAGGTGCGCGTGATCGTGTTCGCCGACGGACCGGCTGCCGAGGCGGCCCGCGGCGCCGGCGCGGAGGCGGTCGGCTTCCAGGATCTGATCGAGAAGGTGACGGGCGGGTGGACCGACTTCGATGTCGCCATCGCCACGCCCGACGCCATGAAGGAAGTCCGCAAGCTCGGCAAGGTCCTGGGCCCGCGCGGCCTCATGCCCAATCCCAAGACGGGCACGGTGACGGCCGACACCGCGGCCGCCGTGAAGCAGTTCCAGGCCGGACGCGTGGAGTTCCGCATGGACCGCAACGGGAACGTGATGGTGCCGTTCGGGAAGCGCGCCTTCACCCCGGAGGCCCTGGCCGAGAATTGCCAGGCAATCATCGACGCCGTGCGCGCCGCCCGCCCGGCCGCGGCCAAGGGGGTGTACATCAAGCGGTGCACCGTGACCACGACCATGGGGCCCGGGCTGCACGTCAACGTCAGGGATGCGACCGCCGCGTGAGGATCTCATGAAGAAAACCGTGACGAAGAAGGCCGCCGACCGCAAGGTCCGGCCCGAGAAAGAGGCGATGGTGGGCGAGTTGCGCAGCCGGCTGGCGGCGGCGACGTACCTCTTCCTCGCCGACTACCGGGGCATGAATTCGGGGCGCACGATGGAGCTCCGCCGCCGCCTGCGCAAGGCGGGGGCGCGGTTCCAGGTGGTGCCGAACCGCGTGTTCCGCAAGTCCAACGACGGCCACGATGTCGATCCGGCCGCGCTCACGGGGCCGACGGCGATGGTCGTCGGCACGGGCGACGCCGTGGACGTGGCGAAGACCCTGACGGGCTTCGCGAAGGAATTCGGGAAGCCGGGGATCAAGGGCGGCGCCCTCGAGGGCCGGCGGCTGAGCGCGGAGGACATCCGATCGCTCGCCAGCCTGCCGGCCAAGCCGGTCATGCAGGCGATGTTGCTCGGCACCCTGGCGGCGCCGATGTCGCGGCTGGTCGGCGTGTTCAGCCGGAAGCTGGCGAGTCTCGTGTACGTGCTGCAGGCGGTGGCGGAGAAGAAGGAAAGGGCCGCGGCCCAGGGTTGAGGCGCGCGGCGGAGCATTTTGCACCGTGAACCGGACGGGTTGAACGGGCAGGAAAGAGGAGAAGAACGAACATGACGGAAGCAACGGAAAAAGCGGCGCCCCAGATGGAGGGCAAGATGGCCGAGTTTGTGGACTGGATCGAGCAGATCAGCGTCCTGGAGCTCTCCCAGCTCGTGAAGGCGCTGGAGACCCGTCTCGGTGTGTCCGCGGCGGCTCCCGTGGCGGTGGCGGCCGCCCCCGCGGGCGGCGGGGCGGCGGAGGCCAAGGCCGAGGAGAAGACCGAATTCACGGTCGTCCTCGCCGGGGTCGACGCGGCCAAGAAGATCAATGTCATCAAAGAGCTGCGTACGATCACCAGCCTCGGCCTGAAGGAGGCCAAGGATCTCGTCGAAGGCGCCCCGAAGACCGTCAAGGAGGGCGCGAGCAAGAAGGAAGCCGACGAGATCAGGGCCAAGCTCGAGGCCGCCGGCGCCAAGATCGAGATCAAGTAGCGCGTCGGGCGGATAGGCCGGGATCGCCCCGCGGTCGCGGGGCGGTCCCGGGTCGGCGTTTCCAGTCGGGCTTATCCTCGAAGGTGTCGAATGGTCCAGAGAGTTAGTTACGGCAAACTGAAGGACGTCATCGAGCCGCCGGATCTGATCGAGATCCAGACGAACTCGTATCGGGAGTTCCTCCAGGCTGGCGCGTCACCGAGCCGGCGGAAGAAGGTCGGATTGCAGGCCGTCTTCAAGGAGGTCTTCCCCATCAAGAGTTACGACGGGCTCTGCGAGCTGGACTTCGTCTCGTACGACATCAAGCCGTCCAAGATGGGGCCGGTCGAGTGCCTGCGCGAGGGCCAGTCCTTCACGGCGCCCCTGTACGTCACCTTCCGCATCAAGGATCAGAAGGAGGTGCGGGAAGAGGAGGTGTACATGGGCGAGATCCCCCTGATCACCGATCAGGGGACCTTCATCATCAACGGCGCCGAACGCGTGGTGGTGAGCCAGCTCCACCGCTCTCCGGGGATCTGCTTCGAGACCGGCATCCATCCGAACGGCACCATCCTGTACTCCTTCCGCATCATCCCCGACCGGGGATCGTGGCTGGAGGTCCAGTTCGACGCGTCGGACCTGCTCAACGTCTATCTGGATCGCAAGAAGAGGCGCCGGAAGTTCCTGGCGACCACGTTCCTGCGGGCGTTGCTGGCCGAGGTCGGCGAGAAGAACGGCGCCGAGGGCGCCGCCCCGCGGGGCACCGACGAGGAGCTGCTCAGGATCTACTACACCTTCGAGGATCTGGCCCTCTCCGGCACGCTCCACGAGGAGCAGATGGCGAACCGGGTGCTCCGGCACGACGTGATCGACCCCGACGCCCAGAACGTCCTCGGCCGCATGTACGACCCGATCACCCCCGAGCTCGTCAAGCAGATGAAACTCATCGGGATGAAGAGCGTCGAGGCGGTCAACGTGGGATGGGATGAGGGGTTGTTCCTCAAGACGCTGCGCAAGGACGGCACCAAGACCGGCGACGACGCGCTCAAGGACATCTACGCGAAGCTGCGCCCGGGCGACCCGCCGACCATCTCCAACGCCCGGCAGCTCCTCAAGCGGATCTTCTTCGACGAGAACCGCTACAACCTCACGCGCGTCGGCCGCTACAAGATCCAGCAGAAGCTCGGCAGTAGTCTCGGCGGCGACTCCGTCGTGCTGTGCCGCGAGGACGTGGTCGAGGGCATCCGCTACCTGATCAACCTGCGCAAGGGCGAGGGGACGGTGGACGACATCGACCACCTGGGCAGCCGCCGCATCCGCACGGTCGGCGAGCTGCTGGAGGCGCAGTGCCGCCTCGGGCTGGCCCGCACGGAGCGGCTGGTGCGCGAGCGCATGACGATCTTCGATTCGACGACGGAGAAGCTGTCGCCGCAGAAGCTGATCAATCCCAAGGCGCTCTCCACGGTGGTGCGCGACTTCTTCGGCCGGAGCCAGCTCAGCCAGTTCATGGATCAGACGAACCCCCTGTCCGAGCTCACGCACAAGCGGCGCCTGAGCGCCCTCGGCCCGGGCGGTCTGAGCCGCGAGCGGGCGGGATTCGAGGTCCGCGACGTTCATTCCAGCCACTACGGGCGCATCTGCCCGATCGAGACGCCGGAAGGCCCGAACATCGGCCTCATCTCCTCGCTCAGCATGTTCGCCCGGGTGAACGCGTTCGGCTTCATCGAGAGCCCGTACCGGAAGGTCGTCGGCGGCCGCGTCACCGAGCAGGTGGACTACCTCACCGCGGACGAGGAGGAGAAGTACATCATCGCGCAGGCGAACGCCCCCCTCGAGGAGACCGGCCGGTTCAAGAACGAGCTGGTCATGGTCCGGAAGGGCGGCGAGTTCAAGGAAGTGCCGCGGGACGTGGTCAACTACATGGACGTCTCGCCCAAGCAGGTGGTGAGCGTGGCGGCCGCCCTGATCCCCTTCCTCGAGCACGACGACGCGAACCGCGCGCTGATGGGGTCGAACATGCAGCGGCAGGCGGTCCCCCTCCTGCAGGCCGAGCGCCCCTACGTGGCGACCGGCAACGAGGAGCGGATCGCGCGCGACTCGCGCGTGCTCGTCGTGGCCGAGGCCCCCGGCAAGGTGGCGTACGTATCGGCGCAGAAGATCATCGTCTCCGAGGACGGCGCCGTGCCGGACAAGAAGACGCCGGCCGAGCGCTACCAGACGTACGATCTGCGCAAGTTCATGCGGTCGAACGCCGGGACGTGCTGGAACCAGAAGCCGGTCGTCCACATCGGCCAGCGCGTGAAGAAGGGCGACGTCCTGGCGGACGGGCCCGGCACGCGCGACGGCGAGCTGGCGCTCGGCAAGAACGTGCTCGTCGCGTTCATGCCCTGGTGCGGGTACAACTTCGAGGACGCCATCCTCATCAACGAGAAGATGGTGAAGGAAGACACGTACACCTCGATTCACATCGAGGAGTTCGAGTGCGGCGCCCGCGACACCAAGCTGGGCCCCGAGGAGATCACCCGCGACATCCCGAACGTGGGCGAGGAGGCGCTGAAGAACCTCACGCACGGCGGCGTGGTGCGGATCGGGGCCGAGGTGAAGCCGGGCGATATCCTGGTCGGGAAGATCACGCCGAAGAACGAAACGGAGCTGGCGCCCGAGGAACGGCTGCTGCGCGCCATCTTCGGCGAGAAGGCCGCCGACGTCCGCGACACCTCCCTGCGCGTGCCCAGCGGCACGTACGGCATCGTGATGGAGGTGAAGGTGTCGGCGCGCAACCCGGTCAAGCGCAGCAAGATCACGGCGCGCGACAAGCGCCAGCAGTTCAAGCAGATCGAGGACGAGTACAAGGAGAAGAAACAGGAGCTGACGGAGAACCTCACGGAGGCGCTGTCGAACATCCTGCTGGGCGAGAAGATCCCCCTCGACGTGGTGAACATCGAGACCGGCGAGAAGATCATCCCCGCCAACCGCAAGATCACCAAGACCCTGCTGCGCAAGCTGGCGGCGGCGCGCGAGCACATCGAGATCGACGCCAGCCCGATCCAGATCAAGATCCAGGGCATCCTGGCGGAGTACAACCGCCGGTTCGCGGAGTTCGAGGTGGAACGTCAGGCGGCGCTGGACCGGGTGGAGAGCGGGGACGAGGTCGATCCGGGCATCATCAAGCAGGTCAAGGTCTACATCGCCAGCAAGAAGAAGCTCTCGGTCGGCGACAAGATGGCGGGCCGCCACGGCAACAAGGGCGTGATCGCGAAGATCGTTCCCGAGGAGGACATGCCGTTCCTGCCCGACGGGACCCCGGTCGACATCGTGCTGAACCCCCTCGGGGTGCCCTCGCGCATGAACGTGGGCCAGGTGCTGGAGACGCACCTCGGCATCGCCTGCCGCAAGCTGGGCCTCTACGCCGCCACCCCCGTGTTCGACGGCATCTCCGAGGAGAAGATCCACGAGATGCTGCGCGACGCGCGCCGCAAGGACGCGGGGGACCTCGGCTGGTCGACGGACGAGCGCGGCCGGGTCTCCGCCCTGCGCGCGAAGGTCCGCGAGGACGGCAAGGCGGTCGAGGAGAAGGTGGACTGCAGCGACTTCTTCATCGGCGACGACGGGAAGGCCTACCTGTACGACGGCCGGACCGGCGAATCCTTCGACCAGCGGGTGGTGGTCGGCGTCATCTACATGATGAAGCTGCACCACCTGGTCACCGACAAGATCCACGCCCGCGCCGTCGGACCCTATTCGCTGGTCACCCAGCAGCCGCTGGGCGGCAAGGCGCAGTACGGCGGGCAGCGCTTCGGCGAGATGGAGGTGTGGGCCATGGAGGCCTACGGCGCCGCCTACTCGCTGCAGGAGCTGCTCACGGTCAAGAGCGACGATCTGACCGGCCGCACGACGATCTACGAGTCGATCGTGAAGGGCGAGAACGTGCTCAAGGCCGGCCTGCCCGAATCCTTCAACGTGCTGATGAAGGAAATGCAGAGCCTCGGCCTCGACATCAAGATTCACAAGTCCAATGCGAAATGATTCAGGGGCGGGCGGCCCGGACGCCCGCCGGGGAGCGACCCATGGTTGAACTCAGTACAGCCGCACAAGCCCTTGGGCTCGCGCCGGAGTCGGAATTCGACTCGGTGAGCATCACGCTCGCGTCGCCGGAGACCATCCGGTCGTGGAGCAAGGGCGAGGTCAAGAACCCCGAGACCATCAACTACCGGACGTTCAAGCCGGAGAAGGGCGGGTTGTTCTGCGAGCGTATCTTCGGTCCGACGAAGGACTGGGAGTGCAGCTGCGGAAAATACAAGCGGATCAAGCACAAGGGCGTGACCTGCGACCGGTGCGGGGTGGAAGTGACGCTGGCCCGGGTGCGCCGCGAACGCATGGGCCACATCGAGCTGGCGGTGCCGGTCTCCCACATCTGGTTCTTCAAGTGCACGCCCAGCCGCATGGGCCTCGTGCTGGACATGACCATGCGCGAACTGGAGCGCGTGCTCTACTACGAGGACTACGTCGTGGTGGAGGCGGGCGAGACGCCGCTGCAGGAGAAGCAGCTCCTCAACGAGATGGAGTACCGCGAGGCGCAGGAGAAGTACGGCGACGGCTTCACCGCCAAGATGGGCGCGGAGGGCATCCGCGATCTCATGAAGCGGCTTGACCTCGAGAAGGAGATGGAGGCGCTCGAGGTGGAGATGGACGCCACCCGGAGCAAGCAGACGCGCAAGAAGCTGACCAAGCGCATGAAGCTCCTGGAGGGCTTCCGCAACAGCAACACGCGCCCCGAATGGATGATCCTCGAAGTCTTGCCCGTGATTCCGCCGGACCTGCGCCCCCTGGTGCCGCTCGAGGGCGGACGGTTCGCGACGTCGGACCTCAACGACCTGTACCGGCGCGTCATCAACCGCAACAACCGCCTCAAGAACCTGCTGCAGCTCAAGACGCCGGACGTCATCATCCGCAACGAGAAGCGCATGCTGCAGGAGGCGGTCGACGCCCTGTTCGACAACGGCCGCCACGGCCGGGCCGTCACCGGCGCCGGCAACCGGCCGCTGAAGTCGCTCAGCGACATGCTGCGCGGCAAGCAGGGCCGGTTCCGCCAGAACCTGCTGGGCAAGCGCGTGGACTACTCCGGCCGGTCGGTCATCGTCGTCGGCCCCGAGCTGCAGATGAACCAGTGCGGCCTGCCGAAGAAGATGGCCCTCGTCCTCTTCGAGCCGTTCATCATCCGCCGCCTCAAGGAAATGGGGATTGTGCACACCGTCCGCAGCGCCAAGAAGCTCATCGAGCGCGAGGCCGAGGAGGTGTGGGACATCCTCGAGGAGGTCACGCGCGGCCACACGGTGCTGCTCAACCGCGCGCCGACGCTGCACCGCCTCTCGATTCAGTCGTTCGAGCCGGTGCTGATCGAGGGCGAGGCCATCCGGATCCACCCCCTGGTGTGTACGGCGTACAACGCGGACTTCGACGGCGACCAGATGGCCGTGCACGTGCCGCTGTCGATCGAGGCCCAGCTGGAATCGCGGCTGCTGATGCTGGCGCCGAACAACATCTTCTCCCCGTCGAGCGGCAAGCCGGTCACGACGCCGACCCAGGACATCGCCCTGGGGTGCTACTACCTCACCAGCGACGCCCAGCGCGAGCGCATCCGCCAGCGGCAGCTCGCCACCGGCGAGTCGAGGGAGATGGAGCACCTGCCGATCCTGGATGACGCCGACGAGGTCCACACCGCCTACGACGACGGCGCCCTCGGGATCCACGACCGCATCCGCCTCCGCAACCCCGACCGCGGGCGCGACACGCTGTTCGGGGACAAGGCCCGGAGCGTCATCGCGACCACCGTCGGGCGCGTGTTCTTCAACGAGATCTGGCCGCCGGAGACCGGCTTCATCAACGCGACGGTGACGAAGAAGAGGCTCGGCGAGTACATCCGGCGCTGCTACCAGCTCACCGGCCATGTCGAGACCGTCCATGTGCTGGACCGGCTGAAGGCCCTCGGCTTCGATCACGCGACGCGCGCCGGCATCTCCATCGGCATGACCGACATGATCATCCCGAAAGAGAAGGAGCAGGTGATCACCGGCGCCCGGCGGCTCATCGCCGAGGTCGAGGCGCAGTACCGCAAGGGCGTCATCACCGACGGCGAGCGGTACAACAAGATGATCGACATCTGGACGCACGCGACCGAGGAGATCTCCAACGTCATGTACCGGGCGCTCGACCGCAACAGCCGCGGCGAGAGCTCCGACGACGAGCTCAACCCGGTGTTCATGATGGTCGACTCGGGCGCGCGCGGCAGCCGCGCCCAGATCCGCCAGCTCTCCGGCATGCGCGGCCTGATGGCGAAGCCCTCCGGCGAGATCATCGAACGGCCCATCACCTCCAATTTCCGCGAGGGGCTGAGCGTGCTGGAGTACTTCATCAGCACGCACGGGGCCCGCAAGGGCCTGGCCGACACGGCGCTGAAGACGGCCGATGCCGGCTACCTGACGCGGCGGCTGGTCGACGTCGCGCACGACATCATCGTGGTGGAGCAGGACTGCGGCACGCTCAACGGCATCGAGGTCAGCGCGATCATGGAGGGCGAGGACGAGCTCGTCCCCCTGGCCACGCGCATCGACGGCCGCACGGCGCTCGACGACGTGCGCGATCCCCGCACCGGCGAGATCATCATCGGCGCGGGCCAGGAGATCGACGAGACGGCCGCGGCCCGGATCACCCAGGCGGGGATCGAGAAGATCCGCATCCGCAGCGTGCTGACGTGCGAGTCCGTGCGCAGCGTCTGCGCCAAGTGCTACGGGCGCAACCTGGCCAACAACCGGCCCATCGCGCTCGGCGAGTCGGTCGGCATCATCGCCGCCCAGTCGATCGGCGAGCCCGGCACGCAGCTCACGATGCGGACGTTCCACATCGGCGGCACGGCGAGCAGCGTGTTCAAGCAGCCGCAGATCATCGCCAAGCACGACGGCGTGCTGCGCTACCAGGACATCCGCGCGGTGCAGACGCTCGAGGGCAGCTACGTCGTGCTGAACAAGAACGGCGCGCTGAGCCTGTACGACAAGGACGGCCGCGAGCTCGAACGGCACACCCCCGTGATCGGCGCGGTCATCGCGGTCGAGGACGGCGGGAACGTGAAGAAGGGCATGCCCTTCGTGAAGTGGGATCCGTACAACGTGCCGATCCTCTCGGAGCAGAGCGGCCGGGTCGAATTCCGGGACTTCATCGACGGGGTGACGATCCGCCGCGAGACGGACGAGTCGACGGGCGCGGAGGGCCTCGTGCTCATGGAGCACAAGGAGGACCTGCATCCGCAGATCGTCATCCGCCACCCGCAGACGGGGGAGACGCTCGGGCACTACACGATCCCGGCCGGGGCGCACGTGACGGTGAAGCAGGGCGAGGAAGTCCGCGCCGGGGCGATGATGGCGAAGACCCCCCGGAAGCTGGCCCGCACGAAGGACATCACGGGCGGCCTGCCGCGCGTGGCCGAGCTGTTCGAGGCGCGGCGCCCGAAGGATGCGGCCGAGATCGCGCGCATCGACGGCATGGTGGAGTTCGGCGGGACGGTCAAGGGCCGCCGGCGCCTGATCGTCCGCGATCCGATCACGGGCGACGAGGAGGAGCACCTCATCCCGATCGGAAAGCACATCGTTGTCTTCCGCGGCGACCGCGTGCACAAGGGCCAGCAGCTCACCGAGGGCCCCGTGGTCCCGCAGGAGGTGCTCGAGGTGTGCGGCCCGAAGGAGCTGCAGGAATACCTCCTCAACGAGATTCAGGAGGTGTACCGGCTGCAGGGCGTCGAGATCAACGACAAGCACATCGAGGTCATCGTCCGCCAGATGCTCCGCAAGGTGCGCATCACGAATCCGGGCGACACCGAGTTCCTGTGGGGCGAGCAGGTCGAGAAGCACTACTTCCAGGACGTCAACCAGAAGGCCATCGACGAAGGCAAGCGGCCGGCCGAGGCGCAGCCGGTGCTGCTGGGCATCACCAAGGCCGCGCTCGAGACCGAGAGCTTCATCTCCGCCGCGTCGTTCCAGGACACGACGCGGGTGCTGGCCGACGCCGCCACGCTGGGCCGCCGCGACTTCCTCCACGGCTTCAAGGAGAACGTGATCATGGGGCACCTGATCCCGGCGGGAACGGGCTTCCCCATGTACCGCAACCTGAAGCTGGTGAACCTGGCCGAGCCCATCTCGGCGGAGGAGCTGCTGGGCGACCGGCTCGGCGAGGAGCCGCCCGAGGAGCCGGACGAGATGGACGAGGTGGACGCGGCGGACGAAACGGCGGACGGGGCGGAAGCGGAAGAAGCGGGAGAATCGGAGGCGGAGCCCGAATAGGGATTGCGCAGGACTTGACGGATCTGGTAACGTGGCGCGTTTTTGCGTCCGGAACAGGGGATACACGAGAATGCCGACGATCAACCAACTGGTGCGCGCGGACCGCAACCCGGTTCGCAGCAAGAGCAAGTCGCCCGCGCTGTCGCGCTGCCCGCAGCGCCGCGGCGTCTGTCTGCTGGTCAAGACCATGACGCCGAAGAAGCCGAACTCGGCGCTGCGCAAGATCGCGCGCGTCCGGCTCACCAACGGCATCGAGGTGACCGCGTACATTCCCGGCGAAGGCCACAACCTGCAGGAGCACAGCATGGTGCTCGTGCGGGGCGGCCGCGTGAAGGACCTGCCGGGCGTGCGCTATCACATCATCCGCGGCACGCTGGATTCCCTCGGGGTCGAGGGGCGGCGGCGCGGTCGGTCGAAGTACGGCGCGAAGACGCCGAAGGACGCAGCCCCGAAGAAGTGAGCGGAGCACCATGGCAAGACGTCGCAGAGCGGAAAGACGGCAACTGAAGCCCGACGCGCGCTTCAACAGCGAGCTCGTGGCGCGGATGATCAACATGCTGATGACGCGCGGCAAGAAATCCACCGCGCAGCACATCGTGTACGGCGCGATCGATGCGATCGCGAAGAAGATCGAGGGCGATCCGCTGGACATCGTCGGACGGGCCCTCGACAACGTGAAGCCGAAGCTTGAGGTCAAGTCCCGGCGGGTCGGCGGCGCCACCTACCAGGTGCCCGTGGAGGTGTCCTCCGACCGCCAGTTCGCCCTGGCCCTGCGGTGGATCCGGACCTACGCGTCCGCCCGCAAGGGCACGCCGATGGCGCAGGCGTTCGCGTACGAGCTGCTGGACGCCTACAACAACACGGGCAACGCGATCAAGAAGCGCGACGACACGCACAAGATGGCGCAGGCCAACAAGGCCTTCGCGCATTACCGGTGGTAGGAAGCGGGCCGCGCGCCCGATCGATCCCGACATGGTTACTACCTTGGACCAGAGGACGGACAGCAAAGTCGATGCCCGGCCCGCCGCCCGCGAGGCGGAGGGGCGCGGGAGCCGTCTGCCCCTGATCCGAAACCTGGGCATCATCGCCCACATCGACGCGGGCAAGACCACCGTCTCCGAGCGGATCCTCTATTACACCGGCCGTGTGCACAAGATGGGCGAGGTGCACGAGGGCACGGCGGTCATGGACTGGATGGCGCAGGAGCAGGAGCGCGGCATCACGATCACCAGCGCCGCCACCACCTGCGCGTGGCGCGGCCACCGCGTGAACCTGATCGACACCCCGGGGCACGTGGACTTCACCGCCGAGGTGGAGCGTTCGCTGCGCGTGCTGGACGGGGCGATCGGCGTTTTCTGCGGCGTGGCGGGCGTGCAGCCGCAGTCGGAGACCGTCTGGCGCCAGGCCCGGAAGTACGGGGTGCCCCGTCTCGCGTTCGTCAACAAGATGGACCGCAAGGGCGCGCGGTTCGACTACGTCGTGCAAAGCCTTCGCGACCGGCTGCAGGCGGCCGTGGCCGTGATCCAGCGGCCGTGGGGGCGGGAAGAGGAGTTCCGCGGGATCGTCGATGTCATCCGTCTGAAGGCGGTGGCGTTCGACGAGTCGTCGCAGGGTGCGCGGGTGGTCGAGGGCGAGGTGCCGGCCGAGCTGCGGGCCGAGGCGGAGGCGGCGCGCGCCGCCCTGTGCGAGGCGGTGGCGGAGCAGGACGAGGCGACGCTCGACCTCTACCTCGCCTCGCCCGACCTGTCGTCCGAGGCGCTGGTCGCGGGTCTTCGCCGGGCCACGCTGGCCGGCCGGCTGGTCCCGGTGCTGTGCGGGAGCGCCCTGAAGAACAAGGGCATTCAGCCGCTGCTCGACGCGGCCGTCGACTTCCTTCCGTCGCCGCTCGACGTGCCGCCGGTGCGCGGGCACCATCCGAAGACCGGCGACGCGATCGAACGCCACGCGAGCGACTTCGAGCCGCTCAGCGCGCTGGCGTTCAAGATCGCGACCGATCCGTTCTTCGGGAAACTCGCGTACCTCCGCGTGTACTCGGGCGTCGTGCGCAAGGGGCAGAATGTCTTCAATCCCCGCACGCGGAAGCGCGAGCGGATCGGGCGTCTGCTGCACCTGCACGCGAACCACCGCGAAGACATCGACGCGATCTACGCGGGGGAGATCGGGGGGGTGGCGGGGTTGAAGCAGGCCACGACCGGCGACACCCTCTGCGCCGAGAACCAGCCCGTCCTGCTCGAGCGCATCGTCTTCCCCGAGCCCGTCATCGCCATGGCGATCGAGCCGAAGTCCCAGGCCGACCGCGCCTCCCTCGACGTGGCGCTGGCCGCGCTGGCGGACGAGGATCCGACCTTCCGGGTGGCCGCCGACCGCGAGACCGGGCAGACGCTCATCAGCGGCATGGGCGAGCTTCATCTGGACATCCTCCGCGACCGGCTGTTCCGCGAATTCCGCGTGCAGGCCAACGCGGGCCGGCCCATGGTCGCCTACCGGGAGACCATCACCGAAGCGGCGGCGGGCCAGCATGTCTTCCAGCGCGACCTGGGGGGGCATGTCCAGTACGGGCACGTCGCGCTGTCGGTCGAGCCGCGGCCGCGCGGGACCGGCAACGAGATCCGTTTCGAGGTGTCGGCGAACCTGATTCCCGGGGACTTCCGGCCGGCGGTCGAGGAAGGCCTCCATGACGGGTTGTGCACCGGAGTCCTCGGGAGCTACGCGATCGTCGATGC
Organism: uncultured Verrucomicrobiota bacterium; assembly: GCA_964610105.1. Classification (GTDB taxonomy): domain Bacteria; phylum Verrucomicrobiota; class Kiritimatiellia; order PWTM01; family PWTM01; genus CAZSUU01. The sequence continues at coordinate 35,852 of CAZSUU010000004.1, read as the reverse complement.
CGCGGTTCGGGTGACCGGCGGCGGCTTCCGCGAGACCGACTCGACGGAGGTGGCGTTCAAAACGGCGGCGATCCTCGCCCTGCGTGAGGCGCTGCAGCGGGCGGCGCCCGTGCTGCTCGAGCCGGTGATGGCGCTGGAGATCGTGACGCCCGACGAGCACCTGGGCGACGTGCTGGGCGACCTCAACGCCCGCCGCGGCCGGGTGCGCGACGTGGCGGCGCAGAACGGGGCCACGACGGTGCGCGCGGAGACGCCGCTGGTGGAGCTGTTCGGGTACGCGACGGCCTTGAGATCGCTCACGCGGGGTCGCGCGAGCTACACGATGGAACCGGCCCGCTTCGATGTGGTGCCGACCGCCCTGCAGGAAGGCATTTTGAACCGCTGAGGATGGGAGATCTATGACCGGACAACGCATACGCATCAAGTTGCGCGCCTTCGACCACCGGGTGCTGGACCAATCGGCGGCCGACATCGTCGAGACGGCCAAGCGCACCGGCGCGCGGGTGGCGGGCCCGATCCCGCTGCCGACGCGCAAGGAGCGCTACACGGTCAACCGCAGCCCGCACGCCGACAAGAAGTCGATGGAACAGTTCGAGATCCGGACGCACAAGCGGGTGCTCGACATCATCGAACCGACGGCCAAGACGGTGGACGAGCTCAAGAAGCTCAACCTGCCGGCCGGCGTGGACATCACGATCAAGGTGTGACGATTCCATGAATGCGCTTCTCGGCAGGAAAGTGGGGATGACCCGCATCTTCGATGCCCAGGGTCATCAGGTCCCGGTCACCGTCATCGAGGCGGGCCCGTGCGTCGTCGTACAGCGGAAGACCCGGGCGGCGGACGGCTACGACGCGATCCAGGTCGGCTTCGGCCCCCAGAAGGAGCAGCGGCTTTCGAAGCCGGTCGCGGGGCACCTGAAGCAGCACGGCGCGTCCCCCGCGCGCTGGCTGCGCGAGCTTCGGCTTCCGCCGGGCGAGGACGCGCAGCCCGGCCAGACCCTGACGGTCGGCGACGTGTTCAAGGACGGGGAGCTCGTGGACGTGACCGGCCTCACCAAGGGGCGCGGCTTTCAGGGCGTCATGCGCCGGCACCACATGGCCGGGCAGCCGATGGCGCACGGCCACACGATGCACCGCCGCCCCGGTTCGATCGGCATGCGCGAGCGCCCCGGGCGCATCCTGCGCAACAAGCGGATGCCGGGCCACCTCGGCCATGTGCGGGTGACGACGCAGCACCTCCGGGTCGTGCAGGTCCGCGCGGACGATCACCTGCTGCTGGTTCGCGGCTCCGTGCCCGGGCCCGCGGGCGCGCTGATCGAGATTCGCAAGTCGATCAAGAAGGCGGCAAAATGAGCAAGGTACCCCTCAAGAACAGCCGGGGCGAAGTCCTCGGCGAAGTGGAGATCGCCGACGGCCTCCTCGTGCTCGACCGGGGCGATCAGGCGGTGCACGACGCCGTGGTGGCCTATCGGGCCCGCGGGCGCGCGGGCACGGCCAGCACGAAGGGCAAGGGCGCCGTCGCCGGCACCGGCAAGAAACCGTGGCGGCAGAAGGGCACGGGCCGCGCCCGCGCCGGCTATGCGCGTTCGCCGGTGTGGCGCGGCGGCGGCGTGGCCCACGGGCCGCACCCGCGCGACTTCGGCCGCGCCCTGCCGAAAAAGGCGGCGCGCCTGGCCTTCGCGCGGGCCTTCAGCGCCCGCGTGGCGGAGGGCGCCGTGAGCGTGCTGGACGAGGTCGCCGTGCCGGAGCCGCCGAAGACGCGCGCGGTCGCCGATCTGCTGAAGACGCTCGGGGCCCCGCGCGGCCTGCTGCTGGTCGTCGATCGCGTCGAACCGAACCTCGCCCTCGCGGCGAGGAACCTGCCCGGCGTCGAGATCGCCGCGGCGTCCGATGTGAACACGTACATGGTCCTGCGCTGGCCCGCGATGGCCGTGACCCGGACCGCGATGTCGGTCATCGAGCGGCGGCTGGCGGCCGCGGGGAGGAAGTCGGCATGAAGGCGGCGCACGACATCGTCCGGCGCATGCTGGTGACGGAGAAGGGCACGCGGCTGCAGTCCGCCGAGAACAAGTACGTCTTCCGCGTCGATGCGCGGGCGAACAAGATCGAGATCGGGCGCGCGGTCGAGCAGATCTTCGGCGTGCACGTGACGAAGGTGAACACCATGAACCGCAGCGGCAAGATCAAGCGCGGGCGCACCCTGCGGCCCGGGCGGACCTCGGCGTGGAAGCGCGCCCTCGTGACGCTGAAGGAAGGCGAGTCCATCAACCTGGCGTGAGGCGAATCCCATGGCGCTGAAGAAGAACAAACCCTACACCCCGAGCCGCCGGTTCACGGTGCTGCCGGCGTTCGACGAGATCACGAAGCGCGAGCCGGAGCGGCGGCTGCGGGCCCCGCGCAAGGCCTGCGCCGGGCGCAACAGCGCCGGGCGCGTGACGGTCCGCCATCGCGGCGGCGGCCACAAGCGGCATTACCGGCTGATCGATTTCCGGCGGGACAAGCGGGAGATCCCCGCGAAGGTCGCGGCGATCGAGTACGATCCGAACCGCTCGGCGCGCATCGCGCTGCTGAACTACGCGGACGGCGAGAAGCGGTACATCCTGGCGCCCGAGGGCCTCGGCGTGGGGGCGACGGTGATGGCGGGGCTCAAGGCCGAGCCGGCCGTGGGCAGCGCGCTTCCGCTGAAGGCGATCCCGCTCGGGCTGCCCATTCACAACATCGAGATCCGCCCGGGCAGCGGGGGGAAGATCGCCCGGTCGGCCGGCCAGGTGGCGCAGCTCATGTCGCGCGAGGGCGGGTACGCGAACATCCGCCTCCCGTCGGGCGAGATCCGCAGGATCCGCGAGGAGTGCTACGCGACCATCGGCCAGGTGGGCCATCTGGAGCACGAGAACGTGTCCCTGGGCAAGGCCGGCCGCAAGCGCTGGAAGGGCATCCGCCCGACCGTGCGCGGCGTGGCGATGAATCCCGTGGACCATCCGATGGGCGGCGGCGAGGGCCGCACCTCCGGCGGCGGGCACCCGGTGACGCCGTGGGGGCAGCTCACGAAGGGCAAGAAAACGCGGTCGCGCCGGAAGGCATCGGCCCGGTTCATCATCCAGCGGAGAACGTAGACCATGCCCCGATCAATCAAGAAGGGACCCTTCGTGGATCCCAAGCTCGCGGAGAAGGTGGAGCGCCTGAACCAGACCGGCGAGAAGCGGCAGATCAAGACCTGGTCGCGCCGCTCGATGATCCTGCCGGAGTTCATCGGGCACACCTTCCTGGTGCACAACGGCAAGACGTTTGCCTCGGTGTTCGTCACGGAGAACATGGTCGGCCACCGGCTGGGCGAGTTCTCGCCCACGCGGGCGTTCCGCAAGCACGGGGCCGCGACGGACAAGACGGTGGCGCTCAAGTAAAGAAAAGAGGGCGCCGCCGGAGTATAGGCTGGATTTTCGCGCGCCGAGGTCTACACTAGCGCGCCTTGCCCAACCCCGGGCGGGGCGGCCGAACGGCGCAGGAAGGGGCGGACGGGCAACTATGGAAGTGACAGCCACATCACGGTTCATGCGGATGGCGCCGTCGAAGGCGCGGGATTTCGCTCGCGCCCTCACCGGCAAGCCGGCCGCGGTCGCATTGCAGATGACGCAGTTCAGCCGGCGCAAGGCGGCCCAGATGATCGGCAAGACGCTGAAGTCGGCCCTGGCGAACGCGGAGAACAACCATGAGCTGTCGGCCGACCACCTCACGGTCAAATCCGCGGTGATCGGCGACGGCCCGCGCCAGAAGCGGTTCTGGCCGCGTTCGCGCGGCATGGCGAAGCCGATCCTGAAACGCATGTGCCACATCCGGGTGGTGCTGACCGACCGCAAGGGTTGAGGAAGAAAGGAGCACGGGCTTGGGCCAGAAAGTAAATCCGATCGGCATGCGCGTGACCGTCTCCAAAGAGTGGCGGTCCCGCTGGTACGCCGACAAGAAGAACTACGGCGCGCTCGCCCTCGAGGATGATCGCATCCGCGAGGCGGTCAAGCGTCGCCTCAAGGAAGCGGCGGTGCCCGAGGTGCTGGTGGAGCGTTACGCCAACCGCGCCCGGGTCACCATCCTCACGGCGCGCCCCGGTATCGTCATCGGCCGCAAAGGCCAGGACATCGAGGTGCTCAAGGCCGAGCTGGCCAAGATGACCGGCAAGGACATCTACCTCGAGATCCGCGAGGTGCGCGACGCCGACAAGAACGCGCAGCTCGTCGCCGAGAGCATCGCGCTCCAGCTCGAGCGGCGCGTCTCGTTCCGCCGCGCCATGAAGCGCGCGGCGCAGATGGCGATGGAGCTGGGCGCCCAGGGCATCCGCATCCACCTCTCGGGCCGCCTCGGCGGCTCGGAGCTCGCGCGGCGGGAAGGCCTGCGCGAAGGCAAGGTGCCGCTGCACACGCTGCGGGAGAACATCGAATACGGATTCAGCGAAGCCCGCACCGTCGCCGGCAAGATCGGCGTGAAGGTCTGGATCTGCCACAAGCCCGCGGAGCCGGCGGGCAAGGAGCGCGCGTATGCCGCTTATGCCTAAACGCGTGAGGTTCCGCAAGCAGCAGCGGGGCAACCGCGCCGGCGTGGCGCAGACGGGCAACCGGCTCTCCTTCGGCGAGTTCGGACTGCAGGCGCTCGACCGCGCGTGGATCACCAGCATTCAGCTGGAGGCCTGCCGCGTGGCCATCAACCGCGCGATGAAGCGGCGCGGACGCCTGTGGGTGCGGGTCTTCCCCGACAAGCCGATCTCGAAGAAGCCGCTCGAGACCCGCATGGGAAAGGGCAAGGGGGCGACCGAGAACTGGGTCGCCGTGGTCCGGCCGGGCACGATGCTGTTCGAAATGGACGGCGTGCCCCTGGCCCTGGCGCAGGAGTCCCTGCGGCTGGCGGCGTTCAAGCTGCCGATCAAGACGCGATTCGTGACGCGGCACGCCGCCCCGTAGGGGACGTGCCCGGGAGCAGCCATGAAGGCGAAGGATATACGGGAATTGACGCCGGACGAACTCCGGGTCCAGGTCGAGCAGGCGAAGAAGGAGATGTTCAACCTCCGGATGCAGCAGGCGGCGGCGCAGCTCGAGAAGCCGTCGCGCCTGCGGGAGCTGCGGCGCGACGTCGCGCGCATGCGCACCATCCAGGGCGAACGCGAACGAGGTGCCCAATGAATGAGGTGACCGCCCCCGCCCGGGGTCATCGCAAGGAACGAGTCGGCACGGTGGTGAGCGCCGCCATGCAGAAGACCGTCGTCGTCCGGGTCGAGAGCCGCGAGCGCCATCCGCTGTACGGCAAGGAACTGCGGACGTACACCAAGTTCTACGCCCACGACGAGGCCCGGGCGGCGAAGAAGGGCGACCGCGTTCGCATCGTCGAGACGCGCCCCATGAGTCGGCTGAAGCGCTGGCGCGTGATCGAGGTGCTCGGCCAGCCGCCCGCCGCGGGCGGCGAGGTGGCGCCATGATCGGACTGCGCACCAATCTCGACGTGGCGGACAACACGGGGGCCATGCGCGCCCAGTGCATCCGCGTGCTCGGGCACTGCCGCAAGTTCGCCCATGTCGGCGACGTGATCCGGGTGACCATCAAGGAAGCCCAGCCCCGGGGCATGGTGAAGAAGGGCGAGGTGCTCAAGGCGATCATCGTCCGCACGCGCCACCCGATCGCCCGGCCCGACGGCTCGTCGCTCCGGTTCGACTCCAACGCGGTGATCCTGGTGGACGACCAGATGAATCCGCGCGGAACGCGCATCTTCGGCCCGGTGGCGCGCGAGCTCCGGGACATGAACTTCATGAAGATCATCTCGCTGGCCCCGGAGGTGGTGTGAGCATGCAACGGCGTGGGAAGCCCGTGAAACGCGTGAAACTGCCCTTCAAGAAGGGGGACGTGGTGGTCGCCCTTTCGGGCGACGACAAGGGCAAGCGGGGCAAGGTCCTCCAGGTCCTGCCGCGAAGCGGCCGTGTCCTCGTCGAGGGATTGAACCAGGTCAAGAAACACATGAAGAAGTCGGCGGACAACCCGCAGGGCGGCATCGTGGAGAAGGAGGCGCCGATGCCCGCCTGCAAGCTGCGGAAGTACCAGCCGGCCGAGGAATCGAAGGCGGCCAAGCACGCGTGAACGCCCGCGGGCGGCGCGCGGCCGGGAGAAGGACGGAATGACGGCACGACTGAAAGAGGTCTATCGCACGCAGGTGGTGCCCGAGCTCTGCAAGCTGCGGGGCTACGCCAACGCCATGCAGGCGCCGCGGCTGCAGAAGATCGTCGTGAACATGGGATTTGACGCCGAGACGGACCGTGACACGGTCAAGGCGGTGGTCGAGGATCTCGCGAGGATCGCCGGCCAGCGCCCCGTCGTCACCAAGGCGCGGAAGAGCATCTCGAATTTCAAGCTGCGCGAGGGCATGTCGATCGGCGCGAAGGTGACGCTGCGGGGCGACCGGATGTACGAGTTTCTCGACCGGCTCATCACGGCGGCGTTGCCCCGCATCCGCGACTTCCGCGGCGTGGCCGCGCGGAGCTTCGACGGCCGCGGGAACTACACGCTGGGCCTGTCCGAGCAGACGATCTTCCCGGAGATTCACCCGGACCAGATCAAGAAGACGCAGGGCATGGATATCACGTTCGTGACGAACGCCCCCACGAACGACGAGGCGCGCGAGCTGCTTCGGCTGCTTGGACTGCCCTTCGCGAAGTAGCGGGCGCGCGGGAGGAACCGACGTTGGCGAAGAAATCGTTGATGGCGAAGGCGACGCGGAAGCCGAAGTTCAAGGCGCGCCGGTACAACCGCTGCAAGCGGTGCGGCCGGCGGCACGCGTACATGCGGAAGTTCCAGATGTGCCGCATCTGCTTCCGGGAGCTCGCCTCCGAGGGCAAACTGCCCGGCGTGGTGAAGGCGAGCTGGTAAACTTCAGTACGGAGCACTCATGAACAGCGATCCGATTGCGGACATGTTGACACGCCTGCGCAATGCCGGGCGGGCGGGACACCCCACGACGGAGGTGCCCCACTCGCGGCTCAAGGGCGAGCTGGCGCGCGTGCTGAAGCGGGAAGGCTTCATCCGCGACTACACCACGGAGCCCCAGGGGGCCCGGCGGGTGCTCAAGCTGCACCTGAAGTACGCGGCGGGCGAACCGGTCATCCAGGGCCTGCGCCGCATCAGCACGCCGGGCTGCCGGCGGTACGTGCGGGCCGACCGCCTGCCGCGGGTGCGCAGCGGGATCGGGATGGCCATCCTGACCACCTCGGCGGGACTGATGACCGAGCGCGAGGCCCGGCGACGCAAGGTCGGCGGCGAGGTGATTTGCCACATCTGGTAGGGGCCTCGGGGCCCGCAACAGGGATCATCATCATGTCGAGAATCGGAGCCAAACCCGTGCCGCTGCCGGCCGGCGTCACCGCCGCGGTGGACGGCTCAACCATCCGGATCAAAGGGCCCAGGGGCGAGCTGTCGTGGACCTGCGCGCCGGGCATCGCCGCGGAGGCGGAGCGCGGACAGGTGGTCGTGCGCGCCGTCGGCCAGGGCGAGCAGATGGGGGCGCTGCACGGCACGACCCGCAGCCTCGTGGCCAACATGGTCAAGGGCGTCACCGAGGGCTACGCGCGGGATCTGGAGATCCAGGGCGTCGGCTACCGCGCGCAGGCGCAGGGCCAGACGCTCGTGCTCAGTGTCGGTTTCTCCCACCCGATCGAGTATCCCGTGCCCGCCGGAATCAAGGTCGAGGTGGCCGACGGGACGAAGATCAGAATCAGCGGGATCGACAAGCACCTCGTGGGCGAGGTCAGCGCGCAAATCCGGGCGTTTCACAAGGCCGAACCCTACAAGGGGAAAGGCGTCCGCTATGTCGGCGAGTACGTCCGGCGGAAGGCGGGCAAGACGGTGGCGTAACCATGAAAGTCAAGACCAAGCAGGACTATCGAAGACGCCGGCACCTCCGCATCCGCCAGCGCGTCCGCGGCACCGCGGCGCGGCCGCGCATGCAGGTGTTCGTGAGCAACCGCCACCTGTACGTGCAGTTCATCGACGACGACGTGGCCCGGACCCTCGCGGCCGTGTCCACGGCGGCCGGGGATCTGAAATCGCTGGCGGGACAGGTGGACACCGAGGCGGCGAAGAAGGTCGGCGAGGCGGCCGCCGCCGCCGCGAAGGCCAAGGGTATCGAACAGGTCGTCTTCGACCGGGGCGGCTTCCGCTACGCCGGCCGCATCAAGGCGCTGGCCGAGTCGGCCCGGGCCGCGGGTCTCAAGTTCTGACGGCAAGGAGCACGCGATGGTTAAGCATATGAACAGGGATGACGCCGGCCGGGGCGGGTCGGATATCGAGGAACGCGTGGTCTTCGTCAACCGCTGCGCGAAGGTGGTCAAGGGCGGCCGCCGTTTCAGTTTCAGCTCGCTGGTGGTCGTCGGGGACCGGAAGGGCCACGTCGGCTTCGCCCTGGGCAAGGCCAACGAGGTGGCCGAGGCGATCCGCAAGGGCGGCGAGGTCGCGCGCCGGACCATGTTTCCGGTCGTGCTCCGCGACCGCACCATCCCGCACGAGGTCGTCGGGCGGTTTGCCGGCGGACACGTGATGCTCAAGCCCGCGTCGGCCGGCACGGGCGTCATCGCGGGCGGCGCCGTGCGCGCGGTGCTCGAACTGGCCGGCGTGCGCGACGTCCTGGCGAAGTCCATGGGCAGCGAGAGCCCCCTGAACGTCACGCAGGCCACCGTGGCCGCGCTGAAACAGCTCCGCGGCTACGACGAGGTCAAGGCCCTGCGCGCCCAGGCCTGAGCCCGAAGAGGAAACCGTCATGAATCTGCATTCGCTCAAGAACACGCCCGGCGCCCGACGGCCGCGCACACGCGCCGGCCGCGGGGAGGCCTCCGGTTGGGGCAAGACCGCCGGCCGGGGCAATAAGGGCTACCACTCGCGCGCCGGCAGCGGGTACCGGCCCACCTTCGAGGGCGGCCAGATGCCGCTCGTCCGCCGCATGCCGAAGGTCGGGTTCAAGCCCCCGGCGCGGGTCGAGTTCCACCCGGTCAACGTCGGATCGCTCAACGCCTTCGACGACGGGGCCACGGTCGACGCCGCCGCGCTGCGGGCGGCCGCCCTCGTGCGCGGGGCGTCCCTGCCCGTCAAGATCCTCGGCACGGGCGAGCTGAAGCGCAAACTGACGGTCCGGGCCGCCGCCTTCTCCGCGTCGGCCAGGGCCAAGATCGAAGCCGCGGGCGGCGCCTGCGAGATCGCGAAAGGCTGATCCCCGACATGCTGTCCGCCTTCACCAACAGCTTCAAGATCCCGGAACTCCGGCAGCGGATCCTGTTCACCCTGGGCCTGCTGTTCGCGTCGCGGATCCTGTCCACGGTCCCCGTGCCGGGGGTGGACGCCGCCGCGCTCCGACAACTCATCCTCGACATCCACAGCCGCGCGGCCGGCGGGTTCCTCGGGCTGTACGACCTGTTCACCGGGGGCGCCCTGGAGCGCTGCGCGGTGGGCGCGCTGGGCATCATGCCCTACATCAGCGCGTCGATCATCCTGCAGCTCATGACGGCCGTCGTGCCGACCCTCGAACGCCTCGTGCGCGAGGGGGACGCCGGCCGGCAGAAGATCACGCAGTACACGCGCTACCTGACCGTCGGGCTCTGCATCCTGCAGGGCTGGGCGATGGCGGCGGCGCTGCTCAACCCCGGGACGTTCGGGGTGGCGACGAAGGTCGTGCAGATGCCGGCGGTTCCCTTCCTTCTGCTCGCCGTGATCACGATGACCTCCGCCGCCATGCTGCTGATGTGGCTGGGCGAGCAGATCACCGCCCGCGGCATCGGCAACGGGATCTCGCTGCTGATCACCGTGAACATCCTGAGCCGCCTGCCCGGGGCCATCGGGCAACTGGTCGTCATGTTCAAGCCGGTCGGCGGCGAGCGCGTGTTCGGCGCCTTCCACATCGGGATGCTGGCGCTGCTGCTGTTCGTCGTCGTGGCGGGCGTCGTGGCGCTCACCCAGGGGCAGCGCAAGATCCCCGTGCAGTACGCCAAGCGCGTCGTCGGCCGGAAGGTCTACGGCGGGCAGAGCACGTACATGCCGCTGCGCGTGAACTACTCGGGCGTCATGCCCATCATCTTCGCCCAGTCGATCCTCATGTTCCCGCCCCGCCTGTTCAACATGCTGGGGAAGGCCATCGACAGCGAGGCGCTGCGCGCCTTCGCCGCCAGCATCGACTACGGCACGACCGCCTACGACGTCCTCTACGCCCTGATGATCCTGTTCTTCTCCTACTTCTGGGTGGCGACCCAGTTCAACCCGGTGCAGATCGCCGACGACCTCAAGAAGTACGGCGGGTACGTCCCCGGCATCCGCCCGGGCACGCCCACGGCCGAATTCCTCGATCACACGATGACGCGCATCACGCTCGCGGGCGCCATCTTCCTCACCGTGATCGCGATCCTCCCGCGGATCCTGCAGTTCCAGCTCAAGATCCCCTGGATCGTGTCGTCGTTCTTCGGCGGCACCAGCCTCCTGATCGTCGTGGGCGTGATGCTCGACACCATGCGGCAGGTCGAGTCGCACCTGCTCATGCGCCACTACGACGGCTTCCTCAAGAAGGGCAAGCTCCGGTCGCGGAGATAGGGATCGCCATGAAGGCCATCATTCTTCTGGGCGCCCCGGGCGCCGGCAAGGGCACCGTCGCGGAGATGATCCGGACCTCCGCCGACTTCCTGCACGTCTCCACCGGCGACATGCTCCGCGAGGCGGTCAAGGCCGGGACGCCCGTCGGGCTCCGGGCAAAGGGTTACATGGAGAAGGGCGAGCTCGTGCCCGACTCCGTCATCCTCGGCATCGTCCGGGAACGGATGGAGCGCGGGGCCGCGGATGCGCGGTATATGTTCGACGGCTTCCCGCGCACGACGGACCAGGCGCTCGGCCTCGACGACCTGCTGCGCCAGTTCGGGGCGAAGGTGGACGCCGTGTTCCAGCTCGAGGTGCCGGAGGACGTCATCATCGACCGCATCACGGGCCGGCGCATCTGCCGGCAGTGCGGCGCGGTGTACCACGTGCGCAACATCCCGACGAAGGTCGAGGGGGTGTGCGACAGGTGCGGCGGCCCGACCTACCAGCGGGCCGACGATTCGGAGGCCACGGTGCGCAACCGGCTGGACGTCTACCGGCGGCAGACCGCGAGCCTGATCGACCTCTACCGCGGACGCGGGGTGCTCTTTGAAATCGCCGCGGCGGGCGCGAAGGAGGAGACGCGTGACGCGATCCTTCCACGCCTGGCGGCGCTGTAGCCGATGATCCGAATCAAGACGCCGGAGCAGATCGCGCGGATGCGCGAGAGCGGGCGGATCGCCGCCCTCGTGCTCGACGCCGTCGCCCGCGAGGTCAGTCCCGGCGTGCGGACGGCGGACCTGGACGCGTGGGCGCGCGACCTGATCGGGAAGCACGGCGCCCGGAGCGCCTTCAAGGGCTACCGGGGCTACCCGTCCCATATCTGCGTGTCGGTGAACGAAGAGGTCGTGCACGGGATACCGGGCCCCCGGATGATCCGGGCGGGCGACCTGGTGAGCCTCGACGTCGGGATCGAGTACCAGGGCTGGTGCGGCGACAACGCGCGGTCGGTGCTGGCCGGGGTCAGCGATCCGGCGACCGTGCGGCTGGTGCAGGTCGCGACGCTGGCGCTGGAAGCGGCGATCGCGGCGGCCGTCGACGGCGGGTGGCTCACCGACGTGTCGCGCGCGGTCCAGACGACGGCGGAAGCGGCGGGATTCTCGGTCGTGCGGGAGTTCGTGGGCCACGGCATCGGGCGGGCCATGCACGAGGATCCGCAGGTGCCCAACTTCGTGGCCCCGGGACGGAAACCGCATACGCCGCTGCGGCCGGGCATGACGCTGGCGATCGAGCCGATGGTCAACCTCGGCCGACCCGAGGTCGACGTGCTGGCGGACCGGTGGACGGTGGTGACGCGGGACCGGCGGCCCTCGGCCCACGTGGAACATACGGTGGCGGTGAGCGAGCACGGGCCGGAGGTCCTGACGCGGCTGGAATGACGGGTCCGGACGAGCGGTTTTTGCTGGACGCGGTCGTGTCGGCCGCGATAAATTCTCGGGCTTTTCGCGCCCGGCTCGGAAACGGCCACGAATTCGTGGCGTTCCGCGGGGCGGAGGAGGCGGCGGATCCGCTGGGACCGGGCGACCGGGTGCGGGTGGAGATGTCGCCGTACGATATGTCGAAGGGCCGCATCAGACGGCGGCGGGACGGGGATGGCCATGAAGGTGCGTAGTTCAGTCCGAAGGATCTGTGAGCGGTGCAAGATCATCCGCCGCAAAGGCGTGGTGCGGGTGATCTGCACGAATCCGCGGCACAAGCAACGCCAGGGTTAAGGAGCGGAAGCGATATGCCCAGAGTGATCGGTGTCGATATCCCGGGGAAGAAGCGCGTGGAGTACGCGCTGCGCTACATCTACGGCATCGGACCCGCGCGGGCGCGCGAGATCGTGGCCAAGGCCGGCGTGGACCCGCTGAAGAAGGCGGACGCGCTGACCGACGAAGAGGTCACCCGCATTGCTTCGATTCTTCAGGGCTTCGCGGTCGAGGGCGATCTGCGCCGCGAGGTGTCGCAGAACATCCGGCGCCTCATTGCGATCGGCTCGTACCGCGGCTCCCGGCACCGCAAGGGACTGCCCGTCCGCGGCCAGCGGACGAAGACCAATGCGCGCACCCGGAAAGGGCCGCGGAAGACGGTCGGCGCCGTCCGCGGCAAGGAAGCTCGCTCGATGGTCAAGACAGGCGCCCCGGCCGCGTAAGGCGGACGTCAAGGCGGCGGCGTAACAGGACAACAAAGGACCGGACACGATGGCGGAAGACAAGGACGTAAAACAGGCCAAGGAGCCGGCCCCGGCGCCGGCCCCGGCGGCAGCGGCCCCTGCGGCCGCGGCCGTCCCCGCGGCCGTCGAAGGCGCCGAGGCGCCCAAGGTGCGGCGGACCCGCGTCAAGGGCGCCAAGGTCATCCCCACGGGGATCGTTCACATCCAGGCCACGTTCAACAACACGATCGTGACCATCACCGATCCGCGCGGCGCCACGGTGTCGTGGAGCTCGGCGGGACGGTGCGGGTTCAAGGGCTCCCGCAAGAGCACGGCCTATGCCGCCACCGTGGTGGCGCAGGAGGCGGCGCGCAATGCCATCGCCACGGTCGGAATGCGCGAGGTGGAGATCTTCGTGCAGGGCCCCGGCTCCGGCCGCGAATCGGCCATCCGCGCCGTGCAGTCGGCGGGGATGAACGTGACCGCGATCCGCGACGTCACCCCCGTTCCCCACAACGGATGCCGGCCGCCGAAACGCCGGCGCGTCTGAACGGACCTTCCCCGAGGAACACAGGAGCTTTTCCATGGGCCGATACACCGGACCGGTTTGCAGAAAGTGCCGCCGCGAGGGCATGCAGTTATTCCTGAAGGGCGACCGCTGCTTCACGGCGAAATGTCCGATCCAGACCGGGCGCCCCGCGCCCGGCATGCACGGCGCCCGCCGGCGCAAGATGTCGGATTACGGCGCCCAGCTGCGCGAGAAACAGCGGCTGCGCGAGATGTTCGGAATGCGCGAAGGGCCGTTCCGCCACTTCTTCGCCAAGGCGCAGCAGAAACGCGGCGTCACCGGCGAGGCCCTGCTGCAGATGCTGGAGCTCCGGCTCGACACCGTCGTGCATCGCCTGGGCTTCGCCCCGTCGCGCCGCGCCGCCCGCCAGATCGTGCTGCACGGCCACCTCGCCGTCAACGGCCACAAGGCCTCCGTGCCGTCGATGATCCTGCGGGCGGGCGACACGGTGCAGGTCCGCGACCGGGCCGGAAGCCGCGACTACGCCAAGCAGTTCATGGCCAACACGGAGGCGCGGGGCATCGTTCCGTGGCTCGTGCTGAGCAAGACCGAGTTCAAGGGCGAGGTGCTGCACGTGCCCACGCGCGAGGAAATCAAACCGGTGATCAACGAGCAGCAGGTCGTCGAGTTGTATTCGAAGTAGGCCAGTCGGGGCCGCTTCGGGAAACCATACGGGCCGCCTGACGCGCGGCCCTGGGAGGAACCATCATGCCGATCCGCCTGGCACGTTTCGAGATGCCAAAGGCCGTCAAGGCCGAGACCGATCTGGTTCAGAACTACGGTCGGTACATCGCCGAGCCCTTCGAGGCCGGCTACGGACGCACCATCGGGAACTCGCTGCGCCGCGTGCTGCTCTCGTCCATCGAGGGCGCCGCCATCTCCTCGGTCCGCATCGAGGGCGCCATGCACGAGTTCTGCAGCCTTCCGGGCGTCGTGGAGGATGTCACGGACATCATCCTCAACCTCAAGAAGGTCCTGTTCAAGGTCTACAACCGCGACCCGCGGCGCCTGCGGCTCAAGGTCAAGGGGCCCGGGTCGGTGACGGCCGGCGACATCGAGACCGACGGCATGATCGAGGTGCTGAACAAGGACCATCACCTCGCCACGCTCGACACCGACGGCAAGCTCGAGATGGAACTCGAGGTCCGGGTCGGCCGCGGCTACTGCCCCGCCGAGTGGAACAAGAAGGAGGAACAGGAGATCGGCGTGATCCCGATCGATTGCCTCTTCTCGCCCGTCCGCCGCGTGAAGTACTCGGTCGAGAACACCCGCGTCGGCCGGCGCACCGATTACGACCGCCTCATCCTCGAGGTCTGGACCGACGGCCGCGTGAAGCCCGACGACGCCCTGACCATGTCGGCGGCCATCCTGCGCCACCACCTCGACGTGTTCGTCAACTACGACAAGGACCTGGTCGAGTTCGAGGAGAGCGAGAAGCAGATCGACGCGGAGCGCGAGGATCTGCGCAAGAAGCTCGCGATCAGCGTCAACGAGATCGAGCTCAGCGTGCGCGCCGCGAACTGCCTGAACAACGCCAACATCACCACCGTCGGCGAGCTGGCGCAGAAGACCGAGGCAGAGATGCTGAAGTACCGCAACTTCGGGAAGAAGTCGCTGAACGAGATCAAGCAGAAACTGGCCGAGCTCGGTCTGACCCTGGGCATGACCTTCGATACCGACCTGCTGACGCTGGGCGCCGGCAAGAAGGACCTGAAGGCCCTGAAGGACCGGGATCTCAGGCCGAAGGCCAAGGCGAAGAGGGAAGACTGAGGCGGCATTCGCGCCCGCGGGGGAGTTTGAGCCATGCGACACCGGAAGGTCACCATCAAGCTGGGCCGGAGTGCGGCCCACCGCGACGCCCTGCTGGCGTCCCAGGTCTGCAGCCTGATCCACAGGGGACGCATCCGCACGACCGTGCCCAAGGCGAAGGCGAGCCGCTCGCTGGCCGAGAAGATGGTCACGCTGGGCAAGCGCGGCACGCTGGCCGCGCGCCGGCTGGCCCTGCAGAGGCTGCACTCGGTCGGCGCCGTGCACCGCCTGTTCGAATCCATCGCGCCGGCGTTCAAGGACCGCCAGGGCGGGTACACGCGTATCGTGCGCACCGGCCTGCGCGGCACCGACAGCGCCGACATGGCGCTGCTCGAGTGGACGAACTACACGCCTCCCGCCCCCAAGCCGAAGAAGGAAAAGGGCCGCAAGCAGGCCGTCACGCCGGACGCGGCGCCCCCGAAGGAAGAAGCCGCCAAGAGCTGAGCGGTCGGAGGCGCGTCGAATTACGGACGGCCTGCCGGGATCCCGGCAGGCCGTTCCTGTCTCCCCCGCCCGTCGGGCCGGGATGGGGAACGCGGCGGGGCGGCGGGTCCTCCGCGCGCCGCGCGCCGCGAAACGGTCCCGCCGCCGGCTCAGCGGACCGTGAACGTGTACCGCCCCGACCCCACCCGGAAGGCCATGCGGTCCCGGTCCGACGGCACGGCCGCAACGTCGGCCACGACGTTCCGCGCGTCCGGCTTGGCCGGCAGATAGACCGTGGCGCTTGTGTTCACCGGCACCTCGACCTCCAGCGTGAATCCGCCTCCGTCCCGCTTCCAATGACTCCGGATCGTCCCGTACGGCGAGTCGTGCTCCGCCCGAACCCACTGAAGGCCGTTGACCGGATCGGGGCAGACGATGAATTCCTTGAAGCCCACGGCCCGGGGCTCGATCCGCTCGGCTGTCGCCGACACCGATGGGGCCAGCCGGATGCCTCCGAGATACTGGTAGAACCACGCCGACACGTCTCCGAACATGATGTGATTGCGCGAGGCGCCGTCGCCCCAGTCCTCCCAGAACGTCGTCGCTCCGCGCTTCAGCCATGCCCCGTAGGAAGGCGCGCCCTCCTTCGAGGCCATCGCGAACGCCAGATCGCTGCGCCCCGCTTCGCTCAGGGCGCGAAAGACGTACTTCGATCCCAGAATGCCGAAGTCGGGGTACCCGTCCGCCTGCCGCACCGCTTCGATGAGTTTCGCTTCAACCGCCGCGCGCTCGGCGGCTGGAACAAGGCCCTGGTGCAGCGCGCAGCCCTGCGCGGTCTGGCTGCCGATGGAGTAGACGCCGCCGCCCTTGTAGAGCTGCCGCGTGTACGCCTCGCGGATGGAGGCCGCGAGCGCCGCGTACCTCGCCGCGTCTTCGGCCTTCCCCAGCACCTGGGCCGCGCGCGCGACGATCTGCGCGTCCAGGTAGTAGTAGCCCGAGGAGGTCACCTCGACCGGCGTCTGGCTCTTCACCGGGATCCAGTCGCCCAGCCCGTGCGACACCAGGCCGTCCTTCGCCCGCGAGGTCATGTAGTCCACATACCGCCGCATCGCGTCGTACGCCGCCTCCAGCGTCCGCACGTCCCCCTGGTACGCGTAGAGCATCCACGGGAGGATCACCAGCGCGCTGTCCCAGGCCGGCCCATTGCCCCACTGGTAGCCCCAGCCGCTGGTGGGCACGATGCCCGGCAGGTTGCCGTCCGGCCGCTGCTCGTCGACCAGGTCGCCGATCCATTTGGCATAGGCCGCCGTGTTCTGGAAGTTGTACATCGCCTGCTCGGACGCCAGCGACGCGTCGCCGGTCCACCCGTTCTTCTCGCGGTGCGGGCAATCGGTCGGGTAGCCGTTCACGAAATTGCCGCGGTACGCCCACAGAATGCATTGCTGCAACCGGTTCAACGGGTCGCTGCTGCACGCGAAACGCCCCGCGTCGGCGAAATCGGTGTGGACCACGCACGCCTTCACGGTGTCCGCGGAAGGCCGCTGCTTGAGCCCGCGAATCTCGGCGTACTGGAATCCGCTATACGTGAAGCGCGGCTCGTACACCTGCTGCGGACTGCCGTCGCATACGAACCGGTCCGTCTGGAAGTAGCCGTTCGGCAGCACGAGAAACGAGGTTGGATATCGGAAGTGCGCATCGATGGGTTTCATGTCGACCGCGCCATCGGCGGCCACCCGCTCGCCGTACCGGATGGTGATCGTGTCGCCCGCGCTCTGTCCCTTCAAGGTCAACCGGATCCATCCCGCGAGGTTCTGCCCGAAATCGACCGTCCAGACACCGGGCCGAACCTCCCGTACGGCGACCGGGGGAAGCTCCCGCGCGATCACGCTCGGCGGCAAGGCGGCGGCAACCAGGCGGCCGGCCGGGGCGGGGACGACCTGCGCCACGATGGGGGTCTTCTCAAAGTCCGGCGCGCCCGGCGGCGCCCGGCCGATCACTTCTCCCTCGCGGATGCAGTCGAAGCCGATCGGGCTCGCCACCTGCCGCCAGGTCTCGTCGCTGACCACCGCCTCGCGCGAACCGTCCTCGTAGACCAGCTCGAGCCGCGCCCGCATGCGCGGGAAGTCGCGCCACGGCGCATTGTCGAAGTTCCAGACCGCCACGCTGCGCACGTCGTACCAGCCGTGCCCCAGCAGGACCTGCAACCGGTTGCCGCCCTGCTTCAGTTGCTCCGTCACGTCGTGCGTCGAATAGAGCACGCGCTTGTCGTAGCGGGTGGGGGGCGGGTCGAGCACCTTGCGGCCGATCTTCGCGCCGTTGAGGCGTGCCTCGTAGAATCCGAGGCCGGTGATGTGCAGCGTGGCCTCTCGGACCGGCTTGGATATCGCGAAGGCCCTTTCGAAGGCGGGCGACGAGGTTTCGATGCGTCGTTCGATCCGCCCCCACGGCTTGCAGTCCGGCGCCCCCGCCGCGGCGACGGGCTTCCATGAGGAGTGGGTGAATCCCTCCGCGATCTCCTGCCATCCGGCGGGCGCCTGGGCGGAGGCGGTCCAACTGGCGTCCGTCGGCACCGCGCCGCCGCCGGCGAACTTGAGGACCGCGAGCAGGCCGGTGGGGCCCGGGTTGTCGTTGACCACCATGACGGCGATCAGGTTGCGGCCCGGCTTCACGAACGCGGAGACGTCGATGAAGCGCATCCAGCGCCAGTCATTCAGATGTCCCCATGTCCTGGTCGCGAGCTGACCGTTTATGAAGACTTCGTAACTGTCGTCCGCCGTCACCGCGAGCAGCACCGGTCCGTCCTGATGATCCTGCGGCGCATCGAACACCTTCCGGAAGTACCGCTTCCCTGCGGCAGCCTTCTCCAGCGTGTCCGCGTCGCCGGCCCAGATCCACTGAGCGCCGGCGAGGTCACAGTCCGGACGCGTCACGGCGTTGGCGCCGATCCACTTCGCCTTCCAGTCCTCCGCCCGCACGACGCCCATGATCCAGCGTCCGGGCGCGCTCCAAGGCGAGGAAACCGAGCCGTCCGCGGCTTCCCATGCCCGGATCTTCCAGTGGCAGCGCTGGGATGTGGCGAGCGGCTGGCCGGCATAGACAACATTCAGCGACTGCTCCGACGCGACGCGGCCGCTGTCCCACAGGTCGCCCTCGTGGCGCGCCAGTCTCTCCGGCGTCGAGGCGACCAGCACCTGGTACGCGCCCTGCCGCAGGTTCCGCGCGTCCGGCCGCGCCGCGGTGAGCGTCCAGCTCAGGCGCGGAGAGGGCGTGTCGAGTCCGACCGGATCGGTCAGGTACTCCACCGTCAGCCGGGCGGGCGCCGCGAGGGATGATCGCTGGGCCCGCGCGGCCGGAATGCCCGCTGTCGCGAGGATCAGCCCGCACCGAATGACCGTCCGCAGAGTCTTCATCGATATCTCCCCGTCCGCGCTCGCGTTCCTTCCCACGGGCGGGATGCTGTCGCATCTGTCCGACCGTGTCAAACGATCAACGGCTCAGATGACTGCGAGATGTTCGGACGAGGCTCCCGCCACGGCGGAGAGCGCAATGCCACGGTCGAACGTCACCAGTCGGCCGCCATGGCGGACCGCCAGCGCGAGCAGGTAGACATCGGTCAACTGTCGCGGTCCATGGATGCGCGTCCGGTCGATTCCGGCCTCCGCGAGAATGCTGAAGTCGTCCGGCCAGACCTCGTGATGACCGGTTGCCGCTGCTCTGCCGAGCAGCGCCATGGCTTGCGCCACGAGCACGGGTCGCACGTACCGGAGTTGGCTCAGGATGCGGAGGAAGCCGTTCTGTGTGATGGGGCACGACGACCGCCCTTGCGAGGACATCATGCCGGATCGTCGTCACGGGAGTATGCAGGAAGGCGATGGAAACCGAGCATGACGCTCGAAGCGCGTTCGCGTATGGTAGCGCCAGGTCACATGAACGGGCGCCGCACGGGAGCTCTCCCGCGCGGGCGCACGGGCGTCGGGAGGGATGCATGAACAGCAGCGAACGGTGCGGGACATGGTGGGCGGTTCTATGCGCGGTCGGCGTGGGATGGGCCGGCGTGGCGGGCGCGGCCAGCCTGACCGTTCAGGTCGACAAACCCGGGGCGCGGGTGAGCCCGATGCTCTGGGGGATCTTCTTCGAGGACATCAACCTCTCCGCCGATGGAGGGCTGTGGGCGGAGCTCGTCCGCAACCGCTCCTTCGAGGATTCCGACCGACCCGAGCACTGGACGCTCGTGCGGCGCGAGGGCGGCGAGGGGGCGATGACGGTCGACACGGAACGCCCCGATGGCCCGCCGCTCCGAACCCGCAACCTGCGCTCGCTGCGCCTGGACATCGCGAAGGCCGGCGGCGGCGCCCTGGTCGGAGCGGCCAACGAGGGCTACTGGGGCATGGCCGTCCGGGAAGGGGAATCGTACGTGCTCAACTTCCGCGCGCGGTGCGGCGGCGGCTTCTCCGGCCCGCTTTCCGTCATCCTGGAGGACCGGGAGGGCCGTGCGCTCGCCCGCGGCTCGGCCGCGGGGCTGGGCGAGGACTGGAGATCCTTCCGCGTGGACATGCGGGCCGACGCCGGGGATCCGCGGGCGCGGCTCGTCCTGGGCGCGGAGCAGGCGGGGACCGTGTGGCTCGATTTCGTTTCGCTCTTCCCGAAGAAGACGTGGAAAGACCACGGATGGCGGCCCGATATCGCGGAGACGCTCGCCGCTCTCAAGCCCGCCTTCGTGCGGTTCCCGGGCGGCTGCTGGGTCGAGGGCGACACGATGCGGGAGGCGTACCGCTGGAAGGAGACGATCGGCGATCCCGCGGAGCGCCGGACGCAGTGGAACCTCTGGCAGTACTGGGCCACGCACGGCATCGGCTACCACGAGTATCTTCAGCTCTGCGAGGACCTCGGCGCCGAGCCGCTCTTCGTCATCAACTGCGGCATGTCGCACAAGGAGAACGTGCCGATCGACCAGATGGGGCCCTTGGTCCAGGATGCGCTGGACGCCATCGAGTATGCCAACGGCCCGGTGACGTCGCCCTGGGGCGCGTTGCGTGCCAGGAGCGGCCATCCGGAGCCGTTCAACCTCAAGTACGTGGAGATCGGCAACGAGAACGGCGGGCCCGCCTACCACGAACGATGGCCGCTCTTCCACCGGGCGATCAAGGCGAGGCACCCCGACATCCAGCTCATCGCCAATGTCTGGGGCGGCTACCCGACCAACGAGTTGCCGGAGATCATCGATGAGCACTACTACAACAACCCGGAGTTCTTCATGCTGCAGGCGGACCGTTACGACACGTACGATCGCAAGGGGCCGAAGGTCTACGTCGGCGAGTACGCGGTGACGCAGGACTGCGGGCAGGGCAATCTGCGCGGCGCCGTGGGCGAGGCGGCGTTCATGTGCGGCATGGAACGAAACGGCGACGTGGTCGCGATGGCAAGCTACGCCCCGCTCCTCGTCAACATGAACCACCGCCGGTGGAATCCGGACCTGATCAACTACGACAGTTCCCGTGTCTTCGGCCTGCCGTCCTACTACGTGCAGAAGATGTTCAGCGAACATCGGGGCGACGTGGTCCTGCCGGTTGAGCTCGACAGTCCCGGCACGGCCGCCCGGGAGGCCGGCGGGGCCGTCGGAGTGGGCACCTGGCGGACGAGGGCGGAGTTCAAGGACCTCCGGGTCACGCGGGGCGAGGAGGTGCTCTTCTCGTCCGATTTCACGACCGACACGAAAGGATGGAAGTTCCTCGGCGACGGCGAGTGGAGGGTTGTCGATGGCGCGCTCCGGCAGGAGAAGCTGGAAGAGAACGTGCGCGCGATCGCCGGGGACCGCGCGTGGAAGGACTA
This sequence comes from uncultured Verrucomicrobiota bacterium, assembly GCA_964610105.1. Taxonomy (GTDB): domain Bacteria; phylum Verrucomicrobiota; class Kiritimatiellia; order PWTM01; family PWTM01; genus CAZSUU01. The sequence goes on along the minus strand of CAZSUU010000004.1, from coordinate 14,458 downwards.
CACGCTGAGCCTGAAGGCGCGCAAGCTCGGCGGCGAGGAGGGTTTCCTGATCCTCTTCCACGCGGACGACGAGAATCGCAAGTCGTGGTGGAACATCGGAGGGTGGGGCAATGCACGCCACGCCGTGGAGATCGGGGGCATCGTCGGCAACGAGGTGCAGGGCGGGGTCGAAACCGGCCGGTGGTACGACATCCGGGTCGAGGTGAGCGGGCCGGTCATCAAGTGCTTTCTCGACGGCCGGCTGGTGCACGACATCAGGTATCCGGAGCTCCGCTCGCTCTATGCCAGCGCCACGCGGGCGGAAGCGACGGGGGAGGTGATCCTCAAGGTGGTCAACGCCGCGCCGGCGGCCCTCGAGGTCGAGGTCCGGCTGGCCGGCTGGTCGCGGATCGAGGGGCCGGCGAAGGCGGTGGTGCTGACCTCCGGCGATCCCGCGGATGAGAACTCCCTCGATTCGCCGCGGAAGGTGGCGCCGGAGGAGCAGGAGGTGACATGGGCCGGGCCGGCGTTCCGGCATGCCTTCCCGGGCAACTCGGTCACCGTGCTGCGATGCCGGGGAGAGTAGGTTGTTCCGCCGGAAGGCGGCGCGGAGATTTCACGCCAGGCCGTGCAAGACGCCGGAGAGAGACTGGGCATCGACCGGGCGGCCGTGCAGGCCCTGTACGATGCCAACCGCTTCGTCGACGCGTATGGGCTCACCCGCCCGTATTGGTCGCGCCCCGACGCGGTACGCTCGCTGGAGGTCGAGGATCTGGTCCTGGCCGGCCGTCTGGCGGCCCGGCTGGGAAGCGGGAAACTCTCCCGCGCGCTGTTTCGCGAGGCGCGGCGGCGGGCCCCGGAGCATCCCCAGGTCCGGTACTTCGCCCGCCATGCCGGCCGCCTCGGATTGGATCTGCTCTCGCTCTTGCGCGAGGGCGAGGCGGTGACGGAGGCGATCCCGGGGGATCCGGCGATGGATGCCTCGTGGCTGGCGTCGCAGGCGGAGCTGTGGGCCTGCGTGCGCGATTTCGGGGAGGCCCACCGGTGCCTGGCGCTGGCGGAAGACCGGCGGGTCGAACGCGCGTGGATCAGCGCGTGCCGGTCCAACGTGCTGCGGCTGGAGGACAAGTGGGAGGCCGCCCTCGAGGCGGCGGAGACGTCCTGGCGGATGTCGTCGGGAGCGCCCTTTGCGGCGTCCAGCCTCGGGGCCGCGCTGGCCAGGCTCGGGAAGCTCGAGGAGGTGGCGTCCCGGCTGGGCTCGGCGGCGGAAACCGGCCAGTCGGTCGAAACCTCGATGATCGCGGTCTGGTATCTCTGCGCCCTGGCCGAGCGCGAGGCGGGCGCGGGACGGAGGAGGTGGGCGGACCGCGCCCGCGCCCTCGCGGAACGGCTGACCGGGCAGGCGCCGCTGGCGGATCGCGCGACGACCTGGTCCATCGCGCGGGCGCGGATCGACGCCGCGCAGCAACAGGACGACTGGGTCGCGGTCGAGCGGTTCGCCCGCGAGATCCCGCTTCCGTTCTACCGCGCCATCCTGGCCAACCGGGAGCGGAACCCGGCGGGCCGCCGGGTGATCCTGCCCCATGCCCGCACCGTGCAGACCCACCAGGCCTGCCTGCCGGCCAGCGTGGCCGCGGTCGCCGCCGCCTACGGCGCGCAATGGGACGGCGCCCGGCTGGCGTCGGAGATGACGTTCGGTGGCACGCCGATGTGGGCGGCCTGCGAGTGGCTCGTGAAGCAGGGATGGACGGCGCGGCCTTTTCTCTACGGGGCCGACACGGCGCGGCGGCTCCTGAAGGCCGGCCACCCGTTCGTGGTGGCGCTGGAGGCCGAGGATTCCGCCCACGCCGTGGCGGCCGTCGGGCTCGACGAGGCCGCGGGCCTGCTCATCGTCCACGATCCGGCGGACCTGCGACTGGGGGAGTGGCTGATCGACCACGTGTCGGATGACCAGTCGCCTCTCGGCGCCGACTGTCTCGCCCTCGCGCCGCCCGCCCGCGCGGCCGAGATGGACGCGCTCGTCCCGCCGGAGGAGTCGGCGCCCGCGGCCGCCCTCAACCGCCACCGCCGGGCCTCCGACCTGGTGGGGCTGTCCGCGGAGCGCCCGATCGTGCACGAGGAGGCGGCGGCCCGACCCGCCCATCCGGTGACGCGGTATCTCCAGGCCCGGGTGCAGATCAGCGCGGGCCAGCCCGGCCGCGCGCTGCCGGCGCTGCAGTCGATGACGCGGGAGCACCCCGATTGCCTCCGCCTGCGCCGGGCGCTGATGGAAGCCAGCCGCGCCGTGGACAACACCACGCTGTTGCGCGACCAGTTGAAAGACATCGTCGAGCGCGGTCTGAGGCCGGGCATCGACGCGGAGAGACATTGGCGCCATCCCCCCGTGACCTATCTGTGCCAGTACGCCGACACCCTCCGCCAGTCGGCTTCCGGTTGGCCCCGGGCCCGACGGCTGCTGGGGGAGGCCATCCGGCGGGCCCCGGCCTGCGCCGAGGCCTACCACGACCTCGGCGACCTGGAGCTCTCGGCGTCGCGGACCGCCGAGAGCCTTCTGCCTCTCCGCCTCGCCGCGTGCATCGAGCCGGCCTCGGACCACTATGCGCGGACGCACTCCGACGCGCTGCGAATGGCGGGCCGCGAAGCCGGGGGATTGGCTGCCCTGGAGCAACGGGCCCGCGCGCTCGGCGCGCGTCCGCGCTCGGCGGGCGTCTGGGTCACGTGGATCGAGGCGCTGGAGGAGTATGGCTGGCCCGCCGAGGCGCTGGAGGCGCTGGCGGAGGCCGAGCGGCGGCAGGGCGAAGACCCGGCCCTCCTCGGTTTCGGGATCTCGCTGCGCCTCCGGCTGGGCGAACACGAGAGGGCGAAGCAGGATGTGGAGCGCCTCCGACACACGACGCATCGGGCACACTACATCGAGGCCGCGGTCTCGCTGCACCAGTCGGCCGGCGACATCGCCGCGGCGCTCGAGCTCTGTCGCCAGTGGGTCGAAGAGGCTCCTCGCGCCATGGCCGTCAGGCGCAGGCTGCTGGATCTGGTGGCCGCGCGGGACGGACACGCGGCCGCCCTCGAACAGGCGCGCGCGTGGTGCGCCGCGCAGCCGGGTCACGAGGGACTCGAGTACCTCTGTCACCAGGAGCTCCAGCGGGCCGGTTTCGAGGATGAGGACACCCGCCTGCTGGACCGGCGGGTGGGGCGCAATCCCGACGACGGGTGGGCCTGGCGCGAACGGGCGATCCTCGAGATCGACCATCTGGAGCGGGCTCCGCCCTCCGCCGTGGCCGCCGGCGCGGAGGGGTGGGCGAAGATCCTGGACGAATGCCGGCGAACGGGCCCGCGGGCTCCGGCCACCCTCTATGTCGAGGCCCGCGCCCTGGAACTGCAGGGCCGCCTTCCCGATGCGATCGAGACTGTGTTCCAGGCGTTGGACGTCGATCCGTCGGCGATGTCCGCGTATCGGACGGCGTGGCGCATGGCGGCGGGCCGGCCGGAGGCGGAGCAGCGGCGCACCCTCGGCCGGCTCGAATCGCACCTGCTGCGGATCAACGGTCCGCTCCACCCGGCGCGGGAACTCGCCTTCGGCGTGGCGGCGCGGCTTGGAACGGCGGAGGCCGAGGTCATGGTGGAGCGCCTGGCGGCCGCCCGCCCCGCCGATCCCGAGGTCATCGAGGCCCGCGCCGACCTGCTCCTGGAGTATGGGCAGGGGCGCTCCGATGCCGCCCGCGTCGCCTCCTTCGCGGAGACGGCCGTCCGCCGCTTCCCGCTGCACAACGACTTGCGCCTGTCGCTCGCGCACGCCTATCGCCTGCTCGGACGCGAGGCCGATGCGCTGGCGGTGTGGGAGGAGGCGGGCTGGAGATACCCCGCGACACCCTTCATCGCCGTCCAGCGGGCGTTGGCCCTGGAACGCGCGGGGCGCATCGCGGACGCTCGCGCGGCCCTGCAACAGGCGACGGAACGCGCGCCCGACGCCATGGAGGGATGGACGGCGTATGCCGGGTTCCTGGAGCGACAGGGGGAGACGGAGGCCGCGGCGGCCGTGTTGCGCCGGGCGCTGGCCCTCATGCCGGGGATCGATGCGCTCTGGGAGGCGCTCATCGACCTGCTGGGGAGGGCCGGCCGCCCCGAGGAGTCCTGGGAGGCCGCGCGGGAGGCCGCCGCGGCCATGCCGGAATGCGCGTACCGGTGGCATCTCGTCGCGCAGGCGGGCGAACGATGCCCGGCCCGGGCGCCGGCGCCGGACATCGAGCAGGCCTGGCGGCGGGCCCTGTCGCTCCATGCGCGGTTGTTCGTGGCGGCCGATGGCTTCGCGGTCTGGCTGACCGGCCGGCGCCGTTTCGACGAAGCGCTCGGCGTTGTCCGCGCCATCCGGCCGCTGCTGGCCGACCCCTCGCCGGCCACGGGCCGTGAGGCCTGGATCCTGCGCGAGAAGGGGGAGACCGGCGCCGCCCTGACCGCCATGGAGCAGGCGCTCGGCGCCGCGCCATGGTACGCGTGGGGATGGTACACGCTTCTGGAATGGATGGAGACGAGTCGCGACGATGGCGTCGTGCTCCGCCTGTTCAAGGAATGCCCGCCGGCTCTCGCCCACCATCCGGAATTCCGGACCCGAAGACTGGCGCTGTGCGCGGCGGTACAGCCGCGGCCGGAGGGCATCGACGAGGAATGGAGCAGACTGCTGGCCGATTTCCCCGACCATGTGCCCCTCCACCTCCGGCGCAGCGATGCACTCTGGGACGATCGGCGGGAGCAGGAGTGCGGGATGGTGTTAGATCTCATCCGGAAGCGCGCTCCGGAGGATCCCTACATCCTGGTCCGCCAGCTCCGGCAGATGGGCGCCGGCGGGGAATACGAGGCGATGGCGGCCCTCGCGATGGACGTGTGGTCCCATTGCGGGGATGGCGACCGGTGGCCGGCGGCCGAGGTCTTCTCGCTTTTCCGCCGTCGCAACGCCATGTGGGCGGATCTCCTCGCCAGGCGGCTGCGGTCCGCGATGGAGCAGGGCGGCCGGTTCGCGGTCGCGGTTATCGAGGCGTTGACCGCGTACTATGCGGGTCTGGAGCCGCGGCGGGGGCGGGCGGACTGGGTCGCTCGGAGGGTGCCGGGTCCCGGCGGGCGGGGTCTGCGGCGCCTGCTGCGGGTTCTCGATGCCACGGCCTGGGCCGACGGCCGGCACCGCGCCGCCGTGTTCCACCGGCTCGACGATCTGGGCTACCAGGACCTCGCCGTCCGGTACTGGCGCCGCCACCCGGAGCGCTGCGAACCCTGGGTGGAGTCATGGCAACAAATCGGACACGCTCTCCTGGCCGTCAACCGCCGAAAGGCCCGCGTCTACCTCGCCGGCTGGGCGGACCGCGCGGGAGTCAGCATGTGGATCGCGTGCAACCATGTGCTGTCCATTCGCGGACGTCATCCGGGCGACTTGATCGAAATCCGGGACGCTGCAACCCGCGCGCTCGAACGGCTGCCCCACGATCATACGGCCCGTTTCCTCTCCGTGCATGCCGCCACCGCCCTGTTGAGACTCGGCGAACATGACGGCTTCCTGCGCTTCTTTGATCGTCATAAGTCGTTCTGGGAAAGTAAGTACACAACGTATGAATACATGAACGCGGAGACGGCCCTCCTCGCCGATATCCTTCCCGGCTTCGCGGCCCTCCTGCGCAGCATCCGTCCGGAAGAACGACGCGAATGGACTCGGAAGATCGCCCGCCACTGGGTGCCAGGCAGCCTCGATTGGATACGTAGATCATGGAATCATATGGTCTGTGAATCGGCCAAGGACGAAGAGCTGCGGAGGCTGCGCTGGACTTGGTGGCGAGCGGCGCTGACAGGCCTTCTGATCGGGCGATAATCGTATCAGAATCCGATCGCCGACTTGACGCGCGCGTCTTTGGTCATCACAATACGAGCGCTGCGAAGCGATTGTGTGCGCCAGAGGGAGAGCGGGCGCCCGAAGCTGCGTGGCAGTTTCGGAGGTGGTGGGAATGACGCATAGTGCATGGGGTCTGGTGCTGGCGACCGGGAAGAGCCAGGAACTTGCCACGGGGGCCGAGGTAGCGTTTCTGGGCGTAGGCAGCCGTCCGGTGCTGGCCCACGTCCTCCGGGCCTTCGAAGAGTGCCGTGAGATCGAGGGGGTCGTCGTGGTGGCCTCGCGCGAGCGGATGGAGATGGTCAACGCCCTTTCGGTTCGCTTCGGTTGCGGGAAGCTCCGTTCCGTCGTTCCGGGACAGGCGAGCCGGCGCGCGAATATCGACGCCGCGCTGGAGTACATGGGGGAGGAAGACGTCGGCGTGGTCGCGATCCAGGAGGTCTCGTTTCCCTGCGTGACCAGCGGCATGATCTCGGCCGCCGTCGCATTGGCGCGACGCGGTGGGGGCGGCATCATCGCGACGCCGCTCAAGGACGTCGCCAAGATCGGCCACAAGAGCGGCCAGGTGAAGCAGACGTGGCAGGGGGGCGACCTGTGGGTGGCCCAGTCCCCCCAGGCGTTTCCCCGCGAGATCCTGGTCAAGGCCCTGCAGCTGGCCGGACGCAAGCATCTGGCCTGCGAAGAGGAATCGGAGCTGGTCGAACGGCTGCCGACACCCGTTCGCATGGCCGTTCCCGACCGCCTTAACCTCCGCATCCGCACGGCGGACGACCTCGCCCTGGCGGCGCAGTTGCTGCGCTGACGGGGATGCGGAACGCCGGTCCGCCGCCGGAGACGAAGAAACGCGTCACCTTTCTCCAGAAACCGCTGGCTCTGTCACGCCAACTTCACTAAACTCCGCGTGTTCTGCACCCGGCGAAGCGGGGCGCGAGAGATATGACGAGCGGCATGACGGTGCTGTACGGCGGGCATGTGCAGGGAGTCGGGTTCCGCTTCGTCGTGTGCGACTTGGCATCCCGGCGGCCGGTGGCCGGGTGGGTGCGCAACGAGTCCGATGGGACGGTCCGCCTGGTGGCGGAGGGCGAGGAAACCGAGCTGCGCTCGCTGCTGGAAGCGATCCGCACGTCTCGGGTGGGCAGATTCATAACGTCTGAACATGTCGAATGGACACGGGTGACGGAGGGGCTTAAGGGCTTTGGGATTGCAGGGTGACGCGGCATGCATGATCGCACGATCAGAGCGGGTCGCAGGAATGGCAAGTACGCGATTCTTGGCGACGTTCATTCCAATCTGGAGGCCCTCCAGGTGGTTCTCGCCGACGCGCGCGCGCGCGGCGTCACGAACTACGCCTGCGTCGGCGATATCGTCGGCTACAACGCCAACCCGCGCGAATGCCTGGACTTGGTCCGCGACCTGCGCTGTGCCTGCGTGCGCGGCAATCACGACCACTACTGCGCCTTCGAGGAGAAGCTGGATGGGTTTCACCCGCTGGCGGCCGATGTCGTCGGATGGACGCGCAGCCAGCTCTCCGCCGCGGATGTGGATTTCCTCCGCGGGCTTCCCTACGCCATGCCGGTCGAGTTCTTCACGATCGTGCACAGCACCCTCGATACGCCGGAGATGTGGGGGTATGTCTTCGACAAGTTCGAGGCGGAGGCGAATTTCAGCTACCAGCCCACCGCCCTGTGCTTCTTCGGCCACACGCACGTCCCCCTCGCCTTCGAGAAGACGTCGGACGTGAAGTTCGGCCTGTACTCGAAGATCAAGATCAGCCTGGGAAGGAAGTACTTCATCAACGTGGGCAGCGTCGGGCAGCCGCGTGACGGCGATCCCCGGTGCGCCTATGTCACCTATGACCTCGCCTCGAACGAGGTCGAGCTGCACCGCTTGGAATACGACATTGCGGCCGCCCAGAAGAAGATCCAGCGAGCCGGGCTTCCGGAACGGCTGGCCCTTCGACTGGCCCAGGGCCGCTGAGGAGAACGTCATGCGTACCCGCCGTCTCGTCTTCGCCCTCCTGTGCGCCCTCTGCGCCGCCCTCGCGGCGCCGGCCCAGGTCTCGCTGCGGATCAGGCTGGCCCACGCCAGCGTCCTCGACATGGAGCCGGCCGTGGTGGCGGTGACGATCCAGAACGACACGCCCCAGGACCTCGTGATCGGCGGGACGAACGCGGCGGTCCTGCAGTTCGACATCGAGGAGAGTCCGGGAACCCTCCTCAGGGCGACCGGCAAGCCGGTGCTGGCCGAGGAGGTGGCCGTTCCGGCGCGCGGCAGCCGGACGGTGGAGACGGACCTGGTGCAGCCCTACCTGCTCCGCAAGCCGGGGCCGTACACCGTCACGGCCATCGTCCGGTGGAACGACGAGGTGTTCGCCTCCAATCGGGACTACCTGGACGTGCTGCCGGGACTGGAAATCCGCCGCCTGCAGGCGCTCACGAGCGAGAAGCCTCCGTCGAAATTGACCTACTCCCTGCGAACCCTCGGCCGCGAGCGGCACCAGTACCTGTTCCTGCGCGTGGACAACGAGGCGAAGTCCCTCTGCTACGGCGTCTATGACCTCGGCACCGTCGTGCGGATGTTCGAGCCGCAAGTGAAGTTCGACAACGCCGGCCGCATCCACATTCTCCATCAGTCCGCCCCGACGCGCTTCACGCACAGCGTCTTCGAAACGGACGGCGTGCCCGTCTCCACCAAGTTCCACGGCGGAAAGGCGGCCATGATCAAACTGGTCGTCAATCGCGAGGGCGAGGTCAAGGTCGAGGGCGGCGACCTCTACCGCGGCGACAGCTACATCGCTCCGCTGCGCGCCTCCGAGACCCGCACCCGTGCGCCGGTGTCGCCGTCGCGACAACGCTGAAGCCGACTCGCGCCCGTCGCCCGCCCTTCTCCGAAGATGTGGATCTGTCGATCGGTCCGGCGCAGTGGGGCCGGGATGAAGCCACACTGGACGACGCGCCGTCGGTTTCCATGCGGCAGAAGCGGATGTAGACGATCGAGGCCGATTGTGCCGACGCCGTCCGTGATCGGTTCCTGCCGGAACTGGCAGAAGAGATTGCCCGAGGTCTCGGCCCGCGACCGGAAACCGGTCTCACCATTGGGCGGCTGCCACAATGTGGACCCGGTATCCCGCGGCGATTGGCGGAGAGGGAGGGATTCGAACCCCCGTTGCCCTTTTGGAGCAAACACGCTCTCCAGGCGTGCCCAATAAACCACTCTGGCACCTCTCCGCTGCGTCCGATGCGCGGCCACGCTATCAGAAGGCCCGCGTGACCGTCAACCGGCAAGCGCGGCGGCGGCCGCCGCGCGGACGCGGCGCAGGCCTTCGCGAAGCGTGGAGCGCGGACAGCCGAAGTTGAGTCGAACCCAGCTCGGGGCTCCAAAAGCGCGGCCATCCGAGAGTTCCACCCCGTACCGCCTGAAATGCGACGCGGGATCTTCGACGTCCAGACCGCGGGCGTCGACCCATGCGAGATATGTCGCCTCCACCGGATGCATGCGCAGGCCGCGGGTGGCCTCGATCTCCTCGCGCACCACGCGTTCGTTGGCCCGCAGGTAGTCCAGCAACGCAGCCCGCCATTCCGCACCGTCCCGATACGCGGCGGCACAGGCGCGATAGCCGAAGACATTAACCGGCGGATCCGGACTCGCCGCCTCGGCGACGAAACGGCGTCGCAGTCCGGCGTCGGGGATCACCGCAAACGCGGCGCAGAGGCCGGGAATGTTGTACGTCTTGCTCGGGGCCATCAGCGTTATGGTGCGAGCGGCCACGTCGGACGAAAACGAGGCGGTGGGCGTGTGCCTCTCCTCCGAGTGCAGAATCAGGTCGCAGTGGATCTCGTCCGAGAGCAGGACGAGGTCGCGGCGCAGACAGAACTCGGCGACCCGCTCCAGTTCCCGACGCGGGAACACACGGCCGGTCGGGTTCTGAGGGTGGCACCACAACAGCAGGCCCGGCCCGGAGGGGACGTCGTGCTCCAGGCGGTCATAGTCGATCTCAAACCGGTCCGCCGTCTCGGCGAGCGGCACGCGGACCTGCGCGCGCCCGCTGAGCACGCTGGGGGAGAGAAAGGGAGGATACACGGGAACGAACGTGATGATCCGCGCGTCGGCGGGCATCATCCGGCAGCCGAGCTGGAGGCCGGGCACCACGCCGGGCATGAAGAAGATCCACGATGGATCCACGCGCCAGCCGTAATCCCGTTCCAGCGCGAACACCACGGCATCGAGGGTCTCGGACGGAGGATGGGCATAGCCGTAGACCGCATGCTCGAGGCGTCGCTGCAATGCGCCGATGACGGCCGGCGGAGGGGCGAAGTCCATGTCCGCCACGGGCATGGGGATGAGGTCTTCGCATGCGGCCGCCGCCCATTTCGCACTGTCTGAGCCGCGGCGGTCGATGATTCGGTCGAACTCGAAACTCATGGCCGCCAGCATAGCACAACGGGCCGCACTCCGGAGAGGGCGTGCAATGCGGTTTTCCTTGAACGCAGCGCCGGGTCGCGCTAGATTGTTCCGCCAAGACATGATACGCAGATGCGTAAGATGTTCTTCCGTGAGGTTCCTCCGTGGAAAGGGTGGCGGAACAATCTCAGAAGGCGGCGCGGTTGCACGGAGGAACGGACGGATTGGAGTGAGAGCATTGAGCGGCTAGGACCGTTGGGTTGCGGCTCGCCGCCTTGGGAAAGAGGCTCAGGCGCGAGAATCCGGGCACCTGTGGCGCAATTGGACAGCGCATCTGACTTCGGATCAGAGGGTTGCAGGTTCGAGTCCTGCCAGGTGCGCCATCCCAATCGCTCCCAGACAGCAACTTGGGCGGCTCTTTCTCCTTCGGCATTTCCGCTGAATGCTTGACCGGTCGGCATCGAGGCAAGGCAGGACCGGGCCATCGGACTCCGCCGCGCCAGCGTCCATGACTTTCGCAGCCTCCGAACGACGTGGATCACCCTCGCCCTGTCGGCCGGCGTGCCCATGGAACTCGTCCGGCGTGTCACGGGGCATCAGACCGTGGATGTGGTGCTGAAGCACTACTTCCGCCCCGGCCGGTCGGACTTCCAGAAGACCCTCCTCGCCACCATGCCGAAGCTCCTGACTGGGGAGGGGCCCGTGGCAGCCAAAAAGCCGGCGCAGACGGTCATCGACATCCTCTCCGCCGCCACCGCAGAGACGTGGCAGGACGCCATCGCCAAGGCCATCGAGGCGCTCCGACGGATCGACGTGCAGACTCCGGCGGTGTGAACCCGGCGCGCCTGCATCGGAGCGGCGGGCGGTTAGTATCGGGTAGGCGGTGCGCGTTTCTACCTTGGGTTCCTCACCCATAGACCTCCTTGGCGTGCACCGCCGTTCGTTCTCTGCATGTTTCGTTTGCCTCCATCGGACCCTCGCCCTACACTCTCGCCACACGAGCGGGTTACCACAAGGCACGACGCATGGCCGGGAGCAGCGTCGTGAGCAGCCCGAGATGGCGACATGCAGGACGACCTTGAGGTGCCTGAGTGATTACGTCGGGCGCGAGACAACAGGGCCGGCACATCCGGCTGGTGACGGAAAAGACGGTGGAGCACTTTCTCCAACGCCTTTTTCTCCGCGACATGCCGGTCCGAACCCTCTGCCTGGTGTCCCCGTTCATCAACACGATGGAGGATTCCCGGTTCACCCTGGCCGACCTGTCCGCGAAGATAACCCGCGAGCGCATCCCCACCTACATTGTCACGCGGCCCCCTGTCGAGCCGTGGCAGGAAGCGGCAATGGCGATTCGCCGGCATCACTGGGAATGAACTGCCCGCACTCACCGGCGGTGTGCGGCAGGCGGCGCAGCAGTTTGCTGCCGGCTCGTTCCGGGAGGGCTTCAAGTCGCTGGTCGCGCCGGCCGTCGTCACCGCCGGCCTCGCCGGCGTCGAGGGCTACGAGCAGTCGCAGATCGACCGCTACAAGCGCCAGATCCGCGCGGCGTGGGACCGGGGCGAAGCCTTCGAGCTTCCGCTCGACGCGGACCCGGTGACGGGGCCCGCCACGGCGGTGGCCGCGTTCGCCGTCGGAACGCTGGGGAATCCGGTCGAGAAGCAGACGCGGAGCTATTTCGCCGGGCGCTACACGAAGGACCTGGCCGACCTGGCGGCGTACGATGTGGCCTACGAGCGGATCGGCGCGCTGGAGTCTCGCGGGGCGCTCGATCATGCGCAGGCGGAGGCAGAGCGGGCCAAGCTGGCGGAGCGGAAGCCGTGGAACATGGCCGGCCGCTCGCTCTACAGCTTCACGCCGGCCGCGGCGGGGCTGATCAAGTACCAGGCGAGCCGCTTCAAGGACGCGGTCACGACGCCCGTCGACTACGGGCGCATCGCGTCGGACCCGGCCTTGGCAGCGGTGGTCGAGCGCGACGGCGACACCCTGCGGCTGGAAGACGGCCGCACCGTGCGCTATCTCGGGATCGACGCCCCGGAGATCGCGCACGGAAGCAAGAAGGGTTCGCGGGACGAGTACATGGGGCGGGAGGCGGCGGCGCTCGCCAAGGCCCTCGCGCCGGACGGCACGGCCATTCGCATTCGGGCCGGCGGTCCGGATGGCGTCGATGTCGACAAGTACGGCCGCGAGTTGCGGTACGTCGAGGCGATCCCGGCGCTGGTGGCGGCGATCCCCGGTCTGCGACGCGTGTGGCCGGGGACGGACGTGGGGGAGCGGCTGGTCGAGGCGGGCCTCGCGCAGCCGCGGTACGTTGAACTCGGGGCGCAGCACGCGCGCAAGCGCGACTACGACGCGGCAGCGGCGGAGGCGCTGGCGGAGGGGCGCGGCGTGCATAGCGCCGCGGGCCAGCGGAGGCTCGACTACCACTACGAACCGCCGCCCCCGAAGCCGGGCGAGGGCCTGAACGCCATCGGCAACCTCGCCGGCACCGGTCTACTTACCACCGGCCAGAGCGGGGCCTTCCGAGCCTTGGGACCCGCGGGTAATCTGGCTGCCCAGGCTTGGAACGCCGCCATGAGCGCCATCGGCACGGCGCAGCACGTGAAGGCGGGGAATGCGAACAAGGGCAAGAAGTATGCGGTGCCGAAGGGGTACGCGGCAAACCGGTAGCGCTAGACCGTCCGAGACCCTGCGCTCCACAAATCGCTTGTCGCCCGACCCGCGCGGCCATAATCTGCCACCACACCACAAGGCGGGGAAGGTATCGACCGCGAGGAACGAGACGGCGGATGAGAAGGGAGTCGTTGAGCAGGGTGTTGCAGGCCACATGGGCCTTCGACGGGCCTAGTGAGGTATATCGCATTTTCAGTGATAGTCTGCTCGACCTCACAAATCGTCCTAAGTCACGTATTTCCACGGCAGCCTCTGAGGCACATGATGTCGACTGTACAGACCGACCCCGATATGTTTGAGGGCCAATAACTGTTCGCCTTTGAGGAACTATGCCCGACTTGATCAGCAAGAAGACGCGCCTCGAATTCCGCGAGTACTTCGTCGGTACTACGCTTCGGATCATCTCAGACGAATTCGACGCCGCCGACGTGCCCTTCGATGGTGAATATGTACCACCCGAAACCGGTGAACGTCGTTCACTGGTCGAGCAGTATTACCATGCGGTTGACTTCACATCCTGGCGTGACGTGCAGAAGGTCCTTCGCGTATTCGAGAACGTCCTTGTTGAGCTTGACGAGAAGGTGAACAACCCATCTTTCGGATCAACGGACGAGTATTCCAAGAAGAAGCTCTCAATACTCCTACGATGCTTGGAGCGGGACGGATTTGTGTTCTCCGGGGGCCATCTGACCGCCGTAGCGCACAACCCGACCGTAGAAGAACTATCGCAAACCGCAACGGGACTGGACAGCAAAGTGCTCAGGCAGCAGATCGACCGAATACGCACCTCCATTGACGAAGACCCCGATCTTGCCATAGGAACGGCAAAGGAATTGGTGGAGACAACCTGCAAGACAATACTGGCCGACTACTCCATCACGGCGGACGATGGATGGGATGTGACGCGGTTGGTCAAGGAAGCCCGAGCGGTTCTCAAACTCGTGCCGGAGGATATACCAGACAGTTCAAAAGGTGCAGAGGCCATCAAGCGATTATTGAGCAACTTGGGGCAGGTGTCGCAAGGTATCGCCGAACTGCGCAATCTATACGGCACTGGCCACGGAAAGGATGGGGCATTTCGTGGGCTTAGCCCTCGACATGCACGGCTGGCCGTCGGCGCTGCAACAACTCTTGCGACGTTTCTATTTGAGACCCATGAATCCAGAAAAGAAAAGACAATCTGAGGCGAACAAGCGGCTGGTGCGTACGGGCGACCCGCGGACGGCTCGCCCGTCCGCACAGCCGTAACGTTGGCAAGAGAAGGGAGATGACCATGACACTATGCGACCAGACTGGACAACCTATAGCGTACGTAGAGGACGACGGTAGTATCTACCTCTTTTCAGGGGAGCCGATTGCCTATCTCGACGGCGGCTCTGTGTGGTCTTACTCCGGCAAGCATCTCGGCTGGTTCGACAGCGGCCTGATTCGAGACAACTCCGGCGACACCGTCTTCTTCACGGAGAACGCTAGCGGTGGACCAATTACTAAACCTCTCACATTAGTCCCGACATCAAGCCGCGTAGGCTGTTGAGGGCG
>CAZSUU010000003.1:0-283025 GCA_964610105.1 uncultured Verrucomicrobiota bacterium | reverse complement strand
CCACGAGGCCGCGCGGATGGCCAGACCTTCCGCGAATGGTGTCGAGGGCTGTCCGTCCGTCAGCCCGGTGTGCTATGCTGGCGGCGGACCATTCGTATGTGGCATTGTCGGCCATGGAGATCGGGTCATGAAATCAGACAAGATGATCAAGGCCGCCCGCCGGTGGTCGGAACCCTACCGGATCGATGACGGCGCGCGGTTTCGCCTGAAGCGGAGCGATCCGGGCGACACGGGGGAGCTCAGGAAGTCGGACAAGCCCCGGGCGGAGGAGGCGCTCCGGGAGGGCGTCCAGGTCCTGGCGTCCCTTCAGGACCGGCTCTACGCGCAGGACAAGTGGGGCATCCTGCTGATCTTCCAGGCCATGGACGCCGCGGGCAAGGACGGCGCGATCAAGCACGTGATGTCGGGGATCAATCCGCAGGGGTGCCAGGTGGCGTCGTTCAAGGCGCCGTCCGCGGAGGAGCTGGATCATGACTTCCTCTGGCGCTGCCAGCGGCACCTGCCCGAGCGCGGCCGCATCGGCATCTTCAACCGGTCGTACTACGAGGAGGTGCTCGTCGTGCGGGTGCACCCCGAGCTGCTGGCGCGGCAGAAGCTGCCGCCCTCGCGGATGGGGAAGGGCATCTGGAAGGAGCGCTTCAAGGACATCCGCGCCTTCGAGCGGTACCTCGGCCGCAACGGTCTGCTGGTGCGCAAGTTCTTCCTGCACGTCTCGCGGGACGAGCAGAGGAAGCGGTTTCTGGAGCGCATCGACAACCCGGAGAAGAACTGGAAATTTGCGGCCGCCGACGTGGAGGAGCGGTCGTTCTGGAAGAAGTACATGTCGGCGTACGAGGACATGATCCGGAACACGGCGACCCCTGACGCGCCGTGGTATGTAGTTCCCGCCGACAACAAATGGTTCACCCGGATCGTTGTCGCCGCGGCGGTGATCGACGCCCTCGCCTCCCTCGACCTGAAGTACCCGGAGGTCGACCTGCGAAAGCGGAGGGAGCTCGCCGCCGCGCGGAAAGCCCTGCGTGCGGAGTGAGGCGGGGCCGTCGGGATGGGCCGCCGCGCGCGCGTCCCCTCCGTTCGCGTCCGCGGCCAACAGGCAAACGGAATCTCGCGCCCGCCATGACTGATGGTATATTCAACTGATCGTGAGAATACGTTCACTGATGGCGGTCGTGGGTGTGCATCTGGGGGTCATGGCTGTTTCGGGCGCGGATTGCACGGTGGTGTTCAACGAGATCATGTACCACCCGGCGATCAACGAGCCGGCGCTGGAGTGGGTCGAGCTTCGGAACCAGATGGCCGTCGATATGGAGCTGTCGGGCTGGACCCTCGAGGGCAGCATCGACTACGTCTTCCCCGAGGGGACGATCATCGACGGCGGCGGTTACCTGGTGGTCGCCATCTCGCCGGCGGACCTGGCGGCGGCGGCCGGCGTGACGAATGCGCTGGGGCCCTTCGCGGGCCGCCTGGGCAACGGCGGCGACAAGATCGAGCTGCGGAACAACAACCACCGGCTGATGGACGAGATCGAGTACGGGGTGAAGGGCGACTGGCCGGTGGCGCCCGACGGGGCGGGTCCCTCGCTCGCCAAGTACGATGAGGACGGCGCCAGCGGGGATCCGGCGAACTGGCGCATGAGCGTTCAGATGGGCGGCTCGCCCGGCGGGCCCAACTTCCCCGAACCGATCGTGGCGACGCGCTCGACCGTCCTCCTGGATTCCTCGTGGCGGTACCGGGCGGACGGCGCGTACCCCGGCGATGCCTGGAACACGGCGTCGTTCAACGACACCGCATGGAGCAGCGGGGCGGGGCTGTTCTTCGGCGGCACGGGCGGGTGGCGGCCGGGCGAGTCGGCGGCCATCGCGACGCTCTACAGCAGCGGCATCGGCACCAACGGCGCGGCCTTGCCGCCGGGCAACAAGGATCCGCACTACGTGCTGACGGCCTCCGCCTACAGTACGCCGCCGCCGCCGCCGATCGCCGCGACCGTGATGGCCAACCACTCGGCGTGGGCGGCGAACGACACGGCCTCGCGCTGGATCGGCGTCATTTCGAATGGCTTCGGAAACGTGCCGGCGGGTCTGTATCGGTTCCGGACCACGTTCGACCTCGCCGGCTTCGATTCCACGACCGCTCAGATTTCGCTCCAGGTCGGCGCCGACAACTCCCTCACCAACGTCGTGCTGAACGGCGCGCTCCGGAATATCGCCTACTCGAACTTCGACGTGCTGAGCTCGCCCTTCGTCCTGAGCAACGGATTCCTCAGCGGCTCGAACACGCTGGACTTCATGACGCTCAACGGGGGCAGCGGGGCCAATCCGGCCGGGTTCCGCGTTCGGGCCGCGGGGACAGCGATGAAATGGGCCCCGACGAACACGGAGCTGGAGACGGGTCCGGTGGCGCAGTATTTCCGCACCTCCTTCGTCATCACCGACCAGGTCTGGTCGGCCTCGCTTCAATTGCGCGCGGTCGTCGACGACGGCGCCGTCTTCTACCTGAACGGCGCCGAGATCCTGCGGCTGAACATGCCGGAGGGCGCCGTGTCGAACACGACCTGCGCCACCACCAACACCGGCAACGCGGGTTTCTCCGGTCCCTACACGCTGTCCGCGTCCTCCCTGGTCACCGGCACCAACGTCCTGGCCGTGGAGCTTCACCAGGCCGAGGGCGGGACCAACGACGTCCTCTTCGGCGCCGAGATGCTGGTGACCGTGACGAACGGGCTCTCGCCGCCGCTCCCGACGCTGGCGTTCAACGAACTGCCTTCGGTCACCAACCAGGTCTTCTGGACGGAGATCCTGAACTACGGGTCCGTGGACATCGTCCTGACCAACTACGTGTTCAAGCGATTCGGCGAGCCCGATCGCGAGTATGTGATCCCGTCGCAGACGGTTCCTCCCGGCGGCCGTGTCATGATCCACCGGGACGAGCTCGGCTACGGGGCGGACCCGGGCGACCTCCTCGTGCTCTACCTGCCGGGCATGGCGGCGGTGGTCGACGCGACGGTGGCCAAGCGGTATCCGCGGGCGCGCTGGCCGGAGGGGACGGGCCCCTGGTGCCATCCGACCGAATCCACGCCGGGCGCGACGAACTGGGTCTCCTTCCACGACGAGATCGTGATCAACGAGATCCAGTACCATCCGCGCGACCCGATGGGGGCGGTGACCAACTCGCCGGAGCAGTGGATCGAGGTGTACAACCGCGGGACCGGGACGGTGGATCTGACGGGCTGGCGGATCGACGTCGACGGCGAGACGGTCTACCGGTTTGAGGCGGGACGGACGCTGGCCTCCGGCCAGTACCTGGTCGTGGCGAAGAACGCCGACCATCTGCGGGGCCTCTATCCGGGCATCGACATCGTGGGCGATTTCACCAACCGCCTCTCCAAGGCCGGTGAGCTGATCGAGCTCTTCGACCACGCGGGGGCGCCGGCCGACGCGGCCGGCAATCTCGCGGACCGCGTGCACTACCGGGATCGGTCGCCCTGGCCCTCCCAGGCCGACGGGCTGGGGGCGACACTGGAGCTTCGCGATCCGCGGGCCGACAACGCGGAGCCCGAGGCGTGGGCGGCCAGCGACGATCGCGCGAAGACGGCCTGGCAGACCTATACCTACAGCGGCACGGCCGTCACCGACCCCGCCGCCAGCCCGACGCTCTGGAGGGAGTTCGTGCTCGGACTCCTGGACGAGGGGGAGGTGCTGCTGGACGACGTTCGCGTGGTCGAGTCGCCCTCCGGCGCCGCGCGGCAGATCCTCCAGAACAGCACCTTCGAGACCGGGGCGAATGCGTGGCGACTTCTCGGCAATCACCGCCACAGCGAGGTGATCGCCGACCCGGACAACGGGGCGAACCACGTGCTGCGACTCGTGTCCGACGGCGAGACCGAGCACATGCACAACCACGCCGAGACCACGCTGGCGAACGGCGCAGCGGTCACCAACGGGCGGACGTACGAGATTTCCTTCCGCGCGAAATGGGTCGCCGGATGCAACCGGCTCAACACCCGGCTCTACTTCAACCGGCTGGCGCGGACCACCGAGATCGCGGCGCCGGCGCTGACCGGCACGCCGGGCGCGCAGAACTCGCGGTACGTGGCCCACACGGGGCCGACCTTCAGCGGCCTGCGGCATTCCCCTCCCGTGCCGGCCAACGGCGAACCGGTGGGGGTGTCGGTCGAGGCTTCAGATCCGGATGGGGTGGCGTCCGCGACGCTGCGCTACTCCGTCAACGGCGGCGCGTGGCAGAGCGAGCCGATGGTTGCCGACCCGGCGACCGGCGGCGGCACGATCCTGGAGGCCGGCATCCCGGGCCAGCCGGCGGGCAGCGTCGTTCAGTTCTACGTCGAGGCGCAGGACGGAATCGGCGCGGTGGCCTGCTGCCCGCCGGCGGGAACGAACTCCCGTGCGCTCTACAAGGTGGCGGACGGAGCCGGGCGGATGCCGGGGCTCCGCGCCATCCGCGTGGTCATGACGCCGGCGGACGTGGAACTCCTGCACGCCAGCACCAACGTCATGAGCAACGAGCGGATGCCGTGCACGGTCATCATGGACGAGCGGACCGTGGCCTACGACGCCGTCGTGCACCTGCAGGGCAGCGAGCGGGGCCGGGACGACTCCTCCCGCGTGGGCTTCACCGTGCGGCTGCCGTCGGACCAGCTCTACCGCGGCGCGCTCGACGGCTTCACGGTCGACCGTTCCGGCGGCTACCCGGGCGCCAATCCCGGAGGGGACCAGAACGAGATCCTGCTCAAGCACGCCGTCAACAAGGCGGGCGGTCTGCCCGGGATGTACGACGACCTCTGCCAGTTCTACGCCCCGCGGGTTCAGGACGACGGGACGGGCCTCCTCATCCTGGCCAAGTACGGCGACGAGTTCCTCGATTCGCAGTTCCAGGATGGCGGCGACGGCGAGCTGTTCAAGCTGGAGCTGATCTACTATCCATCGACCACCTTCGTGCCCGGCGACGTTGAATCACCGAAGCTCCCGCAGCCCGACGATGTCCTCGGCACGGACCTCAAGGACCTGGGCAACGACCCGGAGGCCTACCGGTGGGTCTTGCTCAAGGAGAATCACACGGCCCGGAACCACTACGCCCCGATGGTGGCGCTGGCGAAGGCGTTCAGCCTGAGCGGCGCGGCGCTCGACGCCCAGATGAGCCAGCTGATGGACGTCAACGAGTGGATGCGCGTCGTCGCGTTCATCAGCCTCATCGGGGCGGGCGATATCTACACGTATGGAAACTCCCACAACCTTGTCATCTATTTCCGTCCCGAGGACGGGAAGGCCATGGCATTCCTGTGGGACCTTGACTATGCCTTCAATACGGACATCACCAGCACGCCGTTTCCGGGAACGGGCTCGGCCAACACGTCCAAGCTGATCTACCGTCCGGCGAACCTCCATGCGTATTACGGCCATTTGTACGATCTCTCGGGCATCACGGGGAACTCCGCCTACATGAACGGCTGGGCGCAGCGCTACGCCCCGATGGTCGGGCAGGACTGGGGCGGCGCGGTGACGTACCTGGCCCAGCGGGCGGCGTACGTCCGGAGCCGGCTGCCGATCACGACACCGTTCGCCATCACCAACAACAACGGCAACGGCTTCGGCGTCACCAACGATCATGTGACCATCGGCGGATCGGGACCCATCACCGTTCATACCGTCGCGGTCAACGGCGTGGTCTACCCTGTCACGTGGACCTCGGTGACGAACTGGACGGTGACGGTTCCGCTCACCGGATACGTCAACCCGCTGGTCCTCCAGGGCATGGACATGCACGGGGGCTCGGTGCCCGGCGCGCTTGACGCGATCACGGTCACGAACTTCGGCGCCCCCG
Source organism: uncultured Verrucomicrobiota bacterium (assembly GCA_964610105.1). GTDB lineage: Bacteria > Verrucomicrobiota > Kiritimatiellia > PWTM01 > PWTM01 > CAZSUU01. The sequence continues at coordinate 277,190 of CAZSUU010000003.1, read as the reverse complement.
CGCCGCTCCCCGTCGTCATCAACGAGTGGATGGCGGACAACGCGGGGCCCGGCGGCTACCCGGACGCGGCGGACGGGCTCTTCCAGGACTGGTTCGAGCTGTACAATCCGAACGCCGATCCGGTGGACCTTTCGGGTTACTGGCTCACGGACGATCTCGGAGACCCGATGGGGTGGCAGATCCCCTCGAACACGGTCATCGACGGCCACGGCTTCCTGCTGGTGTGGGCGGACGAGAATTCGCTGCAGAATGGCATGGGCAGCGACCTGCATGCCACGTTCAAGCTGGGCGGCGGCGGGGATTCCCTGGGGCTCTTCTCGCCGGAGGGCGTGCGGCAGCACGGGTTCGCCTTCGGGCCTCAGGCGCAGAATGTCAGCCAGGGCCTTTACCCCGATGGCGACACCAACACGTTCCACCAGATGACCAACTGGACGCCACGGGCGGCCAATCGCCTGGGCGAGGCGCAGACGCCGGACTTCAGCAGCATCGAGGCGGGGTCCCTGCAGATCGATCTCGGCGTGCGCGCGGTTCCGGGCCATCTGTACGGCATCGAGTTCAAGGAGGGGATCCTGTCGGCCACGTGGATCCCTCTCATGTCCAACCGCGCCGCGGGCGCTGTCGTTCCCTTCAGCGATGCCATGGGGCCGTCGCAGCGCGTGTACCGCGCCGTCGTCGTGCCGTGAGGCGGGGAGGCTGACCGGTCAGGGCCGGCGCATCCGACGCGATCGAGATCCGGTTCCGCGCGGGATGGCCCCCGTGCGGAGCTCCATCCGACCCGGTTGGGCGGTGCCGGACGACTTCATGCGCGCGTGTGCGCGACCACAGTCCGCGCCTGATCCTCGACGTTGACCTCTCGCGTACGGCGGCGCTATCATCCCGCCATCGCGATGGCGTTTGCCGGAAACGTCCGGCGGGAGGGTGTGCGCATGAGATCGCGATCATCGGTTGTGGGTGTCGCGGCCGCGGCGCTGACGGTGGGTGTCGCCACGGGGCGCGCCGCCGTGTACTACGTGGCGACCAACGGAAACGACGAGGCGTCGGGCGCCTTCGAGGCGCCGTGGCGCACCCCGCAGAAGGCGGCCCGGACGCTCGTGGCCGGCGACACCGTGTACGTGCGCGGAGGCGTGTACACGGGCGAGGTGGTTCCGGAGAACAGCGGATCCTCTAACCGGTGGATCACCTACGCCGCCTACTCGAACGAAACGCCAACGCTGGACGGCCAGGGCGTGGCGCCGGAGTGGTTCTGGGGAGGCGTCTTCAGCCTGTACGAACGACGCTTCATTCGCGTCGAGGGCTTCCGCATCGTGCGATCCGCGTACGCCGGCATTCTGGCCGAGCAGGCCGGCGACATCGTGCTGCGATGCAACGGGACCTCCAACACGTGGTCGTCGGGCATCGCCGCGTGGAACTGCACGAATGTCGTCATCGAAAGCAACCAGGTCCGGTGGGCGTGCCAGGGCGACGGCGCCCTGCAGGAATGCATCACCGTATCTGGAACGTGGAACTTCGACGTGCGCGGCAACCGGGTGTCGGAGCGGCCCATCGAGACCGGGAATGGGGGCGAGGGCATCTGCATCAAGGACGCCTGTCGGAGCGGTCGCGTGCAGAGCAACGTCGTGCATGGTCTCTACCGCCTGGGTATCTATGTCGACGCCGAGGCCTCGACCCTGACCAACGTCGAGGTCAGCGCCAACGTCGTCCACGACTGCATGAACGGGGTGGTCCTGGCGTCCGAAGTCGGCGGCCTCGTGCGCGACGTGCGCGTGTTCAACAACCTCCTCTACTCGAACCGCTACATCGGCATCGAAGTTGCACAGATTGGGGCCGACGGGCCGCATCGCGACATCGTCCTCTGCAACAACACCGTGGTCGGCAACGGCCACGGGGGTTCATGGGGCGGGGGCATCGCGGTCAGCAGCCAGAACCCCTCGAACCGCAACATCTCGATCCGCAACAACCTGTGCAGCGATAACCTGAACTGGCAGATCGGCGCGGTCACGACGATCGGCACGAATCTCGCGACATCGCACAACCTCATCGACGAGTTCCAGGGCTACGTCGACGGTGACTTCGTCGAAATCACCGGCTCCTCCCCCGTCACGGGGTCGCCGCGGTTCGTCTCCGCGGCGGCGGCCAGCTACCGCCTCAAGCCTGGCTCGCCCGCCATCGACCGGGGCACGCCGACGGGCGCGCCCGCGCTGGACTTCGACGGCCGGCCGCGACCCGCCGACGGCGACGCGAACGGGACCCGCGTCGTGGACATGGGCGCGTTCGAGTTCACGCCGCCCCGTTTCGTCCGGCTGACGCTCTCGGGCGCCGTCTCCCGGCTGAGGTGGGAATCGGTCAGCGGCGCGGTGTATCGGGTCCAGTTCTCGTCGCGGATGACCAACCCCGCCTGGTCGAACATCGTTCCGGACATCACCGCCACGGGCATGACGGCCGATGCGCAGGACGCGGCGGGCGCGGCGTGCACGCAGCGGTACTATCGCATCTACCCGGTCCCCTGAGGCGTCCGGATCGAAGTCGGGATCGCGATCGGGATCGGGATCAACATGGCACAAGGGGCGCCACCTGCCTAAGGCGGCGAGCCGCAACCCAACGGCCCTGGCCGTTCGATGCGCTCACTCCAGCCTGTCCGTTCCTCCGTGCCACCGCGCCGCCTTCTGAGATTGCTCCGCCGCCCTTCGCAACGGAGAACCCTTGCGGAGAACGAAGAACGTCGTTACGGCTCGGGAGTACTGAGGCGGCGAGCCGCAACCCAACGGTCCTGGCCGTTCCATGCGCCCACTCCAGTCTGTCCGTTCCTCCGTGCGACCATGGGCTTGACCCGACCCGCGCCGCGATTCGATACTGGCGGCGCGGTGGCGCGAGGGCTCAGGAAAGCCTGTCGGCGGATGGTCAGTTCTCGGCAGCGAGCACGGTGCGCCTGCCGCATGCCGATGGATGGCGATCGGAATCCAGGGGCAGGGCTCCGAAGCACAGTCCGCTCCCGATCCCGACCTCGATGGCACTCGACGTGGGGCATGAAGATCGAATTGCGAAGAACCGCGGTTTCGGGCCTCGTTTCGGCCCTCGTGGCCGGCGCGTGTTGCGCGGCGTGGGCGTCGGGTGCGCCGCCGGCGGCGGTGGAGGATTGGTATCTGCGCGAGTCGTTGGCGGCCATCCGGGACTGGGAGGCGGCGCTGGATGCGTGGGCGCCCGCCGCGGCGGAGGCGGAGCGCCTTCTCGCGTTCCCTGTGCCGCGCGACGGGACCGCCGCGGCCTGGCCGAATCCGGTGCCCGAGTCGCTGATTCCCGCGCGCGACGCCGGCCGCTCGACCTCCCTGCGCGTCGAGGGCTCCGCCGTGAGGGTCGAGAGCCGCGAGAGGGTTGGCGAGGCGGCGCGGACCACGCGCGTGAAGCCGGGGGAGCGGGTGATCGGCTACTGGCATCCCGGCGGCGGGGCCAAGGATCGCTGGTACCACGCCTACCACCGGCGTTTCGATGCGCTGGGCATGTTTCATCCGGTCCCGGCGCCCTTCCGGTTCGAATGGGCGACGCGGCCCGCCTGGCATCGCGGCGCGAATCAGGCAGGGGTCGCCCTCCGCAACGTCTCCGAAGCGCCGCTGGAGATCGCCCTTCAGCTCGAGGTGCGCCAGCCCGAGGCCGGAGCGGCCGTCCTGGCCCGCCGCGTTTCCCTCGCCCCCGGCGCCGTGGCGACCGTGCCGTTCGCGGTGGACCTGGCGCGGGAGGGCGGCGCCTTCCTGCTTCTGCACCTGGAGGCCGATGGCGGAGACTGGCGGATTCCGCTGCTGGTCCACGTGGAACAGGTATCGCCGATCGTGACGGGCATCCGCCAGATCCTGGCCGACCGGCCGAACGAGGACGGCCGCAAGGCCCTGGCCGGTTTGGAGGCGCGTCTCGCGGCGTGGCGCCCGGACGCGGCCGACGCCGGTGCGGCATGGAGGGCGCTCTTCCTGGACGCCAGCGCGCTGCGCGACCGGCTTCTCCTGGCACGGATCGGATGCGAGGCCCTGCTGTTTGTCCGGCGAAAGCCGTTCGACTCGGAACAGCCGTGGATGGATGCGCATCACCTGCGCAACCGGCCGGGCGGCGACATCTGCCGGCTCGCCCCCGTCCGGCCTGACGGGACGGTCACGCCGGTGGTGAACTCGCTGGGCGAGGGGATCTACCGCGACCTGTGCCTGCACTGGGACGCCACCCGCTTCCTGTTCGCCTTCGGCAACGGCAACGACGACTGGGACGGCGGTCAGAGCTACGACCTGTACGAGGCGGGCGTCGACGGACGCGGTCTGCGGCGGCTCACCTCCGGCCCCAAGAACGACGCCGAGCCCTTCTACCTCCCCAACGGCCAGATCGGATTCACCTCCGACCGCTCGGAGCATTTCGCGATGTGCGGCGACGCGCGCCACGCCCCGAACCTGCACGTCATGGAGGCCGACGGGAGCGCGGTGCGGCAGCTCAGCTTCAACGTGTTCAACGATTTCTGTCCGACCCTCCTGCCCGACGGCCGCATCCTGTACAGCCGGTGGGAGTACAACGAGCGGTCCGTGACCTCCCTGCACCATCCGTTTACGATCTTTCCGGACGGGACCATGATGAGCCCGTACTACGGCAACGCGACGATCCGGCCGAACGTCGTGCAGTTCCCGCGGCCGGTCGCGGGCAGCGGCAAGATCATGGCCCTGTTCACGGGGCACCACGGGCAGACGCACGGTGCCGTGGGGCTCATCGACCGCGCCCGCGCGGTGGACGGACCGGAGGCCGTTACGCTGCTGACTCCCCGCATCCCGGTGATCGGCGAGAAGGCCGAGGACAGCCGTTTCGGCTGGTACAGCGACCCCTGGCCGCTGGAGGAGGACATCTACCTGTGTTCGTTCACGCCGACGGTCGTGCCGTGGCTGGAGTGGAGCTGGGCGCTGTACGTCGGCGACCGGCATGGCAACCTCGGCCTCGTCTACCGCGATCCGGACATTGCGTGCGCGGAGCCCGTCCCGCTGACGCCGCGCCCCCGTCCGCACGTCCTGCCCCCTGCGCCCGGCGACACCGATTCCACCGCGGCCACGGCCACGTTGATGGTTCAGGACGCGCACGTCGGCCTGCCCGGCGTGCCGCGGGGACAGGTGAAAGGCCTGCGCATCCTCGAGGACATGCCGCGCAAGGGCGTGCATGAGGGCGGGGTGGTCTGCACGTCGGGCACCTCGATCTACACGGTCAAACGGGTGCTCGGCGTCGTGCCCGTCGATCCGGATGGATCGGCGCATTTCACCGTGCCCGCGAACCGCAACGTGTATTTCGAGGCGCTCGACGGGGAGGGGCTGGAGATCCAGCGGATGCGCAGCGTGGTCTGTCTCAAGCCGGGCGAGAACCGGTCCTGCACCGGATGCCACGAGTCCCGGCTCTCGGCCCCGCTGGTGCGCCGTTCCACGGCCTTTGCCCGTCCCCCCGCCGCGCCCGAGCCGCCGCCCTGGGGCACGCGGCCGCTGAGCTTCCTGCGCGACATCCAGCCGATCCTGAATGCCCGCTGCCTGGGTTGCCACGCCTTCGATCGCGGTCGCGCGGGGACGATTCTCACCGACGATCTCACCGACCGGTTCACCGTGGCCTACGAGGAACTGCTGCCCTACCTCGCCGTGGCCGATGCCATGCGCTGGGATCATCCCGACGATGTGCTCGCCCGGCCGCCCTACACGTACGGATCGGCGGTCTCCGCCCTCACCCGATTGCTGCGCAAGGGGCACTACGACGTGCGCCTGAGCCCGGTCGAGTGGCAGAGCCTGGCGGCGTGGATCGATGCGAATGCCGTCTACTACGACCGGTACGAGAGCGCGTACGGGGACCGCCGCAGCGTATTCTCGGGCGCCCACGGCAGGGCGGCTCGTGAGGTGCACGCCCGTCGCTGCGCCGGATGTCACGGAAAGGGCGATGGGGCGGGGGACACCTGGTGGCTCTCCCTCAACCGGCGCGATCCGGCGGCGAGCCGCGCGCTGATGGCCCCGCTGGCCAGGGCGGCCGGAGGCTGGGGGCGTTGCGAAGGCACCGTGTTCGCCAACCGTGACGACCCCGACTACCGGGCGCTGCACGCCGCCCTGGCCGGACTCCACGCCCAGCTGCGGAAGACGCCTCGCGAGGATCTCCTCTCCCTGCGCGGGACTCCGGCCGAGGCCCAGAGCGTCAGTCTGCCCGTCCCCCCGCCGCCAAGCCCGCCGGCCGACATCCTGCCCGATCTTCCGCCGGGGGAATGGGTGTCCCTCAGCGACCTCCCCTGGACAAAGGGGGTCGCCGGTTGGACTCATGACGATAGCGGCCGCCCGCGGCGGGACCTGGATGTCGAGGACCGCCCCCTGCGTGTCGGCGCCCGCTCCTGGCGCAAGGGCATCGGCACCCACGCGCCGTCGGAGATCGCCTGGCGCCTCGACGGCGCGTTCGATCGCTTCGCCGCCCTGCCCGTCGCGGGCGAGGCGGGGGGCTCCGTCGTGTTCCGGGTTTTTGCCGACGACCGGTGCGTGTACGACAGCGGCCTTCTCCAGGGCCTCTCCGCCGGCGCGCGCGTGGAGGTGCCGGTGACCGATGTGGGGGTTCTGCGTCTTGCGGTGTCGGACGCCGGGGACGGGATCGCCTGCGACATGGCCAACTGGGTCGGCGCCCGCCTGCGGCGCGCGGCCGCCCGTCTGCCCGGCCTTGAAATCCGCGCGCCGTTCGGCTTCCATGGTTCGGAACACCGATGAAGACCACACCGACACCGGAGCCGGACTGGCTGACCTGGGTGCGTGAACTGCAGGCGCTGGCGCAGTCGGGGCTGGCCTACAGCGCCAATCCCTACGATCGCGAGCGATACGAGCGGATCCGGGAGCTCGCGTTCCGCATGCTCGCGCGGTTCGCTGATACCCCGCTCGAACGGGTCCGGGATCTGTTCTCGGAGGAGCGGGGGTACGCGACGCCGAAGGTCGACGTCCGCGGCGTCGTGTTCCGCGATGGCCGGATCCTCCTGGTGCGGGAGGCGCAGGATGAAGGGCGATGGACCCTGCCCGGGGGTTGGGCCGACGTGAACGAAACCCCGCGGGAGGGCGTCGAGCGCGAGATCCGCGAGGAGTCGGGCTTCGAGGCCAGGGCGGTGAAGCTGCTGGCCTGCTACGATCGGGCCGTGCAGGGGCATCAACCGCCGTACCCGCACCACGTCTTCAAGTTGTTCTTCCTCTGCGAACTCACGGGCGGGGCGCCGGCGGACAGCCACGAAACCAGCGGCGCCACGTTTTTCGGGGAGAACGAGATTCCCGAACTGTCCCGCGCGCGCACGACGAAGCGACAGCTGCACCGCTGCTTCGAACACCTGCGGAATCCGTCGCTCCCGACGGATTTCGACTGACCGGAATCCACCCCGCCCGCGCCGCCCCGCCTCCGCTACTTGGCCAGGCGGTAGAACTGCAGGGGAACGCTCGGGGTCACGGTGATCGTGTTCCACCCCTCCTCCACCACGGGCGGCGACGGCCAGGCGGTCCAGGTGGCGTTGGTTCCGAGCAGCCCGGTGTACTGGAGCTGGAATCCCGTGTCGTTGGTGGACCAGTAGATCCGTATGGCGCCGCCGGCCAGGCCGATGGCCAGCGTGGGCGGGGTCCCCAGGGAATTCGGGCCGGCGGCGAAGTGGCTCGCTATCTCGTCGGGCAGCAGCGCGCCGTTCCAGATCCGGAACTCGTTGTACGACCCCTGGAACATGTTGTCGGCCCACTGCGATCGGCCGAGCCAGTTGTTGACGTCGTAGAAACTGGACAGCGGAACCGGCGCCGTGCCCCAGGCCACCAGGACGGCGTTGCTGTACAGGTGGGCGACGTTGGCGGTGACGTTGTAAACCACGACAAGATGCACCTCCTGTCCCGTCGGCAGGGGGGCCGACGCCGACAGCTGGGAGGGCTCGGTTCCCGTGCTGGGATCGCGGACCGCGAAGCGCATGACATCGATGGCCGCGTCGGCCTGCGGCGTCAGGAACAGGTAGCCGCCGCCGCCGTTGGAGATATCCTCGCCGCCCGTCGATACCCCGAAGTCGAAAAGGCGCTGCCAGTTCCCCGAACCCTGCCACGTGGCCCACGTCTCGAACGTCACGTCGGACAGCGCGCTGATGATGAAGTTCGGCAGGTCCACGTATCCGGCAATGACCGACGGATCGGCGTCGGAGGTCGTGCCGCCCGGCAGGATCAGGCTTCCCGCCCCGTCAAAGACGGCGTTGATGCCGCGGATCGTGCCGTGGGCGGCGCCGACCGAATCCGTCGCCGTCGTGCCTCCGGTCTCGCTGAAGCTGTAGCGGTGCGCCAGCACGGCCGGCTGGTAACCCGGCGGGAGACCGATGGTGACCGCCAGCGTGTTGCTCATGCCGCCGTAGATCCCGGTGAGCACCACGGAGCCCGTTCCGTGCACGTCGAGCAGGCCGCCGACGCCGACGGAGGCGATCTGCGGATCGCTCGACAGGAGCGTCGTACCCTCGAACAAGGTCACGTTCACGTTCGCGGCATTCTGGAAGTCGGCGTACAGGCTGACCTGAACCGGGGTGCCGCCGTAGTAGACATTCGTCGGATTGATGGCGAGGTGGACGCTCTGCAGGGCCCCCTCGTTCGTGACGAGCGCATCGGGGCCGGCCGCCGCCGACACGGCCACCTGCAACGGCGTGAGCGCCCCGTCGTAGATCCGGAACTCGTTGATCGAGCCGATGAAATAGGGGTCGTTGAACTGCGATCTCCCGAGCCAGTTGTTGTAGGTGTGCCCCATGTCGCGCGGCAGGAGGGTCAGGTTCGTGTTCGACCCGACCAGGACGCCGTTGACGTAGAGGCAGCCGGTCTGGAAGGCGCCGTCCGCTGTCCAGACCACGTGGGCCTCCGTGCCCGCCGCCGGCCGGTTGCCGAGCCATTCGACGATCTGCTCGCCGGCTCCGCCCCCCGTGATCGTTATGCAGCCGCGGAGGTTGCCGCCGCCGGAGGGGAGGGACATCATCAGGTACTGGGTGCCGGCGCCCCCCGTGCTGTTTCCGAAATCCCAGATACGCGCCCAGCCCGCGCTCCCGTTGTCCGTGACCCAGGCCTCCATGGTGATGGAGTCGTAGTTCGTCAGCATGCCCTGCGGAAACTCGATGTACGAGCTCTGGCCGTCCAGCACGAGCTGCCCGCCGGGGCTCTGGGCATTGCCCATGAAGGCGCCGTGCGCGCCGCCGATGGAGTCCGTCGCGTCGTAGTCCGCCGAGAAGCTGTAGCGGTGGCGCAGGGTCGTGGGCAGTCCGCTGACGACGGTGATCAGCCTCGGCTCGGACACGCCCCCGTAACTGGCGGTCAGGGTCGCGCTGCCGAGCCGCAGGGCGGAGATCTGTCCGGACGCGCTGACGGTGAAGATGTTCGTGTCGCTCGAGGTGAGCGTGAACCCGGGCACGCCGGCGAGGTTGACTCCGTTGATGCCGGCGAAATCGGCCGTGACGGTCACGTTGGCCACGCCGCCGCGGACCACGTTCGAGTTGACCGTCACGTGCAACGCGATCGGCGCGCCGGGGTCGCTGCTGACCGTGTCGGGGCCGGCCGCGAAGCTGCCGGCGATCTGCACCGCGTTCTGCGCGGTGTCGTAGATGCGGAACTCGTCGATCGTGCCGGCATAGGCGGCGTCGCCGTTGTAGAGGGATCTCCCGAGCCAGGAATACACGTTCCAGATCGACGCCATGGTGTAGAAGTCGCCCAGGTCCGAGGACCGCGACCCGGCGAGAATGCCGTTGGCGTAGAGCCGCATGAACCTGTTCTGGAAGTCGTACACGCACGCGACGTGAATCGGCCCCAGGTAGTCCAGCACGCCGGGCGCGTTCACCACGAACTCGTGACTGTAACCCGGATCGCCATCCGCGAAGCTCATGCGGTGATCGCCCGAGCCCGAGTGCGGCGTGAACATGAGCATGTGTCGCCCGGCCCCGCCTTCATTCTGGTCGCCGAAGGCGTACAGCTCGCACCAGTTCCCGTTCACCGAGGGACTGATCCAGAACTCGAACGTGACGTCCGTGTAGCTGGTGATCAGGCCGCCCCCGAGGTCGACATAGCTCCCGGCCGCGCCGTCGAAGATCATCTGGCTGCCGTCGGCGTAGACGTTCCCGTACAGCGTGCCGTCTGCAGTCCCCACGGAATCCGACGCGTCGAACGAGAACGAATACCGATGCGTGAGGTCCGCGCGACCCGCCACCGCGGTCATCATGAAGACGACCAGAAATCCGACCCACACCCGTCCGTGACTGCTCATGTTGCCACTCCTCGTATCATTGCCCGTCCACGCCCACCCGTCCATTTCATAAGATCATTTAGAATCATGAGCCCGTTTGTGTCGAGTCAAAAAAGGGGAATGGGAATCACGAATCGGCGCGTTCCCTGTCTTCCGTTCCCATCGGCGTCGGCAGCGGGATCGGGTCGATCCGACGGATCCCGACCAACATTCAGTTTGTCGCAGGCAAAGGCCGCATGTTCAGCCCTTGCGGGCAGGATTGCCCGCGGCACGGGCGTGGGACGTACCGCGCGCAATCCTGCGCGCGAGCGATGGGTCTGGAGCGCGCCGCCGCCGGCAGGAACGTCGAAGACGCGGGGGGCCGAGGTGCTGCCTGGCCTGAGAAACCTTCTGGCGAAGGAGGCTCGGCGCGGTGGACGACGCGGTGAGGGCACCGCGTCCCCGGCCAAGGCATCGCGCCGACGGCGAGCGCAGGATAGCGGCGCGTCCGGAACATCTTGCCCGACGCCGCTCCGCCTGCCTATACTATGTCATGCGGAACGCATTCGGAGTTCGACGGCGGCGAGTGAAGGGATGAGCATGACGAGAAGGAACGTCTTGACGTGGATGTGCCCGCTTCTCTTGTCCGGCGCGGGCGAGTCGGCCGAGCCCGTTCGAATCGCGTCGTATCCCGGCAACGGCGCGATCTCGTGGCAGGCGCCGACCAGTGCGGTCAGCACGGTGGAATGGGCTTCCAGCCTCGCGCCGACGGCGACCTGGTACCGCAACTGGCTGCCCCTGATCCACCGGTTGAGCCCCGGCGGGACGGGTTCGGCCCCCGCGCCGATGTTCTATCGCGTATCGTCGTGGACGAATGGGCTGCTCGTGAATCTGCCCCTCGGACGCACCTACACCTACTCGGTTTCCAATGCCATGGGACAGGCGTGGACGGAAACGGTGCAGGTGATCGGCATGGCGTCGATTCTGTCGGCCACCGACAACTACGCCGTGATCGAGGTGAAGGAACACTACACGGGGAGTCCGCCGGTCGGGCTGCCGGAGGACGAACTGTGGATGGGCCGGTCGACGGACCGACAGCTCCTGAACCTCGGCGGGGTCGGTTCCGAGCACGTGGTCTGGCAGGATGCGCCCATCGGAACCACGTGGACGAACGGCGCCGAAGTCTCGACCATCGTCACGAACGAGACCGTCCAGGTGCCCGCGGGGACCTTCACGGGCTGCATCAGGACCCGGAGGGTCGATACGGAGGAATCCCCCCCGTACAACTCGCTGGAAGAATGGATCAAGCCCGGCCTCTTCATGGTCAAGTGGGTCGACCACTTCGGCGATGCCGCCGCGGTGCCCGTCGTGTACACCCTGACGTCGTGGACCGATCCGTAGCCGGCCGGTCCTGCCCGTCCTCGGCTCGCGGGGCCCGCCGCCCCGCAGGCGCACCCCGCACGATGCTGCCGCCTTTCGTGGCCGAGCCGCTCTTCGAGGAGGAGCGGCCGGGCCATCGCGTGACGGCGTGCCGCGTCAGGGGTTTCTTGCCGGTCGTGCGCTCAGGATCACCGCGACCCAATGGCCCCTGCCCGGCGCCCGGACCGGCGTCACGCGCCCTCCGTCAACCGCCTCGCGCCCGCCCCACTCGCCGGTTGCGATGTCGATCCAGCGCATGTCCAGGCGGCCCGGCGTATCGCCCAGATCGACCGTCACCGCGCCGCCGTCGGTGAAGTAGAGCACGGCGGCATGACCCGCCCGCGCGGCAAGGTAGGCCTCGTTCGCCTCCCGTTCGCCGAGCCGCTGAGGGGCGGGTTCCAGGTCCCAGAACTTCACCAGCGACTCCACTTTGCGCGCCGCCCGCAGCGACGCCACGGCGGGCGCGGAAAGGCCCAGGCCCGAATCCGGGCGGTGAAACCGCGCCGCCGCGGCCCCGCCGATCACATGCCGCCACCATCGCTCCACGCCGTCGCGGCTGTTCCCGTAGCGCCCGGTGTCGGCCCCGTAGGTCTTGACCGTGTTCAGAGGCCGCGGGGCGGACGCCACGTAAGCGCGCACCCACTGGAAGTTGTCCCAGTGCTCCTGCCCCTTCTTCTGGTTATTCTGGGAGACGTCGGTGAAGTCGTACCGCTCCGGGTGGTCCAGCGTGCGGCGGTGCTCTGCGGACTTGAGGTCCCACGCGTCCCACATCTCCGTCACGCAGACCTTCTTCCCGGCCTCCCGAGCCTTGCCGCGGATGTAGCCGGCCCAGTAGGCGCCCCAGGCCTCCTCGCCCGACGTCTCGTTGTCCATGCAGTACAGCACGTGATCGCGGCAGAGGGAGAGCGACAGCATCTTGTCCACGAACCGCTGTTGGTACTTGAGCACGGCCGTGTTGTTGCGTTGATCGGGCGTGGTGAAGAAGAACGGTTGCCGGTTCTGGCCGGGGTGGTCGGGATAGTCCGGGCCGAGCCCGGACTCCGCCTCCGTGTAGTTGATGTTGTTCCGAGGATTGTAGGGGTGGGCGGTCCAGTTCGTGCGCGAGTAGTCGAACCGGTCCCAGACCTCGATCTGCACGACGATGTCGCGTTCGGCGGTCCAGCGGAGCAGGTTCTCGAACCGCGTCCAGTACTCGTCGTTCCATTCGGCCAGATCGTATTTCCCGTCGGACCGCCGCTTGAACGGGTACACCTCGAAGCCCTTGTCGTGGCGGTCGCTCATCGTGTTGCGGATGTAGTTCCCGCCGGCCCGGGCCAGCTTGTCGAGATGGTCCTTCAGATCGGGGATCTGGAAGAGGTTGTCGTCCTTCGATCCGCCGAGCAGCAGCACGGGCTGCCCCTTGTACTGCCAGTAGCGCGGATTGCGTTCCCAGGGTCGGACGCGGCCGTCCGATTCCGTTCCAGCGGCTGGAAGCGTCAGCGCCATGCCCAGCAGCGCCACGGCGCCGTGGCGCCGCCCACCGTCGATCCGCCACGTGTTCATCGGTGCGCTCCTCGCGGTTCGCGGCCATGGGCGCGGCGCCTTCCGAACCCGGCCCGGCGTGTCGCTCCTCCGCCGCACCCGCTTCCATGCCACGTCCGTGCGGGGCGGACAAGGGGATTCTTCCATCGCTCGCGCGCCCGCCGAGGGCACGTGAGCCGTCCGCGCGGCGTCACCCGCGCGCGGGGAAGAACCGCGCTGGGGACTTGACGCATCCCTTTCGCGCGGCGATCATGACACCGGTCAGGTGATCAAACGAGGCGATGCATGAAAACAAGACTGCGCGCGCTCATTCCGATCCTCGTCATTTCATCTCTGTGCGGCCATCCCTCCGGCGCCCGCTCGGAAGACATCACGTGGATCAGCACGACCGATTCTCGCTGGGACCTGGCGAGCAACTGGTCTTTGAACCGCGTGCCGGGGGCGGGCGACCACGCGATCATCCCGGCGGGAACCATGGGCTGCACGAACTCCAGCGTCGCCACGATCGAGCGGCTGACGGTGGAGGGGGTTCTTGCGCTGCGCAACGCCAATCTCACCCTGACCTCGAACGGTCTGGTTTCGGGGCAGATCCAATTCGTGAGCGGGACTCTGGGAGGGGCCGGCGAGCTGACGGTCTCCGGATCGCTGGACTGGACCGGCGGGACCCTGTCGGACGGGGGCCGGATCGTTCTGAGCACGGGCTCGACCAATACCATCAGCGGGTCGAGCTCGTACAAGTACCTGTATCGGACGCTGGAGAATCGGGGCTGGACGCGACAGACGGGGACGGCCAGCTCATATTTCAGGGTGGAGGCCACGGGGATCCTGGACAACCAGGGGATCTACGAGATCGCCGACGGTTCGTATATTGGTTACTTCAGCATCCGCGGCGCGATCACCAATAGCGGTCGTTTCGAGAAGACGGGGACATCGCTAGTCAGCTCGGTCAACGTTCCCTTCGTCAACGTCGAGGGGGGATCGATCGGCAATCTCACCTCGGCCGGTCTGAACATGAACGTTGGCTTCAGCCAGACCGGCGCCGGGTCCGTCAGCACGGGGGTGGTGAGCATGACCGGGGGGACGGGTTCGCTGGAAGGCACGGTGGACGGACCCGGAGTTCTGAGGTTGGCTGGCGGGACCCTGAACGTGACCAGTCCCGCGACGGTGGCCCACCTCCATCTCGACGGCGGCACCATCGGCGGCTCGGGCGTGTTGACGATTTCGGGATCACTGGACTGGACCGTCGGGAGCATGTCGGCGGGCGGGAGGACCGTCCTGGGCGCGGGCTCGACCAATACCATCAGCGGGTCGGGCTCCTACAAGAACCTGTATCGGACGCTGGAGAACCAGGGGTCGACGCGACAGACGGGGACCGGCAGTTCGTATTTCAGGGTGGAGGGTACGGGAATCCTGGACAACCAGGGGATCTACGAGATCGCCGATGGCTCGTATATCAGTTTCTCCAGCATCCGCGGCGCGATCACCAACAGCGGTCGTTTCGAGAAGACGGGGACATCGCTGGTCAGCTCGGTCAACGTTTCCTTCGTCAACGTCGACGGCGGATCGATCGGCAATGCCACCTCGGCCGGCCTGAACATGGCCTACGGATTCAGCCACGTCGGCGCCGGGAGCGTCAGCACGGGGGTGGTGAGCATGACGGGGGGCACGGGTTCGCTGGACGGCACGCTGAACGGGTCGGGCACCTTGAGGCTGGCCGGCGGGAACCTGAACGTGAACAATCCCGCGTCGGTTGCTCACCTCCATCTCGTCGGTGGTACCGTGGGAGGGTCGAGTGTGCTCACGGTTACAGAGTCGCTGGATTGGACCGGTGGGGACATGTCGGCAGGGGGGCGGACGGTCCTGGGCGCAGGCTCGACCAACACCATCAGCGGGACGTCCACCGGCAAGTATCTGTATCGGACGCTGGAGAACCAGGGGTGGACCGTGCAGGTGGGAACCGGAGGCTCAGGAAACTCATACTTCTACGTGACAGGCACGGGAGTGCTGGACAACCGCGGGACCTACGAGATCGCCGACGGCTCTTCGATCATTTACAGCACGACCCACGGCGCGATCACCAACTCGGGTCTATTCGAGAAGACGGGCACGTCGGTGGTTAGTGTGATCAATGTTGCGTTCGTCAATGCCGACGGAGGGGCGGTGGGCAACCTCACCGCCTCCGGTCTGGAAATGGCTCGCGGATTCAGTCAAACCGGCGCCGGGTCCATCAGCACGGGGGTGGTGAGCATGACGGGGGGCACGGGTTCGCTGGACGGCACGGTGGAGGGGCCCGGGACGTTGCGGGTGAGCGGCGGGACCCTGGGCGTGACCAACCCCTCGGCGGTGGCCCACCTCCATCTCGACGGCGGCACCGTCGGCGGACCGGGCGTTTTGACGGTTTCAGAATCAATGGACTGGTCCGGCGGGTATTTCTCGGGAACGGGTCGGACGGTTCTGGGCGCGGGCTCGACCAATACCATCAGCGGGTCGGGCAGCAGCAAGTATCTGTATCGGACGCTGGAGAACCAGGGGTGGACCCGGCAGGTGGGGACGGGCAGTTCGTATCTCTACGTGGAGAACCCGGGATCGCTGGACAACCGCGGGACCTACGAGATCGTCGACGGCTCGTCGATCAACTACGGCAGTAACCGCGGCGCGATCACCAACTCGGGTCTATTCGAGAAGACGGGCACGTCGGTCGTCAGTTCGGTCCGCGTTCCCTTCGCCAATGTCGAGAGCGGCCGGGTGGGCAATGCCACGTCGGCCGGTCTGAACATGGAGTATGGTTTCAGCCAGATAGGCGCGGGGTCCATCGGCACGGGGGTCGTCAGTGTGACGGGGGGCACGGGTTCGCTGGACGGCACGGTGGAGGGGCCGGGGATCCTGAGGCTGAACGGCGGCACCTTGAATGCGAACGACCCCGCGTCGGTCGCTCATCTCCAGGTCGAGAGCGGTACCATGGGCGGTTCGGGCGTGCTGACGGTCACCGGATCGCTCGACTGGTCCGGCGGGTATTTCTCGGGAACGGGCCGCACGGTTCTGGGCGCAGGCTCGACCAATACCATCAGCGGGTCGGGCAGCAGCAAGTATCTGTATCGGACGCTGGAGAACCAGGGGTGGACCCGGCAGGTGGGGACGGGCAGTTCGTATCTCTACGTGGAGAACCCGGGATCGCTGGACAACCGCGGGACCTACGAGATCGTCGACGGCTCGTCGATCAACTACGGCAGTAACCGCGGCGCGATCACCAACTCGGGTCTATTCGAGAAGACGGGCACGTCGGTCGTCAGTTCGGTCCGCGTTCCCTTCGTCAATGTCGAGAGCGGCCGGGTGGGCAATGCCACGTCGGCCGGCCTGAACATGGAGTATGGTTTCAGCCAAACAGGCGCGGGGTCCATCTGCACGGGGGTCGTCAGTGTGACGGGAGGCACGGGTTCGCTGGACGGCACGGTGGAAGGGCCGGGAATCTTGAGGCTGAACGGCGGCACCTTGAATGCGGACAACCCCGCGACGGTCGCCCATCTTGAAGTCGGCAGCGGCACCGTGGGCGGATCAAGTGTGCTGACCGTGTCGAGATCGCTGGACTGGACCGGTGGGTATCTGTCGGGAACGGGCCGGACGGTTCTCGGCGGAGGCTCGACGAATACCATCAGCGGGTCGTCGACGGCCAAGTACCTGTATCGGACGCTGGAGAA
Organism: uncultured Verrucomicrobiota bacterium; assembly: GCA_964610105.1. Classification (GTDB taxonomy): domain Bacteria; phylum Verrucomicrobiota; class Kiritimatiellia; order PWTM01; family PWTM01; genus CAZSUU01. Next base: position 260,343 of record CAZSUU010000003.1, on the reverse strand, counting down.
CCAGGGGTGGACCCGGCAGGCGGGGACCGGCAGTTCGTATTTCTACGTGGAGGGTGCCGGAACGCTGGACAACCGCGGGACCTATGAGATCGCCGACGACTCGGCGATTCATTTTTCCAGCAACCGGGGCGCGGTTACCAACGGCGGTCGCTTCGAGAAGAGCGGCGGAACGGGGACCTCGGCGATCAGCCCCCCGTTTGCCAACGCCAGCGGCGGCGTCGTGCGGGTGGCCGCGGGTGTTCTGAATCCGTCGTACCGGCTTGTGCAGCAGGGCGAGATCGACGTGGATGAGGGCGCGACCTTCCGGTTCGGCGGGGCGTTCACGAATCAGGGCACGATTCGCGGCCGGGGAACCATCCATTTGACCTCCGGGAGTCTGCTGAACGCCGGCACGGTGGCGCCGGGGAGCTCGCCGGGGATCCTGACGATCGACGGCAACTTCACGCAGTCGGGCACCGGCGCGTTGAACATGGAGTTGGGCGGCGCCGACGCCGGAACCGGATACGATCGTCTGGCAATCAGCGGCGCGGCGAGCCTGGGAGGCACGCTGAACGTGAGCCTGACCAACGGATACACGCCGGCGCCCGGGACCGTGTACGTCCTCTTGACCCACGGGTCCCGGAGCGGCGCATTCGCGAGCACGAACCTCCCGGTCATCGCGGACGGATCGCAGTGGGGAGGCTACCAGAGCGCCAGCGTGTGGCAGTTGTACCGGGAGCCCATCCAGACGGCTGGCGGCGTGCCGACCGTCTGGTACCGCGAGCGGGGTGTCGGGCCGGCGGACGACGAGGCATGGACCCAGGAGCAATGGGACGCGCTGGATGGCCAGGATCTGGACGCCGACGGGGATGTCAACGCCCGCGAGTATCTGGCTGACACGGATCCCCTGGCTTCCAATGACTGGTTCCACGTGACGGGACTCAACGTCCAACCGCCGGTGAACCTCTCGTTCAACTCTTCGAGCAACCGCCTCTACACTCTCCAGGCGACGCCGTCGCTGTCGGGCGATTCGTGGGAGGGCGTCCCGGGTCAGGGGCCCCGCCCCGGGGTGGGCGGACCGGATGCGATGGTCGACACCAATGCCCCGTCGCGCCGGTTCTACCGCCTGCGGGTGGAGTTGCCGTAAGGCGGCGGGACCGTGATGCCGGAGAAATCCGAAACGCGAATGCCGAAATGACCCATGGAGAGAAACACGGGGAAGATGGCGCGCAAGAACGTGGGCAACGTCACGAAGGGCCCTGATCGAACAGAAGGCGGGCCAGTTGCTTCGCGCCGCGCACCATCGGCAGGTGTCCGACGTGGCGGAGCACGAAGGTCCGGGCGTGCGGCCAGAGCGCGCAGTACTGCCGGACCGATTCGCGAACCGCGGCGAACGTGCGCTCGCCGTGCGCGATATCGATCGGCATCCGGAGCCCCGCGAACTGGTCGATGCCGCCGACGCCGTGGAGCAGCTCCAGCCATCGCCGGGTGGTCTCGTGGTCCGCGCGTGCGAACGCGCCCATGAAATCGTCGTCGGTGGACTGGCGGCGGCGTAGGATCCACGTGGTGATCTTCCGCCCGAGCGGGCTGGCGAACGTGGTCTGGTAGGCCATCCGGCCGAACTCGCCGGCGACGAAGATCCGGAAGTACCACGGGAGAAAGGCGAAGGGATCGATCATCACGATGCGCGCGATGCGCGCGGGAGCCCGCATCGCCGTGAGAAGCGCGATCACCGCGCCGCTGCAGAATCCGACCAGGGTCACGTCGTTCAGGCCCCGCTCGTCCATGCCCCGGATGATCTCGCCAACGATCTCCGCCATGTCCCAGCGAGGCGGCTTGGGAGACTGACCGTAGCCGGGGAGGTCCGCGCTGAGGAGCAGGACGCCGTCGGGGAGCCGGGCCGCGAGCGGCGCGAACTCGCGATGGTCGCCGCCCCAGCCGTGGAAGGCCAGGAACGTCCGGGGGCCGTCGCCGTAGGGCTCAACGTACATGCGAGAGGATCCTCTGCGCCGTCATCTCGCCGCCCAGCACGACCATGGGGAGGCCCGTCCCCGGCGTCGTGCTCGCCCCCACGTAGTAGAGCCCGCGGACGCGGCGGTCGCAGTTCCGCGCCCGCAGCGGCCCGATCTGGAGAAGCGTGTGCGACGCGCCGAAGGCGGATCCGTCGTAGAGCCCGAACATCCGGCTCCACGTCTCCGGGGTCCAGACCTGCTCGACGGCGATCCGCGCCGGGTCGATCTCGATGCCGTGCGCGTGGAGCCGATGGAGGATCTTCGCGCGAACGGCCGCGACCGCGGCGGTCCAGTCGATGGACCCCAGCTCGCTCAGGCGCGGGGTCGGTACGAGCCCGAACAGCGTCGTGTCGCCCGAAGGCGCGAGGGACGGATCGGTGTCCGAGGAGGCGCAGACGTAGAAGGCGAGGTTCTCCGGTATGCGCTTCCGGACGAGGAGATCCTCGAACGTGTCCCGGAAGTCCTCGGGCAGGAAGATCGTGTGGTGCCGGAGTCCCTCCACCCTGCCGCGGATGCCCCAGTAGAAGGTGATCACCCCGGGCGTCATGGCGATCCGGCGGCTCCCGGCGCCGTCGCCGAGGAGTTGCTCGCGTGTTGTGGGCACATCCACGTTCGAGACGACGAGCGGCCAGTCCGCCCGCGAGCCGTCGGCGAACTCCAGTCCGGTCACCCGGCTGTCCTGCACGACGATTCGCCGGACGCAGTGGCGCGTCAGAATCCGCACCCCGAGATCGCAGGCGAGCCGTTCGATGCCCTCCACCAGGCCGTAGATTCCGCCGGCCGGCAGCCAGAGCCCGTAGGCGAGCTCCCCGTAGGGCAGGATGGAGAACAGGCCGGGCAGGGTCCACGGCGAGCCGCCAAGGTACATCGCGTACGCGCCCAGCGCCTCGCAGAGGCGCGGGCTGCGGAGAAAGCGGCGCAGCTCTCCGTACAGCGACCGCCAGACGGCGGATCTCAGCATCTCGCGTGGCGACAGCGCCCCGATCCACGCGAGCGGGTTGTCGACGTTCCGCCGCACGAGTTTTCCGAACGAGAGGTTGTACTTCGCCTCCGCGTCGGCGAGGAACCGCATCAGGCCCGCGGACGAGCCGGGTTCGATCCGCTCGCACTCGTCGCGCAGGCGGGGGAGGTGGCTGGAGAGGGTGAACGCGGCGCCGTCGGGCCAGCGGAAACAGATCGAGGGCTCCACCGGCAGGAGTCTCACGTAGTCGCTCATCCGCCCGCCACCCGCGCGGAAGAGCTCCTCGAACACCCAGGGATAGTTCAGCAGGGAGGGGCCGGTGTCGAAGCGGAATCCGTCCTGCTCGATGAGGTTCGCGCGGCCGCCCACCCGTTCGTTGGCCTCGTAGAGCGTCACCTCGAATCCCGCGCGCCGCAGGTGGATGGCCGCGCTGAGACCGCCCAGGCCGCCGCCGATGACCGCGGCGCGATGGCCTGCCCTGGCCGCGTCGGTTGTGGGGGTCGTGCTCACGGGAGGAGATAGGCGAGGGGAATCCGCCAGTACCTGCTGGGCGGGAGTGCCCGAAGTTTGTCGCGCAAGGGAACGCTTTCGCGGTGCGCAATTCCCCGGTGGCTTTCAAGGATGCGGCGGTTGAGCAATCCATACACGTCGATACACGCCCGGATCGCGATGCGGCTGTCGGCCGCGAAGGCGTCCAGATTGCGCGCCGCCCGCTCGTAGTATCCGCCGGCCTCTGCCGCCAGCGTCTTCACCACGCGTTCGAACGCCGCCTGGCGGGCGGGGTCCCGTGCGTCGGCGTCTTCGATGCCCTCCGCGCGGAGCAGATCCCGCGGGAGATACATCCGCCCGCGCCGCTGGTCCTCGCCGACGTCGCGCAGGAAGTTGGTGAGCTGCAGGCCGATCCCAAGGTCGCGCGCGGATTCCAGGGCCTGCGAGAAGCGCCCCGGCGCGCTGGCGCCATAGACGTGCGTGAGAAAGTAACCGACGACGATGGCGCTGCCGTAAATGTACGACTTGATCAGGTCGTCCAGAGTCTGAAAGGGCCGGGGCCGAACGTCGAGCCGCATGGCGTCGAGAAAGGCGCGGTAGTGTTCGGCGGGGATGCCGCTCTCGCGCACCACCTCGCGAAAGCCCGCCAGGAAGCACGGCACGCCCTTCTCCATCGATTCCCGGAGGCTGGCGCATCCCAGCGCGGTCTCATACCCGGCGGCCCAGGCATCCAGCCGGCGGAGGCGCTCGTCGGGGCTCAAAACGAATGAATCCACGACCTCGTCGGGATAGCGCACGGTGGCGTAGATGACCTCGACGCGGTCGCGCTTGAGGCGGGGGAGAAACCGGCTGACGATGAAGAAGCTCGTCGTGTAGGTCCGCATGACTTTCCGCGACGCCCGAACGACGAGAGCCCACGACCGCCGGCCATCGGCTTCGTCCAGTGCCTTCCGACGCACATCCCGCTCGAAAGCGTTCCACGTGGCCTCGTCCCAGGTCGCGCCGGGCGCCGGTCCTCCGCCGCGGCCGGGGTCAGGAAAGCGGTCCCCCCGCCGGTCAGGCAGGGTGGCCATGCCCTGTCCGGCCTCCGACGCGCGCTCCGGCGGTACTCTCCGCTCGTTCATGGTCCCAAACATCGGGCTTCCGTTCCGCCTCAGCTTCACTTATACGTCACTTCATGCGTTTTTTCACTGTTGTGCTTGTCGCGCTGACGATTCTCCCGGCCGGCCTGCCGGCGCGCGCGGGCGCGCCCGCGGCGGGCTTCGAGCTGCATGATCAGTACGGCCGCCTGCACCGGGTCGCGTTTCCGAAGGCGCGGGTGAGCGTGCTCGCGTTCGCGGACCGCGCCGGCTCGGAACAACTGGAGGGATGGGTGCGTCCGCTGTACGAGCGTTACCGCGATGCGATCGACATCCACGGGGTGGCGAGGCTGGCCGGCGTGCCTTCCGCGCTGCGCGGGATGCTGCGGGCGATCTTCCGCCGGAGCGTGAACTACCCGGTGATGATGGACTGGAGCGGCGCCGTCTCGACGGACTACGGGTACGAGGCGCGGGTGGCCAATGTGGTCGTGCTCGGCCCTGACGGCCGGGTGGAGTACCGGTTCAACGGGAAGGTGAGTCGCGAGGAGCTGACGCAGTGTTTCGAGCGGATCGACGGACTTCTCGCCACGCCCGGACCGCGTGAAGAGTAATCAATCCGATCCCGACGGCGCCCGCCAGGCGCAGTCCCGTCCCGAGCGCAATGACCGTGAAGAACAGGACCACGCTCACACCGAGCCAGCCTGCCCGCGCATTCGGGGTGGCGGGCCCGCGGGCGACCGCGAAGAGCGCGAGGCTTACCAGGAACCAGCCGGCGAAGTTGCTCCACGGGATGCCGTAGTAGGGGCCCGCGCGGTCCCATGTCCAGTAGCCCAGGACCTTCGTGGCCAGGGGGTCGATCACCAGGTCGATCGCGGTCATCCACGCCGCCGCCGCGAGCGGCGACCTCGTCATCTGCCGCACGTACGCGAACAACACAAGCCAGGCAGCGCCCATCACGACCGGCACGCCGAGCACATGGGGGAAGAGCGTGGCGGTGTACTGGTAGCGGCCAAAGGGGAATCCCGAGGCGACTCCGATAGCCTCCGCCGCGAACCCCGCCGCCGCGCTGCCGATGAGGATCGGCCATTCGGGCGGCGGCGAGACGAGGAGGACCAGCAGCGCGGCCAGGGCGAGAAAGACCGGCGCGGTCCAGGTCGCTTCCGGCGGCGGGCCGCCCAGGAAGAGGTACGAGATCACGCCCCCGAGCCAGAGCACGGCGTAGAAGGCGGCCAGGCCCAGCACCACGCGGGCGTGTGCCCTGCCGAATGCCGACCGCGCGGGAGGCGGAGGGTGAGGGGCGACCTCGCCGCCCGGAGGCCGACGTCCCCCCTCGGCCTCCGGGGCGTCCTGTGTCTGCCATGCCTGGCTGCGATGGGTCTCCACGGGGATGGTCTCCCTGCGATCGAGGGCTAGAGTCCCTCATGCCGGCGGATGCTCTCGCTGGCGATCGCCGCCGACATGAGCACGGTCGGCGTGCCGCCCCCGGGATGCGTGCTTCCGCCGACATAGTAGAGGCCTGCCACCCGCCGGTCCTTGTTCGGAGGACGGAGAAACGCGCCGCGCCACCCGTGCGAAACCTGCCCGTAGATCGCTCCGCCCGGCATGTCGTACTGCGCGGCCATCCTGCGCGGCGTCCAGACCGCCGAGGCGACGATGTGTTCCTGGAACTCCGGGTAGCCGGCCTTCTTCAGCCGGCCCGTCACCCGCTGCCGCGCGCTCGCGATCATGGCCTCGTCCCACGTGTCCCCGTCGTTCGCGGGGGCGTTGGCCATGACGAACATGACCTCGCCCTCCCCCGGCGTCATGCTCCGGTCGGTCCGGCTCGGCATGTTGACGTAGACCGTCGGATCCTCCGGAAACCGGCGTTCGTCGAACAACTGGCGGAACTCGGTCGCGTAGTCAGCCGAGAAGAACACGCTGTGATGCGGTCGGTCGGGCATCGTCTTGCCCAGCGCGAACAGGAAGATCAGTCCCGACAGCGAGCGCGCGCCCTCGGGCAACGGTCCGGCGCTCGGATGGCCGAGCAGGCGCGGCACACAGGAGGCGTCGCCATTCATGATGACGATATCCGCCTGCCGGTGCGATCCCCTCTCCAGCTCGACGCCGCTGGCGCGGCCGTCACGGCAGGTGATCCCCATGACGCGCGAGCCGGTGAGCACCTCCACGCCCGCGCTCCGTCCGAGCGCGACCAGTGCTTCTATCACCCGGTAGAGGCCGCCTTTCACATGCCATCCGCCGAAGGCATACTCGACGAACGGGATGACGGACAGCGTGGCGGGGGTCCGGTACGGCGACGAGCCGACGTAGGTGGTGTAGCGGTTGAACATCTGGCGCAGGTGCGGGCTTCGGAAGAAGTGGCGGACCGTCGAATCGTAGTTTCCCCAACCGCGGCGCAGGGGCATGTGGCGAAGGGCCCTGGCCGCCGACGGGTCGGGAGGATCGAAAGGCGACCGCTTGAAAAACGTGGCCTTGGAGAGCTCGAAGAGCCGCGCCCCGAGCGCCATGAAGCCGAGAAAGCCCGAGGCGTCGCCGTTCTCCAGCCCGCGGACGGTGCCGAGCCACGCCGGGAGGTCGGCCGAGTGGGTGAAGCGGGCGCCGTCGTCGAAGTGATACTCCGCCATCGGATGGACGCAGACCGGTTCGACATGATCGCCCAGGCGCGTGCCGGCCGCCGCGAAGAGCTCTTCGAACACCCACGGCATCGTGATCAGCGACGGCCCTGTATCGAACCGGAATCCGTTCGTTTCCCAGCGGTTCATCTTGCCGCCGGGCGATCCGGTCTGCTCGCAGACCGACACGGCCCATCCGCGGACGGCCAGCCGGAGGGCCACGGCCAGCCCGCCGAGCCCCGCCCCGATCACGATGGCCTTCTTCCGCTCCGCGCTCATGCGCCTCGTCCGCGATAGGTCCGGCCCTTCCACTCGATGCCCCCGCCCGCGCGGCATTTGTACCATGACGTCAGCGCCACGGCGAGGAGGGCGCATTCCGCGACGGGGTGCAACAGGATGGACCACAGCGGGTAGCCGAAGCGCCGCGTCTGGGCGAGGCGACCCGCGAGGGCGGCCATCGCCGCGACCCATGCGGGAAGCGAGATCGCGCCGGCCGCCGACTGCGCCGGGGCCACGATGAAGGGCAGGACGAAGAACGCGAAATGGAACGAGAGGAAGAGCCAAAAACTGGCCTCGTGCCTGAACGCGGGGTAGACGTTCTTCTGGAAGCCGTTCCACAGGGCGCCAAACGAGTCGTACATCCGCACCCGCACCGTGTCCTGCCCGTCGAGGCAGAGGCCGTGCAGTCCCGCCGCCCGCCACGCCCGCGCGAGCGCCGTGTCCTCGAAGAGCTCCCCGCGCACCATCGCATGGCCACCGGTGCGGAGGTACTCCTCCCGGCGCATGAGCATGCACGCCCCGTGGGCGAGGCCGAGAGAGGGGAGGTTCATCGTCACCGACAGCGGAGCCGGAAAGAGCGTGAACACGACGTGATTCAACATGGGCATGAAGACCTTCTCGCTCCAGCCGCGGAGATGGAGGCCGGGCCAGCAGGAGAGCAGCGTCAGCTCGCGACGGGCGGCCTCCGACACGATTCGGGACACGGCCCCGGGCTGCAGGGACGTGTCGGCGTCCAGAAACAGCAGCCACTCGCCCCGGGCCTCGGCCGCCAGCCGCGCGCACGCGAACGGCTTGCCGCACCAGCCGTCGGGCAGCGGTTGGGGCGCGACCCGCCGCACGCGGTCGCTCCGCGCGGCGAAGGCCTCGACGATGTCCGCCGTGCGGTCGGTCGAATGGTCGTCGTAGACGAGGACCTCGCGCGGAGCGGCCGACTGCGCGAGCGCGCCCTCGAGCGCGCGGGCGATGTTCGGCTCCTCGTTCCGGGCGGGGATCAGGAGGGAGACGTCAACGGCCTCCGATCCGTCGGAGGGCGAGATCCGGGGCCAGCCGACCATGTTGTAGACCATGAGGGCGAGCAGTAGCACGCTGATGATGGAGATCGTGAGCATGTCCGCGAGACTTGAATACAGCATACCGAGGATTATCTTGAGAAGAACAAACCGCCGTGTAAGCTCAACGCGATGCTGGATCTGACGCAGTACCTGGAGGAGAAGCGCGCTCGGATTGACGCGGCGTTGAACGACTGGCTGCCGTCCGGGGAGGAACGACCGGGACGCCTGCACGCCGCCATGCGCTACAGCATCTTCTGCGGGGGGAAGCGGATCCGCCCGATCCTCTGCCTGGCCTCGGCGGAGGCGGTGGGGAAACCGGACGAGGTTGCGATGGTTCCGGCGGTGGCGCTGGAATGCCTGCACACCTACACCCTGATCCACGACGATCTGCCATCGATGGACAACGACGACCTGCGGCGGGGGAAGCCCACCTCGCACAAGGTCTTTGGCGAGGCCAATGCGATCCTGGCCGGCGACAGCCTGCTGACGCTGGCGTTCGAGCTGCTCGCGGGGGCGCCGGAGCCGGCGCGGCTGGCCTTGGAGCTGGCCAGGGCGGCCGGCAGCCGCGGCGTGGCGGGCGGACAGTTCGAGGATCTGGCGTCCGAAGGGAAGGCACCCGATGCCGCGCAGGTGGAGTTCATCCACGTCCACAAGACCGCGGCGCTTATCCGGGCCGCGTGCCGCATGGGCGGGATCGCCGCCGGTGCGGACGCCTCCGCCCTGGAGGTCCTCGGACGGTACGGCGACCGCGTGGGCCTGGCCTTCCAGGTGGCGGATGACATCCTCAACGCGACCTCCACGCCCGGGGCGCTCGGCAAGGCGGTCGGCAGCGACGCCGCCCGCGGGAAGATGACCTACGTGGCGGTGCACGGCATCGAGAAGGCGCGCCGTGCGGCGGACGCGCTTGTCGCGGAGGCCCAGGCGGCGCTGAAGGGGCTGCCGGGCCCCGTGGAGCCGCTCGCCGCGATCGCCCGTTTCGTGGCGGAACGGAACTCGTGACCGTTCGAGCCGGTTCTTCCGACCGGCATCCACGACGCGCGGTGGGCGCGATTCTTGCATCCGGAGGGTGGTTCTGTCATTGTCCGTCGCCATGAGACTGCACGCTCACCCTCCTGATCGAGCCTCGAGTCCCCTTGTCATGTTGCGGCGGAGGCCACTCCTGGCCGCGTTCATGATGTTCGCGGCCCTCGGGGGCGATGCCTGGAGCGAGCCGGCCGATCCGCCCTTGTTCCCTTCCTACAAGGGACGGGTGATGTGCGGGTACCAGGGCTGGTTCCGCGCGGAGGGCGACGAGGCCGGGGTGGGGTGGGGGCATTTCGGAACGGGGAGACGGTTCGATCCCGAGCACGTGACGATCGACGCGTGGCCCGACGTGACCGAGTACGCGAAGACCTATGAGACCGCCTTTGTCAACGCCGACGGCACCAAGGCCCGCGTGTTCAGCTCGGTCGATGCGAGCACCGCGGACCTGCATTTCGCGTGGATGAAGGCCTACGGCATCGACGGCGTGTTCATGCAGCGGTTCTTCGACTACGGCCGCTCCCCCCAGACGCGCCGCGTGCCCGACCGGGTCCTTCGGAACGCCTTCGAGGCCTCCCAGAAGCACGAGCGGGCGATTGCCGTCATGTACGATCTGTCCGGCCTCCGCCCCGGAGCGGACGATTGTTCCATCGTCATCGCGGACTGGAAGCACCTCGTCGACGACCTCAAGGTCAAGAAGTTCGGCGCCAGGCAGACCTATCTCCACCACAACGGCAGACCGCTGGTCGCCATCTGGGGCATCGGTTTCCCCGATCGCCCGTACGACATCCGCAAGATCGGGATCGACAAGCTCATCGGTTTCCTGAAGACCGACCCCGTCTACGGAGGCTGCTCGGTGATGCTGGGGGTCCCGACCTACTTCCGCGATCTCGATTCCGACTGCGTGCGCGATCCCTTCCTGCACGACCTCATCCGTTCGGTCGACGTGGTGATGCCCTGGATGGTGGGCCGCTTCACGCTGAACCTGTATGGCGACATGAATCGCTACGCCTCGCACGTCGAGAAGGACGTGGCCTGGTGCGCCAGCAACAGGGTCGATTACGCCCCCTGCGTCTATCCGGGTTTCAGCTGGTACAATCTCAGCAAGATCGAGTTCGAGGGCGCCAATCCGCTGAATCAGATTCCCCGCCACAAGGGGAGGTTCTTCTGGCAACAGGCCAGCACGGCCATCGAGAAGGGCGCGGCCATGCTGTACGTGGCCATGTTTGACGAGATTGACGAGGGCACCGCGATCTTCAAGTGCACCAACACCCCGCCGGCGAACGGGAAGTTCATCGACATGGAGGGTCTCCCCTCGGATTTCTACCTGAAGCTGGCCGGCCGGGCGGGGAGGATGCTGCGCAGAGAGATCCCGTTCTCCAAGGAGCTGGATCGCTGACGGATGCGGATCCGCGCCTCCGGGGTCAAAACCTTCCCTTGCCAGCCCGTCGTCTTTTCGGTATAAACGCCAGCCTTTTTCAAACGAGGGAAGGGATGCCATGCGCAAGAAGATCGTCGCCGGAAACTGGAAGATGAACAAGACGGCCCACGAGGCCAGGGCGCTGGTCGCCGACATCAAGGCGCAGCTCGGGGCATTCGATGCCGTCGAGTGCGTCCTCTGCCCCCCGTTCACGGACCTCTGGGTCGTCAACGACGGCATTCAGGGTACGCCCATCGCCCTCGGCGCGCAGAACGTGCACTGGGAGGCGTCCGGGGCCTTCACCGGCGAGATCTCCGCCGCGATGCTCAAGGAGAAGGGCTGCGCCTACGTCATCATCGGGCACAGCGAGCGCCGGCAGTACTTCGGCGAGACCGACGAGACGGTGAACAAGCGCGTCCGGGCGGCCCTGGCCGCGGAGTTGAAGCCCATCGTGTGCGTCGGAGAGACCCTCGACGAGCGCGACCGAGGCGTGACGATGAAGGTCGTTGAGCGGCAGGTGACCGCGGGCCTGGCCGGCGTGAGCGGGGCCGACTGGGACAGGGTCGTCATTGCCTACGAGCCGGTGTGGGCGATCGGCACGGGCCGGACGGCCACCTCCGCGCAGGCCCAGGAGGTGCACGCCTTCATCCGCGAGGTCCTGGTGAAGCTGGCCGGGGTGGCGGTGGCGCGGGCCATCCGCATCCAGTACGGCGGAAGCATGAAACCCGACAACGCCAGGGAGCTCATGAGCCAGCCGGATGTCGACGGCGGACTGATCGGCGGAGCCTCGCTCGTGGCCCGGTCATTCGTGGAGATCGTCAAGGCCGGCGCCTGATGGCGGAGGTTGCCCTCCGCGGGAGCATATCATGGAAGTCGTCCGTGCAATTCTCATCGTGATCGAGGGGCTGATCGGCATTCTGCTGGTCGGAGTCATCCTCCTCCAGCGCGCGCGCAACGAGGGGTTGGGGCTCGCGTTCGGGGCTCAGGTGGGCGAGACCCTCTTCGGTTCGCGGGCGGGTAACGTGCTCACCCGCATCACCGTCTGGCTCGGAAGCGCCTTCATCGTGGCGACCGTGCTGCTGGCCTTCCTCTACTCCGGCCGTTCGGGCGGCGTGGAGAAGGTCAAGACGGCCACGGCGGCGTCCGGGGCGCCCACGATGCCGGCGCCGAAACCCTTCGTGCCCGGCATGATGACCAACCGGGCCGCGGACGCCGAAGAGGACGCGACGTCGGAATCGACCAATGCCGCCGCGCCTGCCGCGACGAGCCCGGCGCCCGAGGTCCCCGCGACCACGAGTCCGGCCGCGGCGACCCCCGCCGCCATGGTGGCGCCCCCGGCGGTTCCGGCGGTGCCCCCGGCGCCGATCGTCGTGCCTCCCGCGGACCCGGCGCCCGCGCCCGCTCCGCCCGCGACGAACGCCCCACCGGCACAGCCCTGAGGCGGCGAGCGGCAACCCGATTCCACCTTCGCCTGTCGGCTTCCCGCTTCGCGAGGGGCGCTACCGCGTCCACTCCGCCTTGCGCTGTTCCAGCCGGCGGAGGAAGACCTCCATGACACGGGTGTACAGATCGCCCTTCAGCACCTCGTCCTCCACGCCCGCTTCGATGCTGGGATTGTCGTTGACCTCGATCACGTACACCTGCCGCCCGACCTGCTTGAGATCCACCCCGTACAGACCGTCGCCGATCAGGTTCGCCACGCGCAGCGCCGTGCTGACCACCGGCCGCGGGGCGAGTTCCACCGGCAGCGTCTCGTGACGGCCTTCGATGGCGTGGCCGTTCTCGCGGTTGACGATCTGCCAGTGGCGGCGCGCCATGAAGTACTTGCACGCGTAGAGCGGGCGCCGGTCGAAGATGCCGATGCGCCAGTCGAACGGTGTCGCGATGAACTCCTGGGCGATGATCAGGTCGGACTTCTCCAGCAGGCGGTCCACCTCGTGTTCCAGGGAGACGGCGTCCTCCACCTTCACCACGCCCTGCGAGAAGGAGCTGTCGGGCTGCTTCAACACGATCGGGAGTCCGAGCTCCGCGATCAGGCGGCTGACGTTCTCGCGATGGACGATCACGGTCCGCGGGGTGCGGATCTCGTGGCACTCCATCAACTCCGCCAGGTAGACCTTGTTCGCGCATCGCAGGATGGAGGTGGAGTCGTCGACGACCACGAGCCCTTCCGCCTCGCCCCGCCGCGCGAACCGGTAGGTGTGGTGCATCACGCCCGTCGTCTCGCGGATGAAAAGCGCGTCGTACTCGGCGAGGCGCGCGAAGTCGTCGCGCCCGATGAACTCGACCTCGATGCCGAGCTTGTCCGCCGCGCGCTCGAACCGCTGGAGGGCGCCCTCGTCCGACGGCGCGTTCGCCTCCTGCGGGTCGCGCAGGATGGCCATCGAGTAGCGCGGGAGCACCTTGCGCCGGACGTGGAACCGGCCGCGCGAGAAGAACTCCGTGGCCACCTCGTGAAGGAAATCGCGCTGGGCGTCGGGGATGTCATCGAGGGCCAGGGCCCGAATGCTGCGCAGCCCCCAGCCCTCCTCCGTCCGGGCGAGATGCGCGCGGAGGAACGGCGCGGGGTAGAGGTTGTACAGCGCGGACCCCAGATTCTCGTAGCGCTTCGTCGGGCACCGCCCGAAGAGGATGTCGAGATCGACCGCCCCCGAATGAAGACCGGCGCAGGTCTTCTGAATCCGCTCCTCCAGGTCCTCCGAAACGATCCGGGCCATGGACGGCGACTTGAGGTCCTGGATCGTGGTCACGCTCGGGATCGGCTTGTGGCCGCGGGCCGCGGCGAGGAGCGAGACGTAGTAGCCGATGCTCTGGTAGCGATAGGACCGGCACATGTTGAAGACGCGCGTGCTTCCGAGGTCGCTGAATCGAGGGTCGGTGAGGTAGGTCTGGGCCGATATGACGGTCACCCCCGGCAGGTTAAGCCTCCATTCGCGGGGGGCGTCCAGGATCAACAGGATGTTCATCGCCTCAGGTCCACTTCTTCAGCCGCAGGTAGAGATACAGCGAGCCGGTCAGCAAGCCGCTCAGGCCCAGCACCCACGCATGGGCCTGCCAGCCTTCCAGCGCGTGCTCGTCGAGCTTGAAGTTCATGCCATAGTAGCTGGCGATGGCCACGATCGGAAGGGCGAGCGTCGCGAGGATGGTGAGGACCTTGATCACCTCGTTCACCCGCATCTGCTGGATGCTGAGCTGCACCTGGAGCAGGTTGGTGAGCGTGTCGCGGTAGCTGTCGGCGAGGTCGTCCGTGCGCGACAGGCGGTCGAGCAGGTCCCGGAAGTACGGCAGCAGGTGCGCCCGGACGATGCGGAATTCCCCATGGGCCACGCGACCGAGGACCTCGCGCTGCGGGCCGACGATCTGGTGCAGGCGCTGCACCTCGGCCTTGAGGCTCATGATGCGGTTCAGGAACTCGCCGGAGGGGGCGGTCAGCATGTCGCGTTCGAGCTGCGCGAAGTCGGCCGAGAGATCGTTCAGCGCGGGTTCGTAGTTCTCGAGCAGGAAATCGAGAAGCGTGTAGGCCAGCCGGTCCGGCGCCCGCGCGACGGCGGCGGCGTTCTTCTGGATGCGATCGATCGTCGCCGTCACGCTGCGCAGCGGCGTCTGGTGATAGGTGACCAGGAAGTTCTTGCCGAGAAACATGTCGAATTCCGTGGTCTGGAACTCATGCTTCGAGTAGTCCACGGCGTGGATGACCATGAAGATGCAGTTCTCGTACTCGTCCACCTTCGGCCGCTCGGAGACCGTGAGGCAGTCCTCGATGGCCAGTGGGTGGAAGTTGAAGACGGTCTCCAACACCGCCTTCGACTCGTCCGGCGTCGGCGACTCCAGGTCCACCCACATCTGCACGTCCTCGTCATAGAGGAGCAGACGCAGCATGTCGGGATCGAGATCCTGGCTGACCAGTCGCCCGTTCTTGAATATGAAGGACCGGATCATAGCGCGCCGCATCGCCGGCGCGCGGCCCATCATGCCACGACCCTCCGCCGGCATCAAACCCCGAAATCGTCCGGACCCGCCGGGCGCGCCGCCCTGCCATCGTCGGGCGCGGGTCGGCCGGCCGCGCCGGGGCTGCGACCCGGCGTCGCATTGACACGCCACCCTCCGGCAGGTAGCTTCACGCGTCCGGTCATTCGGTGGCCGGATGGATGCGTACACGGGGAGAGGCACATGTCGTCGATGAATCGCAGAAGCATGATGAAACGGGTCGGCGCCGCGGGGGTCGGCGCGGCCGCGGGACTCGGCGCCCGGTTGCGGGCGGGGGAGGCAAAGGTGAGCGAAGGCGCGAAACTCAAGGGCAACATCCGGCACTCGGTCTCGAAATGGTGTTACGGCAAGATCCCGCTCGACGATCTCTGCAAGCACTGCGTGCGGCTGGGCATCACGTCGATCGAGCTGATCGGGCCGAATGAATGGCCGGCCCTCAAGCCGTACGGTCTCATCTGCGCGATGACGCCCAGTCACGGGATCGAAAAGGGATTCAACCGCAGGGAGAACCACGCGGAGTGCATCCGCGCGGTGAAGAAATCGATCGACGCCACGGCGGAGGCCGGGTTCCCGAATGTGATCTGCTTCTCCGGCAACCGCGAGGGGCTCGACGATGCGACGGGCCTGAAGAACTGCGTCGAGGGCCTCAAGCAGGTGATCGGCTATGCCGAGCAGAAGAACGTCAACCTGGTGATGGAGCTTCTGAACAGCAAGCGGAACCACAAGGACTACCAGTGCGACCACACCGCCTGGGGCGTCGAGGTCTGCAAGCAGGTCGGATCGCCGCGCATGAAGCTCCTGTACGACATCTACCACATGCAGATCATGGAGGGGGATGTCATCGATACGATCAAGGAGTACGGGTCGTACTTCGCGCACATCCACACCGGCGGGGTGCCCGGCCGCCACGAGATCGACGACACGCAGGAGCTGAACTACCCGGCCATCATGAAGGCCATCGTGGCCACGGGCTACAAGGGTTTCGTCGGGCAGGAGTTCGTCCCCAGGCGCCCCGATCCGATCGCCTCGCTCGAACAGGCGATCCGGATCTGCGACGTGTAGCCCTTCCCTGCGCGGCGTCGCCGCCGGGCGTGGGGACCGCGCTGCCCCTCGGCCTCAAGGCGCCTGTTGAGGCGCGGGGGCCTTGGCCTCCTTCTTCTCCCGGAACAGCAGGGTGAAGAGCGAGAGGATGATGAAGGCGCCGATGGCCGGCAGCATCCAGATCCGGTCCCACAGGCTCATGGGCTTGGCGAGCGAGGTCAGCGGCAGGGTGACGGTTTCGCCGGCGGAGGTGTATCCGGCGGCGCCCTTCTTGAAGAGCTCCACGTCGGCCGTGGCCGACGCGTCGTCGCCCGCGATCTTCACGACCTTCCCGTAGGCGTGGCCGCCGTCCGCCTCCCACCGCGCGAAGTTGCCCTCGGCCCACTGGTCCCGACCCTGGACGACCTTCACCTTGGCCGGTTCAACCCTTGGAAAACTGAACCGCTCCACCACCACGCCGGACAGGTTGGCCCCGACGAACATGCCGGCCCCCAGCGTCACGAACGCGATGAAGCCCTGCGCCTTGGCCCGGATCGTCTCGGGCGCCTTCTTGTCGACGTAGATGTAGGCCGTGACGAAGAAGAAGTCGTAGCAGACGCCGTGGAGGATGATGCCCAGGTAGAGCGGCCAGGCGGCGCCGGTGTGGTAGCCCAGCGTGAAGAGCAGGTATCGCACGCTCCAGGCCAGCATGCCCGCCACCAGCATCCACTTCGCGCCGAGACGGGCGATGAACCACGGCATGACGAACATGAAGAACATCTCCGACATCTGCCCCATCGTCATCTTGCCCGGGATGTTCGACACGTTGAGGTCGGACAGCAGGGGAGGGGTGAAGCTGAAGTAGAACGTCAGCGGGATGCAGACCAGGAAGGCGCTGACGACGAAGATCGCGAAGGAGCCCTCGCGCAGCAGGCCGAGGGCATCGAGTCCGAGCACGTCGCGGGCGGTGACCGGCTGGCCGGTGGTCTTGGGGGGGGTGTGGGGCAGGGTGAGGCAGTAGAACCCCATCACGACCGACGTCGCCGCGGCGATCACGAAGGGCCACGCCGTGGTTGTCGCGCGCGCGCCGAGCGTTCCGACGGCCAGGCCGGCGGCGATCCAGCTGATCGTGCCCATCACGCGGATGACCGGAAACTCCTTTCCGGGGTCCTTCATCTGGGCAAACGACAGCGAATTGGTCAGCGCCAGGGTCGGCATGTAGCAGAGGGTGTGACCCAGCAGCAGGGGGAAGAAGACATGGAACGACTTCGCCTGCGCGACACCGAAGATCAGGATGCCGCCCAGGATGTGCAGCACGGCGAGGATCTTCTCCGTCGCGAAGAACCGGTCCGCCACCATGCCGACGAAGAACGGCGAGATCATGGCCGCAAGAGCCGTGGCGCTGTAGGCCACCCCGATCTGCTGGCCGGTCACGTTGAGCACGCCGCCCAGGTAGGGCCCCATGGTGACGTACCACGAGCTCCAGATGAAGTACTGGAAGAACATCATCACCGACAACCGAAGCCGTACACCCGCCTTCCCTGCATGGTCATCCATGGCGCACCTCTCTCCCGTAGTGTCCGCGATTTGCCGCCAGCGGCATCTTACGCAGAGCCTCCGCTCCAGGGCAAGCGCGGTCCTTGCGTCAAGGGTGGATGGAGAACAGACACTGCGTTGCGAAGGAAATCCGAAATACGAATGTCGAAATCCGAAGGAAATCAGAATGCGGAATGCGGACAATCGCGAAGAAAGGACCTTGCCTGTTCGGAAGGGCACGGATAGGGAGCTTGAAGCTTGAGACGTGTGTCTTTCGGTTCCATCCGCATCGTGCCAGGCGGATGCACAACGCGCGCCGGGTGACGAACGCGGGCAGAGGATTCTGCGCAAGACCGTGCACAACGCTCGAAAAGGCTGAACAAACGGGGCGCGACTCGGGAGACGCGATGACGGTCTGCGTCGGCGTCAACGGGTCTCCTGCCGGTTCCGGCTTTCCTGTCGCTCTTCCGGGAGCACCTCGAACGCCCAGCATCGATCGGAGAGCTTGAACACGACGGGTGTCCGCCCCGCGTTGCGCAGGGCCGCGACCACCTCGGCGCTCGGCCCGTTGGTGGCTGTGACGAAGGCCCGGTGCGGATGCGCCAGAACCTCCTCGACGAGGGCCGGAACGGGCGTGCCCCAGCCGGGCATGCCGGGCGGCTGGATGAGCCGGAGGTGAAGGTCCGGCCGCTCTCCGTGCAGATCCTGGAGAAGCCGGATCTGGTAGAAGGCGGAGACGTCGTCGATCACGAGCGCGTGCGCCGGAAGGTGGGACAGCAGAAGACGGACGCAGGCGTCGACGCTGCCGCGATCGTGGCGGATCGGGTCGGCGTACAGTCCAACGAGATCGAAGCGCCCGCGGTAGGCTTCGTGCGCGGCATGGTAGCGGCGCCCCCAGTATCCGCGGGGCGAGTCGGCGACCCATCGGGGGATGTTCACGTACACCAGCGGGGGGAGCAGAACGGAGGCGGCCAGGACGACCGTGACGAGCGGTTGCCGCGCCGGCCGCAGTCGGCGGCGCAGCCATTCCGCGCCCCCCGCCCCCGTCGCGGCGAGGCAGACGAAGCTCACGAGGTAGAACGAGAACTGGTCCCATGTCTTGTACCCGAGGAAGAAGGCCGTGTTCACGCCGAACGCCGTCAGCAGCGCGGCGGAGAATCCGCGCGACGGATGGCCGCGCAGAATCCACCAGGCCCCCGCGGGGAGGCACAGGAGAAAGGGGGAGGGGAACTGCATGAAGATCCAGTGACCCATGCGGCACAGGTCCGACACCAGGTCATACCGGAACATCAGCGACTGGAATCCTCCGCCCATCGCCAGGGAAAGGGTGGCGGCGGGATCATCGCTTCGCACGAGGTCCCGTACGAGCACCGCGAGGCAGGGCAGGGCGCCGAGGGTGAAGGCGCGTCCGCACCGGAGCCACACCGCGCGGGACCGGCGCTCCGGACGGGCGAGGAGAGCGGCGGCGCCGGCGAGGGCGAGGGCGCCGTTCTGGAGGTGATTGAAGAGCGCCAATCCGGCCAGGAGGAACAACGCGGTCAGGTCGCGCCCCGGAGGCTCGCCGCGCGCCGCGGCCGCTCCGTCCCTCGCCGCCCGCCACAGGCATGCGCAGAGGAACACCGTGCTCAGCGCGTAGTTCTCCACCTGCGTGGCATGCCACCACATCGAATGGGAGACCATCAGCACGCCCGTGCCGAGGGCGGCGGTCAGGCGCGGGAGGCCCAGGGAGCGCAGCAGGGCATGAAAGAGGCCGATCGTGGCCGCGCCGTAGAGGACGGATACCAGGTTGGCCTTGAAGGGCGCGTTCGCGCCCGGCAGCCGCAGGAAGAGATGGCCGATCAGGTTGTTGAGGTTGTGATTGCACGCGTGGCTGCTGAGCACGGGGCCGCGCATGGCATCGATGATGATGGCGGAGTCCGGCAGACCGACATGGGGGGATGCGGTAAGCCCGTAGAGAACGGCCGCCGCAAGCGCCAGAAGCCAGGAATCATGGAGCCCTCCAACCCTCTGGACGTCGGGTTTCACGGACGCCCAGCATGCAGGAGACAGCCGGCTCTGGACAAGGGCGGAGTTGCCTCGCACTCCGGCGTTCTCTTGCTGGAAGCTCTTGGAGGGAGCCGCAGATCAACCTCGTCGGCTGCTCAATGAGGAGAGTGCGGACGGTAAGAAGCTTCGGGTCTGAAACTTGGAGTCTGTAGTTTGAACCTTGCTCCAGAAATGCCGTGAGATCGGACGGAAGCGTGGCCTCGCCGCCTCAGTACTGACCGCCCATGCCGCTGCCGGGGATGGGGAGAGGGATCGTGCCTTCCCACGAGCGGGGGGTGTTCCATGGCATCTCGGAATCCGGATTGTCGGGATCATCCGGATTGCGGTTGCTCTGGCATCCGACGAACCCCAAGAGGCACACACACACCACGGCATACAGAAGCCAACGCATCGCCTTCCCCCAGGACACGGGGATCACGCGCCTACTGGCCTGCCTGGGCGGGCCAGGCCGACGGCGCCTGCTGATAGAACGTGTACTCGTCGTACTGAAGGTACACCAGCGCCCCCAGGCACAGGGCCGCGAGGATCGCGAAGAAGCCCAGCAACTTAGTAAAGGACACGGTCGCCCTCCTGGATCGGCTGCTGCTGCCAGTCGCGCTTGATATCGCCGACCGCCATGCGCTCACGGATGTCGACGATTCGGATCTTGCCGATAAGCTCCTCGCCGCGGTGCACCAGCATCTCGCCGCCGACCCTCGCGCCGTCGCGAACACCGACATCCAGAATCACAAAGTTCCACTCGGGATTGACCGCCAGCACCTTCCCCACGAGGCCGGGCTTCATGACGCCCGGCTGCCCACCTCGTCCAAGACCAAGCGCCCGTTCCAGCTCGACCTCCAGCTGGGTGTTCTTGTCCGTCAGCTCCTGCTTCTCGTCCTCCAGCTTGACGATCTGCTGCTTGTGCCCCTCGATCGTCTGGTTCAACTGGGCGATCTGGCCCTCGAGGTCGGAGATCTTCTGGTTCGCCGCGGCGAGCTCGGCTTCCTTCCTCGTCAACTGATCCTTCAGGTTGACGATCTCGGCGTTCGCCGCATCGAGCGCCTGCTTGGTCTGCGCCAGCTCCTGCTGGGTCTTGGTCAGCTCGTCGCGGGTCTTCTTCAGCTCGTCCTTGGTGTTGAACAGGTCCTCGTACCGGTTGACGGCGATCGTCTCCAGCACCTTGAGCTGGGCGTCCATGTCGGGATAGGACATGAGCGCGTTGTCATCGATCTTCTGCTGGATCGCGTCGATGTACGGTTCCTTCGGCGCCGTGAGCTGCGCGGCGACGTTCTTGACCGTCTGCTCGAGTTTCTGGGTGCGCCCCTTGAGCACGTCACGCTGCTGGTACAGTTTGACGCCGAGGAACAGTGCCCCACCGCTGAGCAACAGGATCAGGATTATGAAGATCCGCAGCACGATGCGCATGATGTACCTCTCTAAGCAAATCCTCTACAGCTTGGCTCTATGCTACGCAAACCCGACCGGCAGTCAACATCAAACCCGCGGCGAACCCGCGTTTTGCCCTTGGCGGCCCGTAGCGTGCATGAGAAGCAGGAAGATCCGCCGTGCGACATGTAGGTCTTCGGGGTCGGAAATCGGTATCGGGGTCGTTTCCGACGTGTCGCGGGTAGGGCGAGGTCTCCGACGGAGCCGCGGCCACGGTCGAGATTGTTCCGATGGCCCGCTTCATGTCAGGACACGGATGAGCAGCGGAAGGAACATCAGGGCCATCGTGCCGCCGACGATGCACAGGGCGGTGATGGCCTGCCACCGCGACCGGTCCCGGATGGCGCCGACGATGCCGAGGACGATGGCCACCGGGAGGGCGCCGAGCATGAGGAGCCCTGCCAGGGCCCCGATGGGCGAGCCTCAGCCAGGCTTCACGACGAGCATGGTGACGAAACAGACCCACGGCGTGGCCGCCGCCGCAAGCGCGAACTTCCCCCACGGGCTGCCCGGCCGGGGGGGCGGGGATGAATGGTCCATGCCACATTATTGGAGCGACGGGGTTTGAAAGGCAAGCGCGCAGGCGTATCTTCCGGAAACAGATCGGAGACCGACATGAAACGCATGATCAGCGCGGTGGCGGGATTGGCGGCGGCGGTGATGGCGCAGGCGGTGGAGGTGGGGCAGCCGGCGCCGGAGTTCGAGGCCGAGGGCACCGGCGGCAAGGTCAAGCTCTCGGACCTGAAGGGCAAGTGGGTGGTGCTCTACTTCTATCCCAAGTCGTTCACCCCCGGGTGCACGAAGCAGATCTGCTCCATGCGCGACGGTTTCGCCGACCTTGAAGGGCTGAAGGCCGTGGTCTACGGCGTGAGCGTCGACGACCTGGCGAAACAAAAGGAGTTCAAGGAAAAGCATCAGGCCCCGTTCGACCTGATCGCCGATGCCGACAAGAAGCTCTCGGCGGCGTTCGGAACCCTGGCCCCCATGGGCCTCTTCGCCTCCCGGCGCACCTTCATCATTTCGCCCGAGGGCAAGATCGCCGCGGTGATCGACAAGCCCGATGTGGCCGCCCACGCGGCGCAGGTGAAGGGCGAGATCGAGCGGCTGCAGAAGAAGTAGGGCGCGGCCTCCGGACCCGCCGCCCTGCCGGCGTCTCGCGCGCAGGGACCGTGCTACGGTGGAACAATCTGGCCGTCGCGCCGGTTCCGCTCCATCCGCCGGCTGAGGGCGTAGAGGAGGAGCCCCGACGGCAGGAGCAGGGTGGAGATCGCGGCAACGCGGGGTTTGTACGTGACGGCACTGTAGATCAGGAAGGCGCATGCCGCGCTGAACACGATGGGGGTCAGGGGGTAGCCGGACATGCGGTAGGGACGCGCCACGTGCGGTTCCCGGCGGCGCAGGACGAGGACGGCCAGCGTGGTGGCGAGGTAGAACGTGTAGACCGCCGCCGCGGTGTAGAGGATCGCGTTCAGAAACGAGCCCAGCGCGAGGATGAGGATCGCGGCGATCGCCCCTTGTGCCCAGAGGGCGCGGGCGGGCGTGCCGGTCCGGGGATCCCATCGGCCCAGGGCGCGGAAGACCGGATGCTCAAGGCCGACCGCGTAGGAGATCCGCGCGCCGGCGAGAACGAGGCCGTTGACCGCGCCGAGGGCGGAGAGGCAGATGAGGGCGCTGACGATCCGGCCGCCGAGGCGGGGGAGGACGCGGCGGACCGTCTCGGCCGCGACGGCTTCCGATCGCGTGACTCCGGCATACCCGAGACTGTGCAGGAAGGCGACGTTCACCACCAGGTAGAGCGCGGTGACGACGGCCGTGCCGAGGACCAGTGCGCGCACGATGCTGCGCGCCGGATTCCTCACCTCCGCCGCCACGTACGCCATCTCGTTCCAGCCGCCGAACGTGAACAGGACCAGGATGAGGGCGAAACTGGCCGGGAGGGGCGGGGCGGGCTCGACCGCGGAGGAACCCGGGGGGCCGGCAAACGAGAGCCCGACGATGCCCAGCAGGCCGAGCGCCTTCAGCATGGTGAGGACATTCTGCGTCCATTTGCCCGCGCGGACACCGAGCACGTTGATCACGGTCAGGACCGCGATCGCCGCGATGGCGTAGGTCTGTTGACCGAAGGGGAACGGGGTGCCGGCCAGCGGGTCCCACAGGCTGCGGGCGTAGGTGGCGAAGACAAACGCCATCACCGCGATGTCGCCCGGACGCACGACGGCCAACTGCGCCCAGCCGAAGAGGAATCCCGCCCACCGGCCGTAGGCCCGGCTGAGGTAGACGTAGTCGCCTCCTTCGCGCGGGTAGGCGGTCGCCAGCTCGGCGTACCCGAGGGCGCCGCAGAGGGAAAGGAGGCCGCCGCAGACCCAGATCGCCACGACGCCCCACGTGCCGCCGGCGCCGCGGGCGACGTCGGGCGCCGTCTGGTAGATCCCCGCTCCTACGATGATCCCCACGATGAGGCACGTGGAGTCGAACAGCGTCAGCGCCTTCCCAGGCCCTGCCGGTGTCAGCCGTTCTTCCATGGCGCGCAGTATCCCCGCAACGGCAGGCGTGCCTCAAGCATTCAGATGAGGCTCCAGAGACACAAACGCCAGAGATACCAGCTTCAAATCCGAGTCTCCTTCGTCTCCTCTGTTGCCTCCTGTTCACGTTCCGATTCCGATCGCGGCTCACCGCTTGAAGAAACCGGGCGGCTTGCGGAGTATCCCGCCTGCCGCCCGGCCTGCTTTCACGGCGTGCTCGGAATCGGAGATCGCTTCCCGGCGGCTCACTCGGCCGCGGGGGGAGGCGGGGGCGGACCGCCCGCGTCGCCTTCACCGCCGAATCCGCCGGGACGCCGGCCGCGGCCCTCGCCACGCCGTCCGGGACCCCGGCCTTCCCCCATCCCCTCGGGGCGGGGCGGGCGGAGTTCCTCGACGGTCAGTTGGCCGTCGCCGTCCTTGTCGAGCTTCTTCAGCGCGTCCGGCGCGCCGGCCATCTCCGCGCCGGAGATCGCCGCGTCCTGGTCGGCATCCAGTGCCACGAGAATCGGGGGCAGGATTGCGCGGCGGATCGGAGGACGTCCGGCCTCCGGGGGCGGGGCGTTCGTGACACCCGGACCCGCCTTCGGACGTCCGCCCTCGGGCCCGCGCCGTCCGCCGATGCCCTCGGGCGGGGGAGGCAGGAGCTCCTCGCGCGTGAGCTGTCCGTCGCCGTTCTTGTCGAGGCTCTTCAGCGCCGCGGCGGCGCCGGCGATTTCCTGGGCGTCGATGACCCTGTCGCCGTTGGCGTCGAGCGCCTGGATGAACGGCGGGACTGCGAGCGGCCGCTCCAAGCCGGGACCGCGCGGTCCGCGGGGCGGCCGCTGCCCCTCGGAGGGCGGTCCGTTGGGTGCCTGCGCCGCCGCGAATCCCGCGGCGGCCACGCATGCCAGCGCCAGCCGGAGGCTGCTTGCTGTCGTCTTCATGTTCCATCTCCCATGGTTTCAGGCGCGGGACCTTCCCGCACCTTCCACTGCATACAACGCCACGACTGTAAAGCCTTCCATCGGATCGGCTGGGAAAAATGTTAAGGTAGTGTAAATCTTGCGGCGTGAAACCGTTCGAAGGAATACGCTGGGGGGCGAGACCATGGGATCGAAGCCGATGACGCACACGGAACCGACACGCCGTGACGAGCGGGCACGCAACGGGCGCATGCGCCTGCTGGTGATCGACGACGATCGCGAGCTGTGCTGGCTGGTCAAGGAATACCTGCAGCCGCTGGGCTACGAAGTCAGCGCGGTGCACAACGGTCCCGAGGGTGCGGAGCGGGCGGCGGAAGAAGGGTGGGCCGCGGTGATCCTCGACGTCATGCTGCCGGGGATGGACGGCTTCGACGTGCTGCGCGAGATCCGGAAGAAGTCGGACGTGCCCGTGCTGATGCTCACGGCGCGCGGCGAGGAGGCGGACCGCATTGTCGGCCTCGAGCTCGGCGCCGACGACTATCTGCCCAAGACGTTCTCGACGCGCGAGCTGCTCGCCCGGCTTCGGGCGGTGACGCGCCGCGCGCGGCGCGCGGGGGAGGAGGAGGACGAGGACGAGGCTGCGGAGATCGTGGTGGGCGCCCTGCGTCTTCAGCCGGCGGCGCGCACGGCGGCCCTCGGAGACCAGCCGCTGAATCTCACGGCGCTGGAGTTCGACCTGCTTGCCTGCCTGGCGAGGTCGGCCGGGCGCGTGAAGTCGCGCGAGCAGATGGTCGAGGCCGTCGCCGGGCGCGACTACGATGTCTTCGACCGTTCGGTGGACGTGCACGTCTCGTCGCTGCGCCGGAAACTCGGCGACGACCCGAGGAATCCCCGCTTCATCCGCACCGTGCGCGCCGTGGGGTACATGTTGATCAATCCGGACTTCGAACCGTGAGGCCGCGCATCCCGCTCTACGCGAAGATCGTGCTGTGGTTCTTCCTGAACCTGGCGCTGATCCTCGTCGCCTTTGCCGCCTTCATCGGCGCGCAGGCGAGGACGGGATTCGACCTGCTGATGAGCGGCGGCGCGAGCGCGCGGATCGAGGCCCTGGGCAACGTGATCATGACCGAGCTGGCCGAGCGGCCGCGCAAGGAGTGGAACCGGGTGCTGGAACGGTTCGGGCGCGCCTACCGCGTGCGGTTCTTCCTGTTCCAGCGCGACGGGGTGCAGCTCGCCGGAGAGCCGGTCGAGCTGCCCCTGCCCGTGCGCCTGCGGCTCGCGGAGGGCCCTGACCACCGGTGGCCCCCGAGCGGCAGCGGACCGGGGCGTTTCCGCCGTACGTGGGACGGGTCGGGGCGCGAGCGCGACGATTCCGCGCCGGACGGGCGGCCGGCCCGCGAGCCGGGCAGGGATCCGCCCGACCCGACCCGCCCCGCGGCCGACGCGGGGCGTACGCCGCCCGACGCGCCGCGCCCCCCCGCCGAGGGTCCCACCCCCGCACCGCAGGCGCCGTGGCAGAAGATGAGCCGGTCCGCGGAGCCGCCGCCGCTGATCGTGCGGGCGGGCACTCCGTCCCGCTACTGGGTGATCGTGCGGCGCCCCCTGCCGGAGCAGGGGAACACCCGCCGGATCCTGGCCCGCCTGCTGGCCGAGGCGGATTCGCTGGGGAGCGGGCTCTTCTTCGACTTCGGCCCGTGGCTGCTCGCGGGCCTGGTGGCCGTCGTCCTGTCGGCCATCCTCTGGTTCCCGCTCGTCCGCGGAATCACGCGTTCGCTGGGCGAGGCGACGCGCGCGGCCGAGCGGATCGCCGAGGGCCGGTTCGACACGCGGGTGGACGAGCGCCGGCGCGACGAGCTCGGCCTTCTCGGTCGCGCGATCAACCGCATGGCCGCGAGGCTCGAGGACTTCATCACGGGGCAGAGGCGGTTCCTCGGCGGCATCGCGCACGAGCTGTGCTCGCCGCTGGCGCGGCTGCGGCTGGCGATCGGGATCCTCGAGGAGCGCGCGTCGGAGGGAGAGCGCCCGTTCGTGAACTCGGCGGGCGAGAAGGCGGCCCAGCTCGCCGACCTTGTGAACGAGCTGCTCTCGTTCTCCCGGGCCTCCATGGGCGCGATGACGATGGAACTCAGGCCCGTGGCCGTGCGTGAGGCGGCGGAGAAGGCGGCGCGGCGCGAGGCGGCGGAGGGGGTGGAGATCCGGATCGACGTCGGCGAGGACGTGGTCGTGATGGCCGACGCGGAGCTCCTGACCCGCGCGCTGGCCAACCTGCTGCGGAACGGGGTCCGCTACGCGGGGCACGCCGGTCCGATCGCCGTGTCGGCGCAATGCGAGGGGCGGGAGGTCATCCTCCGCGTGACGGATCAGGGCCCCGGCGTCCCCGACGCCGAGCTGGCCCGGGTTTTCGATCCGTTCTACCGCGTCGAGGCCTCGCGCGACCGGGCGACCGGCGGCGTCGGATTGGGCCTGACGATCGTGAAGACGTGCGTCGAATCGTGTCGCGGCCGCGTGACCTGCCGGAACCTCAAGCCCGCCGGTCTCGAGGTGGCCATCCGGCTGGCGGCCGCGCCGCCGTCCCCCGCCCCGTGACGCCGCGGCGCCGGGCGCGCCGCGACGGCGGGCGCGGACGGCGGTGGGTCAATCCTCCAGCACCAGCGCGCTGCCGGCGTGCGGCCAGCGATTGCGGACGATCTCGAAGGGCGTGAAGGCCGCGTATTCCGCGAGGCCGGCCAGCGATCGGATTTCCGGGCCGACGCCCGCCTCGCGCAGGGCGGCGACCGGGTTCAGACCGGCCAGGACGATCAGGCCGCTTCGCCCCTCGCCGACGGGCACATCCAGAACGGGCAGGCCCGGCCGGCCGACCAGCAGGATGCCGCCGAGCCCGGCGCGCTCCAGGGCCGCGCGCACGCGGTGCACCGCATCGGTCGCCACGGAGGGAAACTCGCGGAAGCTGGCACCGATGACCCCCGTCCCCGTGCGCGCGCAGTCGCGCACCCGGGTCATGCCGGCCTGGATGAACACCTCCAGCGGGTCGAGCGTCGATCCGCGGTACTCGATAATCTCCAAGAAACGCACGGGGCGGCCCTCGCGCATCTCGAGCAGGCCGCCGAACCGCGAGGTCAGGGGGATGCCCTGTTTCAGCAGCGCGCCGTTGACGGTGATGCTGCAGACCGTGGCCAGCGCCATGCGGTCCGCCTGCGCCGGATCCGGCGAGAGGCGGACGAGGTGTCCCATGCCCAGCCGGCGCGCGAAGACGGGTTTCATGTCCTGCAGCGCGCGCGCCACCGCGCCGCGGGGGATCGTGGCGAGGTTGCTCACGATCGTGCCGGCCGTGCGCCGGAGATCGAAACTCATCCGGCAGACGAGCGAGTCGATCCGCGCCGCCACGAACCCCACCTTCGACAATACGTCGCCGCGCCGCAGCTCCTCGCTTCCCCTCGGGGTCAACGCCCGCCCCGCCCGCCGGCTCACCAGCCGCGTGAATCCCAGCCGGTCCGTCTCCAGCAGCCGCAGACGCACCGTCCGCGGCTGAAGGTGAAGACCGGAGACGTGCAGGGCATCGCCGATCTGCTTCGCCCCGATCGCGCGTCCCGACTCCTCGATCGCGCGCAGTATGGCCCGGTGGACTTCCTCGCGGTTCGCCTGCATCCTGTGGTCTCCTCATCGGTGCCGTGTGAGCGGCCTTGCCGTCTCCCATTCCGTCTCGTCTGGCCCGTCATCACCGCCACTCCAACCGCGGGCCGCCGAATCCCGCGGCACGTCGGGCACTGACCCCGGATGGCCAGCCGGCCCGCGATTCAACCCGATGCAAGTATAACGGCATTCATGCCGTTATCAATCCATCATCTTGCTGTGAATCTCCGTTGAATACGGCCGTCGCTTCTACTAGAAACGGTATCGAAATGCCGTATACGGATTCACCTGCGGCGCGGTAATTCGGAGGGATGGCGAGATGAGTTACATTGAAGAGGTGTTGTCGGTGGTGGAGCGGCGGAATGCCGGGGAGCCGGAGTTCCTGCAGGCGGTGCGCGAGGTGTTGGAGTCGCTGGAGCCGGTCCTCGCGCGGAATTCGAGGTACAGGGACGCGCGCATCCTGGAGCGCATGGTGGAGCCGGAGCGGCAGATCATGTTCCGGGTGCCGTGGCAGGACGACCAGGGCCGGATCCAGGTCAACCGCGGTTTCCGTTTCGAATTCAACAGCGCGATCGGACCGTACAAGGGCGGCCTTCGGTTTCACCCGAGCGTGAACCAGAGCATCCTGAAGTTCCTGGGTTTCGAGCAGGTGTTCAAAAACTCGCTGACGACGCTGCCGATGGGCGGCGGCAAGGGCGGGTCGGACTTCGATCCGAAGGGTAAGAGCGACAGCGAGGTGATGCGGTTCTGCCAGAGCTTCATGACGGAGCTGTTCCGTCACATCGGCGCGGACACCGACGTGCCGGCGGGGGACATCGGCGTGGGCGGCCGTGAGATCGGCTATCTGTTCGGCCAGTACAAGCGTCTGACGAACGAGTTCACCGGCGTGCTGACCGGCAAGGGGCTGAAGTGGGGCGGCTCGCTGATCCGACCCGAGGCGACCGGGTACGGCGCGGTCTACTTCGCCGAGGAGATGCTCAAGACCCGCGGCGAGTCGTTCCAGGGCAAGACCTGCACGGTGTCCGGCTCGGGCAACGTGGCGCAGTACACGGTGGAGAAGCTGAACCAGCTCGGCGCGAAGGTCGTGACCCTCTCCGACTCCAACGGCACGATCTACGACCGGAACGGCATCGATGCCGCGAAACTGGCGTGGGTGATGGACCTGAAGAACGTCCGCCGCGGCCGCATCCAGGACTACGCGAAGAAATTCGGCGCGGAGTACCACGACGGCAGGACGCCGTGGATGATCCCCTGCCAGTGCGCGTTCCCGAGCGCCACGCAGAACGAGATCACCGGCGAGGACGCCGCGATGCTGCTGAAGAACGGCTGCTACGTCGTCAGCGAGGGCGCGAACATGCCCAGCACGCCGGCGGCGGTGGACCGGTTCCTGGCGGCGAAGATCCTGTACGGCCCCGGCAAGGCGGCCAATGCGGGCGGTGTGGCGACCTCCGGCCTGGAGATGAGCCAGAACTCGATGCGGCTTTCGTGGAGCCGGGAGGAAGTGGATCGCAAGCTCAACGGCATCATGGTCAGCATCCACGAGGCGTGCGCCGAGACGGCCAGGGAATACGGCCAGCCCGGCAACTACGTGCTCGGGGCGAACATTGCCGGCTTCGTGAAGGTCGCCGATGCGATGCTGGACCAGGGTCTGGTCTGATCCGGGCGGCGGGATGGACTCGAACGGCCCCGGGTTCTCCCGGGGCCGTTTCCTTCGGGGGCCTCCTTCCGGGGGTGACGGCTTGCCGGCGGCGCCGGCCCCGCCCTATGATCCGGGTTGCATGAGATCCGAGACGCCATACAGGCAGGGGGGCGGCCCGCGGCCCGCCTGCGCCATCGCCGATAGCGCGCCGGCCGCCCGGCCCGCCCCGTGGAGAGCGGACGATGCCTGACTCCACCCTGACCACCGGTCTGTCGGGCCTCGACCAGGTGCTCAAGGGCGTCCTGCCCGGCGACAACATCGTCTGGCAGGTCGACGCGGTCGACGAGTACCGCGCCCTGGTCGAGCCTTACGGCCAGGCCGCGCTTCGCAACGGCAAGCGACTCGTGTACTTCCGGTTCGCGCGCCACGAGATGCTCATCCCGCCGGACTTCGGCGCCGAGATTCACGAACTGGATCCCGAGGAGGGCTTCGAGAACTTCATCGCGGCGATCCACGCCGTGATCGAGAAGGCCGGCCCCGGCGTGTTCTACATCTTCGACTGCCTCTCGCGACTGGCGGCCGACTGGTGTTCCGACCAGATGCTGGCCAACTTCTTCATGCTCACCTGCCCGTACCTGTTCGACATGGAGACGGTCACCTACTTCGCCCTGTACCGGAACT
Organism: uncultured Verrucomicrobiota bacterium; assembly: GCA_964610105.1. Classification (GTDB taxonomy): domain Bacteria; phylum Verrucomicrobiota; class Kiritimatiellia; order PWTM01; family PWTM01; genus CAZSUU01. The sequence continues at coordinate 230,055 of CAZSUU010000003.1, read as the reverse complement.
ACCACACCTCGAACGCCCTGGGGCCGATCCAGGAGACCGCGCAGCTCTTCATCGACACCTACCGCCACAGGGGCGAGATCTACGTGCGCCCGGTGAAGGTCCAGCACCGGTACTCGCCGACCATGAACATGCTGCACGTCTGGCGCGGCGGCGAGTTCCGGACCATCACCGCCAGCGCCGTGATCTCCGAGATCCTGACGTCGGCGCAATGGTCGGGTCTCGCCTCCGACAGCAGCGTCGGATTCTGGGAAACCAGCTTCATCCGGGCCCGGGAGCTCATCCAGTCCGGCTCGTACCGGCCCGACCTCCCCGGCCGCGGCAAGGACGTCTACGACACGCTGGTGAAGATGATCATCTCGCGCGACCCGGGGATGCAGCGCCTGCTCTCGCGCTACCTGACCCTGCAGGACATCCTGGACGTGCGCAAGCGCATGATCGGCACGGGGCTGATCGGCGGCAAGACGGTGGGCATGCTGCTGTCGCGCGCGATCGTCAAGAGGGCCGACGCGCATTTCGCGGACCTGCTGGAGGAACACGACTCGTTCTTCGTCGGGTCCGATGTCTTCTACGATTTCCTCGTGCGCAGCGGCGTCTGGTGGGTCCGTCAGAAACAGCGCGACCCCGCCACGTTTCTCGACGGCGCGGAGCAGGCGCGCCGGCGCATCATCACGGGCGAGTTCCAGCCCCACATCCTGCGGCAGTTCGAGGAGATGCTGGATTACTTCGGCCAGTCCCCGTTCATCGTGCGCTCCAGCTCGCTGCTGGAGGACAACTACGGCCACTCCTTCGCCGGCAAGTACGAGAGCATCTACTGCGCGAACCAGGGGCCGCGGGAACGGCGGATGCAGGACCTGCTGGCCGCCATCCGCGCGATCTACGCCAGCTCGATGAGCGAGAAGGCGCTGCGCTACCGGGCGGACCGCGGAATGCTGGACCGCGACGAGCAGATGGCGCTGCTGATCATGCGCGTGTCGGGCGCGATGTACGGGCGGCATTTCTATCCCCAGATGGCCGGCGTCGGATTCTCCTTCAATCCCTACGCGTGGGCGCCCGAGATCGATCCGAAGGCCGGCGTCGTCCGCCTGGTCTTCGGGCTGGGCACGCGCGCCGTGAACCGTTCGGACGACGACTACACCCGCATTGTCGCGCTCAACGCGCCGGAGAAACGCCCGGAGGCCAACTTCGACGAGATGGCCCAGTACGCCCAGCGGCGCATGGACTACCTCGACCTCGAGGCCAACCAGCTCGTGTCCGACTATTTCCTGGACGTGGTCAAGGGGGACGAGGGATTCCCGGTCGAGATGTTCGCCTCCAGCGACAGCGCCTCGCCCGCCCGGACCGCGAGGCCGAGCTGGGTGCTCACGTTCGACCGGCTGCTGAGTCGCACGGATTTCGTCAAGGACCTCCGCGAGATGCTGGGCACCCTTCAGACGGCCTACAACCACCCGGTGGACATCGAGTTCACGGCGAACTTCGTCGGCGACCGCCAGTACAAGATCAACCTCCTGCAATGCCGCCCCCTGCAGGTCCAGGGCGTCGAGGTCTCGGAGCTGCCCGAGGTGAAGGTGCGGAAGGAGGACATCGTCATCGCGGCGCGCGGCGCGGTCATCGGCCACAGCCGGTTCAACCGGATCGACCGTTTCGTGTACGTGTCGCCCAGCCTCTACGGCCGGCTCCCCCTGCATGAGCGCCACGAGGTCGCGCGGCTGTTGGGAGAGATCAACCGGGCGCGGGGGGAGGGGATCGGGATGGTGATGATGCTCGGTCCCGGTCGGTGGGGCACCAGCAGCCCCCATCTCGGCATCCCGGTGACGTTCAGCGCCATCAACCGCGTCGGCATCCTCTGCGAGGTCGTCGCCATGCACGAGAACCTCGTGCCGGACGTCTCCCTGGGCACGCATTTCCTGAACGAGCTCGTCGAGCGGAACGTCCTCTATCTGGCCCTCTTCCCCGCGCAGGGCGACAACTTCCTCAACCGGGACTTCTTCGAGAACTCGCCGAGCCGCCTTCTCGACCTGGTGCCGGGCGCGGCGCGACTGGACGGCGTGGTCCGGGTGATCGATGCCGCGCGGGTCGCGGAGGGCGCGGCCATCCGGATCACGGCCGATGCCGTCCGTCAGCGAGTGCTCTGCTACTTCGAGCGGTAGGCCGCGTCCGCGGGCCCGAGGAGAACGGCTCAGCCCGCCGCATCCTCTTTCAGGCGGAGCGGCCGCGCGGGATCCGTGACGGCGCCGATCTTCGCGGCGCAACCCGTCTTCGCGGCGATGTCCTCGTCCGTGACCAGGTGGATGTCCAGCAGACCGGCGGACTGGTGGCCGGTGCGGAGGTAGTTCATCTCCGCGAGCGATGAACTCCACCCCTGCAGCCACGTCATCAGGTCCGCGCGCTGCCGGTCGGAGCCGGCGAAGTGGATCAGCAGATCGATGTCGCTGCCGGGCTGGGCCGTCGCGTTGTTGGTGCTGCCGAAGACGTACATGGCCTTGACGCCGAAACGGGCCGGGCTGAGCCGTTCGGCAATCTGTTCGGCCATGCGCAGGCGCCAGCGCCAGTGGTCTTTCGAGGGGGCGGCCTCGCGCGCGCTCTCGGCCATGCGCTGCGCCTCCTCCGCCTTGTCCGCGGGCTTCGCGAGGACGCCCACCGCCTCGCCCTGGTCCGCGTTCAGCAGGACCTTCAGGATCCGGCCGCCGGCCGACTTCGGCACGTCGATCACGCGGATGGTGTGGCCCAAGTGGTCGAAGGCGTGCAGGATCTCGGGCAGGACATTGGCGGACTGCTTCAGGAAGGCCGCGTTGAAGCGAATGCCCTCGTCGTCCGGATACAGGGGCAGGTAGCGGATCGAGGCTTCGACCAGGTCCTGGAAGAAATGGGTGCCGAAGGACAGTTCCGGGACGTAGTTGCCCTTTCTGCGCGCGATCTCGATCAGGACGGAGGTGTTGTTGATGTCCGAGTAGGTCACCTGAACGCCCAGCTTGATGTCCCCCCGGCTCCCCCACCGCCCGGGGCCCATCAGGATGAACTGCCGTTTCGGAAGCAGCCGGTTCAGCATGCCCACCGCGCGGCCGACATCCAGCAGGTCATTCCGATTCGTGAGGGCGGCATACCCGTCGGGATCGACATAGACGATGTGCGTGATCTCCGGAATCGTGCCGTTGGAGACGAAACGGTTGGCGGAGAAGACGATGTCCTCCTCCGGAAGGTCAGTGGGGATGGGACTGGGCAGGTCGCTGTCCGTCAGGCTCTGGCTTCGACACTGGAGGAGATAGAAGTCGGCGCCGTCCGAGGCGAACTCGATGTCCACGGGCCTTCCCATCTTCTCCTGGAGCCGCTTCAGGACGGACTGGAGCTGCTGCATGAAGGGCGTTCGCTGGATCAGTCCCTCGAACGTCACGATCACGTCATCCCGCGAGAAGTCGCTGCTGAGTCCCGCGGGGGTGATCATCCCGCCCTCGCGCTGGACGGAGACGATCTGGTTGATGCCCGGCATGTCGTGACCGTGCTGCCTCAGGAAGTCCCGGACCCCGACCGTCTCGAATCGGCCGGTCTCGAGGTTGATGACATCCATCTTCTTGGGCGAGTAGCGCCGGACCTCGTCCGGAGTGGCGTTGACGCGGAGATCGGGCGCGCCGGGGGAGATGAGGATCGGGTAGTCGTCGCTGACCCTGTCGACCGCGCGCGTGCCCAGGCCCGGGACGAGCCGGACCAGCCCGTCCCCGCGCTTGATCCGCGGCGACCAGCGGAACTCGTTGTTGGAGAAGGCGACCCCGGAGAAGGCGGGCAGGAAATAGTGCCCGACGCGGCGGCCGACCACCTCCTGGATCATGATGGCCATCTTCTCGTGGAAATCCAGCAGCCCCCATGCGCCGCGGTATTCGATGGGGTCGGGGCCGAACATGGAGGCATACACCTCGGCGATCGCCTCCAGGAGCGCCTGCAGGCGTTCCTGTTTCGTGCCGCGATTGGCCAGGAACAGGCTCTTGTACTTCCCGGAGAAGGAGGCGCCCACCCGGTCCTCGAGGAGGCTGGAACTGCGCACGATCAGCGGCGTGTCGCCCATGTCGTCGAGGGCGGCCGCCAGCCCCTTCACGATGTCGCCGGGGAACCTCGAACACTTTAGGATGTGGACGATGTTCGGGTACTCCAGGCGCACCTGCTCGAGGTCCTTGTACTTCTGCTCGTTGATCGCCTCGAGCTCGTTGAGGTGCAGGAAGACCGTGATGGCGTCCGCCGGGATGTACCAGGTCCTGGGGATCCTGAGGCTCCCCATGCAGCGTTCGCCGGCCCGCGTGAGGATCGCGTGCGCGAGAAAGAGGCCGGCGCTCTTTCCGCCCAGGTTCCCGCAGCTCCCGGCGGGGAAGACGATCCGCTGGACGAGGTCGTAGAAATCGGCGACCTCGACGTTCTCCTTCGCCGTCTTCAGGTACTCCAGGTGGTCCGAGAAGAACCGGCGGATCAGCGAGACCCTCAGCCATTTCTCCGTCGGCGGCGGCAGGCTGACGGCCTTGTCCGCCATGGTCTTGTAGAGCATGACGGCGTCGATGATCTCCTCCAGCTGGGTGTCGATGTTGTCGACGGCCTTGATGAGGAAGCTGGTTCTCTTATCCTGGATCCACTTCTGGATGGAGGCCAGGATCTCGTCCGGGCTCAGGTACTTCTCGGCCAGGCGGAAGATCGCGTCGCTGACCGCCAGCATCTTCTCCATCGTGTGCGTCTGGCTCGGCGAGTTGGTCTCTTCGTGGAGGCCCTCGACGCTGCCCCAGTCGCTGTCCCGGACCATCTCCCGCGCCTCCGCCACGCCGTTCCAGAAGAGGCGGTACAGCATCTGCCGCGAGAGGTAGTTCAGCATGGGCGGATCCGTCCGCCGGATCAGGTCGACGATCACCATCCACTCGCGCGAACTCCGCCCCGCCAACTCCTGCCGGGCGGTCTCCCATTCGCTGCGCATCTGCCGCAGCTTGCGGTGCTGGATGGTCTGGCCGATGCGGTCCGCGATGGTGTGGATGAGCTTGTGCTCCTTCTCCAGGAAACAGTCGTTTCCCTGCAGCGGCACCTCCTCGGTGTACGAAACGTCCACCGAGCCGACCTTCGTCCCCTCCATCCGGATGTCGGCGCTGTGCCCGCACACCGGGGGGGCGAAGTCCGGCGACATGTGCGCCGCGTCCTCGAAGACGATCCGGGCCTGACAGATCCCGGGGAAACGCCAGCCGGAGGGGATGATCCGGACCACGCCCTGGAACAGGTCGGGCAGCGGCAGATCGTGCTGCCCGAGGAGCTCTTCGACGTGATAGAGACACTCCAGCTCCTTGGCCCTCTCGCGAAGAGCCTCCAGCACGGTGTCCAGCGATTTGCCCAGGCTTCTCCGGCGCGATGGCATGATTCGACCCCCCGGACGGCGAGCCGCACCCCGACGGAACGGACTAGACCCAGCCGCGGCTCTTCACCGCCTGCGCCACGCGGTCGATGGCGATGACATAGGCCGCGTCCCGCATGTAGAGACGCTTCTTCCGCGCGAGCTCGCTGACCGCGTGAAAGGCCGACGTCATCTTCGCATCCAGCCGCTCCAGCACTTCCTTCTTCTCCCAGAAGAAGTTCATGTTGCACTGGACCTGTTCAAAGTAGCTGCAGGTCACGCCACCCGCGTTGGCCAGGAAGTCCGGGATCAGGAAGATCCTCCGGTCCCTGATCACCGCATCCGCTTCGGGGGTGGTGGGCCCGTTGGCGCCTTCGACGATGATCCTCACCCGGGGACCGATCTTCCCCGCGTTGGCGGCCGTGATCTGGTTCTCCAGGGCCGCCGGGATCAGGATGTTCACGTCCTGTTCGATCCAGGCCTCGCCCGGCAGGACCTCGTAGCCGAGACCGCGAGCCTTCTCCTGGTCCATGTCGCCGAAGGAATCGGCGATGCCGGCCAGTTCGTCGGCGTCCACGCCCTCCTTCTTCCGGAAGGCGTAGGCCGTCTTGTCCTTGTTGTTCCAGCACGCCACGCAGATCACCTTGCCGCCGAGTTCGTGGTACTTCCGGATGGCATACTGGGCCACGTTGCCGAAGCCCTGCACGCTGGCGGTCGTGCCCGCGGGATCGATCCTCAACTCCTTCAGCGCCTCCCGCAGCACGAACACCACGCCGTACCCCGTGGCCTCCGTCCGCCCCAGCGAACCGCCCATCCCGACCGGCTTCCCGGTGATGAACCCCGGGTATCGCCCACCGTGAATGGTCTCGAACTCGTCCAGCATCCACAGCATGTGCTGGGCATTGCTCATGACGTCGGGGGCCGGCACGTCCTGGAACGGCCCGACGTTCCGGGCCATGTGCCGGACCCAGCCGCGGCAGATCTGTTCCTGTTCGCGGGGGCTCAGGTTGTGAGGGTCGCAGATGACGCCGCCCTTGCCGCCCCCGAGGGGGATATCGACCACCGAGCACTTCCACGTCATCCACATGGCCAGGGCCCGCACCGTGTCGATGCTCTCGTGCGGATGAAAGCGGATGCCGCCCTTGGCCGGACCGCGCGCATCGTTGTGCTGCACCCTGAAACCGTTGAAGACCCTGACCTGTCCGTCGTCCATGCGGACCGGGATCAGGAACTGGTATTCCCGCAGCGGCTGCCGCAGGAACTGCCTGACGCCGTCCTCCAGCTCAAGCAGTCCGGCCACCTGGTCAAACTGCCGCTGCGCCATTTCGAACAGGTTGTAGGCCTTCTCTTTCATCGCCGTCGTGTCTCCCCTCTTCTTCGGGCTGTCTTGTTTTTCATGGAACGGAAGGCGCTCTTGTAGCACAGGTGACGACGCGATACCCAGTGGAAATTCACCTCGTCCGGCCCGCGCGGCGGAGTCCGCTCCCGCCTCCGTCCTCGGGGTTCCCACCGGCTCTTGACTCCCCCCGCGCACGGGTGTTCAATCGGCGGCCAATGAACACCATGGGCTTCACCACGAGGAACGCATGAACACCCCATCCAACTTCACCCGCCGCGACTTCATCCGCACCGCCGGCAAGGCGACGACCACGCTGGCCGCCGCGGCGGTGCTCGCGCCGTCGATCGTCCGCGCGAGGTCCCCCAACGACGTCATCGGGGTCGGCCAGATCGGGCTCGGCACCCGGGGCGGCGACGTGCTGGACGGCCTCGTCGCCTGCGACGGGGTGAAGGTCGCCGCCATCTGCGACGTCTATGGCCCCCACCGGGACAAGGGGGTCAAGCGCTGCCAGAACCCCGACGTGAAGGCGTACGCGGACTACCGCGAAATGCTCGCCGACCCGAACGTGGATGCGGTCGTCATCTCCGCGCCCGACCATTGGCACTGCCGGATGGTGCTCGACGCGGTCAGGGCGGGCAAGGACATCTACTGCGAGAAGGGCTTCGCGCGCACCCTCGTCGAGGCGAAGCAGATGCGCGCCGCGCTGAAGCAGGCGAAGACGGTGTTCCAGCTCGGCCACCAGGCCCGGCAGAGCACCTGCGCCCTCCAGGCGAAGGAAGTGATCGCCACCGGCATCCTCGGCCCGATCACCCTCGTCCGCACCGGCCGGTTCACGAACACCGATCCCGCCCACCCGGTCTGGCGCTGGTACGGCTACTACTCCCAGTGGGAGCGCCCCGATCCCGGGCAGGTCGCCCAGGACGTCGACTGGCCGCTGTGGCTCGGGGACGCGCCGAAGATCCCCTTCAACGAGCGGCACTTCTGGCACTGGCGCTGCTACTGGAACTACGGCACCGGCCAGGCCGGCGACCTGCTCTCGCACGAGCTGGACTTCGTGCAGTACCTCCTCGGCCACGGCATCCCCGACACCTGCATGTGCAGCGGACTGAACGCGCTGCTCAAGGACGACCGCGAGATCCCCGACACGTGGGTGGCGAACTACCATTTCGAGAAACTCGGCCGGACGGTCACCTTCACCGGCGCCATGAACACCGCCGTCAGCCAGCCGGTGGAGGTCTGCGGCAAGGAGGCGTCGCTGCGATTCGACGGCATCGCCCACGACGTCACCAGCTTCACCGTCACGCCCGAGCGCCACAACGAGCGCGCCGACCTGCCGAAGGGTTATGCGCGGGGCAAGACGCCGAACCAGCCCAATCACCTCCAGGACTTCTTCAACTGCGTCCGCAGCCGCGGCACGCCGAAGTGCGGGGCGGACGAGGCCTTCATCGAGACCGCGACCTATCTCCTCTCCGTCGAGTCCTACCGTCAGCAGCGCATGGTCCGCTGGGACCCGGTGAAGGAGCTCATCGTCTAGCCCCCGCCGGCCTCCCGCGCGCATCGGCCGCGGAGTCCCACCCGATGGAGGCAAGGCACGCCGTCGCACCGAAGGGCGGATGAAGCGAAGTGAGGCCTGTGAACGACCAGGGCCGTTCGGTTGCAGTTTGCCGCCTTATGTGGGCAGTGGATTCTCGACCCGAACGCCCCCATAATCCTGGCCTGCGCGGAGATCCTCCGAAAGAACGGTGGCGCAACCGGCGAGCCGGGCGGCGGCAAGGATCAGCGCATCGAAATAGCTCGCATGGAATCGGCCGGCGATCTCCAAGGCCAAGTCCACATGCGCCACCGTGATCGGCCGCACGTCATGACGTTTCCAGAGTTGCACCCAGGCGGCCGCCTCGCGGTGCGTCAACGGCACTGCCCGGCGCGGGCTGGTCACCGCACGGTAGAATTCGCCCAGCACCTGGGTGGACAGGCACACATCGGTCCGGCGCACCAACCTCAGGGCGGCCGCCGTCTTCGCGGGGGCGGGGCCGCCGGACTCGATCGCGCAAACCAGGATGTTCGTGTCCAAGAAGACGCTAGCGCTCATTCATCTCCCTGCGTGTCGGTTTGGGCCCGATCCGGAAATGCGCCGTGCGCCTTAGCATCGCTTCCATCAGCCGGTCCCGCTCCCGGACCTCGGCGGAGACCGCTGAGGCCGCCGACCGCGCGATCCGCTCGCGCATGGCCTCCTCGATGAACCGTGTCAGCGTCTCTCCCCGGCTGGCCGCCTGCGCCTTGGCCGCACGGTAGATTTCATCATCAACGCGAAGGGTGGTCTGCATGAGTCCACAATGCCAGCATCATTCAAATCTGTCAAAAGAAAGATGACGGTCTTCATCCCTTCGCCAGGCATGCAGGCCGGGTCTGCTCCAGAAAGGGGTCCACGGCGGCCTGCAGTGCGGCGGTGTCCGCCCCGGCGGCGCTTGACAGCCCGCGCGCACTGCCGTCCCATGGGGGCGTGGATCGCTCCGCCAGCCAACGGAAGCTCCGAGGCCGCGCACGCCGCGGAGGCTTCGCGCGGGTCTTCTGTCTTCTGCTGACGACGGGGGTCGTCGCGCGCGGCGACCCGGAGGCCGCCGACATGGTCGAGATCCCGGCGGGAGCGTTCCGCATGGGGGACACCGACGGCCTCAGCCGCGATGCCCTGCCCGTCCACGAGGTCGCGACGGACGGCTTCCTGATCGACCGGTGCGAGGTCACCGTCGGCCGGATGCGCGAGGCGCTCCAGTGGGCGCACGCGCACGGCCGAATCGCGGTCGAACCGGCCGGGGTCTTCACCGCGGGGGCCGAGCGGCGGCGGCTGCTCGATCTCTCGAATCCGGCCGCGCAGATCGCCCGGTCCAACGGCGTGTTCGTCGTCTCCCCCGCCGCGGCCGGGCGGCCGTGCGTGTGGGTCACCTGGCACGGCGCGCTGGCCTTCTGCGAATGGCGCACGGCGATGGAGAACGAACGGGGCGCGGGCCTGACCCCCTGCGTCTCGGCGGGAACGTGGACCTGCGACTTCGCGGGCACCGGCTATCGCCTTCCCACCGAGGCGGAGTGGGAGAAGGCCGCGCGGGGGGGACTCGAAGGGCACCCGTTCCCGTGGCCGGGCCGGGGCGGCGAGTTCGTCGATCACCTCTCGCCCCTCAAGGCCGCGTACATCGCGGACTCGGGCAGCGCCGGTTCCGGTTTGCGCCCCGTCGGATTCTACGACCGCGGGTCGCTCTCCTTCGGATCGCGCCATCCGTGGGGGCTGTGCGACATGGCCGGCAACGCGGCCGAGTGGTGCTGGGATTGGTATCACGCCGACGCTTACACCTGGCTCCCCGCGAACGCCTGGCCCGCGAATCCGACCGGCCCGGCCGCGAGTCCCTGGGAAGGACGCATCATCCGCGGGGGTTCCTGGTTCACGATCGCCCAGCACCTCCGCTGCGCGCACCGCAGCCACATGCCGCCCGACGCCGCCACGCAGTTCGTGGGCTTTCGCACCGTCCGCCGTTCGGCCGCCGGCAGGGAAGGCGGGTCGGTCGAGCCGCCCGCCGGGGAGCCGCCGGACCTGCGCGCCCTGATCGAGGCCGACTGGTTTGAACAGGACTTTCCTTCGGCGCGGGCCGGAGTGCGGCCGGACTACCGCGCGGCCGCGACGAGCGCCCTGCGACGGGCGGAGGCGACCCTGGAACTCGTGCGCCGGGATCTTCCAGCGGCTGGAAGAACTCCGGACCGCCGTTTCCGGGCGCTGGAAGCCGAACTCCGGGGCGTACGCGGGGAGTGGGACGCGTCCCTCCGCCGTCCGGACTGGCGGCGGCTGTGGCTCGGCCTCCGGGATCTGCGCCGCCGGATCCTCCTGAGCAGCCCGCTCCTCGACTTCGAGTCCCTTCTCTTCATCCGCGGCCGGCCTTCGCGCCGGACCAGCAACCTCGTCGACTCGTACCTCGGCCGGTGGAGCAGCCCCGGCGGCGGGGTGGTCCGGCTCGACGGCTGGCGCTCCCGGCCGCGGCCGGCGGAGCCCTTTCGGGATTCTCTGCCTCCGGGCGCAGTCCAGAACATGGATCTTTCGTTCGATGCGCGCCGGGTGGCATTCACGTTCTGCGACCACGCCGCGGCGGGAGGGCCGGTCGCATACCGATTGCATGAAGGCGAGCTGCAGGACGGTCGCGTGTGGGCCGTGGGGGAGGGGGGCGGATCGTCCGCCACGGCGGGACCCGCCGGCGTGCAGGTCGAGGACTTCGACCCCTGCTATCTCCCGGACGGCGGGATCGCGTTCATGTCGACCCGCTGCGCGAGCTTCAGCCGCTGCCAGGTCGGCCGGTACGCGCCGTCGTTCGTGCTCTATCGCGCGGACGGCGGGGGCCGGAGCGTCCGGCGGCTGTGCCATCTGGAGTCGAACGAATGGACGCCCGCCGTGCTGGAGGACGGCCGGATCCTCTTCACGCAGTGGGACTACGTCAACCGGCACGAGGCGCTGTTCCACGGCCTGTGGGCGGTGCGCCCGGACGGCACGGGCGTCGCGCACGTGTACGGCAACTACACGCCGAATCCGTGCGCCGTGGCGCAGGCCCGCCCGCTCCCCGGCTCGACGCGGCTGGTCGCCATCGCCGCGGCGCATCACTCGATCCCCTGCGGGTCGCTGATCCTCGTCGATCCGGCGCGCGGCGAGGACGGGGAGGGGCCGCTGACTCGCCTGACGCCCGACGTGTGCTTCCCCGAGACCGAGGGCTGGCCCGCCGGCGCCTACGCGTTTCCGTGGCCCCTGAGCGGGGATCTGTTCCTCGTCTCGCACGCGCCCGACCCGGTGCCCCTGCACTGGGAGCAGGGCCGTGCGGATGCCTTCGGCGTCTACCTGTTCGACACGGCCGGCGGACGCGAGCTGATCTGGCGCGAACACGGGAACTCCTGCCTCAAGCCGGTGCCGCTCCGACCGCGGCCGGCGGCGCCCGTGACCACCGGGATCGCGGACGAAGCCGCGGGGGACGAGGCCTCGGTCTTCATCCAGAACGTGTACGACAGCCCGATTCCCATCCCTGCCGGCGCGGTCAGGGCTGTCCGCGTCGTCCGGCTCTACGAACAGGAGCCGCAGCTCGCCCTGCCGCGCGGCGTCAACCCGATCGACTTCGCCCGCGGGATCGCGGGCACCGCGCCCGTGCAGGCGGACGGCTCCGCGGCCTTCCGTGTGCCCGCCCGCGCGCCGCTGCTCTTTCAGTTGCTCGACGGACAAGGGCGGGCGCTGGTGGGCATGCGCAGCCAGGTGTGCTTCCAGCCGGGCGAACGGCGCGGCTGCGTCGGATGCCACGAACCCCGGGCCTCAACGACCGCCTCCGCCGTCGCGCAGGCGGCGGGGCGACCGCTTCCGCTGCGGCCGCCGGCGGGTCCGCGGTATGACGGAGGGCTGAGCTTCGCGCGCACGGTGCAGCCGGTCCTGGACCGGTACTGCCTCGGCTGTCACGGGCTCGGGCGGGCCGAGGGCGGCCTGAACCTCCTGGGCAGTCCGGCGGGGATGTTCAGCGCGTCCTACCTCGGGCTGACCTCGCGGCCCGACCTGTGCGGCATGGCGATGCGCCGGCAGGAGAGCCACCACACGACCCGCGCGGGCGAGTACGGCTCCCTCGCCGCCGGCCTGCTGTCCGTGCTGCGGGAACGGCACCGCGACCGCGTGCGGCCGGACGCCGAAAGTCTCTCGCGGATCGCGGACTGGCTGGACCTGAATGCGCCGTGCTATGGCGACTACGGACCCGCCCGGCGGGAACGGCTGCGCCCCTCCGCCGCGGGTGAGGAGGAACTCCGGCGCCATGTGCGTGCGGCATGCGCAGCGTGCCATGAAGGCATGGATGCCCAGCCCCTGGCTGCGCTGGTCAACACCGCTTCTCCGGACGAGAGCCGCGTACTCATGGCGCCGCTGGCGGCGTCGGCGGGTGGATGGGGGCAATGCCGGGGCGCGCAGTGGGGAGGAGCGGACACGCCCGTCTTCCGCACGTTTCGCAGACGGGTGTTCGATACGCTGGCCCGCCCTGATGAGACGAACACGGTGGATGGGGCGGCCGGGCCGGGCCAGAGATGCGACTGAGGCGTTTGCCCACCCATCCGCCGCCGACCCGCGTGGCCCGCGAAGTCCCGTGCACGGGATCGTGCCCTTCCGGCACAGCGGGCACCCGCCCGTCCGGGAACCGACCGGACCCCCTTTCGCCGCCCCCTGCGCGTGCGGTTCGGACAACGGCGTCCATCCCGAAGTCAATCAGATGAATTCACCAGCAAGGGCGCCCGCGGTTAGAATGGCGCGCGGCGAGAAGGACAGGCCGGATCGGGGGACAGGATCATGAAGACTCGACGCGGATTGCTGGCGGCGGCGGTGGTGGCGGGCCCGGCGCTGATGACCCTGGCCGCGGAGCCGTACGAGCCGACGTGGGAGTCGCTCAAGAAGCACAAGGATCCCGCGTGGTTTGCGGATGCGAAGTTCGGCATCTACACGCATTGGGGCCCGGTGACCGTCGGATGCGAGGACTGCCCGCGAGGGGGGCAGTGGTACGGCTCGGAGATGTACAAGTCGAACAGCCCGGTCTTCGAGTTCCATCGGCAGCGGTTCGGCGATCAGACGAAGGTCGGGTACAAGGACCTCATCCCGCTCTTCAAGGCGGAAAAGTTTGACGCGGAAGCGTGGGCGGACCTCTTCGCCCGGTCGGGCGCGAGGTTCGCGGGGCCCGTGGCGGTGCACCACGACAACTTCGCGATGTGGGATTCGGCGGTCACACCCTGGAACTCGAAACAGATGGGCCCGAAGCGCGACATCACCGGGGAACTGGAGAAGGCCATCCGCGCCCGCGGGATGAAGTTCCTGACCACCTTCCACCATGGCTTCGCGTGGCGCTATTTCGAGACAGGGCTGGAGTGCGACACCGCGGACCCGGACTACGCGCGGCTCTACGGCGGTGCGCGCAAGCGGGGCGATCCGCCCTCTTCCCGTTATCTTGACCAGTGGCTTGCGATGGTCAACGAGGTGTTGGGGAAGTACCAGCCCGACCTGATCTGGTTCGACTTCGAGCTCCAGCAGGTGATCCCGCAGGAGTACCAGCGGCGGATGTTCGCCGACTACTACAACTGGGGCGTTCGCGCCGGGAAGGAAACGGGCGTGGCGATGAAACATCGCGAGATCCACCAGTACACCGGCATCCTCGACTTCGAGCGCGGGCGCGAGGACAAGCTCACACCGTACGTGTGGCTCACCGACACGGCGTGCGGTCCCTGGTTCAACCAGAAGTCCGCCGAATACCGTACCGCGGACAACCTGGTGGATGTCTTCGTGGACATCGTGAGCAAGAACGGCTGCATGCTGCTCAATGTCGGACCCGCCGCCGACGGCACGATCCCGGGGCCTGCCCGCGATCTTCTGCTGGCGATGGGCGACTGGCTGAAGGTCAATGGCGAGGCCGTTTTCGGGACGCGTCCCTGGATGGTCTACGGCGAAGGCCCCACCCGGTTGAAAGGAGGCGGTTTCAGCGAACGCAAGGATGCGCCGTTCACCGCCCGCGACCTGCGATTCACGCGGAGCGGTGACGGGAAAACCGTGCATGTGATCGCGCTCGACTGGCCGGAGCGACCGGTGACCGTGGAGTCCATGATCATCTCCAACGCGGCCCCTCATGCGCGGATCACCCTCCTCGGGCACGAGGGCGATGTGAAATGGCAGGCCGACGCGCGCGGGCGTCTGGTCATCGAGCCTCCCGCGATCGCCCCCGAAGGCCGTCCCTGTCAGCACGCGTTCGCATTCCGGCTGACGGGTTTCGACCTCCATGCGGCCGGATCAACATCCGGGGCGGAGGGGACCATCCGCCTCGAGGCCGGGCGCGCCGCGCTGGAGGGGGAGAGGATCAGGCTGCAGGACTACGAGGGCGAGAACATCGGCTTCTGGGACAACCCCGCCGAACGAATCCACTGGCTGGCCTACGTGCCAGGGGCCGGGGCATGGAACGTGCGCGGCCGGTTCGCCTGCACGGGGAAGGCGGTTCCGTTGCGGCTGGAAGCAGGCGATCTCACGCTGGAGTTTCGCGCCCCGGATTCGCGGGACTGGAAGGACATCCGCGTGGTCGAGATGGGAACCTTGACGTTCGCCAAGCCGGGGATGTACCACCTCATCCTGCAGCCGGCGGATCCCGCGGAGTGGCGGGCCGTCAACGTGTACGAGATCGAGCTGGTCCCGACGGTTGCTGCGCCGCCGTGATCTGGCGCAGCCGCGGAGGGCGTCATGCAGGGCCGGACGGTGCGGGTGGTTTTCGCTGTTCTTCTCGCGTTTCGATTCGCCCTGGCCGCAACGACGACGACGAACCGGCCGTCCGCCCCGGAGATCGAACGCGGTCCCCGCCTCTCCGACGCGCAGCTCTTCGCCCTGCTCGACCTCGCCCGCCCTGATCTCGCGGCCGTGAGCAACGCCGTGGCGCGCTCCGACTGGCCGGCGGCCACCGCCGCGCTGGCGAAGCACATGCGCTCCCGCAAACGGCCGACCTGGGAGGTCGATCCATTTGCGGTGGGCAAGGATCCGAAGTACCGGAACCGCGCCGCGGAGGACGCGCTGAACCATCGCCTGGAATCCATCGGCATTCCGTGGCCATTCGGCGCGCGCATCGACTGGGCCTTCAATCCGACCACGACGCCCGACTCCCGGTGGCCGGCGAACAAGGAATGGACGTGGCAGCTCAGCCGCCACGGCGCGTGGGTGCACCTGGCGCGCGCCTTCCATGCCACCGGCGACGAGAAGTACGCGGCGGAGTTCGTCGCGCAGCTCCGGAGCTGGATCGCCGACTGCCCCGTGCCGGTGGAGAAGGCGGACCAGTCGGCCGGTTCCCGTTGGCGCACCATCGAGGCGGGCATCCGCACCGGTTCGGTGTGGCCCGGCATCTGGGCGCGCTTTCTCGGCGCCCGCGCGTTCGACGACGCCGCGCTGGCGCTGATGCTGAAGAGCTGGGTGGAACATGCCGAGTACCTCATGAAATTCCACACCAGCGGAAACTGGCTGACCATGGAGGCCAACGGCCTCTACCATGTCGGGGCCCTGTTTCCCGAGTTCAAGGAGGCGCGGACATGGCGCGACACGGCCCTGCAGAGGCTGACGGCCGAGCTGGACATCCAGGTCTACCCCGATGGCGCCCAGGTGGAGCTGGCGCCGGGCTACCACGGCGTCAGCCTGCGCAACTTCCTCGGGCCGGTGAACCTCACGGCGTCCACCGGCTTCGAGATCCCCGCCGCCTATCTCGCGAAACTGGAGCGGATGTTCGACTACTTCGTGCTGTCGATGCAGCCCACGCGGCAGATGCCGCCCCTCAACGACTCCGGGGCCGGACGCCTCGCCGGCTACCTGGAGGACGGTGCGCGGCTCTTCCCGGCGCGGGAGGATTTCAGGTGGTTCGCCTCCAACGGGCGGGAAGGCCGGCCGCCGAGGACCGTCTCGCACGCGTTCCCGTACGCGGGCCAGGTGTTCCTGCGCGGCGGGTGGGAGACCGACGCCCTGTGGCTGTGCATGGACGCGGGGCCGTTCGGGTTCGGACACCAGCACGAGGACAAGTTGAGCGTCATCCTGACCGCCTTCGGCCGGCCGCTGCTGGTCGAGGGCGGCGTGTACACCTACGACGCCAGCGACTGGCGCCGCTATGTGCTCCACAGCCGCGCGCACAACGTCGTGCTGGTGGACGGCCTGGAACAGAACCGCCGGAAGTCGCCGCGCGAGACCTGGGTGGCGAAACAGCCGGTGCCTCTCGTGTCGTCCCTCACCGGCACCGTTGAACACGCGGCGGCGGTCTTCGAGGAAGGGTGGGGCTCGAAGGCGGAACGGGCGGTCCGGCACGCGCGCGACGTGTTCTTCATGAAGCCCTCCTTCTTCGTGGTGGTCGACCGGCTGGCGCCGATGGACGGGAAGGCCCACCGCTATGAGGCCCTCTTCCACCTCGACGCGCCGGATGCGCGGGTGGAGGGGCGGACGGTGTCCACGCTGAACCCGGGGCCGAATCTGACCGTGCGCACCTTCGGCGCGGAGGGCGTGGAGATTGTGAAAGGGCAGAAGGATCCCGTGCAGGGGTGGGTGCCGGACTCGTCGCGGGGGTACGGCGGCGTCCGCGAGATCCCGACCGCCGTCTTCCATCGGGTGGCGCCGGGACCGGTCGAGATGATTCACGTGCTCTACCCCTCGCCCGGTCCCGCCGCGTGCCCGGTCACGGGCGCCGCCGTCGCGGACGGGACCCTGCGGATCACCCTGGAGGACGGCAGCGCGCGGACGGGCGCGCTGTCCCCCTTGCCCCCGGTGCGCCCATGAGCCGGTCCCGGGCCGTCGTCGTTGTCCTGCTCCTGGCCGGTGCGGCTTATGCAGCGGTGGCCGCCCTGACCGAGCGGATTCCGCTTTCCGCCCGCGCGCCGTCGGGCCGCGAGCGGCGGGCGGCGGTGGCGATCCGGGATCATGTTCCGCCGTTTCAGCAATGGGGTTCGCGGCAGTTCACCTGGCCCTATCTGGTCAGGCACTACGAGGCGGCCTGGTACTTCACGCAGCCCTCGTCCAATGCCTGCAAGGCCGAGTTCCTCGGCGCTCTGGACTCGGCGCTGTCGCGCTATCCCGAGGTCGACCTCTTCCTCCTGGCGCATCACAACGACTACCTCTCCTGGGTGGCGGAGCTGCCCGCGGCGCGGCGGCATCGCCTCCGCCTCGTGTACAACTCGGGTTGCCGCGACCTGCGGCAGGGTCCCGCCTGGATCTCGCTGGGCGCCGCGGCGTACGTGGGGCACCGGGGCGTCAGCGTCTCGCCGGTGTTCTACGTGCACTTCCTGCGGGGCTGGACCCGCGGTCTGCCCCTCGCGGAGACCGTGGAACGATCCAATCGCCTGATGCGGATGGCCTTCGTTCGCGCGGAGAAGCTGTCGGGCGGCCGGCTGAATGCCGCGGTGACGTATCGCAGGTCGGAGGCCGTGCTGCACGGGACGGAGGAGGTGACGATTGATGGCGCGCGGTGAGAGATTCGGGCGACACCGTCACCTGTTCCTCGCGGTGGCGGCGCTCCTGTTCCAGGTGGTGCCGCCGTTCCTGATCTGGTCGATCGCATCGCTGGCGTACGGAGAGGTCCGTCGCCTGTCGGAGGCCGTGGAGCGCCCCGTGACGCTGCTGACACTGGGCTTCTCCGCCGCCGTCAGTCTGCTGCTCGGTTGCGCGGGCGTCTACGGTCTCCTGACCCGCGCCCGCCTGCGCGTCGCCGTCCCCCTGATCGTCGTCTGCTGCATGCCGGCGCTCTTCGGCGCGGCCCTCTATCTGCACGGTCTTCTTCTCTTCCTCCCCCTCGCGTAGCAGCGGTGGAACCTGCGCGCGTCCCCCTGCTCCCCGCGACCGCCGGCGCGACGCGCCGCGCAAGGGCGAGGGGGGGCGCCCTCCGGAATCGCGGGAGGGGAGTGACGGCGCCTACTCCTCGTCGAACGCGGGCATCGCCTCGGTGGGGATGGACAGCTCGATCCTGCGGCTGTCGCGATTGACGATGAAGAGGATCTTCTCGCCCAGCTTGCGCGCGAGGATGACCCGCTGCAGGTCCTGTATGGAGTTCACCGGTTGTCCGTCGGCGCGGGCGATCACGTCCCCCTCCCGCAGGCCCGCCTTGGCGGCGGGCGTGTTCCCGAACACCCCGCCGATCATCAGGCCGTCGGCCTCCTTGCCCTCGCGGCCGGGTCTGCGACTCCCTTCGGCGGGTGCGATGCCGATCCAGGGTCGTTCGAAGGTGCCGGTTCGAATGATGGAGTCCGCCACCCGGCGGGCGAGATTGACGGGTACGGCGAACCCGATGCCGATGCTCCCCTGCGAGTACCCGCTCGTCTGGATGACCGCGTTGATCCCGATCAGGCGGCCCTCGATGTCCACCAGCGGCCCGCCGCTGTTGCCGGGATTGATCGGCGCGTCGGTCTGGATGAAGTCCTCGAACGGAAGGATGCCGACGCTGCGGCCCTTCTGGCTCACCACGCCGAGGGTCACGCTGCTGCTGAGGCTGAAGGGGGAACCGACGGCGATGACGAACTCGCCGATGCGCAGGACGTCCGAGTTGCCCATGGCCACCGGTGTGATCTTGAGGCCCGCGGGCTTCTTCACCTTCAACACCGCGAGATCCGTGTTGGCGTCCATCCCGACGACCTCGGCGGTCAGCGCGGTCTCGTCCGACATCACGACCTCCACCTGCTCGGCGCCGGCGACCACGTGACGGCTGGTGAGGACGTGCCCCTCGGCGTCGATGAACACGCCCGATCCCTGTCCGGCGAGCCGTTCCGGGATGGTCAGGCGGCGACCGAAGAACAGGTCGTACGCCCGGTGATACCGGACGGCTTCGGTCCGGACGACGACCACCGAAGGCATGATCTTCTCCACCGTGTCGGCGAGTTCGGTGCTGAACTGCTTCAGCACACCGGGTCCTGCCGCCGGGGCCGCGAGGGCGGTCGCGGCGGCGAGCGTGAGCACAGACAGCATGTGTTTCATGGCGAATCTCCGCATAGCTTGGTCATTTGGACGCCGCGGAGGGAAGAATGTTCAATCGACGTTCGGGCGGCCTCGGGGCGTCCGTACGGACTCAGACCGGACGCTCGCGGTCGCCGACGTCCCTGTCGTTCTCCTCGACCTCCGGCGTCGGTTCCCCGTCCGCCTCGAAAGGCACGGCAACGGTCTCGCCGCCCTTCTTGATCAGGATCTCGATGCGGCGCTCGATCTCGTTGAGCCTGCCGGTGCAGAACTTCACGAGGGCGGTGCCTTCCTCGAACTCGGCGATCATCCGGTCGAGCCCCTGGTCGCCGCGCTCCATGGCGGCCACGATGGCCTCCAGGCGCTCCATCGCCTGTTCAAACGTCATCTCGCTGTCCTTCGACTTCTTCGCCATGTCCTCACCTCCGGCCGCCCGCGTGCGGCGGAATGCCGCGGATCCTCAGGGGACTATAGATGGTTCCGCCGAAAGATGACACGCAGATGCGCGGGATGTTTTCCGCAGGATCTCTCCGTGGAAAGGGCGGCGGAACAACTTCGATCCCCAACGGCCCTCGACAACGGGAACGGGTCCCGCGATGGAGGGGCGAGAGCGACTGCGAGCCCGGATGACCTCAGGCCGGCTGCTCGTGGGTCAGGCAGTGCACGGAACCGAGGCCGAGCACCAGGTCGACGGCATGGATCCCGACGACCGTCCGGTCGGGGAAGAGGTCGGCCAGGATGCCCAGCGCATCGCGGTCATGCGGATCGTTGAACGTCGGAACGAGCACGACGCGGTTGGCGATGTAGAAATTGGCGTAACTGGCCGGCAGGCGGCGGCCGCGGAAATGCAGCGGCTCCGGCATGGGCAGTGGAACGACGGCGAGCTTCGAACCGTCCTCCAGCCGGGCGCCCTCCAGTCGTTCGCGGTTCTCGTGCAGCGGCCGGTAGTTCGGATCCGCGGGTTCGCGCTCGAGGCCGAGGACCACCGTCCGCGGATTCACGAACCGGCACACATCGTCGACGTGCCCGTGGGTGTCGTCGTCACCGGCGATGCCCTGTCCGAGCCAGATCGCGTTCGGCGCGCCGAGCCAGCGGGCGAACACGGCCTCGTAATCGGACCGCGCGAAGCCCGGATTCCGGACCTGCACGGCCGGGTCGAGCAGGCATTCCTCCGTGGTCAGGACCGTGCCGCGGCCGTTGACATCGATCGCGCCGCCTTCGAGCACCACGGGGCGTCCCTCATGCTCCGGCACGATGCGATCCAGCCCCGCGGCCTTGGCGGCGCGCTCGGGGATGGCGGCGTCCTTCTGCCAGTTGTCGTACTTCGCCCACGCCGAGAACGCGAAGTGGGCCACGGCCACGCGCGGGGGATCGGCGGCGGACCGGACGAAGATCGGGCCGGCGTCGCGGGTCCAGCTGCGGTCGGAGGGGATGCGCAGGAACTCGACGGCCTCGCTGGGCGCGGCCACGCCCTCGATCACGGGGCGGGCGCCCTTCTCGTGCGCGGCGGAGTTCACGAGGATGCGCACCTTCTCGCCGGAGGCCAGGCGACGCACCATTTCCCCGTAGTCCCATTGCACGGCCGCCAGCTTGCCCGGCCAGTCCATGCGCGTATGGGGCCAGCAGAGCCAGGTCGCCGCGTGCGGCTCCCACTCCGCCGGATGGCGGTATCCGGGGCTCTGGTTCGAATCGGCCATCCCGTATGCGCTCCGCCCCCTCTATACCATGTCCCGCCGCGATGCGAAAGCCGCCTCTCCCGACGGCACGGACGCTCTGGTGGGGCGTCTTCCCGTCCGTCCCTCGTCGTGGTCGCCCGCGAATGCGCACGCGGCAACCCGCCGTGCGATGCGGATCAGGCCGCGAGGCAGAAAGCTCAAGCTTCAGCGCTCACACTCCAATGTCCCGTCCGGGGCATTTGCTTGCGGTGGGGTGGGGAATGGCGTAGGGTAGCGCCATCGGCTGAAGCCGGAAAGGGAGAACTCCATGACGAGGATGATCGTTCGTTCAATGGCGCTGCTGGCCGCCGCGTCGTTGACGGGATGTATAGAGAGCGAAACGCGGATCGTCGTAAAGAAGGACGGCAGCGGGACGATCCTGCAGGAGCAGTACTTTTCGCCGCAACTGACGGGCATGATGGAGGGCGTCGCCGGCATGGGCGCGGCGATGGGCGGGCAGACGAACGCGCCGGCCAAGCCCTCGGATCCGCTGGCGATGTTCAGCGACCAGATCGAGAAGAGCATGAAGGAGTTCGGCGAGGGCGTGACGCTGAAGACCAAGGAAGCCAAGACCAACGCGAAGGGCTGGAAGGGCTACAAGCTGACCTTTGCCTATACGGATGTGCGCAAGCTGAAGATCAGCACGAAGGAAGGCGCGGACGCGGGCGGCGGGCCGGGCGAGGAGGCCGCCAAGCCGAAGCCGACCTCGAAGATCGAGTTCACCCCCGGGCCGAAGGCGGTGCTGAAGCTCATCCCTCCGCCCAAGGAGCCGAAGGCGGCCGCCCCGGCCGATGCGACGCCGCCGGGCCAGCCGGACGCGGATGCCATGGCCGGCATGATGGCCCCCATGATGGCCGGCATGCGGTTGATGATGGTCATCGAGGTGGACGGCAAGATCACGAAGACCAACGCGTCGAAGGTCGAGGGCAACAAGGTCACGATGGCCGATGTGCAGATGGACAAGATCGCCAGCAATCCCGAGGCGATGAAGCTGATGATGAAGGCCAAGGACGATCCGGAGTCCGAGAAGAAGCTCGCCGCGATGAAACTGGAAGGCGTGCACGTCGAGGATCCGGAGAAGACGGTCGAGATCGAGTTCCAGTGACGCGAAACGCCGGCTGACCGGTGTCGAAACGCCATCGGTCTCGAGGCGCGAATAGGCGAACCAGATACGGGGGCGGCTTCGGCCGCCCCTGTTCTCTCACGCGCCGCGACAGGCACACTTTACAAAGTGTGGTACATGGGCCGCCCTCGAAACGCGGCCCGCCGCCTCAGGGAGCGGCGATCTCGTACCAGAGGGTCCGGCATTCGGGTCCCACCGCTCCGCGGAGGCGGCCGTCGCGGACCTCCACCGGGACCTCCGCCGTCCGATGCCCGCGGCTGTCGAGGGCGAAGACGCGCCGGAGGGGGGTCCGAAGAGCGAAGGCCGCCGGAATGCCGTTCGCCTGCGCGGGGCCGCGCCCCCATCGGTTGGCCACCGACGTGCGCGTCTCATTCCACTCCATGCCTGCGTTGCCCGCCGAACCGGCGGCCACCAGCAGGAGCCGCTTCGACTCCTCGACGGGCTTGCCGTCCAGGCTGGAGAGCCAGAGGACGGCATAGTCGCGTTCCGCGGCGCCGATGTCGACATGGAGGCCGCCGAGATCGAATCCCCGTCCGCCGACCAGGCCCCAGACTGCGCGCACCGCCCGGTCATTCACCACGACGTGCGCGCGCTCGCCCGCGGCGGCATCCCACCGCACACGTCCGTCCGGCGTGGCGAGGCGCGCGCCCGACGGCGCCTCGTTCGTCGGGGCCGGCGCCCGGGCGGCGGGATCGATCCCGATGCGCGAGGCGAGCACCATGCGCGCCGGCAGCATGCTCTCCAGGGTCCCGGCCGCCGTGCGCGCCAGCGGCGAGAGGTCGCCCCGGCGGAAGACCGGCGCGACGGCGGCCAGCAGCGCCAGTTTCACCGGCTGGCCGTTGAAGGAGAAGAACCCTTCCACCTTGTCGCTGTCCCAGCTCGCGCCTCCATTGCTGTAGGTGAAGAAGAAGACGCCGTCCCAGTCCTGGAGTGACGCGATCATCGCGGCAAAGGGGACCACCGATCCCGCGTAGTCGTTCGGTTCGGGGATGTTCCACTCCGACAGGGTGTAGGGCCGGTCGAGGAGGCGCCAGGGCGCGCGCACGGAGAGCGCATCCTCGCCCGGCCTACGTTCCATCGGCGTGTTGCCGATCGTCCAGTCTTTCGGATCCCACGGCCTGTTCGGGAAACGCGGGTGCTCCCAGTAGGCGTGCACATCGGCATAGTCGCACGTGCCGGCCACGATCGCCGGGTTGTGGTAAGTGATCTGCGAGGCGGTGATCGGGACGCGGACGCCCAGGTCCTTCTTGAGATGGTCCACCATCTCCCGGATGAAGCCGGTCTCCACATCGATCATGAACGCGCGCAGATCCGCGAGCACCTCGGCAGGCGAACGCTCGGCGGGTATGTCCACGTTTCCCGCTTCGACGGTCTGCCCGGGAGGCAGCGGCTCGGGTGTGCCTCCCCGCTGCAACCGGAGGCCGGCCACCTGGAAGGCGGTCGCATCGCCGCCGAACTTGAAGCACAGCCGGGCGCGGCCCGGCTCCGAACCGGAGGCCTTGAACACCCGCCGGATCTCGCGCCATTCGGGAGTCACGTTCAGCACTTCCGACAGGCCGATGGAGGACCAGTGGTCGGGGCCGCTGCGGGAGACATCGACGTGCAGCGGACGCGGAGCGTCGGCGCGCACCGAGAAGGTGAGGGTGTACCATCCGCCCTCCCTGAGGGTCAGGCCATCGCGGATCAGCTCCTGCTCGTGCAGGGCGGCCGCGGGCTTCCGGATATCCATCTTCACGGCGTTCGTGACGCCGCCCGGGCCGGGCTGATGGAACACGGGTTCGAACGAGGCGCCCGCGCGGTGGAGCCTCCACGTGCGGTCGCCGGGCTGAGGCAACGCCTCGACCAGCACTTCGCCCGGGGGCTCGCCCGGCTCGGGCGCCCACGCCTTGCGAAGGGCGGAGGAGGTCTCATACTTCTTCCGCAACCACGTATTCCACTGGCGCACGAACTCGGCGCGATAGGGCTCGGGAAGCCGGTGGGCGACTCGCGCGCCGAGCGTGTGGAAGCTGTTCTCGTTGGTGATCTCGATCATCGCGATGCCGGGGTCGTCGACGCGGCGGAGTTTGCGATAGGGATTCTCGTGGAGCAGATAGGCGCGGCAGAACTCCTTCAGCCGGTCGCGCATGCCGGGGACGAAGTAGAGCAGGAACTTGTCGTACCGGAAGTCGCGCGGGAGATCCCTGGAGGCAAAGCCTTCCGCTTCGGTGAGCGCCCGCCCGACATGGAGGTTCAGATTGGCGTAGATGCCCCGACGATGCAGCTGGTCGAGAAGGTAGTCCTGCCGGTCCAGCATCTCGGCGCTGAGGGCGCGCGGCGCGCCGCGCCCGGGCGCCCAGATGCCGCGCGGGGCCTCGGCGGTGTCATGGTGGTGCATCCGCACGCCGTTGATGCCGAGTCCGGCCAGCCGGGCCGCCACCTTCTCGGCGTCCGTCCGCTCGGGGAAGTTGGCGTTGAAGCACAGGTTCACGCCCCAGATGCGGAGCCGGCCGGCGGAGGTCGCGAAACGGCCGTCGCGGATGGTGACGAACCCGTCCGCGCCCGCCGGCCTCGCGTTGAGCCATGACATGTCCGCGGCCGAGCCGGTCTCGCTATCGCCGCCGATGACGAAGGGAAACCGTGCGGCCTCCGGCGCCGCCCCGCGGGCGAAGCCGGCCAGCCAGCACAGGGTCAACAGACCTCGCAGACTTCGTCTCATATGCCGCCCGCCTCTGTTCCGGTCATCATGGGCCGGGCCGCCCGTTCAGACAAGCGCCGACCTCACGGCGAAGGGCCGCAAGGCCATGGCCCTGCGGAAATGGGAGGAACTGAACCCCGACCGCCTGCGGTGCGAGATGATCTTCACGAAGACGGATACCGTTGCCACCGACGATCTGAAACGCGTCCGGCAATTCGTCGAGGAGGCTGAGAAGTGAGCGCGATGGAGCGAAAGACAGAACCGGACGTGGTGACCGCGTTGCTTTCGGGCATCCGCGCTTTGATTCTGGAATCCCGGCGCACCGTTGCGCGCGGAGTCAACGCGGCGCTGGTCTGGACAAATCTCGAGATCGGCCGGCGAATTGTGGAGCACGAGCAGGGCGGCAAAGAGCGGGCGGGATATGCGGAGGGGCTGCTGAAGCTGCTTTCAGGGCGGTTATGCGCCGAATTCGGAAAGGGCTACTCCGTCACAAACCTCCAGCAGATGAGACAGTTCTTCCTCGTGTATGGAAAACAACAGACAGTGTCTGATAAATCGGTCGGTGCAGGCGCGCGCTCTCTGTCTGCTAAATCCGAGACACCGTCTCGGATATCTCCGACCGTCTTACCCCTGAGCTGGTCGCACTACGTCTTCCTGATGGGCGTCAGCGATGAAAACGAGCGGCGGTTTTACGAGATCGAGTCGGCGAAGCAGAACTGGTCCCTGCGCGAACTGCGCCGCCAGTTCGACTCCTCGCTGTATGAGCGGCTGGCGTTGAGCCGGGACGAGGGTAAGACCGCCGATCTGAGCCGGCGCGGACAACAAGATCGAAGTCATTGAACTGCGCACCGACCCGAAGTACGGCAAGTTCATGGAGCACAAGCCCGCGACCGCGCGCGTTGAGATCAGGCGGACCAAGGAAGCGATCAGGATCGAGATTAGCGACTTCCTTTCGCCCACGATCATCGAACGGCTCGCGTCCCAGGGAGGCGTCCTTCAGCCCAGGATCCCCGACTGGCGGGCCATGGTGGATTGCGTGATGATCGACACCGCCCACGATGGAAACGTCTTCAACGTCGCGCTGTCCGACGTGCCCGAGAAGAAGACCGACTACGTTCAGGGCAAGTACGAGCTTCCCGCCTCGAGGGGCAAGACCACCGTCGCAGTGAAGATCATCGACATGCTGGGCGAGGAGGTCCTGGTCACAAAGCAGGTTTAGGCGCGCGGCGCGGGAGGCAGGAGGCCAAACCGGTCCGCCCGGTGCGGGCGGAGTGTCGCAGCGCCCGTCCCCGCGACTCAGCCCGTCTTTGGGGGAGAAAAGGCTTTCGCGGGGGCGCGGGCGCTATCATGATGGGGTGTCAATCACGGTAGAGAGGGGCGTCATGGACTGGTGTCAGACAGTGGTGGGCGGCAACGAGGTGTGGCGGTGGGCCCTGTTCGCGATCACGGTCGCCGCCCTGTCGCTTGTCGGCGGCGTATTGCGGAGTCGATTCAGGCGGCTGGCCGAACCGCGCCCGGGGGTGAACGACCGGTCCTTCCTCGCCGTCTTCTGGGGATCGCTGGCGAGACCGGCCCCGCTCGTCCTCTTCGCGGTCGGGCTTCGGCAGGGCCTGCGCCTGCTGTCGATCCACGAGCGCCTGCGGCCGACGGTCGACGCGGCCGTCGGCGTGCTGATGGTCGCGGCCTTCGGCTTTCTGCTGTACAGCCTGGTGGACGTCGTCGGCCACCTGGTGCACCGCCGCAAGGCGGCCGCCGGCAGCCCGCTGAACACCATGCTGGCGATGCTCGTCTCGAAGGCCCTGCGGATGGTGATCGTTGTGCTCGCCCTCGTGCAGGCCGCGGAGGTGCTGAGCGGAAAGCCGATGACGAGCTTGATCGCGGGCCTCGGCGTGGGCGGGCTGGCGGTCGCACTCGCCGCCCAGGAGACGATCAAGAACTTCTTCGGCTCGCTGGTGATCCTGGGCGACAAGCCGTTCGACATTGGCCAGCGGGTGGTGGTCGACGGTCACGATGGGGAGGTGGAATATGTCGGCCTGCGCTCCACCCGCATCCGCACGCTCAGCGGCCACCAGGTCATCATCCCCAACGGCGAGCTGGCGAACCGGACGATCCTCAACATCGGCCGCCGCGAATTCATCAAGAGGGAGGTGGCGCTGTCCCTCACCTACGACACGCCGGTGGAGAAGATCGATCGGGCGAAGGAGATCGTGCGCGAGCTGCTGCGGGCCCCGGAGGTGAACCCGCCGGGGTATCCCCCGCGCGTACACTTCACCGACCTGGGCGATTCCGCCCTGATCGTGAAGGTCATCTACTGGTATGCGCCGCCCGACTATTGGGCATTCTGCGCGTTCAACGACGGTTTCAATCGGGCCGTGCTGCAACGGTTTCGTGAAGAAGGCATCGAGTTCGCCTTTCCGACGCAGACGGTGTATCTCGCGGGAAACAGCGGGCCTTCCAGTCTGGGGGCGGGATCGTAGACACGGAGCGGCCGTCCTCCCACGGCCGGCGCTCGGGGCGCGCCGGGCCCGGCCGGTCCGCGCTTTCACGCCGTTCCGGCACGGTGCGCCCATCGCGCGCAGGATTGCGCGCGGTACGAAGACGAACGTGTACCGCGGGCAATCCTCATGCCGAGACCAATCCGAGCCACTTCGCGCGGTAGCCCTCGAGCAGGCCGGCCGTCTCGGCGGGGAGCGGCTCGACCGCGCGATAGCGTACCCCCAGGGGCTTCGTGTCCACCTCGTAGGGGTGGAGGCCGAGACACGCGGCCTTGCCGACGATCGCGGCGCCCAGGGTCGTCGTCTCGGTCACCGCCTGGCGGTCCTTGTCGAACATGGCGTACACCGGCCGCCGTGACAGCGCGGCGAGCAGGGAACCGAACAGCGGATCCTTCGATCCGCCCGCCGTCAGCACGACGGGAACGGTGGCGTCCCGCGAGATCGCCTCCACCTGCCGCGCCGTCGTCATCGCGGTCAGCAGGTTCGCGGCCAGCGCCGCCGTCGCGGCGTCGCCCAGGAAGGCCGCTTCGTTCACGATCCGTCCCCGGACCTGCGGGAACGGTCCGGTGCCGTGGTTGGACGGGTTGATGTTGGGCAGCGCGAAGCAGTCGGCGGCCTTGAGGAACGCGGCAAGCCCCCCGACGCCGCCCGCGGCGCCGAAGCCGCGCCCCTCGGCCTGGGCCTTCTTCTTCAGGAAGGCGAAGTCCGCTCCGCCGCCATAGCGGGCGGTGACGACCGGCTCGCCGTCGACTGTGCCCTGGATGATGATGTCGCGCGTGAATCCGTCGCCCGGCACCGTCGCGGCGCCACCCATCTGCGCGATCATCGTCCACGTGCCCGCCTCGACCTGGATCACCGGCTTCCCGACCGCCGACGGATGGGCCTGGTAGAAGGTCGACAGGATCGGGATGTGCGAGAGACATGTGTCGTGCCCGCCGGCGACCACCCGCGGCGGCGCGGCGAGGCCGAGCCGTGCGGTCAGCGCGGCGGACATGGCCCCCAGCGGCTTGTAGCAGACCGAGGGAGACGCAGGCACAAGCCGCCCGAAGGCGGCCACCTTGCCCGCCGCCCGGCTGGGCGTCCCGGGCGCGGCGCGGACGTTGCGCGTGCCGCTGTGGCACATCCAGTAGCTGTGCTCGTTCCCCGCCAGCCGGACGGCCGCATGATAGTCGTCGCCGAGAAAGTGTCCGGCCATCAGCGCGCCGTACTGCGCGAAGCCCGTCGACCGTCCGAGGACGTCGGGCCGAACCATCTCCTCGAAGAGGAACCGTTTCAGGAGGGTGAGCGATCCGGGGAAGTCGCGGATGGCCCCCGTCTCCTCGAAGAACTCCTCGCGCGTGCCGGCCAGTTCGGCGAACCGGCTGTTGACGGCGTCGGGATAGCCCTGCGTGTACGACAGGGTCAGGCGCCGGCCCGGCACCTCGCACATCGTGTTGTCCGCGCCGATGAGGCCGCCCGACGCGCCGCGCGCCACCGGGGCGACGACCGCGGCTTCCCGCAGATCCGCGGGCAGACCCGAGACGATCCGGTCGAACCAGTCGAACTCCGCGCCGGAGTCGTTGTACGCGAGACCGTCCACCCGTGCGGTCGGGCTCTCGGTGACCGCCGAGTTCACGGTCGCCAGCGTCTCGAAGTCCAGCGTCTCGAGCTTGATGTTCGACGCGCCGTCCACCGGCACCAGGATCGTCTTGCTCATGGTCTCCTCCAAGGCGGCCGACGCCGCCATCGGACTCGTGCCTGTCTGCCCAACGCTCCGTTCCGGAGCGCACCCTCTCCTGCGCCCCGGCCGCGCTTTCACCGTCCCACCCGCCGCGGCGCAGTGCGCACGCGATTGGTAGCGTGACGCGAACGATAAGACAAGATCAAGGATCAAGGCGGCGCGGGCTTCGCATCCTGTTCTCCATCTCCGCGGAGATCGGTCACGCCGACTCCGACGCGGACGGCCGCGCCGGCCAGCCCGTCGCACCGGATCACCTCGTTACTCTCCAGGCGGACCCGGTCCGACTGCGCGATCCACAGGATCGCCGACGGGTCTATTCCGTACTTCGCCCCGGTCGCAGGCGGGGTGGTCGGGCGGGCCTCGATGAACCGGTTTGCCTTCACCACGACATCGCGCGCGGACGAGACGACCAGGTTGACCCCGTGAACGCCCTGGAAGGTGTTTCCCTCGATCGTCACGCCGTCGAAAACGCCCGGCGGACGGAGTTGACCGCCGTCTCCCGCCGCGGTGATCGAGATCGCCCCCGCCTGCGACGACCACGGAGCGGGACAGAACCAGCCGCTCTCGATGATGGTGTTCCGGCGGATGATCACGTCACGGATACCCGCTGCCGCTTCCGCCGGAAGCTCGGGGCAGAGGACGATCGCATGCGGCATGATCAGATGGTTGTCCTCGATCACTCCTCCGCCGGCCTTGATCAGCACACGGCCGGGGCTGTGCAGGCGATTCCCGCGGAAGGCGAATCCGTTTCCCTGGCGGTCAGGGCTGAACAGGGACTGCCCGACGGTAAAAGCGGCCTCCCGATCCAGTGTGACGCGTGCGAAGGCGTGCGCATTCACCTTCCAGAGTGTCCAGGGTTCCGCCTCGCCCATTCTCGCGGCCACGTTCGATGCGACACCGGATCCCGACAGCGTGACCGGCTCGATCGAGCGGATGGTCCACTCGGGGGAATCGTTCGACCACCGAAGACGGTCGCCGCTCCGCAGCCACATCGAATCAGAGCGCGTGCCGAGAACGACGGCGCTTCCTTCGACCCTGAGCGCCAGGTAGTCGGCCGACTGCACGCTCCAGGAATCGTCTCCGCAACGCTCAATGACGCTGTTTTCCACGCGGGGTCCCAGCCGGACGGACGTGTGCAGGATGCCATCCCACGAAGTCGTGAGCAGGCGCTCCGCCGCGGCGCCGTGCGGCCTGCGTCCCGGCACGATGCGGATGCCGTCCAGGACCGTCCCGCCCTCGCCGCCCGCTTCGACCACGCCCATCCCCGGCGCGCAGTGGATGGTGACCGCGCGCAGGGTCATGCCTCCGCGGCAGTTCTCAAGGGTGATGCCGTGGCAAACCCCGCCGGGTTCGTTGCCTGCGCTGAGGGAGGCGAGGCACCCCACCGGCGCCGCCGCGCCTATGCCCTTGAGTTGCACCCTCACGACGTCCCGCCCGACCATCCTGGCCGTGGTGCCCCAGAGAAACGGCATGCCCTTGCGGCGATGGCGCGTACCGGGGTCGACCACGTCGATCCGTGACCACGGTTCGCACGGGTAACCGGCGTCGATCCTCACGTCAATCCAGTCATCATCCGGAGCGGCGGACACCACCCGGCCCTGGGTGAAGGTGAGCGGATCGTAATCGACCACCAGTCCCTGCAGCGTCACATTCCGGCATTCGCGGAACTCGATGGCACGGGTCCGGCGCGTGCAGACCATGGTCACGCCGTCCGCCACGATATCGAGATCCGAGACGCCGTTGAACGCGAGATGGACCCTCTCCGCGCCGCGAGGTCCGCCACGGTAGATTCCCGGCGGCACGATCACACGCGACACCCTGCGCGCGACCGCGTCGCTGATGCATGCACGGAGCTCCGCCATCGTGCGGGGCGCCGGGGGCGCACGACCGGAATCCGTCGTCCGGCTGCGCGGAAGGGCGAGCCGGCCCATCGCGTCAATGACCGGCAGGGCATGCCCATCGTGATCGAAGAATGACCGGCCGTCGAACCCGCCCAATCCGACGTCCGGGAGAGGCTGGTACTCCGCGCCCCACCAGATGACGCCGAGGCCATTCCCGCCGGGCAGGTTTCTCACGATGCCGCCCAATTCCTCGACGAAACGGACCTGTCCCGCGCGGCCCGGGGGAATCCCGGCGAGGGGCTGACTCGGCCGGCCGGCCGATGTGTCCTCCCGCCAGGGGAAGCCGGTCTCGACCACCATCACGGGCTTCCCGTAGCGCGCGACGGCGTTCGAAAGGCACACTCGCACGTCGTCGAGGCTGCCGTGCCAGAATGGGTAGTAGCTCTGGCCGATGATGTCGAACTCCACCCGCTGCTCGCGCAGGCGGTCGAAGAACCAGCGGGTGGTCTTCCAGTCTCCGCCGCGGTCGAGGTGGAGGACGATCCGCGGCCCGGACTCGCCGGCCGGCTCCCGGATGCCGCGGATCGCGGCTCTCAACAAGCGCCCGAGCTTCGCCCACTGCGCCGGGTGGTCGTCGGCGCCCCCGACCCGTCCGTCGGGCCAGACCATTCCGGGCGTGATCTCGTTGCCCACCTGCACGTAGTCGGGCGTCGCGTCGGCTTGTCTGAACGCGGCGATGGAGTCGCGGCTGTAGGCGCGCAGGCGCTCTTCGAGTCGATCGAACGGAAGCCCTTTCCACGCGTCCGGCTTGGTCTGGTGGGCCGGATCGGCCCACGTGTCGGAGTAGTGGAGGTCGAGCATGAGCTTCAGGCCGGCCTTCCTGGCCCGCACGGCCAGCGGCACGGTGTACTCGAGATTGTTGATGCAGTTGTAGGGGTCGCGCTGTGCGCGTTCGGCGCTGCTCGTGAACAGTCGAAGGCGAACGCACGTGAGCCCGTGGCGCTTGAGAATCGCGAAAGGATCCTCCGCCTTCCCGCCGTCGCGGTACACCTTCCCCCGGGACTCGAAGAACGCGACGTGCGAGACGTCCGCGCCGGCTTCGAACTCCGCCGCTGCCGCGGCCGGAAGCGTCGCCACCCCCATGACCGCCAGGATCCGCAGTCGATTCATCGCGGGGCAGTCTATCAGACCCTTGCCGGTTGCCGTGCGCGATTCTCCGGAAAAGGCGCTCTGCCGCCGGAGAATCGCACAGACGGACTCGGACACGCGTCCCTGTGGACATCGCGCTCTGTGGACATCGCGCTCTTGCGTTGCCGTGCCGCGGCCGGTAGATTCAGCCCACTCTATCGGAAAGGATCCGAGTCCATGCGCCGAGTGCTGACCGCTGCCGTGACCGCCGCCCTGTTCGCCGTGGCCTCGTCCGCGCCGGCCGCGGCCGGCCGGGCGTCCGCGACCCCGGCGGAAAAGCCGTACCTCGGGGCGATCGCCATCGACGCCGCCGACGGTCGCGTGCTGATGGAAGACGGCGCGGACGTCCGCGGGGCGCCCGCCAGCATGCTCAAGCTGATGAATCTTCTGATCATCCTGGAGAAGGCGAAGGGGGGCGCGCTGAAGCTCGACGACACGGTGCGGGTGACCGCCGAGGCGTCCAGGATCGGCGGTTCGCAGGTCTACCTGGCCGAGAACGAGGAATTCACCATCGACGAGATGCTCTACGCGCTCATGGTGCAGTCGGCCAACGACGCCGCGACGGCGCTGGCGATCCATCTCGCGGGCTCGAAGGAGGCCTTCGTGGCGATGATGAACGCGAAGGCCCGCCAGCTCGGCATGGCCTCGACGGTCTTCCAGTCGGTGCACGGTCTGCCGCCGGGCGCGGGACAGGAGGCGGACGTCACGACTCCGCGCGACTTCGCCGTGCTCTGCCGCGAGCTGGTCACGAAGCACCCCGAGGCGCTGCGGTACGCCTCCACGCGCGAGAAGGTCTTCCGTCCGTCGAAACCGTTCAACATGCAGACGCACAACAACCTGCTCGGCGTCTTCGAAGGGTGCGACGGGCTGAAGACCGGCTACTACCGGGCCGCCGGCTACTCCATCGCCGCCACGGCGCAGCGCGGCGCCGTGCGCGTGATCGCGGTCGTCATGGGCAGCCCGAGCAAGACCGTCCGGGACAGCAAGGCCCGCGAGATGCTCTCGCAGGGCATCCTCGCCGCCGCCCAGGCGCGCGCCGCGCCGCCCGTGCCCAGGTTGAGCGCGTCGGCCGGCGTCGGCGCCGTCTCGCTGCCCCCCGCCACGCCCGCCCCGGCGGCGAAGTGACGGTCTCCGGCGCCGACGCCCCGACGATGCATCGCGCCGGTCGCCCCGTCCGCCGATGGCGCCATTCCGAGGGGGGCGCCAATGACGATTCGAGCAATCCGCCATTGCCGAAGGATCGTGAAACAGCCTATCGTGATCGCGACGGGGAGGATGGATATGATATCGCGACCGTGTTCGTTCCGGCGCCCGCATAGGGCGAGGTCATGCATCGCCGGTTTCGGTATGGCCGGCGTCCTCGTGTGTGCCGCCGGGCCGGCGCCGTTCGATCCCGTCCGACTCCATCAGGTCAAGATCGTGGGCGTGACTCCCTTTCGCCATGCGGGCACGGTGACCTGCATTCAACCGCTCGGCGACGGGCGTCGCGTGCTCTCCGCGGCCCGCGACGCCACGGTGCGCCTGTGGGATGCCGAAACGGGCCGCGAGATCCGCCGGTACCCCCTGTCGTCGGGAGAAGATGTCTGGGACATCGCCCTCCTGCCGGGCGAGAACGAGTTCCTCGTCACCACCGAAGCGGGTCCCGTGCTGCGGTGGGATCTGGAGAGCGGGCGCGAACTGGCGCGATACGAGCACACGAACACCACCTTCCGCCTCGCCGTGCTGCCGGACGGGAAGTCCTTCGTCGCCACCGACAACGACGGCTGCGTGAGGCGATGGGACCTTTCATCCGGGGAGATCGTCGCGGAACTGGGCGAGGACAAGGGGGGCGCGTTTGCCGTGGCCCTGGCGCCGGGAGGGGCGAAGGTGCTCTTCGGCGGCGCGGGGAAGAAGGGTGTCAGGGTGCGATCGCTGACGGACGACGGCCCGCCGGCGGTCCTCATCCCCGGCGGGGGTCGCATCTGCACCATCGCGGTTCAGCCCGGCGGTCCGCTGGCCGCGGTCTGTGTCGACAAGAAGGTGGTTCTGCTCAACACGGCGACGGGGGCGCCGGCATGGGAAGCCGGCTTCACGAAGGAGGTCTACTCCGCCGCGTGGGCGCCGGATGGCAAGCGCCTGGCGGCGACGTGCGAGGACGGCCGACTCGTGCTTCTCGAGGTCGGTGACGGCCGGATCGAGGACCTTCACCTGTTCAAGGCGGAGAGTCTGTGGGGTCTGGCGTGGTCGCATGACGGGCAACGGATCTACTGCGGCACCGACGACATGGTCGCGTCGTTCGACCTCCGGCAGAGGAAGCTGCTTCTCCCCAAGGACCCGGAGGCCCTGCTGACCGGCATCACCGCGCTCGCCGTCGGCCCGGACGGCCGGCAGGCGTGGGTTGTGCGGGACAAGGAGATCGTTCCGGTCGATCTCGCGACAGGACGTCCGGGCGTCGGACTCCCGTTGGCGTCCGATGTCCAGACGCTGGAAGCCGCGCCTGACGGGCGGTCGTTCGTGGCGGTTCCGCGAGCGTATTCGGACCCGTCGACCTATGCCCACCTCTCCTCGGACAAGGGCGAATCCCTTCGGGGCATCACGCTGGACGAACGCGGGTGCACGCCGGCTTTCGCGTTCGGAACGGGCGGGACCAACGCGTTCGCCGTCATCGCCCCGCACCTCATCCGTGAGTATGCCCTGCCCGGCTGGACCATGCTTCGCGAGTGGACCACCGGTCGCGACGGCGCGCTTCCCGCCGGTGGCCGACCGTTCCCGGTCAACCGTTTCGATATCCAGATGATGGATTCGTTCGCCTTTGCCGACATGGATGAAGAGTCCGCGGCGCCCGAGATCAAGAGCCTTGCGGTGAGCGCCGACGGGCGCTTCCTGGCGGCCGGCTGCGAGGACGGAGCGGTGGTCGTGTGGGAGCGGCCGACCGGCCGACGGCGGCCGATCATGAACCTGGGCACCCAGGACGTGAAGGCGTGTGCGCTCGCCGGAACCGACCGTGTGGTCCTTCTGGCCGCCGACGGCATGATGCTCCGCGCGCTCGACCTGAGCGCCGGCGAGGCCGGGCCGGACGAGGCGGAGATGCGGAAGCGGATCGAACGGCTGGGCCATTCGTCGTTCCGGGAACGCGAGGACGCCACGCGCCAGTTGGCGGAGATGGGCGAGGCGGTCCGCCCCTACCTGGACAAGTGGACGTGGGACGATCCCGAGATCGCGGAGCGGCTGGAGCGCGTGGCGAAACAGATCGACGGCCAGCTGTCCGCAAGCCCTCCCGCGGTGTCGATGAAGATGGAGGGTTCCGTGCAGGCGCTGCGGGCGATCCCCGGTTCCGACCACTGGGTGGTCTTGGCCGGGCTCGGCGCCAACAGCGCCGCGATGATCGGCCGGTTCGCCGGCGGCGAGGTCAAGATCGAGCGTACGCTGCCGGGCGGACACGGCGCGGCGTGCGCGCAGTGGGACGAGTCCGCGCGGCGGTTGTGGGTCGGCAACCGCGACGGGACGATCGAGTGCTACTCCGCGGACTGAGCAGACCGCCCCGAAGCGTCCGGCCGCGGGGATTTCCGCCCCGCGGGCGGCCCACCGCGTTCCTCCTGCTCGCCCCGCGGATTTCCGTTGCCTTTGATCGTCGGACCGGCTACCAGGCCCTTGGTTGGGCCTTGACTTGGCGCGTCCGGGCCACCAGAGTCGCCGGCACTGTCTTCTGAAAAAAGCGGGCACGTGAGATGTATCTGCTGATCTGGGCGCTGACGCTGCTTTCCAGCATAGCCGTGGGCTGGTCCATCGGGGCCAACGACGCGGCGAACTCCCTGGGTACGGCCGTCGGTTCCAAGGTCGTGACGCTCCGGCAGGGGATCCTGCTGATCATGGTCTTCGGGTTCCTCGGCGCCGTGCTGCAGGGTCAGTATGTGGTCAAAACGATCGTCAAGGGAATCGTGCCGATCGATTTGCTCCCGGCGGATGTCGCGGGCTGCGTGGCCTTGGGCGCGACCTTCGCGGCGTGCCTGTGGGTGGCTCTCGCCACGTACTGGAAGATGCCGATCTCCACCAGCCACTCGATCGTGGGCGCGGTGGCGGGGGCGGGCCTGGCCGTCAACGGGATGACGACCCTCGCCGGCGAGACCGTGGCGGCTCCGGTCAACTGGCATGTGATGCGCGACATCTTCCTCTGCTGGGTCTTCACGCCCCTCGGCGCCGCCCTGATGGGGTACGTCTTCTACCGTATACTCCAGGGGATCTTCCCGAAGATCGTTCCGGAGAGGTCCCGGAAGTACGTGCTGACGTTCCTGATCATCGCGAGCGGATGCTATGTCGCATTCTCATGGGGCTCGAACGACGTCGCGAACTCCATCGGCCTGGTGGCCGGGGCGGGCATCATGGACCCCAAGATGTGCCTCGCCCTGGGCGGTCTGGCGATCGCCCTCGGCATCGCGACCTGGGGATACAAGGTGATCGAGACCATCGGCTCGGAAATCACCCATCTGCTCCCGCTCATGGCCTTCGCCGCCCAACTGGCCAGCGCCGTCAACGTGCACGTCTACTCGGTGCTGGGTGTTCCCGTCTCGACCAGCCACTCGATCGTCGGCGCCATATTCGGCGTCGGCCTCGTCCGCGGGGTGAAGGTCGTCAACCTCCGGGTGATGCGGGAAATCGTGATATGCTGGATTGCGACCCCCTTCGTGTCCGGTATACTGAGCTACGCGATGCTGTGGGCCGTGGTCAAGAGCGGGCGCATCTGAAAGACGAGGAGAGGAAGTGAAAGAAGCCAGGAACATTCTCGGATGGATCGGGATGGCCGAATCGAACTCCATCGTGGACGACGCCGTCCTGCACGTCGACGAGGTCTGCAAGTCGGCGGGTCATCTGGCCGAAGCCGTCCGCGCCTTCGTCATGGGGGACCTCAGCGGAAAGACGATCGCCATCGAGAACGTGAACGAGGCCGAGCACAGGGCGGATATGGTCAAGAACAGGATCCGGTCTCAGATCTCCGAAGGGCTGCTGATGCCGCCCGACCGCGAGGATCTCCTCCGTTTCATCAAGAACCTGGACAAGATCGCCGACTGCACCAACAGCGCGGCCCGCCTTCTCGGGTTCATCGAAGACCGGCTGCCCGACAATGTCCTCAAGAACATGGAGATCAGCGCCGCCCTGGTCGTGGATTCCGTCAACGAGATCGGGAAGGCGATCCGGGCGCTGGCGAAGAAGGACTTTGCCGCGACCCTGGCGGCCTGCGATGAGGCCGACCGACTCGAACACCGGGCCGACGAGCAGAAGCGGAGCATGATCGAGGCCGTGATCAGGGCCAGGATGGATGCGACCAACCTGCTGCTCTGCTACAACCTCGCCCAGAGTCTCGAAGTCATCACGGACAAGGTGGGTACGGTCTCGGATACCGTGAAGGTCCTCACCGCCAAGTCCAGGTAGGGCGAAGCACGGAGCGGTCAGGGCCGCTGGATTGACGCTCGCCTCGATGACCCTTTCGCCGAACAGTCTCTGAAGGACATTCATGTGTTCATGCCCCGGTCTGACCGCCTTCAGTTTCGCGCCTCAACATGAACAACACGTTAGAATGGCAGGGGGAAGCGTGAGCGCCGCCGAGGGGGCCGACGAGACGACGCGTCCGCACGGTTGGACGAAACTCCAAGCTTGGATCGTGACTTCCCCGGCGTAGACTGGCCGCGGAACGGTTCCACGCGCCGGACAGCGTGTCCGTAATCCCGCGACGCCGGCGAGGCGGTCGGCCGACCGGGTGAGGCCGCGGCGGGGGCGCGCGATTGGGGACCACGGATCGGAGATGCCGCGGAGGACGGTCGTCTGATGGATGCGGGGGCGGCGGATTCGAATGCCGTACGTCGGCTGCGAATGGTGCGCGAGCAGATCGAGCGTCGCGGCGTACGCGATCCGCGGGTGCTGCAGGCGATGCGCGAGGTGCCGCGCGAACGCTTCCTGCCCGAGGCGGTCAGGGAGTTTGCGTTTGACGACGCGCCGCAGCCCGTCGGCTGCGAGCAGACCATCTCGCAGCCCTACATCGTGGCCGCGATGACCGAACTGCTGCGGCCCGAGCCGACCCACCGCGTGCTCGAGATCGGCACGGGCACGGGGTACCAGACCGCCGTGCTCGCCCGGCTGGTCCAGGAGGTCTTCTCCCTCGAGATCCTGCCCGCGCTTCACGATGTCGCGAAGGAGCAACTGCGGGGCCTGGGTGTCCGGAACGCGCGCCTCCGTCTCGGCGACGGCTGGCACGGCTGGCCGCAATACGCCCCGTACGACGGCATCGTCGTCACCGCCGCTCCCGACCGGATCCCTCCCGCGCTGGTGGACCAGCTCCGGGCCGGCGGACGACTCGTCATTCCCGTGGGACCGCTCTGCCGCGTGCAGGAGCTCCTCGTCGTGGAGAAGCAGCCCGACGGCCGGGTCGTCGAGCGGCCGGTGATGGGGGTCCGCTTCGTGCCGATGGTGAAGGCGGGGGTGCGGACGGAGGAGCCGTTTTGGGATGAGTGAGGACTCCGCGTCGCATTCGTGCGGTTATCCCGACCGGGCTCGCGGCAGCTCGCCCCTCCATCGCGGGGCGAAGGCGCTTGGTGGCCGTCACTTGTCCCGGATGAGTTCGTAGATGTTCTGGTAGTCCTGGCCGGGGCGGTTCCACGAGTAGTCGCACCGCATGCCGTTTTCCATAAGCTGGCGGAAGTACTTCGGGAAGTGGTTCCACAGGCCGACCGCGCGGACGAGCGCCGACTGGATGCCGGCCGCGTCGAAGCCGCTGAAGACGTAGCCGTTGCGCTCCTCGTAGGGCCTCGGCGCGTGGTCGGCGTCGAACACGGTGTCGGCCAGTCCGCCCACGCTCCGCACGACCGGCACGGTCCCGTAGCGCAGGGCGATCATCTGCGTGAGGCCGCAGGGCTCGAACAGGCTGGGCACGATCAGCAGATCGGCGCCGGCGTAGATCTGGTGCGCGAGGTCCTCGTCGTAGCCGATCTCCAGGTGGGAGTCCGGGTCCTCGTTGTGCCGCCGCTTGAGATCCCAGAAGTCGTGGTTGATCGTGTGATCCGACCCCACCCCGAGCAGGACGAACTGCGCCCCGTTCCCCAGGCACCAGTGGAAGGCGTGCTTGATCATCGGCACGCCCTTCTGGGGATCGAGCCGGCCGACGTACGCGACGATGGGCCGGAAGACCTCCCTCAGCAGAAGCCTCCGCCGCAGGGCGTCCTTGTTCGCGTACTTGTCCTCGAGCGTCTCCCGGCCGTAGCGCTTCGCGATGTGCGGGTCGACCTCGGGATTCCACACGTCGTAATCGACGCCGTTCAGCACCCCGCCGAACTTGCGCTGGTGGACGTGCAGCGTGTGCCCCAGGCCGAACCCCTGGTCGGTGTACTTGATCTCCTCCGCGTAGCGCGGCGAGACCGTAGTGACGAAATTCGCATAGACGATCCCGCCCTTCATCAGGTTCACCGCCCGGGCGTTGAAATTGTCGAGCAGGCGGTCCGGGTGCATGAAGTGGTCGGGCCGGTGCAGCCCCGCGGCATGCAGGACGTGCGGTCCGGTGATCCCCTGGTGCCGGAGGTTGTGCAGGGTGAAGCATACGCGGGGATGCCGCAGGCCGATCGGCTGGTAGATCTCGTACAGGAGCACGGGCACCAGCGCGGTCTGCCAGTCGTGGACGTGGATGATGTCGGGGTGCTTCCCGGACTTCCACATGAACTCCAGGGCCGCCCGGCAGAAGAAGGCGAACCGCTGATCGTCGTCGCCCTGCCCGTAGTACGCGCGCCGGTTGAAGAACTGGTGGCTGGAATGCGGGTCGACGAAGAAGCACTTGCGCCCGTGCACGAACCCGAACCAGACCGAACAGTGCACGTGCTGGTCGCGCCACGGCACCCACAGGTCGCGGTAGGAGACCTGCAGGCCGTAGACCTGGTCGTACCGCATGCAGTCGTACTTGGGCAGGATGATCTCCACCGAGTGCCCGCGGATCTCCATCTCGCGCGAGAGGCCGAACACGACGTCCGCCAGCCCGCCGACCTTGGCCACCGGCGCGCACTCCGAGGCTGCGTGGATGATGAACATGCGCGCATTCTGCCGTCTGGCGGCCGGTTTGTCATGAACGATCGCGGGCCGGACGAGGACCGCCCGAGCGCGCGGCGTCACGGGACGAAACCGCGACGCGCGAGGGCGGAATTCCCGCGGTGTCGCGGTCGATTGACCCTGGAGCGGCGCGGCATTCGCCGGGCCGCGGGTCCTTCAGCGCGCGGTGCCGGAGAAGTACGGCCGGCATTGCCGATCGACCCGCAGGATGTGGCTGCGCCACCAGTCGCAGAGGAACTGCTGCATCTCCCCGGCGATCTCTCCGTGCCCGGCCATGAGGCCCAGGCAGAACCCGACCGTCTTCTTGCGGAAGGCCAGGTGCTCGGCCCGGTGCGCCTCGATGCCGGGATAGCCCCGCTCGCGCATGAGCTGCTCCTCGAGGGAGAAATGTTCCGCGGCATAGCGCGTCATCGCGTTCAGGAGTTCCGAGATCGTCTCGCCGGCATCGCCAGCCGCGGGGTAGGTCAGAATACGGTTCACCATCGCGAGCAACTGCCGGTGCTGGGCATCCACGTCCTCGTTGCCCACGCTGAACTCATCCGTCCAGATGATCGGTTCCATGATCTGTGCTGCGCCTCATCGACCGTGGATACCCGCAGGCCGTCCGCGAGCCCCCTCATGGACATCCGGGCCCCGTTGACCAGCCAGACGAGGCCCATCGGCCGCCACGACGATCACACTAGACACCTTGCGGCAGCTTGTGGAAGCACAAACTGCGCCGGTCCCACTTCATCCGCAGCCGGATCAATGAACACGCGCTGCACCCGGCTGGGCCAGGGACGGGGGAAGGCACTGCGTCCCCATGGGGCGCTGAGTTCTCATGGCGGGGAATGGAGCGGCGCCGCCCTCGGCGCGGTGAGGGTGGGGCCGCGCCGCCTCGTCCGCTCCATGCCGGCGTGGGCAAGGGCGAAGTCGTACTTCACCGGATCCGCGGGGTTGAATCGGCGAAGGGCCCGCGTGATGTCGAGGGCGGCGCACAGGTCGGCCCGCCGGCGTCGGGTGAACCGGAGGGCGCGTGCGGCGCGGAAGACGTGCACGTCGACCGGGATGATCAACTCCGCCGGCGTAAGGGACCGCCAGCCGCCCGGATCTACGCCGTCGTGGCGCACCATCCACCGCAGGAACAGCAACAGGCGTTTGCAGGCCGAGCCGCCGGCCGGATCGGGCAGAAGCCCTGTGCCTGCCAGCCCCGGTGCCCGGCAGAGAATCCCGCCCACCCAGCGCGACAAGGCCGGGCGGATGTCCCCATCGCGCGGGCGGCGGCAGCGCCCCATCCATGCGTCGAGAGAGCCGTGGCGGCGCTGCAGATCGCGCGCGGCACGGAGCAGCGCGGCAATCTCGCGCCCCGTGGTCCAGCGATGAGACAGACCATCAAGCCGCAGCTCCAATCGTTGGACGTCAGGGCAGGAGTCGATGACCGACGACGGGCACGGATCGAGCCGGTCCATCACCCGGCCGATGCTCCTGAGCAGTTGCTCCACCCGCCCGTACGCCAGGAGGGCGGCCACGA
Organism: uncultured Verrucomicrobiota bacterium; assembly: GCA_964610105.1. Lineage (GTDB taxonomy): Bacteria > Verrucomicrobiota > Kiritimatiellia > PWTM01 > PWTM01 > CAZSUU01. The sequence continues at coordinate 188,564 of CAZSUU010000003.1, read as the reverse complement.
GGCCGGCGAGTTCACGGTCGGCCAGATTTGGCCGGCCGCGGACGAAACGAACCGGATCGCGATCGGCCACCTCTTCACGATGATAGCGGGCGAGAAGACGATCCAGGATGGCCTTCACGTCGCTCGAGGATCGTTTCCGCGTTCCTGATGCGGATTGCGACTGCCATTGGAATTGACAGTGCGATGGGGAGGGAGGTTGGAAGGAAGAACCGACCGCGGAGACGCGCATGACGCCGGACGCTGGACGCGAGATGCCGGCCCGCATGCCTCAGGGTCCCATCCGGAGCACGACGGCGTCGCGGTCGCTCGGCTCGATCGCGACCTCCTTCAGCGAGGCGGGGATGAGGACGGAGGTCCCGACCGGCACGTGTTCTTCGCCGCCGGCCCAGCGCATGCGCAGGTCGCCGCGCGCGGGGAAGACCACCTCGAATACGGCGCCGTCGCGCTCCGGCGTCCATGCCGTCCGGAGCAGGATCTTCTCCATGAAGAAGTGCGGACCGCGCGCGATCTCGAATCGCTGATTCGGCGAGGGGGCGGGCAGCGGCACGGGCGTCAGCCTGGGATCGCCCCTGTCATCCCACCGGATCACGCGGAGCGCCTGGACGAGGTGCGTTTCGCGGGGACGTCCATCGTGCCCCACGCGGCCCCAATCATAGATGCGGTACGTCGTGTTCGAGTTCTGCTGGACCTCGAGGATCAGGCAGCCGGCGTCCAGGGCATGCACCCGGCCGCCGGGCACGAAGATCGCGTCGCCCGCGGACACGGGGACGGCCGCGAGGAGCGAGTCGATGCGGGTCTGGCGCACCGCCTCCTCGAAGGCCTTGCGCGTCACACCCGGCTGGAGGCCGGCGAAGACCCGCGCCCCCGGCTGCGCCTCGAGCACGTACCACATCTCCGTCTTCGCCTCGCCGCCGTGCTGCGCGGCCGTTTCGTCGCTCGGATGCACCTGGACGCTCAGCCGCTCGCGGGAGTCGATGAGCTTGATCAGCAGGGGGAACGGGCCGGCGGCGATCCGGGAGCCCAGGAGGTCGGCGCCGCACCGCTCGCACAGCTCCTGCAGCGTCCGTCCGGCCAGCGGGCCGTGGCTGACCACGCTCATGCCCTCCGGGCGCGTGGAGACCTCCCAGGACTCCGCGCAAATGCCCGGCGGCTCCGGACGGCGAAAGGCACGTACGATCCGGTTCCCTCCCCAGATGTAGTCCTTGTACACCGGCTTGAACCGCAGTGGGTACAGCGACACGCTCATGACCATGCTCCCGCCGACGGATCAGGGTGGCACATCGCATCGGGAATATCAAGCGGCGGGGCCTCCCCCCGTTTCCTGCAACGCTTCCCGCCGCCGATGCTGATCGACGAGGTTCTGTACGCTCCCGATCTGTTCCCCGCGATCAAGCGGCTCGTGGACGAGAATCCGGAACCGGACGGGGTGTGGCTGACGGGATCGCAGTCATTCCCCCGGATGCAGAACGTCTCCGAGTCGCTGGCGGGCCGAGTCGCCATCCTCAACCTGCCGGGCTTCGCGGCCCGTGAGGCCGATCGGATGGCTGTAAACGGATGACCACCCATCCTCGGCGCCCGGAGTCCGGCCCATGGCCTTCGCCAGGGGAATCCAGGCCATGCCCAACCGACCCCGACCGGATCAAGGCTGTTCCGGGTCGGCCCCACGAGCGCGCCCCCCGGCCACGCCCCCGCGCCGATCGCGCGAAACGCCCGCTTGACTTAGGCCGGTTATGTGTCACATGCTGTGTCACATGAAGACGGCAACCATCAGGCAAGTTCGCCACGACCTCGGGACGGTGCTCGAATGGGTCGCCCAGGGCGAGGAAGTCACGGTCTTGAACCGGACCCGCCCCGTGGCCCGCATCTGCCCGCCCCGCGCCCAGACCCCGGCCAAGTTCAAGATGCCGGACTTCGCGGCCCGCGCGAAGGCGATCTTCGGTAACCGGATGATTCCCAATGCCGTCCTTCGGGAACGGGAGGAAAGCCGATGGTAGCCTACGCGGATACGAGTTTTCTTTTCTCGCTCTATGCCCAGGATGCCCACACGGCCCATGCCGCCGAACTTGCCGAAGCGCTCAACGGCGCGCTGATCGTAACGCCGCTGCAACGCCTTGAACTGCGCAACGCCCTGCGGCTGGCCGTCTTTCGCGGCGACATGGCCGAAGACGAATGCCGGCGGTTGCTCGACCTGATCGAAACCGACATCAAGACCGGCGCACTGGTCGAAACGCCCGTTTCGTGGGCGGAAGTCTATGCCGAAGCGGAGGCTTTGAGCGCGGCCCACACCGGCAAGACGGGCACCCGCACGATTGATATTTTGCACGTCGCATCCGCCGCCGCTGTCGGAGCCAGGAGCTTCTACACCTTCGACACCCGGCAGAAAGCCCTTGCCGTCAAAGCCAGGATGAAGGTCAAGCCGTAGGGGTCCCCCGCCCCCATGACGATACAAGAGTTCATGGCGAAGTGGCGCAAGGTGGAACTGAAGGAACGGTCCGCCGGGAAGCGGGAAGCGCCGGGGGCGACGCATGAACAGGGAACCACCGCCAACGGACCCGGAATCCCGTCGGGCATGGGAATGGGCACGCCGACAGAAGAAGAGCGTGTCCTTCTCCGTTCCGACTCGGATGCCGGGTCACGGCGGGAACAAAGGTGGGAGGCAATGATGGACACGAAGAGAGAGCTTCTCGCCCGTCAAGCCGCCCGCGTGCGCGCGCGTCCCGCCCCTCCTTCGCTGCGCGGTCCGACCTCACTCCGCGCCTGTCGGGCCGCGTGCTCTTTCTCTCGCACGCGGCATGAGAAATCCCGGTGACCGCCGGTTGGGCGCGGTCAGAACAAGTCGTAGAGCGACTCCCGCCCGAGATGCGGGATGAACTTCCGGCACTGCGCCGCCAAGGCGCCCGGGCCGCCGATGTGAATCCAGTCGTCCACGCTGCCCCGGAAGCAATATCGCTCCGTCACGTATTCCCGGGTATCGGGGTCCACCAGGGTGAAACGGAGAACGGCCATATAGCCCGCGTACCGGCGGCGCTCCTCGTCGGTAAGCTCACGGCGTTGGAACGTCCAGCACATGTCGCTGAGGGAATCCATGTCCCCGCCGGCTTCATGAATGGTAACAACGTCCCTCCTCACCTCGACCCAGAACTTCCATGTCGGGCCTTGTGCTTGCAGGGCATTCCGGATGAGAGCCATCTCGGCATCGGACACCAGCACGGGAACCTTTTTCCGCAGGAAGACCTGACCGGAGGCGTTCTCGTAGATCTCGTAGCCCTCGGGAACGGCGACCGCCGGCTGGCCTTCGGGGGACGTGGTGAACGTGTAGACCGGGCGACCGGTCTTCGAGGTCCGCTGAACCAGGTAGTAGGTCTTGCCGGTGTGGGACTGGTGCTGCACCGGAAAGGACTCCAGCGGTGTCGCACCCGTCGCAGCGGCGCGTGCGCCCGGCGGTTGGGGTCGTTTCATGCCGGTGAGCATAGCTGGATTCCCTCACGCAGGCAATGGGGTCACGGTCTCGGCAGCCGAGCGAAGACTCGGCCACGACGGATGCGTGCAGTATGGTCCATTGTCGGCTCGGCCATCAGTCGCGAGAAGGCCCTCGGATTCTCATGAAACGGAACGCGCGGCGCCTGGCAGCATCCCGGCGGTGTGTTTCGCACCAGGACGAACAAGGGAGACCGGCGCGAGTGGTACAGCCCAGAAACCCTACAAAACACCCCCCTTGTCGTTGTTGCTGTCGTTATTGCTTGACGCCTCCAATCCGGTCTACTTAGCATTTTGTCCGTGAAACGCTCGTTCAAGCGCCAGTTCATATCGGCGCTACTCTGCGAGGTGGCGAAGCCTCTTCTCTGCGAAGCACAGGGGCACTTGTCCTGCCAAGCTTTTTGAGCGAAGCAGGGTGCCTGTGCCGCCTGAAAAACGAGTTCTTATCAGTCGAAGGTATCCACGGGAGTCAGAAATGAACGCAGTGAACGATCGGGTTCGAAACCTGGTGGCGGTTGCGTGCGCGTCCGCGCTTCTCCACGGCGCCGCGGTACGGGATGCGGCCGGAACGGAGGTGCCCCTCGATCTCGCGGACCGCGCCGCCGTGACCAAGATGGTCCGCGAGATGGAAAGCATATTCTATCGGTCGGTCGAAGGCAGGGACATGGGCGATTTTCACCGGGCGATTTCGAAACATTGGCGGGACCGGATGACGGTGACCCAGTTGAATGAGCACTATCGCCTGTTGATGATGCTCGCGCCGGAACGGAGGTACTGGCGGGGGCCGGGGTTCGCCCTCGATTGGCCGGTCACCGAGGGGGAGGGCGGCATGGTCCGCGTTCTGCTTCGCTACCCCGCGCCCGACGAACATGCGTTCATCGAGCAGGTCTACCTGCTGGAAGACGGCGCGTACAAACTGGGCGGGTACCACTTGGAGTTCCGCCCTTACGACGAAGCCTGGGAACGCCACAACCGGGCCATGCTACGAAACCGTGAGGAGGGGGATGCGGAGAAGGCCCTCGAGGAAGGTCGCAGCGCATTGCGCGTGGCCGCGGCGCTGGATCCCCCGAAGCCCAAGCTGACCCTGATCAGCGCGAGGAATCTGGCCGGCATACACGCCCAGCTCGGCCGGTTCGCCGAAGCGCTCCCTCTCCGCTTCCTGGCCCTGCTCGTCGCCGACCGGGCGTACGGCCGCGCGGATGAGCGCGTCGCCGAGCAGTTGGACCAGATGATGGCGGTCTTGTACCTGGCCGGGCGCCGCGAAGAGGGGGCGCTTTGCGGGGAATGGGCCGAAGCCGTGCGGGCCGCCGCAGGCGGGGACCGGGCGGCGAAGCAGCGCGTTGAACGCGAGATGGACCTCGACCGCCTCAAAACCGGGATTCCCGAGTTGGCCCCCACCGCGCCTGCGGAGGATCCTAGGCTTGGGGACGTGCGCGCGAAGGCCAAGGCAGGCGATGCGCGCGCGCAACACCGGCTCGCTTCCCTGTACGCTAGCGGACTGTACGGTCTCGACAAGGATCCCGCGCGGGCAGCGGAGTGGATGCTCAAGGCCGCCGAACAGGGGTTGGCGAGCGCGCAGCATGCCATGGCCGGCAGATACCGGGGAGGACTCGGCGTGCCGCGGGACATCGACAAGGCCATCAAGTGGTACGGGAAGGCGGCGGACCAGGGCTATACGCCGTCCATGTACAGCCTTGGCCTCATGTACGAGTCCGGCCACGTCGTCCCCGGCGACACGGAAAAGGCCCTCTATTGGTTTCGCCTCGCGGCGAAAAACGGCAGCACGAACGCCGCCGACAGGATACGGAAACTGGAAGAAAAGCCCGCGCCCTGACGGAAGGCCGCCCCCTCAAACTACTCTGTAGCGGTTGGCGTCAACTACCCCGGCCCCGGCGTCTTCGGACAAGTTCATGTGCTGGGGTCTCAACATATAGGGCGCATCTCCGATTCATTGACCTGCACTCGATGATCCGGCCCGGAGGAGCGGGGGCGGGGAGAGCAGGAGGCTTACCTGCGCTTGTGACGCAGCCGTGACGCCTCCAGCGACAGGGCGACATCTGTACCGCACTCCGAGTCAATGAACTCCTGCACATCACCCCGGTGCTCCTGGATGTCTTCCGATGCGGAATCCGGCTGGACGCGGCGTGGACGAAGAACCGGCTGGACGGCTTCCAGCCGGTTCCCCGTTGGCTTATGGACAAGTTGATCGCGGCCGCCAGGGGGCTTGGCCCCACGCAGCCGATCTTCCGAATCCCAAGAGCGCATGCGGCACGCATGGTGCGGGACGACTTGGAACGCGCCGGCGTGCCCATCTTCAAGGCCGGGGAAGGCGTGGTCGACTTCCACGCGCTTCGGACTACGTACGTGACCATGCTGGACAAGAACGGGGCATCGGCGAAGGAGGCCCAGGATCTAGCCCGGCACTCCACGCCGGTGATCACCTTGAACTCTTACATCCGGTCCACTGACGATCGGAAGCGGAGGGTTGTGGAGGCGGTCGGCGACCTGGTGAAGGATCCCGAGCCAACCGAACAGGAACCCAACGGGCAGATGACCCAAAACGGTGAAACCAGCAAAGTTCTTTGATTGAAGGACTTACAATAGCAGAAGATGGTGGAGGCGGGGGGAATCGAACCCCCGTCCGAACAAGAGTCACCCCGGCTTCTACGCGCGTGTTCCGTCCTTGATTCTCGCCCCCCGAACTGCCGGCGGACAGGCCATCCGCGGGGCCAGCAGCCACGTGAGTTTCTCGCCCCTCGGCCCGGCTACCCGGCTTCAGGACCAGCCTGCTGTCGTCGTCTCACTTCCCCAGCAGGCGTCAGGAGTGAGACGTCGCGGAACTTAGGCCGCGAGAGCCAATTCGTCGTTGGCTTTTGTGTTGTTTTCCCGGATGTTTAACGAGGCCAACCGGGATCCTCGGCGCGCCACCGTGGCTTCAACCTGCCCGTCGAAACCAGGTCGCCCCCACTTTTCAAAGAGCGCCGGCCCGCAGGCCGACACCGGAACCATACGCCGGGCTCGCCCCAATGACAAGCGGGAGCATGGAGACCTGATGGGATCGCGGGCCTTCAAGGGCGGCGACGCGGCCGGGCTCTCAGCTTCGCCAGGGCCGGTCGCGTTTCACGTCGGCCAGGACCTTCCGCGCGATGCGGACATCCTCGGCGATTTCGAAGTCGAACATGCCGGCGAGCACGTGGTCCGCGCCGTGGGCGAACGCGTAGCGGAAGGCGTCCTCGGGCGGGATGGCGCCGGCGGCCATGACCTTGAAAGCGATCCACGGCTTGCTTACCTGCGCCATCACGCGGGTGACCGCCTCTGGATCCCTGCACCAGTAGCCGGGATTCTCGGCGACCGGCGGGCCGAGCTGCTCGGGCCGGGGCGCCGAGGGGTACTGGTGATGGTGGAAGGTCTTGATGTAGAAATCGGCGGGCACCTTGCGCTCCTCGCAGAGCTCGACCACGCGCAGGTCGTGCGCCCCCACGCCGGAAGGCACGTCGAAGGCCTTCGCCGCCGCCACCGCTTCGGCGAGGAGATCCGCCTGGCCGGCCGCGACCAACTGGTCGGACCGCACCCCCCACAGATAGATCGCCTCCACGCCCTCTCCGACGAGCTCGTCAATCTGCGTCCGGTACGCCTGCAATCCCGGCTCGATGGGCGCCGTCGGGCAGACGATCCACTGGATCCGACCCCGCGGTTGCCTGCGATACCGCCGCAGCACGCGCAGGGCCGGTTCGTGGGTGTGGATCACCAGCGTATTCACCCCGTGCGCCTCCGCACTCGCGAGGGTCTCGAGGATCTTCGCCTCGGTGTTGTATCGCTCCGTCAGGCGATAGACGTACCTGAGGTCACGGCTGTGCGTGTAATGGGTCAGGAGATTCCCGCCGAGCAGGAGCCGGCTGACGCGCAGCGGGCCGATGGTCCCCGTCGGCAGGGGCGGCTCCGCGGCGTCCTGCGGAGGAGGGGAGGGCGGCACAGCCGCGGATTCGGATGCGGCGGCGGCTTGGCTCAGGCCGAGAGGGGCGGCGGCGCCCAGCGCCGTGACGTGGCCGAGAAAACGCCGCCGGGTGACCGCGGGGAGAACCGGATCGGTGTGCGGGTTGGCCTGCCTCTCGATGCTCATGTCCATTCCTCCCGCCGGGAAGGCCCGTCGTTCGCCATGGCGCATTCTATAGAGGTCCCTCCCGCGGGACGCAACGGTTTTCGTCGGCAGCCTGGTCGCCGCGGTGGCGTCGCGCCCGCGGCGTGTCCGCGTGCGTGAGATCCTCGGAGGATACACGGCCCAGCCCCCGCCGCGGCCGAACGAAAAGGGCGCGGCGTGCAGCGCCGCGCCCCTGTCGCTCGGCCATGAAGAAGATCCGGATCAGCCTCGCATCCGGCGGCGGATCCACGCGACGGCCAGCAGACCGGCCATCAGCCAGAGACTCGCGGGCTCGGGGATGAGGGCAATCTGGTTGCCGGCGTAGGCATAGTCGATGGAGTATCCGGACGGGAGATTCACCACCGAGTTGAACTGCGAACCGTTCAAGCTGCCGTAGGCGGCGAACACGTACACGTCGTCCAGCGCGCTCAGCGCCTGGAACTTCACGGTCGCGGAGGAGATGTCGAGCAGGCCGGACACGTTGAGCAGATCCACGCTGCCCAACCCCGCGCCGTCCACTTCGATATCGAGCGTGCCGGCCAGCGAGAGGTCGCCGTTGACCGTGAACGTGCCGATCGATTCGCCCGGCGCCAGGGTGCCGCCGCTGTTTACCGTCACGGGGCCGACGGTCCCCCGGCCGCCCAGGGTGCCGTTGTTGACCGTGATCAGGCCGGCGCCGGTGTGGGTTCCGTTGACGAGCAACTTGCCGGCGTCGACCGTCGTCGCGCCGCCGTAGGTGTTGCTCGGAGAGAGGGTCAAGGTGCCGCCGCCGGTCTTGGTCAGGCCGCCGGCGCCCTGCATGATTTCGTCGATGGTGACGTTCCCGACGGCATCGAGGGTCAGTGTGCCGTTGAGCTGGATGTTGTCGTTCGCGTTGCCAGCGAGGGTCAGTGTGTCGGTGGCGGTGGCGGGATTGTACCGGAACGTGCCGCCGGCCGCCGCCACCGTGAAGTCCTGCCCGGAGCTGTGCGTGCCGCCCGTCACCTCGATCGCGCCGCCATCGATCACGCGTCGCGCGGCGTAGTCGGCCAGCTGTCCGACGCCCCCGTACGAGAAGTCGGGCATGCGCCATGTGGCGCCCGCGTTCACGGTGACCACCGCGGTGTTGTTGTAGGCGCCGTTGTAGAGCTTGCCCGAAGCGGCGAGCTCCAGCACGCCGCCGTTGATCGTGATGTTCCCCGTGAACACGTTGTTCCCGGACAGGACCATCGTGCCCGCGCCGTCCTTGATCATGTTGTGGTTGCCGGCCGAGCCGTTGCCGATGGCGCTGCTGATCTGCAGGTCGTTCGCCGCGCCGCCGTCGGCGACGTCGAACACGGTGTCGTTCTGGCGCAGGTTCATGGTGCTGACGCTGATGGTGGACGGGTTGTCGGAGGCGTAGGTCGTCACGCTGCTGTTGTTGCTGAAGAGGTCGAGGTTGACGGTGCCGTCGATCGTGCCGCCCGTCAGGTGGAACTTGGCGGTGGTGGTCTGATTGGCGCCGGCCGCGGAGGTCAGGATGCCGCCCACGAGATGGATCGTGTTGACCGCGGTGGCGTCGTTGTTGTAGCCCAGCACGTCCCCATTGCTCAGCCGCAGCGTTCCGCCGGAATTGACCGTGACCGTCCCGCGGATCGCGCCGCCCGAGCCGCCCCCGCCGGTCAAGTCGAGGATGCCGCCGTTGACGGTCGTGCCGCCAGTGTAGGTCTGCTGCGAGGCGATCTTCAGCAAACCGGCGTTGTTCTTGGTCAGCGACGCGGCGCCGGTGATGTCGGCGGAGCCCGCCGTCCCGGTGAAGGTGTAGTCGTTGGCGGTGTTGTTCACGGTGACCGATGCGGGGGCGAGGCGGCCGGAGAGGGTGACGGCGCCGGCCGCGGCGGGCTCGGGGAAGATCACCGTGTCCCAGTTGTAGAACAACTGGTCGCCTTCCTGGAAGTTCGCGGTGGCGCCGATGTCCCACGCGCCGGAGGCCGTGTTCCAGGTCCGCGTCTGCGCCCCGGCCGCCATGAACGTGAACTTCTGGTTGACGGTGTCGTCCGTGAGCGTGCCGTGCGCGGCCACCGACAGGTTGCCGGGCGTGGTCACCGCGCCGGCGCCGTAGGTGAGCACGTCATAGACCGTGCTGGCCACCGGATAGACGTCGAAACTCGCCTTGGTGGCGCTGCTGAAGGTCACGCCGTTGACCGTCAGGCCCGCGGTGGCGCCGCCCCCGGCGAGGGCCAGCCCGCCGCCGCTCATGGTCAGGAGCCCCGAGCTGCTCCCCGTACCGGCGAGGGTCCCCGCGGAGACCGTGATGGGCGAGGTCAGCGAGCCGTTCAGGTTCAGGCGGCCCCCGGAGAGCGTGGTCGCGCCGGTGTAGTCGCTGGCGCCGTTAAGGGTCACGGCGCCGGCGGACACGGAGACCGCGCCTTGGCCCGTGATCTTCCCGTTGACGACGAACTCGCCGCCGACATCGAAGGCCGCCTTCGACGCGGTTCCGGCGTTGACATCGATGTTGCCCAGCGTGACCACGGCGGCGCCGTAGTTCGCGATGGAGCGCGAGGAGTTGTCGACCGTGATCGTTCCGGAGAGCGCGAAGCTGTTCGCCCCGCCCACCCGCAGGCCGCCGTTGGCCACCCCGATCGGATTCAGAATGGTCATCCCCGCCGTTCCGGCGCGAAGTTGGGCGCCGCGCGAGTTGATCGTCCCGGTGCCAAACGCATCCGCATGTTGGGCGACGACGACGCCCTTGTTGCCATTGCTGTCGCCGAGCGTCGTGCCGCCGGTGTACGTGTTGTGGCCGTTGACGTAGATCGCGTTGGCCGTCTCGTTCGCCCCCGGCCGGAATTGAACGCTGCCGGCCACCGTGCCGTCCTGGATCGTACCGTCGAGGATCAGATCCTTCCCACTCCAGTGCGACTGGATGGCATTCGCGCCCTCCAGGGTGATGTTGCCCTTCAGCGTCATGTCGTTACCGTCGAAGTCCACGAGCGTGCCGCCGATCAGCTTGAAGTTGTTGTTCAGCGTGAATGCCACGCCAGCCCCGGTGCCCGACGGACGGAGCTCCAGGGTGACACCGTTGACGGTGATGTTTCCCGTGCCGAGGACGTCCGTCCGGTCGCCGCTCGTCGCGCCGAAGTTCTGCATGGAGAAGGTCATGGCATTCAACTGGTTCTTCTCGAAGGTCAGATCGCCGCTGCCCGTCATCGCGCCCGTGAAGTTGAGGGACCGGTTCTGGACAATGGTGTCGGGAAGCTGTCCACTGATCTTCGAACTCGTGGCGGCGGCCAGCGTGATCGGGTTGGCCCAGGTCCAGTTGCCCTGCGCGCCCGAGCCGGTGAAGCCGCCGACGGCCAGGGTGCCGCCATTGAGCGTGACCGCGTCCGCCGAGGTACTGCTGCCGAGCGCATCCCAGTCGCCGGACCGGCTGTGGCGGGTCGTGCGCAGCGTGGCCCCTGAGTCGATGATCCATTTTCCGGAGAAGTTGCTGGCACCCGTGGTGGTTGGATTGAGGTCCACGATGCCGTTGCCGGAGATGGTGATTATGCCCGAGCCGCTCAGTACGCCCGCCAGGTTGCCGGCACCCAGGCGCAGGTAGCTGCTGCCCACGTTCCAGACCTGGTTGTTCGCGCCCACGCTGGTGTTGGCCCCGTTCAGGTAGAGGCTCTGGGTCGCCAGCGACATGTCGATGCCGCCCGTGCCGAGCGTGAGGATATTCGCCCCCGTGCCGATGGTGACCAGGCCGCCGGGGGAGAGGATCCTGACCCCGAGCCAGCTCGTGTCCGCTCCGAGGGCGGCGTTGTTGGCCGACGTGACCGTGCTGTCCCAGACCGCGGTGTCGCTCGCGCCGGGCACGCCTGTGCCCACCCAGCTCGCGTCGTCGTTCAGCGCGGTGGCGTTGTTGTCCTTGGTGAAGTCCGCCGCTTCCGCCCCCTGCATGAGACCCAAGCCCACCACAAAAAACGCCGCCATCATCATTCGCTTCATATCCTCACCTCGCGTGCAGCCTGAGTGCTCCATCTCCATATTCAATCCATCTCATCAGACGATCTTCCATCGCGCCTCACCGTCGCGAAATGTGAAGGTGTAGTCAAATGAAATGGGATGGTTCCTTTTCTGAACCATACGATCCTGATCGGGAGGGCTGCCGGCCGGGGCTCCGGACGCATGCCGCATCGCGGATGGCCCGACATGAATGAAGACCGAAACGCGGTCCGTCGCCCCCCCTCTGAACGGCTTCTTCCGTGAGAGAACCGCGGACGGCCTACCGTTCGCTATTTCAGGAACGCCCCTGTATGCACACCCGTTTCCGCCGCTCTCAGCACAATGCGGGCGCAGGCGCTGTCGCGCCCGTAGTCCGCGGTTTCGAAGTCCATGGCGGCAAACCTGGCGAAGGGGACGAATGTCACAACTCGACCTCCGTGTCGGATGTCAGCGACATCGTTTTCTCCTTGCCGCCGGCCCTGAGCGTATACATGCCGAGATCGGTCTTCTCGATCTTCACGACGCGCCGGCCGGCTTCCATCGCCTGGCCGCGGCCCGCGGCCCGGTACTGGGGCAGACGGGCGATGGCGAGGCCGTTCTCGTCCGCCTTCTGCCGGAAGACCTCCCGGCCGTCCCCGCCGGCAATCACCACCTCGGTCCCCGGCGCCGTCCGGACCCTCAACGACCATCCCACCGCGTAGTCGGACGAGTAGCCCGAGGCGTAGTCGCCGATGGACACACCGAACTCGAGTCCCTCAAACCGGTTTGAGAAGAACCGGACGTTCCGGGCGGGATGCTTGTACCATCCGAGCATGATCGGCACGTAGGCCGCCGCGCCCGCGGGCTTGCGGAAGGTGTTGTCGCACAGCTCCACGTCCTCGGCCGGACCGTACATGGTTCCCAGGAAGACCGGCGTCACGTTGCTGGTGATCCGGTTGCCGCGGTAGATGCCGCCGTGATCCGATCCGCCCGCGTAGATCGCGTAGGCCCCGTGCTTCTCGTCGTTGGGCGCATCCTTCTGATCGACGGTGATGTCGTTGTCCTCGATCCAGTTCTGCTCGCCGCCGACGCTCATGAAGATCCCGTAGGCCATCGGCTTGTAGCCCGGATGCGCCCCGGGGAACGTGCGGCCCGTGACCGCGATCCGGTTGTGGCGGATGCGGTTGTTCCCGCACCATCCCTTCGCGTCGCCCCTGCGGGCATTGTAGTCCGTGAGGCGGACGGCATTCACGCTGTAGTCGGTCTGGTGGTACTCGTTGACCGGCGGGGACGCCTCGACGCGGATCTCGTTGTCGAAGACCTCGACGCCCTGCTGCCGCCCGATCAGTATGCCCGATCCCTGCTCGGGGAGGATGCGGTTGCCGTACACCCGCGAACCCCGGCCGCCCACGCCGAGGCTGTAATGGTTGACCACGGTCTGCCGGTTGACCAGCAGGTTGTCGAAAATGCGCGAGCGATCGCCCCGCACGGTCAGTTGCCCCTGACCGCCGATCAGCTCGCACCCGCTGATCTCCGACGCGGCATCGCCCATCAGGCTCACCGCGTAGTCCTCCTGCCGGTGCCGGTCGATGATCCAGGGCGTGTCGGTCTCGACGCGGCAGTTGCGCACGATCGCCGACGGCGCGCTGACCGCATGCGTATTGATGCCTGCCGCCTCGAACTTGACGTTATCCAGCTCGAGCCGCACGCCGGCCGCGGTGGACTGCACGCCCCAGGTGCGGATGGCCCTGGAACCGAGGCGCACCACGCCGTTGCGGATTCGGACGGCGCCCGCGCCGGCGGCCTTCGGGAGGGAGGCGAGGGGCTCGCCCGGCGCGCCCGGCCGGGTGTAGTCGAAGAACGCGCAACCGTCGCCATCGAGGATGCACTTGTAGTAGGCCCAGGGCAGGGTCGTCTCCACGATGCCTATGCCGACGTCCATCGCCGGCCGCAGGTCGACCTCGTCGATCACGCACGCGCCCTTCTCGGCCCTGACGCGCACGCGGTACCGGCCGGCGGGCTGTCCGAAGAGCAGGGCGAAGACGACCCCGCCACCGAGTTTGGGGCTGCGCGCCCTCTCCGGGCAACACGGCCGGAGGTTGTCGCCCCAGCGGTAAGCGCACTCGACGGTCTTGCCGGTGGCGTCCTCGACGAAGATGCTGACCGCCGTGTCCTGGCTCGCGACGGCGGCCATGGCATAGTAGGACCTCTGTGCGACGGGCAGATGCACGTAGCCGGACACGATTTCCTGGCCTTGGGGAAGGAGGCACACGTTTCTTCCAACGATCGGATGATACAGGGTCATGTCCCTGGCCTCCGCGCCCGGCGCGCCGGACACATCCCAGCCAGCGAGTCCGTCCTCGAAACTGCAATTCGGGACACCGGAATATCCCGCCGCATACGTGATCACGTGGCCGTTCAGGTCGAGCGTGACGTCCTTGCCGAGGAAGAGCGCGCTGGTCGGCGCCGTGATGTCGCGGGTGAGCACATAGGTCGCGCCCGCCCGCTCGCAGGTTCCGGGCGCGTCCACCGTGATCTCGCCGTCCGCCGGCTCGCGCGGCGCGGTCGGCTGCCAGGCGGCGCGCGCCGTGGCGACCAGCGCAAACCGGCACGCAAGGGCCGCAACAATCCGCAGGCTCAGAGGCATGAGGCCGTTCTCCCCATCGTCCGTCGGCCCGAGTGTAAATGGTCCCGCCGAAAGATGCCACGTTCGCCTTCATATGGAGACACGATGGCCCGCGCGACCTCCTCCGCGAGAAGGACATCGTGCCGCCGGCTTTCCCTCCACCCTCCCTCCGGGAAGCTCGCGAAGGGCAGGTCACGGCGCCCTGCGCGGTTGCGATTCGCTGGGGGGTGCCTTACATTGCGACGTGCGATGGTAAGCGAGGATGACGGGCGTTGAACGCATGAGAATGTTCAGAATCCTGGCCGGAACGATCCTGGCCGCGGCGGGCGGCGTGGAGGGGGCGGACGTGCAGACGACAAACGCGCCGGCGAGCGTGGAGAAAGCCACGTTCGCGGGCGGGTGTTTCTGGTGCATCGAGGCCGTGTTCGAGCAGATTCCAGGTGTCCTCAAGGTCACCTCCGGCTACACCGGCGGCCGCGTGGCGAATCCGACCTACAAGCAGGTCTGCGGGGGTGACACTGGCCATGCGGAGGCGGTGGAGATCGAGTTCGATCCGGGCAAGGTGACGTACGAGAAACTGCTGGACGTGTTCTGGAGCGCCCACGATCCGACCACCCTGAACCGGCAGGGGGCCGACGTCGGGTCTCAGTACCGGTCGGCGATCTTCCACCACAGCGACGCGCAGCGGAAGACCGCGGAGGCTTCCATGCGACGACTCGAGGAATCGGGCCGCCACTCGGGTCCCGTCGTCACGACGATCGAAAAGGCCGGGATCTTCTATCCGGCCGAGGACTACCACCAGGACTACTACCGCGCCAACCCGCGGCAGGGCTACTGTCAGGCGGTCATCCGCCCGAAGCTGGAGAAGATGGGGCTCAAGCCCTAAGGCGGCGAGCCGCAACCCAACGGTCCTGGCCGCTCAACGCTCCCGCTCCAATCCGTCCGTTCCTCCGTGCGACCGCGCCGCCTTCTGAGATGGTTCCGCCGCCCTTCGCAATGGAGAACCGTCACGCGAAACATCCTACGCATCTGCGTATCATGTCCGGGCGGAACTATCCAGGCAGGCCCCGGCCTGCGCTTGTCATGTCTTGGCGGGACAATCCAGGGCGGAACGGTTCGACCGGTTCCGGCCAGCGTTCGCGGTCCGGGAACCACTGGAATTCCCTGCACAGGACCTCCGAGCAGTGTACGGAAAGCCGGTCCCGGACCACGGGAAGCGGGGGGCAGCGGTCTCCCAGCAGCGATCGGAGGGATGCCACGGGCTCGCCCGCCAGGCCGCAGGGGACGATGGTACGGAATCCCTCAAGATCGGGATCCGCGTTGAAACTGGTCCCATGCATCGTGATCCACCGTTTCAGGAGGAAGCCGATGGCCGCGATCTTCCCGGCGGACGTCCACGCGCCGGACAGGCCGGGCCGGCGCCAGGCGTCGACGCCGAAATCGCGGCAGGCGCGGATGGAGATCTCCTCCAGGTTGTGGAGATAGCCGTGCGCGTCGGCCTCCGCGTCGCCGAGGCGCAGGATCGGATAGACCACCCATTGACCGGGGCCGTGGTAGGTCACGTCGCCGCCGCGGCCCGACGGATGGAGATCGATCCCGCGGTCCCGGAGCGCCTCCTCCGTGAGCAGCAGGTGGGCGGTGCGTCCGCGCCGTCCCAGGGTGACCACCGGGGCGTGCTGGAGGATCAGAACCGTATCCGGAATGCGACCCGCCCGGCGGGCCTCGTGCAGGGCCGCCTGGATTCGCACTCCCTCGGCGTAGGGCACAATGCGGTCGAACAGGAATCCCCAGCCGCGGATGCGGGACAATCTACTCCTCCTCGGGCAGTTGCTCCTCGTACTGGTCGGAATCCATGAGATCCTCCACCTCGGACGGATCCGCGATCTCCAGTTTGAACAGCCAGCCCTCGCCGTAGGGATCGTGGTTGATGACCTCCGGTTGCTCGACCGCCTTCTCGTTGACATCGATGACCTTGCCGCTGAGCGGGGCATAGATATCGGACGCGGCCTTGACCGATTCCACGACCGCGACCTCGTCGGAAGCGGAGACCTCGTCGTCCTTGTCCGGCAGCTCGACGAACGTAAGGTCGGACAACTGCTGCTGGGCGAACTCGGTGATACCCACGGTGGCCAGGCGACCCTTGATCCGGACCCACTCGTGTGTGCTCGTATAACGCAGATCCCGCGGCACGTTCATGTGTCTTCGTACTCCTACGCTGCGGTGGTGCCCCAGCTCGATGCCAAGCGACCCCGGCTAAAACACGTGGTCCTTTTACACGAGGCACTCACATTGGCAAGCCCTTTTCGTCACGCCCCGTCCTTTCCTTCGGGTCGGTCCCGCGCGGGCGCGGCCGGGCCCCCGGCCGGCGGTTCGCGAAGCCGCTGGAGCCAGGGTCCGAACCGGCGCCGGGCGGCCAGGGTCCCCGCGGCGATGAACAGCAGGCTGACCAGGGCGACGGCATAGAATCCCGCCTCCGGCCGCTTGAGCGTCTTGCCCCAGGCGGCGTACATCAGCGTGGAAGGGATCATGCCGAGGAAACTGGCGGCGACGTACGTCCCCCACGGGATCCGGAGCGCCCCCGCGATCAGGTTCGTGGCCACGAAGTTCGACAGCGGGAAGGCCCGCAGGAAGAACAGCGCCAGGAAGGCGTGCTGCGGGGGGAGGGCCTGGACCGCCCATCGCCGGCGGGCCATCAGCCGCCGGGCGGTCGGGGCCAGCATGCCGCGCGCCATGAAGTAGTGGAGCAGGGCGCCCAGCGTCGAAGCGCCGTTGGCCAGTGCCGTGCCCCACGCCGCGCCGTAGAGCAGGCCGCAGACGACCGCGATCGGCCACCGCGGCAGGAACAGGAGAGGCGAGAGGATCGCGAGGGCCGCGATGGCGACCGGTCCCCACACGCCCAGCGCCTCGGCCAGCCGTTCAATGCGGTCGACGTGGAACCACTCGCGCGCCGGGGTGGCCAGGCTGAGCGCCAGGAGAACGGCCGACAGCGCGAAGAAGGCCAGCAGCCGCTTCCCGCTGCCGGCGGATTCGGCCGTCTCGTCCGTGTCCACCTCGTCCCTGTCGCTCATGAGCGCCCTCTGAGTAACGCACCCCGCGGCAGCGCACAAGGGGAATTGCGCCGTTGAACATGCCTCTTGCCTTCGCGATCGATGATCCTGCATGCTCGTGCGGACGGGCGAACACGGGAGTCATGTCATGGGCGAGAAGTCGTACACCATCCGCAACGCCAGGTTCTCGGACGCCGGGGAGATCTTCGATCTCATCCGCCGCCATCCGGACGAACTGGTCATGCGTTCGAAGAACGACATCCTGCAGAACATCGACCGGTTCCTCGTGGGTGAAATCGACGGCGCGGTGGCCGGCATCGTGTCGTGGAGCATCCTGCCCGAATTGGACGCGGCCAAGCACCCGTCCGTGGAGATGAAGACGCTTGCGGTCGACCGGCCGGCCCGGGGCACGGGCATGGGCCGGGCACTGGTCGAAACGGCCATGGAGCGGATCCGCCGGTTGAATCCCGAACAGATCATCGTGCTGACCTTCTCGCCCAAGTTCTTCCGCAAGTTCGGATTCCGGGAGGTGGCGAAGGAGAAGCTGATGCACAAGCTGTACACCGGCTGTCTCAACTGCACGCGCTTCGACAATCCGTTCACGTGTCCCGAAATCGCCATGAATCTCGTTCTGAACCGCAAGGAGAACGACCGGTCGGAGGCGGGGTGAAGGGGCGCGGGATCGCGTCGATGGCCGCCGCGGCCGTGATGGCAGGGACCGCCGGATGTGCCTCCGTCGGGCGGCCGGACGATCCGTGGGTCGGTCGCGACAAGGCGTGGCATTTCCTCGGCTCCACCGTCGTGTCCGCGGGCGTCACCGTCCTGGGGCAGGAGCAGGACCTGGGAGATCCCGCGGCCGCCGGCATCGGGTTCGGCGTGGCCGTCTCGCTCGGCGGAGTCAAGGAAACCTGCGACCTCAAGATCAAGAGAACGTACTGGAGCTGGCGGGACTTCCTCTGGGATGTCGCCGGGGCCGCCCTCGGCGCGGTGTCCGCGGCCGCCGCCCGCTGACGGCTCAGCGCCTCCGCTCCCATCCGTCCGTTCCTCCGTCCCATGGCGCCGCCCTCTGCGATTGTCCCGCCACCCTTCGCAAGGGAGAACCTTCACGGAAGACATCATACGCAGGTCCCGGTCATGTTACGCGGGAACCATCTGCCTGACGCTCGCCGGGCCATAGCCGCATCGCGGTCACGCCGCCCTGCCGCGTTGGTGCCGCCGCAGGGCGGGGAGGGCGCGATCGTCGTGGATGGCCCTGCTGGCTCGGTTACCCTCCGGTCAACCGGTCGCCTTCTTGCCGACCGCCACGGGCGAGGCGACGGGTCCTCCCGTGTTTGCGGTGAATGAAGAGACGACTCCGGTATGGAGGAGCGGCTGAAGACGCTGGAGCGGAAGGTCGAGGCGCTCGAACAATCCGCGCCGTCCAACCGGGTCGCGCGCGTCCCGTAGACAGGGAAAACCGGCGCCCCGGGGCGGTCTTTCATCCCCGTCCGCGCACCGGTCGTTCCCGCGCGCGCGCGGTCAGCGCAGCTTGCGGGCGGCGGCGAGGATATGGGCGGCGGTGAATCCGAACTTCTCCGCCAGCGCCTTGTAGGGGCCGGATTCGCCGAAGTGGTCGATCGTCACGTACTGCGCCGTGAGGCCGCCGTACTTCTCCCAGCCCATCGACACGCCCGCCTCGACCACCACCCGGCGCTTGCAGGAGGGCGGCAGCACGGACTGGCGGTACTTCCTCGTCTGCCGCTCGAACAGATCCCAGCTCGGCATGCTGACGACGCGGACGGCCTTGCCGTCTTCCGCCGCCAGCGTCTGGCCGGCCTCGAGGGTCATGGCGACCTCCGAGCCGCTGGCGATCAGGATGACCTGCGGCGCGCGGCCCGGCTGGCTCTCCCAGAGGATATAGGCGCCCTTCTCCAGGTTCGCGGCCGCCGGGAACTTCGCGCGGTCGAGCACCGGCAGATTGTGGCGGGTCAGCAGAAGCGCCGTCGGGCCCCTGGTGTTGCGCAGGGCCACCATCCACGCGGCGGCGGTCTCGGTCGCATCGGCGGGCCGAATGACCGTCACGCCGGGAATCGCGCGCAGGGCGGCGATCTGCTCGACGGGCTGGTGCGTGGGCCCGTCCTCCCCGACGAAGAAGCTGTCGTGCGTGAACACGTAGATCACCGGTGTGCCCATGAGGGCGGCCAGCCGCACGCTGGGCCGGCAGTAGTCCAGGAACACGAAGAACGTGCCGCCGAAGACGCGGAATCCGCCGTGCAGCGCCAGACCGTTCATCACCGCCGCCATCGCATGCTCGCGGATGCCGAAATGGAAGTTCCGGCCGTCGTATCGGCCGGGACCGATGTCGCCCTGGTCCTTGAGATACGTGTTGTTGCTGGGCGCGAGGTCCGCGGAACCGCCGACGAGGAACGGAACGGACCTCGCGAGGCTCTGTAGGACCTTGCCCGATGCGGCGCGCGTGGCGATCGGCTTCTCGAGTTCGAACGCCGGCAGCGACGCCTCCAGGTGGTCGGGCAGCTCTCCGGCCAGGGCGGCATCCCATGCGGCCCCGAGTTCCGGATGGGTGGCGCGATACAGGGCGAACATCCGATGCCACGCTTCGTGCTCCGCCGCTCCGTCGGCGGCCCGCCGCGCGAACATCTCGGGCACGCCGGCGGGGATGTGGAAGTCCCGGTCCGCGGGGAAACCCAGGGCCGCCTTCGTCGCCTTGATCTCCTCCGCCCCCAGCGGCGCCCCGTGCGCTTCGTGCGAGTCGTGCATCTTCGGCGCCCCGTGGGCGATGTGCGTATGGCAGATGATCAGCGTCGGGCGCGAGGTCTCGGCGATGGCCCGGTCGAACGCCCGCTCGATCTCCGCGTAGTCGTGCCCGTCGGTCTCGAGGACATTCCAGTGATACCCCTCGAAGCGTTTACGGACGTCGTCGGAGCAGGCCAGGTCGGTGTGCCCTTCGATGGTGATGTGGTTGAAGTCGTAGCAGACGATCAGCTTGCCGAGTCTCAGATGGCCGGCGAGGCTGAAGGCCTCGTGGGACAGGCCCTCCATCATGTCGCCGTCGCCGCAGAAGACGAACGTGCGATGGCCGACCACGGGGCAGCCCTGACGGTTGAACCGGGCGGCGAGCATCGCCTCCGCCACGGCCATGCCGACGGCGTTTCCG
Organism: uncultured Verrucomicrobiota bacterium; assembly: GCA_964610105.1. Classification (GTDB taxonomy): domain Bacteria; phylum Verrucomicrobiota; class Kiritimatiellia; order PWTM01; family PWTM01; genus CAZSUU01. The sequence continues at coordinate 168,201 of CAZSUU010000003.1, read as the reverse complement.
CATCCCTGGCCCAGCGGACCGGTCGTGGTCTCGACGCCGGGCGTGTGGCCGAACTCGGGATGTCCCGGCGTGCGGCTGCCGACCTGGCGGAACTTCATCAGCTCCTCCATCGGGAGATCGTAGCCGGCCAGGTGCAGCAGGCTGTAGATGAGCATGGACCCATGGCCGCCGGACAGCACGAAGCGATCGCGGTCGGGCCAGGCGGGGTCGGCCGGATCGTACTTCAGGTACTTGAGGAACAGCACGCTGGCGACGTCCGCCATGCCCATCGGCATCCCGGGATGGCCCGATTTCGCGCGCTCGACGCCGTCCGCGGCGAGGCAGCGGATCGTGTTGGCGGCCAGTTGATAGTTCATGCGTATTCTCCGGATCAGGATCGTCAAACCCGTTTCTCTGGCGCAGAAGCGCGTCCCATGTAGCAAAGCGGCTCCGGAGGGTCAAGGACAAGCGCCGAACCGGCGCACGGCAGGGCGCCTGCGTGTGTGGGCACACAAACTCGCCGACGGCGCATTCCAGGCGGAGGCCTCAAACGTCAAACTGCGCCCCCCCCGGCAGCGGCACCAGCCGCGCCTCGCGAAGCCCGCGGACGGAGCTGGCGACGAGAACGCGGGCGCAGCGCGGCAGATCGGCGATCCGGATCGCGCGCTCGCCCACCCGGCCGTTCTCGACCAGTTCCGCGCGCAGCGTGCCCGGGAGCAATCCGCAGCGCACGGGCGGGGTGACCAGCGAGCCGTCCATCTCGCAGACCACGTTGCCGATGGTCGACTCCGTCACCTCGCCGTCCCGGTTCCACAGCAGCGTATCCTCGCAGTCGGGCCGCTCCTCGCGCGCCCGCTCGTACACGCCGCGCCGCGTGGTCTTGTGGTAGAGGAAGATATCGTCGGGCGCGACCGGCGTCCGGGCCAGGCCGAGGGTGACCGCCTCCGCCGGGGAAGACAACGGCGCGGCCTCGATGACCAGGGCGCCGTCCGGCGGCACGAGCAGCCGCACGCGGCACGGTCCGGACGGGAAGGCGCTCGCGCGGCGATGCAATTCGGCGCGAAGGCGGGCGAGGTCGATTCGGCGATCGAACCAGGCGGCGGAATCGGACAGTCGCGACAGGTGGCGGTCAAGGAGGCCGTACCCGCCGTCCGGCGTCCACCGCAGGGTCTCCAGGAGGCTGAAGTCGTCCGGGGCGGACGCCAGGATGGCCGCCTTGGTCCGACACTCGTCGAACTCCGCGGTCTCGTCGGAATCCCAGACCACCCCGCTGCCCGTGCCGTACTCGGCGGCGCCCTTACGGCGGTCGATGACGGCGGTGCGGATGGCGACGTTGAACTGTGCGCGGCGGCCGGGCGAGAGAAACCCGATGCCGCCGGTGTAGACGCCGCGGGGCGTGGTCTCGAGTTCCGAGATGATCTGCATGGTCCGGCACTTGGGCGCGCCCGTGACGGAGGCGGCGGGGAACAGCGCGGCCACGATGTCGGCCCACGGGGCGTCGGTGCGACCGCTGACGGTCGAGGTCATCTGCCACAGGGTGGGGTAGCGTTCCGCCTCGAACAGCGCCGGCACGGTGACGGTTCCGATGCGGGCCACCCGGCCGATGTCGTGGCGGACCATGTCGACGATCATGAGGTTCTCGGCGCGGTTCTTCTCCGAGTTCCGCAGCCATTCCGCCTGCGCTTCGTCCCCGCGCCGGAGGGGGTGGCGCGCGGCGGTGCCCTTCATCGGCTTGCACGTGAGGAGATCGCCGTCCAGGCGGAAGAAGAGCTCCGGGGAGGCGGAGCAGAGCGCATGCTCGCCGAGGTCCAGGCAGGCCCCGTACGCCGCTCCCTGTGCGCCGGCCAGCCGCGCGAACAGCGCCCACGTGTCGCCGGAGAAGGCCGTCCGCAGGCGATACGTGAAATTGACCTGGTAGGTGTCGCCGCGTTCGATCCACCCCTTGATCCGCGTGATCGCGCGCGCGTAGTCGCTCCGCGTGATGGTGGGCCGCCAGTCGGTGAGGCCGGGCATCGTCCCGGCTGCCGGCAGGGCGTCGAGGGGCGTGGGGGCGCGGTAGAGCCCGAACCACGCCAGCGGGAGACGGCCGTCGGGAGGCCGGGTCCGCAGGGCGGGATCAAACGCGGGGGCGGCTTCGTAGGCGACGAACCCGGCCGCGTGCAGGCCCCCGTGGTCCACCGCGCGCTCCACCCGCCTCAGCAGGTCGCGCACCGAACCGATGTCGCAGGCGCTGAGCACATCAAGGGGATCGCGGAACAGCAGCCAGCGGCCGGCGCGCCGGTCATGGACGACGGCCGTGTAGAGACTGCAGGGGCGCCGGTCGCGATTCTCCCCGGCCCGGCCGTCGGCGCACGTCTCCACGGACGGTTCTCTCACGAACCGCCCGGGAGCTTGCCGCGCAGGGCTTCCGCCTCCGCCTTGACCTTGGGATCCTCGATGGCCTGCGCCACGCGATCGAGGGCCTGGCGCGCCGCGGCGGGGTGGGCGGAGGCGGCCGCCTGTGCGAGGCGCAGCACGGCGGCCGCGGCTTCGGCCTTCACTGCGGAATCGTCGAGGGCGTCGGCGGCCATGGCGAGCGCCTCCGGCCCCTTCAGATCGCCCAGTCCGGCGAGGATCATGCGCCGCTCGTCGGATTTCGCGAGGGACCAGGCGCGGCGGTGCAGGGCCACGGTCTCGGCCTCCGCCCGATTCCTGTCCGCCAGCACGAGGCGTATGTAGCCCCGCAACGCCCGGGAGCGCGCGTCCGCCGACTGCTCGACGGCGGCCAGGGCGATCAGATCGTTGAGCGCGCTGGCGTCCGGCCATTCCGACAGGGCGCGGACGGCCGCCTGCCGGACCGTCGCATCGGACTCCCTCATCGCGGCGCGGACCGTCTCCAGGGGGGCGGCGCCGCCGAGCCGGCCGAGCACGGACAGGATGACGAGCTTCAACGCGGGGGGGGTGTCCGGCCCGTACTGCGCGGTGAATGCGCCCGGATCGGGACGGCCCGGCGTGCGGCGCGCGACCGCCTCGAGCATGCCCGCGATCTCGTCCCTGCCGGTCTCCGGAGGGAGTCGGGCGGCGAGGGCCAGGAGCCGCGCCAGGTCGCCGGGCGCGGCCAGTCGGGCCAGGGCTTTCAGGCCGGCTTCGCGGACAGCCTGCGGACCCTCCTCGACGGCCCGGAGGATCGGCGCGCAGTCGCCCGGCGTCTCGCGCGCGGCCATGGCCCGCAGCAGCTCCACGCGGACCTCGGGCTGCGGCGTGGCGCCGAGAAGGACCGGCAGCGCCTCGTCGACCCCGGGCGCGGACAGCCGGGCCAGGCTGTCCCGCGCGGCGGTGCGGGGCGCCCCGGTCTCGAACGCGGCCACGCCGGCGAGCAGCGGCACGGCGGACGCCTCCCGCAACGAGGCGAGGGCGCGCAGGGCGACGATCCGCACCTCGGGCGGGGCGCTGCCGGTGGCCACCATCATCACGGGAGCCGCCGCGGCCGGGGCCTCCCGGTCGCCCAGCGCGGCCATCAGCGCGATCTGGTCGGCCGGGGCGAGGCGCGGAAGGGCGGCCGCCACGTGCGCCACCTGTCGTTCTTCGCCGAGGGTCCGCACAAGGCTCAGGGCTGCCGTCCGCAGCGCCGGGTCCTCGCCGGACGCCGCTGCGATGATGAGGTCGGAGGCATTCGCGCCCGACGCGCGCACGTGCCCGGTGAAGGCCGCCAGCCGCACCGACGCGGGCCACTCGGCGGATTCGAAGCGGCTGTACACGATCCCGGCCCGTCGCGGTTTGCGCTCGCGCATGAGCCGGTCGGCATGCCGGAGCATCGCCTCCGCCATCGCCTGCCGCACCGCGCCGGTCTGGGTGGGCATCGCGGACTCGAGATACTGCGCCGCCTCCGTGCTGGCGATGTGCCCGAGCGCGTCCGCCGCGGCGGAGGCGACCGCCGGATCGGAGGCCACGAGCAGGCGGGCGATTGCCCCGATCGACGGCTCGCTCCTGCGATGACCCAGCGAACCGAGGGCGCCCATGCGAACACGGGGGTCGGAATGCGCGAGCGCGCCCGCGAGGGCCTCGTCGGCCCTCCGGCCGGGTATGGGCTCGAGGGCCAGCCGCGCGATATCCGCGCTCGCCGGGTCTTTCATGAGCTCGGCGAGCGCCGGAACCGACTCGTCGGATGCGATCCGCCCCAGCAACCGGGCCACCGCCTGCCGGGCGGCCGGCGTCCCGTTGGTCGACGACAGGAATCCCGCCATCGCGCGCTCGCATTCGCGGCTGGCCGCCGGCGTCGTCTCGGCGGCCCGGACGATCGCTTCCAGCCGGTTCACCGGTTCGCGCGACTGGTCATCCGTCCATGCCGCCACATCCGCCAGGGTCTGGTCGATCCCTTCCGGCGGCGCGGCCATGGACCCCGAGGCCAGCGCCGTGAACACTACTGCCGTGCCTATCGTCCGTTCGATTACGTTCATGATCTCCCCGTCGGCGTGTCACTTTCGCTGCGTCATTTCTCAGATGTGCCAGGGCGATCGCATGGGGCGGCCCACCAGCCGCGCCGCCGCCGGATCGTTGGTGATTTCCTCCCGCACCGGGTCCCATTTCAGCGGCCGGTCGACCGTCATCGCGATGTTCACCAGGTGGCAGAGGGTTGCCGTGCGATGCCCGATCTCGTGGTGGGCGATCGGGCGGCGGCGCGTGTGGACGCAGTCGAGGAAGTTCCGCTGGTGGCCCGGGCTGCGCTCGGTGTGGATCTCCTGCGGGCGGATGACCTCCTTCAGCACCGAGGCCGGCTCCGCCTCCAGCCGGCCGCCGTGGATGTGGATGAAGATCCACCCCTTGCTGCCGATCAGCTTCAGCCCGCGCGGATCGTCGCTCGTGCCGCGGAGGACGACGCCGTTCCGGTAGCGGCAGGTGAACGTGTAGTCGAAGAAGCAGTCGTAGATGCCGTCGGGGATCCGTTTCCCGTGCGCCTCGATCTCCAGGGGGCCGGTGCCGTCGGCGTCGTTGATGAACTGGGCGAGGTCGATGACGTGGGCGCCGCGGTCGGTGATCTCGCCGCCGCCGTAGTCGAACACGAACCGCCACATCATGTGCACGCGCTCGGGGATGTAGGGGACCGTGGGCGCCGGGCCGAGCCAGAAGTCGTAGTCCAGCGTTTCGGGCACGGGCTTGATGGGTCTCGGCTGCGTCTGTTCGCGCATGCGCAGGAGGTGGCCGTCGTTCAGGGGCAGGTGCACCTCGATCTCGCGCAGGTCGCCGATGCGGCCGTTGCGCACGAGTTCGTAGGCGAAGCGCACGGTCTCGTTCGAGCGTTCGTGGCTGCCGGTCTGGAGGATGCGACCGCGGCTCTCCACCGCCTGGCATACCGCGCGGCCTTCGCGGATCGTGTTCACGAGCGGCTTCTCGCAGTAGAGATCCTTTCCGGCGCGGGCGGCGGCCAGCGAGATGAGCCCGTGCCAGTGATCCGGCGTGCAGACGGTCACCGCATCGATGTCCTCGCGCGCCAGCAGCTCGCGGAAGTCGTGGTAGCGGGCGAAGGAGTCGGACTTCACCGGCCGGCCGATCTGCTCGTACTGCTGCACCGCCGCCGCCAGCGCGGGTTCGAGGCCGCGACTGCCCGAGGCGCGCTCGACATCGCACAGCGCCACCACCTGCGTGTCGTTCTGGCTGATCATCGCCCTCATGTTGTGCTGGCCCTGGCCCCCGAGGCCGATGCAGCCGAAGACGATGCGCTCGCTCGGCGCGGCCACCCCCCCGCGGCCGAGGGCGGAGCAGGGGATGATCATCGGGGCGGCGGAGCACGCGGCGGCCGCGGCCGCGGTGCGCTGAAGGAAGCTTCGGCGGGAGAGAGCGCTCTTCTGTCTCATGGCGGAACCCTCATAGGGTGCCACGATTAGACCGGACCCCCTCCGGCGTCAAGCGCGAGTTGCGGATCCTTTGAGCGCACCAGGGCGCGTCCTGCGAAGCTTCCGAGCGAAGCAGGAAGCGCCGAACGAAGGCGGCTCACCACGTTCCGTGCGCGCGATGGGCCGGCCGGGCGGCGGGTCCGTGGGTGGAAAAGGTGACGCGTGAACACCCACGTCTGTGCGTGGTGGAGGAACAATGCGATCCCCGTCGGATGCACCGGGTGCGTCGCGCTCACCTCGCGGAGCGTCCGTACCCCGCGCACTGCCTCCAATGCCACCTTCGCCTTGAACTCGTCGCCATGCCTGCGCCGCCTCAATGTCATCGCCCACATCCCTCGTTTTTCAGTCCGTGACCAGGCCGTTCGTCATAGCCTGGTCACCCGTCCAAAAACGGGGGGAACTTCACTCCGCTGTTCCATCCTGACACATTGGCCTGCGCAATCGCGGGTCGGGGTGGTACACTGCGCGCGGCCCGCGGGAAGAAAGGCAGGCGTGAGGTGGACGAGCGCGTGGTGGAAGTCAGGGACGTGGCGAAGGCCTATCCGGGACCGGCCGGCGGCGCCGCGGTGGAGGTGCTGCGCGGGGTGTCGCTGGACCTCTCGGCGGGGGAGTCGGCCGCCGTCGTCGGACCGTCGGGCTCGGGCAAGAGCACGCTGCTGAACCTGCTCGGCGCCCTGGACCGGCCGACCTCCGGGCGCGTTCTCCTGCGGGGGCGCGATCTGGCGGCGCTCCCGGAGGACGACCTCGCCCGCATCCGCAACCGCGAGATCGGCTTCATCTTCCAGCGCCATCATCTGCTGCCCCAGCTGACCGTGCTCGAGAACGCCCTCGTGCCCGCCCTCGCCGAGCGCGGCGCCGCCGTGCCGCTGGACCGGGCGCGCGAACTCCTCGATCGCGTGGGCCTCGCCTCGCGCCTCGACCACCGGCCGGGCGAGCTCTCGGGCGGCGAGTGCCAGCGCGTGGCCGTGGTGCGGGCGCTGGTGAACGGTCCCGGCCTGCTGCTGGCGGACGAACCGACGGGCTCGCTCGACGCCGTGACGGCCGCGGCGCTGGCGGACCTGCTCGTCGAGCTCAACCGCGCGGAGCGGGTCGCGCTGGTCGTCGTGACGCATGCCGAACCGCTGGCCCGCCGGATGGACCGCGTGTTCCGGCTGTCCGGCGGGCGCCTGAGCGAGGAGGCCGCGGGTCGCCCGTGAACCTCTGGACGCTCATCCTCCGGAACCTACGGTACTACCGCCTGCGCCACGTCGGCACGGTGTTGGGGGCGGCGACCGCCACGGCCATTCTCACGGCGGCGCTGGTCGTGGGCGACTCGGTTCGCGGCAGCCTTCGGCGGCTGGCCCTCGTGCGCCTCGGGCGGACGGAATACGCCGTCGAGGGTGGGGACCGGCGCTTCCGCGTGGCGCTGGCGGGGGAGATGGAACGGGCGACCGGCCGCGCCGCCGCCGCGCTGATCGCGGCGACGGGCGCCGCGTCGGCTCCTGACACGGGCCGGCGGGCGCCGCGCGTGCAGGTGCTCGGCGTGGACGGGTCGCTGGACCGCTTCGCCGACGCGCCGCCGGGCTTCGCGTCGCTGTCGGCCGGTGAGGCGATGGTGAACGAAGCGCTGGCGCGGCGTCTGGGGGTGAAACCGGGCGACAGCCTCGTGCTGCGTCTCGCCCGGGCCGGGCCGCTGCCCGCCGACGTGCCGCTCGCCGGGGCGGAGGAGCCGTGGACGAGCCTGCGCACGACGGTGCGCGCCGTACTGGATGACCGCCGCCTGGGCCGGTTCAGCCTTCGCGCCACCCAGGTCGCGGGCCTCAGCGTCTTCGTTCCGCGCAGTGATCTGACGGAGAAGATGGACCTGGCGAACAAGGCCAACGTCCTTCTTGTGGCGTCCGAACCCAACTCCCCCTCCAACTCCAACGCCCAAGTCTCAATTCCCGCTCGCCCTCGCAATCCCAATCGGTCTCTCTCCCTCTCGAACTCCAACGCTCGGTCCCAAGCCCTCGCCCGCCTCTGCACGCTGGAGGACTTCGATCTCGCGTTGCGCCCCCTGACCCACACCGCCGGCTGGGAGCTGCGGTCCGGGCGGATCTTTCTGGATCCGCCCGCCGCCTCGGCCGCCTTCGCGGCGGCGCCGGGGGCCGGCGGGATCTTCACGTACTTCGTCAACGAACTGCGCGCCGGCGAACGCGCCTGCCCCTACAGCATGGTCGCCGCGCCGGCGCCGGTGGAGCTGGCGGACGGCGAAATCGCGGTGAACGAATGGCTGGCGGAGGATCTCGGGATCGGACCGGGTGCCGAGGTCGCGCTCCGCTTCTTCATCCTCGGCCCGCGCCAGGGCCTGGAGGAGACCTCGCGCGTCTTCCGGGTTCGCGCGGTGCTGCCGATCGCGGGCGCGGCCGCCGATCCCTCGCTGATGCCCGACTTCCCTGGCATAGGGGACACGAGCCGGTGCAGCGACTGGAAACCGGGCATCCCGGTCGATCTCAGCCGCATCCGGGACAAGGACGAGGCGTACTGGTCGGAGCATCGCGGCACGCCGAAGGCCTTTGTCACGCTCGCCTCCGCCCAGGCGATGTGGGCGAACCGGTTCGGGGCGCTCACGGCCGTGCGATGGCCGGGGAGCGCCGACGGCGCCGCGCTCGCCGCCTCCGTGCGGGCGCATCTGACGCCGGAATCGGCGGGGCTGGTCTTGCGGCCGGTGCGCGAGGAGGGACTGCGGGCGGGTTCGGAGGGCGTCGACTTCGCGGGGCTGTTCGTCGGCCTGGGTTTCTTCATCATCGTCGCCGCCCTGGTGCTGGCGGCCCTGCTCTTTGCGGGCACGATCGAGGCGCGCGCGGAGGAGATCGGCATTCTGCGGGCGACCGGTTTCCCGCCGGCGCGGGTGCGGCGGGTGCTGCTGGGCGAGGCCCTGCTGCTGGCCGCGGCGGCGGCCGCGCTCGGTGGCCTGGCGGGCGTGGCGGTCACCGACCTGATCCTCCAGGGACTGCGCACGGTCTGGCGGGGCGTGGTGGGCACGTCCGCCTTGGCGCTCGAGGTCCGGCCGCTCACGGTGGCATGGGGCGCGGCCGGCGGACTGGCCGCCGCGTGGCTGACCGCCGCCGCGGTGCTCCGGCGCCAGTCGTTCCGCTCCATACGCGAGCTCCAGGCGGCGCCGGTGGATCCGGGTTTCGCCCTCCGCCGCCGAAGGACCGGCTGGCGGCTGGCCCTGGCCGTCGCCGGCCTCGGCGGGGCCGCGGCGGCGATGCTTCTGCCCGAGTCGGTGCTCCAGCGCCGCCAGGCGGCGACCTTCCTTGCGGCCGGTGCCCTGGCGCTGGGCGGAGGCTTGGCGGGATTCGCGTGGTGCCTGGCACGCCTGTCCGCCGGCGCGCGGTCCGCGGCGGTCCCCGCCGTCTTCGGTCCCCGCAACTGGGCGCGGCGCGCGCGGCGCAGCCTGGCGGCCGTGATCATGCCGGCCTGCGGGCTGTTCCTCGTCCTGGCCGTGGGATCCTATCGGCCCGATCTCTCCGCACTGGCCGTCGGACGGGATTCGGGCACGGGAGGCTATTCCCTCTACGGGGAGACCGCGCTTCCGCTGGTACACGACCCGACCACGGCCGAGGGCCGCCGCTTCTTCGGGCTTCAGGAACGCGACCTCGTGGGCGTGGACATCGCGATGCTGAGACTGCGGGAAGGGGATGACGCCAGTTGCCTCAATCTCAACCGCGTCAGCCTGCCGCCGCTGCTCGGCGTGCCGGCGGACGCGTTCCGCCGGCGCGGATCGTTCCGATTCGTCAAGCTCGACGCGCGGGTGCCGCCGGACGATCCGTGGAAGGCGGTCGAGCTGGATCTCGGACCCGGCGTGATGCCGGCGGTGGCGGACGCCTCGGTGCTCCAATGGGGATTGGGCAAGGCCCTGGGCGACCGTTTGACGGTGGTCGACGAACAGGGACGCCGCATCGATCTGCACCTCGCCGGCGCGCTGGCGGACTCGGTCTTCCAGGGCCGTTTGCTCATCTCGCAAGACGCGATGCAGCGGCATTTTCCCTCGTCGCCGGCGCGCGTACTGCTCGTCGACGCGGCCGGCGGCCGGGAGAAGCGGGTCCGCCGCGTGCTGGAGGACCGGATGGGCGATCTCGGGCTCGACCTCTCGCCCGCGGTCGACCGGTTGGCCGCGTTTCTCGCCGTGCAGCAAACCTACCTGGACATCTTCCTGCTCTTCGGCGCGCTCGGGTTGCTGATTGGCGCGGCGGGGTTCGGCGTGGTGGCCGGCCGCGACATCCGGGAGCGTCGGCGCGAGTTCGCCGTTCTCTCGGCCCTGGGCTTCCGGCGCCGGCGCATCCTGGCCGGCGTGACGCGCGAACACATCGGCCTCGCCGCGGCCGGCATGGCGCTCGGCGCCGCCGCCTCCGCGCTGGCCCTCCTGCCGTCCCTCCTCGCGGCGCAGGCCCGCGCGCCGCTGCGGGTGCTGGGGGGGGTCGTTCTCGGGCTTCTTCTCTCCGCCGCGCTCAGCACGGGCATCGCGGTGGCGGCCGCCCTTCACGCCCCGCCGCTCCAGGCGTTGAGAGAGGAGTAGCGCCCAAGGCGGCGAGCCTCAACCCAACGGCCCCGGTTGCTCCATGCGCCGACTGTGTTCTTTCCGTTCCTCCGTGCAACCGCGCCGCCTTCTGAGATTGCTCCGCCGCCCCTTCTCGCGGTCCGCCTGCCCGCGGTTCGATCCGCAGGCCACCCTCCCGGCGGCGCGTCAGGATGGCTGCGCGGTGGCTCATCGCGCCGGAACGGCGCGGAGGTCAGCAGATCCGCGGCAGGAGCTCGCCGTCGGGGACGTCGACGAGCCGGCAGCCGCCGGTCAAGGTGACCAGCGAAACCGTGCCCGGGTGCCGTTCCGTCGCCTCTCCGATCACGGCCGCGCCGCGGCCTTCGGGGAGTCGACGCCACGCGTCGATCACCGGCGGCGCCGCGCCGGCGTCGCAGACCATGAGAAGCCGGCCTTCTGAGGCCGAGTGTAGCAGGTCGAGTCCCAGCAGTTCCGCCACGGCGCGCGCGCCGGCGGAGTAGGGGATGAGCGCCTCGCGCAGCGACAGCCCGAAGGGGCGTCCCTCCGCGATCTCGTTGAGCACCGCGGCCGCGCCGCCGCGCGTCGGATCGCGCATGAAGCGGATGGCGCCGCCCGCGACGCGCGCCGCTGCTTCCACCAGGCGATGGACGGGGCCGGTGTCGCTGGCGCAGCCCTGCGCGATGCCGAAGGACTCGCGGGCGGCCATCACCGCCATGCCATGGTCGCCCAGCGTGCCGCTGGTCAGCACGGCGTCGCCCGGTCGTATGTCCCCGGGGGAAAGGCGGAGGCCGGGTATCGCCTCGCCGATCCCCGCGGTGTTGATGAACAGCCCGTCGCACTGCCCGCGGCCGACGACCTTGGTGTCCCCGGTCGCCACCGTCACGTCGCACTCCGACGCGGCCGCCTTCACGGAATCCAGGACCCGCCCCAGCGCCTCCAGCGGGAGGCCCTCTTCGAGGATGAGGGCGAGCGACAGCCATCGCGGCCGCCCGCCGGCGACCGCGAGATCGTTCACCGTTCCGTGGACCGCGAGCCGCCCGATGTCGCCGCCGGGGAAGAACAGAGGCTTGACCACGAAGCTGTCGGTCGTGAACAGCAGCGGCGAAGCCCCCGCGAGGCGTGCGGCGTCCGGCAGACCCTGGAGCGGCCCCACGCCGAAGCGGCTGACGATCTCGCGATCGATCAGCGCGCGCGCCTGGCGTCCGCCGCTGCCGTCCGACAGTTGGATCGTGTCGCTCTTCATCCGGCCGCCAGCCGCGAGTACTTGTAGTAGGCCGCGCAGGTGCCCTCGGAGCTGACCATGCAGGGCCCGACGGGCGAGAGCGGCGTGCAGGCGGTCCCGAACAGCGGACACTCCGGCGGCTTCAGGCAACCCTTGATCACCTCGCCGCACCGGCATCCGGGACGGGATTCCCCGGGCCCGACCCGCACGCCGAACCGCTCCTCGGCATCCCACGTCCGCCACTCGGCGCGCAGGCGGTGGCCGCTGTCCGGAATCGCGCCGAGTCCGCGCCACCGCGCCCCGGCCGGTTCGAAGTACCGGTCGAGCATGGCCCGCGCCGCCGCGTTGCCCCCGCGCCGCACCACCCGTTCGTAGAGGTTGATCACGTCGCATCGCCCGGCCGTGACGAGTTCCACCAGCTTCGTCACGCCCATCAGGATGTCGACCGGTTCGAAGCCGGCGATGACGCACGGGCGGCCGCTGCGCGCCGCGAACGGCTCGTAGGCCTCCGAGCCGATGATCGCGCTGACGTGGGCGGGACAGAGGAAGCCGTCGATCTTCATGCCGGGATCGGCCGCCAGCGCATCGAGCGCGGGAAGCACGCGGCGGAAGGCGACCAGGAGAGAAAAGTTCCGGAGGCCGCGGTGGACGGCGTCATCCAGCACGGCGGCGACGACGGGGGCCGTGGTTTCGAACCCGACCGCGAGGAACACCACCGGGCGGTCGGGGGCGAGGGCGGCCCGCTCGATCGCCTCGGCCGGAGAGTAGCACACGGTCACGCATGCCCCCGCCGCGCGGGCCTCGGCCAGCGTCTCTCGGGATCCCGGCACGCGCACGAGGTCGCCGAACGTGCAGACATCGACCCCCTCCGTCGCCAGGGTGATGGCGGCATCGATGTAGCCGGGCTCGGTCACGCATACCGGGCAACCCGGTCCGCTGAGCAGATCGACGGCGGGGGGAAGAATGTCGCGGATGCCGTGCCGGCCGATGGCCATGGTGTGCGTGCCGCATACCTCCATCAGGCGGACGGGCCTGCGTCCGGCCGGAATCCGGTCCGCCCCTCTCCGCAAATCCGCGGCCAGGTGCGCCGAGGCCGCGGAGTTGCGGAATCCGTCGATGTACTTCATGGCCCCGGCGTCCCCAGGGTCGCGGCCAATTCCTCGATCAGGCGGAGGCGCACGTCCGCCTCCTCCGGATCTAGCTTCTCAATGGCGAATCCGGCGTGAACGATCACGTAGTCGCCCGCCTGCACGTCGGATACCAGCGGGAGCTGCACGCTGCGCACGACTCCGTCCAGTTCGACGTCGCCCGTTCCGTCGGGTCGGACCGTCTTGACCAGCATGGGGATGGCGAGGCACATGCGACACACAATAGCCCGCGGCGGGCCGTAATCAAGCACCGCCGATCACCGCCTGGCCCAGGGCGAGGCCCCCGTCGTTGGGCGGGACGGCCCGGTGGAGGTGTACCCGCCAGCCGGCCGACTCCAGCCGCGCCGCAAGCAGGGAGGTCAGAAGACGGTTCATGAACACGCCGCCGGTCAGCACCACGTCGGCCGGCCCCGCCACGCCGGCCCGCGCAAGCATCTCCAGGGCGGCGGCGGCGACCGCATCATGGAATCCCCAGGCGAGCGCCGGGGCGTCATCATCGACCGGCGGCGAACGAAGCAAGGCGGCGAAGAGCGGCGTCCAGTCGAGGAGGGTCAGGTCCGCCGCCCGATGCGCGGAGTGCCCGTTCTGGTTCCTGTCGGGGTCGGTATCGGGGTCGCTTTCGATTCTGAGCGCGATACCGACCCCGTCCTGTCTTGCCCGCAAATCCCCTCCCGCGATCTTGAACGCCGCAAACGCCAGCGGCCGGCGGCGCGCTTCCGGACACCGCCGGGCGCAGGCCTCCAGGCGGACCGCGGCCTGCCCGTCGTAGGTGGCGCGGCCGCTGCACAGGCCCAGAGCGGCGGATACCGAGTCGAAGAGGCGGCCGGCCGCATGGGTGACGGGAGCGTTGACACCGAGCCGGATCTGCCCGCCCCAGGCCTTCCATTCCCCGGAAGTGATGCCCAACCGGTTCTTCCAGGCGTTGGAAGGTTCGGCGCCCATGGCCAGCCAGCGGCCGGCGAGCTGGCGCCGCGGGTCCATGATCGCCGCATCGCCGCCCGGCAGCGGCACGCCGGCGAAGGTGGCCAGGCGCGACCAGCCCCGCGAGGTCACGCGCAGCAGTTCCGCGCCCCAAATGGCGCCGTCGGTCCCGAGGCCCGTGCCGTCAAACGCGAGGGCCAGCGCCTCCTCCAGGCCATGCTCCGCCATGGCCGCGCGCGCATGGGCGTGGTGATGCTGCACCTCGACGATCGGCAGTCCAAGGCGCGCGGCGATGGCCCGGCCGAGACGCGTCGACGGATAGTCGGGATGGAGATCCACCGCCACGATCTCCGGCCGGATGTCGAGAAACGCGGGCAGGCGGTCGACCGCGAACTCCAGCCCCGCCCGCGCTTCCGGCGTGTCGAGATCGCCGACGTGCGGCGACAGGAAAACCTCGTCGCCCCGCCCGAGGGCAAAGGCGTTCTTCAGCTCCGAGCCCATGGCGAGGACCGGTCGCCCCAGGGGGCGTGGGAGGCGGATGGACTCCGGTGCGTACCCCCGAGCGCGACGCCAGACCTGTACGCCCGACGACTGGAAGGTCACGACGGAGTCGTCGTTGCGCAGGTTGATCTCGCGATCGTGCACGAGGAAGGCGTCGGCAATGCCCTGCAGCCGCTCCATCGCCTCGGCATTCGTCAGGCAGATCGGTTCGCCCCGCCGGTTTCCGCTGGTCATGACCAGCAGATCGAACGGCGGGGCGGCGTCGTCCCCCGATCGCCGCGCGAGCAGCTCGTGCAGCGGCGAGGTGGGCAGCATGAGGCCGAGGGTGTTCGTGTCGGGCGACAGGAGGTCCCGGGGCAGCGCGGCCGGGGCGTCGGGCCGCACGTCGAGGATGCAGATGGGCGCGCGGACGGACGTCAGCAGGTCCGCGGCGACGGGCGGGATGAGCGCGAACCGCCCGGCCGTCGCGAGATCGGCGGCCATGACCGCGAGGGGCTTGTGCGGTCGGTGTTTCCGCTCCCGGAGCCGATGGAGCGTCTCCCGGTTGAACGCGTCGGCCGCCAGCAGGTAGCCGCCGATGCCGCGGACGGCGACGACCGCGCCCGCGGCCAGCCGGGCCCGCGCCTCGCGCAGCGGGTCGCCCTGCACCGGGGCGCCGTCGGCGTCGAGGAGGCGCAGCCGCGGGCCGCAGACGGGACAGGCGGTGCTTTCGGCGTGGAAGCGGCGGTCGGCGGGGTCGCGATACTCCGCCGCGCACGCGGGACACAGGGGGAACGCGCGGAGCGTCGTCCGCTCGCGGTCGTAGGGCGTGCGCTCGATCACGGTGTAGCGGGGGCCGCAGTTCGTACAGGTGGTGAAGGCATATCGGAAGCGGCGGTCGGCCGGGTCGAGGATCTCGCGACGGCAGTCGGCGCACATGGCCAGGTCGACGGGCAGCAGCATCCGCCGCGAACCGCCCCCCACGCTTTCCACGACCTCGAAGGGACGGGGGGTGGAACCGTCCGGCATGGACTCCTCCGCGACGGCGTCCATCGAGTCGATGCGCGCCTGCGGCGGCAGCCGGGAAGGCAGGGCGGCGAGGAAGGCGTCGAGGGCGGCGGCGGGCCCCTCCAGTTCCAGTCGCACCACGCCCGCGCGGTTCTGTACGCGGCCGCCCAACCCCGCGGCGCGGGCGAGACGGTACAGGGCGGGACGGAAACCGACGCCCTGCACGATCCCGCGAATGTCCAGAATCCGGCGGCAACAAGCAGGCATGTGCGCTGAGCGCACACTATGCCAGATCGGCGGGCATAATGCATCCCAAGGCGGCGAGCCGTGACCCAGGGGCCCTGGCCGCTCAACGCTCCCCCTCCATCCCTTCCGATCTTCCGTGCAACGGCGCCGCGTCCCCAACCAAGGTGCCGCATCACCGCCGACCGCAGGGAACGGCTCCTGTGAAGCCCGGCGGGCATGCCAGGAGTCCGCCGGGTTCGTGCCGCCCGATGCGGATGTCGCGCAGCTTGCCTGCGGTTTCGGGCTTGAAGTCGCCGGGCCGGTGGAACAGGCTCAAGGACACTCAGCCATGAAGGCACCTTCCCTGCGCGCGATGTGGTTGGCGATGGCCTGCATGACGCTTCCCTCCGCACTGCGGACTGGGGCATCCGTCACGTCCCTTGACGGCGAGTGGCTTCTCGCCACCGATCCGCAGAATGTCGGTCGCGAAAGGCAATGGTACTCCGCGCCGGTTCCGGAGTCGAAGAAGACAAAGGTTCCGTGGATCATCCAGGACGCCTTCCCCGGCTATCACGGCGTGGCCTGGTACTGGCGGGAGTTCGCGGCGCCGGCCAATCCGCATCCGGGTGGACGCGACCTCCTGCGTTTCTGGGCGGTCGACTACACGGCGGACGTGTGGGTGAACGGCATCCCCGTCGGGCGCCATGAAGGCGGTGAATCGCCGTTCGTGCTCGACGTCACGCAGGCGGTCCGCTCCGGCGCCACGAACCGCCTCGCGGTGCGCGTGCTGAATCCCACGCACCAGCCGATCGACGGCATCGTGCTCAACGAGACGCCGCATCGCAACAAGGTCATGCCCTACGGGGCGGGGAGTGCGTGGAACCAGGGCGGCATCATGGACTCCGTGGAGATGATCGCCGCTCCCGCCGTGCGCATCGCGGACCTGTTCGTGCGGCCCGATTGGAGGACCGGCGCGATCCGGGTCCGGGCCGAGGTGAGCAACGCCTCGCCAACGGCCGCGCGTGGCTGGCTGGAATGCAGCGTCGCCCCGGCCGCCGCGGGCGAGACGCTCGCCACGACGCGCCTTGACCGCGAGTGGCCGGCCGGCGAATCGTCGGTGGAGGTCCAGGTGCGTGTCGCGGACCCGCATCTCTGGGGTCTCAACGATCCGTTTCTCTACCGCGTCACCGCGCGGCTGGGCATCGACGGAACCGGTTCGCCGGACGAGCAGTCGGTGCGATGCGGATTCCGGGACTTCCGCTTCGAGAACGGCTTCTTCCGGATGAACGGCCGGCGCCTGTTCCTGAAATGCTCGCACACGGGCAACTGTTGTCCCGTCGGCCTCGAACTGCCCGTCGACCCCGACTGGCTCCGACGCGATCTGATCAACGCCAAGGCGATGCGGTTCAACGCGATTCGTTTCATCTCCGGCGTGGCGAAACGATACCAGCTGGATCTGTGCGACGAGATCGGCCTGCTGGTGTACGAGGAACCGTACGCGGCGTGGTGTCTCGCCGACTCGCCGAAGATGGCCGAGCGTTTTGACGAGTCGGTCTTCGGCATGGTGCGGCGCGACCGCAACCATCCCAGCGTGGCGATGTGGGGCCTGCTGAACGAAACCCCCGACGGCGCGGTGTTCCGTCACGCGCTCGACCTGCTGCCGGCGCTCCGGCGGCTCGACGACACGCGGGTGGTTATGCTCAACAGCGGCCGCTGGGACAGCCAGGGCGGCGGCCTCGCGGGCATCGAGGCCTGGCGGAACGCCGACCGGGTGGACCCCTGCGTCACGCACAACGGCACATCGCGTATGGTCCGGGGGCTGGGCATCACCTGGGCGCCGGGCCAGTTGGCGATGCATCCGGGCCGCCACGGGGAGTTCGCCGTGGTTCGGTGGACCGCCCCCGCGGACGAGACGGTCGAGGTGTCCGCCGTCTTCGCCAGCATCGCCGAGCACGCCACCACCGACGTCCACGTGCAGCATAACGGGCGGTCGTTGTTCGACGGATTCGTCCACCTCCAGGGGGCGGGGCGGGAACAGACGTTCCGGCAGTCGGTCCCCGTCCGCGCGGGCGACACGATCGACTGCGTGTGCGGTTTCGGCAACGGCGACTACGGCGCGGACACCACGGCCCTCGCCGCGGCCGTGAAGAGGGCGGGAGGCCGGATGGACGACGCGGCGGAGGATTTCTCGATTGCCGCGAATCCGAGCGGGCCGTGGAGCTACGGACAATTGGCGCCCGGCGAGTCGCCGCGCGCGGATACGTTCGGCCGGTTTCCGACCGGGGTGGTCGCGACCGCCGTTGGTTCGCTCGCCAATCCGGGTTCCGCCGTGTGGGAGGACGTCTTGGCGGACAAACACCCGTACCAGCGGGTGCCGCACACCGCCGACATCGTCCGCACGCTGCGTACGATCGACGGCGAGGGGAAGCCGCTGTTCATTTCCGAATACGGGATCGGCAGCGCGGTGGACCTGCTCCGGGTGGTGCGCCAGTACGAGCAGATGGGCAAGGCGGCGGCGGAGGATGCCCAGTTCTACCGCGCACTGCGCGACCAGTACCTGGCCGACTGGGAACGGTGGAAGCTCGCCGAGGTGTTCGACCGGCCGGAGGACTTCTTCGCGGCGAGCCACGCCCGCATGGCCGGACAGCGCCTGCTCGGGCTGAATGCGATCCGCTCCAACCCCAACGTCATCGGCTACAGCCTGACCGGCACGGTCGACCAGGGCATGACGGGCGAGGGGCTGTGGACCACGTTCCGCGAGCTGAAGCCGGGCACGGTCGATGCCGTGTTCGACGGCTTCGCCCCGTTGCGGTGGTGCCTGTTTGCCGAACCGCTGAACGGCTGGCGCGGGACACCGGTCCGACTCGAGGCCGTGCTGGCCAATGAAGACGCGCTGGCGTCGGGCGACTACCCCGTGCGTCTGCAGGTGGTCGCTCCCGACCGGACGCGCGTGTTCGAGAAGACCGTCACCGTGAAGATCGTTGAAGGCGGGCCGATGGTTCTGCCGGTCTTCGCGGAGGAGGTCGCGCTGGACGGGCCGGCGGGGGTGTACCGGTTCACGGCGACGTTCGAGCGCGGCGCGGCGGCGGCGGGGGAGGGGATGGAGTTCCTCCGGGACGATCCGGCCCGCATGCCGCCGGTGGAAGGCGAGATCGTGCTCTGGGGCGAAGATCCGGAACTCGCCAGGTGGCTTTCGGACCGGGGCATCCGTACACGCCCCTTCGCCGCGGCCATGCCGGAGGCGCGCGAAGTGATCCTGGCCTCGGGCAAACCGGCGGGGTTCGCGGAACTGGCGCGACACATCGCCCGCGGTTCGACGGCCGTCTTCCTCACGCCCGGCCTCTTCGCGAAGGGCGACCAGCCGACCGCCCTCGCACCACTGGTGAAGAAAGGCGCGCTGGTAGCTCTGCCGTCGTGGCTGTACCACAAGGACGACTGGGCCAAGGTCCATCCGGTCTTCGACCAGTTGCCGGCGGGCGGACTGCTGGACTATGCCTGTTATCGGGAAATCGTACCGGACATCGCGTGGACCGGATTGGAGCCGCCGTTCGAAGCCGTGGCGGGAGGGATCAACGCTTCGCAGGGCTACTCTTCGGGCCTGATGCTGTCCATCCATCCGCTCGGGGCGGGCCGGTTCATCCTGAACACGCTGCGTCTGCGGGAGAACCTCGGCGTTCATCCCGTGGCGGAGCGGCTTCTGCGAAACCTGCTGAGCTACGCGGCCCGCGAGGCGAAGAAGCCGGCGGCCGACCTTCCGCCCGACTTCGAGACGCAGTTGAGAGCCATGGGCTACGACGTCACGCCCTGAGCCTGAGAGCCGCAGCCGGGCCGTCCGCCCGATCCGCCTCCGACCCCGAAGGCGCAATCGCCTCATGGTGCGAATGGCTGGAGGCAAGGATGGCGGTCCTGCATGCCATCCTGTAGAGTCGGGAAGAGAAGCAGAGGGTCGAGTCCACAGAATTGGTCGGAGATGTCATGCAACGATTCATGCCCATCGCGATGGTGTCGGGTGCCGCCTTGGTGGCGGGCGCCCTGGTGTTCCACGGGTGCCAGTTGGCGGAGGTAACGACTCGGCTCGATGCGCTTGAGAGCTGCACAGGCGCGCTGGACGGGCGGCTGGACACATTCTCCAGGGATCTCCCGTCCATCATCGAACAGGCGGGACACGACGCCGGTCGCCAGGTCGTGAGTGGCGTCCTCGACGAGCTGTACCGGAGGTCCAGCCGCTGGTTGTGGCGCTCGCCGGTGCCCGCCGCGTCGAGCAACCGGGTGGGACAGGCACGGCGGCCTCCGGAGGTCGACGGTGCATTCCCCGACGAGGGGATTCCTCTTGTCCGGTTCAACATCCCCGACACGGTGTTCAACATCCACATCCTCTCCAACCTCAAGGAACTACCCCCGCTTCCCTGGTTCGCGCCGGCTACGAACGAACCGCCGGCCGGCAAGCCCAATCCTTCCCCGCCTCGACCGCCCGCCAGCTGATGCGGCGGTTCGCCGCAGCGCCGTCATGAAGAGCGACGAGGTCCATCAGTTCGATTCGTCGCTCCGGACACGGTAGAACGCCGAGGAATTCGAAGGGGTTTCGCTCCAAGGGAAGGCCGAATGAAAGGTCGCGAATCCACCCACGGTAGTCCAGTCCTCACATTCCCCGTGGGCCAGGAACTGCTGAACCATTAGTAGACGGCGATCCGCCCGGCGCCCCCCCCTCCCGCGCCCGTGCCGGCCGCTCCACCATCGGCCGAAAGGCTCCCCGTTCCAGTCAGCTCGCCCGCGTCAATCCAGATTGATCCCCCGGCGCCGCCCGAACAGTAGTCGCCGGAGCCATCCTCCCCCTTGGCGCTCACAAGACCATCCAACAGAAAAACGCCGGGGACGACCAGGCGCAGAGCGCCGCCGCCGTTTCCGCCGCGAGTGGAAGCGTAACCGCTGGTTCCTTCGCCTCCACTCGAACCCAAATGAGTCGGACGCCGTGCCGAACCGTAGGGTTGGCCCCCGCTGACCGTTCCGGTCCCCGCTCCGCCGGCGCCACCGTATCCGGCCCCGCCGGCTGCATAACTGGCGACCGCTCCAGCGCCCGGCCCTTGGCCAGGCAGAAGATGGCCGCCTGCATACCCTTGTGCGTCAGCGGAGAGAACCGAGGTCACATCGAGCAAGAGGTTGCTGGCCTCGATAGTCACGCCACGCCCGACCCACGCGCCCTCAACTTGGCCGGCGATGTCTTTTCCTCGCGCCAAGACAGTTGATCCATGGCTCACTGAAAGGGATGCGTCCACCCGCAAGGTCGTGCCGCCACCCAATTCGAGGATGGAGCCCTCATCCACGAGCACGGTTTCATCCACTTGAAGAAGCGAGTCTTCGCCCAGGGAGCCCCATGCCCCGTTCATCAGAGAGATCGAGGCGAACGTGCCTGTCATCGGGCCCCACGCCAGGTCCTGGTAGATCGTCAGGCGATGATTCAGCACGGACGTGTCGACGAACAGGACGGATCCATCGTGACCATTGTACGCACTGATGCTTCCCGTCCCGCCATGGGCACTGGAAGCGGCGAATCCGTTGAATTCTCCAGCCGCCAGATACTCGACCGCGATGCGTCCGCCGCCCCCGCCGCAGGAGTACGAACCGCCCGTGCCATCGCCACCGTCCGCCTGAAAGTGTCCCGAACCGCGCAGCGTTCCAACCGTGGCCCAAATCGCGCCGCCCGATCCGCCGCCGCCGTAGTCGGTGGTTGCCGACTGACCGTCCGCCCGGATCTGACCATCGAGGGTGAGCATATCATCCACAATCAGGCGAATCGCTCCGCCGCCTGGGCCGCCGCGACTGGTGGACCAGGCATCCAACCTCCGCCGGGTCCCTGGCCGGGCGCCTCGTTTTTGCTTCCGCCGGCGTAGCCTTGCTCGCTGCCCGAAATGACGGAATCGGAGGAAACCCAAAGGTCCTCGGCGTGTATTGTACCCCCCTTTCCTTGCCACGCCCCGCCGACCTGGCCCTCGGTGTTCGTGCACTTCACCCGCAGCGTGGACGCATCGGCCAGAACAACGGCGCCTGACACGCGTAGGGCCGATCCGCCCGCCAACGTCACGCTCGAACCGACAGTATCCAGGCCAAGAAGACAAAGATTGGTTCCGCCGATGACGGTCGTGCCCGCGTTCGTCACGGTCAACTCCCCGAACGCATGATCCCCCTGAACGGTCAACGCGCAGCCTTGGACCACGAGATTCGAGCCTTCATAGTCCATGTTGTCGGCGGCGATCAACGTATCGGTCGTAAAGACCGTTACGGTCCACGCGGAGCGGCACAGGCAGGCAACCCCACCAAAAAGCAACCATCGCCACGGATGTGGGCATTTCCGGAGACGGCCACATCCGATGGCCGCGTGGCGAGGCGCACTCCCGTGTCCCGCGCCTTGTACTGGCACAAGTGCGATGGGACCGGTCTGAAGGCGCGCCTTCATGGGGAAGACCGTAGCGGACCGGGAGTGGAGGCGCAAGACAAACACCCAGGTGTCTTTCGGGCGGTCCGGGGCAACCCGGACGGTCCGGCGACACGGCCGGACGCACGGGAGTGGCGCAAATATCCCCTGCCGCGAGCACTCAGGCGTTCGCGTAAGGCATCGCGGGTTCGGTGTCGTAGTCCGAGAGCGGGCATTGAAGCAGTGCCTCTCTTCGGTGCCCGGTGCCCTTCGGTGCCTGTCCCCAGTGCCCCCCCCCAGTGCCGATCCCCACGGTCATGACGGTCCCCGTGGAGGCTTCCCGATGCGAGAGGGGGCTGGCAGATTCGTCCACGCGTTAGACAAGCTGCGGAATCTTCTCGCCAGCATGTTTGCGCCACTATAGCGTACCGCAGACCGGGATGGATCTTCGCGACAGGAAAGAAAGAATTGAGCGAGAACATATGAAAGTGAGGTCCTGTGTGAAATGTCTGCCCATGGGTGCTGTCATCGCGCTTGTTTCGGTGCTCTCGACGGACCCTGCGTGCGGGCTGGAGATCACGGCGCTGGAGGCCAACGGACGGCTGAGTTGGAGCGATCCGGGCGGGACGGGGACGCACTACGCGGTGCAATGGGCCTCCGGCGGATTGAGCAACTGGTGTTCCTGGCAGGACGCCGAGGCGAATCTGGCGGGCCTGGGAGCGACCGGAACCGTTTCCGTACCGCTGTTTTACCGGGTGGTGGCGCAGGATCCGACGTACCACCCGACCGAGCGCTACACCTACTTCGAGAAGTTGCCGCCGTTCGATCCGCTCACGCCGCTCGAAACCAACGAGATGCGGATCACCTTCATGGGGTCCATGATCCCCTTGCCGGTGCGCCGGGCGCAGGCGGAGATGAGCATCTTCGTGGAGGTGGGGTGGGTTCCGGATCCGAGTGACAGGGTGTACCACGGCCGGGCGAAGGATCAGTTCGTGTTCGACTTGGGCGCGGGGGCGTCGGCCAACTATGCGGCCGCAGTGGTCGGGTTTCGCCGGATGGACAAGGTGTTCATCAATCACCTGCACGGCGACCACATGAACGACCTGACCCATGTCTATTGCTTCGGTCCCGCGGGAGACCGCAAGTCGCCGCTCTACGTCTGGGGTTCGGGACCGACCGACGTGGAGAGCCCCACCAACTCGGGGATCTACTACAACGACGGGACCAGCAACTTCTGCGCGCATCTGAGAGAAGCCCTGCGGTGGCACTCCGAGAGCTTCAGCTTCCAGGGGACATGCTATTCGAACTACGTACCTCCCACCAAGGCCAGCTGGGGGCTGCCGCACGAACCCATTCCCGTCGGAGTCGACTCGAACATCGACGCCTATGCCATGGTGCCGATCGAACTCGACTGGACGCAAGTCGGAGGCGTAGCCTACGACAATGCCAGCACGGGCGTGAAGATCACGCACTTCCCGGTCATCCATTGTCGCAAGGGCTCCATGGGCTACAAGCTCGAGTGGCAGACCCCGGAAGGCACCAACCTGACCATGATCTACACCAGCGACACCAAGCCCGAGACCAATTGCATCGACCAGGCCGAGAACGGCGGCAAGGGCGTGGACGTTTTCATCCACGAGATGGTCGTTCCGCCGGAAGTGTGGGCGTATAAGAACATGGGCCTTGATGCTGCGCCCCAGCCGGGAGACCCGGGCTACTCGAATTTCGTGGTGACCGTCGAGGCCTTGGCGACCGTCCAGAACAGCTCGCATACGCCGCAAGGCGCATTCGGTTACATCCTCAGCCAGATCGATCCCAGGCCCAGGCTCACGGTTGCGACGCATTTCCCGGTGGCCGACGACACGGTTGCAAGCGCCTTCAACAGCGTCAAGAATCACTGCCCGGACATCGTCATGGGCGAAGACATCATCTGGTCTTTCGATCTGATGGTGCTTCGCGTGTTCCCGAACCGGATCGAGCAGCGCCGGGCGGTCGTCTCGGATTTCAGCTTTAATCCCCCGGTCCAGATCCCGAACGGCATGGCTCCTCCGAAGTACAATGACGGACATGGCAACGGCGATCCCTATGCGCAGATCGATGTGTCGACGCAGATTCTGGCCACCAATACGGACGGCTCGGTGAACTTCCGCATAGACGGATATTGATGCACGACGCAAGCGGCGGAGTCTGCTCGACCGAAGAGCCAGACACGTTCGCGGAGCGTCGCCCCGGTCATCGATCCGGTTTTGGGGCTTCGGTCACCCGTTGGCCAATAGAAGACGTACACGTTCACAGCGACGGGGCCTCCGTAGCGTCTTGCGCGGAGGAGGAAGCGGTTCACGTTCACGTACACGCCCAATTCCGCCAATTCCGCTCCAAGGCCGTAGCCGCAAAGAACGCAAAAAACGCGCAAGAAATGCCTGCGAATCCCTTTGTCGGTTATGCGGTCGGCATGGAGAAAGCGATGGAAAAGCTGGTGACGCGAGGGCATCGTTCGGACCAGTGGGTAGGTCTGGAGAAGTGTGCAGGAGGTCTGCAGGGGCAAACAGTGCCAGACGACTCCCGTCGGTCTTGTTCTGTCAGCCGCGTTTGCTTTCATGGCAAACAAACGAGAGCGCGTACAGGCTGGAACGACCGCATCAATGAACGCCGACACAGTTCCTCGAACGGAGGTTCGCCAACGCGTTGCTTTCCAAGCAGTTGCTACCCGTCACAGATTGCCTGTCGCCAATGTCTCCCAGTGTCCTCCGGTTACCTGTCCTCAGTGTCCCTGCTTGCTGCCCGTAACAAATTGCCTGTCCGCAATGCCCACACCTTGTACTGATAGCGAGGTAGCCAAGGTTGAATCGGTCCTTCAGGGCCCTGAATCTTTGCCACATTAGCAGAGAATAGGCGAAGCCCTCGCCCTGCGGATACTGCGGCGGCTACAGCCCCGCTGGGTATACTGATTGAACGCCTATCGACAATCTTCTTGCATATCGCATAGCGGACAGAGGGGCGGCAGTACGAATCCGCTGACGCAAATTCCAGCCACATGTGCGCCCCGGTGATATCTCCCGCCGCAAGAGCAAGCTCAATCGCTTGGATTTTGCTCTCCGGCCATCCGGATAACGCACCAACCACTTCCTGTTCCCGACGATAATCTCCCCATCGCGCAGGCGTTTCAGTTCGTATTTCAACGCCAGACATAGTATCAGCGGCGTTCTCAACATCCGTCATGCCTCCCATACTCACGAACTTCACGTTGTGGTCCCCGCTGATAAATGACCGAAGCGACTGCCGATCCGCCTTCGCATAGTCTAACACTAACGCCCGAAGCGATTTCATGTGCTGCAGGGTTCCGAAAGTCGCATCAGGCAAGCGACACCCCGCCAGTATGAGACACTCGATTGCCGGATGCTCGGCAACCGACCGCAGTCCGGCTACATCTATCCGCGTCACACTTAAATCCAGCACTCTTAGCCGAGACATGCTGAGAATGGCGCTCATGTCCGCGCCAGAGATATCTGTTCCACTCAAGTTCAAGTGTGTGAGATTTGTGCAATGGCGGATCAGCCCCCAATCCCCATCGCTGAAGTCATGCGGCACGCCTAAGTAATCAACTGACGCAGACACGGTGAAGTCAGATCGATTAGACGGCATTGGAACACAGAATAACTCGACATATTTCATATTCCGCCCAGCGGACCGAAGTATCTTCGTCATCTCCGATGGCCATGGACCATTCCCCGGATCTATAACTGGAGCCCAATTATCGAGCTCTTCCCTTCTTCGGAATGCCAAACCCGTGATCCGCGCAGAGCCGGAACTGGGGTTGTAGATGCGCACGTATTGCTGCAGATTCCTCAGGAAGGCAGGCGATGCCATGATTCTCGCCAGGTCGCCTTCCGCCAGGTGCGGTATCTGGTCTGACGGAGGCAGAGGCGGTTTCAGGTCGCCGGGAATCGTCTCTGCGACTGACCACCATCGACTGCCACCATCAACTGTCAGGAATCGGCATTTGAGGTCTGCCGCACCTGGATAGTGCCGTTCTGGACTTGTGAACAAGCCCTTGTCGACCATATCACACGTCGCTTCCGCCTCGTCGGCAGCCGCAGGCGCGAGAGTCGATGCGATCATACAGATAACCGTGACTATCGAGGAAGCATGTCGCGACATGGATACCATTCCCCCCCCCCCGTTTCGGCCCCGCTGCCTCTATCTTTACCGTGACGCGTGTTCAGTTCATTCGGCTCGGTCACGAGGTTCCAGCCGTCGTAGAGGCAGGCGGTGGTGTTGGTGATCGAGAAGGTGCCGTTGGTGAAGCCCGAGAAGGCTGTCTTGCGCACCCGGCGACACTGATCCTGAAGCAGATTCTCCTGCGCGTCGTTCACAGACTCCCCCGCCGTCCCAGGCACGAACTTCTTCCCTTTCCTTCCTGTGCACGCTCGCGCGTTGTTCCCGCATTCTCGACAATCGGAACGAGGTCAGAGTATTTGCTGACGCCCGCGTTGTCCACACCCGACTGCGCACACGAGTGGAGGTGTCCATTTCAGCGGAATTCAATTTCCGGACCTGACCCAGAGACGCCCGGCACGCTGTAGTACCGCCGTTTCCCCAGCGGATCCGATCGCGCCCAACGCCTCGCCGACAGAACACCGTAACCGCACCCTCCCGCAAAGCGGCGGGTCCGGAGGCCCTGCCCTACCTTGCGAATCGAGCCGTCGACGGGTGGGGCGCGGCATCCTGACGCGCCGTCGGACTGATCGCGCGCAGGATTGCGCGCGGTACGCCCAGGACCCGTACCGCGGGCAATCCTGCCCGCGCAGTTTGCCGTCGATGCGACTGGGGACAGACACTTGCCGTCCCGTTCCCGTCCCGATCGCCTCGCGCAAAGCCGCAAAGTCCGCCAAGGGAAGGGCCGGCGCTGCTCTCTGTTCGAGCTTGGCGCCTTCGCGTCTTGGCGCGAGATGATGTTTTCTATACATCGATTGCCCGTGATGCTTCCAGGTGTTCAGGTGGAGATGGTTGGCCGCAGGAGGCTCCGCCGGCGCCGAAGGCATTGGCCGCAAAAAACGCAAGAAGACGCAAAAAAGGCAGAACGGAACCGATGCCCACTCGTCCTGAGACCCCAGGCATGTTTCTTGCTTTTCTTGCGGCGATTGTCCTCATGCCCGATCGGCGACAAGCGTGTACTCGTACTCGCGCCCGTCCGCCCGCGGCCGGCAGGCATAACATCCCGCCTTGTCCAGCGGAATGGCGGCTGCCCGTCCGGCATTCTGCACGCATCTGCTGAGCCCGTCCGGCGGGCAAGGGTTGATTTCATCGATCGACCGCGGCCGTCAAAGCCCTTAAGATCGACGACCAGCCGTCATGCGCGAAGCGGTCAAGCGATCGGCCGACACCGTCGTTGATGATGGTCGGCAGCCGTGGCGTGGGAGAGCGTATGCATGCATCACAGAAGCGGGTGGTGCTTCAGGCGGTCATGAAGATGGCGTCTGTGAGCCTGGCCGCGGGCCTCACGTGGGTGGCCGCGCCCGCAGCGGCTGCCGGCAGACCGAACGTGTTGCTGATCGTGGCCGACGACCTCGGCGTCGGGGATGTCGGGTGCTACGGCGCGAAGAAGATCCGAACTCCGTGTATCGACCGGCTGGCGGCGGAGGGAGTCCGGTTCACGGACGCGCATTCAGTCGCCGCCGTCTGCAATCCTTCACGCTACGCCATCCTGAGCGGCACCTACCTCTGGCACGCGAAGCGGAAGAACGACTACTCGCTCTACTTCCACGCGGGGCAGGTGACCTTGCCGTCGCTGCTCCAGTCAGCCGGGTATCGGACCGCGGCGTTGGGCAAGTGGCACAACGGATTCGGTCGGAACGGCGATCCGGATTGGAACGTCGAGCTCAAGCCCGGCCCGCTGGAGATCGGGTTCGATTCCTTCTTCGGCACGCCCCGCACGCACAACGAGCCGCCCCTGGTGTTCGTGGAAGGGCACCGGGTGATCGGACTCGACCCCACCGACCCGATCCGCATCGACAGGACCAAAGGCCCGCATGGCACCATGATCGGCGGGGCCAGGGCGCAGGCGGCGCGGCCGGATGAGAAGATCGACTTCATCCTGGCCGACAAGGCGGCAATTTTCCTGGCGCGGCAGTCCGTCGACGCCCCGTTCTTCCTGTACCTCGCCTTCGCCGCGCCGCACGTGCCGGTCAACCCCGCGCCGGAGTTCCGCGGGCGGAGCGGAGTCGGACTCTACGGCGATTACATCGAGCAGCTCGACCACTGCACGGGCCTGGTCCTCGATGCGCTGAAGAAGCAGGGGCTTGAGGCCAACACGCTCGTGGTGTTCACCAGCGACAACGGAGCGGTGTGTACGCGCGAGGCGACGCAGGCAGGGCACCGCAGCAATGGGGCGTTTCTCGGCCAGAAGACCGACGCCTGGGAGGGCGGACACCGGGTGCCGCTCCTCGCGCGCTGGCCCGGCCGCATACCCGCGGGGACCGAACGGAAGTCGCTGTTTTCGCAGGTGGATCTCATGGCGACGTTCGCGGAGGCCGCCGGGATCCCGGTGCCCGTCGGTGCGTCGCCGGATGGAGCGAGCGAACTGGCCGCATTCCTCGACCCGGCGGGCGCATCCCCAAAACGGAAAGAAGCGCTGTTCCTCGGCACCGGCGGCCATGTCCTGCGGCAGGGTGACTGGACGTACCTGCCGAAACAGGGTTCGGGAGGCATGACGGTGCAGGTGCCGCCCGGCGCGCAATGGGGACAGCCATGGGGGAAGCTCGGCATGACCAACAGCGACATCACGGCCGATGGCCGGCCTCGGCCGGACGCTCCACCCGCCCAGCTCTACGACCTGCGCGCCGATCCAGGTCAGGCGACGAACCGTGTCGCGTTCGAGCCCGACACGGCCCTCCGGCTGGCGGCGCGTCTCGATGAACTGGTGCCGCCAAAGCCCGCACGAAAGGCGCAACCATGATCCCTGCGCGCACACGCATCAAGCGCGGCGTCATCGCCCTGTCGCTGACGCTCCTGGCGGCATCGCATGCTGGCGATCCACGGCGTGTGTACGTGGTGCCGAACTTTCACCCCGCCAGTTGCGGATGGCTCGCCGATTGGTCGACCGAACGCAACTACTGCGCCAACTCCTATTTCGACCACCTCGACCGTGTCCGCGACGACGCGAACTTCAACTTCGCGCTCTCGGAGTGCAACAACCTCATCGCGATGCTCAACTTCCGGCCGGACCGCGCGGCGGAGCTCAGACAACGTATCCGTGAGGGCCGCGTCGAACTCTGCAACGCGTTCTTCCTCGAACCCACGGTCAACCTCTCGGGTGGCGAAGCGTTGGTGAAGTGCGGCGTCGAGGGGCTGCGGTGGCAGGAGGCCGTGATGGGGGTGCGTCCGAGGATGGCGTGGATGATCGATGTGACGGGCACGCACGAGCAGATGGGGCAGATCACAGCCGGGCTTGGACTCGCTGCGCTGGTCTACTGCCGCCACACCCCGACCGGTTACGCGCTGCACTGGATCGAGTCGCCCGACGGCACGCGTGTGCTCGCCGTTTCGCCGGGGCACTACAACGAGTGGGTGACGGTCTTCAGGAACACATCGCCGCTCGACCCGAAGGCGCTGCAGACCCTGGCCGACGATCTCGCCTTCCGGGCCGATCCGACGCCGTTGTCGGTCGAGGAGATTCACGGACGCGAGCTGACGGGGCGCACGCCCGTGATCTTCCTGCTCAACACGTCTTCGGCCTATCGCGGGTATCCGAATGCGTGGCTCAGCGGCCGGGGCGTGCACCGGCTCGAGTACGCCCTCCTCGCCCACGAGGGCGCATGGGAGACGGCGCGTATCCCCCAGATGGCGTGGGAATTCAACGTCCCTCCCGTTGCCGTCTCCGGTTGTGCCGCAACCCCGCCACGGTCATTCCTGCGGACCAGCGACAACGTCATCGTCGAGGCCATGCGACGCGAGGAAGGCGAAATTGAACTTCGGTGCGCCGAATGCCTCGGAAGAGCGGGTCAGGCGGTGGTGACCGTTGATCTGCCGCATCGGGGTGCGGTGCTGACGGACCTGGTCGGAAGCCAGCGGCACCCCTTGACCGGAGGGCCCGAGTACAGGTTCCCGGTACGTCCCCAGCAGATCGTGACCCTGCGGTTCGGCACCGACAGTACGGTCCCGGCCGTGAAGCCCTTGACGCGCTGGGACGATCTGGTGCCGGAGGGGAAGCGGGCGGCCCTCAACCGTTACCTGCCGGAGGTGAAAGGGCATCCGCCGGCCGGCAGATGACAGGCCGGTTCGCACCGTGGGCTTTCGGACGAGGGAGAAACGAGCACGATGAAGAGACACGCAGGCGAACAGGATTCTCCCGCGCTGGTTCCCGGGTTTGGTCCTCGGCGCAGGGCGCCGACCAACACCTCAAGCCTGGCGGGGCTGAAGAAGCTGGCCGAAGGCGGTATCCCGTTCGCCCGCTTCGCGCTCGGCTACGAAGGGTTGCTGGTGGACAACCACTTCGCCCCGATGTCCGTATTCGACGATGAGAAGGGCGGAGCGCCGTGAGAGGTGTTTGCACTGCGGCCCTTCTCGCGGGCGCGACGGTCACCGCGGTCTGCGCGGCTCCGACGCCCGACCGCGTGACGTTCTCGCTGCACAAGGCCCCCGCGGCGACGAACTTCATCATCCGGTGGCAATATCCCGTACGCATGCAGGGCGTCTTCGGGGCGGCGGCATCGGACGATGAGCGGACGGCCGTGGGTATCGCGGAGATGAGGAAACAGGAGGCGGCGGGCTGCCGGACCAGCGCCTTTGAACTCGGATTCCTGCATCTCTACGGCATCGGGATGACGCAGAACCTGGCTGAGGCCGAGGTGCGCCTCCGCGGCGGCCTCGAACTCGGCCATCCGGAGGGCGTCTACTGGTTGGCCGACGCGCTGACCCGCCGCATGGTGGCGGAACGCGACCTGCCGACGGCCGCCGAACTGACCCTGGAGGCCCTAGGAGCCGGCCATGCCCCAGCGATCCCGCTGGGACTCTGGCTGGCCGAGATGCGGGAGCATCCGCCGAGAAAGTGGCGCGATCGCGATCGCGGAGCCGCGCGCCTGGTGCAGCCCGAGCGGGCCGAGGAGATACTCGAGGCGGTGCTGGAGATCAAACCGGACCGTGCCGATGCGTTGCTGAAACTCACGGAGCTGAAATACGAACAGAAGCAATACCGTGACGCCTGGGATCTTGCCGAGAAGGTGCTGGCGGCTCCGGCTCTCACCGAGCAGGAGTATGTCCGGGCCCGCCTGCTCCGCGTGGCCGTTGCGCAGAAGGCCGGGAAGACAGCCGAACTTGGCGTGGAGGACGTCCGGGAGATCGTCAAGGTCCTGTCGCGGGGTCGAGGCCGGATCATCGGTTTCATCGGTGCGACGGTTGGCTTGCTTGTCTCCATCGCGGTCGTAACCCTCTGGGTGTGGCTCACCCGGCGTCGGGCCGCTCGCGGGCCGGGATGGTTTGTTATCGGCGGATGGATCGGCCTGCACGCTCTCATCTTCGGTTTCGGTATCCTGCACCCGGTCAGTGCGGCCGCCACCGGAGCGTTCCTCGCCGCGGCCGTCGGGCTGTCGCTCGGTCCCGCCCTGCGTCCGCGTCTCTTCCCTGCATGGCGGTGGGCACCGTTCCGCGAGCGGCTGCGAGCGGCCGCGGCGCTGGTGGGCGGCGTCGCGTTGATCCTGGCCTTCAACGCCGCGTATGAGGCGGTCTACACGCGATGGACCGGACATCCGCCGGACCTTCAGTTGGTCGCGGCCTTCCTTCGGACTGACAATGCGCGCGACCTTGCCCTCGTGTTGTTCGGCGCCGCGGTGTGCATCCCGTTCATCGAGGAGGTGGTCTTCCGCGGCTTCCTCGTTGACTGGCTGCGCCGCAGGCTCCTCCCCTGGCCCGCGGTCGTGGTCGGCGCGGTGGTCTTTGGCCTCATCCACGGCCTCGTCGCCGCCCTTCCGATCGCGGTGATCGGCCTCGTCGCCGGCTGGCTGCGCCTTCGTTCCGGCGGGCTGTGGTTGCCGATTCTGCTCCATGGCGCCATCAACGCCACGGCGATCCTGATGCTGTGAGAGCGAGCGTGCCGACGGGCGGGGGGGCCTCGGCGGTGAGCGCAGACCGCAGAGCCCGTGCTCACCCCCCCCACTCGGCGGCGGCCCAGGCGGCGATCTTCTCGACGTCGCCGGCGCCGATGACCAGCAGGAGATCGCCCGGGCTCGCCAGGGTCTTCAACCGGGACCACGCATCCTCCAGGGACGATGCGTATTCCGTGGGGAAGCGGCCGTGGCGGAGGAAATGCCGGTGCAGATCCTCGCCGGTGCCTCCCGCGAGGGGCTCCTCCGCGGCGGCGTAGACGGGCGCGAGCACCAGGTGGTCGACGCCCTCGAAGGCCGGAGGGAATTCCGATCCCAGCGCGAGGGTGCGTGTGTATCGGTGGGGCTGGAAGACGGCGACGAGGCGGCGATGCGGCAACCGGATCGCCGCTCCCATCAGCGCCCGGATCTCGGCGGGGTGGTGGGCGTAGTCGGAGTAGACCGCGATGGGGAGGTCGAGGAATCGCTCCAGCCGCCGCCGCGCCGGCGTGAAGGCCTCCAGCGCCTGTTCGATCGCTTCAACGGGCACCCCGAGCGAAAGCGCGACCGCGGTGGCCGCCGCGGCGTTGACGGCGTTGTACCGTCCGGGAACCGGCAGCCGCACCGGACCGATGTCGCGGCCGAAGGCGGTCAACCGCAGGACCTGCGAGGCAGGCGCCGGATCCAGGGCCATGATGCGCACCTGTGCGTCGGAATGGAATCCGAAGCCGACGGCGTCGGGACGGCGGCCGGCCATGCGCGTGGCCGCCGCGTCGTCCCGCCCGTAACAGACCCATTCGCGCGCCTGCCGGATGAACGACGCGAACACCGCGTGGAATTCGTCCGGCCCGGCGAAGTGCTCCATATGGTCGAAATCGACGTTGGTGACCACGGCCCCCTCGGCCGCGTAGAGGGCGAGGGTGCCGTCGCTCTCATCCGCCTCGGCCACCAGCAGGTCGGAGTCGCCGGGACCGGCGACCCCGCCCAGGGCCGCCACCTCGCCGCCGATGCAGAAGGCGGGGGCCAGGCCGGCATGGCGCAGGATCTGCGCGGTCATGGCGGTGGTCGTGGTCTTCCCGTGCGTGCCCGCAATGGCGATGCCCCGGCACGCGTCGACCAGCGCCGCGAGCACGACGCCGCGGGGATGGACCGGCCTGCCCAGTGCGCGGGCGCGGAGGAGCTCCGGGTGGTCGGGCCGGACCGCGGCAGTGTGGATCAGCCAGTCGTTCGCCTCCGCGTGCGACACGTCATGGGCGGCGGCCACCGGCACGCCCGCCTCCTCGAGCCAGAAGGTCAGCCGGTTCAAGGCGCAGTCGCAGCCGCTGACGTCCAGGTCCCGCGCCTTGAGCAGACGCGCGAGGCCGGCGACGCCCACGCCGCCCGCGCCCATGCAATGGACGCGGCACGGGGCGCCGCGCCGGAGCAGGTCGCGCGCCTCTTCAAGCTGGCACTGCGGATTTCCGTTCATGCGCCGATTGCTCCACCAGGTCGGCGAGCGCCTCCGCGGCGCAGCACAGGGCCCGCCCCCGTGCCGTACTCCCCATCCGCGCCAGGCGGGCCGGCACCCGCATCATGCCGCCGATGTAGTCCGCCAGCCAGTCGCTCTCCAGGTCCTTCTCCTCGACGAGGTCGGCGGCGCCGTAGCGCGCCATCGCCTGCGCGTTGGCGAACTGGTGGTTCCGGGCGGCGAAGGGGTAGGGGACGAGCAGCGCCGGCAGCCCGAACGCGCACAGCTCGGCGCACGTCGCCGCGCCGGAGCGGCAGATGACCAGGTCGGCCCGGCGGTAGAGCGCCGCCATGTCCGCGAAGAACGCGTGCACCTCGTGCTCGACGCCCAGGCCGGCATACCGCGCGGACACGGCTTCCTCGTCGGCGGGACCCGTGAGGTGGAGCATCCGCAGCCGCCGCATGCGGGGCCCCATCTCCGCGACGGCCTCGGTGACGAGCTGATTCAGCCGGTGGGCGCCGCGGCTGCCGCCCATGACCAGCAGCGTGAATCCCTCCCCGGGCGCGCGCGGCGGCGGCGCCTCGCCCGTCTGCGCCGCCACCAGCTCGCGCCGCAGGGGCATGCCGGTGATCACGATCTCGCGCCGCTTCAGGTAGAAACGCGTCTCCTCGAACACCGCCGCCACGGCCTGGGCGCGGCGCGAGAGCAGGCCGATGGCGCGGCCGGGGATGACGTTCGACTCATGCAGCACGACCGGAATGCGCAGCCGGAACGCCGCCAGAGCCGGCCCGACGGAGGCGTAACTGCCCATCGCCAGCAGGACGTCCGGCATCGTGCGGCGCATGTGGGCCATGCAGATGCGGCTCGCGTTGAACAGGCTCCATGCCGACCGCACCGCGATCCAGTTCACGCCCGTCGGCAGGCCCTGGGTCGGCACGGTGATCACCTCGCCGTCCCATCCGCGCACGGCGGTCTGTTCCACGTCCTTGCCGGCCATCCACAGCGTGACCTGGTGGCCGCGGTCGCGCAAGACGCGGGCGGTGGCGAGGCCGGGAAAGATGTGTCCGC
The DNA here is from genome assembly GCA_964610105.1 of uncultured Verrucomicrobiota bacterium. GTDB lineage: Bacteria > Verrucomicrobiota > Kiritimatiellia > PWTM01 > PWTM01 > CAZSUU01. Next base: position 133,826 of record CAZSUU010000003.1, on the reverse strand, counting down.
CCGTCCCGCCACACGCCAGATGGATGTTCAGGGACATGGAAGGGGTGAAGGCGGATGGACCATGGAAGACGGGAAATGGCAGATGGAGAATGGCGAATGGGTGATGGGCGATGGATGATGGGTGATGGGAGATGACGGAGAGTTGAGGGGCCACGGAGAATCGATGATGGCGAATGGCTGACGAGAAGACCGGCGAGAGGGCACGGAGTATGGCCGGCGCACGATGGCGGACAGGGGAGAGTGAGTTGATGTGACGGGTCTCCGTCGGTTTCTCACTACCCCGCACCCGGTCGAGCTGCCCGTTCTAATCCCTGTCGTCATTCCCGCCCTATTGACCCTCGTCGATGCCCTTGTGCACGTGGTCCATCAACCACTACCCCTCATTGACCATCAGCCCTCTGTCGCCACCTTCAAGCATCACAGAAAGAGATGATCTCCGCCGCCCCATCGCAGCAGCACCTCTCCTGCCAGATACAGCGAACCCGCGATGCAGATCAAGCCATTCCCCGTGCGCGCCCAGTCGGCGGCGGATGTCCAGGCGGTTGCCAGGTCGGACGGTTCGGCCGGCAGCCGGTGGCGCCGCGCCGCGAGGGCAATCTCCGCCGCGGGCCGTCCGCGCCCACCCGGCACCGTGACCGCCCACACCCGCCGTATCCTCGGCTGAAGCGCGGCGAAGAAACCGTCCGCATCCTTGTCCGCCAGCAGTCCCGCCACGAGGCCTACGGGCCTTCGTCCGGCGAGCTCATGCAGCGCCTCCGCCAGGGCATGGGCGCCGTGCGGATTGTGGGCGCCGTCGAGCAGGACGAGGGGATCGCGCCGGAGGACCTGAAGCCGGGCGGGCCAGAACGTGCCCGCCAGTCCGGAGGTCACCGCTTCGTCCGGTACCGGCACCCCCGTGATCGCCCCCAGTTGTTCCAGCGTGGTGATGGCCAGCGCGACATTGCGGATCTGGTGGGGGCCCAGGAGCGGGAGGGTCACGGGCGGAAGCGAACGCGAGGCCGTGTCGATCCTGATCCGCTGGCCGTCGAGCGACTGCGCCAGCCGCCTCACCGACACGTCCGTCCCCACGTCCACGAAGGGCGCCCTCGCCTCCGCCGCCTGCCCGCGGACGACCGCGGCCGCCTCGGGGTGGTCCGCGCCGCACACGACAGGACGGCCGGGCTTGATGATGCCCGCCTTCTCCGCCGCGATGTTCGCGACGGACCGTCCCAGATACTCCGCGTGATCCACGTCGATGGCGGTGATCACCGAGACGACGGGGATGACGACATTGGTCGCGTCCCACCGACCGCCCATGCCCGTTTCGATGACGGCCATCTGCACACCGGCCTCGCGGAAATGCAGGAACGCCAGGGCCGTGGTCAGCTCGAAGAAGGTCGCCTCGCCGTCGGGTCCGGCATCGAGGGCGGCCGCCTCCCGCTCGACCGTTCCGAGCAGGCGGGCCAGGTCGGCGTCGCCGATCGGGCGTCCGCCGACACGGATCCGCTCATGGAACCGCACCAGATGCGGCGAGGTGTACAGGCCGGTCCGCAGTCCCGCCGCCCGCAGCACCGATTCCAGCATCGCGCAGACCGATCCCTTGCCGTTGGTGCCGGCGACGTGGAGGCATGGAAACGCGCGGTGGGGTCGGTCGAGCCGGTCCAGGAGCGCCGTCACGCGGCCCACGCCGGGGCGGATTCCGTGGGTCGTTCGCTTGAACAGCAGCTCCAGCGACGACGCGATGGGATCGGCGGCAGGCATCGGGAGAAGCCGGCTACGACGCGGGGGCCGCCGTCCCGGAGGGTCGGTCCGGCGCGGCGGCCGGCGCCGCCACCGCGGGCGCAGGGGCGCGGTGCGCCAGCATGAACGACAGGAGCGTGACGATCATCGACTTCACGTCCCGCCGATGGACCACCATGTCGAGCAGGCCGTGCTTCAGCAGGAATTCGGACTTCTGAAAACCATCCGGCAGATCCTGCTGCGTCGTTTCCTTGATCACGCGCGGCCCCGCGAACCCGATCAGCGCGTCGGGCTCGGCGATGATCACGTCGCCGAGCGTCGCGTAGCTGGCCATGACACCGGCCGTCGTCGGGTTGGTCAGGAGCGAGATGTAGGGCAGGCGGGCGGCGGCGTGCCGCGCCAGGGCCGCGCTGGTCTTGGCCATCTGCATGAGGCTCAGCATGCCCTCGTACATGCGCGCCCCGCCGGAGGCGCAGGACACGACGACCGGGAGATCGGCCTCCGTGGCGCGTTCGATCAGGCGGGTCACCTTCTCGCCGACCACCGAGCCCATGCTGGCGCCGAGAAACGCGAAGTCCATCACGCCGAGGGCGACGGCATGGGGGCCCATCCGCGCGCGGCCGGTGGAGATGGCGTCCTTGTAGCCGGTCTTGCGGATGTTGGATTCCAGCTTCGAGGTGTACGAGGCGGTGCCGGTGAACCCGAGCGAATCGACGCTTTCGAGCGCGGAGTCCCACTCCACCCAGGAGCCGGGCTCGATGAGCATGGCGAGACGCTCCTCCCGGTTCAGGGTGAAATGGTGATCGCACTTGGAGCAGATGCCCAGGCCTTCCTTGAGCGCGTTCTTGTAGATGATCTCGTTGCACTGCGGGCACTTGGTCCACAGCCCGTCGGGCATGTCGCGCTTCTTGACCTTGACCGTCGAGTAGTTCTTCTTCCCGAAAAGCGGCATAGGGCCTTCCCTGTTCCGGGTTCTTCGTCCGCGCATCCGCCCCCGGGGGCGCCCCTGCCACGGGGGGCTCCCCGGACGGACTCAACCTCTCGCCACCGTCACGACCCAGACCGTCTCCGCCCCCCCGGCCTTCAACGCGCCGGCGCATTCATTCACCGTGGCGCCGGTCGTCATCACGTCATCCACCAGCAGGAGGCGGCGGCCCTTCAGTCGGCGGGTATCCGCCGCCCGGAACGCGTTCTTCACGTTATCAGCCCGCTGGATCACGGTCAACTTCGTTTGCGTCGGCGTCGGGCGCGTGCGGACGGCCAGGCGGGGCCAGTGCGGCCGGCCGATCCGCCGCGCGAGGTGGCCGGCGAGAAGGGCGGCCTGGTTGAACTCCCGCCGGCGGAGTCGGGCCGGGAACAGCGGCACCGCGGTGACCGCGTCGATGGCGGCGACGTCGTAGTGCGCGCGCACGGTGGCCTCGAGGAGGTCCGACAGGTCGGGGGCGACCCACACCTCGCGGCGGTACTTGAGCGCCTGCACCGCCTGCGCCACGGGGCCTTCGTAGCGGGCGGCCGATCGGGCGCGCTCGAAATGCACCACCCGGCGCTCGCACAGGGCGCACGTGTACACATGATCCACCCGCCCCGCCACCGGATCGCCGCACCGGTCGCAGAAGGGCGGCTGGATGTACTGCACCTCCGACAGGCAGTCCCAGCACAGGTGCCGCCCGTCCGCCGGATCCCGAATCCCGCAGGCTACGCACAGCCGCGGGTACAACAGGTCGAGCAATGTCTTTCCCCACTCTCCCATCTCGCTCCCCCCCCCGTCCCACTCCAATCTCTATCTCCAACTCCAACGCTAAGGCGGCGAGCCGCAACCCAACGGTCCTGGCCGCTCCATGCGCTCACTCCAATCCGTCCGTTCCTCCGTACAACCGCGCCGCCTTTTGAGATTGTTCCGCCGCCCTTCGCAACGGAGAACCCGAACGAGAAACATCCTACGCATCTGCGTATCATGACTGGGCGGAACAATCTAACTCTAACTCTCCCTCTGACTCCAACGCGATCCGGGGCTTCAGGTGGGAACCTCAAGCTTCACAATGCAAACACAACGATGTCCCCGTCTCATTCGACCTCACCATCGCACGCGACGGGCCCATGCGGGCGAGTCCGGTGCGGTGAGCCGCCGGGCTCGGCGCCCGGTGGGGGGCGCGGTGCGCTCACTGCTCCATTGGGCGCGCGCTGCCCGCTCCGCGGCCCCCCTCGGCCGCCTGCCGATATACCATTTTCATGATACGATCGTATCATCGAAAACGTATATTCGGTGGGCGGGGGTATCGAACACCACGGCGGGCGGACGCCGCGGGCCAGGCGTCGCATCTGTGTGCTGGACTGTCGACAGCGCCTCACGGCGCCCCTGCGAACGGCGACGTCAACGGCGCGACCGGTTTGTATCGTGCCCGTGAGGGCGGGGACACGCTCCCCTGCGCTTTCGGAGGCCCGCGCCGCTCACCCGCGGCAGGGCGGGAAGACACGAGACTCGATTCTCTGCCTTCTGTTCGAAGTGGAACCGGGACGGCCACGGTTGCCGTTTACTCCGGCCGGACTTTCGTGTATCTCGTGGTCCTTCATGAATACGAATCTGGTCCGGCGGTCCGTGGCGGCGCTGCGGGGCTACACGCCCGGCGAGCAGCCGAAAGAACCCGGCATCGTCAAGCTGAACACGAACGAGAATCCCTATCCGCCGGCGCCGGGCATCGCGCGGCTGCTCGGCGGCTATGCGGCCGAGCACCTCCGGCTTTACCCCGATCCGGTCTGCGCCCGCCTGCGGGCGCGGATCGCGGAGATCCACGGCGGCCGCCCGGAACAGGTGTTCGTCGGCAACGGCTCGGACGAGGTGCTTGCCCTGTGCGCGCGGGCGTTCGTGGAACACGACGGGACGGGCTCCATCGGCTTCTTCGATCCGTCGTATTCGCTCTACCCCGTGCTGGCGGCGATCGAGGATGTCCCCGCGCGGCCGGTGCCGCTGGGGCCGCGGTTCGATTGGTCGATGCCGGACGGGTACGAGGCCTCGCTCTTCTTTCTGGCGCACCCCAACGCGCCGACGGGCCTGCTCTATCCCGCGGAGATCGTGCGGGGGTTCTGCGGGCGCCTCCAGGGCGTGGTGCTGATCGATGAGGCGTACGCGGACTTCGCCGACCGCCACTGCATGGACCTGGCCTTGCGGTCGCCGAACGTGCTGGTCGCGCGCACGCTGTCCAAGTCCTTTTCGCTGGCCGGCCTTCGGCTCGGCTACTGTGTTGGTCCGGAGCCGCTGATCGCGGCGATGTTCAGGATCAAGGATTCCTACAACGTCGACCGCTTGACGCAGGAGATCGCCCTGGCCGCGCTCAACGATCTCGACCACATGCGGGCCAACCGCGCCCGGATCGTCGCGACACGGGAACGGACCGCCGCGGCGCTGGCGGCGATGGGCTTCGAGGTGTTTCCCTCATCGGCGAACTTCCTCTGGGTGCGCCCGCCCCGGCGATCGGCGGAGTCGGTGTTCCTCGCCCTGCGGGAACGGCGTATCCTCGTGAGGCACTTCCCCGGCCCTCGAACGGGCGATCACCTGCGGATCAGCATGGGCACCGATGCGGACATGGATGCGCTGCTGAAGGCTCTGACGGAGCTGGCGCGGGCGGACTGATCGCGCGCAGGATGGCGCGCGGTGCGGACTCCCTGCATGCCGTACCGCGGGCACTCCTGCCCGCGTTCCCTGTCAGCGGCTGGAGCGAGGGACAGGATCGGGGGCGATCCTTGCCCTTCTGTTCGCCTGGAATCGGGTTGCGGCTCGCCGCTTTACGTGCGCGCGCGGGTCGGAGGAGCGCGGCGCTGCGACTGGCCTTTTCCCCGCGACCGTGTATATTCGGTCATGTATGGCTCTCGAGGTCAGGATACACACGACGATGGACTCTAGCATGGTGAAGTCGTTTTCGCGGGCCGCAGTGGTGTTGGGCGCCGTGCTGGGCGGCCTGGCGGCGCGCGCGGTTCCCCCGATCGTGCCGGAGATGCGGGCGACGGTCGCGGGCGCAGCGACCGAGGTGCACTGGACCGTGGACGACCGGGTGGGCTTCGCCGCCTTCGACCTGCAGCGCTGGAGCGAGAAGCGACAGGTCTTCGAAACGGTCGCCCGGCTCGATGCGGTCGACCCCTTCGCGATGTCCAGCGAGGGCGCGGCCGCGATGGACGTCCCGATGGCCGTCGGGACGGAGGTGTGGTACCGGTTGCGAGGGCTGACGTCCGTCAACACGTGGCTGGATCTGGAGCCGGTGCGGGTCCGCGTCGGGCATGCGCCCCGGGCGCCCGCGGCCGCCGTCCCCCCGCCCGCCGCGGCGCCGGCCCCGCTGGCCGCGTCCGGCACGGGCGCGCTTATCCGCATCGCGGTCACGAACGAGGGGCTCTACAAGCTGACCCTTTCCGACATCGCCGACCGCCTCTCCGGCTGGACCACGGGCGACGTGGCGCAGGCGATCGCGTCGACGAACCTCGCCCTGACGTCGGGCGGACAGCCGGTCGCCTGGCTGCCGGCGCAAGACGGCATCCTGTTCTATGGCGAAGGCGTGTCGCGACTGAATCGGTATACGGCGCAGAACATCTACTGGCTGACGCCGGGATCCGGTCTCGCGATGGCGGTCCGGGGCGGGATTCCGCCTTCGCCCGTCGAGACGAATCGGACCTTCGTCGAAACCCTGCACATCGAGCAGGACGTCCCCGACAAGAAGAACCACCAAGTCTACACGAACGCGACGGACGATTTCTGGTTCTGGGACGCCGCCCAGCCGCCGAGGTCGAATTCCTTCAAGCTTCGCCTGCCGGGGGTGGCTCCATCCGGCGGATCCGCCGTGGTCACGGCCAACCTCCAGGGCTGGTTCCAACAGGAGGATGTCACCAACAACCATGTCGTGATGTACGTCAACGGTCTGCGGATCGCCGAGGGGCGCTTTCCGGGATGTTCGCATTACCTGCTCACGGGCGAGGCGACCAACCTGGTGGCGGGCACGAACACGGTGATCATCCAGCCGCTGAAAGACGCGGGGGTGTCGAACACCGTTGTGCTGATCGAGTCCTTCGATGTGTCCTACCCGCGGCTGCTGGCCGCCGACGCGAACGAGCTCTCGTTCCGCCCCGCCGAGGGCGCCGGTGTCGGCGCCAGGTCGCTCACCGCCTCGGCGTCGCCGGATCCTGCGCCGAGGGCCCCGCCCCCGCATCCGTTCGCGGTTACGGTCACGGCGTTCACCAGCCCGGAGATCCTCGTCTTCGACCTCCGTGACCCTCTGCGCCCCGTGTGGATTTCGGGGACGGCGGTGCAGGCGGCGACGGACGGCACGTACCGGGTGGCGTTCGACGCCATTCCCGACACCAACCGGTACTACGCGGTCGCGGGATCCCGCACGCCGGCCGGATTGACCGGGATGACGCCGGCCGATCTGGTATCGGCCACGAATGAAGCGGACCATCTCATCGTCACCGTTCCCGAGTTCGTCGCGACGGCGGAGCCGCTGGCCCAGCAGCGCCGGGCCCAGGGGCTGATCTCGAGGATCATCACGGTGGACGACATCTACGCCGCCTTCTCTCACGGCATGGTCACGCCGGATGCGATAGGCGATTTCCTGCGCCATGCGGCCCAGCACTGGGCGCGGGCGCCCCGGTGGGTCGTGCTGGCCGGCGCGGGCACGTGGGACTACCGGAGGAAGAACTCCACACGGGCCGACGATCCGTGCCTGATCCCGCCGGCTCTGATATGGGTGCACGATCCCGCCATCCCCGGGGCGCAGTTCGACGGGGAATGGACGGGGGTGGACAACCCGCTGGCCGACGTGGACGGGGATGGCCTGATCGACATCGCGATCGGGAGACTCCCGGTCGCGGACACGAACGAGCTGGCCGGCGCGATCACGAAGGTCCTGGCCTACGAACAGGCGGGCGAGTGGAAGTGGCGGGTGATGTTCTGCGCGGACAATCCGGAGACCAACAACGAGTTCGACGTTTCCTGCGAGAGGCTGCGGGCCTGGATCTCCGCGGACTACGACGTGACCACCAACTATCTCACGGCCGCTCCAGGCGACAACGCGCGGGTGAAACCCGCGTTGACCAATGCGCTCAGCGCGGGCCTGGGCCTCCTGCTCTACATGGGGCACGGGGTGTTCTCGCGGTTGGCCGGCGAGCGATTGCTGGTCTATGAATATCTCCAGAACGACGATATCGGCGGTCTGACCAACGCCGGCGCGCCGGCGGTCTTCTTCGGGGGGACGTGCGAAATCGCCAACTTCAGCTCGCCGCTCTCGCCATGGGTCGGCGCCCGGCAGAGCCTCGGAGAACACATGGTGAAGCGGGTGGGAGGGGGTATGGCGGCGGCGTGGTCGGCGGTGACGCTGTCCTACAACACCGCCGGGGAGGCGATCCTGGGGGGCGCGCTCCGGTCGTGGTTCGCGGATTGGGAACCGCGCCTCGGGACGGTCGTGCGCCAGGGCTTGACGGCGTACAGCCGGGATCCCCTGGTGCCCTATCTGCTCCGCACGATGTGCCTCCTGGGCGATCCGGCGATGGTGTTGGCGCCGCCGGGATTTTCCTACCACGAGTGGCGCACGGCCCATTTCGACCCGGCGCAGTTGAATGATCCGGCCATCTCCGGGGGCGCGGGCGATCCGGACGCCGACGGCCGCAGCAATCTCGCGGAGTATTTCGGCAGGACGAGTCCGACCAACGCCGAGTGGGCGACGGAGCTCGAGCCCGCCGGATTCGATGATTTGACGGACTACTACGCCGGCGCGTCGTTCGATCGGGCGAAGTGGACTGAAGGCGCCTCCGCGACGCCCGAGGTGTCGTGGGATCTGATCGGCGGCCTCTGGACGAACGGTTCGGAATTCGTAGAGTACGTCGCGACGAACCGGCTGGACCGGATGCTGGAGCGGGTCGAGTTCCGCATCAAGCCGCCCGTTTCCTCCAACAGCCCGGTCTTCATAAGGATGCGCTATGACGAGACGCCCTGAGGAGAAGAGCGGTTCCGTCGGCCGGACGGGACGCGCCGGCGCGCCCGCGTCAGCGAGACCGATGGCGGTCCGTTCCGACCGCACCCCCTCGGCGAAGGAGGGCCCATCCGCGACTCCAGCCGCCGCCGTCGGCCTCCGCTACCAGCGCGCTCCGGGGGTAGTGATGCGCCGCGTGGCGGGCGAGGTGCTGCTGGTTCCGGCGCGCCGGCGGGTGGCCGATCTGGCGGCGATCTTCGCGTTGAACGAGACCGGCGAGGTGGTGTGGGAGATGGTCGAGAGACCGTGCAGCGCCTCCGCGATCGGCCTGGAGATCGCGCGCCGGTTCGACGTGGAGGAGGGGGTGGCCGTGGGCGATTGTCGGCGGATGCTCGACCGCCTGGAGCGGGAGCACTTGGTCGTGCCGGTGACCTGAAGTGACTGAGTTCTCCCTATCGTGCCCGGATCCGAACGAGTACTTTTCCCGCCTTGCGCGGGAGGCGGTTCGTCGCCACGCCCCGCTGAGCGCCAGTCTGAATCTGACCGACCGCTGCAACCTGCGATGCGTGCACTGCTACCTGCCGCCCCGGGAGAACGGCGCTCGCCAGGAACTGACGGGGGCCGAATGGGAGGGTCTCCTCGCACAGATGGCCGCGGAGGGGTGTCTGCTGCTGCTGTTGACCGGGGGAGAGCCGCTGGCGCGCCGGGATTTCGGTCGCCTCTACCGCAGGGCCGCGGAGCTGGGCTTCGTGGTGACGGTCTTCACAAACGCCACGCTGGTGGACGAGGGCGTCGTGTCGCTGTTTTCCGAGATGCCCCCGCGCCTGGTGGAGGCGACGCTCTACGGGGCCACCGCCGCCATCTACGAGCGGATGACGGGGGTCAGCGGCTCTTTCGCGCGATGTGTGCGGGGCATCGACCGCCTGCTGGAGGCCGGTGTCACGGTCCATCTCAAGACCGTCCTGACCACGATCAACAGGCACGAGATCGACGCGATACGCCGCTTCGCCGAGAGTCGCGGATGCCGTTTCCGGTTCGATGTGGCCGTGTCGTGCAGGCTGGATGGCGACCGCCGGCCGGCCGCCTGGCGCGTCGCTCCCGCGGAGGCGGCGGCGCTGGAGATGAAGACGCCGGAGACCGCCGCGCGCATACTCGAGATGGTGGCGAAGGCCGAACGCACCCCTCCGGAGAACCGCCGTTTCGTGTGCGCGGCGGGGACGTCGTCCTTCCACGTGAGCGCCGAGGGACGGCTGCGGCCCTGTGTCATGGCGTCCTGCCCTTCGTTTTCCCTCCGGCGGTACGACTTCCACACGGCGTGGCGAAGGCTGATGAGGGCCGTGGCCAGTCCGGTGGCTTCGTCGGACCTGCGGTCGCCCTGCCGATCCTGCCGGTTGCGGATCGTGTGCAGTTCGTGCAGCTCAATAACCCGGATCGAGATGGGGCGCCGGGCGGTCAGTAGGGGCGAGGTCGGCGGGTACTACTGCGATCTCGGCGCCGCCCGATTGACAGCAGCCGAACAGTGTGCTAAGAAAGAGCGGATCAGGGTTCCATAGGATCGCAGGCGGAAGGACGCATGTTCTCTTCTTCCGGGGGGAGGGAGAGAGGGTCGTGCGGATGAGGCGAACCAGGGGCGGAAGCAGGCGGCGAGGGCGGAAGGGACAGACAGGCGGATACTCTGGTTGCCGCGTGCCGGATGGGGCGTGCGATCGGCCAGCCGGGAGCAGGTATGAAGAGACCACGGACGGACAACTGGACGGCGCAAGGGAAACGAAGGGACTATGTGCCTCCCCGCCTCACGCGCATCGAGTTGATCAGCGATGAGGTGTTGAGCGACAACTGCAAGATCGCGACCGCACCGGGCGCCAACCTGGCGGATTGCGGCGATCACATTGGGGGCACGCTCTGCATCCTGGCGGGCTCCTGACCGAGATGCGCCGACCGGCGATGCGGAGCGCGGCGTCCGGAGAGGTGGGGACGGCGGGGGGACGTTCTTTTCGGGATGAAAGGCGGAGGGGGGAGCGCGCTCCGCGGAGGTTGTGTATCGGGGGTCTCGATTTCCGGGTGAGGTGCACCGCTTCCCTCCGATACGAATCGTACCTCACGGAAACGTACCGGACGTTCTGGCATCCTCACCGTGGCGGGGGGAGAACGGAGCGCATCTCTCTCGACTTGAAACCCGCCTCGCGGCTGGCCGCGCCTCCTTCGGTCGCTCGCTTCCGCGCCGGATCCTGGAGCCTCTACGAGTCGGGGGGCGGGAGTCGTATCGTGGGCTGGGGCACCGACGGCCGGCCGCAGTGGATCCTCGGCATGGATTCGGATTCGACGCCCCGTACCGTCGTCTGGCGCGACCGCGCCCGTCCGGCTCGTGCGGCCGCGGATCCGCTTCATTACCCCCTCGACCAGTTGCTGGTCATGGTGACCCTCGCGACCCGCTCGGGGGCGATCTTCCACTCGGTGGGCATGGAGACGGGTGGGCGGGCGTACGTCTTCGCGGGGCGGTCCCGGGCAGGGAAGACGACCCTCGCACGCCTGCTGCTGCGCGATCCCGAGGTCCACGGATTGAGCGACGACCGGGTGATCGTTCGGGGGGGGGGCAGCCGTTTCCGCGCGTACGGCACCCCGTGGCCGGGCGAAGGCCGCGTGGCGGTCAACGCCTCGGCGCCGCTCTCCGCGCTGTTCGTCCTGGCCAAGGGGCCGTCCTGTGCCGTGCGCCGGCTGTCGCCCCGCGAGGCGGTGCATCGGCTGATACCGACGATCTCGGTGCCGTGGTTCGACGCGAAGCTGGCCGATCGCGTGCTCGCCTGGCTCGATCGCCTGACCGGGCGGGTGCCCTGCTACGAGTTCTGCTTCACCCCGGACCGCAGGGCCCTCCAGGCCTTCCGACGGTTCGTGCGCAAGGACCAGGCGTCGTCTTCGGGTTTCTGACGGGTGCCCAGTCCGCATTCCACCTCCACGATCCTCCCTGCCTTCGCGATCTTCGTTTTTTCGGGTCTCAAGGCAGGGACTTCGCTACCCTGCGGTCATGTCACTGATGTGCCATCGCGTTTCCTCGATTCGTCGCGCCTTCGTTCGCTGCGCACAACACCGTGGCATCGCATGGCTCGCCGTGTTTCTGCTTACTTCGCAGGGCCTCGCGGCGACACTGTCCGGTCAACACCTCGAACCGGTCCGGCTGCGCGGCTACGGGGAGCTCTCGGCGCGATTCGCCGTCAACGACCACGGGGGAGGCGGGCGGTCTTCGTGTCTGACCATCGTCTGCGAGAGCGCGGAGAAGGCCGGCATCGTCCACGCCAAGTATGTCGGCGACCTCCACCTGCTGGGTGAGGTTGCGGACGAACGGTTGACGGTCGATGGCGTTCCGCTGCCGGTCGCCGCGATTCCGCGCCAGGGTATGATCTGCGCGTTCCGCAACGGCCGGACCGTGTTCGTCGTGTCCGCGCCCTCGTCCGGGGAGCTGCGGCACGGGCTGGCGGCCGTCAAACGGAAACTGGCGGGGGCGGAACTGACGCCGCGCGAGAAGGTGCCCATGTACCTGGACTCCTGGGACAGGCACGGATTCCGGTTCTACTACTGGCCGTTCCAGCACCGGCCGGGGACCGAATGGAGAGACCATGACCTGGCCGCCGAGTTCGATTTCGCGAAGCGGTGCAACGAGTCCGGTCTCGTCGTCTGGAGCGGCGACGAACGGTGCGATTTCGCCGACGGCCTGACGAACGAGCCGTTCTGGGACTGGGCGGCGCGGGCGGCGGGCCGGCGGAACCTGCCGGTGGCGATCAACACGCAGCTCTTCGACAACGGCGTGTGGCTGCTCAACCGCTTTCGCGGTGAAACGCAGATGCGGATGCCCGGATACTGCGGCGGCTACTACACGGCGGGCGACGCCGGCCATGCGGGGCTGGGGCACCTTTCATGGTCCGCCGGCGCGGCGCTCGACGCGGAGATGGCGGTCCTCCAGCAGACGTGGCGCCGCTACTCCAAGGCGGAGACCGCCATCGCGTACCTGGAGCCGCACGGCGAGCTGCGGCATGGCGAGCACGACATCCTGACCGAATACGGCCCCGAGTCCGACCGCTCCTACCGCGCCTACCTGAAGACGGTCCACGGCTCGCTGCGTAGCGTGAGCGCACGCTGGCATGGGCGGGCGGATGCGTTGAAGTCCTGGAACGAGGTCCGCGTCCCGGAGCTGGTTCACTTCTTCGGTTTCGACGCCGACGCCCTCGACCTCGGGGGCGACTGGCGGGTGCGGCACGAGGAGTTCGCGGACGGCAAGGCGGCGCCGACGATCCCGGCGCCCGAAGACTGGTACAGGCCGGACCTGCCGGACGACGCGTGGCCCGTCCTGACGGCGCCGCACTCGGACATCGCCATGTTCCAGCCCCGTCGGCCCGCGGTCTGGAGGCGACACTTCTCCGTGCCGCCCGGATGGACGGCCACCCGCCCGCGCGCGTGGCTGTACGTCTTCTCGCTCAACCGCGGCCGGGATGAGCCGTGTCCGATCTACCTGAACGGGCGGAAGGTCGGCGAACCGATCGTGCGCGGGATCCGCCATTGGACGGTCGCGGAGGTCGCCGGCGCGCTGAAGGAGGGCGACAACCTTCTCGCCCTCCGGCTGCCGGAGAATTTCCTCGGCTACCGCGTCTACCTCACCGGCCGCGCACCCGCCACGTATCCCCATCTCGGCGAGTCGCTGAATGCCCAGTGGGTCGATTTCACCCGCTGGCAGGCATGGACGCGCGAGGAGGCCTGCCGCCGCAGCCTGGAGGCCATCCGCGAGGTCGATCCGGACCGCCCGGTCGTGTGCATGGCGCCCGATGCGTTCATCGGAGGAATGAAGGCGTTGTGCGAGGACTATGGCGGACATTTTCACAACACCGGCTACATGGCCGGCTGGTGGGCCGAGCAACTGCCCATGATGATGCGCGCCGCCCACCTGCCGGTCTCGGCCGAACCGGGCGGGCCGGCGCGCACGCTCCCGGAGTTCAAACACTTCCTCGGACACTGGCTGACCGAGGGCGTCCACGCCATCCACTACTTCATCCACATCGGCGACGTGTACTGGAGCGACGACATCCGCCCGTGGTTCGAGGCGCACCAGCCGATGCTTGCCGCCCTGGGCAAGATGCACGTGCCCGCCGCCGACGCGGCCATTCTCTTCGACGACGACGTCGACAACCTGCTGGGCTGGCCGTGGGGCGGGCACAACGGGTACCTGATGCAGCCCAATCTCGCCCTGCATGAGGAGTACCACCTCGACGCCGTCAGCCTCCGCGATTTTGCCCGGGGCTCCGCCGACCGCTACCGCGTGGTCGTCGACACGGAGAGCCCCGTGCTCGACGAGAAGTCCGTGGCCGACCTCGAGGCATGGGTCCGACGGGGCGGCGTCTTCATCACGACTGGCGAGACGGGCCGGCACACGCTGGAGAAGGCCGACGCGTGGCCGATCCGCCGGCTGACGGGTTACTCGGTGGAGCGCATCACGGCGCATCCCGCCCAGGAGAGGATGACCTTCGCCGAGGGGCAGGAGGTCTTCCGCGAATCCGACTGGGACGACCGCCAGCTCAACCGCCTCGGCCTGCACATGCGCAAGACGACCTCCGATGGCCAGGATCTCCTGCTCTGGCCCGACGGTTCGACCGCGATCGGGCTCCGGCGCATGGGCCGGGGCGCGGTGCTCGCGGTCGGCTGCACGTACAACCACAGCCCGTTCCTTCTGCGGCAGGTGTTCGAGTGGCTGAAGATCGAGCCCCTTCCCGGCTGCGCCCCCGAGGAGGCCATCCTCTCGACGCACGAAATCAGCAACAACGGTCTGTACGACCTGTGGGTGCTGTGGAACCGGGACCGGGAGAAGGGGAACCGGTCCAGCCTCGCGTTCCGCGAGGGCCATCGCCCTTCGTTCTGCCTTGACCTGCAGAGCGGGCGGGAGGTGCCGCTTGTCCATGTTGGTGCGGAGTGCCGGACTTCGGACCTGGAGTTCGGGCCGTCCGACATCCGCATTCTCCTGACGCCGCGGGCCGACGTCTGCGCGGCGCCTCTCGACTGGCTGAACCTCCAACGCGGCTGGTGGCGCGGGACGACGCCACCCCGCCGGCGGCTGCCTCCCTATCGCCCGGCCGACACCCTCGCGCTGACCACGGATTGGCGAATGCGGCCATTGGCCGAAGAGGCGCCCGATGACCAGTCGGCGCTGGCCATCCCGGGCTTGGATGACCGCCAGTGGGAGATGTCCGATCTCGGGAACTGGCTGGTTCCGGAGGAGCGGGACACCCATCGCGCCTTCTTCCGCAAGGCGTTTGCCGTGCCGAGAAGCTGGACCGGCGGCGAGATCCGGCTGTGGATCGCGAGCTGGATGCACGAGGCGGTCCGGGGGCGCATGCGCGTATGGCTCGACGGCGAGCCGGTGGCCGAGGGCAGCTCGTTGACCGCGTGCGATCTGACCGCGCGGCTCAGGCCGGGACGCACGCACCTGCTGGCGCTGGAAGTGCGCGGCGACGGTCCCGTGGCGGGGATCATCGGCAACGCCTGGCTCAATCATCACCCGCGTCCGACGACCCGGCTGGATCTCTCCGGCGCCTGGACGCCGTCATCCGACGGGCGGGTCTGGGAGTCCGCTGACATCGCGCTGCCGGGGCCGTGGAGCGGCTGGTCGCTGGCCCGGCGGGGCGTGCTCGTCGACGCCGCGCTGGCCGGGCAGACGGTCCTGCTGAACATGGAGACGGAAACGCGGTGCGGGATCATGGGCGTGATGATCAACGGCCGTTTCGTGCGGCGCCTCCATCACGAGGTCGGAACCCTCACGAGCCTGAACCTCACCCCGTGGATCCGATTCGGCCGGGAGAATGAGATCCACATCGTCCGCGGCTCCCCCGGCCAGGGCGCGATCAAACGCATCTCGCTCGACTTCCACGAGACCCCCCCGTGAGCGCGTCGCCCCTGGGCCGTTCGCGTCCGCGTGACGCCCATCCGCCATCGCAGAACCACCGCCCGGCGGTCGGGCTTTCATGCACGGCACGCCGACCTTCGGCGGCGTGCGGCGTCCCCCTCCGCACGGGCTATCGCTCCGCTTTGACCCGCAGGACCGTGAACGACCATGGCGGGAGCTCGGCGGTAAAGCGCTCCCCGAAGCCGTCGAAGGCCGTCTCCTTCGGCTCGATCCGCGACGGATGCTCCACCGTGTTCTCCGCCTGCGGATCGCCCTCCAGCGTGATCCTGCGGCCCGCGCGCTCGATCGACTTGAATCCCGCGAGCTCGAACTGCGTCCTGGCGGGCTCCGCGCGCGCGTTGAGGGCCTTGATCACCACCTCGCCCGCCTTGCGGTCGTATCCGGCCAGTCCGTAGAAGCGCGGTTCGGATGCGGTCGGGCGCACCTCCCCGACCTTCTTCCCGTCCAGCCAGCCCTCGACGCGGTCGGCCGCCACCACCAACCGGATCTCGTACCAGCGGCCCTCGTCGACGCGCCCCGCGACTTGCGGGGTGATCGTCTGCTGCCGGCCGCGGGCGATCCGCTCGAAGGCGTGCCCCTGGTTGCCCCATCCGCCCACGTTGAACTGGTGGTAGTGGTCGCGATCCCGGACGGCGAACGGGATCAGGAATCCCTCTTCGCCCGCGATCTTGCGGGCCTTCATCGAGACGGTGTAGGCGCCGCCGGTGAAGCTGTTGAGCAGCGCGATCTTCCGCTCGCCGGTGTGCTCGGTCTGCACGTAGGCGCCGCCGGCCGCGCTCCATACCCCCCAGCAGGGCGTCCACTCGCCGTCGCCCTTGTTGAAATCCGATGCGTAGACGACCCGCCCGTCCTGCTCCACCCGGATGTCCTTGAACTGCGCCTGGGTCTTCCACGTGCCGAGGCCGATCCCGCCGGCGAAGTGCGGCTCCGACGGCGCCGCGGCGGGCGTCGCGACCTTGAACTCCGTGGCCAGGTTCACGTCGGGGCGATGGACGGCGAACAGCTTCTGTACGTGGTAGGACGAACGGCCGAAACTCACCGCGTTGTCGAAACCGATCAGGTTCACCGGCCAGTCGAGGCGGTTCACGTTGAAGAACAGCGGGGCATAGCTCGTCATGCGGACGAGGTCGCCGTTGCGCTCCATGCCCATCATGAACGCCGCCTCCGACAGCGCCGCCAGGTGATTGCCGCTGCCGACGTCCTGGTTGCACGCGTACTCGCCGACGTAGAGGTGGAAGCCGCGGTCGCGCGATTCCGTGTCGTACCGGCGGAACTGGTCGAACATCCAGTCCGGGTTCCGGTAGAAATGCTCGTCGGCGATTTCGATCTTCTCCGCGCCCGCGACGTTCGGCGGTGTGGCCCAGCCGGTGCCGCAGCAAAAGACGTACGCGAGGTCCGGCCACGCCTTCTTCAGCGCCGCGTACATGCGGTTGTAGTTGCGGATGTAGCGCGGGCCGTGGTTCTCGTTGCCGATCTGCACGTAGCGGAGGGGGAAGGGGGCGGGATGGCCGTTCTCCGCGCGCACTCGGCCCCACTTCGAGTCCGCCGGCCCGAGGGCGTACTCGATCGCGTCCAGCGCGTCGCGGGTCATCTCGTCGATCCGCTCCTCCGGCAGGAAGTCGCCGTGCCGGAACTCGCAGCCCAGGCCCGCGTTGGCGACGTAGAGCGCCGCGCAGCCGATGTCCTCGCAGAGCTCCAGGAACTCGTGATAGCCCATGCCGTCGGTGGAGCGGTAGTTCCACAGGCACCAGTGCCCGGGCCGCGCCTCGACCGGGCCGATCGTCTCCTTCCAGCGGTAGCGGTTGGCGAACGTCGCGCCCTCGACGTAGCAGCCGCCGGGGAACCGCATGAACGCCGGCTGGAGATCGGCGAGGAGCTGCGCGATGTCCGGACGCAGACCGTTGGGGCGGTCCTTGAAGGTTTTCGCGGGGAAGAGCGACACGACGTCGAGATCGACCGCGCCCGCCGAAAGCGGCTGAAGGAAGAACCGCGCCTTGCGATCCGTTCCGGAGCTTGGAAGCGCCGCCTCGTACTTCTTCCAGCCCCCGGAAGCGATGCCGTCGACCGTGGCCTCGGCCAGCGTGCGTCCGTCGCCCGCCACGAGGCCGGCCCTGAGCCGGCCGCCGAATCCCGCGCCTCCGCGGGCGAAGAAGGAAAGCCGATACGTCTCGCCCTGCCGCACGGCGACGCCCCAGAATCCGTCGTTCAGCAACCGCACCTCGGCGTCCGGGCCGGCCGCGTCGACGGTCAGGCGCAGGTAGTTCACGTTCGCCGGATGCACCGGGCTGTCCTGGCGCAGGTCCAGGGAGGCCTTGGCGCCCTTCGGCTCCAGCGACCAGGCCGGCCATGGCGACGGGAACCTCCACGGCATGGTCCACCGCTTGTTCCTGCCCGTGAGGTAATGGGGGCTGCCGTCGGCCACGCACTCGCGGTTCTCGAGGCGCGTGCCCTCGATCGGCACGGTCTCCTCGAACGAACGGTTCTGCAGCATCTCGGCGTAGAGGCCGCCCTCGGCGCCGTGATTGATTTCCTCGAAAAAGATGCCGTACATCGTCGGCGCCACGGCGGCGCCCGCCCGCGCGCCATCCACCGCGATCCGCGCCTCGTCCGCCCGCGCCGCGCCGGCGAACCACGCCGCCGCGAACACGACCACCGACATCATCCTGACGTTCATCGCCTGCTCCTTCCGCCGATGTGCTTCCCGCCATCCGACCCGATGCAGGCAGAGTTTATGAATAGTCACAACAAAGTCACGTCTTTATGTGGATCAGCTGTCGCGCGGCAGAGCAGTCTTCATCGCGGAGGAATGGCGCCGTCGCCCCATTGGCGGCGCATCAGGGATGCCGCGCCCTGCCCGTTGTCGGTTCGATCCGCGGCCAGGGCAGGGCCTCCGGACCCGCCGCCATGCCGACCCATCGCGCGCAGGGAACGCGGGCAGGATTGCCCGCGGTACGGGTGCTGGGCGTACCGCGCGCACGGAGGAACGGACGGATTGGAGTGAGCGCATTGAGCGGCCAGGGCCGTTGGGTTGCGGCTCGCCGCCTTGGAACTTGAAGCTTGAAGATCGCGACTGCGAGGTCGCTTGCGATGGGGATGCGATTTCGCCTGCGAAGCCGAGTCGGAGTCAGAGGCGCGCGACTCACGGTCTGAACTCCGGACTCCGTATTCCCTTGCCGCCCGCCCGGGCGGCGGTTGCCCCCCCGGGCCTCAGTCCTTGAGCGGCATGCCGCGGGCGTCGCGGCTCATCGATCCGCAGAGGATGAGGATGCCCTCGACGAGGCCCCAGATCTGCACGGCGAAGGTCGAGACCCCGCAGGTCAGCAGGCCGCCGACCGTGGACAGGAGTACCTGGGTGAGGCCGATGCCGACGAAGCCCAGGTAGAAACGGTGCACGCCGAAAACGCCGAGCAGGATGCCCAGTATGCCGGCGGCGATCTTCGATTTGGCCTCGGGGGCGAACGCGAGGGAGGCGCCGCATTTCACGCACATCACCTGGGCGGCCTCGGTGGCGACGCCGCACTGGGGGCAGAACTTGCGTTCGATCCGCGGGGGCACGCCGCACCCGGTGCAGACCACGGCGCGGTCGTCCAGAGGCTTCCCGCGGTTCCGGCAGAACATGATCGCTTCTCCTCTCGCTCGCCATGGCGTTGGCGCGCGCCCTGTATACCACCCGCGCGGCGGGCGCACGAACACGAAATGCGCGTTCGCCCCCGGCGGGTCAGCGCGAACGGTCCCGCCGCCGGTTGGGGCGCGGCCGGGCGGGCGTGGACCCCGGGACGCGGGCACGCCCCGTTTTCCGCGTCATTTTGGGCTTGCACTATTCCGCACTACGTAGTACCTATTGCGTAGTACGTATAGCGGAGTAGCCTCATGAACGCATGGATCACGCAGTTGCGGAAGGGACTGCTCGAGTTCTGCCTCCTGAACGTCCTGCGGCGCGGCGAGAGCTACGGCTACGAAATCGTACAGGAGTTGAAGGGGATCGAGGAGCTGGCCGTCTCGGAGAGCACGGCCTACCCGATCCTCAGCCGCCTGCGGGCCGAACAGCTCCTCAAGGTGCGCGACGTGCCGTCGTCCGAAGGTCCGCCGCGCCGCTACTTCGCGCTCACCCCCCTCGGACGCGCCCGCGTGGCGGAAATGAACGCCTACTGGAGTCTGCTGGCGACCGCGATCGACAAGCTTCGAAACCGCAAGGAAACGGGGAAGAACGCATGAACCTCTCGGCGGAATCACGGGAACGAATCCAACGGTACCTGGACGACGTGGCGGCCCGGCTGCCCGCGCGGTCCGACGCCGCGCGGCGCGAGCTGCTGTGCGACCTGGAGACCCACATCCACGAGGCCCTGCGGGCGGCGTGCGGCGCGGGCGACCCCACGCCGGAACAGATCGAGACCGTCTTGGCCGGCATGGACGCGCCGGAGCAGTTCGGCGCCGAGGCGGCGCCGCCGCCGGACATGCCGCCCGCGGCCGGCGGATCGGCGGCGCCGCCGAGGGGCGGCGGACGCTGGTTCGCCCTCGCCTGCGCCTTCCTCGTGCTGAACGGCTGGGCCGTCTGGCATTGGAGCCAGGGCCGTTCCCGCGCCGTCGTGGCGGCCGGGGCGCAGGTGGCCGCGTTCTCGGCGGACGACAACGCGGTCGTCTCCGACCGCCAGCCGCTGGCGTGGGAGTTCAGCGCCGACATGGCGCCGGATTCCGCCGGCGCCTCGCCGGTACGCGTATCGCCGCCCGTGCCCGGGCGATGCGCGTGGGAATCCGCCCGCCGTCTCGCCTTCACCCCGGACATGCCCTGGCCCGCGGCCCGGACGTACGAAGTCGCCCTCTCCGACCGGCTCAGAACCGCCGACGGCCGCGAGCTGGCCGGTGAGCATGTCTTCCGCGTGCAGACCGAGCCGCTCAAGGTGACGGCGGTGACGCAGGTGGCGCTCAAGCCCGACCGGGAGCTCGTCCTGGCGCTATCGTTCAACGCGCCGGTTCATGCGGCCGACCTGGAGCGGCACGTGTCGCTGGCGTCGAACGATCGCCGCATCGGATTCCACGCCGCGGGGCCTGCCGTATCCACCAACCTGCTTATCGAGACCGCGCCCGTCATGCACGAAAAGCTGCGCCTGTCGATCCGGGAAGGCCTGCCGCCGGCGGACGGCACGCTCCCGATGCGGGAGGGCTTCGCGACCGACCTTGCGGTGATCGAAGGCTTCGCGCTGCGCCGCATCCACGCGCGCTCGCCTTCGTTCGAGCCGTGCGCCATCGATGTCTATTTCTCCGAGGCCGTCGAGATCAACGGCGCCGCCGGGTGCCTCGCGGTGCAGCCGCCGGCCAAGTTCACGGTCAGCCCGCTGTACACCTGGCAGGGTGGGGGGGTGACGCTGAGCGGCGAGTTCCAGCCGGGCACGCCGTATGCCCTCACGATCCGGCCGGGGCTGACGTCGGTCAACGGGCGGCGGATCGAGAAGCCGATCGTCCGGCACGTGCAGCTGCCCAACCGCACGCCTGCGCTGGCGGTTGCCGCCGGCGGGCGTTATCTCTCGCCGGGAGGGAGCCTCCGCGTCCCCGTTTCGACCATGAACGTCCGCGAGTGCCGCGTGGCCGCGCGCCGCGTGCTGCCGCAGAACCTCGTGTTCCTCGCGATGCGGGAGACCGGGAACTACGCCTCGACCTACGCGAACCAGCCCCGGGAAATCGCCGATCACCTGACCGGCGCATCCCGCGGCCGGACGTACGAGCTGGCGGATCGCCCGAACGCGGAACAGACGCTGTCGGTCCACCTGCGCGAGCTGGCGGGCGACGATCCGCACGGCGTCTTCCTGCTGAGCGCGGAGGCCAAGGACCTCTCGCCGTCCGACCGCCTGGTCGTGGTCACCGATCTCGGCCTCGCGGCGCGTCGGGCCAGGGACGGCGTCTGGGCGTGGGTCAACCGGCTGCGCACCGCCGAGCCCGCGGCCGGCGCGGACGTGGCGCTGTACGGGATGAACAACGCGGAGATGGCCCGCGCCCGTGCCGGAAGCGACGGGCTGGCCTTCCTGCCGGTGCCTCCGGGATCGACAAACACGGCGCCCTTTCTCGTGACGGCGGCGGCGGGGGGCGACCGGTCGTTCCTCGTGCTGGGACCCGATACGTCGGTCGCCCATCCGGAGTCCGCCACCGGCCGGCCGTACCTGGACGGGCCGTGCGAGGCCTACGTGTTCACGGACCGCGGGATCTACCGGCCGGGCGAGACGGCGCATGTGAAATCGCTGGTGCGCGATGCCGGGTTGCGCCCGCCGGAACCGTTCCCCGTGCTGCTGCGCGTGCGGCGGCCCGACGGGCGGATGTTCAAGGACTTTCCCGGCATGCTTGACGGGGTCGGCGCGACCGAGTGCGCCGTGACGCTGCCGGACTACCTGCCGACCGGCGCGTACCGACTCGAGCTGGCGCTGCCGGGGACCTTCAAGCCGCTCGGCGCGACGTCCATCGCCATGGAGGATTTCGTGCCGCCGCAGATCGCCGTCCGTCTCGAAGAGCCGCCCGCCCGCGCCTCGGCCGCCGCGCCCATCGACTTCCACGTCGCGGCGCGCCACCTCTTCGGTCGCGCCGCCGGCGGCCTGGCCGTCAACGGACGCGCGTACTTCACCGCCGTTCCGTTCAAGCCGGCGGGGTGGGAGGGCTGGCGGTTCGGCGACGAGACCCGCCGCTTCTCGCCCGTCTTCGTCGAGCTGGGCCGGAACGCGCTCGATGACGACGGCCGCGCGTCGTTCAGGGCCGAACCGTCCGCGAGCTGGCGGCCGCCGGCGGCGGTGCGCGCCGATCTCGGTGCGACGGTCGTGGAGACCAGCGGCCGCGCGGTGTCCGCGACGGCGGAGATGACCATCGACGTCTACCCGCACTACATCGGCCTGCGGCCCGCGGTGGAAGGGGGACACGTGCGCGCCGGCGAGACGCAGCGTGTCGCGGTGGCCCTGGTCTCGCCCGACGGAAAGGCCATCCAGCCGGAGAACCCCCTGCAGTTCACGCTCGCGCGCGTGCAGTGGACCACCGTCCTGCGCCGCAATTCCGACGGCAGCTATTCCTACCAGTCGGAGTCCCACGCGACCACCGAGCAGGAGGGCAAGATCCGCCTCGCCGACGGCCGCGGAGAGGCGGCGGTGTGCGCGGAGCGGGCGGGCGAGTACCTGCTCTCGGTCAACGATCCGTTCACCGCCGCCGCGTCGAGCCTGCGGCTGTTCTCGGCCGCGGCGGGACAGGAGTGGGTGGACTGGGCGAAGGACAAGCCGGAGACCGTGGCCCTGAGCCTGGACCGCGAGCGCTACGCGCCGGGCGATCGGGCGCGTCTCGCGATCAAGGCGCCCTTCGCCGGCGCCGCGCTGCTGAGCGTCGAATCCGACCGTGTGCTGACGACGCGGGTCGTGCGTCTGGAGCGGAACACCGCGGAAGTGGAGATCGAGGTCCGGCCGGAATGGTCGCCGAACGTCTACTGCTCCGTGGTGTTGATCCGGCCGGCGGTGGCGGAGTCGGTGTGGACCGCGCATCGCGCGGCCGGCGCCGTTCCCCTCAGGGTCGTTCCGCCGGATCGCGAGATCAAGATGTCGCTGGAGGCGCCGGGGACCGTCCGTCCGCGGACCCGCCTCGCGGCGAAACTCCGCCTGGCCGACGCGGAAGGCCGGCCGGTCGCGGGCGACGCCGTGGTGGCCGCGGTGGACGAGGGTATCTGCGCGCTCACCGATTTCGCGACGCCGTCGCCGCTGAAGTACTTCCTCGGTCAACGGGCCCTCGGGGTGGAGTGGTTCGACCTGTACTCCGCCCTGATGCCCGAGATCGAGGCGGAGGCCGCCGGCGCGTCGCACGCGCCGGGCGGGGCGGGCGCGCTGCTGCGGCGGCGCCTGAATCCGATCCGCGCGAACCGCTTCAAGCCGGTGGCGCTGTGGGCGACGGCGGTGCGCGCCGGCACGAACGGCGAGGCGGAGGTGGTGTTTGACGTGCCGGAGTTCACGGGCGAGCTGCGGTTGATGGCCGTGGCGTGGACCGCGGAGCGGCTGGGCTCCGGCCAGTGCGCCGTGAAGGTGCGGCGTCCATTGGTCGTGCAGCCCGCCCTTCCGCGTTTCCTCGCGCCGGATGACGAATGCGTCCTCGGGCTCTCGATCTTCAACGACACCGGTGCCGACCGCGACGTGCAGGTGACGGTGACCTGCGGGGGCCCCCTGCAGGCCGGCGAGGCCGCCCGGACGGTGCGCATGAAGAGCGGCGGGTCGGAGAACCTGGCCATCCCGCTGCGGGCCGGCCGCGTTCCGGGGAAGGCGGTCTGCGCGATCTCGGTGGAGGCGGGAGAGGAGCGCTACTCGGAGTCCATCGAGCTGGCGGTGAGGCCCGCGGTCGCCCCGGTGTCGCGCGCGTCGTCCGGGGCCGTGGAGGGCGGGGCATCGGCGATCCTGACGGCCCCGACGAACTGGCTGGCGGAAACGGTGCACTTCGACCTGTGGGCGTCGGCGCAGCCGGACGTGAAGCTCAAGGGGGCGCTCGACTACCTCCTGCACTACCCCTACGGCTGTCTCGAACAGACGGCCTCACAGGGCTTCCCGCTGCTCTACCTGGCCGATCTGGCCAACCGGCTCCACGCGCAGTCCATGGGCGAGGAGGAAACCGCCCCCCTGGTGCAGGCCGCGGTCTGGCGCGTGCTGTCGATGCAGCAGACGGGCGGGGGCTTCTCGCCGTGGCCCTACTCGACGCTGAATGCCGGCTGGACCGGCATCTACGCCACGCACTTCCTGGTGGAGGCGCGGAAGGCGGGCGTGCCGATGCCGCCCGATCGCCTGGAGGCCGCACTGGTCGCGCTGCGTAACCGGCTGGACATGGCGCCGCCGATGGATGCCGACCCCTCGCGCGATCCCTGGCAGGATGACATGGAGGAACGGGCCTACGCATGCCACGTGCTGGCGCTGGCGGGACAACCGGAACACGGCTGGGCCGGCCGCCTGCGCGAGGTCGCGCCCCGTTTGCGCGCCGGGGCGCGGGCGCATCTGGCGGCGGCCCTGATGCTGGGCGGGCGGCCGCGGGAAGGCGCGCCGCTGCTCGAAGGCCTCGGCCTTGCGGATGCGCCGGCGCCGACCCGCCGTCTCGGCGCCTGCCTCAACAGCCCGGTTCGCGATGCGGCGCTGGCGCTGTCGGCCTGGCTCGACATCGACCCGCGGGCGGCGTCCGTGCCGCTGCTGGTCAAGCGGCTGGAATCGCTCCAGGTCGACGGCACATGGTTCACGACGCAGGACAACGCGGCGGCGCTCGTCGCGCTCGGCAAGTTCGCGCGGCTTGTGCCGGCGGATCGCACGCCCTTCCGTGGACGGCTCGTCGCGGCCGGACAGCCGGCGGTGGAATTCAGCGAGACGAAGGAACTGCGCTGGTCCTCGAAGGAACCCGGCAGCGTCGCGGCGCTGACGATCGAGAACGCGGGGCCCGGCCGGTGCTTCTACGGAGCCCGCGTCGAAGGCGTGCCGGCGGACGGCACGGCCGCGGAGGAGGATCGCGGCTTCAGTGTCCGGCGGGAATGGTTGGACGTCAAGGGCCGGCCATGGCCGACGAACGTGTTCGCGCAAGGCGACATGGTCATCGTGCGGCTGACCGTCGACACGGGTGGCCGATCGCTGGACAACCTCGTCCTCACGGACCTGCTGCCGGCCGGCCTCGAAATCGAGAACGCCCGCCTGGCCACCGCGCAAGTGGTGCCGTGGATTGACGAGAAGAGCGCGTGGTGCGTCCACCGTGACGCGCGTGACGACCGGCTTCTGCTCTTCAGCGGCGCGGTTACCGGAAGGGCGGTGTTTTACTACGCGGCGCGCGCCGTGACGCCCGGCCGCTTCGTGGTGCCCGCCGTCATGGCCGAGGCGATGTACGATCCTGCGATTCGGAGCGTCAACGGTCGCGGGAGCGTGGAGGTCCGGCCGTGAGCGGGCCGCACGGT
The DNA here is from genome assembly GCA_964610105.1 of uncultured Verrucomicrobiota bacterium. Lineage (GTDB taxonomy): Bacteria > Verrucomicrobiota > Kiritimatiellia > PWTM01 > PWTM01 > CAZSUU01. The sequence goes on along the minus strand of CAZSUU010000003.1, from coordinate 108,298 downwards.
TGGCCCGCGGAGGGCGGGTCGGAAGACGGAACACGGAAGACGGAACACCGAACACCGAACACCGAACCCTGAACACCGAACACCGAACACTGAACACCGAACACTGAACACTGAACACCGAACACTGAACCCTGAACTCTGATGCCTGCGACCAAACGATCAGGTCCGAACCGGCTTCTGCGGCGCGCGGCGACGGGGATTGCGGGGGCGTGCCTGTCCTTCGCTGTCGCATGGTTCGTCTTTCCATTGTCGGAGGCGGAGTTGGCGACCTATCCCGCGACCACGCTGCTGACCGATCGCGAAGGCCGTCCGCTCCGCGTGAAACTCGGGCCGGACGACCTGGATTGCCGGCCGATCTACCGGCCGCAGGCGGGCGACTGGATCGCCAGGGCGATCGTGGCAGCGGAGGACCGGCGGTTCTACCGCCATCCCGGCGTCGATCCGCTGGCGGTCATCCGGGCCCTGGGCCAGAACCTCGGCGCGGGCCGGACGGTCTCCGGCGCCTCGACCCTCTCGACGCAGGTCATCCGCCTGCTGGAACCCCGTCGGCGCCACCTCGGCACGAAGATCGTGGAGGCCTTCCGCGCCCTGCAGCTTGAGCGCCGCTGTTCGAAGGAGGAGATCCTCGCACACTACCTCAACCGCGCGCCTTTCGGCGGCAACATCGTCGGCATCGAGGCGGCGAGCCGGCGGTACTTCGGCAAGGCGGCGCGCGATCTGAGTCTCGCCGAGGCGGCGCTGCTGGCCGGCCTGCCCCAGTCCCCCGCGCGCCTCCGGCCCGACCGTCACCTCGGACGCGCCCGCCTGCGGCAGCGGTACGTGCTCGATCGCATGGTGGCCTGCGGGATGATCTCGGCCGCCGAGCGCGAGGCGGCGGCGGAGGAAATCGTGCGCGTGCGTCCGGCGGCGTACCCGTTCCGCGGTCCCCACTTCTGCGACCTGGCGCTGCGCACGGCCGGCGTGTCCATGGCGCCGGGCGCCGGGATCGAGCGACGCACGACGCTCGATTCGCGGCTCCAGGCCGCCGCCGAGACCACGCTGGCGCGGCAGGCGGCGGAGCTGAGCGGGTCGGGTGTGCGTGGCGGCGCGGTGGTGGCGATCGAGGTGCGGACGGGCGCGGTGCGGGCGCTGGTCGGATCGCCGGATTATGCCGATGCCCGCCGGGCCGGGCAGGTGAACGGCGCCCTGGCGCCGCGTTCCGCCGGCTCAACGCTCAAACCCTTCCTGTTCGCGATAGCGATCGACGAGGGTCGGCTGACGCCGGGCCGGACGGTGGCCGACGTGCCGCGGGTGTACGCCGATGCGACGCCCGCCAACTTCGACGGAGAGTACCTCGGGCTGGTGTCCGCGCGGAACGCGCTCGTCCTTTCGCTCAACATGCCGGCGCTTGCCCTCGCGGAGGAGTGCGGCGGGCCCGGTTTCCACGCCCTGCTGCGTCGCCTCGGCATGGGCACGCTGTCGCGGCCGGCCGCGGAGTACGGTCTCGGGCTCGCGCTGGGCAACGGCGAGGTGAGGCTGCTGGACCTGGCCAACGCGTACGCCGCCTTCGCGAGGGGCGGGGTTTACCAGCCCTGGCGCATGGACGAGGACGGCCGCCCGCCCGTCGCATCCCGCGTCCTCTCGGCGGAGGCGGCGTGGATGATCAGCGACATGCTCGGCGGGGAGGAACGGTCCATGGACACCGCGGGCCATCTGGCCGATGCTCGTCTTCCGCCGATGGCGTGGAAGACGGGCACCTCGGCGGGGCTGCGCGACGCGTGGGCGGTGGCGTGGAATCCCGAGTACGTGATTGGGGTGTGGATCGGCAATCCGGACGGAACACCCTCGCCGCATCTCGTCGGCGCTCGCGTGGCCGTGCCGCTGGCGTGGGATCTGTTTCGTCAGATCTACCCCGGAGGCGATGGTCCCTGGTTCGCCCGGCCGGATGGCGTGAAGGCGCGCGACGTGTGCGCCGCGAGCGGTCGGCCCTGCGGGGCGGACTGCCCGCGGCGGACGCAGGACTGGTACATCGCGGGGGTGTCATCGTTCGAGCCCTGCAGTGTGCACCGCCGTCGGCCGGCGGTCAGCGACGGCGTCGGCGGCCCAAGGCAGGCTTCGATCGAAACGTGGCCGCCGGAGGTGGAGGCATTCCTGCGGCGCGCGCGCGGGCCGGTTTCCGCGGCTACAGCGGCGACCGCCGGACCGCGCATCCGGTCGCCAGTGTCAGGCACGGTCTTTCGCTACATCGAGGGCTGGTCGGCGCAGGACCTGCCGCTGCTGGCCGACGGAGGGGCAGGGGCGCTGCACTGGTTTCTCGACGACCGTCCCCTGGGGCGCGCCGCCTCCGCCGCCCCGATCTTCTGGCCCCTCGCCAAAGGACGCCATGTCGCGGTGTGCGCCGACGAGAGCGGCCGCGCCGACCGGACCGAGTTCACGGTGGAATGAACTCGTTCGGCCTCCAACTCCAACTCCCAATCCCAATCGGGTGACGCGTTGGCGCGTTTGACACTCGTATCGCACGATGGGTTGTCAGTCGATAAGGCACACCGACGCTCAACGCGTAACACGCACCCATTGACTGCTATGGCTCCATGCTTATAATGGAGCCATGAAAAAGATGCAGGTCCTGTTTCCCGAACCGACCATGCGGCGGTTGCGGGAGAGGGCGAAGGCGGAGGATCGCCCGATGAGTGACATTGTCCGGCGGGCGACGGAGGATTGGCTTGCGATGAAGGCGGACCGGTCGGCTCCGTTGCCGGATGCGATTCTCCCCACTTTTCGCCTTGGCCTCAAGACGTCAGATCCCGACCGGCTGAGGGAGTTGATCTACGCAGGCGGCAACGGTGCGGCATGAACAGCGTTGATACCAATGTGCTGCTGCATGCCTTGGACGAAGAAGCTGCCGGGCACAAGCGAGCCTATGCCATCTACGACCGCCTCATGAAGGAGCGCGACTCATGGGTTCTGGCCGACCAGACTCTGTTCGAACTCTACCGCGCACTTCGAAATCCTGCGGTATGTGCGGAACCGCTGAGTGCCGCGCGGGCGATTGAGCAGATCGAGTTCCTGCGGTCAGGCGGTGCTGCATTGCACTGCGGATATGAGGCGAAACTCTGGCCAAACGTGGTTCGTCTCCTTCTCAAGTGTCCGGATAGAGGGGGTCTGCTCGTGTTCGATGCCATCTTGGCTGCGACGTTGCATGCCCACGGCGTCACCTGTCTTTACACGCGGAATGTGAGAGACTTCGAGTCCTTCGGTTTTTTCGAGGTGATCGATCCTCTCGAGGCGTGAATTTCCTCGACAATCTTCCCCTCGGCAGGGCATAAGAACCGGCCTTTTCAGGATTGTTCCGCCAAGACGCGATACGCAGATGCCTAGGATGTTCCGCGTGAGGGTTCTCCGTTGCGAAAGGCGGGGGAACCATCTCAGAAGGCGGCGCGGTTGCACGGAAAAACGGACGGATCGAGGTGGAAGCGTTGAGCGGCCAGGACCGTTGGGTTGCGGCTCGCCGCCTTAGGTTTCAAGACGAGGCGGAATGAGTTCGGACGATCAGGTTAAAATGGACGCGATCATCGTCGGCGGCGGGCCGGCGGGGCTTTCGGCTGCCTACGTGATGGCGAAGGCCGGGCTGGAGGTCATGGTCGTCGAGCGGGGGGAGTACTGCGGCGCCAAGAACGTCGGCGGCCTGCTCTATGGCACCATCCTTAACCAGATGATGCCCAGGTTCTTCGAGAAGGCGCCGATCGAGCGAACCGTCTCGCGCCGGACGTTGGTGTTCCTCGGCGGGCAGGAGCATATCGCCCTCGACTTCGGGGCGGAGGCGTGGTCCGAGCCCCCCTACAACAACACCTTCATCGTCCACCGCTCCCAGTTCGACCGCTGGTTCTCCAAGGAGGCGGAGGCCGCCGGGGCGAACCTGGTTGAGGGCATGGTGGTCGACGACCTGATCTATGAGGAGTCCGGCGGCGAGAAGAAGGCGGTCGGTGTGCGGTTGCGGGGCGACGAGGAGTTCCGTGCCGACACCGTGATCCTGGCCGACGGCGCCAACTGCCTTGTCAGCGAATGCGCCCGGGCCGCCCTCGGCCTGCAGGCGGGCCCGGTGAAACAGGAATACGCCGTGGGCGTGAAGGAGATCATCGGACTGCCGCGGGAGAAGATCGAGGACCGCTTCAACCTGGAGGCGAACGAAGGCGTGGCCATCGATTTCTTCGGCATGCCGTTTGACGGGCTCATCGGCGGGGGATTCCTCTACACGGCGAAGGAGTCGATCCACCTCGGCTTCGCCGCCCGCATCGAGTCGCTCACGCAGGCGGGCCTCAGCCCGAACGAGGTCATCGACCGTTTCAAGGCGCACCCCGTGGTTCGCAGGTACATCCGCGGAGGCGAGCTGCTCGAATACTCCGCGCATATGATCCCCGAGGGGGGCTACGACGCCGTGGGCGAGCTGCACGGCCACGGCGTGATGATCGCGGGCGACGCGGCCGGCTTCGTGAACATGTCGCTCTACAAGGAAGGCACCAACCACGCCATGGAGTCCGGCCGGTTCGCCGGCGAGACGGCCGTCGAGGCGAAGCGGAAGGGCGATTTCTCGAAGACGGCGCTGTCGGCCTACCGGACCCGGCTGGAAAACGGCGTGGTGCTGAAGGATCTCCGGCGGTTCCGGAAGGTGCCGGAGGTGCTGGCGACGACCCCCAACCTTCTCTCGCTCTACCCGAAAAAGGTCAATCGAATGCTGGTCGACCTCTTCTCCGTGGCGTACCGTACGAAATCTGAAACCAAGAAGCAGGCCATTCGCGACTTCCTGAAGGGTCTGCCGAAGCTCCAGGCCGCGCGTGACCTGATCCGCGCGCGGCATCTGGCCTAGGTCCATTCGGTCCGGTCGGGACCGCGGAATCGGCGACATGAGCGAGGACAAGAACGAGAAGCTGACGCTGGCGGACAAGCTCTACCGCACGAAGTACGAGCCGGACGCCGCTCACCCTCACATCAAGGTGGACGAGGGCAAGCTCAGGCAGACCCAGGGGCGGAAGCTCCTCAAGATCTGCCCGGCCGAGGTGTACAAGCAGGATCCGAACGATCCCGCGAAGGTGACCGTGTCGCACGAGAACTGCCTCGAGTGCGGCACCTGCCGGCAGGCGGCCGAGGACGAGGGCGTGGAATGGAAGCAGCCCGACGGCGGCAAGGGGGTCAAGTATCGGTACGGATAGGGGGATGAAGTCCGAAGTCCGAAGTCGGGAGTCTGAGGACTGAAGCCTGACTCATTGCGGCTTAACTGGATGATGTGAAAGCGCGAGATCACACGAAACGGAAGGCGTTTACCTTGGCCGATGAATTGGTCCTCGACCCGTATCGGGCGACAGGGGCGTTCCCCCGCGAGGAGCCCCGTGGCCTGTCGGCGCAGGTCCGGCAGGCAGCTCTGTCAGTTGCCGGCAACAATGTGGAAGGCTGCGTACAAAACCGAGAACGACTTCCTTCGCTTCCCGCCTGTGGTTCATCACGCCAACGTCGGTGCCAGCTCGGCCTGGCGATGCGGCTGGGTCACCTGACCGACCACGGAGCAATGGTCGAACGGGCGGCCGAGTTGGGCAAGGTGCTGAACGGCCTCGTTCGCGCCGTCAGAGGCAGGAAAGCGCCGAAAGGCACGGCTGCGGACTTGGGACCACGGACTTCAGACTCCGGACTGTAGGAGCCTCAGCATGAGCTACAACCTGATTGCCATCGTCCGCGAGGTGTGGGACACGCGCGACCTGATCGCAAGTCCGCTGGATGAGGCGGGCGCGATCAAGGCCGGGGCGATGATGACCCGCTTCGAGCCGGAGGACTTGAATGCCCTGGAAGCCGCCCTCCGCATCAAGGACGCGCACGGCGGCAAGGTGACGGCGATCGCGGTGGGCGTCCCGCGCGGCGTGGAGGTGCTCCGCGAGTGCCTGTACCGCGGGGCGGACGCGGTGCTGCAGGTCAACATCGACCCGGCCGGGTTGGACAGCCAGGCCCTGGGCGCCCTGCTCGCGGGCGCGGTGCGCAAGGCGGGCGCCTTCGACCTCGTGCTCGTCGGCACATCGGTGGTGGACGGCGACAATTCCCAGCTCGGTGCGCATGTGGCCGCGGCGCTCGGGATCGACCCGGTGAGCTGGGTGGATGCGATCGAGGAGATCTCCGTCGGCCGAGCCGTCGCCAAGCGGGCGGTGGAGATGGGCTACGAGTTCGTCGAGGTCAAGTTTCCCGCCCTTCTCTCCATCGGCGTGGCGCTGCTGGAGGACGACCCGCGCACCCCGCGAAGCGCCAAGGCGATGCTCAAGCTGAAGATGAAGAAGGCGGAGATCCCGGCCCTCACGGCGGCCGAGGCGGGTGTGGCCGATCCGGCGGCGGCGGCGACCACGCGGACGGTGAAGATGGAGTCCATCCCGCCCCGCGTGATCGAATCGAAGACAGTGGATCCCGAGGATCCCGCGGCCCTCAGGGCCATGCTGGACGAAGTGCTGAAGGGAGAGTAGGGCCATGGCGGATGTGCTTGTGTTTGCGGAGGTCGCCGACGGTGCGCTGCACGATGTCAGCCTCCAGAGCCTCGCTGCGGCCCGCCAGTTGGCCGGCGCGGGGGGCAGGGTGAAGTGCCTGCTGGCCGGCGGGGCCGTGCGGGAGCAGGCGGAACGCCTCTTCGCTTGCGGCGCCGACGAGGTGACGGTGGCGGAGGATGCCGAGCTGGCGGCGTACGTGACGCGCCCCTTCCGCACGGTGGTGGCGGGGTGGGCGTCCCGCCATCCCGCCGCCGCGTTGTTGATGCCGGCCTCCACGATCGGCGACGACCTCGCGCCGGCGCTGGCCGCGCACCTGGGGGCGGCCGTGGCGCTGGATTGCGACAGCGTGGCGCTCGACGGCGACGCGGTCGTCGCCCGCCGCGCGGGCTTCGATCGCAAGGTCATGACCACTTTTGCCGCCGCGAAGGGGGCCCTGCTCATCGCGACCCTGCGCGACGGCGCCGCGCCGGCTCCCGCCGCCGACGCGGCCCGCAGCGGCGTGGCGGCGGCCGAGGCGGTGGCCCTGACGCCCGACGACCTCGTCTCGAGGGTGCTCCGCAGGGATGTCGCGACGAAGACCGTCAACCTGAAGGACGCGAAGATCATCGTCGCCGCCGGCGCGGGGGTCGGCAGCGCGGAGGGACTCGCCCTCGTGCGCGACCTGGCCCGGGCGCTGGGCGCCGAGGTGGGCGCCACGCGGGCGGTGGTGGACGCCGGCTGGCTGGCGGCCGATCACCAGATCGGGCAGACCGGCGCGACCGTGCGGCCGGAGGTCTACATCGCCTGCGGAATCAGCGGCGCCGTCCAGCACCGCGTGGGCATGATGGACGCCCGGAAGATCGTCGCCGTCAACACGGATGCCAACGCGCCGATCTTCCGCATCGCGCACTACCGGCTGGTCGGCGATCTCAAGGTCATCGTGCCGAAACTGACGAACCTGCTGAAAGGCTGAGACATGCCGAACTTCTACACGGAGAACAAGGACCTGCAGTTCATCATGGAGCAGATGGTGGACTGGGAGAAGGTGCTCGCGGTGAAGGAGACGATCGGGTCCGCGGACTGCCCCTACGAGAGCGCGGACGAGGCGAAGGCGACCTACCTGGAGATGCTGAAGGACCCGGTCGGCGAGATCGCGGCCAACCGCATCGCCCCGCGCGCCGCGGAGGTGGACGAGGTCGGCTGCGCGTGCGAGAACGGCACGGTGATCTTCCCGGAGGGGCTGAAGCGGAACCTGAAGGACCTCGAAGACGCCCAGATCATGGGCATGACGATCCCGCGGGCCTACGGGGGGCTCGGCTTTCCCGAAACGGTGTACACGGCGGCGATCGAGATCGTATCGCAGGCGGACGCCTCGCTGATGAACTTCTTCGGCCTCCAGGGCGGCATCGCGGAGACGATCGTCGAATTCGCCTCGGACGAGTTGAAGCAGCGGTACCTGCCCCGCATGAGCACGGGCGAGTTCACGGGGGCCATGGCCCTCACCGAACCGGATGCCGGCAGCGACCTGGCGGCCGTGCAGACCCGCGCCCGGGAGGGCGGCATCGCGGCCACGCAGGACCCGGTGACCGGCCAGTGGAAGATCAGCGGCAGCAAGCGGTTCATCACGAACGGCTGCGGCGACGTGATCCTGGTCCTCGCCCGCAGCGAGGATCCGGCGAAGAAGGGCGGGGGGCGCGGGCTCAGCTTCTTCCTCGTGGAGAAATGCGACCGGGTCAAGGTGCGGCGCATCGAGCACAAGCTCGGCATTCACGGTTCGCCGACCTGCGAGCTCTATTTCGACGACTGTCCGGCCTACCTGATCGGCGCCCGCGGCATGGGCCTCGCGCGGTACACCGCGTGGCTGATGCTCGCCGCGCGGCTGGCGATTGGGGCGCAGGCCCAGGGGATCGCCCAGGCCGCGCTGATGGAGGCGGTCAAGTACGCCGGCGAGCGCGAGCAGTTCGGCCAGCCGATCAGGCAGTTCCCGCAGGTGGCGGCGATGCTGGCGAACATGCGGATGCTCTGCGAGGCGGCGCGCGCGGTGCTGTACGCGACGAGCGAGATCGTGGACCTGCACCAGGGCTGCGAGGCGAAAGGGCTGAAGGAAGAGATGAAGAAGTGGGGTCGCATCGCCGAGACCCTCACGCCGATCGCCAAGTACTACACGACCGAGATCGCGAACCGCATCTGCTACGACGCGATCCAGATCCACGGCGGCAACGGATTCATGAAGGACTATCCCGTGGAGCGCCTCTACCGCGACGTCCGGATCACGAACATCTACGAAGGCACCTCGCAGATCCAGGTCAACTGGGCCATCAGCCGCCTGGTCCGGGGCGATGTCGATCACGTGCTGGACGCCCTGGCCGCCGCGGCGCCGTCCGATGCCGTCCTGGCGGTCCTGCACGCGGAGGTCAACCGGGCCCGCGGCGTACTGGACGAGGTGCTGAACGCCCTGAAGGAGAAGGACGTCGACTACCGCGAACTCGTGGCCACCCATGTCACCGACATGTTCGTCGACGTGTATGCCTCCTACCTGCTTCTCAAGCAGGCGGAGAAGTGGGAGTACAAGCGGAAGGTCGCCGCGCGGTTCGTGCGGCACATGGTCCCCCGCATCGCCATGAACCGCGAGTACGTCCTGACCGCGCAGATGGAAGATCTGCATCCGTAGGGCGCCCCCCCCAGCCGCGGCGAATATACCATTTCCATGATACGATCGTATCATCGAGATGGTATATCCGGGCGGGGGGGCCGAATGTATCCCTCCCCGTCCAGATCCGTGGTGCGAGAGGGCCGGACTGCCATCGGCCACCTCGCCGGCACGGCGCTGCCGGCCAACGGTCCGAACGGGATCTTCCACGCCCTGGAACCCGTCGGCCACGCAGTTTCCGAACCCCGGAACGGCAAAGGGCAGACGGGGCGCCTGCCCTCGATACGCTCACCCGCGTCTCCGCCCTTCCAGCGAAACTGAGCCGCGCGCGCGAACCTTCCTATCGATACTCCAGCCACGCGGTCGCCGTGCAGTCGCGGTCGGCCGCGACGCGCAGCCAGTAGGCCTGAAAGGCGGGCGGGAACTCGTGGGTGACTTCCGCCCCGGCGGCCACGTCGAACGTGCGATACAGCGCCCAGTCGCCGCCACCGGTGATGTCCACCTCGACGCGCACGGACCGGCCCTCCGGGGCGCGGTGCGAGAGGGTGATCTTCTTCGAATCATAGCCGGTCATGAGATACGGATCGGACGGCTCGCCGGCCTTCGCCGCCGTGTCCTTCCACGGACCGCCGCGCCCCACCGCCTTCCCGAGCCTCCACAGGTCGTCCGAGGCGCCCAGCCACACCGCGGCCCTGCCGTCGTCGGAGCGGACGATGTGCGGATTGCCCTCGCCCCCGCGCACGCCCGTGAGCACCAGCACGCCGCGGTAGGTGCAGTAGTCCATGATCAGGCGGTTGTGCGTGCAAACCGGCCGGACCTTGGCGAAGCCGCCGGCGTTCTCCGCGGGCAGCTCGTAGAAGGCGCCGTGGCAGTTGAACAGATCGCGCTCCGTCGCGACCTCGCGCGTGATGCGCAGAAGCCCCGCGCCCGTCAGGTGGTCGAAGGCCGGATCGCCCTTCGGAAGGCGCCACCGGCGCCCGCCGTCGTCAACGTAGAGCACCGAGGCGGCATCGGCGGACAGGATGCCCTTCGGGATCGCGGCGTTTTTCTTGGTGTAGTCCAACGCCTTCGCGTCGTCCACGCGACGCAGCGCCGCGTCGGTGTCCAGTTCGTAGTACCCGGCGTCCGTCGCCGCGCGGCCTTCCAGCGTCTGGGCGGCCAGCGCGAGCGTGCGCAGGTTGTCGCCCCGGCACCGCACCAACCCGCCGTCGCATGTCGATTCGCCCGCCCCCGCCAGGCCGTCAAACAGGGCGTCGGCCGCGGGCGGCCGCCGGTCCGCGTTCGCGTAGGCGAAGAAGACGGTGAGCCGTGACAGGTCGCGGTCGGAGGTCGCGCGAATCCACTCCCCCGCGTCGCCCGCGGGAAACTCAACCCACGCATACCCTCCCGCCGGCACGGCGGCGCTCCGCAGGGGTTTCCACTCCCCGCGGCCGTCGATGTCGGTTTCGAACGCGATCGTCGCCGCGGCATCGCCGCCGTTCGCGAGGTGCGCCCCGCGCCGCTCCCAGCCCGCGAAGAGATAGGCGTCGGACGGCCGGCCGGCCTGGACCGGGTCGTTCAGCCAGACCGCGCCCCGGCCGAGCGGAGCGCCGAAGCCGTCGAGGTCGTCGGGGGCGATGAAGCGGAGGTTGGACTGCGATTGCCCGGGGCCCGCGATCCCGCCCTTGGCCTTGCGGGTGTTGAGGAACTCCGATTTGGCCGTGTCGTCGCACCCGAGCACGATCCGGTCGTTCCAGCGGCAGAAATCGCCGATGACTTTCAGATACGTCGAACGCGGGCGGATGCCGGCCGTGTTCGCCGCGCCGAATCCGCGCGGAAACCGCCAGAACATCCCGTGCATGGTCATCAGCAGGTCCTTCTCGCCGATGTCGCGGATGCGGGGCCACTCGGTGTTCCATCCGTGCGATCCGTCGTAGGTGTGCGTGGCCTTCGGCAGTCGAAAGGCGCGCCACCGGCCGCCGTCGAGGAGCATCAGGATGAGCGAGCGGTGGTCCCAGCCGACACTCCAGAGCGGGTCGGTTGCGGGATTCCGGTTGCCGGAGAGCCCCCCGGGTCCGGCGACCTCGGTGAACTGGTTGCGCCGCACCATCTGCCAGTCGCCTTCGCCCCGCCACTCCGCCAGCGCCCCGCTGGGGATCGCCGGGTCCGTGGCGACCCGCGGATCCCGCTCGCCGTTGTTGGCGTAGACCACGCGTCCCTGACCGGAGTACAGGCCCTTGCCGTGGTAGCCGGGAAGCTGCGATGCGATCTTCGCCGGGCGGGCCTCGCTGGTCTGCCCGGCCTTGGCCCCGTTGCCGTCCTTGATGAGCCCGGTCACGTCCAGTGTCCGCACGTCGACCTCGTACAGCCCTTCCTCCATGGTGGCGTAGTAGACCTTGTTCGCCGGATCGGCCAGGTGCCGGGCGTTGCCGGTCAGCCGCCCGGGCATCTTCGCGGGCGGAATGACGCGCACCGCGCGATTCGTGTCGATCAGGTACGGGCCGATGAGGAGCTGCCCGGACTCGGCGTGGATCATGCGATTGGCGGGGGTGCCGCCGACGCTCTCGGGGCGGACGGCGACGGCCAGCGATTCGTCGATCTCGTAGAGCTTATCCGATGACCCGAACGGCAGGTGCGGTCCGTAGGTGATGACCCACAGTCGGCCGGCCCACGGTACGACGGCTCCCGTGCCGCATTCGCCTTCGTTGTTGAAGTACGCGAGGTGCGGGTAGATGCCGGAGAAGCTCCGCCGGGCGGACGGCGGATCGGCGGCGCCGGCGGCGGCCGCGGCCGACAGGACGCAGAGCACGAAGAAGGTCTTCATAGCCTCGAGAAGCGCACCATAGCCGCCGCGGCCGCGACGGGCAAGATTGGAGCTCTCGGGATACAACTTCCAGACTTCAAACGCCAATAACGGAACGTTCCTGTTCGCGCTTCTCCCCGTTCGCGACTCCCGTTTCCTGCGGATTCCGGCAGGTGTGCGTCGGAACCGTCACGCGCGGCGGAGGCGACAGGACGGCCGTTGCTCTCCTCATGCCACCGTCCCACCGGCACGCTACAGACCGGTTTCGTTCCTCCCGCCCTCGCGACTGGGGGCGCCGCGAGGCCTCGTCGAGGGCGCGGCGTGCACAGGCGCCGGGGCTTCCGGTCCCACCGCCGGCCATCCGTCCGCCGTCCAGCGCAAGGGGCGGATCGCGAGCGTGGGTCTTCCGCGGTTGTCGCCGTCGTAGAAGTGGAAGCTGACCCACTCCCGGCCGCTCTCGCGGAAGATGCCGGCGTGACCGGGGCCGATGAATCGTCCCTCCGTCCCCAGGAAGAGCCGGCCGCCGCCCCGGCGCAGGTCCGTCCCCCGGTCGTCCACGTACGGGCCGGTCACGCGGTCGCTGCGTCCGACACGGATGTTGTAGGTGCTGTTGGTCCCGCGCGCGCAGAGGCCCCAGTTCACGAAGAGATAGTAACGCCCTTCGTTTCGGCAGAGGCAGGCGGCCTCGATGGTGTCGTGTCGCGCGAGGGCGTGCACGGGCGAGTCGGTCGCCTTGCGCTGGCCGGTCCGCGGATCGAGCTCGATCAGCTTGATGCCGCTCCAGAAGGACCCGAAGGCCATCCACCACCGTCCGTCGCGGTCGGCCAGGACACTCGGATCGATGGCATTAAAGTCGTCGGTGGCGCGGGACTGGATCACGGCGCCCAGATCGATCCAGCGGTGGCGGGGATCCGCCGGATCGAGCGTGCTGTTGGTGGCGAGGCCGATGGCGGAGGTGTTCCGGCCCCAGGTCGACACCGAGTAGTAGAGACGATAGCCGCCTTCGACCGGTACGATCTCGGGCGCCCACGCCTGTCCGCCGTGCCCCGGCACGGCCTGGAGCGTCCACTCCGGAAGGCGGTCAAAAACGCGCGGTCCTCGCACCCAGTCGGCCAGGTTGTCGGAGCAGAGCGATGCGATGCCGCCCCCGGTCGTGAAGATCCAGTACCGCCCTCCGCACTTGACGAGGGTGGAGGGGTCGTGGGCCCACGGACTTTCGCTGGGCGACCGGGCCCGCCTCGTTGCGGGCAGGGGCGTCGCCCGTTCGAGGTCCTGCGCCGCGGCCGTCCATGCCGCGGCGGCAAGCGCCGCGAGGCCGATCCGCCATGGCGACCATCCGCACATCGCGCCGATGATATACGGATCGAAGCGTCCGTCAAACCCGGCCGTGCTTGTCCAGCGCCGCGGGATATCCGTGCCGATGCCGGTGTGTATGCGATGGTGCCGGCGTTTTCATTCCTCCTCCACCCGGTATGACAGTGTCCGAGCTGGCTATCTCAGGCACCTCAGGGACGGCGGCCGATGGGCTTCGCGCCTCCGACGATCAGGGGCGTTGCCTGCGACGCCCGAATCTCCTTGCCTTGGTTGCGGCCGAGAAGGGGGGTCGAGAAGAGTTGGCGGTTGGACGTGTCAATCTGTTGACTTTTCGGCCTCCGGCCGTTACAGTCGCCCGCTTTGCATGGCCCGCCGGATCATGCGGGCGGCGCGTGGCCGTACGGGAGCGATCCCGTGGCGGGATTGATGGGTCATGTGCGGACCGGACCATCCGTGGCCCGGCTGCGGCGGGAGACTGCAGACGGGGCCTGGCCGGCGGCGGGGTGCCGCGGCTCCGGCGAGAATCGTTGCCCGATGGTGTAATGGCAGCACACGGCCCTTTGGAGGCCTGAGTCCAGGTTCGAGTCCTGGTCGGGCAACCAGTCGAAGGACTTGAGGACACGACGGTGAAGATCTTCTCGGGAACAGCGCATCCGAGGCTCGCGGAGGGCATCGCCGCGTACCTGGGCGAACCGCTCGGGGATGTGGACATCCGCCGCTTCCCCGACGGGGAGACGTTCGTCAAGATCGTCGACAACATCCGCGGCCGGGACGTGTTCATCGTGCAGCCCATCTGCAATACGCCCAACGAGAAGCTGATGGAGCTGCTGATCATGATCGACGCGGCCCGCCGGGCGTCCGCGGCGCGCATCACGGCGGTGATCCCCTACTACGGCTACGCGCGCCAGGACCGCAAGGATCAACCCCGGGTCCCGATCACGGCGAAGCTGGTGGCCAACCTGCTGGTGGCCTCCGGCGCCAACCGCGTGCTGACGATGGACCTGCATTGCCAGCAGATCCAGGGCTTCTTCGACATCCCGGTCGATCACCTGACCTCGGCGCCGGTGCTGGTGAAGACGCTCCGGGAGAAGAATCTTCACGAGCTCGTCGTGGTCTCGCCCGACACGGGCGGCGTGAAGACGGCGTACGCGTACTCGCAGATGCTCGGTTGCGGGCTGGCGATTGCGGCGAAGCAGCGCAAGAACGCGCAGGAGGTCGAGTCGATCGACGTGGTCGGCCGCGTGGAGGGCTGCGACGTCGTGCTGCTGGACGATCTCATCACCACGGCGGGCACGATCTGCGGCGCGGCCCAGCTGCTGAAGGCCCACGGGGCGGCGTCCATCCGCGCGGCCGTGACCCACGCGCTGATCACGCCCGAAGGCATCGAACGCCTGAAGCGTTCGGCCGTCCAGGAGCTGATCGTCACGGACAGCGTTCCCGCCAAGGACTGGCGGGGGTTCAACGTGACGGTCCTGCCGGTGGGCGAGTTGCTGGCCGAGGCGATTCTGAGGATTCACAACAACCAGTCGGTCACCTCGCTATTCAAGGTGTAGAGCAAGGGAAGGAACGGACATCATGAAGGAAACCATCACGATCAAGGCGGAAGTGCGGGCGGAGAAGGGCACCTCGCCGGTCGGGCGCCTCCGCCGCCAGGGCTGGCTGCCGGGCGTCGTGTACAGCGACGGGAAGCCGGCCGAGACGATCCGGATCAACGGGCACGATTTCCGCGCCCTCCTGCGGCACCACCGCGGCGAGCACATGATCATGGATCTCGTGGTGGGCGGCGGCGAGCCCCGGAAGGTCCTGCTGAAGGAGATTCAGCACCACCCGGTGAAGGGCTGGCCGATCCATGCCGACTTCCATGCGATCTCCATGACCCGCAAGTTGCGCGTCGAGGTTCCGGTCAGGCTGACGGGCGATCCGATCGGCGTGACGCAGCAGGGCGGGATCCTGGATCACCTGCTCCGGTCGGTGGAGGTCGAGTGTCTGCCGACCGATCTGATGGAGGAGATCGTCGTCGACGTCAGCCATCTCGCCCTGGGCAAGCACCTGTCGGTGAAGGACATTGCGCTGGACGCCGGCAGGTACCGCCTGGTGACCGCCCCGGACGTGGCCATCGCGGCGGTGTCGGCCCCGAAGGCCGAGGAAGTGGCGGCGCCGGTGGAGGGCGAGGCCGCGGCCGCGGCGGAGCCCGAGGTCATCACGGGCAAGAAGGAGGAGGGCGAGGAAGGCGCCGAGGCGGCGCCGGCCGGCAAGGAGAAATCCGCCGGCGGCAAGGAAGCGGCCGGGGAGAAGGGCGCGAAGGAAGCCGGCGGCAAGGAGAAGCCCGCCGGCAAGGCCGAGAAGAAGTGAGGCGGTGCGGCGTGAGTCGCCTGGCTTCGGGCCGGTCGCCGTCAGTCCTCGGCCGGGAGAGCGGGACGTGTGAAGATGGTGGTTGGACTCGGCAATCCGGGCAGGGGATACGCGGGAACCCGTCACAACGTGGGATTCCGGGTGGCGGACGAGCTCGCGCGGCGGTTCGGCGGCGAGTTCCGGCGCGGCGTGAGGTCGCAGGCCCACTGGTGCAGGGTCAGGGCCGGCGAGGCGGGCGAGATGCTGCTGGTGAAGCCGCAGACGTACATGAACCTCAGCGGCCAGGCGGTGCAGTCGCTCCTGCGCAAGCACCGGCTGGGACCGGCGGACCTGGTGGTGGTGTACGACGACGCGGATCTTCCGGCCGGGGCGCTTCGCATCCGGCCCGGGGGCGGCGCGGGCGGGCATAACGGAATGAAATCGGTGATCGAGCGGATCGGGACGGAGGATTTTGTGCGGGTACGCATCGGGGTCGGCCGCGACCCGGGCGGTATCGGTCTGAAGGACCATGTGCTCTCGCGCTTCTCGGCGGAGGAGGCGCCGGCGGTCGCGCGGGCGGTGGAAGCGGCGGCGGAGGCCGTGTGCGCAGTGGCGCGCGACGGCGTGGACAAGACGATGAACCGGTTCAACCGGTGAGCGGTGCAACGCGGGAGGGATGTTTGAACCTGTACGAAGCGATGTTTATCTTCCCGGAGACGGTGAAGGAAGAGGCCCTCGACGAGGTCGTGGGACGGGCCAAGGCGGAGATCGAGAAGGCCGGCGGCCAGATCGCCAGCACGATCCGTCTCGGCAAGCGCGGGTTTGCCCGCCGCATGAAGAAGCAGGACTGCGGGCACTACGTGGTGGTCGGCTTCCGAATGGAGGGCGCGCAGGTGGCGCCGCTCAAGGAGCGGTACCGCCTGAGCGAGGAGATCCTGCGCGTCCAGATCAACCGTGCGGAAGAGGAGGCGCCGGCGGCGGTCAAGGCCGCGGCGGATACGGATGGCGTCGCTCAATAGGGTCTTCCTGATCGGCAACCTCACCCGGGATCCCGAGGTGAGGTATCTTCCCTCCGGCAGCGCCGTGACGGACCTGCGGATGGCCGTCAACCGCCAGTACCGCACCCAGGACGGCCAGGACCGCGAGGAGACCGTGTTCCTCACCGTGTCGGTGTTCGGCAAGCAGGCGGAGGCATGCGGACAGTACCTCCGCAAGGGCCGGCCGCTGTTCGTCGAGGGCCGCCTGAAGCTCGACGAATGGGAGCGCGACGGCCAGAAGCAGTCGCGGCTGGGCGTCGTGGCCGAGCGGGTGCAGTTCCTCGGCTCGGGCGGAGGCGGGGGGGGCGCGGAGCGCGCGGAGACCTCGCGGGCGCCGGCGCGGGACAGCGCGCCCCCGCCGCCGGCGGCGAATCCGCCGGCCGGCGAACCTCCGGCGGGCGACAGTGACGACCTGCCGTTCTGACGGGCGGCGCAACGGATGCAATAGACGGGAGCCAATCATGGGCAAGTACGACAAGACGGAGACCACCCCGAAACGCGGAGTGCGCTACCTCGAGGGGGTGGCGAAGATCGACTACAAGGACTGCGAGCTGTTGCGGAAGTTCATGACCGAACGGGGCAAGATCATGCCCCGGCGCCTGACGGGCACCACCGCCCTCCAGCAGCGGCAGATCCGCCGCGCCATCGGGCGGGCCCGCGTCATGGGGCTGCTGCCCTGAGCCGGAAGGAGAACCAGCCATGGCCATTGAAGTGCTGTTGATGTCCGAGGTCGAAGGCCTCGGCAAGGAGGGCGACGTCGTCCGCGTGAAGGACGGTTTCGCCCGGAACTTCCTGTTTCCCAAGCAGCTCGCGGCGCCGGTCACCGACGCGACCCGCCGCCGGCTGGAGAAGATGCGCAAGGACCGGTCGGACCGCGAGGCCTCCGAGCTCCACGCCGCGCGCGACCTGGCCGCCCGCCTGGAGAAGTCGTCCTGCACCGTCCCGATGAAGACGGGCAGCGAGGGCAAGCTCTTCGGGGCCGTGACGGTGGCGCACATCGCCGAGGTGCTGAAGAAGGACGGGTTCGAGCTGGACCGCCACCAGATCGATCTGGTCGAGCCCATCCGCGAGCTGGGGGTCTTCTCCGTGCCCGTGCATCTGCATCCGCAGGTGACGGCCAGCCTCAAGGTCTGGGTCACCGGGGAATAGTCCGCCATGGCCGAACGGCCGTCTCGTCCGGCAAGTGTGAAGGCGAGCCCGGGCGCGAATCCCGAGCGCGTGCCTCCGCATAGCGACGAGGCGGAGCGGGGGCTGCTCGGCTGCATCCTGATGGATTCGGCCCGCGTGCTGGACCAGTGCGGGGTGCAGCGGGTCCAGGCGGAGTGCTTCTACCAGCCCCGGCATCAGGCGCTGTTCGAGATCCTCTCGGACATGAACGAGCGCCGGTGCAAGGTGGACCTGCTCACCGCCGTCTCGCGGCTGAAAGACCTGGGGCGGCTGGACGAGGTCGGCGGCGAGAGTTTCCTGCTGGAACTCGTGGACGGCGTGCCCACCGTCGAGCACGCCGGCTACTACATCGAGATCATCCTCCAGAAGTACGTGCTCCGCACGATCGTCGACCGCGCCCGCCAGATGTCGGAGGAGTGCTTCAAGGCCGAGGAGGATGCGATGGAGATCCTCGGCCGCGCCGAACAGATGGTCCTCGACATCGGCCGGCTCCAGACCGAGGAGGGCAGGCCCTGGCCCGAGCTGGTCAAGCACGCGGTGGGCGAGATCGACGACATCCTCAAGAATCCCGGCGAGATCACCGGCCTCTCCACCGGCTATCGGGGCCTCGACAAGGTCCTGCTCGGCATGCAGCGGGGCGACATGATCATCCTCGCGGCCCGGCCGTCGATGGGCAAGACCTCCCTGGCGATGAACATCGTCGAGCATGTGGCGTTCGGGGTGAACGAGGACACCCGGTATGCCCCGAGCAACGCCCGGCCGACGCCCGTGGCGGTGTTCAGCCTGGAGATGTCCCGCGAATCCCTCGTGCGCCGCATGCTCTGTTCCCGCGCCGGCATCTCGTGGGGACAGGTGGTGGACGGTTTCCCGGACGACACGTACTTCCCGCGCGTCACCAACGCCGCCAGCCACCTCATGCGCGCGCCGATCTTCGTCGACGACACGGCCGGCCTCAACGTGCTGGAGCTCCGCGCCCGCGCCCGCCGCATGCACAAGATGAACAACATCGGCCTGATCGTGGTCGATTACCTCCAGATGCTCAACTACCCGCAACTGAGCAAGGAAGGGCGCCAGCGGGAGACCCAGGCGATCTCGGGCGCCCTGAAGGCGATGGCGAAGGAACTGCGCGTGCCGGTGCTGGTGCTGAGCCAGCTCAACCGCCAGCCGGAGACCCGCGACAAGAAGGGCGTGCCGCGGCTCTCCGATCTGCGCGATTCGGGCTCCATCGAGCAGGACGCCGACGTCGTGCTGCTGCTGCGCCGCCCCTGCAAGAACCGGGACGATCCCAAGTACAACGAGCTCGAGCAGAAGCTCGCCGTCGTCGACGTGGCCAAGCAGCGCAACGGGCGGACGGGCGAGATCGACATGGTCTTTGAGGACGAATTCACCCGGTTCCGCGACCACGCGCCGCGGGGGACCGACGAGGACGTGGCGATCGATCCAAGTTCGGGGGGGCTCGACTGATGAAACCCGCAAGCAGATGGTCGGCCGCCGCCCTGGCCGCGGCGCTCGTCGCGGCATCGGCCGCGGCGGTGGAGGTGCGCGAGGTCCGCATCGAGTCCGGCGGCCCGGCGCGCGTGGACGAGGCCGCGGCGCGTTCGCGGCTGAGCGTCCGGCCGGGCGAGGAGTTCGAGCGCGCGCGGATCATGCGGGACGTGCGGGCCCTGGAGCAGAGCGGCCGCTACGCGTCGGTCGAGGCGCGCGCGGAGAAGGCGGACGGCGGCGTGGCCGTCATCTACAGCCTCACCCCGCGGCCCCGGGTCGAGATGATCGAGGTCACCGGCGCCGACCGGCTGGGCAATGCGAAGGTGGGCGAGCTGATCGGACTGGGGCCGGGCGATCTCGTCGACGAGGCCGTCATGGCGGCGGGCGTGCGCAGGGTGCAGGAGGAGTACTTCAAGAAGTACTACCCCGACGCGCGGGTCACGTGGCGGCTGGAACCGAACGAGCGGACGGGCGGGTCGCGGGTCTTCGTGAACGTCAGGGAGGGCCCCCAGGCGATGGTCCGGGAGATCCGGTTCGTCGGGAACACCGTCCTCACCGCCCGGGAGCTGGAGCTCGCGATGCGACAGCGCCGGTACCGGTGGTATCACCCGATGCACTGGTTCACCGAGGCCGGCCGGCTGGATTCCGACATGGCCGAGGGCGACGTCTACACCCTGCGGCGACAGTACGCCGACCGGGGCTACCTCGACGCCAGGGTCACCGGCCCGGAGATCGAATTCAGCGGCGCCCGGCGGCTGCGCCTGACCTACCGCATCGAAGAGGGGCGGACGTACCGGCTGGGAACGGTGTCCCTGACGGGGATCACCGTCTTCCCCACCACGGAGGTCCAGCGCCTCGTGCGCCTGGCGCCGGGCCTGCCGGCCTCGGTGAAGGCCATCGATGAGGCGGCGGAGGCCGTGATGGACTACTACGGGAACCGCGGCTACATCCGCACCGACGTCGATCCGCAGATCGACCCCGATGCGCAGGCGGGCGTCGCCAACGTCACCCTGCGGGTCCGCGAGGGTCGGATCGCCTATGTTCGCGACATCCGCATCCGCGGCAACGTCACCACCAAGGACAAGGTCATCCGCCGCGAGCTGCGCGTCTATCCGGGCGAGAAATACAACCGCGCGCGGGTGAAGACCAGCGAGCGCCGGCTGATGAACCTCGGCTACTTCTCGAATGTGCGCGGCTATCCGGAGGGGACGCCGGAGCCGGAGAAGGCGGACCTGGTGTTCGATGTGGAGGAGCAGCGGATGGGGCAGGCCGGCGCGGGCGTCGGCTTCTCGAGCATCGACCGCGTCGCCGGCTACCTCGAGCTGAGCCACGGGAACGTCGACCTCTCCCGCTGGCCTCCCGCCGGCGGCGGTCAGAAACTGCGGCTGCGCGGCACGATCGGCACGAGACGGCAGGACGTGGAGCTCTCGTTCACCGAACCCTATTTCCTCGACCGGCAGCTGGCGCTGGGCGTCGACCTCTTCCATCGCGAGAACCGCTATGACAGCCGCGAGTACGACATCCGGCGGACCGGCGGCGAGGTCAGCCTGGCGAAGCCCCTCGACAGCTTCAACCGCGTCACCCTGGCCTACCGCCTGGAGGACGTCGACATCTACGACGTGGACGAAGACGCCAGCCAGGTCATCAAGGACGAGGAAGGCCGGCGGCTGGAGAGCTCCTCGACGTTGGCCCTGGCGCACGACTCGCGCAACGAGCCGTGGCGGCCCTCGCGCGGCAACTACTCGCGCGCCGCCGTCGGCTTCGCCGGCGGGCCCCTGCAGGGCGACACCGAGTGGTACCGGCTCGACCTGCGGTCCAGCCAGTACATCCCGCTGTGGCTGCAGCACGTGCTGCTCCTGCGCGGCCACGCGGGGGTGATCGAGGAGTATGGCGACTCGGACCGCGTGCCGATCTTCAACCGCTATTTCCTGGGCGGGCCGTACAACCTGCGCGCGTTCGACTACCGGGAGGTCGGGCCCGTGGACGAGAACGAGGAACCCGTGGGGGGGCGGACCCTGGGTTTCGCCTCCATGGAGTACTTCGTCCCGGTCTTCTCCAAGCTGCGCCTCTCCGCGTACGTGGAGGCCGGCCAGGTGTGGGAGGATGCCTACGGGTTTGATCTCGAGCTCAACAGCGGCTATGGTGTGGGGTTGTATCTGGACATCCCGTATCTTCCGCTGCGCTTCTTCTACGCGTGGCCGATCGAGTCGGAAGATTACAATCGGAACAAAGACGGGCAGTTCAGTTTCATCATCGGGTATTCGTTCTGAGCGGGAGCGGTCGCGCGACAGCCGGCCCGCGGGCGTCGGAGAAAGGACATGAACATGACGAGCAGATGCGTGTGGACGACGGTGGTGGCCGCCGCGGCCGGACTGATGGCGCTCACGGCGCCGGGCCAGGAGCGGCGGAGCTCCGTGGGATTCATCAACATGGACCGCGCGTTCAACGAGTACTACAAGACCAAGATGGCCGATGCCCAGCTCAAGGCGCAGGCCAAGGAGTTCGACGAGGAGCACAAGAAGATGGTGGCGGACCTGGAGAGGATCCAGAAGGAGTGGAACAGCATCCGCGAGGAAGCCCAGAACACCGCCCTCAGCGAGGAGGTCCGCGCCGCCAAACGCACCCTGGCCGAGGAGAAGCTGATGGTCAAGCAGGAGCAGGAGGGCAAGATCCGGCGCTTCATGGAGCTCCGGCAGAAGCAGCTCGAGGACCAGAGCCGCCGCATGCGAAAGGGGCTGGTGGAGGAGATCCGCAACGTGCTGCGCACCTTCGCCCGCGAGCGCGGGTTCGACGCCGTGTTCGACTCCTCGGGACCGAGCCTGAACGGCGTGGAGACCGTGCTCTACTCCGAGCCGCGCAGCGACATCACCGACGAGATCCTCAAGGTGCTCAACCAGAACCAGGGCGGGGCCGCCCCCGCCGAGCCCGCCAAGAAACCCTGATCATCCCCACGCGGAGGACCACGTCATGCCGGCGTTGACGGTCGCGGAGATCGCCGCCCGCCTGGGCGGCGAGTTCGAGGGGGATGGAACGTGCGTCATCAGCGGCGTGGGAGGGGTGCGCGATGCGCGGGGGGGCGATCTTACCTTCATCTCCAACCCGCGGTATGCCGCCGAGGTCGCCTCGACCCGCGCGTCGGCGGTGCTGGTGGCCCGGTCCTGGTCCCGCGCCTGTCCGGCGAGCCTGATCCGCGTCGAGAATCCGGATCAGGCCTTCGCCCAGGCCGTCGCGTGGTTCGCCCCCGCGCCCGTCCAGCCGGCGCCCGGCATCCATGCGACGGCGGTCATCGCCCCCGACGCGCGGGTGGGGGAGGGCGCGAGCATCGGGCCGTATTGCGTCGTCGAACCCGGCGCGTCGATCGGGGCCCGCACCGTGCTTTTCGCCGGCTGCTACGTGGGGCACGGCGCCTCCGTCGGCGAGGACGGCCGCCTCTATCCGCACGTGTCCATACGCGAGCGGTGCCGCATCGGCCACCGCGCGATCCTTCACAACGGCGTGGTGGTGGGCAGCGACGGGTTCGGATATTCGGTCGATGCGAACGGCGTCCGTGCGAAGATCCCCCAGGTCGGGATCGTGGTGATCGGCGACGACGTCGAGATCGGCGCCAACAGCACGATCGACCGTGCGCGCTTCGGGAAGACCATCGTCGGGAACGGCGTCAAGATCGACAACCTCGTGCAGATCGCGCACAACGTCGTCATCGGCGATCACTCGGTCCTCGTGGCCCAGGTGGGCATCGCGGGCAGCGTCACGCTCGGCGCGCGCGTCATCGTGGCGGGGCAGGCGGGCATTGTCGGGCACCTCGTGGTCGGCGACGGCGCCATCATCGGCGGGCAGTCCGGCGTACACAAGAACGTGCAGCCGGGCCAGTACATGTTCGGCTATCCCGCCGTCGAGCAGAGTCGGGCGATGAAGATCCACGCCCACCTGCAGCGTCTGCCGGAGATGAGAGACCGCCTCCTCGCCCTCGAGGCGCGCCTGGCGCGCCTCGAAGCCCGTCCCTAGAGCCTTCTACTCTTCCATCCACCGGAACCAGCGGATGAAGCACTTGTTGCGGCCCTGGGCATCGGGCCACGGATCGCGCCACAGGAGGGCCAGCGCGCGTTGGTTGGCCAGTACGACGTCCTGCCGGTCGTACGGATCCAGATCCGCTATGCCATCCCTGTTGTTGTCCTGCACCGCCTGGCCGGCGAGGTAGACCAGGAACAGGTTCTGGCGGGTGTCAAACAACTGACCCGAGTTGCGGACGATACCCTCCAATTGCGGTTCATCGTAGGAACCCAAGACACCGGTGAAGGCGTCCCGCAGAATGGCGATGTCGCTCCGATTCGTAAGCCCGCCCGGATACATTCTTCGCCTGGCTATGATCTCGCGCCCGAGCGCCAAGGCCTGTGCGGTGCTCAGCCGTGTCGGTGCGGTGCCGCCCTCTCCCGGCCATCGTTGCACCGGCTCGTTCACGAAGATCGATGCCAGAGACGGCGCGTTGAATGTGTTCAGGTTCACAATACCCCGCTGGGTATTGGTGCTCACGTTGAAGTGATCGTACACCCGAAGGGCGCGCTCCAGCCCCTGGTTGGCGGGCGGATCGATGAGCGCAATCGTCTGCCAGGGTCGGGTCGCGCTGAAGAGAAGCAACCCCATCTCACCGAGAACCGTCAGGTTATCCCTGTTCCGGACGTGCATCTCCATGAATCCCGGCGCCCCGGGCCGCGTGAATTCGCCGGGTATGCCGTCATTCTGCCTCCCCAGGCTGGAAGGGGCCGCTTCCTGTTTCGGATTGCGCGCCAGTCTCCATGCGGATTCCGGCCGCGCGGAGCGGCTCCACGACGTTCCCGGAGGATTGTCGGGCTTCATGTGAAAGTTGATCCGGGGGTCGTTGACCTGCCATTCGGTATACGCCGGTCGCGCGGTGGAATCCGACATGTACGTGCTCCAGGGCATCTGGATGACCGTGGGACTGCCGACCCCGCCCCCCGTGACGCGGTCCACGAAGGGCGCCCCTTCATCCCCGGTGGTGCGGACCGCGATCTCGGAGAAGTCGATTCGCAGGGGCATATTGGTCTGCAGTCTGGCCGTCTGCCTGAGCCGCACCGGCTCATAGCGACTTCGGGTCCAGGGGCCGTTCGCCCTGGCCGTCGCACGATCCAGTGGTCCGTAGCCCTGTCCCACGAGGGCGCTGGAAATGCAGACCTCGTACGAATTCGGGTTGGTGACTCCCTCAAACGGATACCACAGTTCGATCATGTAGTTGATCGTGATTCGCCCCGGGTCCCCCGAAGTCAGCTCCGAGTGAATCGCGATCTCGTTGATCATCGGCACGGGTTCCGTGCAGAAGTTGTTGCAGTTCGCCCCGACGGCAAGTAGCCCGCCGTTGACGCCGCCCGGAATGTAGTCGCTGTCCAGGTAGTCTTCCAGATTCCTGGCCGCAAAGTCCGCGTCACCCGCATGGGGGGCAATGGAGGCCCGCGTGAACATGCGCGAGAACTCCTGCGCGATGCTTGCCCGATCCCGGGTGATCGTCGTGATGTTGCCGCCGACGCAAATCTGGGTCTGTATGGTCCCCGAGTCGTACCAACCCCCGCTCGGGAAATGGGAGAACACGAACAGATTCTGAGGAAAGAGGTTCAGGGGATAGTTGGCGTCATACCCATAGCGGCCAGCGATCCACAGATCGGGAACGGTCTCCGCGCGCCGGAACTGGCGGGGCCCGGTTCCATAGGTCCGCACCGATCCATCCATCCGTCCGCGGGCCAACCGGTCACCGTATCCGTTCCGGAGTTCCGGGAAGACCGTGGCGATGTCCGGCTGGCCCCACGCGACCTCATTGCAGTTGGACCCGTACATCCGGACATTGACCACCGGGTAGTTATCGTGCTGGCGGTTGGCGTCCAGGAAGCCGGAGCAGTTGACGGCCAGGTAGGCGTAACGCCCGATCGCCCTTCCGGCGGTTCCGTTCTCGCGGATGTGCGCCCACCGAACGCTGTTCGTGACCGGCAGCGCGCTTGCCCAGAGGCTGAGCGGCATGTTCGAACGGCCGTACTCCGTGACGATATCGCTGCATATGCTCTTGTTGACGGCAAGATCCGGGATCGGCTTTGAAGGAAAGGCCTCGCTGCTCAGGTTCAGGTACATCCACCGGTTCGTGTACTGGTCGTTGTCCAGATCGATCGCCGCGCGGGTGAGGCCGACGTGGATCATCTCGCGGGCCACGGTCGTGTCCTTGTAGTTCCGCGCCGCCAGGCGCTCGGTGCGCATCCCCGTGATGAAGGCGATGGCCAGAACGACCATGACGGACATCAGTCCGAGCACGATCACCAACGCGATGCCGCTCCTGGAGCCTGCCGTATCTGCATTCATGGTGGTATCCCGGTCCCGTTCTACAGGCGGCACGTCGCTATCTCCTTGCGTACCCCGCGCTGTTGCGGAGGTACACCCGCGTGGTGAACGTCTGGGTGCGTCGCCTGATGTAGTCCTCCTTGCCGCCGGAGAGGGTCTGGGCGCGCACGGCGTCGCGGGCGTCGAGCACCTGGACAACCAGGTCTATCCACAAGGGGGGGCCGTGAGTCTTGGAATTGTAGTTGGGTTGGTAAACCCCGTTGCGGTCGAAGGCATAGACCTTGAATCGCGCCACGTTCTCCCCGATGGTGTTGGGATAGGCGTTGCTCATCGACGACCACCATGTCGGCGTCTGATAACAGGTGAAGTACTGGACGCTCTCGTTCTCGGTCACGTAGCGCCTGAGCAGGTAGCGCCCGTCGCCCGCGTCCTGCACGCCGTATCGGATCTGCTGGACATCGCGATACGGGTTTCTGCCGCTGTCGCGGCATTCCGCCATGTGGTTGAGAGACACGAAGCTGATGGCGTCGCTGGCCTTGGTGCCATACAGGTCCGGCTGACTCGCCGTCTCGACGACCAGGGTGAGAATGTCGTCCGCCAGGGCCTGCGAGAGCTCGCGCGCCATGAACTCGAGCGACGTGCGCGCGTTCAGGCAGTTCTCCGACCGTGACATCCCCGCCTTCCACGCGTTGGTGCTGTCCGTGAAAAGACGGGCCACGAGGAGGACCATGACCGAGAGCACGGTCATGGCGGCGAGGACTTCCACCAGCGAGAAGCCGGCGGTTCCACCTCCGGGACGTTTGCGGGAGTGCATGCGAGTACTCATAAGCTGGTATTGAGTATTTCCGTGTAGAACATGACGGCGTTCGTGGCGTCCGTGTTGCCGTACTCTCCCGGCCATACGCGCAGCGTCAAGCCGACGGATCGATTCCCCCTGTCCAGCGCGAGATTGTAGCGAAGCGCTATCTCGCGCGCGTCGATACCCGCCGTCGACTCGCTGACCTGGCGGAACGCGCGGAAGACGGTGACGATGTTCGAATTCACGCTTGCCCTCACCCAGGGCGTCGTCTGCGCGGAGTTGAAATTGGCGGCGCCGGGCAGCTGGACCGGTGCGGTGGGCCAGAGGGACCACGCGTAGCGGGTCGACAAGCCGCGGTATCCGTCGAACACCCATTCCGCGAACTGGGCGGCCTGCGTGTCCTCGACCGCGGCCTTACCCTGGTCGAGCCCCTGCGGGAACATCGCGAAGGCCGCCATGATGCCCACGCTGACGACCAGCATGGCCATGGCCACCTCGATGAGGGTGAATCCTCTGCGGCCCCGACGCATCGTCTTCATGTCAGAACTCCCACAAACGGATCTGGCCGGTCAGCGGCCGGATACTGAGGCAGTAGACCGTGCGGCTCGGCACGAACAGCGGCGGGCCCGGAATGGCCTCGTTGACCGATCCCTCCCGCAGATACAGGCCCACCTCGGTGCCGCCGAGCTGGTTCAACCGTCCGTTCGGCAGGAACGCAATGCAGGCCAGTTCAGGTGGCGCGACGTTGGTGGTCCCGGGCTGGGCGACGGTGAATCGCGTGTATTCCGTCTTGCTGAACACATTGATGCCCGCCCTCTCCTTCAGATGTTCTGTGGTCGCCACATACGTGGGATCGAAGACGACGCCCTTGGGCAGGAACTGCCACTCGCGGATATAGCCCTTGCCCGGAACAAATACGGAGTAGGCCTGGTAGGGCATGATGTTGGCCCAGTTGGTCGCGGGGTACGTCGGGTAGATCGTATTCGGGGACAGCTCGGGGAAGACGATGTACACCTTGTCCCTGTGCGTGATCGCGTACTGGCGCGCCCAGCTGATGGTCCCGCGGAGCTGGATGACCGCCGACTGGACCTTGCTTCCGGCCGCGATGGCGTTCCACCCGATCGTGACGATGCCCAGCAGCATGCCGAGGATGCCGATCACCACGAGGAGTTCCACCATCGTGAACCCCCGCCGACGCTTCCGCCCTCGTGTATCCGCTTTCATCCCTGCCTTCCCAGTCGGTTGATGGCCCCTTGACCGCGCCCGCTCAGTTGCCCCACGAGATGATGTCGTCCAGGCGATTCGATGCGGTCGTCGAGAGCTTGTCTTCGCCCATCGACCACACCACGACACTGTGACCCCGTACGATCTCGCTCTGCCGCGGTGCGATGGTGATCTGATTGTCCTGATCGTAATCCACGCACACCTGGTACGGCTGATCCCAGGGGTCGACCATCCGGCCGTCCAGAAGCTTGTTCTCGGCGAGGTCCAGGTAGACGGTCTTCTTGGGGTTGTCCCTCCTCGCCTGCTCGGTGTGAATGCCTCTCAGGGCATTGACGAGCTGAGCGTACTCGCCCACCGTGTACAAATGCTGGGCCTCCGTGCCGGAGACCTGTAGCGGATACCGGCCGTAGTCCACCAGGTATGACTTGATGGCCGTCTCCAGGGACTTGACCCCGTGCTGGGCCTCGGCCTTCATGGCGGCGGACCGGATGGCCTTCACCGCGGGGAAGAGCAGGGCAATCAGGATGCCGATGATGCCCATCACCACCAGCAGCTCGATCAACGTAAACGCCTTGCGATCCGGTCGACATCGTTTCATGGCGCGCTCTCCGTACCAAGTATACGATCAAACACAAACCCGGACAAACCACGCTCCGACTCCTCGGCGACCTCCGGGCGGCCGCCGTCCCGGACGGGCCCGCGCGCACCCGTCCGTGCGCCCGTGCCCGCCGCCGTCAGCTCTGGGCGCTCAGGCCGCCGATGATGCTGATCATCGGGAGGAACAGCGAGACGACGATGGTGCCGACCATGATCGCGAGGCCCACGATCAGCAAGGGCTCGATGATGGAGCTCAGGGCGGCGACGGTGTTGTCGACCTCATCGTCGTACGTGTCCGCGATGCGCATGAGCATGTCGGGCAGCTTGCCGGTTTCCTCGCCGACCTCCACCATGCCGATCACCATGGGCGGGAAGATGCGCGACGCCTCCATCGGCGGGGCGATGTTCTCGCCCTCCTTCACGCTGTCGTGGACCAGGCCGACGCCGCGGGCGATGACCTCGTTCCCGGCCGTCTCCCGGACGATGGTCAGCGCCTGCAGGATGGGAACGCCGGAGGAAAGAAGGGTGCCCAGGGTCCGCGTGAGGCGCGCGATGCCGGTCTTGTGCAGCAGCTCGCCGAAGATGGGCAGCCGGAGCTTGAACTTGTCGATGCCGGCCCGTCCGGCCTTCGTCTTGCCCAGGAGCTTGACCAGGACCACGAGCGCCACAATGCCGCCGATCACCAGCGGGGTGTTGGAGGCGATGGCGGTGCTCGTCCTCATCACGTACTTGGTCAGCGCCGGCATCTTGTCCTCGCTGCCCAGAAGGTCGGTGAAGATATCCCGGAATCTCGGCACGATGTTGGTCAGCAGGAAGTACATGATCGCCAGCGCGACGCACAGGACGACGGCGGGGTAGGTCATGGCGCTGACGACCTTGTTGCGGATCTTCTGCATCTTCTCCATGAATTCCGCCAGGCGGACGAGCACCACGTCCAGCACGCCGCCGACCTCGCCGGCCTTCACCATGTTGACGTAGAGCTTGTTGAAGACTTTGGGGTGGTGCGACATCGCCTCGGCCAGGGTGCTGCCGGACTGGATCGATTCGGCGAGATCGGCCAGGACCCTCTTCAGCCCCGGCGCCTTCTCCTGCCGGTGGAGCACCTGCAGGCCGCGGAGCAGGGGAAGCCCGGCGTCGATCAGCGTGGCCAGCTGGCGCGTGACGACCATCAACTGTTTGGTCTTCACCCGCCGCCCCCCGATGGTCGGCAGCTTGATCTCCCTCTTCAGCCCCTGCCCCTTCGTGGGCGCGCGGGGCGTTCCGGCTTTTCCCGCGGCGGTCGCCTCGGCGATCTGCGTCGGGAAGAGCCCCTTCTCGCGCAGGCGCCCGATGGCGGCGTTCTGGTTCTCGGCATCGACCGTGCCCCGGGTCTCCTTGCCCTTGGCATCGCTCGCGATATAGACGAAGGTCGGCATGATGATGGCCCCCAACTAAGTATACTTCAAAATTTCCTCGACGGTCGTGTAGCCGTCCAGAATACAGCGGATGCCGTCCTCGCGCAGGGTGCGCATGCCCATCTCCACCGCCTTGTCGCGGATCACCAGGGTGGGTTTGCGCTGGTTGATGAGCGCCTGCACGGGCTCGGTCATGCGCAGGTACTCGAAGATGCCCCGCCGGCCGCGGTAGCCGGTGTCGTTGCACTGCTTGCAGCCGGCGCCGAAGTGGAAGGGACGATCGCCGACCTGGTCGGGCTTGAGGTTCAGCATGTCCAGCACGTCCTTCTCGGGCTGGTAGGACTGCCTGCAGTGGGGGCAGATGGTCCGCACGAGGCGCTGGCCGAGGATGGCCTCCATGGTGGACGCGATGAGGAACGGCTCCACGCCCATGTCGATGAGGCGGGTGATGGCGCCGGCCGCGTCGTTGGTGTGCAGGGTGCTGAACACCAGGTGGCCGGTGAGCGAGGCCTGGATGGCGATCTCGGCCGTCTCCTTGTCGCGGATCTCGCCGACGAGGATGATGTCGGGATCCTGGCGCAGGAAGGACCGGAGGATGCGGGCGAACGTGACGCCGATGCCCTCGTGGACCGGGATCTGCATGATCCCTTCGATGTCGTACTCGACGGGATCCTCCGCCGTCAGCAGCTTGTCCTGGATGGTGTTCAACCGTTTCAGCGCGGCATAGAGGGTCGTCGTCTTCCCGGACCCCGTGGGGCCCGTCACCACGATGATGCCGTTGGGTTTGCTGATGTCGAACGTCAGCGTCTCGTAGATGTCGTCCGGCAGGCCGATGTTCTCCAGGTCGAGCTGGACCGTGCTCTGGTCGAGAATACGCAGCACCACGCTCTCGCCGAACTGGGTGGGCAGGGTGGAAACGCGGAAGTCGATCGTCCGGCCCGCGATGGTGAGCTTGATGCGGCCATCCTGCGGGAGGCGGCGTTCCGCGATGTTCAGGCCGGAAATGACCTTCACGCGGGAGATGACCGGCAGGGCGAGCTGCTTCGGCGGGGGGGCCATCTCGTAGAGGGCGCCGTCCACCCGGTACCGGATCTTGAACTCGTTCTCGAACGGCTCGAAATGGATGTCCGAGGCGCGGTCCTGCACGGCCTGGTACAGCACCAGGTTGACGAACCGGACCACGGGGGCCTGGTTGGCGATCTGCTCCAGGTCGATCACGTCGCCCGCCTTGGCGCGGTTGTAGTCCAGGATGTCGCCCGCCTCCTGCAGCTCGGCCTCGAGCTGGGAGAGCATGTCGCCGACCGAGTCCTTGACGTCGCCGTACAGGTCCTTGATCACGTGCCGGATGTCGCTCGACTTCGCGATGACGTAGCTGATGTCGCGCGTGAGCACGAACACCAGCTCGTCGATGACCTCCGGGCTGAGCAGGTCGGCGGTCGCCAGGGTGATGGCGTTGCCCTCGCCCTCGACGGGGACGACGTTGTACATGCGGACCGCGCTGGCCGGGATCAGCTTGGCGAGCTCGCGGTCGGGCGGCTGCGAGACCAGGTCGATCACGTAGGTGCCCATCTGCCGGGCGATGAAGTCCAGCAGCTCGTCCTCGGTCATGATCTCCATGTCGACCAGGAGCTCGCGCACCGGGTTGCCCGTGCGCTTGTGCTCCTCCATGACCTCGCCGGCAACTTCCGCCGTGATGATGCCCTCCGCCAGGACCTGCTGCAGCAGATAGTCCTTCGCTTCGGATGCCCGCATTTCACTGGGATTCTCGGCCATGACCTGGTCCTACCGTTTCCGCTGTTTGTCGAGCGAGGCGATTTTCTGGAGAAGGACGTCCTTGTCCTCCGCCTTCGTGATCATCTCTTCGTAGGCGAGGATGCCCTGCTGATAGAGGCTGAAGAGGTGGTCGTCGAGGGTGAACATTCCCAGGCGCCCCCCCGTCTGGATGTCGGAGGTGATGCGGAAGGTCTTGTTGTCGCGGATCAGGGCCTGGATGGACGGGGTCACGATCATGACCTCGAACACCGCCACGCGGCCCTTCTTGTCGATGCGCGGGAGCAGCAGCTGCGAGATCACGGCCTTGAGCGTGGCGGAGAGCTGGGTGCGGATCTGCTCCTGCTGGTCCGTGGGAAACGCGTCGACGATGCGGTCGACGGTGCGCGCGGCGCCCGTCGTGTGCAGGGTGGCGAAGACGAGATGGCCGGTCTCCGCCGCCGTGATCGCCGCCTCCATCGTCTCGAGGTCGCGCATTTCGCCGACGAGCACCACGTCCGGGTCCTGGCGCAGGGCGCGGCGCAGCGCCTCGCTGAAGGACGGGACGTCGACACTGATCTCGCGCTGCGTGACGATGGACTTCTTGTGCTCGTGGTAATACTCGATCGGGTCCTCGACGGTCACGATGTGACAGTCGCGGGTCTCGTTGATGATGTTGATCATGCTCGCCAGGGTCGTGGTCTTGCCCGAACCGGTGGGGCCGGTGACGAGCACCATGCCGCGCGGCGTGTACAGGAGTTCCTTGATCTGCGCCGGGAGGCCGATCTCCTCGAGGGACAGCATCTTCGACGGGATCTGGCGGAGGACGATGCCGAAGTACCCCTTCTGCTTGAACACGCTCACGCGGAAACGGGCCCGCTTGCCGAAGCCGAACCCGAAGTCGCACCCGCCGTGCTCGCGCGTCCGCTGGATGTTCTCCTCGGAGGTGATCGCCCGCATCAGGCGTTCGGTGTCTTCGGGCGCCAGGGTCTCCGAATCGAGCGGTTGAAGCGAGCCGTGAATGCGGAGCACCGGCGGATTGCCCACCGAGAGATGCAGGTCGGAGGCGCCTTCATCCACGACCAGCCCCAGCAGGTCGTCCATCTGGATCTCAGCCGCGCGCAGTGTCATCAGTCTTTGTCCCCCATGGTCACGCGGAAGACCTCTTCCAGCGTGGTCGTGCCCGCCACGACCTTGCGCAGGCCGTCCTCGCGCAACGTGCGCATGCCGAGCCGCCGCGCCTGGGCGCGGAGCTCGCCGGCGGCGACCTGGTCGTTGATCATGTGCCGCACGATGTCGTCGAGCACGAAGATCTCGTAGATGCCGCACCGGCCGCGGTATCCGGTGTTGGCGCAGTCCGAACACCCCTTGCCCTTGAACAGCTCCGCGGCGGCCACGTGCGCCGTCGCCGGCCCGAGCAGGTGCAGCTCGCTCTCGTTCGGCTTGTAGGGCTCCTTGCACTTCGGGCAGATGCGGCGCACCAGGCGCTGGGCCATGATCGCGCGGGTCGAGGAGGCCACGAGGAACGGCTTGACCCCGATGTCGATCAGGCGGGTGACGGCGCTGGGCGCGTCGTTCGTGTGCAGGGTGCTGAAGACGAGGTGGCCGGTGAGGGAGGCGTTGACGGCGATCTCCGCCGTCTCCAGGTCGCGGATTTCGCCGATCATGATGATGTTGGGCGCCTGGCGCAGGATCGATCGCAGCGCCGCGGCGAAGGTCATGCCGATGTCGCTGTGGACCTGGACCTGGTTGATGCCCGGCATCACGTACTCGACCGGGTCCTCGACCGTGATGATCTTGCGGTCGGGCTTGTTGATCTGGTTGAGGCACGCGTACAGCGTCGTCGTCTTGCCGGAGCCGGTGGGGCCGGTCACGAGGAGGATGCCGTCGGAGAGCGCGATCAGCCGCTCGAAGGTCTGCTGGTCGTCGGAGAAGAAACCGAGCTGCGACAGGCCCAGCATGAGGCTGCTCTTGTCGAGAATACGCATGACGATCGTCTCGCCGTGGTTGGCGGGCAGCACCGACACGCGCAGGTCCAGGTCGCGGTTCATCACGTTGATCTGGATGCGGCCGTCCTGCGGCACCCGCTTCTCCGCGATGCTCATGTTCGCCATGATCTTCACGCGGCTGATGATCGCCGACTGCAGGCGGCGGGGCGGGCTCTCGACCTCGTGCAGCACGCCGTCAATGCGATAGCGGACGCGGAATTTCTTCTCCAGCGGCTCCAGGTGAATGTCCGAGGAGCGCCGGCGGAAGGCCTCGAGGATGATCAGGTTCACGAGCTTGATGATCGGCTCGTCCGCGTCGGTCACCGTCTCCTCGATCGTCAGCGAGGACCCCGGCGCGCCGGACTGCTCGCTGAGGTCGTGCAGCATCGTCGCCATTTCCTCGCTCGCCTGGGGATAGTACTGGTCGAGCGTGACGTCGATGTCCTCGCGCAGGGCGACCGCGCCTTCGACGTTCATCTTGAGGATGTAGCGGAGGCTGTCCAGCGTCTCGACGTCGAACGGGTCGCTCAGCGCCACCCGCAGCGCCGTCTCCGTGCGCTCGAACGGGACGATGCGGTACCGCCGCGCGACCTTGGCCGGCACGAGATCGGTGACCTCCTTCCCGATGGCCATGGACTTGATGTCGACGGTGTCCATCCCGAATTGCGTGGCCAATGCCTTCAGGATCTCCAGCTTGGTGTGACCCGTGTTGCGGACGAGGATGTCCACCACGTCTTTGTCTTCCTGCTGGGCGGAATGGAGCGCCTCTTCCCCCTGCCGGCGGGTGATCAGACCGACGCTCTCCAGGATCTCAACAATGTAATCGTCGTTTGCCGTCAAGAAGCTGCCCCCCGGTTCGGGTGCGCACGACTGCCTGAGGCTGGATAATAGGGAGACGGCAGGGCAGTGTCAATGCACGGCCGGCTGGCGAACCGATTTATCGCGCGCGCCCCCCGAGGATCGGCCGGAGCTCCGTCCGCCGGGCTTCCGGGATCCGGTCGGCGGGCGTGATGAGGGCGGAGGTCAACGCCTCGCCGCAGCGGCACCGGCGGGCGGCCCCGGCCCGGTCCACGGCCCGGCGGACGATGTCCTGCGCCAGGGCCGCGTTGGCGCGGAGGTGGCCCACGATCATGTCCACCGTCACGGAATCGTGGTCCGGGTGCCAGCAGTCGTAGTCGGTGATGAAGGCGAGCAGGGCGTAGCAGATCTCCGCCTCCCGGCAGAGCTTCGCCTCGGCCAGGCCGGTCATGCCGATCACGTCGAACCCGCACCGCCGGTGAAACTCGGCCTCGGCCCGGGTGGAGAAGGCGGGGCCCTCCATGTTCACGTAGGTGCCCCCGTCGTGGACGCGGCCGCCGCCGCCCTGCGCCGCGGCCGCCGCGGCCGCCGCCTCCCGCACCGCGCCGCGCAGGTCGCCGCAGACGGGTTCGCCAAAGGCGATGTGCGCGATGACCCCCCGCCCGAAGAAGGTGTGCCGGTCGAAGGGCGCGCGGGTGCGGTCGAAGAACTGGTCGGGCAGCACCACGTCGCGCGGTCGCAGCTCCTCGCGCAGGCTGCCGACGGCGGAAACGGCGATGACCCGCTCCACGCCGAGGCTCTTCAGGGCCCAGATGTTCGCGCGGTGGTTGATCTCCGACGGGAGCAGGCGGTGGCCCCGGCCGTGGCGCGCGAGGAAGAAGAGCTCGTGCCCCTCCAGCCGGCCGTGGAAAACGACGTCCGACGGCGGACCGTGCGGCGTGTCCACCGCCGTCTCGCCCCCGTCTCGAAGCCCGGGCATGTCGTAGAGGCCGGTCCCGCCGATCACACCGATCTTCATCGTCCCGCTCCTTCCTTTTCCGTTTGACGCCATCGGTGTATCAAACCTAGTCTTGCCCTGCCACCACTTCTTTCGCGGGGGGCACGATCATGAATGTCATCGGGGTCATCATGGGCGGAGGCGCGGGGACCCGCCTGCAGCCGCTTACCCGCGACCGGGCCAAACCGGCGGTGCCGATGGCCGGCAAATACCGGCTGGTCGACATCCCCATCAGCAACTGCCTGAACAGCCACATCCGCCGCGTCTACCTCCTCACGCAGTTCAACAGCGTCTCCCTGCACCAGCACGTGCAGAACACGTACCAGTTCGATCCGTTCCACCGGGGATACGTGCGCATCCTGGCCGCCCAGCAGACGCCGGATTCCGAGGGGTGGTACGAGGGCACCGCCGACGCGGTGCGCAAGTCGTTCCGGTACTTCATGGACGAGGCCCCGGACCTGATCGTCATCCTCTCCGGCGACCAGCTCTACCGCATGGACTTCCAGAAGGTGATCGACCAGCACCTGCTCACCAACGCCGATGTCACCATCGCCACCAAGCCCGTCGCCCGCGCCGAGGCGGGGGCGCTCGGCATCATGCACGTCGACCGCTCGAACCGCATCGTCCGGTTCGTCGAGAAGCCCGGACAGACCCCGGCCCTCGACGACCTGCGGGCGCCGATGTACTCCGAGGAGCGCTTCCTGGCCAGCATGGGCATCTACGTGTTCAACACGCGGGTCCTGGCCGAACTCCTGCAGACGACGGAAAACCCGGATTTCGGAAAGCACATCATCCCGACGTCCATCGACCGGTTCAACGTCTTCGGCTACATCTTCGACGGGTACTGGAAGGACATCGGGACCATCGGGTCGTTCTGGGAGGCCAACCTCGAGCTGACCGAGATCCGGCCGCAATTCAACTTCTACGACCCGAGGGCGCCGGTGTTCACGCACATGCGGTACCTGCCGGCCTCGAAGATCAACTGCTGCGATCTGAACCGCACCCTGCTCTGCGAGGGATGCATCATCACCGGCCACCGCATCCTGCACTCGATCATCGGCATCCGCGCCATCGTGGGGGAGGGCACGGTGATCGAACACTCGGTCGTGATGGGGGCGGACTACTTCGATTTCGAGAAGCCCTCCAACGGCGTCCCCCCCCTCGGGATCGGAAGGGATTGCTTCGTGCGGAACGCGATCATCGACAAGAACGCCCGGATCGGCGACGGCTCCTACGTCACGCCGGACGGGAAGGCCAGCGACACCGTGACGCCGCACTTCACCGTCCGCGACGGCGTCATCGTCATCCCCAAGGGCACCGTCATCCCACCCGGGACGCGGATTTGAGCGACCGCATCTACATCCGCGACCTGGCGATGCGCTGCGTGATCGGGGTCTATCCCGAGGAGCGGCGCGCCCGGCAGGACGTGATCGTGAATGTCGCGCTGGAGTGCGATTTCCGCCGGGCGGCGCGGACGGATGACATTGCGGACACCATCGACTACAAGGCCATCAAGCGCGAGATCATCGAACACGTGGAGGCCAGCGGGTACAACCTCATCGAGGCCATGGCCGATCACGTCGCGGCCCTGTGCCTGCGCCACCACGGCGTCCGCCGGGCCACCGTCACCGTCGACAAACCGGGGGCCCTGCGCTTCGCACGGAGCGTGGCGGTCGAGGTGACCAGGGCCGCGCGCCCCCCCCGCAGGGTGCTCGGGAAGAACCGCTGAGGCGGCGAACCGCGACCCGATTCCACTCGAACAGAACGCGCCCCCCCCCGCCTCCGCCGGGGGCGCTTTCAGTTTGCCCATCCACGGCAAGGATCGCGGGCATATTTGATGTCCCCCGCCGCTTGACGGTGACGCGAGGCCGATGTAGGGTTGTAGTGCCGGCGGGACTCAGATACTGCGCTGACAGTGAATTCCGGAAGTCCCGCCGGTCGCTTTTTCCGGTTCCATCTCGCCTCGTCCGGGACGCAACCACGCAGATGATGCTGCCGCTGAACCCGAATGGAGGAGGAGCGGACACCGGAAAGGGCATCCCTCCCAGCACGCAAACCGCCAGCAGGAGGGCCGCGGCCTCGCGGTCCGTTTGCCCCTATCGTCAACCCCTGCAAAAACGAGCCTCCAGAACGAGGAATACAGGGCATGGATGAAGAATGGAGGCAAAATGGGCATGCAGAAATGCGGATATCGAATGCACGATCTCATATCATGTCGAAACAGGACAAATAATCCATTGTTTTTCATTGACACAATCCTGGTTGGCGCTAAATTGGCCCTCAAAACAGAGGGATCTATGGCTCAGGCGACGATGGATGGCGGACAGGCGCTGATACGGTGCCTGGAGAATGAGGGCGTGGAGTACATCTTCGGGTATTCCGGGGGTGCGGCGATACCCATTTTTGACGCCCTGGTGACCACCCGCACCAAGATCAAGCTGATCCTGGTGCGTCACGAGCAGGGCGCCACGCACGCGGCGGACGGTTATGCGCGTGCGACCGGCCAGCCGGGGGTGGTGGTGGTGACGAGCGGGCCGGGGGCGACGAACACGCTGACGGGGATCATGACGGCGCACATGGATTCCGTGCCGATCGTGGTGATCACCGGTCAGTCGATCCGGCCGATGATCGGCAAGGACGCGTTCCAGGAGGCGGACATCTTCGGCATCACGATGCCGGTGGTGAAGCACAGCTACCTGGTGAAGGACTCGAACGACATCCCGCGCGTGGTGCGGGAGGCCTTTCACATCAGCAATACCGGGCGGCCGGGGCCGGTGCTGATCGACGTGCCCAAGGACGTGTCGGCGGGTCCCTGCACGGCGGACCTGCACGCCGAGATGGACCTGCCGGGCTACAACTTCGATCCGGCGAACGTGAACAGGGAGTCGATCCTCCGCATCGCCGAGGCGCTGAACAAGGCCAGCCGGCCCGTCCTCCTGGCCGGGCATGGCGCGATGATCGCGGGGGCGTCGGCTGAGGTGCGGGCCCTGGCCGAGAAGCTCCGGGCGCCGGTGACGACCACGCTCCTCGGCAAGGGGGTATTCCCCGAGACGCATCCGCTGTCGCTGGGCTGGCTGGGCATGCACGGGACGGCGTACGCGAACAAGGCGGTGGTGGAGTGCGACCTGATCATGTCCATCGGCTCCCGGTTCGACGACCGGATCGTGGGGCAGCCGGCGCGGTTCTGCAGGGACGCGGTGCGGATTCACATCGATGTCGACCCGGCCGAGATGGGCAAGATGATCCGGTGCCACCACTACTGCGTCGGCGACGCCAAGACGGTGCTGCGGGAGCTGCTTCCGCACGTCGGGCGGCTGAACACGGACGACTGGCTGGCGCGTCTGGACGGCTACAAACGGAAATACCCCCTGCGCTGCGCCCGGCGGGGCGGGCTGAAGATGCAGCACGTCATCCGCGAGCTGTACCGGATGACCGGTGGCCAGGCGCTCGTGACGACCGATGTCGGCCAGCACCAGATGTGGGCGGCCCAGTTCTACCTCAGCGACCGTCCGAACAGCTTCCTCACCTCCGGCGGGGCGGGGACCATGGGATACGGCATGCCGGCGGCGATCGGCGCCAAGTTCGGGCGGCCGGATGACCTCGTGGTGGCGTTCGTCGGCGACGGCGGATTCCAGATGACCAGCTATGAGCTGGCGACCGCGGCGCTGCACAAGCTGCCGATCAAGGTCATCATCCTCAACAACCATTACCTCGGCATGGTGCGCCAGTGGCAGGAGCTGTTCTACGACGACCGCAAGTCGGGCGTGGATCTGGAGGGCAATCCCGACTTCGCGAAGCTCGCCGAGGCCTTCCAGGGCGTCAAGGGCTTCCATATCCGGCGCTCCGGCGACGTGCGACGGGTGCTGCAGAAGGCCCTCGACTACCATGACGGCCCCGCGGTGGTCAATTGCGAGGTGGAGAAGACCGACAACGTGTTCCCGATGATCCCCGCGGGCCGGGCGATCGAGGACATGATCATCGAGAAGCCGCGCCACAAAATGGAAAAGCCGACCGGCTCGACATGAGAGAGGTAGCGCCATGAACAACGCCATTTTGCAGGAATCGAGCATCGCGACGCACAACCTCAGCGTCTATGTCGCCAACAAGCCGGGCGTGCTGGCGCGCATCGCGCAGGTGTTCGCGCGCCGCGGGTTCAACATCGACTCGCTGGTCGTGTCGCCGTCGGTCGACGGTCACTACTCGCGCATGACCATCACCGCCAAGGGCAGCGCCGAGGGGCTGGATCAGGTGATCCGGCAGCTGAACAAGCTGGTCGATGTGCTGCGGTGCGTCGAGCATACCGGTGACGAGTCGGTGGCGAAGGAGATCGCGCTCATCAAGATCGGCGCCGGAACGGACGACCGCACGGGGGCGCTGCAGATCGCCGACCACTTCGGCGCGAAGACGGTGGACCTCACCGAGAACTCCATGATCGTGCTCGCCACGGGCAGCTCGGAGAAGCTCGACGCCCTGATCGACCTGCTCCGCAAGTACAAGATCATCGAGCTGGTCCGGACCGGCAAGGTGGTCATGGCCCGCGGCGACCAGGCCACGTGAGCCCGGATGAACCGAGCGGCGACGGCCTCGCCGCCTGCCCTGACCTCCGTCCCTCCCGCCGCAAAACCGTGCACAACATCGCCGTTCCGGCTATGATGCGGCGCGGCGTGCGAGGGTGCCATGGCCGTTGACGCAAACAACAGGTCGGTTTTCGAGCTGCGGGCGAGCTTCCGCGATCCCGTCCGCCAGAAGCTCTTCTCCCTGATGCGCGGTTCGATCGAGCGCCTGTTTCTGCTGGACCAGCTCGACCACATCTACCAGTGCGCGAGCCGGGGCGCGGACGGGAACGGCGACTTTCTGGCGGCGGTGATGCAGCACATGCGCATCTCCTACGACGTGAGCCCGGAGGACCGGCAGCGGATCTGCGGCGGGGGCCCCGTGGTGGTGGTGGCCAATCACCCGTTCGGCGGCATCGAGGGCATCGTCCTGCTCCGCCTGCTGCAGGAAATCCGGCCGGACGTGAAGATGATGGCCAATTACCTGCTCAGCCGCATGCCGGAACTGGGGCCGCACAGTTTCTTCGTGGATCCGTTCGACCTGCCGCGGTCGCCGACCTCCAACGTCCGGCCCATCAAGGAGTGCATCCGCTGGATTCGGGACGGGCACATGCTGATGGTGTTTCCTTCGGGAACGGTCTCGCACCTGAAGCTGCACGAGGGCGTCGTGGCCGACCCGAAGTGGAGCGGCACCATCGCGCGAATCATCCGCATGACCGAGGCGCCGGCCCAGCCGGTCTTCGTCGAAGGACGCAACGGCGCCCTCTTCCAGCTGATGGGGCTGATCCACCCGCGTCTGCGGACCGCGATGCTGCCCCGGGAGCTGATCAACAAGCAGGGGACCACCCTGCGCTTCCACATCGGCAGCGTCGTGCCCTTCGAGCGGTTGCGGCAGCTTCAGCAGGACGACGAAATGATGGAGTACCTGCGCCTGCGCACGTACATCCTCATGGGGCGCGGACAGAACGGCGTCCGGGTACCGGCGCCGCCCCTGCGCCCGGCCCGTCGCGCGGAGTTGCCGCCCGTCGCCGACGCGCTGCATCCCGACACCATCGCGCAGGACATCGCCCTGCTGCCCGCGGAGGCGCAGCTGCTCGAGAGCGACGATTTCGTGGTCTATGCCACCGCGGCCGACCAGATTCCCAATGTGCTGCACGAGATCGGACGGCTTCGGGAGGTGACCTTTCGCGCGGCGGGCGAGGGCACCGGCCGCGCCTCGGACCTGGACCGCTTCGACCACCACTACCATCATCTGCTCCTCTGGAACCGGGCGAAGCGTGAGCTGGTGGGCGCCTACCGGGTCGGGCGCAGCGACGAGATCCTGGCGCGCAAGGGCAAGAAGGGGCTGTACACCAGCACCCTCTTCCGGTACAGCCGGGCGCTCCTGGACCACATGGGACCGTCGCTCGAGCTCGGCCGGTCGTTCGTGCGGCCGGAGTACCAGCGCAGCTACTCGGCGCTCCTGCTGCTGTGGAAGGGCATCGGGCGCATGGTCGTGCGGGAGCCGCGCTACCGGCACCTGTTCGGCCCCGTCAGCATCAACAACGAGTACAACACGCTCTCGCGCCAGATGATGGAGCAGTTCATGCGCGCGAACAACTTCCGCCGGGACTGGGCCAGGTTCGTCAAGCCGCGGCATCCGCCGGGCCGCGTCCGGCGTCAGCGGTGGAACCCGGAGATCTTCCGCCGGACGATCACGACCACGGACGACATGTCGGACCTGGTCGGCGAGATCGAACGCGACCGCAAGGGGATCCCGGTGCTGCTCAAGCAGTACCTCAAACTCGGCGGGAAGCTGCTCGGTTTCAACGTCGATCCCGAATTCAGCGACGTCCTCGACGGGCTCATCTGGGTCGACCTGCTGGACCTCGATCCCAGGATCCTAGCCCGCTTCCTCGGCCGCGAGGGCGCGACCTCCTTCCGCGCGTATCACGGTCGCGCGATGACCTGAGGCGGGCGGTTCCGCGTTCACGACGGGATCGCCGGACGTCCTGCGCTTCGCGGGGGCGCGGCGGTTGCCAAGACCGCCCGCCACGAGTACATTACCTTGTTCCGCGAAGACATGGCACGCAGATGCGCATCGTGTTTTCCGTGAGGTTTCTCCGTGGAAAGGGTGGCGGGACAGTCTCAGAAGGCGGCGCGGTTGCACGGAGGAACGGAACGAACGCGGTCGGCGCACTGAGCGACGAGGACCGCGGGGTTGCGGCTCGCCGCCGTGGGACGGTGGATCATGAGTGTGCGATGGGTCATCCTGCTTCTGGCGGCGGCGTGCGCCGTCTCGGCCGCCGATAAGAAGGCCGCCGACAAGGAGAACGCCAAGAAGGCGGCCGCGCAGCCGGCGCTCAAACCGACTTCGGCGCCCAAGGGCAAGATGGCGACACCGAGCCCGTATCGGTTCCGCCGGAAACTGGCCCCGCCCTCCAGCTCGATGGGCAAGGAGGCGGCGGCGGCGAAAGAGACGGTCGTGCAGCAGAACATCGCGGCCCTCGCCGCGGCGCAGGAGGCGAGGCGCCGGGAAGAGGAGCGCCTGGCGGAGGTGCGGCAACAGGTGTCGGTGGGCCTGTGGAAGCCCGATCACATCGTCGACGACGAAGGCAACACCCTTCTGCACGACGCCGTGCGGCGCGGCTACGGAACGGTGGTCGACTACCTCCTTCGGCAGGGCGCGAATCCGACCGCGCGCGACAGGGCCGGCTATACGCCGCTCGATTTCGTGCGGGGGATGAACCGTCCCGACATCGAGAAGCAACTGCGGGATGCCCTCGCCCGTCGGGCGGTCACCCCGTCGGGAACCAACCGCTGAATCGCTGGGGCGGCTCTTCAGGGACGGCTCGCCCTGCCGATCGCGCGCAGGATGGCGCGCGGCACCGCTTTCCTGGACTCCCTGCCGCGGGCCATCCTGCCCGCGTCTTCGCTGTGGACTGAGGATCGCAGTCGAAATCGGGTCGCCATCGGGGCGAACGGCCGTACGACATGGGCACGAGAGATTCGATATCATGGCGCCCAGCCGCCCCGCCGTACCTCGTCCTATGCGAGACGGCGCAGCAGCTCCCGCCCCGGCCTGCGGAACTGGCGTCGGAAGGTGGCGGGATCGTCAAGAGGTGTCGCGGCGCGCGGGAAGACCGCCAGGATCTCCGCGCCGGTCCGGCGTCGCAGGGTGCTCCGATTGTCGGCGGCCACCCGCGGATCTCCGCTCTCCGCCTCCGTATGCGCGACGACGAGACCCACCAGCTCCAGGCCGGCGGAGCGGATCGACTCGACGGAAAGGAGGCTGTGATTCAGCGTGCCCAGGCCGGGGCGGACCACCAGCACGACGGGCAGGGCGAGCCGCCGCATCAGATCGCGC
Organism: uncultured Verrucomicrobiota bacterium; assembly: GCA_964610105.1. GTDB lineage: Bacteria > Verrucomicrobiota > Kiritimatiellia > PWTM01 > PWTM01 > CAZSUU01. The sequence goes on along the minus strand of CAZSUU010000003.1, from coordinate 65,278 downwards.
ATGTGCTCGCGCTCGTTCAGCGGAACCATGACGCCGCCGGCCCCCTCGACCACGACCGCCTTGTGCCGCGCGGCGAGGCGCGCATACCGGTAGAGGATCCGCTCCGTCGAGATCCGGATGCCGGCCATGGCGGCCGCCAGGTGGGGAGAACAGGCAGGGGCAAAGGGGTAGGGGCACATCAAGGCCTCTTCGCTCGGCATCGCCCTGTACCGCGACATGCGAAGCGCGAAATCCAGGTCCGGCGCGCGGACCCGATGGCCATGGTGCACGCATCCGGTCTGCACGGGTTTCATGGGCACGGCGTCCACCCCCGAGGAGCGCGCCGCGGTGAGCAAGGCGGCCGCGACGACGGTCTTGCCGACCCCCGTGTCGGTGCCGGTGATGAAGACACTTCTCATTGCGCTTAGGGCATCAGGCACTTACGAGAAAAGTAGGCATTGTCGTAGGCACAATCGGAGTTGCGTGTCATTGCGTAGCACCGTGCGGGTGCCCTCTCCTCGGAGTCTGCGGGCAGTGTACTCCGACGGCTTTCCGATGGGGCCATAGTCCGTCTCGTAGTCAACGTCGGTGGTCGAGAACGGGCAGGCCACCACGACGGCCGCGACCGGCGCAACGATGGCGGTGGTTAGGAATCTTCCGCCGCTGAACGTGCGTGTTGCCATCCCCGTTTTCCCCTTCGGAGCGAGCCTACCACGGCGTCAAAAGAAAGTCTAAAAAAAGTTATCAAAAGAAGAGTTGACACGGTGTAGAACACCCCGCAGAGTGCGCGTCATGAGGACAGAGTACGAGAGGAACGGCGAGGCAAGGAACAACAGGGGAAGCCGCATTCCACGCCGCTCTTTGACTCATTGTGCGTGGGCTGCGCATCGGGGCGAATATGCCGAACCAACGCGGATCTAGGAAGCGCATTGTGAGCGCGTGGATCGACCAGGAGGTTAAGGACGCGCTGTGGGTGATCGCACATCAGAGGCGCATTTCGCTCACCGATCTGGTGGTGGAGTGCGTATCGGAGAGGCTGAAACATGAAGGTGTTACTGTCGGCGCAGATGGACGTGTCCATGCAAAGGCGGCTGGACAAGTGGGCAAGGGACCGGGGCTATAGCCGGTCGCCTGGACTTCGGCGAATCCTGACGGACACTTCTCATTGCGCTGAGGGCATCAGGCACTTACGGAAGAAGTAGGCACTGCCGTAGGCGGAATCGCAGTTGCGCGTCTTTGTGCCGCACGCTTGGTTGCCGGCTCTGCCGTCGACTGTTCTGTGTCCCGTTTGCTGTCGGCATCGTATGCCGCGTAGATGATGTGGCGCACCATCATGCTGGTGGACCATCGGCGCTTTGCCGCTTCCTGGCGCAGCCATTCAGCTACCTCGTCTTCGATGCGCGCACGTACCTCGTCCGTTTTCATGGCGTCCCTTCCGACTCCTTCTCATCGCCGCCGTCCCCGGCCGCGCCGCGGCGGCAGGGCGACAGCCGCCCACGGTCCCTCGCACCCATGACGGGAAACGCCCGCGCCCAACGTGCATCCCGGCTGTGATTGAGATACAGTCTAGCAGCTTCATCCCCCCGTGTACAACATGCGACAGGAAGGAAATCAGGGCGGTGGAACGGCGCCTTCCGCGCTCGCGGCCGGATCGCGGGCGTTGGTTTGCGCTCAGATCCTGTTGCCGCTCGTCATGCTCGTCCGCGCGCCCTGGTGGCCGGTCCGCCCGGCGGCGGGCGTGGTCGCGTCGGTCGGACTCTTCCTGGGCGTGTGGGCGGTCGCGACCATGCGGCTGAGCCAGTTGTACATGCTGCCGGACGTCAGGCCCGGAACCCGCTTGCGCACGGACGGGCCGTATCGCATGATCCGCCATCCGATGTACACGGCGCTCCTGCTGGGCGGCACGGGGCTGGCGCTGCAGCGCCCGGATGCCTGGATGGGCCTCTGCTGGGCCGTGCTGGCCCTGGTTCTCGTGTTGAAGATTCGCCGCGAAGAGCGCTTCCTGGAATTGGAATTCCGGGAGTATGTTGCGTACAGGCGTCGGACATGGCGGATGCTGCCGTGGGTGTTCTGAACGCGCGGAGGACAGCCGGTGGCCGGGTGTCCGGCCGCACGACGGGGGCCGGAGACGCGGCAGGTGTCCCGTGCGGACGCGCCGCGGAAGAGGGCGGCGGAACGGCGCGGGAAGATGGCGCCGTCGCACGGGCAGAGGAAGGGCCCCCCGTGGGAGCGTGGAGCGTTCGGTGCAGTCCGGTTGCAGCGGGCCGCGGGTGAGGAGGAACTTCGTTATGAGGCGGATTGTGACTCTGCTGACGGACTTCGGCGAGAGTGACGGATATGTCGCATCGGTCAAGGGCGTCATCCTATCGCTGGCGCCGGAGGCGATGGTCATCGACGCGGCCCATCACCTGCCGGCCCATGATGTCCGCTCCGCCGCGTGGGTGCTGGGGCAGTACTGGCGGAGCTATCCCGCGGGTACGGTCCATCTGGCCGTTGTGGATCCGGGGGTCGGAACGGACCGCAAGGCCCTCCTTCTGGAGGCCGATGGCCACATGTTCGTGGGACCGGATAACGGTCTCTTCTCCTGGGTGGCGGCCGAGGCGACCGCGGTCAAGGCCGGCGGCCTCAAGCCGTCCGTGGGTCGACCGGAGGGGGCCGCGGCGACCTTCCACGGCCGCGACATCTTCGCGTGGGCCGCCGGCCTGCTGGCGGCGGGGAAGGCCGGGTTCGACGACCTCGCCGACAGGGTGGAGGATTTCGTCCGCGGACCGTGGGTGAACGCCCGCCGGCCTGACGCGTCGACGATCGAGGGGGAGGTGATCCACATCGATCACTTCGGCAACGCCATTACGAATATCCGGGTCGAAGACTGCCGGAGCATGGCCGGCCGGTCGAAGATGATCGAAATCAAGAGTTACTTCTTCCACGAGATCCATCGCACGTACGCCGAGGTCGATCCGGGCAGGAAGCTCGTCGTCGTCGGTTCGTCCGGCCGCCTGGAAATCGCCATCCGCGACGGGTCGGCCGCTCGGCGGATGGAGCTGCGGGCGGGGGATGGCGTGACGGTGACGGCGATCGAGTGAGGCTCCGCCCGCGCGGAGAGTGCGCAGGCGGGGCCTCCGGACCCGCCGCCCCGCCGCGGCCATGCCGCCGCATGGCGGGGAGGAAACGGTCCCCGTGCTTTCCTTGTCTTCTCCGCCGTCTCTGTTACCTTCTGTCCAACCCGAACCGGGCTGCGGGCCCGCGCCCGCCGTACATGGTTCCATGCCGAGGTGATGCATGACAGATGAGTATTCGGTGTCCGATGCCTTTGCCCCGCTGAAACGCCATGCGGCCAGGATGCGCCGCGTTCACCTGCGCGACCTCTTTCGCGGCGATCCGGCCCGGGCCGAACGCATGGCGCTGGAGGCGGGCGACTGGTATCTCGACTACTCGAAGAACCGCGTGACCGATCGGACCCTGCGCTTGCTGTTCGACCTGGCGCGCCGGGCGGGCGTGGCGGAGGCCCGCGACGCGATGTTCCGCGGGGACAAGATCAACCGGACCGAGAACCGCGCCGTTCTCCACGTCGCGCTCCGTACGCCGCGCGGACACTCCATCATCGTCGACGGCGCCGATGTGGTGCCGGGCGTGCACGAGGTGCTCGACCGCATGGCCGACTTCTCCGACCGTATCCGCTCGGGCGAATGGAAGGGACACAGCGGCCGGCGGATCCGGAATGTGGTCAACATCGGCATCGGCGGTTCGGATCTCGGTCCCGCCATGGCCTGCCTCGCGCTGCGGCCCTTCAGCGAGCGTTCGATCCAGGTGCGGTTCGTGTCGAACATCGACGGCACGCACCTCGCCGAGACCCTCCGGGATCTGGATCCCGCGGAGACCCTGTTCGTCATCGCCTCCAAGACCTTCACGACCGAGGAGACGATGACCAATGCCGTGAGCGCGCGGGCCTGGAGCCTCGCCGCCCTCAAGGATCAGGCGGCGGTCGCGAAGCACTTCGTCGCCGTCTCGACGAACAGGGAGCGCGTTGCGGAGTTCGGGATCGACCCGGCCAACATGTTCGGCTTCTGGAACTGGGTGGGCGGGCGCTACTCCCTGGGCTCCGCCATCGGGCTGCCGCTGATGATCTCCATCGGCCCCGATCAGTTCCGCGCGATGCTCGACGGCTTCCACTGGATGGACCGGCATTTCGCCGAGGCGCCGTTCGAGCAGAACATGCCCGTGATCCTCGCGATGCTCGGCGTCTGGTACAACAACTTCCTGGGCGCCCAGTCCCACGCCATCCTGCCGTACGACCAGTACCTCGCACGCTTCCCCGCCTACTTCCAGCAGGGCGATATGGAGAGCAACGGGAAATCCGTCGATCGAAACGGCCGGCGCGTGCGGCACGAGACGGGGCCGGTGATCTGGGGCGAGCCCGGCACGAACGGCCAGCACGCGTTTTACCAGCTCCTGCACCAGGGTACGAAACTGGTCCCCGCCGACTTCATCGGTTTCGCCCGGTCGCACAACCCCATCGGGGACCACCACGCGAAGCTCATGGCCAATTTCTTCGCCCAGACGGAGGCCCTGGCCTTCGGCAGGACGGCGGCGGAAGTGGCCGCGGAGGGGACCCCCCCGGAACGGGTGCCCCACCGCACGTTCGAAGGCAACCGGCCCACCAATACGCTGCTGGCGCGCGAGCTGACCCCCTCCAGCCTCGGCCAGTTGATCGCCCTGTACGAGCACAAGATCTTCACGCAGGGCATCGTGTGGAACATCTTCTCCTTCGACCAGTGGGGTGTCGAACTGGGCAAGGTCCTGGCGAAGAAGATCCTGCCGGAGCTGCAGTCCGCGGCGGATCCGGCGCCCTCCCACGATGCCTCCACCAACCGGCTGATCGAACGGTTCCGGCGGTTGCGGTGACGCCTCGTCATCGGTGTCGCATGGTCCGGCCCGCCACGAGGGGCGGTGCCATCGCATGGGAGACGAGTGGTGACCCGCGCGCTTCTCGGCGGGCAATCCTGCCCGCGCCTCCCGTTGGCGACCGGAGGGAGGGACCGGATGGATCTGTCCTCATCGGATCCGGCGCGTTCAGCCGGCCCGGAACGCAACGCGATAGACCGGCCGGAGCTCACTCCCGGCCGGGAGGGGGGTGAGGAGGAAGTTCTCCGTGATCACCGGCGACAACTCTGCGCCCTCGATCACGGTGGCGGGTCCAATCCGCCGCGGCAGCAGGTGGATGATCGGGCGGCTGCCGCGCTGGGAGCCATTGACGTTCACGGCGCGGAAGGAGTCGGCGCCCGCCTTCGGGCGCATCTCGAAGGTGAACACGCCGTCCTTTTCCGTCAGGGATTGCTCCCACCGGCATGCGCCCGGCGCCATGCGCGCCTCCCACGCGGGATCGCCGTAGAACGCCACCATGTCGCGGTCGAACTGGAGGCCGCGCGACTGCGGATCCTTCTGGAGGGCGTGGATCAAGGCCTGCTGGTTGGCGAAGAACGCCTCGGCCAGGGTGAAGCGGCCCGGCTGTTCGAGGAAGTAATCGAGCAGGCCCCAGCCCATGTAGCCGAACCAGGTCGGCTTCAGGTAGCCGATCATCTGCATCACGCCGGCCGAGTTCATCCAGGCCAGGGCCATCGCGTCCGGGCCGTCGATGTGGCCCATGAGGCAGTTGCCGACGGGGAGGTAGACCTTGGGGTTGGAGGAATGGACCTCCCACGTGCGTCCGGCCGGATCGCGGGCGGTCATCACGCCGGCCTTGGAGTTGAACGATCCGCCGCGAAACCGGTAGCCGATCTGCCAGTCGCGCTCGGTCGCATGGCCGGAGGTGATCAGGAGATCGGTCCAGTCGTCGTTCAACGCCTTCGCGAGGGATTCCGTGCTGTCGGCTGCGTGCCGCGATTCCTCGGGCCGTCCGCCCTTGGTCTTGCGCACGACCTTGCCCTGTTCCAGCTCGTCGTACCACACCCCCTCTTCGACGCACTCCAGGGCGAAGGCGGTCCCCGAGAGCACGCGGCGGACGGTCAGGGGTTCGCGACGCCGCGCGATGCGCAGGGCATTGGAGGCGTCGTAACCGGTCAGGATGCCCCAGATCGTGTCGGTGTAGGGATCGTCATCCAGGGCCCGCGTCAGGCCATGTACCGCCACCACGAACTCCGTCGTCACGTGATCGGGCGGCGCCACGAAGCATGCGAATCGCGGCCGGAGCCGCTTCAGTTCCGCGCCCGCCTGCTCTACGCCGCCGGTGTACGTCACGCGCGTCCCGCCGTGCTTCGCCTCCAGCACCTCCGCCACCGCCCGCCAGCCGGGGTCGGCGGCGGACCGGGCGTCGATCACGACGGCGTAGTCGGAGGCGAACGACGAAAGGCACCCAAGTGCGAAACAGACTGCGAACATGTCCGTGAGTCTCATGATCTGCGCCGCAGTCTATCGTTTCCCCGCGAAAAGGCACGCCGTTTCACCCTCGCAACGACGCGGGAATGGCCAGGTCCGGGCAGCCGGAGAACATACCAAATCGATGATACGATCGTATCATGAAAACGGTATATTCGTCCCCACGAGCCGGATGCGCGCGACGGCTCATCGCCGCGTGCGATCCGCGATCGCCGCAGCCGTGATGGCACGGAGTGACGGCGCATGCACGCGAAATCCCGCACAGGGCCGTGCACGGTGCGCGCGGGGGCCGCACGTGCGTCAGGGCAGGCGTACGCGGAATACGGCGGGAAGCGCGGGGGCTCTCATGGGGCGGATGGCGCGGCGATGGCGGCAGAGGATTCCCGCCTGTAGACCTCGAGGATATGCTCGGCGTGGGCCACGTCGATGCGCTTGAACCGCAACCCGAACAGCATGTCGCCGCATTGCCCCGGTTTCTCGCCCGACAGCTCGCTGTCGATCGTTCCCCCCTCGTCCCGCCGGTTTGGCCCGACGCTGTAGATGACCCAGTCCTCGCTGCCGGGAATGTATTGCAGCGGGCGCGCATCGTCCGTGAACGGATCGGCAGGGATCCCGGGGAGATAGGCGGGCACCAAGTCCGCCAGACGGGAGGGGACCGTTCCCCGATGGTCGACCTGGTATCGGCGAAGCGCCACCACCGTCGCTGTGCCTCGGAGGGCCGCTTCGCAGGCGATCTGCCTGCGAATCACGCGGAGCGTCGACGGAACCGTCAGGACCGCCACGATTCCGCCGATCGGATCGTCCAGCAGGTAACGGCGTGGATGCTCGAAGGCGGCCTCCAGGCGTTGGATGCGCGTCCAGTCGGGCCGGGGTTCGCAGGCGGCGATGATCTGCGAGAAGAACGCCTCGAAGTGGCGGCGGGATCGGGCTTCGGTGCTGCCGAGCATGCGGTGCACCCGGAACGCAGTGCGTGACACCGACTGCGTCGCCGGACCGCCAAAGGCATGGGGATCGGCGTACACGGCGCGGAGGGTGCTCCATTGCACCTGGAGTTCGACGCGGAACACCTCAGCCAGCGGCTCCAGATGCGACTCGGAGCGCTCGAGGGCGGCGGCCAACTGCTCCGCCGCCTCGGGGGGCAGGGTGTCCAGAAGGGCCGCGTCCCTGACGCTCTTCAGCGTGCACTGGAGAGCGGCGAGGCCGGCCAGGTGCGACATGAGGCCGCCGCCGCGCATGATGTGAGAGGCATTCCGGAGGTTCTCCTGCCACGACCGGCAGGCCTCTGACCACCGGCCCCGGGTCGCGAGCATGCTGGCGTAGATCGACTGGTACTTGGCCATCTGCACGAAGCCCGAGATGTTCGGGATCGCTCCGGTGATGCTGAGCACGCTGGGGACATGGGAGAAGTCCAGGCTCGCAGCGGTGGTCCAATGGCCGAGGTTGACGACGTTGGAAACCGGCCAGGTTTCAAAGGCGGGATAGGGCGCACCCTGCGCGCCGGAGGCCGTCCAGATCCAGACTTCCTCGTCCAGTATCCGCCGGTACGTGGACGGCAACGGGTTGGTCATGGCGATCAGGTGAAAGAAGGCGTTGGTGGGCGACAGATCGGCCGTGGAAAGCACGGGCCGGGACGGCGTGAGCCGCACACCTTCCACCCGCGCCGGCCACGGAGAGGCGAGGCGTTTGACGCACACACGGGCGAGCATGGCGCTCAAGAGCAGGACGACCGCCATGCACAGCACGACCGCCAGGACCACCTTGCACGCCGTCCTGTTCCTGTGGGTCTTCATCGGCTTCATCGAACACCCGGCCATGGCACAGCCACCGCGGGCAGCGGACGAAAGAAGTATACCCGTTCCGCGATACGATCGTATTATTGATTTAGCCGATGCGCCGAAGGCGGCCGAGGGGCACGCGGACGGGTGGCGCAGGGGACAGGCGCAGGGGGGCAACCTGTGGGGTGGGGATGAAGATCGTCAGGATCGTCAGCGGACTGGTCGCCCTGATGGCGATTCTCGCGCCACCGGTCACATCGCGCGCCACGGAATCGCGGCGTTTGATCACGCCGCCGGAGCTCTGGAAGGACTACGACCCGGACAGGGGCGAGTTCAGGGAGGAGATCGTTTCGCAGGAGACCACGGGCGGGACATTCGCTCGCGATTCGTACGTCAGTGCGTATGTGCTCGGGCAGGAGGTCCGCGTGTTCTGCCGGTATCGCGTGAAGGCGGGCGCGACGAAGGCGCCGGGGCTTCTCGACGTGCACGGCTGGATAGGCACCGCGAGCATCGATGCCGACTATGTGAAGGATGGGTGGGCCGTGATGTCCTTCGACTACTGCGGAATGAAGGCCGGTCGCCCGCATTTCACGAAGTACCCGGCCTCTCTTGACCACGGGCGCATGGAGTCGAAGTCGATCCACGCGAAACGGCCGGACGGAGAGGACATCACCGATCCGCGACAGACCTCGCACTACCTTTGGTTCGCCATCCAGCGGCGTGTGCTCAGCTACCTCATCGCCCAGAAGGAGGTGGACCCGGCCCGCATCGGCGCGAAGGGGTATTCCTACGGCGGCACGCTGATGTGGAATCTCGGCATGGACCCGCGGGTGAAGGCCGTCGTCGCGTATTTCGGCATCGGCTGGATCGCCTATCACCGCGACAAGGCGGTCTGGTTGTACAACCTGCCGTACCGCGAGCCGCCGGTGACGTCTGGCGAGGCGCTTTACCTCGCCACCGTCGAGTGCCAGGCCCACGCGCCGTACATCACGGCCGCCACCCTGTGGCTCACCGGCTCCAACGATCACCACAGCGGCCATGAGCGAGGCGAAACGACGTTCAAGATGTTCAAGCCGGGCGTGCCGTGGTCGTTCGCCGTGCAGGCGCGCGGGCATCACCACACCGACCAGCTCGGCGACGACTGCAGGCTGTGGCTGGAGAAGTACGTGCTCGGCAGGGACATCGCGTGGCCGGAGCGTCCCGGGTCGGAACTCGTCCTCGGCAAGGACGGCGTGCCGGAGCTGCGCGTGACGCCGGCATCGCCGGAGCGCGTTGCCGAGGTTCGGATCTATGAAGCGCAGAAGACGCCCGACAACGTCGCCCGAGCCTGGCGCGACGTGCCGGCCGTGCGCGAGGGCGATACGTGGATGGCCAAACTGCCCGTGCTCAACGTGGACGACTACGTCTTCAGCTATGCGAACATCCGCTACGACAACCACATCGTCCTCTCGTCCGACTTCAAGGCTGCGATTCCGTCCGCGCTCGGCCGAGCCGTGGCCACCGACAAATGAACCGACACGATCCGGCACGCGCAGGCCAACTGCAGCGCCACCAATATTCACTCCCGGCGATATCAGCCCGCCACAGGGATCACCATCGGCTTCCGCCGGGTCAGGGGATCATGCCCTCCCGGACGCCTTCCGACCCGCGCATCCCTCCTGGGGCCCCTGTGCCGAGGCGTGTGTCGGGTCGCCTCCGGTCAGTCGTACCAGTGCTCGAACAGCTTGCGGTATTGGGGGGGGTGACCCTGTTCCCCGTGGCTGAAGAGCACGGCGTGCGCCATCTCGTGGAGCAGCTCGTTCCAGCGTTCGGCGCCCTGGGGATCGGTGTAGAGGTAGAGGGTCTGCCTCTTCGCGTTCCCCGTGACTCCGGCGGCGGTATTGGTTTTCAGGAGGCCCCAGAATCCGCCGCCCATGCTCTCGCCTTTCTGGGCGATGACCGTGATGCCCTTGCCGGCGTACTTCAGCCCGAGACGCTTCTCGGCCTCCTCCAGGGCGCGCTCGCACTCCCCCTTGTCGTAGCTCTTCACCTTCACGATCCGGCCGGCACTGTCCTTGCGGCCGGCGATCCACTCCCGGATGCGGCTCCAGAGGCTCATGCACGTACTCCTTTGCGTCAGGCTGCCGCCCGACCCCGTCGGTCGCAGAACCATCCGACGGTCGCCGGATCGGCGAGGAGGCGCTGCCGGGGTGCGGCCGATCGGATGTTGCGACGGTTCAACGGCGCAGGCAAGGACGAAGCGTCGGGAGATCGGCCGTCGCTGAGGAACGTCTGGTGCGCCAGGTCCGAGCGTCGATTCGGCGGGGCATTCCGCCACGGTCTTTCAGCGGTGTGCACTCCAGAGGTTTCCAAGGTGCGGACCGATCGGAACGCGTCGCTTCCAATGTCAGGACGTTTCGGAGGAGCTCGGGCATCTGACCGGCCGATGGCGCAGACACGGACTGCCTCACCCACGGCACTCCCGAGCGGCGCGCGTGCGCTCGCCTATCACAGTCTTTGCCTGATCGGGCCGGTTCTGGCATGGTTACGGCATGAAAGCCCTGTGCAGAACGGGCCTGGTGAACCGGAACCGCTCGGTCGGCGCGCGCCGCCCTGGATTGTTCCGCCAAAACATGAGGCGCAGTTGCGTGTGATGCTTCCTCCGTGAGGTTCCTCCGTGGAATGGGTGGCGGAACAATCTCGGAAGGCGGCGCGGTTGCACGAAGGAACGGACGGACTGGAGTGAGGGCATTGAGCGGCCAGGACCGTTGGGTTGCGGCTCGCCGCCTTAGGGAGAAGAGCATGAAGCGTTTCACCCTGGCTGCAGGGTTGACGGTGCTGGCGGCGATGTCGGGCCCGCCCGCGGGGGCGGAGAGGGGCGAGCCGGATATGAAGGAGGTCGAGCGCCGGTTTCGCGAGCTGCCGATGGAGGCGAGGCGGCTGACGGGGCCGCTGTTCTGGCTGCACGGCGACGAGAGCCGGGAACGGCTGGAGACGTATCTCGACAGAGTCGCGGAGAGCGGCAACGGCGCGTTCACGGCCGAATCGCGCCCGCACAACGACTGGCTGGGCGAAGGGTGGTACCGCGATCTCGACATCTGCCTGAAGAAGGCCAGGGAACTGGATTTGCAGATGTGGATCTTCGACGAGAAATGGTGGCCGAGCCAGATGGTCGGCGGCAAGGTGCCGCCGGAGTACGGGTCGAAGACGATGGCGGCCGCCGCGACGCCGGTGGAGGGGCCGAAGCGGCTGACCGAGCCGGGCTACGACGGCAGGGAGTTCATCGGCGCGGTGGCGGGGCGCGAGACGGAAGCGGGTGTCGACGGCGCCAGCCTGGTGGACCTCGCGCCCCACATCAGGGACGGCACGCTGACGTGGGACGCGCCCGCGGGCCGATGGAAGGTCATGAAGTTCACGTGGCAGCTCACCGGCCCGAAGGGCATGCAGCAGAAGATGATCGCCGTCGACGGCGCGAGCCCCGACTGCGTCGAGTGGTTCCTGAAGACCGTCTACCAGCCGCACTATGACCGATTCAAGGACGACTTCGGCCGGACCATCCGGGGGTATTTCTTTGACGAGCCGGAGACCCTGGGCGACTGGGGGACGGACGTGATGACGCTGCTGGCCGAGCGCAAGGTGGACTGGAAGAAGGCGCTGGTGGCGTGGAAGTTCCGGTTGGCGGGCGAGGAGCAGATCGCGGCAAGGTACCAGTACGCGGACGCGTTCGCCGAGGCGTGGGGCCGCACGATGTACGGCGGCATGTCGAAGTGGTGCCGCGAACACCGGGTTGTTTCGATCGGCCACTTCATGGAACACAGCAACGATCTGTTCAGCCGGCAGCTCTGCGCCGGGAACATGTTCCAGCTGCAGAAGTACTGCGGGATGGGCGGCATCGACCTGGTCTGCCGCCAGTTCTACCCCGGGGAGAGGAAGCCCGGCCTGTGGCAGATGGCCAGGCTCGGCAGCTCCATCACGCATGTCTACAACAAGCCCGACGACATCGCGATGTGCGAGATCTTCGGCGCCTACGGCCAGGACCTCACGTACCCGCAGATCAAGTGGCTGACCGACCAGATGCAGGTCCGCGGGGTGAACTTCATGATTCCGCATTCCTTCAACCCGCGCGCGCCGCACGACACGGACTGCCCGCCCTACTTCTACAACGGCGGGTTCGAGCCGCGCTACCCGCTGCACCGCGTGTACTGCGACTACACCAGCCGTCTGAGCGTGCTGCTGTCGGGCGGGCGGCACGTGGCGCCGGTCGCGTTCCTCTTCCCGGGGCAGAGCATGCATGCGGGCCGATGCGTGCGGAACGACGCGCTGACGGACACGCTCGACGACGCGCTCTACGACTGCGACTGGGTGCCGTACGACGCGTTCGAGGAGCTGGCCGCCATCGAAGGCGGGGCGCTCAAGCTGCACAAGGAGAGCTACCGCATCCTGATCGTGCCGCCCGCGGAGGTCATCCCGTACCCCGCGCTGGCGAAGGCGAAGGAGTTTTTCGAGAAGGGCGGCATCGTGGTCGGCTATGACGTCCTGCCCGGCAAGTCCGCGACGCTCGGGAAGACCGCCGCCGACCTTGCCGCCCTGTGCGACGCGGTCTGGGGGAACCCGTCGCCCGGCACGGCGGCCTGCAAGACCAGCGCAGCGGGCGGACGCTCGTACTTCCTGCCGGCCCGGCCGACGGTGGAGCAGATCCAGGGCGCGTTCGCGAAGGACGCCGGCGTGCGCCCGGCGCTGGAGGTGATCGAGGGCGAGACCGGCGGATGGCTGCACGTCCTGCACCGGGTCAAGTCCGGTCGCGACGTGTTCCTGGTCTGCAACCAGAACCACATGGGCGACGCGCGGCGCTTCCGCTTCCGGATCGCGGCCGCCGGCGAGCCGGAGGCGTGGGACGCGATGCGGAACGAGATCGCCGCCGTGCCGTACAAACGCATCGCCGCGAACGCGGTCGAGCTGGACCTGACGCTGGAGCCGTCCGAGAGCGTCGTGCTGCTCTTCCAGGAGGAGCGGCGCGTCCTGCCCGCGCGTCTGCCTCCCGCCGGCCCGCCCGCGCGCGAACCGGTGGCCGTCCAGCGCGTCGCCACGCCGCCGGAGTTGATCATCCCGAGCGCGCCGCCGGCGGAGACGCCGAATTCCGCCGAGGACGCCGCGCTCAGCGGCTGCCGGTGGATCTGGTTCCCCCGCGGCGATGCGGCCCAGGGCGTGCCGCCGGGCATGCGCTACTTCCGCGGAGGGTGCACGGTGCCGGCCGGCCGCGCGATCCGGCAGGCGCGCTTCATCGGCACGTGCGACAACGCGTTCACGCTCTTCGTGAACGGGAGGGAGGCCGGCCGCAGCAGCGACGATCTGGAGGGCTGGCGCTCGCCGACGAAGCTGGATCTGACGAAGCTGATCGGGGAAGGCGCCAACGTCTTCGCCCTCGCGGCGCTGAACATGGCGGACACACCGAATCCCGCGGGCCTCATCGGCCGGATCGAAATCGCGTTCGAAAGCGGCGCGCCGCTCGCGTGCGCGTTGGACGCGACGTGGAAGGCGGCGGAGCGGGAAGAGCCCGGATGGAACCGGCCGGACTTCGACGACAAGGCCTGGCCCGCGTCGAAGGAGGTGGGCGCGTACGGCTGCGCCCCGTGGGGCCGTTTCGCCGCCGCCGGCGCGGGGCGAGGACGCCTGACCGCCAGCCCCGTCGCCAGCGACCCGTTCGTCGGGCGTTGCGAGCTGCCCGCGGACATGAATCCGGCGCGGACGCGCGTGTTCGTGGAAATGGACGGGATCGCGCCGGAAGAGGCCGCGCGCGTGAGCATCAACGGCCGGTACGCCGGCGGGTTCATCGGCCGGCCGTTCCGGCTGGACGTGACGAAGCACCTCACGCCGGGCATGAACACGGTCGTCATCGAACCGTTCGCGCCGCGGGCGGTGCGGCTGGTGTTCCGGCCGCGTTGAACGACGCCGGAGCTCGACGCCCGGCGAGGGCGGGGCGGTCGGCCGCGGGCGGCGCAGGGCGTGACGCGTCGCGGGGAACGGACCGGAAAACAAGCTCGGTACGGATGGCTGAAACATGAATCTGCACTTCGCGAAGATCGCCGGTCTGGCCCTCGTGCTCTTCCCCTGTTCGGTCTCGCTCTGCGGCCCCCTCGCGCCCACCAACTCCGCCGGGCCTCGAGTCCCGGGCGGGTCGGGGCCGTCGGCCGGCATCCGTGTCACGCCGGCGGTCCGTTTCGCATCCGACCGGGAAGCCGACCGATGGCTTCGCACGAACAGCGCCTGGTACCGAACCATGGCCGAAGATGTCGACCGGCGCGGCGGGTACACGGTCCGCGGCACCACGGAGACGCCCGGCGGCCTGGCCTACTTCGAGGACGGCCGGGGATACATCGAGCTGAATGACGGGTTGAAGGACGCGCATCGTTTCAGTGTGCTCATCTTCGAACTGACGAACCTCTACCAGGAACAACGGCATCAGGAAGTGGCCGACCGCGTCCGCCGGGGGGCACTGAACGACCCCGCCGTGTTCGGACTGCTGCGCGAGATCATCGAATACGACGGTCTCCGCCTGCACCGCGACGTCCTCCTCGAGCTGAAACCGGTGCTCGGCGCCGTTCCGCCGGAGATGATCACGTGGGTGTCGAGCACCGCCCGGACGTTCGCCGAGTACCATCTGCCCTACGCCTACGACTATCTGAAGGCGCAGGCGGCGGGCGGCCACACGGCGCACTATCTCAAGCTCTTCGAGAAACACCGCGCCGAGTTCCTGGAAGCGACGCGCGGGGCGTCGGGCAGGCAGACGCCGGCGCCTTGATGCGGGCGGCGCGCGGAGGTACCCTTTCCGCGTGCGACCGCCGTCGGCCGCACCCGGGGGAGGATCGAGATCATGATGCGACGGTTCCGCGGCTTCTTCGCCGGCGTGTTCATCCTGTCGGGAGCCGTCGGTCCGCTTCGGGCCGACGAGGTTCTTCTCGCGTTCGACGGCCCGCCCGGGCACGACCTGGTGGCGGCCCGCGTCGATCTGACCGCCGCCGTCCGGTGGTGCGGGATCGGCCGGGTCGATCCGGGCGGAGTCGGGGCCGCGACCGCGCGGGGCGGACAGCCCGTCCCGTTCCAGTTCGTCCCCGACGCGGAGTTCGATCCCGAGCACCGCGTGTCGGGGACCGCCCTCCTGCGCCTGCCTCCGGGTTTCGACGACGATGTCCGGCTCTCCTTCGGCCGCGGCCCGGGGCGTGACCGCGCGCCTTTCGGCGGGGTGGTTTCCACGCCTCACTACCGCATTGTCCACACCGTCGGGCGCGAGGGCGGACTGCCCTCGCGCATCGACTTTCCCGCGACGGGCAAGGCGTTCGAATCGGTGCGCTGGCAGGACCGCACCCACCACCGGGAGCTGGGGAGCTTCCGGCTGGGCGACGATCCCGAGCCGACGGTTGAACTCGCCTCGACCGGCTCCCTGTGCACGGTCGTCCGGGTGGCGGGCCGGTATCTCGGCGGCGGGATCCATCCGGACTCGAAACCGACCGCGGTCTATGACTGGTTCTACTTTCACGATCGGCCGCTCGTGTACGTGACCGCCATCCAGCGGCAGCGGCAGCCGTTTGCGTGGAAGGAGTGGCACTTCCTCGAGATGAACTATCCCGACGATGCGTTCCCGAGGTGGGCGGGGGCCGGTCCCGAAGCCGCGGGGGTCATCACGGGCGCGCAGGCCTCGGTCCGCTGCTCCGACTGGGCCGCCCTTCACGACGGGACGAACGCGATCGGCATGTTCGACGGGGGGCCGTTCCTGGTCTACGACGGCCGCGGGGGCTACGGCAGCTACCTTCATGCCCACAGCGACCTGGCGTGGACGGAGTTCGGCGGGACGAGGCGCGAGGTCGCCGCCTGGCTGTGGATGGGCAGCGGAGAGAAGGCCCTGGAGGCGATTCGCGCGGCTTCGTCGAGGCCGGCGCCGAGCGCCATCCCCGTGACGGTCACGATCGGCTCGCTGCGCCGCACGCTTCGGGAAAGCCGGGCGCGAGCGGCGCGGACCGGTCGCGCCGCCCCGCGCGAGGACGTATGGCGCCTCTCCGCGGCGGAGCAGCTGGAGCGGCGCGGGCGATACCGGGACGCCCTCGGCGCGGCGGACGGGCGGTTTCCGTCCGACTGGGTCTCGCTGAGCGCCGGCGATCTCGCCCTGGCGCTGGAGCGCACGGCGGACGGCTTCCGCCTACTGCACTTGATGGATCTCGACGCCGGCCGGCCGCTCCTCGCGCGGGATTCGCTGCCGCTCTTCCAGGTCACCCTTCGCCGCGCCGGTTCCGCGGAGGAGGCCGTGCTCTGCGCCGACCGGGGGTGGGGGAGGGTGGAGAATCGGCGATCCCTGGTCGGCGGGCTCGTCCTGCGCTGGTCCCATCCGACCGACGAACGGCTGGGCCGCCTGTCGGTCGCCGTGGAAGCCCAGCCGGAACGGCGCCGCAACGGGATCTCCTGGTCGATCGCGGTCACCGGTGTCGAGGCCCCCTGGAGCGTGTGGACGACCGCCTTCCCCCGGCTCTCCGTGGCGGAACCCGGTCCGGCCGCCGAGGTCTTCCTGCCCCGCGGCGCCGGCGAGGTGGCGCGCGGCGCGTGGACGCGTCCGCTGCGGTTTGCCGGGACGTATCCCTCCGGCTGGACCGCGATGCCGTTCATGGCCGCCTATGACCGTTCTACCGGCGCCGGAGTGTACGTCGCCCTGCATGACCCGTATGGCGGCACCAAGGACCTGCGCGTCGAGAGCCGGCCCGACGCGCGCGCCGTCGATCTGGAATTCTCGATCCCGGCCCCTGGCATGGGCAGGCCGGGCAACGGCTACCGGCTCGAGGGGGCGGGCATCTGGAGGCTGCTGCGCGGCGACTGGTTCGATGCCGCGACGATGTACCGCGAGTGGGTTGGTCGGGAGGCGCGCTGGCAGCCGGAGGTCGGAGCCGCGGGGAGGAAGGACACGCCCCGGTGGATGCGCGAGCTGTCGTGCTGGGCGATGACCGGAGGAAGCGCGGCGGAGGTGGTGGCGATCACGAAGGAATTCCAGGCCGCCCTGGGGCTTCCGGTCGGCCTGCACTGGTACAACTGGCACCAGATCCCCTTCGACAACGACTACCCGCACTACTTCCCCGCGAAGGACGGCTTCGCGGCGGGCGTCGCGGAGCTGCAGGCTTCGGGGGTGCGCGTCATGCCGTACATCAACGGACGCCTGTGGGATACGCGGGACCGCGGGACGGAGGAGCGAGAATTCTCGTCGGTTGCCCAGCCCGCGACCGCGAAGGACACGGGCGGCCAACCCTTCATCGAAACCTATGGCAGCAAGGAGAGCGACGGCAGCCCCGTGCGCCTCGCCGTCATGTGTCCGTCCACCGGCCTGTGGAAGTCCCGCGTCCGCGAGATCGTCCTGCGGCTCATGAACGAGTGCGGCGTCGACGGCGTATACATCGACCAGGTGGCCGCGGCGCAGCCGGTGCTGTGCATGGACGGGTCGCACGGTCATCCGCCCGGCGGAGGGCACTGGTGGACGGAGAGCTACTGGGACCTTCTGGGGCGCATCCGGCGGGGTATGCCGGAGGGGCGCATGCTGACCACCGAGTGCAACGGCGAGCCCTACACCCACTGCTTCGACGGCTATCTGACCTGGCACTGGCAGTACGACGGCCAGGTCCCGGCCTTTCCCGCCATCTACGGGGGGGCCATCCAGATGTTCGGTCGGGCCTATCGCGAGGGACCGACCAAGGACCTCGCGCTGCGGATGAAGGCGGGGCAGCAGCTCGTGTTCGGCGAGCAGATCGGCTGGCTCCATCCCGGGGTCGTCCGCGAGAAGGACAACCTGGCCTTTCTCCGCGAGGTCGTGCGCCTGCGCGCCCGGCTCGTCGACTACTTCGTCGCCGGCCGGATGCTGCGGCCGCCCCGTCTGGAGATCGCCGGTTCCGGCGCGGCGGACATGCCCCGCGTCACCGCCGACTGGCAGTGGAGCGGCGTCTGGCCGGTGACCACCGACGCCCTACTGACCGGCGCATGGCATCTGCCGCGGTCGAACCGTGTGGCGCTGTTCTTAGTGAACGTGGGAGAGACCTCCCTGGCCGCCCGGCTTGAATTCGACGCCGGCGCGTGCGGACTGCCGACGTCGGGGTTGACCGTGCGGACCCTCTCGGCCGACGAAGCGGGAGAAGCCGCGCCCACTCCGCCCGTCCTGCGCCGGGAGATCGTCCTCCCCGCAAAATCGGCGCGGGCCTGGGAGATCATGCCGAAGTAGAGCCCCACGCGGATCCGCGATGGGTGCCCAAGAAGGCGAGGTGACGGATTCGTGCCTGTCCCCTCATCCTCATCGACCGCGGATCGGCTCCACCCGCTTGCGCTTCAACTCGCGCAGCACATCGCGAAGCACTTCGTCACAGGCCGGGTCGGTGTCGCGCGCGCCACGGAGGAAGTCGACGTGCCGGCCATCCTCCAGGTTGCCGAGCGCCTGGTAGGCCTCCCGCCGCACGTGAACGGGCGTCTTCGCGTCGGCGAGCAGCGCCTTCAGGGCCGGGACCATCTCCGCCGCCTTCAACAGGCCGGTCAGCACCACCCCGTAGTGCACGCGCACGGGGTCCGCATGGCCGACCAGGGTCGGCAGAGTCCCGCGGATCGCGTCGGCGGGTTCCCGGGGATGAGCCCCGACCCACAGGCACAGCCGGTGCACGTCCTCCGCGGAACCGTCGGGCGATAGGTTCACGCGTCGGCCCTCGAACCACTCACCGGTCCGCAGGTAATGTACATACGGCAGCCAGTTCTCGGGATCGTCGGAAAGGAAGGTGTGGTGCCGCACGAGCCGTCCGCCGAGCGTCCGGTCGATGCGCACATTGCGATATCCCGGCTGTCCGAGGGCGTCGAGGCGTCCCTCCCGATCGTTGATGTTGCGGTTGACGCCGTCGTGGGCGGAATGGACGTTCAAGACGGAGCGGCTGACCGTCTTCAGACCCTCCAGCGGCTCGTCGGCGGAAAGGGCGGTGCCCAGGAACAGGACCCTCCGGAACCGAACGGGCGAGCCGGTGCGCACGATCGTCTCCGCCGCCTTGTTGACCACTACGGCGCCCGCGCTGTGCGCGAGCAGGTCGAGGGTCTTCCCGTCGCCCGTCGCGCGCTGGAACGTCTCCCCGAGCTCGACCAGCCTCCCGGCCGCGGGGCCGACCGCCGTGGGCGAGGCGATCCTGCGCGCGGGATTCGCGGATTCCCAGTCGTAGAACACGGCCAGGTCGTGCCCCCCCCCGGCGCGTATCCGCCCGAGGAGACGGCGGCGTTCAACAGGATCGCCGGAGCTCACGCCCGGCACCATGATCAGCAGGCTGCGGGCACTCCGGAGCATCTCCATCTGCGGGGCGGCCAGCGGTCGCTCCGTGACCACGACGACGGTGTCGCCCGTCGGTGCAGCCGACGCCGTGTGCGCGGCGCTCAGTACGGCGAGGATGACGATCCGGAGTCTCATACCTGGGAGCAGGGTAGTGTCTATAGCCTCGCCGCGCAAGGGGCGGAGCACCCATGGCCGGGTCCGCGGCGCATTGGGGCTTGCGTCTGATCGCGGGCGCCTTATCCTGCGGTGCAGGAACACCGCATGTATCGAGCCGGCTCCAGCGGGGGGGGGCGGCTGCGACAGGGCGGTGGGAGGGCCGACGCCATGACGGACGAAACGTTGAGCTACGACGCGTGGATGGAACAGCGATACGCGGCGCTGAGTCCCATCAAGATGATCGAGCAGGTGTACGCCAAGCTCTGTGTCACGTTCCTGCCGCCGGGGGACGAGGAAGCCACGATCAAGACCGTATCGGGCATCCGGATGCACAAGTACTTCATGGTGCCGTCCGACGAGAAGAGCGACAAGTACGCCGAATACAGCAAGCGCAAGGAGGAGTGGTTCGACAAGGTCAAGTCCGGCCTGAAGCGCACGACCGGCGAGGGCTACACCAAGACAGAGCGGGGGATGCTGCAGTGGGCCTACAGCGGCAAGGGATTTCCCGAGGATTACGAGCTGGCGCTCGAATTTGCGGCCGGCACCGGCCAGTGCGGCCCGGATCACGCGTCGATCCAGGCGCACTGCGACCTGCATTTTGGCATCGATTGCAGCGGCTTCGTGAATGCCTACCTGCTGCGAAAACACCGGCTGCCGCGGAGTCGCGCGCGGAGCATCGGATCCTATGAGCGCACCGGCAAGCGGCGAAACGCGCACAGCGAAGTCCGGCCGGACGATCTGCTCATCTGGGCCGACGAGAATGGCAACCTCAAACACGAGTCGGGCGGACACATTGCCGTCGTGCAGACGGCGTTTCCGAGTACGAACCTGATCCTCGTGGCCGAGTCGGCCGGCGGCATCGGGCTGTGCTACTCGAACTACAAGGTGCTGGAGACGAAGAAGTGCGGCCCGAACGGGACGGTGTTTCACGTCGAACGGCCGCTCAGCAGGAGCCGGCTGGACAAGACCTCCTGGGTCCGCATCGTCTCCGCGACGATCTGAGCCCCACACCGGCCGGCATACGATGGGGCGGCTTCTGAGGGCGACTTTTGTGTCGCCTCGACCGGCGGCCGCGCGCGATAATGACGCGCCTGGCCGTACTGCACGGGTAGAGAGCCGGGCGCCGATGCGGCGTCAACACGGGAGTGACGGAACATGAAGACACGCGCCTATGCGGTCCCTGCGCTCATCCTCGCCCTCCTGCGGACCGGTCCCCTCGCCGCCGGGGCCGCCGAATCGCCGCCGGCGGCGGATGCGGTCCGCGTGGCGAATCCGTTCTTCGCCATGGACACCGGCACGAAGACGAAGTACCCGGGCTCCGACACCACGCCCGAGGCGCAGCTCGACCTGCTGAAGGAACTGGGCTACGCCGGGATCGCGTGGACGATCGAGGCCCCGGCGGAATCGGCGCGCGTGGCGGCGGAGGCGGAGCAGCGCGGCCTGAAGATGTTCGCCATCTACTGCGGCGCGACGCTCACCCGCGCGGGCATCCAGCCCGATCCCCGGCTTCATGACACGATCGCCGCGCTCAAGGGGCGAGGGACGATCCTCTGGCTGCACATCGTCAGCCCGGACTTCCCGAAGTCCTCCGCCGAGGGGGACGAGGCCGCCCTCCCCGGCCTGCGCGACCTGGCGAACCGGGCGGCGACGAACGGCCTGCAGGTGGCGATCTACCCGCACCTCGGCGACTGGACGGAGCGTGTGGAGGACGCCGTGCGCGTAGCGAAGAAGGTGGGCTGCCCGAACTTCGGCGTGACGTTCAACCTCTGCCACTGGCTGCGCGCGGACGGGAAGGACCTCGAGCGGCGGCTCGACGAGGCGATGCCGCACCTGTTCTGCGTTACAATCAACGGGGCGGCTCCAGAGGCTGGAAGCGGATGGGACGTCCTGATCCAGACCTTGGACAAGGGCGGCTACGACTGGGCGGGGCTGGTGCGCAACCTCGCCGCCCGCGGCTACAAGGGTCCCATCGGCCTCCAGCTCTACGGCGTCGGCGGCGACAGGCGCGACAATCTCGATCGGTCGATCCAGGCGTGGAAGAAGGCGTTCGGGCCGAGGGGCGAATGAGCACGGACTCGAAAGGCGAGGCGACGCCGGAGACCATCGCCTGGACCCCTGTCAATACGGGCAGCGGCAACTTCCACTCGCATGACCTGGTCTCTCCTGGCGACGGCCGCATGGCATTCCAGCCGTCGCGCCGATTCCGGATCTGGTCGCTCCTGATGCTGGGCATCGGGCCGCTGTTGATCTGGGCGGGCGTGGCGCTGTTGCGGACGGCTCTGCGGGAAGGCGATGACGATCTGGTGACCCCCGTCGTGCTGATCGTCGCGGGGATCACCCTTCCGGTCATCGGGGCCTTCCTGCGCGGTCCCGGCGCCATCCCCATCGTCTTCGACAAGCGGCTCGGACACTGCTGGAAGGACAAGCGGTCGCCCGAGACCACGGCGAGACGGGAGTCGCTCGGCTCATGGACCCCGTTGAATCGGATCGCGGCGGTGCAGTGGCTCCGATGGACGCTTCAGGGGCGGCACGGAACTCATCTTATCCACGAACTCAACCTTGTGCTCCGGGACGGCTCGCGCATCAACCTGGTTGACCACCGGAGCGAGTCGGCGATGGGCGACGAGGCTGGGCGCCTCGCCGGTTTCCTGGGTGTTCCGGTCTGGGAATGCCCCCCGAACGAGGATCGCTGACCGCTACCGCCGACATATTCAATTTACTAAAAAAAAGACGCTTGACAGGCCGCCGGTCCGCGTGAAAGACTGCGCGCGAGAAACGGGCGGGTGTGCCCGTGGCCCGGGGTCAAAAGAGAAGCCGGCGAGGCAAATACGGAGAGGGACCGGAAGATGAAACAGACACGTAAGACGGGAGTGGTGGTGTACGCGGCGGCCTTGATGGGCGCGTCGCTTCTGTGCGCGATGACGGCCAACGCGGCCACCATGGCCTACTGGCGGTTCGAGGCGGGGCCGGCGGATACGCTGATACCTCATCCGACCGGCAACGGTGTATTCAATGCGGACGTGCCGGACAGCTCGGGGAATGGCAACGCACTGTCGGCGTGGAGCGCCGACTCGTGGGCGAACGAGTATTTCCGTACCGACGTGGCGGGTGCGACGGTTCCCCAGACCGGTGACGCCAACAATTTCAGCATCCAAAACGCGGGCAGCTACCCCGGCCTGTGGGCGATCGGGCTGCAGACTTGGCAACCCACCGCATGGACGATCGAGGCGGCGTTCCAGCCGGAACTGACCGATGGGCATCGGACGCTGGTCGGCCGCGACGGACGATACGTTGCGACGCCCAACGGCGATCTGTCGGCGCTCTATTTCCAGATCCAGCCTGACGAGTCGCTGGCGATCAAGTACTGCGATGTCAGCGGGTACTGGCACGAGGCCATCTCGGCCGCCAGCACGGTTCAGGGCTTTGTGAATCCGAATTCCGGAGACGGCCAGTGGCAGGCGGCGGCGGCGGTGTGCGACGGCTCCATGCTCTCGCTCTACTACAAGAACATCGAGAACGGCGACGTCAATTACACGCTGGTCGCTTCGACCGATCTCACCACCAGCGGCAGTCCGAACTTGGCGCTCACCAACGCCGCGGGCTCCTCCGGCGGGGACTGGACGGGGGGCAATTTCTCGGTCATGCGCGGGCTGTATGCGGGCGGACATGGCGACCGGGCGTACGGTTTCATAGATGAGGTGCGCATCTCGGACACGGCGCTGACCACGGATCAGTTGTTGTTCTCCATTCCCGAACCGACCACGGTGGCGCTGAGCATCCTGGCCGGCCTGGCGATGATCTTCCGCCGGCGTTTTGCCAGAGGCTAGGTTCCGCGGCTGATCGACCGGCTTCTCTTGAGGGCCCCACCGCCATCGAGCGCGGTGGGGCCTTCTCTCTTCCCCCCCAACACCGCGCCTCATGCGGACGGATTGCGCGCGGTACGCCCAGCACCCGTACCGCGGGCAATCCTGCCCGCGTCCTCGGTGTGGACTGCGGATCGAATTCCATTCGAATTGGACCGCGGGTCGCCGTCGTGCGGGGCGCGCCGCGCGCGGCCCCGCGCGTCAGTGCGGCAGGGCGGTCGGGCCGACGGTCACGGGGGAGGGATCGGCGTCCGGAGGGGCGGGCAGGGGATAGTGCGCCACCAGGTATTCGCGGGCGCGGGCGCAGGCCGTTTCGTACCGCGACCGGCCGGTTTCATCCATCTCCGCCAGGTTCTCGGCCTGCAGCATGCGATAGGGGCCGTGGGCCATCCGCAGCAGTTGCCAGAGGCCGGCGATGATGTCCTCGGAGCGGCGGCGGAAGATCGTGGCCGTCAGGTCCACCTCGTCCTCCGCGATGCCGAGGTAGTGCGTCAGGAACGAGTGCTCCTCCGACTCCAGGTGGGCCTGGTTCCGGAGGAAGGCGTGGGCGGACTGGACATTGCCGAGAATCAGCACGAGGAAGTGCAGGAAGTCCTTCTCGCGTTGCGACACGCCGCCCGAGCGGCCGGCCAGGCGCGCGTGATTCACCGCGCCTTCCAGCAGTTCGATCTCGCGGCCGATGTAGTCCAGCCTTTCGGCGGTCGACAGCGGATCGAGGGGGACGTTCAGCATCTCCGCCGCACGCTCCACGCTCGTGTCGCGGCGGGCGAGGTGCACGGGACGGTTCTGACTCGGCAGCGATTCACCCATGGCCGCATCATGCAAAGGGAACCGTTCCGTGGCAATCCGAAAGCCGTCGCCGCCGGTTCGGCGCACGAGCGGTCGGGGGTCTCGCGCGACCTCTTCGCGGTCGGCGGAAGATTCCCTGTCCAACATCCGCCCTCGCGCGGAAGATATCGCACTGGCTTTGACGCGGCATTCTCTGGGCGGGGCCGATGGCGCTTGACGGCGAGGGTTGGCGGTGTGGTATCTGTAGCCCGTGGCGCAGGCCGGCGGCACCGGATGGGTGTCTTTGCGGAGCTTGAGAACCATGGTCCAAATACGCGCGGCACTGACGGGGTTCCTCGTTGGAGCAGGGGTGGTCGCGGGCGGCTGGCCGGCCCGGGCCCAGGCGCCAACGGAGATCGACCGGGAGTTCGAGTTCGCCTCCCGGCTGGTGGAGGACAACTTCGCCGATTATGCCGAGCGGCTCGTCGACGAGTTGCTTCGCCTCAATCCCGGCGAGAAAGAGCGCGCCAAGATGGTCCAGATCGAGATCATGGCCGCCCGGCGCAAGTTCGACCAGGCCGAGGAGCTGCTCAAGTCGATGCCCGCCGCGAGCCCCAAGGCGCAGGCGGCCCGGCTCAGCGTGGCGAACTACGCGTACCGGTTCAGCGACATCGACCGGGCGAAGAGGCTGTACGTCGATTTCTTCAAGCAGTACGGCACGCAGGTCCCGTCCGACCCCGACCTGAAACGCGTCTACATGGACTCCGCCTACCGGTTCGGCCAGCTCCTCGAGACGGCGGGCGATCTGGCCGCGGCGGGTGATGCCTACGAGAAGGTGCTCAAGTGCAAGCCCGATCCGGGTATCTCGCGCCGGATCCGCTTCGAGCTGGCGAATCTCCTGGTCCGCGCGGCGAAGAAGGAGGGCGACGAGGGCAAGAAGAAGGCCCATCTGAACCGGGCGTTCAAGCTCTGCGAGGAGCTGCAGTGGGACCGGGAAGGCGGCATGGACGTGGCCTTCGGCCATTCGATCATGACCATGGCCAACATCGAGATCATGCGCGGGAACCCGGCGGCGGCTCAGAAGCTCATACGGCAGAACCTGGACATCATGACGGGGCTGGACGACATCCTCAAGGAGGAGGGGCAGCTCGCGGCGAGCCCGCTGGCCAGCGCGCGCTTCCTCCTGGCGGAGCTGTACGAGAAGGAAGCGGCCTCCACGAAGGACGAACAGAAGAAGGTCCTCCTGATCAAGGAAGCGGCCCAGCACTACATCAACGTGTTCGCCAAGTACGGCGACAGCGATTGGGGGCCGGAGGCCGGCCTGCGCGGCGAGAAGCTGATCGCGAAGCTCGGGCAGATGGGGGTCACGGTCAAGCCCATCGACTTCAAGGCGCATGCGCGGAAGGCGGTGGAGGCCCAGGTGCGGCAGGCGGACGTGATGTACGGCCAGAAGAACTACACGGAGGCCGCGCGGTTGTATTCGCGCATCCTCAACATGTTCCCCGATGCCCCGGCGGCGCCGCAGTGGACCAATCTGCTGCTGTGCTGGGCCCATCTGAACCGGCCCCGCGAGCTGGATGCGGGGGCGTGGGAGATCGCGGAGCGGGCCGGGAGGACCGATCCGCAGGCCGGGCTGGCGCTCCTGGCGGTCGCGAAGCACTTCTTCGACGCGAAGGACGAGAAGACGTGCATCGTCTTCTACGAGACGTTCGTCGAGGGCTTCCCGAAGCATGAAAAGACCCCGTCGGTGCTCTACACGCTGTCGGGCATGCTCGACAGGGCCGGCCAGAAGGCCGACGCGCAGAAGTACCTCGACCTCCTGGTGAAGAACTTCCCGCGGGACCAGTACTACTTGAAATCGCTGCACCGCATCGGCTGGGCCAAGTACGAGGCGAAGGACTACGCCGGGGCGGCCGAGGTGTTCGCGAAATACATCCAGGACAGTCCGCCGCAGCACCAGCGGGCGATCGTCCAGGCGACGCTGGCCGACTGCTACATGCGGCTGGACCAGTTCGATCGGGCGGTGAAGGAATACCGCACGCTGGCCTCGTGGGTGGAGGCGAAGGAGGGCAATCCGTACGCCACCACGGGCGACGAGGTGAAGAAGGTCGACGAGCTTCGCGAGAAGTGCCAGTTCTTCATCGGCTACGGTCTCTCACGCGTCGCGGAACCGGCCGACGCGGTGCCGAAGCTGCGGCAGGCGGCGATCGAGACCCTCGCCCGGTTCCTTGCCGCGTATCCCGCGTCGGACCTCGCGCCGAAGGCGATGAACGTCATCGGCACCATCCACCTGGAACTGGGGCAGACCGAGGCGGCCTCGACCACGTTCAACGACCTGCAGAAGAAGTACCCGAACTCCGAGGACGGCAAGAGCGCGCGGTACTCGCTGATCATGGCGGCCGTGAAGATCAAGAAGTTCGACATCGCGCTGGAGGCCTTCGAGAAGATGATGGCCAGCGAACCCGCGGACCAGCCTTCGAAGACCTTCACGCCCGACCAGCTGGTCCGGGTCGCGCAGGCGTTCTTCGACGCGGGGCGCGACGGGGAGGCGGCGGCCGCCTTCAGGAAGGTGCTGGCGAGCAAGACCGAGGACCGGGCCATCCTCGAGCGCACGCTCTACGGCCTCGGCATGTCGGCCTACCGGACCCAGAAGTTCGAGGAAGCCATCCGGAACCTCGACGACATGCTGCAGCGCTATCCCAAGTCGGGGCTCTTCTACGATGCCAGGCTGACCCTCGGGCGCGCGTACCGCGATGCGGGCAAACTGCCGGAGGCGGTCGCGGAGCTGACGGACGTGTTCAAGTTCGCGAGCGATCCGGCCACGCGGGACACGGCGAACATCGAGCTCGGCACGATCCAGTACGAGGCGTACCGCAGGGCGAAGGAGGCGGGCCGGGCGGGCGAGGCGGACGACGCGATGAAGGCGGCGCTGGCCTCGTACGAACGCGTGGTCCTGCTCGGCGACGAGAAGGGGGCGGCGACGCGGCCGCTGGTGGAACAGGCCTTCCTTCGGGTGATCCCCCTGTACGAAGAGGCCGGCCGGTTCGAGAAGGTCGTGGAGAAGTGCGAAGCGTATGTGGCGAAGTTCCCGGAGAGCCCGAAGCTCGCCGAGATCCGCCGGAAGATGAGCGATGCGCGCATGAAGGCGGCCACGGCGACGCCGCCCTCCGCCCCGGGTCCGGCCGGAGGAGCGGCGGGGGGCGCGTCCAGGTGAGCCCCCGCGGGGCACGATTTCAGGAGAAGGTCGTATGAAGAAACTGGCATGGCTGATGGCGATGGGGGCGGCGGTGCTGAGCGCGCAGGCGGCCCCTTATGTGATCCTCAAGAACGGCCAACAGAAGGTGGGCGTCCAGATCCGGGCGCGCGCGGACGGGACGGTGACCCTCATCATGTCCGACGGCGTCTCGCTCCAGTTGACCAAGGACCAGTACACGCGCGCCGTGGCGGACAAGCCGGAGAAGATCGACGCCGCGGTGGCGGCGGTGGCGGCGAAGAAGTACGACGAGGCCATTCCCGTGCTCAAGCAGGTCGTGACCGACCTCCGGTTCCTCGAGTGGGACCAGGTGGCCGGCATTCAGCTGGCCCGCGCCTACGAGGCGAAGGGACAGGGCGCCGACGCCGTGGCCGTGTACGAAACCCTGATCCGGGACTACCCGGCGCTGGAGACGAATCCCGAGTTCGGATGGGCCTACCGCAACGGTCTGCTGGCGGCCAAGCAGTTCGCCCGGCTGGAGCCGATGCTGAAGAAGCTGATCGGAGAGGGTCCCCGGACGGACGCGGCCCGGGCCCTGCTCATGCGCGGCGACATCCGGGCCGAGGAGAACAAAATGGAACTGGCCATCCGGGACTACCTGCGTATGATTTATTTCTACGAGCGAGAGAGGGACATCATGCCCGCGGGCCTGAGCCGCGCGGCCAACGCCCTCTCGAAGCTGCGCGATCCGCGAGCGAAAGAGAAGTACCAGCAGCTTGCGCAGGACTATCCGCAGAGCCCCGAGGCGGCGGCGGCGAGGGGCAAGTACTAGCAGGGTTTTGCCGGACGGGAACGGAGTGCGTAAGGAAAGGATACGAGGGATGAAGATGAAGTCGGTGCTTCGGACTGCTTTATGGTTCGCGGGCCTGGTGATGTGCGCGGCCACGGGCCTGGCCCAGGACATGGTCACCAATGCGCCGGCGACCGCGACCGCGGCCGCGGCCGCGCCCAGCGCCCAGAGCATGGGCTTCTGGTCGGTGGTGACCAGCAGCGGCTGGCTGGGCGTCATTCTCTGGATGGCCCTGGGCGCCGCCTCGGTGGCGGCGGCGGCGCTGATCATCGACTCGTTCGTGACCATCAAGGAGAAGAAAATCGCCCCCGACGAGCTCGTGGCCCAGGTGAGCGAGGCCATGAAGCAGGGCGACGTGATGAAGGCGCTGAAGTACTGCGAGGATCGCCCGACGCCCCTGGCCAGCATCCTCTCGGCGGGCTTCTCCAACGTGCAGGAGGGGTTCGACGTGATCCAGGATGTCGTCGGCGTCGCGGCCGACCTGGAGACCGAGAAACTGATGCAGCGGGTCGCCTACCTGAACGTCTGCGCCAATCTCGCCCCGATGCTCGGCCTGCTGGGCACGGTGCAGGGCATGATCTACGCCTTCATGACCCTGGCGTTCGGCGAGGCGGGATCGGGACAGACCGCCATGCTGGCGAAGAACATCGGCCAGGCGCTCTGGACCACGGCCGCCGGCCTCATCGTGGCCATCCCGGCCATCGGGTTCTATACCTACTTCCGGAATCTCGCGACCAAGATCATCCTCTCCATGGAGACGAAGACGCTGGACCTGATCAAGTCGCTGCGAAACGTCGAGGTCGTGTCCGAAGAAGAGTGATCCCCGGCCATCCCGGGCCGCCGGGCTTCGGAGAGTGAGTCATGCGAAAACGGTCGGACGAAACGGGGATGAACATGACGCCGATGATCGACGTCGTGTTCCAGCTCATCATCTTCTTCATCGTGACGATCGCCATGCAGAACCAGCAACTGGAGATGGACCTGCGCATGGCGCTGGCCCCCCACGGGAGGGCGGTGGAGAAGAAGGACCCGCGCACCATCACGATCGATGTGGATGACCAGGGACGGGTGTACATCGCCCGTTCCCGGATGACGCTGCCGGCGCTGCGGTCGTTCATGCGGGGACAGGTGGCGCGGCACACCCAGAGCCTGCCCGTGGTCATCCGCGCGGACGCCCTCGTGCGGCACGACGACGTCCGGCGCGTGATCGACGCCTGCTCGCAGGCGGGGCTGTGGAAGATCAAGTTTTCCGCCATCAAGGAAGCCGCCAAGGCTCCACCGAAATAGGCAGGACATACCATGGCGCGCAAACGACGCAAATCGAAGACCCCGCCCGCGGAACTGCCCATGACGCCGATGATCGACGTCGTGTTCCAGCTGCTGGTGTACTTCATTGTCACCATCAAGCCCATGGACGTTTTCGCCCACCTGGACGTCTCGCGCCCCTCGCCCGAGGCGAAGCAGGAGAAGCTGCAGACCCCGCCCAAGCTCATCCGCATCAACATCTTTCCCGACGGCTATACGATCAACGACCGGCCGGTCGACGTGGCCGGGCTCGACAAGCTGCTGGGCGAGCTGGCGGCGCTCGACAAGACGCAGACCATCCTGATCATGTGCTCCGGCGGCTCGCACCACGAGCGACTGATCAAGGTCCTCGACCTGTCGGCCAAGGCGGAGCTGAAGAACCTGTCGGTGATCAGCACGAATTAACGAATCGCTCCTGTCCAGTCCGCGCGCGAACGCGGAAGAGGGTTTGAGCCGACCCGGCGGACGGACGGAAAGGCGGTGGCATATGGCAGACGAGCAGGAAAAGAAGCAGAGAGAGCGGCCGGACGCCGATGCCGGCCTCCAGAAGCACGTCAATTACCACCTCCAGCGGATCATCGACCACCTCTGGGGTCCCACGGGTTCCGTCATCCTGCACATCGGCCTGGTCATCCTCCTCATCAACCTGGTGATCATGCCGAACCGGCCCGATGCCGCGAACATCGAAGTCACGGTGGTGGAGCCCGACGCGAAGGACCTGGAGGAGTTCGAGAAGAGGCTGGACGAGCTGAAGGACGTGGAGATCGAGATCACCCCCCCCGACGCGCAGATGCTGACGGAAACGCCGCCGGAGGTCGAGGCGCCTCCCAGTGCACAGCCCGAGGACCTGGCGGCGCTGGACATCAGCGCCGAGGCCCAGAGCCCGCTGATCATGAAGGGACTGTTCGCCGGGCGGTCCGCCGGCGGCCGGGCGCGTTCGCTGGGCGAGTTCAATCGCCGGTATGGCCAGGCCACGGAAGCGGCGGTGATCAAGGCCCTGGAGTGGCTCAAGAACCACCAGTTGGGCGACGGTTCGTGGGAAGGCACGGGCGGGGCGAGGAACAAGGTCGCCATGACCGGGCTCGGGCTGCTCTGCTTCCTGTCGCACGGCGAGACGCACACCTCCGAGCGGTACGGGCCGACCGTCGACCGGGCGATCAAGTACCTGGTCAGCCAGCAGGAGGACAACGGCGCGTTCAAGGCGGGGTCGGGCACCGGAGGCGGGCTGAATGCCTACGCCAACGGGATCGCCGCGTATGCCGCGTGCGAGGCTTACGCGCTGACCCGGATTCCTTCGCTTCGCGTGGTGATGGAGAAGGCGGTCTCGTACATCATCGCGGGCATGCAGGATACGGGCGGCTACACCTACGGGTACGCCAAGAACGGCCGACGCGACACCTCGGTGGCCGGCTGGCAGGCGCAGGCCATGAAGGCGGCCTACATCGCCGGGGCGGATGTTCCGGGCCTGAAGGAGGCGATGGAGAGGTGCGTGAACGGCTTCAAGATGAACTACGACGCGGGCAGCGGGAAGTTCCGATACGCGCCGGAGCCGGGCAAGGATTCGGGGCCCACGTGGGCCTGTACCGCCATTGGAACCCTGTGCCTGCAGTTGCTGGGTCACGGGAACTCCGACCAGGTGGAAGGCGCGCTCAAGGCCATGGAGCCCCTGCGGTGCGACTGGACCGACCCGGAGGGGGTGAAGCGGGAATTGTACGCCTGGTACTACATGACGCAGGCGAAGTTCCACAAGGGCAAGAGCACGTGGGAGAACTGGAACAACTCCTTCGCGAAGGTCATGATCGAGCGGCAGAACGCCGACGGGAGCTGGACGCCGCAGGGCGAGGAGGAGCGGGGATACGGCCCCGTCTATGGGACCGAGTTCAGCGCCCTGAGCCTCATGGTCTACTACCGCTTCCTGCCGACCTACAAGGAAATCAAGATCGACGACGCCCCGACGGAGAAGCAGGCGGACGACGTGGTCGTGGACATCATCTGACCGTTGGGCGTCTGTAGACACAAGCCCGCCGCCGGACCCGGGGTGGGGACGCGGTGTCCACACCGCGTTTCATGAGTGCGGGCGTCCGAGGAGCATGCCATTCCGACCAGGCCATGTCCTCCCTTCGCTTGACCTGGCGGGCCAGACCCGGGAGCATGACCGGGTCCGCGGAAGGGGCCGGTGACGGCCGGACTTCTTGGCCATGAAGCGAAAGCCATCCACCGGAGTTCGCGATCGGGCCGGCCTCGCCCGGGCCGTCCGGGACCGGCTTCTGCCGTGGTTCGACGCGAACGGCCGCGATCTCCCCTGGCGGAGGAACCGGACGCCCTATCGCGTGCTGGTCTCCGAGCTCATGCTGCAGCAGACGCGCGTGGAGCAGGCGATGCCGTTCTACCGCCGCTTTCTCAGGCGATTTCCTTCGATGCGCGCCCTTTCGCGCGCGTCTCTCGACGACGTGCTGAAGGCGTGGGAAGGACTCGGCTACTACGCCCGCGCCCGCCATCTCCACCGGCTGGCCGTCACTGTCTGTCGGGAGTCCGGCGGCCGGCTCCCCGATACCCTCGCGGGCCTTCTCGGACTGCCGGGTCTGGGACCGTACGCGGCGGCGGCGGTGGCCAGCCTGGCCTTCGGGCGCGATGTGGCGGCCGTGGACGGGAACGTGCTTCGTGTGCTGTGCCGCCTGCGGACCCGGTCGCGCATGAGCCCGGAGGAAGGCCGCGCGCTGGCGGCGGCGCTGTTGCCGCCCGGACGCGCGGGGGCCTTCAACGAGGCGATGATGGAACTCGGCGCGACGGTCTGCCTCCCGCGCCGGCCCCGCTGCGACGCCTGTCCCCTGCGGGAGGTCTGCCGGGGAGGCGTCTCCGGCCATCCGGAGCGCTGGCCCGCCGCCCGGCGGCGGCGGCGGGTGCCGCACCTGGTCGTGGGGGCGGCCGTGACGCTCAATCGCCGCGGCGAGATCCTCATCGCCCGCCGGCGGGAAGACGACATGCTGGGCGGTCTGTGGGAGTTCCCCGGAGGAAAGCGCGAGGCCGGCGAGACGATGGAGCAGTGCATCCGCCGCGAGATGCGGGAGGAGATGGCGCTGGAGGTGGAGGTCGGTCTCCCGCTCACCGTGGTCCACCACGCCTACAGCCATTTCACCATCGAGCTGCACGCCCACTTCGCGCGCATCCGCAGGGGCAGGCCCCGCTGCCGCCATTGCGCGGGGTACGCATGGGTCCGTCCCGCCGAGTTCGATCGCTATCCTTTCTCCCGGGCGGATCTCCGGATCATCGAGGCGCTCAGAACCAAGTCCCAAGCCTCATACTCCAACCCCCAGTGTCCCGAGCCGCCCCGCCGCCGTGCGGCGTGCGTCGCGCAGTCAACTCCGTGTTCAGCGACGCCCGGTCACCGCCGCGCGGCGGCACATGGACTCAGGGACACGCGCACGACCCGGAAGGCGTTGGACGGTTCCGCCGAGAGATGACCCGCACGTGCTGGTGTTTTTCGCGGGCCTTCTGACGTCGGCGCTATCCGCAGCAGCCGCGGTCGACGAGGATCGCGTCGAGCACCTCGCCCGGCGTCATGGCGGCGCTGAGCTTCGCCAGCACCGCCTCGCGGCCGGGTTTGAGCAGGACGCCGATGGTCTCGAAGAAGTTGTTGCGGGATGCGGCGTCGGGGAAACGGCGGCGCGCCCAGTCGCTCAGGAGCCCCATGCCCGATTCCCGCTGCATCTGGCTGTGGGCGTACACGATCCGGCCCCCCCGCAGGAAGTACAGAACCAGCGGGTGCAGCTCCGGCGACGCGAACTGGTCGACGAACCGGTTGCCCGGGCTGTTCATCTCGGTGCCGACCACGATCGGCCACCGCCGTCGCGTGGCCCGCCCGACGATTTCGTAGAGGTTCTCCAGCCTGTGGTCCCTGACGCCCGGCGTGAAGTTGCGGTCGGGTATGATGTTCAGCGCGGCCGCTCCGCACGCCTCGGCCACGTCCATCAGCTCATCGATCGCCTGCTCCCCCTCGGACAGCCCATCCAGCCACGTCAGGGTCGGAATGCCTCCCGCCGCGAGGACGAACCGGCTCATCTCCGCCATGGTCGGGAAGCAACCGGCCCCGGGCTGCACGTAGCCGACGCCGCCCTTCTTCATCGTGGCCGAGCGTATGGCGGCCTGCAGTTTCGGGCCGTCCGGCAGGTCGAGCTTCGATTCGTCGACGCGGAGTTTCTCCACCCAGAACGCCCGGAGGGCCTGCTCCCCGCCGAAGACCTCCCGGGCCTTCCGGGCATAGGCCTCGCAGATGTGGCGTTCGGTGGCGTTGCCGGCCGGCGTCAGGGGGACTACGTCGCGGTCGTAGTCCAGTGCGGCCGGCGCCAGGTGCCGGTTCACCGTTTCGACCAGCGTGCGGTTGCGGTTCGCGGCGGTCGAGCGCATCCCGTTCAGGAACGGCGTCAGCTCCGCCGGGGGGGCCGTGCGCGGCATGCCGACGCCCATGTGGTACGCGATGCCCGGTTCGCCGGGCGAGTTGATCACGCGCGTCGCGAACTCCGGCACGAAGACCCGGCTCTCCACGCCCGCGCAGGTCCGCAATCCCAGCAGGCGGCCGGCCTCGATGAATTCGTCCACGCCGTCGAGGACGTCGAAGTCCACGATCCCGGCCACGGCCAGGCCCTTCCGGCGGGCGAGCCATGCGAACTGGGAGGGGGAGTAGCCGTACGGATTGTAGGAGAAGAAGGTGTGGCAGTGGAGATTGACATCGTGTCCCGCGGGTTCCACCGGGATCTCGCCCGACGGCAGGCCGCGGGCCAGCTCCTCCAGGGCGCGGCGGCGCTTCGCCGGGTCGAAGTCCGACAGCGTTCGCTCGAGCTCGCTCAGGTCTCCGTTCATGTCCGTGCCTCCCGTGGCGTGCGTCCGCGTCGTTCGTGCTTGAAATGAAAACGCCGGTAAACCTATGCTAACGGCTCGTTTTTCGCGATCAAAAAGGGTGCCGCCATGCTCGATGCCGTGTCCAGCAAGGTCAGTTTTCCGGCCATGGAGGAGGAGATCCTCCGGTTCTGGGAGGCCCGGGATATCTTCCGGACGTCGGTCGCCCAGCGCGAAGGCGCGCCCGACTTCATCTTCTACGACGGGCCGCCCTTCGCCACCGGCCTCCCGCACTACGGGCATCTGCTGGCCGGCACGATCAAGGACATCGTGCCCCGCTACCAGGCGATGCGCGGCCACCGCGTGGAGCGGCGCTTCGGCTGGGACTGCCACGGTCTGCCGATCGAGGCGCTCGCCCAGGAGCAGCTGGGGCTGGCGGGGGCCGCCGCGATCGTCGAGAAGGGGATCGACGTCTTCAACGAGACCTGCCGCTCGATGGTCCTGCGGTACACCCGCGAATGGAAGAAGACGGTGACGCGCATGGGGCGCTGGGTCGATTTCGACCACGACTACAAGACGATGGATCTCCCGTTCATGGAGACCATCTGGTGGCTGTTCAAGCAGCTCTGGGACCAGGGCCGGATCTACAAGTCGTACCGGATCATGCCCTACAGCTGGAAGCTCACGACCCCGCTCTCCAACTTCGAGGCGGGCAGCAACTACCGCGAGGTGCAGGATCCGGCGGTCACGGTCCGGCTGCGCCTGACCGAGGCGGATCCGGCGGTGACCTCGGGCGGGCCGGCCTTCGCGCTGATCTGGACGACCACCCCGTGGACGCTGCCCGGCAACCTGGCGCTGTGCGTCGGGCCGGACATCGCGTATGCCGCGGTGCGGGACAGGGCCGACGGGAACGTGTACGTGCTGGCGGAGGCGCGACTGGCCGCCTACTACAAGCAGGCGGACCAGTACGAGGTGCTCCGGCGCTACCGCGGCTCGGACATGACGGGCTGGCGGTACGAACCGATGTTCCCCGACTTCGCGGGGCATCTGGGCGCCTTCCGCGTGCTGACCGACGGATTCGTCACGACGGAGGACGGCACCGGCATCGTGCACATGGCGCCGGCCTACGGCGAGGACGACTTCCGCGTGTGCCGCGCCGCGGGGATCGCGCTGGTCGACTACCTGGACGCGGAGTGCCGGTTCACCGACGCGGTGCCGGCCTACCGAGGCCGGTTCTGCAAGGACGCCGACAAGGCGATCGTCCGGCGGTTGAAGGAGGAGGGGCGGCTGGTTCACCAGGGCACGATCGTGCACAGCTACCCCTACTGCGACCGCACCGACACGCCGCTCATCTACCGGGCCATCGACGCGTGGTACGTGCGCGTCGAGGACCTGCGCGAGCAGCTCGTCGCCAGCAACGACACCGTGCGCTGGGTGCCCTCCTACGTGGGCGACAAGCGCTTCGGGAACTGGCTGCGCGAGGCGAAGGACTGGAACATCAGCCGCAATCGCTTCTGGGGATCGTGCATCCCGGTCTGGGTGGCCGAGGACGGCTCGGACACGATCTGCGTGGGCTCGATCCGGGAGCTCGAGGACCTCTCCGGAACGAGGGTGAACGACCTTCACAAGCACGTGGTGGACCGCGTCACCTTCACGCGGAAGGGGAAGCTCTACCGCCGCACGCCGGAAGTCCTCGACTGCTGGTTCGAGTCCGGCGCGATGCCCTATGCGCAGCAGCATTTCCCCTTCGAGCGGGGCGGGGAGCTGGACCGGTTCTTCCCGGCGCACTTCATCGCGGAGGGACTGGACCAGACGCGGGGGTGGTTCTACACGCTCCTGGTCCTCTCGACGGCCCTCTTCCGCCGCAGCGCCTATCGCAACGTGGTCGTCAACGGCCTGATCCTGGCCGAGAACGGCCAGAAGATGAGCAAGCGCCTGAAGAACTACCCCGACCCCGCGCACATCCTCGACACCTACGGGGCCGATGCCCTCCGGCTCTACATGATCAACTCCCCGGTGGTGCACGCGGAGGACCTGTGCTTCTCCGAGGAGGGGGTGAAGCACGCGTTGCGCGAGCTGCTCATCCCCCTGTGGAACGCGTACACCTTCTTCGTGACCTACGCGCGGGTGGACGGCTGGCGGCCGGCGCCGCGGAACGGAAGCGGCGGAGGAGGGGAGGCGGCGCCGCCCTCCAACCTGCTCGACCGGTGGATCCTGAGCGCGCTCGACCGCCTGACGGAGGAGGTCGTGACGGCCATGGACGGGTACGACCTGCAACAGGCGGTCCGACCGTTCGTGCGGTTCCTGGAGGATCTCACCAACTGGTACATCCGCCGCAGCCGCCGCCGGTTCTGGAAGTCGTCGGACGACGCGGACAAGGCGGAGGCCTACGCCACGCTGTACGAGGTCCTGCTCCGGCTGAGCCGGATCGCCGCCCCGTTCGTCCCGTTCGTCAGCGAGGCCATCCACGCCAACCTGCGCACCGATGACATGCCCGTCTCCGTCCACCTGTGCGACTACCCCGTCAGCGACGGGCGCCGTCGCGACCCCGCGCTGGAGGAGCAGATGGAGGCGGCCATGACGGCGGTCAGCCTCGGGCGGCAGGTGCGGGTGCAGCACGACCTGAAGGTCCGGCAGCCCCTCGCCGGCCTGCACATCGTGTGCCACGACCCCGCGGTTCT
This sequence comes from uncultured Verrucomicrobiota bacterium, assembly GCA_964610105.1. Lineage (GTDB taxonomy): Bacteria > Verrucomicrobiota > Kiritimatiellia > PWTM01 > PWTM01 > CAZSUU01. The sequence continues at coordinate 28,204 of CAZSUU010000003.1, read as the reverse complement.
CGAACGGCTGCGGGCGCTGAAGGAGGTCATCGCCGACGAGCTCAACGTGAAGGCGGTGTGGTTCAATCGCGACGAGGGCGCGCTGGCCCACCTGCGCGCCAAGGCGAATTTCAAGGTCCTCGGTCCGCGCGTGGGTTCCGCCATGCAGAAGGTGGCCGCCGTGATCCGCAACCTGGATGCCGCCGAGATCGAGCGGATCCGCGGGGGGGGGACGCTGACCCTGCAGGCGGGCGACCACGCGGTGGAGATCGGCGCGGGCGACATCCTCATCGAGAGGGTCCCGAAGCAGGGCCTGGCCGTCGGGTCCGAGGGCGAGATCGTGGTCGCGCTGGAGGTGGCGCTGACGCCCGAGCTCGTCGCGGAGGGTCTGGCGCGCGAGATCGTCAACCGCGTGCAGAACCTGCGCAAGGCCGCGGATTTCGAGGTCACGCAGCGGATCCGCCTGCGGTGCGGCGGCGACGCGGGGGTGCGCGTGGCGTTCGATGCCCACCGGGTTTACATCTCGGCCGAGACCCTGGCGGTCGAGGCCGGGTGGGACGAAGGCGAACCGCCCGTCGGGGCGTCGGCGCAGGATCTCAACGGCCACCCCTGCTGGCTCGCGGTGGAGCCGGTCCCGGGGCAGAACCCCCGCCCGGGTGAGGGGCGCGCACAATGACCGGTTCCGCCATTGACAGGGGGGTGCCCGTGTGTTACATAGCCGCACTTTTTTGATCGCGGGGACCATCCCGATCTCAAAGGCGTCCGGTGTCGCAACCGGAGGGGAGTATCATGGCAGTGGCAAGAAAGAAGACGGCAGCGAAGAAGACCGCCAGGCCCGCGGGAAAGGCGCACACGAAGCCGCGTCCGGCGGCCAGGGCCGCCCGTGCGAAGGGAGCGGCGGCGTCGGCCAGACACGGGGCCAAACCGGCGAGGCCGGCCGCGAAGCCCGCCCGTCGCGCCGCGCATGCCGCGCCCACGCCTCCGTCGCGGCCCGCGAAGGCGGCCCGGGCCGGCAAGACGCCGGCGCCCGCCCCCGCGGCCAAGGCCCGGCCGACTCACCTTTCGCCGCGGGACCTGGAGACCTACCGCAAGCTGCTGCTCAATCTTCGCGACCAGATCGTCGACGAGATTTCCTTCCTGGCCGGAGAGAACCTGAACAACTCCCAGCGCGAGGCCTCGGGGGATCTGTCGAACTACGGCATGCACATGGCCGACCAGGGAACCGACAACTTCGACCGGGAGTTCGCGCTCTCGCTCGTCAGCAACGAGCAGGAGGTGCTGTACGAGATCGACGAGGCGCTGCACCGGATCGAGGCCAAGACCTACGGCATCTGCGAGATGACCGGGCAGGCCATCGAGCCCGAACGGCTGAAGGTGCTTCCGTACGCCCGGTACAGCCGCGAGGCGCAGGAGGAGATGGAGCGGAATCGCAAGCGATTCCGTCCGTTCACTGCGTCCGTCATCCCTCCGTCCGAAGGTTGAATCTCGAGGTTCCTGGGGGGGGCGGTCATGTTGGCCCTCGTGGTGGCGGTGCTGGTGGCGGTGGCCGATCAGTGGACCAAGGAGATCGTGCGCCAGGGCTTCGCCCTGTCGCAGCCGCGCGCCGTCATCGAGGGCGTGTTCGATCTCACCTACCTGCGCAACACCGGGGCCGCCTGGGGCATGTTCGGAGGGCAGAACACGGGGTTGATCGTGCTCTCCGTGGTGATGCTGGCCGTGATGGTCCTGTTCCGGCGCTCGTTCCTCAGCGACACGTTTTCGCACCGGCTCGCGCTCGGCCTCCTGGTCGGCGGCATCGTCGGGAATCTGCTGGACCGCGTCCGGCTGGGATACGTCACCGACTTCCTCGATTTCCACTGGCGCGGTCACCACTGGCCCACCTTTAATCTGGCCGACAGCGCCATATGCGTCGGCGTCGGCGTGTACATCCTGTCCACGGTGCTGGAGGAGTTTCCGCGCCGCGGCGAGTCGGGGCAGGCGACGCCGCCGCCGCCGGGCGGGAAGGTCGGCGGACCGGCATGAGCGGGTCGTCGTCGGGCAGCGCCCGGGCCTTCGTGCTGGTGGGACCCACCGCGTCGGGGAAGACGGAGGTGGCGCATATCCTTGCCGCGCGGACCGGCTGGCCGATCCTGTCGGCCGACTCCATGCTCGTCTACCGCGGCATGGACGTCGGCACCGCCAAGCCTTCGGCGGAGGACCTGCGCCGTTTCAGGTATGCCGGCGTGGACCTCTTCCGGCCGGACGAGACCGGGAGCGCCGGCGAGTATGTGCGACGGGTCCGGACTGCGATCGCCGCGTCCGGCGCCGGTGCGTGGATCGTCTGCGGCGGTACGGGCTTCTACCTCCGCTGCCTCTTCTGCGGGCTCGATCCCCTGCCGGCCGCCGATGCGGCGGTCCGGCGCGAAGCGGAGCAGGCGCTCCGCGCGGGCGGCGTGGAGGCCCTCCAGCAGCGCCTGGAGGAGGCCTCGCCCGGTGCGCTGGCGCGGCTGGCCGACCCGCGCAACCCCCGCCGCCTGGCGCGCGCGCTGGAGATTGCTCGGGGAGGCGGGCACCGCGGGGGCCGTCCGGCCCTCGCGTCCGTGGGCGTCATGGCCGGACTGCGGCTGCCCGCCGCCCTCCTGCAGCGGCGGATCGAGGCAAGGGTGAGGGACCTGTTCGCGGGGCGGTTGCTGGAGGAGGCGAGGCGCCTGGCGCGGCAGGACGGCCCCCTCTCCGAGACCGCCCGACACGCCATCGGCTACGAGGAGGCCTTCGCCGTGGCGGACGGGCGATGCCGTCCCGCGGAGGCCGTCGCGCGAACCGTGCTCCGGACCCGCCAGTATGCCAAGCGACAGATGACCTGGTTCCGTCACCAGACCCGTGTCGTCTGGATCGATCGGGCGGAGGAGACGCCGCCGTCCGAGCTCGCCGACCTTGTGCAGGCCGTTTGGAACGCGCATGGACCGATCTCCCTCCATTTCTGAGCCGGCGTTCGAACGCGCGCTGCTGGCCGGCGCCCACCCGCGGGACGAGCCCGCCTGGGTGGCCGGGGACTCGGTCGACGAGCTCGCCGAGCTGGCGACGACGGCGGGCGTGACGACGGTCGGCCGTTTCGTCTGCCGCCTGCGCAAGGTGAGCCCGGCGACGTACCTCGGACGGGGCAAGTGCGAGGAGCTGCGCGATCTGGCCGCGAGCCTGGCGGCGGACGTGATCCTGTTCGACGAGGACCTTTCCCCCGCCCAGGGGCGCAACGTGGAGGACATCGTGGGCCGGCGGGTGATCGACCGGACCCAGGTGATCTTGGACATCTTCGCCCGCCGGGCGCACACGAGCGAGGGCCGCCTCCAGATCGAGCTGGCGCAGCTGGAGTACATCCTGCCGCGCCTCCGGCACATGTGGACGCACCTCGAACGGCAGAAGGGCGGCATCGGCCTGCGCGGCCCGGGCGAACAGCAGCTGGAGCTGGACCGCCGCCGCATCGAGACCCGCATCGTCCGCATCCGGCGGGAGATCGAACAGGTCCGCTCGCGCCGGGCGGAGCTTCGGCGCGGACGCCGGCGGCACGGGTGGGCGCTGGTCTGCCTCGTCGGGTACACGAACGCGGGCAAATCGACCCTTCTCAACGCCCTGAGCGGCTCGCGGGTATATGCGGATGACAAGCTCTTCGCCACCCTCGATCCCACGACGCGGCGGATCGAGCTGCCCAACCACCAGCCGGCCCTGCTCACCGATACCGTCGGCTTCATCCGCAAGCTTCCGCACCACCTCGTGGACGCCTTCAAGGCCACGATCGAGGAGGCGGCGGTGGCGGACCTGCTGATGCACGTCATGGATGCCTCGCATCCCCAGGTCAGGATGCAGGCCGACGCCGTGCGGCGGGTCCTCGCCGAGATCGGGGCGGCCGAACGCCCGGTGATCGATGTGCTGAACAAGGTGGACCGCCCCGAGGGGGCTCGCCAGGCGGGCAGGCTCGAATCCCATGGTCACCGGCCGGTCGCGATCTCCGCGCTCACGGGGGACGGGCTCGACGCCCTTCGCGCGGAGATCGCCGACTGCCTTCGCGACCGCAGCGTCCCCTTTGCCGCGCGCGTCCCGCTGGGCGAGGGGCGCATTCAGGCGTTGATCCGGCAGGGCGCAAGCATAGAATCCGAGCGATTCACCGACCGGACCTGGTGCGTGGAGGGACGGATGCCCTCCCGGCTGGCCGGCCAGATCGCGCCGTATCTCGTCGAGCAGGCGCGCTCCGCGGAGCCCGAATGAACGACCGTCCGAAGGAACAGGGCCTGGCCTATCCGGAGGCGCCCGCGCCGCTCCGGATCAAGGACCTGCCCGTCCGCCTCCAGCCGCGCGAGATGCTGGAGGAGAAGGGGCCGTCGGCGGCCGGGGACGACGTGCTGCTGGCGGTGCTCCTGCGGACCGGCATGCGGCGGAAGAACGTACTGGACCTGGCCACCGAGATCCTGGCCCGGTTCCCGACGCTGGCGGACCTCAGCCGCGCCTCGCTGCAGGAGCTCATGTCGGTCAAGAGCGTCGGGCGGGTGAAGGCGCTCACGCTCATCGCGGCCTTCGAGCTGGGAAGGCGCGCCCGCGACGTGTCGCTGATGGACGCTCCGCGCGTCCGCGCTCCGGCCGACGTGGCCGGGATCCTCCGCCCCTCCGCCGTGGCCTCGGAGGTCGAACGGTTCTGGATCCTGCCGCTCAACAAGAAGAACCGCCTCATCACGAAGGGCCCCGTCGAGGTGACCAAGGGGCTGCTCGACTCGAGCCCGATCCACCAGCGCGAGGTGTTTCTCCACGCGATCCGGGCCAACAGCGCCAGCGTCGTACTGGCCCACAACCATCCCTCGGGCGACCCGGCGCCCTCGGCCGACGACCTGGCCATCACCCGCCAGATGGTCGCCGCGGGCCGCATCGTCGGCATCCAGGTGCTGGACCACGTCATCGTCGGCCGGGAGGGATTCGGGAGCGGCGGCAGCGGTTTCTTCAGCATACGGGAATCTGGCATGGTGGACTTCGGAGTCTGAACAACATGAGCTCGATCCTTCATCCCACGGCCGTCATCGATCCCTCCGCCCGCCTCGCCGACGGCGTGCGGGTCGGTCCGTACTGCGTCATCGGCGAGGACGTGATCGTCGGCGAGGGATGCCAGATCGGCCCGCACGCCGTGCTGCTCCCGCACACCCGCCTCGGGGCGCGGTGCCGGGTGCATGCCCACGCGGTGCTGGCCGACTGGCCGCAGGACCTGAAGTTCAAGGGCGTCCACAGCCGCGTGGAGGTGGGCGACGAGTGCGTCATCCGCGAGGGGGTGACCATCCACCGCGGCACCCACGAGAACTCCGCCACCGTGATCGGACGGGGGTGCTTCCTGATGGCCAACAGCCATGTCGCGCACAACGTGACGCTGGGCGACGGCGTGATCCTCGCCAACGGGGCCCTGCTGGCCGGCGACGTGCAGGTGGGCGAACGGGCGTTCATCAGCGGCAACGTCGTGATTCACCAGTTCACCCGCATCGGGCGCCTCGCCATGCTGGCCGGACTGTCCGGCATCGGCATGGATGTGCTGCCCTTCTGCACGACGGCCGGTGTGATGCGGAACACGATCGCCGGACTGAATACCGTCGGCATGCGGCGCGCCGGCCTCTCCCCGGCCGAACGCCTGGAGGTCAAGCGCGCCTTCAAGATCGTCTTCCGGTCGGGCCTGAACATGAAGCAGGCGGTCGATACCCTGCGCCGGGAATTCGCCGTGGGACCGGCGTCGGAATGGGCCGAGTTCATCGCCGGCTCCCGCCGCGGCATCTGCCGGCGCCAGGCCGCCGGCGCCCCGGACGGGGAAGCGGATTAGCGCCTTCATCCGGTGGCGGGTAGGGCGGGGTCCCCGACCGCGCCGCGGCAACGGTCGAGGGTTGGACCGATCTCTCTGATGCCTCCGTGGCCTCCTGTTCAATTGGAATTGGCTTGGCGGTTTCGCGTCTGCAGGTCGTTTTGCTTGAACCGGCGGGGGCCTCTTCCTATAGTATTCGGGCAAATTTTCCGGAGTGACCGAGCGCGGATGGCGGCACCCGGGACGAAAACCAGCGCCGGCAGACGGCTGGACGGCCGACCGGCAGGGAGTCCGACATGGCAGAGGAACTTCAGCATCTGATCGACCGCATCCACAAGGAGGCGATCGAGAAATCGGAGCAGGAGGCGGCCCAGATCGTGGCGCGCGCGAAGGAGATCGCCGCGGAGACGGTCAAGGAAGCCGAGGAACGCGCCAAGGCGATCATCGAGAAGGCGGACAAAGACTCCCAGGTCTATGTCGAGCGGAGCACCCGCACGCTGGAGCAGGCGGCCCGGGACCTGCTGATCACCGTCGGGCAGGGGGTGGAGAACATCCTCCAGGACATCATCGGCGAGTCCGTGGACAAGGCGCTGGACACCGCCACGATGCAGAAGATGATGCTCACCATCGCGCAGTCCTACTGCATGCAGAAGGGCGCGGAGAGCCGGATCGAGATGCTGATCGGCGAGAAGGATCAGGCGGAGATCGTGCGCTTCTTCGCCGACCAGTACCGGCAGAAGCTGGTGCGGGGCATCGAGATCCACACCGACAACGGCATCCTCAAGGGATTCAAGGTGCACGTGGTGGATGAGCAGGTCGAACACCAGTTCACCCAGCAGGCCATCGCCGAGGCGTTGAGCAATTTCCTCCGGCAGCACCTGGCGGAGATCGTTCACGAGGCGGCGCGGGAGGCGAGCCAGGGCTGACCCCGCCGGGATCGGAATCCGCCGTGAATCACACCTACCTGGTCGCCAGCCTGCCGATGCTCTTCTTCGGCGATCCGCCGCCGTTCAGTTGCGCGGAGTTCCGGCGCCGGTGCGAGGGCATGATCTCGGCGGCGGAGCTGGCGATGGTCGATGCGCTGCTCGACGGACGCCCGGCGGGCGGCGGCCGATTCGCCGACGGGTGGCAGGCGCGCGAGGTGCAGGTGCGCAACGCGGTGGCCCGCGCGCGGGCCGCCGAGGCGGGGATCGACGCCCGCGGATTCCTTCACGACCACCCGGGATTCGACATGAGCGTGGCCCAGGCGGTGGCCGACGCCTACGCGAAGCCCAACCCCCTGGAACGGGAGATGGAACTCGACCGGTGCCGGTGGCGTGTGGCGGATGACCTGGGGCGGGCGTCTCCGTTCGGCCTCGACGGCCTGCTTGCGTTTGCGGTCAAGCTGCGGATTGCGGAGCGGTGGGCGGGCCTCAGCGAGGAAGCGGGCCGGCGGAAGGTGGACGAGTTTGTGGAGGCCGGCGCCGCCGGCGACGCCAAGTCGAAGTGAAGAACACCTTGGGTTGAGACCGGCCGTCCCCGGGGTTGATCCTCAATTCCGGCGCTCCGGGGTCCGGCCCAGGCAAGCGAAGCGAGCGAGTCATGAGTGAGAACATCGGTCGGATCGTGGGGGTGAACGGCAACCTGCTCACGGTCGAATTCGAGAAGCCGGTCATACAGAACGAAGTGGCTTTCGCCGTCGCCGGCGCGGGGCAGAGGCTGAAGTCGGAGGTCATCCGCATTCGCGGGCGCTATGCCGAGATGCAGGTGTTCGAAGACACCACCGGCCTCAAGGAGGGCGACCGGATCGAGTTCACGGGCGAGATGCTCTCGGTGGAGCTGGGGCCGGGCCTGCTGACCCAGGTCTTCGACGGCCTGCAGAATCCCCTCCCCGAGCTGGCCGCGAAACACGGGTTCTTCCTCAAGCGGGGCGAGTACATGGAGGCCCTGCCGCGGGCGCGGACGTGGGCGTTCACGCCCTCCGCGAAGCCGGGTGACCGGGTGTCTGCCGGCGAGAAGGTCGGTTCGGTCCCGGAAGGGATCTTCGAACACCGCATCATGGTCCCCTTCGGCCTGCGGGGGACCCTGAAGGTGGAGGAGGTCGCCCCGGCGGGCGAGTATCCCGTCGATCACGTCGTCTGTCGCGTGCGCGACGAGGAGGATCATCTCCGCGACATCCGCCTCTTCCAGCGGTGGCCGGTGAAGATGCCCATCCGGGCCTACACCGAGCGGCTGCGCCCGACCGAACCGCTGGTCACCAAGGTCCGCATCATCGACACCTTCTTCCCCGTCGCGCGCGGCGGCACGTACTGCATTCCCGGGCCGTTCGGGGCCGGCAAGACCGTCCTGCAGCAGATCACGAGCCGGTACGCCGAGGTGGACATCGTCATCATCGCCGCCTGCGGCGAGAGGGCCGGGGAGGTCGTGGAGACCCTGCGCGAGTTCCCGGCGCTCACGGATCCGCGGACGGGCAAGAGCCTGATGGAACGGACGCTGATCATCTGCAACACCAGCTCGATGCCCGTCGCCGCCCGCGAGGCCTCCGTGTACACCGCGGTCACGATCGCCGAGTACTACCGGCAGATGGGGCTGAACGTCCTCCTGCTGGCCGACTCCACCTCCCGGTGGGCGCAGGCCCTGCGCGAGATGTCGGGCCGGCTCGAGGAGATCCCCGGCGAAGAGGCCTTCCCGGCGTACCTGGAATCGGTGATCGCCGCCTTCTACGAACGCGGCGGGATCGTGAAGCTCAAGGACGGCGCCCTGGGTTCGGTCACGATCGGCGGCACGGTCAGCCCCGCCGGCGGCAACTTCGAGGAGCCGGTGACGCAGGCCACGCTGAAGGTCGTGGGCGCGTTCCACGGCCTGTCCCGCGAGCGGTCCGACCAGCGCCGCTACCCGGCCATCAACCCGCTCGAAAGCTGGAGCAAGTACACCGGGGTCGTCGATGCCGAGCAGGTGGCGTTCGCCCGGCGAACGCTGGGCGAGGGCAGCGATGTCAACCAGATGATGAAGGTCGTCGGCGAGGAGGGCACCACCGTCGACGACTTCGTGACCTACCTGAAGTCGGAGTACGTCGACGCGGTGTACCTGCAGCAGGATGCCTACCACGAGGTCGACGCGGCGACCCCCGCCGAGCGCCAGCGGTACGTGTTCGGGCGCATCCACAAGATCCTCAAGACCCGCATGAAATTCGCGGACAAGGACGCCGCGCGCCGGTTCTTCCTCAAGTTGACCCAGGTCACGAAGGACTGGAACCGCGTCGAGCAGAAGGCGGCGGAGTTCGCGGCGGTCGAGGGCCAGATCGAGAAGATGATCGTGGAGGTCGCGGACTATGCATAAGGTCTACCACCGCATCGACAGGATCGCGGGCAGCGTCATCACCGTCCAGGCGACGGGGGTGAGCTACCGCGAGCTGGCGCAGGTGACCTCGGCCATGGGGACCTCGCTGGCCCAGGTGATTCGCCTGGAGGGCGGTCGCGTGGACCTGCAGGTCTTCACCGGCAGCCGCGGCATCTCCACCGACGCCCAGGTGCGCTTCCTCGGCCACACCATGCAGGTGCCGTTCTCGGAGGCGCTGCTCGGGCGGGTGTTCACCGGCAGCGGACAGCCGCGCGACCGCGGTCCGGCGATCACCGAGAACCTGATCGAGATCGGCGGTCCGTCGGTCAACCCGGCCAAGCGCATCATCCCCCGCAAGATGGTCCGGACGGGCCTTCCCATGATCGACGTCTTCAACTCGCTGGTGGAGTCGCAGAAGCTCCCCGTCTTCTCGATCGCCGGCGAGCCCTACAACCCCCTGCTCGCGCGCATCGCGCTGCAGGCCGAGGTGGACGTGATCGTCCTGGGCGGCATGGGATTGAAGCACGACGACTACCTGTTCTTCCGCGACACGCTGGAGGAGCAGGGGGCGCTCTCGCGCGCCGTTCTGTTCATTCACACGGCGGCGGACCCGACGGTGGAATGCCTGCTCGTCCCGGACATCAGCCTGGCGGTGGCCGAGCAGTTCGCGCTGCAGAACAAGCGCGTGCTCGTGCTGCTGACGGACATGACCAACTTCTCCGACGCGCTGAAGGAAATCGCCATCACGATGGAGCAGATCCCCTCCAACCGCGGCTACCCCGGCGACCTGTACAGCCAGCTCGCCGCCCGCTACGAGAAGGCGGTGGATTTCGACACGGCGGGCTCGATCACGATCCTCGCGGTCACCACGATGCCCGGCGACGACGTGACGCATCCGGTCCCGGACAACACGGGGTACATCACGGAGGGCCAGTTCTACCTCCGCGGCGGCCGCATCGAGCCCTTCGGGTCCCTGAGCCGCCTGAAGCAGCTCGTCAACAGCAAGACGCGGGAGGACCACCGGACGATCATGAACACCATGATCCAGCTCTACGCCTCCTACAGGGAGACGCTGGAGAAGCAGTCCATGGGCTTCCGCATGAGCGCCTGGGACCGGAAGCTCCTCAAGTACGGGGAGCGGTTCGAGGCGGAGATGATGGACCTGAGGGTCAACATCCCGATCGAGAAGGCGCTCGATCTGGGATGGCAGATCCTCGCCGATTGCTTCGAGTCGGACGAGACCGGCATCCCGACAAAGCTGATCGAGAAATTCTGGCCGAAGAAGTAGCGATGGCGAAGATCAAACACACGAAGAACGAGATGAAGGCCCAGCGGGACGCGTTGAAGCGCTACCAGCGGTACCTGCCGACGCTGCTGCTCAAGAAGCAGCAGCTCCAGGTCGAGGTGCGGCAGCTCGAGGCCAGGCTCGAGGCGAAGCGGGCCGAGGAGGAATCCGCTCGCACGGACCTCGGCGCCTGGGTCCGCCTCTTCGCGGAACCGGTGGATCTCGGCGTCTGGCTGAAGGTGAAGGGGATTCGGGAGGCGCGCGGCAATATCGCCGGGGTGTCGATCCCGGTGTTCGAAGGCATCGAGTTCGAGCGGACGATCCCCGACCTGTTCGCCACGCCGGCCTGGGTGGACGACGGATTGCGGATGCTGGAGCGGCTCGCGCGGCTGCGCGCCGAAAGACGCGTCTTGGAAGCGCAGCTCGCGCTCCTGCGGGAGGAGCTGCGCACGACGACCCAGCGCGTGAACCTGTTCGAGAAGGTCAAGATCCCCGAGGCCCGGGAGAACATCCGTGTCATCCGCATCTTCCTGGGCGACCAGATGACGGCCGGCATTGCCCGGGCGAAGATCGCCAAGGGGAAGACGGTGGAGAAGGGGCGCGCGGCATGATTGTGCCGATGAAGAAAGTGACGGTGCTGTGCCTCGGCTCCCATCGCGAGGGCGCGCTCGAGTACCTGCGCGACCTGGGCGTCTTGCACCTGGAGCCGGTGCGCGTGGCGGAGAGCGAGGGCGTCGAACAGGCGCGCCGCGACCTGGAGTACATCCGCCGCGCGCTCGAAATCCTGCCCGCCCGCCCGCACATGCTTCCCTCCGGCCGGACGCCGATTCAGGTGGTCCGGGCGCTGTGGAAGCTCATCCACGAGCGCAACGACCTGCGCGAGGAACTCGAGGGGCTGGAGCACGAGATCCAGCGCGTCGACCCGTTCGGGGCCTTCGATCCCGAGATGATCCGGGGCCTGGCCGGGAAGGGGATCTCCGTCCGGCTCTTCCACGCGAGCCCCAGGGAGCAGGCGGCGGCGCCCGAGGGCGCCGTGGTGATCGAGACTGCCCGCACCAAGACCGCGGTGTACTTCGCCGTGATCCACCGCGGCGCGGGCGAGGTGAAGAACGCGCAGGAGGTCCGGCTGCCGGAGCGGTCGCCCGCGCAGATGACGGATCGTGTCGCCGCCATCCGCGAACGGCTGGCGGCGATCGAGCAGGAAGCGGCCGAGTACGGCGGCGATCATCCGCACGTCTCGGTGCTCGAGGCCGAGGCCCACGACAACCTGCGTCTCGCCGAGGCGCGGGCCGGGATGGGGGCGGGCGCCGGCGACCGTGTCGTGTACCTGCGCGGCTACTGCCCGCAGGAGGATGTCGGCTGCCTCGTGGACGCGGCGCGCACGGGCGGCTGGGGGCTGGTCATCGACGACCCGGACCCGGAGGACCACGTGCCCACCCTGCTGCGCACGGCCCGGTGGGTCCGGCCGATCGGAGCGCTGATGGAGTTCATCGGCATCAAGCCGGGCTACCGCGAGGTGGACGTCAGCGCGCTGTTCCTGGTGTTCTTCGGGCTGTTCTTCGCCATGCTGGTGGGGGACGCCGGCTACGGCGCCCTGTTCCTGGCGGCCAGCCTCATCGCACGGCGCCGCCTGCCCCGGGCCCCCCGGACCGTGTTCGCCCTGCTCGAGATCATGAGCGTGTGCACCATCGCGTGGGGCATGCTGACCGGGAACTACTTCGGCATCATGACCCGCGGCGTTCTCGGCCGGGCGTCGGAGTGGCTCCAGAAGCCGGACAACGTCATGGCCCTGTGCTTCGGGATCGGCGTGGTCCACCTCTCGGTCGCCCATCTCTGGAACCTCTGGCGGATGCGCGCGACCCCGCAGGCGCTGGCCCAGATCGGATGGCTCGGAACGACGTGGACGATGTACTTCCTCGCCAACAAGATGGTGCTCGGATTCGCCTTCCCCGCGTTCATGGGGCCCGTGTTCGTCGTCAGCGTCGTGCTGATCGTCCTCTTCATGACCCCCCTCTCCGCGCTCAAGGCGGAGTGGTTCAACCACGTCATGCTTCCCCTGAACCTGGTCAGCAATTTCGTCGACGTGGTCTCCTACATCCGCCTCTTCGCGGTCGGGACGGCCTCCGCCGCCGTCGCCGGCAGTTTCAACGCGATGCTCGCGCCCATGTTCGGACACTGGGCGTCGGGCCTGGTGGCGGCCGTCTTCCTGTTCCTGGCGCACGCCCTGAACATCGTGCTCTCGCTGATGGGCGTGATGGTGCACGGCGTGCGTCTGAACACCCTGGAGTTTTCGGGTCACGTGGGCCTGCAATGGACGGGGCTTCCCTACCGTCCCTTCTGCAAGACGCCCCGGTCGGACGAGGGATAGATTGTTCCGCCGAAAGATGACACGCAGATGCGTAGGATGTTCTCCGTGAGGTTCCTCCGCGGAAAAGGCGGCGGAACAATCTCAGAAGGCGGCGCGGTTGCACGGTGGAACGGAAGAGACGCGGTCGGCGCATTGCGCGACCAGGACCGTTGGGTTGCCGCTCGCCGCCTTGGGAATGCCGGACCGCCGGAAGTTGGGTACAAACGAGCAAGGGACTGGGAAAGGAACAGGACATGGATGCGGCAATGATGGTGACCTTGGGCAAGATGGGCGCCGCGGCGGCCTTTGGGCTCTCGGCGGCCGGCTCGGCGCTCGGTACGGGCGCCGCGGGACCGGCGGCGATCGGCGCATGGAAGAAGTGTTTCGCGCAGAACAAGGCCGCCCCGTTCGTGCTTCTGGCGTTCGTCGGCGCTCCGATGTCGCAGACGATCTACGGCATGATCCTCATGAACCAGATGATGGGCGAGATCGCTCAAGCGGGGTTCACGAACTGGGGGGCGATGCTGGGGGCGGGGGTCTTCGGAGGCTTCGCCATCGGCGCGTCGGCGTGGTGGCAGGGGGTCGCGGGCGCCGCGGCGTCGGACGCCATGGCGGACACGGGCAAGGGATTCGGCAATTACCTGATGGTCCTCGGCATCATCGAGACCATCGCGCTCTTCGTCCTCGTGTTCGTCGGCGCGGTGATGAAGACCGCGGCCGCCTGACCCGCCCGCCGCCCGTCCCGCCCGCGGGGCGGGGCGGGCGTCGCGTCGCGCGACGTCCCGGGGATCGACCTTGTTCCGCCGTCCGATCAGACGCAAAGGCGTATGGTGTCTTCCGCGGTTTTGTCCGTTGAGAAGGACGGAGGAACGATCTCAGAAGACGGGGCCATTGCACGGAGGAGCGGAAGGAATGGACGGGGAGCATGGAACAGCCAAAGCCATCGGGTTGCGGCTCGCCGCCTTGGGCATAGTTCGGCTGGCGGAATCGCCGGCGTTGTGGCAGTGTAGTCGGCGGTGGCGTGCATACGCGGAGGCGGACCATGATCAGAACGCGACGGTGTTTCGTGAAATGGGCGGCGGCGATGGCCTGTGCGGCGGGGGGTGCGGCCCTCCTGGCGGGCTGCGGCGGATCGCCGACGAAGGAGATGGACCGGGGCCTGGCCGGCGTGGTCGCGGACGCCGCGAGCCGGATCGCCGGCAAGGGCGAGGCGGTCATCCTGGCCGCCCCGTTGGACGACGTGTCCGCGGACCCGACGACCAGGCAGAAGATCGATGAGATCACAGCCGCCCTGAAGGACAAGGGTTTCACCGTCAAGCCTGCGGATACCGTCCCCATCAATCGCATGATCGAACACACCGGCGAGCCGGTGCTGGCCAAGGACTTCTTCGACGCGATTTCGCGCAACGCGTCCGCGGCGGTGATCATCTCCCTCGTCGGCGTCCCCCGGATCGGCCCCGCCGATCTCGCCAAGCTGCCCAAGCCCCGGCCGAAACTGCTGCTCGCGACCACCTACATGGTCCATTACCTGCAGGCCCTGCCGCCCGGGTTCGTGGATTGGAGCATCGTCCCGTCGAGCGGCGGGGACGAACCGGGCGAGGCGGTTCTCGATGGCGCCTTCAGGGTCATCGCCCCGCCGGCCGGCAAGTAGCCTTCGCGCGTCGGCCTCTGTCCTCGATGAACCCTTCAGCGAAGGCGCTGCGGTTTTCCTCACGGACACGCGCGCTTGACACCCCCGGCCTCATTCCCTACCATCCCGCGTCTTTTTTCGCCCACACGGTCCACGCGGCCGGGCGGCCGGGCGGGAGAATTGCGGAACGCGAACCCAGAGAACAGGAGCATCCGATCATGGCCAAGGCAAAGAAGTACGTGTATTCGTTCGGCGGCGGGTCCGCCGAAGGCAGGGCGGATATGAAGAATCTGCTCGGCGGCAAGGGCGCGAACCTCGCCGAGATGTGTCTGATCAAACTGCCCGTTCCGGCGGGCTTCACCGTCACCACCGAATGCTGCACGGACTACTTCGCCGCCGCCGGCAAGTATCCGAAGTCGCTCGACGCCGAGGTCAGGGCGGCGGTGGCGAAGATGGAGAAGACGATGGGCATGAAGTTCGGCGACAGGGACAACCCCCTGCTGGTGTCCTGCCGTTCCGGAGCCCGCAAGTCCATGCCCGGCATGATGGAGACCGTGCTCAACGTCGGCCTCGCCTCCAGCACCATCCCCGGCCTGGTGAAGAAGACCGGCAACGAGCGCTTCGTGTACGACGCCTACCGCCGCCTGATCATGATGTACGCCGACGTGGTCATGGAGAAGGCCGAGGGCATCGAGCCCGAGGAGGGCAAGGGCATCCGCAAGCAGCTCGACGGCATGCTCGGCGAGGTGAAGAAGGCGAAGGGCTACAAGTCCGACACGGACCTGACCGCCGAGGATCTCAAGGAACTCGTCGTCGCGTTCAAGCAGCGCGTCAAGGACGTCCTGGGCAAGAATTTCCCGGACGATCCGTGGAAGCAGCTCTGGGGCGGCATCGGCGCCGTGTTCAAGAGCTGGAACGGCAAGCGCGCCGTGTCCTACCGCCGCATCGAAGGCATCCCGGACGAGTGGGGCACCGCCGTGAATGTCCAGGCCATGGTCTTCGGGAACATGGGCGACAGCTCGGCGACCGGCGTGGCCTTCAGCCGCAACCCGGCGACGGGCGAGAACAAGTTCTACGGCGAGTGGCTCGTCAACGCCCAGGGCGAGGACGTGGTCGCCGGCATCCGCACCCCGAGCCCGCTGAACAACGCGACGAAGAACGAGCAGAACAAGCACCTGCCCTCGCTCGAGGAGGTGTCGCCGAAACTGTACAAGCAGCTCTTCGCCATCCGCACGAAGCTCGAGCGGCACTACAAGGACATGCAGGATATCGAGTTCACCATCCAGGAAGGCGTGCTGTACATGCTGCAGTGCCGCAACGGCAAGCGCACCGGCACCGCCGCCCTGAACATGGCGATGGACATGCTGAAGGAGAAGCTGATCAACGACAAGACCGTCGTCATGCGCGTCGAGCCGGCGCATCTCGACCAGCTCCTGCACCCCTTCGTGGACCCGGCCGCCGAGAAGGCCGCCAGGGTCGTGGCGAGGGGCCTGCCCGCGGGGCCCGGCGGGGCCGCCGGTCAGGCCGTGTTCACCGCGGAGGACGCCGTGGCGTGGGCCGCGGAGGGGAAGAAGGTCATCCTCGTCCGCGAGGAGACGAATCCCGAGGACATCGAGGGCATGCGCGCGGCGCAGGGCATCCTGACCGCCCGCGGCGGCATGACCTCCCACGCGGCGCTCGTGGCGCGCGGCTGGGGCAAGTGCTGCATCGTCGGCGCCGGAGAGATCCACGTCGATGTGCACGGCAAGAAGATGGTCGTCGACGGCGCGACCTACGCCGAGGGGGCCTGGATCACCCTGAACGGCACCCGCGGCACGGTGTTCGAAGGCCAACTGCCGATGATCGACGCCACCGAGAACCCGCAGTTCAAGGCGTTCATGAAGATCGTCGACAAGTACCGCCAGCTCGGCGTCCGCACGAACGCCGACACGCCCGAGGACGCGAAGATCGCGCGCGCCTATGGCGCGGAGGGCATCGGCCTGTTCCGCACCGAGCACATGTTCTACGGCGCGGGCTCCGACGAGGCGTTGTTCCTGCTTCGGAAGATGATTCTCAGCACCACCGAGGCCGAGCGGCGCGGCGCGCTGGACGAGCTGTTCCCGTTCGTGAAACGCGACATCAAGGCGACGATGGAGGCCATGGGAGGCCTGCCGGTGACCGTCCGCCTGCTCGATCCGCCGCTGCATGAGTTCGTGCCGCAGAGCGCGGACAAGCAGTCCGAGCTGGCCGAGGCGCTGCAGATCACCGTTGAACAGGTGAGGGCCCGCGGCGACGCCCTGCACGAGAACAACCCGATGATGGGTCACCGCGGCGTCCGCCTCGGCATCACCTATCCGGAAGTGACCGAGATGCAGGTGCGCGCGATCTTCGAGGCCGCGGCCGAGCTGAACAAGGCGAAGATGAAGTGCAAGCCGGAGATCATGATCCCGGTGACCTGCGACGCGAACGAGTTGAAGCATCAGAAGGCCATCATTGCCCGCGTGCATGCCGAGGTGTGCAAGGCGGCGGGCCTGAGGGCCGCCCAGCTCCCGTACCTCGCCGGCACGATGATCGAGATCCCGCGCGCGGCGCTGATGTCCGACCGGATGGCCGAGGAGGCGGAGTTCTTCAGCTTCGGGACGAACGACCTGACGCAGATGGGCTTCGGATTCAGCCGCGACGACATCGGGGGCTTTCTCCCCGATTACCTCGAGACGAAGATCCTCGCCGCCGATCCGTTCCAGACGATCGACCAGGAAGGCATCGGCCAGCTCATCGCGATGTCGGTGCAGAAGGGTCGGAAGACCCGCAGGGATCTGAAGGTCGGCATCTGCGGCGAGCAGGGCGGCGACCCCGCCTCCGTCGAGTTCTGTTTCAAGACGGGGCTCAACTACGTGAGCTGCTCGCCGTTCCGCGTGCCGATCGCTCGTCTCGCGGCGGCCCAGGCGTCGCTGAAGGCGGCGAAGAAGTAGGCGGCCGTCCTTCCGTCGAGTGATTCGAGACCCCGCCCCGGGCAACCGGGACGGGGTTTCCGCTTCCATCCTTCTTCGGTCCCGCGAGTCCATCTTGACTCCCGATGCCGCTTGTGTGAGCCTGTCGCGCGATCCTATGCGGTGCAGACTGAACATCGCGGCCGCCTGTATCTTCGTGCTGGGGGTGCTCATGGCCCCGGCCGTACACCTGGCGGCGCCCGGCGGATGAACGGTTTCGCGGCCATGGCGATGGCGCCCCCGGGCGGGCAATAATCCGCGCGCCCGGTCGTTATTCCTCCAACGGCTTCATGGAGAGTGGACTATGACCATTCGAGCGGGAACAGGCCTGGTCCTGGGGGTGGCGGGTGCGCTGGCGGCCGGCGCGGCGAGCGAGCGGTTCACGAGGGCGGATCGCAATGGCGACGGACGGCTGAGCCGCGAAGAGCTGCCGCCGGCGGTCCAGGAAGCCTTCGACCGGATCGACGGCGATCGCGACGGTGCGATCACGGAGGCGGAGTTCGACGCCTTCCTGCGCTCCCGGCCGTTCGCGGGCGGGCAGGGGGCGGGGGCGGCGGGCCTCTCCGGCGTGAGACGCGTCGCCAACCTCAACTACGCCGGCACGACGAACACGCGGCAGTCGCTTGACCTCCTGTTGCCCGAGAAGCCCGCCACCACCGGCGCCCTGCCGCTGGTGGTTTTCATCCACGGAGGAGGGTGGCAGAACGGGAGCAAGGACACGGGTGTCCGCCATCTGGCCCGTATGGTCGAGGGTGGCGAGTATGCGGGGGCCGCGATCAACTACCGCCTGACCGACCAGGCGACGTGGCCGGCGCAGATTCACGACTGCAAGGCGGCGGTCCGCTGGCTGCGGGCGCACGCGAAGGAGTACGGCTGGGATCCGGATCGCATCGGCGTGTGGGGCTCGTCCGCCGGCGGACATCTCACGGCCATGGTGGCGCTTTCGGGCGGGGTGAGGGACCTCGAGGGCGCGCTGGGCGCGCACACGGGCGTGGACTCGCGCGTCCAGTGCGCCGTGGACTACTTCGGCCCGGCCGACTTCACCGATATGGCCGCTCGAACGAAGGCCGCATCGGATCCGGAAGGCCCGGTGGCGAAACTCCTGGGGGGGGCGGTCACCGACCGGGTGGAAGCGGCGAAGTCGGCTTCGCCGGTGACGTACGCGACCCGCGACGATCCCCCCCTCCTGATCGTGCATGGCACCCGGGATTCGACGGTGCCGTTCAGCCAGTCTGAGCGGCTTCAGGAGGCGCTGCGGAAGGCGGCGGTGGCGAAGGCGCCGATCCTCATTCCGGTGAACGGGGCGGGCCACGGCTTTCGAAATCCCGAGGTCGGGGCGCGCGTGAAGCAGTTCTTCGACCACCATCTGCGCGGGCAGGGCACGCCTCCCGAGGCGAAAGCCATCGAGGAAGCCGGTCGATCGCGGTGAACGGGCCGGTGGAGAGCGCGCGTTGGAGGTTTCGCTTCGGGGAGGGAGAAGGAGCGCGGGTCCGGGCGGGAGGCGGATGGCGGGAAAAATGTTGAAGGAATCGGACGTCTGGTCCATAAGCGGCTTCCGTACGCCGGAAGAACCGGGCGGCCGGAGTTCCGGACCTTGGAAACGACAATCAGCGGGGAGACGTGACATGTCAGCGAACCTATCGGGGGACTTTTCGCGCCGGGACTTCATTCGCCGGGGCGTGGCGGTCGGCACCGTGCTGGCGGCCGGGGCGGGGCGGGGGGTGTTTGCCGCCGGGTCGGATACCGTCAAGGTGGCGATGGTCGGCTGCGGCGAGCGCGGCACGATGGACGCCGTGTTCTGCCTGCAGTCGACGCCGGGTGTCGAGCTGGTGGCGATGGCCGACCTGTTCCAGGACCGGGTCAACGGGTCGCTCGACCGGCTGCGGAAGGACGTGCCGAACCAGGTCAAGGTCCCCCCGGACCGCATCTTCCTCGGTTTCGACGCGTACCGGAAGGTGCTGGCGCTCGACGAGGTCCAGCTGGTCATGCTGCTCACCCCGCCCGGGTTCCGGCCCGACATGGCCGCGGCCTGCATCGCCGCGGGCAAGAACGTGTTCATGGAGAAGCCCGGCGCCGTCGATCCCGTGGGCATCCGGTCGCTGATGGAGACGGCGAAGCTGGCCGACGAGAAGGGCCTCTCCATCGTCGTCGGCACCCAGCAGCGCTACGCGCCGCAGTATCTGGAGCTCCTCCAGCGCATCCGCGACGGGCAGATCGGCGATCTGACCTTCCTCGAGGCGCTGTGGATCGGCGACATGGAGCTCTGGCACTACCATGACCGGAAGCCCGAGTGGAGCGACATGGAATGGCAGGTCCGCTGCTGGCCGCTGTTCACCTGGCTCTCGGGCGATCACTATGTCGAGCAGCTCGTGCACAACCTCGACGTGTGCAACTGGGTGGCCGGCGCGGTCCCCGTGGTGGCCCACGGGATCGGCGGCCGCCAGGTCCGCACCGGGCCCCAGTTCGGCAACATCTTCGACCACTTCTCGGTGCGCTACGAATACGCGAGCGGCCTGACGATGTACGGGGTCGCCACCCAGATCCGCGGCATCAGCACGCGCGTGGAGAACCTCCTGCACGGCACCAAGGGCGTGGCGCGGGTGACGCGCGGCATGGCGACGATCGGCGGCGAGAAACCCTGGCGGTTCGACGGCGATCCGGCCAGCGGCGATCACGCGATGCACGCGGCGCTGATCCGGTCGATCCGCGAGAAGAA
Organism: uncultured Verrucomicrobiota bacterium; assembly: GCA_964610105.1. Taxonomy (GTDB): domain Bacteria; phylum Verrucomicrobiota; class Kiritimatiellia; order PWTM01; family PWTM01; genus CAZSUU01. Next base: position 8,160 of record CAZSUU010000003.1, on the reverse strand, counting down.
GCCGATCAACGAATGCCGGCGCCTGGCCGAGGCGACGATGACCGGCGTGCTGGGCCGCCTGAGCGCCTACACCGGCCGGATGGTCAAATGGGACTGGGCGATGAACGCCTCCAAGCTCGACCTTCGGCCTCGCACGTGCGAGCTCGGCCCCCTGCCGGTCGAACCGGTGGCCATGCCCGGCCGCACGCCGCTGGTGTGACGATGAAGACGATTCTCTGCATTGGCGCGGGCTACGTCGGCGGGCCGACGATGGCGGTGATCGCCGCGAAGTGCCCCGAGATCAAGGTCCTGGTCGCCGACATCAACGAGGCCCGCATCCGGGCGTGGATGTCCGACCGCCTGCCGATCTACGAGCCCGGGCTCGACGAGGTCGTTCGCGCCGCGCGCGGGCGGAACCTGTTTTTCACGACCGACGTCGCCGCCGGCATCCGCGAGGCGGACCTGATCTTCGTGAGCGTCAACACGCCGACCAAGGGCTTCGGCGAGGGCGCCGGGATGGCGGCGGATCTGCAGTACTGGGAAAAGACCGCGCGGCAGATCAAGGCCCACTCCGCGACGCCCAAGATCGTGGTGGAGAAGAGCACGGTGCCGGTCCGGACCGCGGAGGCGATGGAGTACATCCTCAACCGCAGCGGCGGCCACCTGCATTTCGAGGTACTGTCGAACCCGGAGTTCCTGGCCGAGGGGTCGGCCGTCGCCGACCTGGAGGATCCCGACCGCATCCTCATCGGCGGGCGCGACACGCCGGAGGGGCGGACCGCCGTGCAGGCGCTGGTCGAGGTCTACGCGCACTGGGTCCCGCGCGAGCGGATCCTGACGACCGGCGTCTGGTCCAGCGAGCTGTCGAAACTGGCCGCCAACGCCTTCCTCGCCCAGCGCATCAGCTCCATCAACGCGCTCTCGGCCCTGTGCGAGGCGTCGGGGGCGGACGTGCAGGAGGTGTCGAGGGCCGTGGGCATGGATCGCCGCATCGGTCCGCGGTTCCTGCAGGCCGGCGCGGGTTTCGGGGGGTCGTGCTTCAGGAAGGACGTGCTGAACCTGGTGTACCTGTGCCGTTCCTTCGGCCTGAGCGAAGCCGCCGCCTACTGGGAGGCGGTGGTGCGGATGAACGAGTACCAGCAGGCGCGGTTCGTGCGGAACATGATCGCGCACATGTTCAACACCGTCGTCGACAAGCGCATCGCCGTCTTCGGATTCGCGTTCAAGGCCGACACGGGCGATACGCGCGAGAGTCCCGCGATCGGCGTGTGCCGTCAGTTGGTGGAGGAGCGGGCCCGCGTGGCGGTGACCGATCCCCGCGCCCTCGACAACGCGCGCCTGGACCTCCAGGGCGCCGGCGACCGGGTCGAGTTCGAGCCGGATCCGTACCGGGCCGCGGCCGGCGCCCACGCGATCGCGCTCCTGACCGACTGGCGGGAGTACCGGGAGCTCGATTACGCGCGCATCTACGACTCGATGGAGAAACCGGCGTCCGTCTTCGACGGCCGCAATCTGCTCGATCACCCCGCCCTTTACGAGCTGGGCTTCAACGTCTACGCCGTGGGCAAGGCCGCGCGGGTGCATTGACGCCTTTCCCGCATGAGCGAGATCGGTCTGGCGCTGGAGATGCGCGGGGTGACCAAACGCTTCCCCGGCACCGTGGCCGTGCGCGACATCGATTTCGGGGCGCGCGCCGGGGAGGTGCATGCCCTGCTGGGGGAGAACGGCGCCGGCAAGAGCACGCTCGTGAAGATCCTCGCCGGGTGTTTCGATGACTACACGGGCGAGATCCGGTTGAACGGACGGCCGGTCACCCTGCACTCCCCCGCCGCCGCGAAGGCGCAGGGGATCGCCATGATTCACCAGGAGCTGAGCCTCGCCGGGCCGCTCAGCGTCATGGAGAACATCCTGGCGGGACGCCTGCCGGCGCGGCACGGCTGGCTTGACCGGCGGGCGGCGGCCCGGGAGGCGCGGCGTTGCTTGGATCTCGTGGGCCTGGACGCCGTCGATCCGCGCATGCCGGTGGGGGATCTCTCCCAGCACGAGGCGCAGCTCGTGGAGATCGCCAAGGCGGTGGGCCTGGAGCCCTGCATTCTGGTCATGGACGAGCCCACCAGCGCCCTCAGCCGCACGGAGGTCGACCGTCTCTTCGCGATCGTCCGACGGCTGAAGCGGCAGGGGCTGGCGATCGTGTACATCTCGCACCACCTGGCGGAGGTCTTCGAGATCGCCGATCGGATGACCGTGCTGCGCGACGGCCGCCGCGTGGGGACGTTCGAGAAGCAGGACGTGGATGCGCGCCGCGTGGTGGAGCTGATGATCGGCGGCGCCGCGAGGGACCTCCACGCCGGGCGCAGGAGCCGGCCCGGCGCCGTCCGGCTGCGCGTCGGCGGCCTGACGCGCGTGGGCTTCTTCCACGCGTGCTCGTTCGAGGCGCGCGCCGGCGAGATCCTCGGGATCGGCGGCCTCTGCGGGGCGGGGCGGAGCGAGCTGGCGCGGTCGCTCTGCGGCATCGATCCGCGCGACGCCGGCCGTATCGAGCTCGACGGCCGCGACGTCGCCCCGGACAGCACCGAGGCGGCCGTGCGCGCGGGGCTCGCGTACCTGCCCGAGGACCGCAAGACCCAGGGCCTGGCGCTGCGGCTGACGGCGGCGGAAAACCTGCTGGCGCCGATCACCGCGCGCCTGTGCCGGCTCGGCCTGTTCGCGCCGCGGCGCGCCGCGCCGCTGGTGGCGGACCAGTTCCGGGCCCTGCAGGTGCATCCGCCGGACCCGGAGCGGGAAGCGGCCACCTTCTCGGGCGGGAACCAGCAGAAGATCCTGCTCGCGCGCTGGCTGGCGACGGAGCCGGCGGTCCTGATCCTGGATGAGCCGACCCGCGGCGTGGACATCGGGGCGAAGGCCGTGATCCACCGCGCGATCGCCGAGACCGCCGATCGCGGCCGGAGCGTGATCCTCATCTCGTCGGACCTGCCGGAGCTGGTCGGACTCTCGGACCGCGTCCTCATCATGCGCAACGGGCGGCTGACCGGTGAACTGTCGGGGGACGCCTGTACGGAGGAGGCCGTGCTGCTGGCGGCGAACGGGGAGGCCGCGACGGCATGAACCGCTCCGGCGCCATTCCCTCGCGGACGAGCGGGCTGCTCCGAGTCGGCGGGGTGTATGGATTCGTGCTCGTGCTCCTGGCGACGGGCCGCCTCCTGTCCGACGATTTCTGGGCGCCGACCTCGCTGTTCCAGCTTGTGAAGGACGTCTCGATCCTCGGCATCGTCGCCGTCGGCGTGTCGTTCATCACGATGAGCGGGAACTACGTCGACCTCTCCATCCCCGCCATCATGGCCACCTCCGGCATCGCGGCGGTGTGCGCGCTGCCGGCGGGATTGCCCGTCGCCGTCACCGCCGCCCTCGCGGTGGGGGTGGCCATCGGGCTGCTGAACGGGTGGATGGTCGGCGGCCTGAAACTCAACCCGATCCTGTGGACGCTCGCGGCGCAGTCGATCATCGACGGTGCCGTGCGCTGGGCGTACGGCGGCAAATGGGTCTACGCGCGCGCCGACACGCCGGCGGGTGCGGCGTTCGCGGGTCTGTACCGCGGCGAGGTGGCCGGCGGGATTCCGCTGGCCGTGCTGATCTTCGCGGCGGCGGCGGCGGCCGGCCACGTGCTGATGCATCGCACCGGCTACGGCCGGCGGCTGAAGATGACCGGCGCGGCGCCGGAGGCCGCGCGGCTGGCGGGGATCGGCGTCCGGCGGGTCGTGCTCGCCGCCTTCGTCCTCTCCGGGGTCGCGTCCGCCGTCGCCGGGCTGGTGAAGACCAGCTTCACCATGTACGGCGACGTCGAGATCGGCCTCACCTACGACTTCCAGGCCGTGACGGCCGTGGTCCTGGGCGGCGTCACCCTCGCCGGGGGGCGCGGCAGCGTGGCGGGCGTGATCGGCGGCGTGCTGGTGATCGGTCTGCTCGGCCGCATCCTGCCCCTGGTCCCGGGGATCGGGCAGGACGAGCAGTACATCATCCGCGGCGTGATCTTCATGACCGTGGTCGGGCTGAACATGTACGCCCTTCGGCGGACGGGGAGGAGCGATGCCTGAACCCCGCCTCGCCGGCGCCGCCCTCGGACGAACGCTCCGGCGCATGCGCCTGCTCTGGATCGGCGCCGCCGTGTTCGGACTGATGTCCCTCCTCGCCCCGGCCGAGTTCCCGACGGCCGGCAATCTCGGCAACATCGTACGCGCCGCCAGCACCGATGCCCTCGCCGCCGCCGGTTTCACGGTCGTCATGATCTGCGGACAGCTCGACCTCTCCATCGGGGTCACCATGACCACCGGCGGCATCGTCGTCATGTTCCTCCAGCCGGCGGTCGGTTGGCTCGGCGCCGCGCTGGCCGCGGCCTTCGCCGGACTGCTGGTCGGCCTGTTCAACGGGGCGCTCGTCACCCGGCTGAAGATCAACTCCTTCATCGTCACCCTCGGCACGATGACCATCCTCCAGGGCCTCAACCGCGCCCTGCTCCAGGGGGGCAGCAAGACGATCGAGGACGTCGCCACCGGCATGGCCGCCGTCGCCTGGCTTCAGTCCATCGCCCCATGGTCGCCGCGGGCGCTGCTCATCTTCCTGCCGGTCGTCCTGCTGGAGCTCGTCCTCCGCCGCACCCGCGCCGGCCGCAGCCTGTACCTCGTCGGCGGCAACGCGCAGACGGCGTGGTATTCGGGCATCGACACCGCCCGGATGGTCACCGGCGCCTTCGTGCTGTCGGGGGTGTGCGCCGCGCTGGGCGGGGCCTTCGCCGCCGCGGCGCAGAACACCGCGATGCCGAACCTCGGCGACAAGTCGCTCATGCTCATCGTCGCCGCCACGATCGTCGGCGGCACCTCCATGGCCGGCGGGCGCGGAAGCGTGCTGCTGAGCGTCGCCGCGCTGGCGATCCTGAACGCGCTCACCAACGGGCTCGGCTACCTCGGGGCGTCCAAGTCGGTGAAACTCATCGCCCACGGCGCCGTCCTCGCCGCGGTGATCGTCGCCGATGCGGCGCGCACCGCCCGCGCGGCGCGCCGGCGCGGACAGCGGCGGGAGCTGCTGGCGGAATGGGCGGCGCGGCCGGCGCCGCCGGAATCGGTAGAACGGAAGGGGGAACCCATGGCCACTCAAGATCGGACCTTTGCCGTGGTCAGCGTCGTCGCCATCGCCTGCGTCGCGATCGTGGCGATCTACGCGCTGACGCTGAGCGCCCGTTCGCCCGTCCCCACCGCGCCCGCGCCCGGCCGCGCGCGGGGCGGCGGGGACGCCGCCGCGGCGCCCGAGGACGTGCGGTCGCTCAAGGCCTCCGACGGCCAGCCGCTGATCTGGATCGACGACACGCCGCTCGACGCGCCGCCGCGGCCGGCGGACCCGTCGCGGCTGGCGGACGAGGACCTGCTGCGCTGGTACGACCACGAGTTCGCCGGGTGGAGCGTGCGGAAGCTGCCGATGCCTCCCAGCCCCGGCGGCGGCCCGCGGGGCCGACGCGTGGTGAGCCTGCAGTACATGGACCACCCGTACTGGCAGGGCTACGGCAACGGCATGAAGAGGCTGGCCGCGCTCTACGGCATGAAGCTGACCATCATGGAGGCGGGCAACGACAACAAGGTGCAGGCCGACCAGGTGGAGCAGGTCATCCGCATGCGACCGGACCTCGTGATCCTGACCCCGGTGGACTCCAACGGGGTCGTGCCGCTGCTCAAGCGCCTGTACGACGAGAAGATCCCCGTCATCGCCAGCAACCTCATTCCCGTGGACGAGGGGATGAAGTACTGCCTCACGTGGACCGGGCCGGACGACTGGGGCCAGTTCCGCCTGCTCGCACGCGAGTTCGCGCGGCGGATGAACCGCACCGGCGCCTACGTGGTCGTGCGCCACGTCGCGGGCACGAGCTGCTACCTCTCGCGGACGTGGGCCATGGTCTCGGAGCTGAAGAAGATGGCGCCGGAGATGCGCTGCCTCGACATGCAGTCGACGGACCTGAAGACCGAGGAGACCAAGACCCAGATGGCGGCGTGGCTGAAGAAGTACGGGGGCGGGCTCAAGGGCATCGTCAGCGCCGACGACTCGAAGGCGATGGTGGGCATTGCCGAGGCGCTCAAGGACGCCGGGCGGACGGATGTGATCATCGTGGCGGCGGGCGCGAGCCGGACCGGGATCGACTTCATCCGCGAAGGCCGGCTGCACGGGATCACGTACCAGTCGGCGGAGGGCGATGGCGCGCTGCCCATCGAGATCGCGGCGCGCTGGTTCAACGGCGAGACGATCGAGCGGCCCGTGTACTACCTGCGCAAGCACGTGATCACGGCGCAGGACGTCGAGGAGTTCACGCCGGCCCAGTGGTAGCCTCCTCCGCGCCGCTCGCGCGGCGCCGGCGCGGCTTGTGCGCATGTCGGGCGCGGCGACCGAAGCAGCGTTCATGCTCCCACGCCCCTCCGGCCGACCGTCGGGGAGTTCACGTCGGACGCAGGGCGGCCTCGCCGTCTCCCGCTCATCGCCCCCGGGGACAGGGGCGGGTGCGGCCGGGTCTCACGCCATCCACTCGATGAAGTACTGGTAACAGTACGCGTTGTTCATCGCGTCGTTGAAAGGAATGCCCAGCGTGCTTTGTCCGAAGGAGACGGCCAGATGCTCGCCGCCGGGCCCCGGATGGCCGTGCGGCCAGTGCGCGAGGTGTATGTATTCGTGCGCGAGGTACGCGGCCCGTTCCTTCAGGGTGTAGTTGTGGACGAACGAATGGGTGATGAAGATCTCCCTCGGATTCTGGCCGGGGATCGTGTAGGCCGCGAACCCCTGGGCGGCCGCCGGGGGGTTGCTCACGTAGCGGATGGTCGTGTTGGCCATGAACGTCCTCACCTTGCTGAGCACGTCCCGGATCTGCATGGCCTTCCCGCTCGCGGCAGGTCCGGCCCACTCCCCGACGCCGATATCGAAGCAGTCGCGGAGCAACTCCTGGTACTTCTGTTTCGGCGGATTCATCGCCAACTGCTGCATCGCGCGGTCGACCAGCGCCTTCGCCTTGTCCTGGGACTCCATCGCGATCCGTTTGTACGACTCCTTCATCTTCCCGAAGTAAGCCATAGCCATTCCTCCTGTGGCGGGATTATCAGTCGGCCCTACCGTCGGCGACTAACGCGGGGATGTCAAGTCCGGATGCCGCCCTTGCGCCCGGCCGTGGATGTCGGACCAGGGGCCCGCCGTTCCGCGCCGGACCGCCGCGAGGCGCTTTCCACCGCCCGCGCGGCGCCGAGGAGGGTGAGGTCGGGTTCGAACGCCACGTCCGGCACGCCGCGCAGCGCCCAGCGCGCGGCGCCGCCGCCGGCGACGATCCGCGCCCGCCGAAGCGCGGGGATCCGGCGCATCTCCCGGACGATGCCCGCCACCAGGCCCCGGTATCCCGCGGTGAGGCCGGCCCGGATCGCGGACGCCGTGCTGACGCCGAGGCGGAAGGGGCCGTTCCGCGGCCGGACGCGCGGAAGCTTCGCCGTGCGATCGGAGAGATAGTCGGACATGACCGACGGCCCCGGCGCAATGACGCCGCCGATGAATCCGCGACGCGGCACGACCGCGTCGAACGTGGCCGCGGTGCCGATGTCGATGACGATCAACGGGGGGCGCCACCGCGCCGCCGCGGCCGCCGCATTGGCGAGGCGGTCGGCGCCCAGCGTCGCCGGCGCCGGGTAGTCGATGCCGAGGCCCCAGTCGGCCCGATGATCGAGGACGCGGAAGTCGCGAAGACCGGCCGCCCCGCAGAGCCGGCGCCACCTGGCGTTCTCGGCGGGAACCACCGAGGCCAGCGCGATCGCGGACGCGTCCGAGGCCCGGACCAACCGGGCAAGGAGGCGCCCGAGCCTCGGAACCGGTGCATGCGTGGGCACGGCGACGCGTCGCACGATCTCGCCGCCCCGCCAGAGCCCGAGTACCGTGTTCGTGTTGCCGACGCTGATGACCAGCAGGGCGCTCGCGTTTCCGCTCTTCACGACGGCAGCATAGCAGCACCATGCCTTGTCCTCAACGCCGCCCCGCCCATCCGGCCCCCGCGGCCGCAGGGCCAGCCCGCGAAATCCCTGCCACAGGCCGAAAATTCAAAGTGACGATCGTCACTTTGGATTTCCGATTAGGGCACCTGTCCGGCAGGTGCCCTAATCGGAAATAAGGGCGCCG
>CAZSUU010000002.1:153252-345380 GCA_964610105.1 uncultured Verrucomicrobiota bacterium | reverse complement strand
GACTTGAAACTGCCCGCGCTTGCCTAGCTATCATGTCCGAAGGACTTTAGGTTGGCATTGGTCATGGTCTGCAGACAAGGCCCATCCACGTACGTGAACGCCGTGGTGATCGCCGCCGCCCCCCCCGCCGCGATCTCACGCACCCGGATGGGCAGCGCACCCGCGCTGTCAATCTCCTGCTTCGCGCCGCGCGGGTCGGTGATGGTCGCCGGCTGCCGCCACTGGTTCCACGTCAACTCCGCGACCGTCTGCGTCGCCGTTTGGTATCCGAAGTAGATGGCCGTAGGGTTGTCCGCGTCGTCATAGGCCGCGCCATTCCAGACATATTCGCCGCTGGCGGAATCGGTTTGCTTCGCCGAGAGGACATTCCCGCGGGCATCCAGCACACGGTTGTCGACCCAGTGACACTCGTGACAGGCAATTGATACCACTTCACAGAAAGCTATTTGTTAGAAAGCGAGACCTGACCCCAGGCGTCGGAGTTCTGACCCCAGGCGTCGGAGTTCTCGCCACTCACCCCCCACGACGCCAGCCGGTTCCCCGTCCCCAGCGTGTAGGTCTGACTGACTCCGCCGCGCGTCATGGCCGTTCGGTTCCCGGCCAGATCATACGCCCATGTCGTCCAGTTCGTCGAGTCGCCATCCGCACCATGTCTGGCACGTGGATCTGACGGTCGTTCCCACGCGCGCGGGCGACCCACCTCCGAACAGGTGCGGGCGTTCCTCGGGCGGGCCATTCATGCCGTCGGCCAGGCCCCGCGGCATCTGATCTCCGATCGCGGCTCGCAGTTCGATTGCCGCGGATTCCGCCGTTGGTGCCGACGCCGCGGCATCCGGCCGCGCTACGGAGCCGTCGGACGATATGGGAGCATCGCGATTATCGAGCGGTTCATTCGTTCCGTGAAGACCGAGGGCATCCGGCCCATGGTCATTCCGATGCGGCTTCGCGATATGCGGCAGGAATTGGCGATATACGTCGAGTGGTACAATACGCATCGCCCGCATCGGTCGCTGGGTGGCCAAACACCACTCGAGGTCTTCCGACGTGCCCGATCGCCTCCGCGGCGACGAAGCCGGTCGAATTCAGAGTTGCAGCCCTTGACCCTGCAAGTCGAAGGGTTGAACGGCCGCAGACATCTACCGATCGTCACGCTTCGGCGCGCCGCGTAGATTGGCTACGGCATGGCGGGACGGGTTCGCTTTCGCACAGGGACGGAGTTTGCCCGAATCCGGCCTTCCCAGCGTCAACGACCGCCCACCTTTCGCGACGCTGACCGATTCGTGCCCCAAGAGCCGCCCAACAAATCCCAGCCCAGCCCAAGAATATGCGTGGAAATGCGCGCCGAAACTCGCTGGACCGCTACACCTCGCCCGCCGCCTCACCGACGCGCACGGGGAGGCGACCCGAGGGGAATCGGAACAGCGAGCTCGTTCTTACGTCTGGGCGGTCCGCGACTCGAGGTACTGCACCTTCGCCTCGATCCCGAGGCGCGTCAGGAATTCGGACTGGACCTCGTACCGCATGTCGGCGAGGGAGCGCATCGAGTCCACGAAGACGTCGGGGCTGATCTTCAGCCAGATCATCACCCGCCGTTCGGAGATGTCGAGGTGGAAGGCGTAGCCGGCGGCGCGGGTCTGCGCGAGCACGGCCTCGATTTGCGCCCGGTAGAGGGGCCGTTCGCTGACGCGGAAGCGCCCGTCCAGGCGCCCGCCGGGCAGGAGGATCGCCCCGGTGCGGCCGCAGGCGCACTTCTCGCGCCGGAGCTCGCAGGCCACCCGCGTGCGGTAGCGCAGCAGCGGCATCGCCTCGCGGCAGAGCGTCGTGACGACCAGCTCGCCGTCCTGCACCTCCACGAGGAACTGGTCCTCGTTCACGTGAAACCGGCCCTCCGAGCACTCGACGCACAGGCCGGGATCCAGGATCTCGTCGATGCCGAAACTCGACCATACCGTGGCGAACAGACCGGCGCGGATCTCCTCGCGCTCGGCGGCCGACACCGGCCTCGACAGCAGCACGGCGCGCAGGCTGAGCGTCTGGGGATCGATCTTCCGCTTGCCAAGCAGCTCCAGGAGTTCCCGCGCGTTCGTCGGCGTCGTGACAAGCACCGTGGCGCGGCAGTTCTGCAGCATCGCAAACTCATATTCGATGTGGAAATGGTCTTCGGAGATGACGGAGGCCTCGCTCATTTCGGCGCTGAGCAGATAGCCGAGCGCCTTGCCGGAGATGCCGGTCTGGAAGCAGATCTGGAGGACGTCGTGCGCCGTGACCCCGGCCGCGGCGAGCTGGCGGGCGATGAGCCGGCCCCATTGCCGCAGATCGTTCCGCGTGTGTCCGATCAGGAGCTGTCTTCCCTCCGGCCCGACGGTCGAGTGCAGGCGCATCACCTCGTGCAGGGGGAGGGCGAACAGGCCGTACGGGAAGGCGTCCACCAGGTCCTCCGGCGTCGTCATCGGCACCCGGCCGAGGTCGTCCAGCGATTCCACCTTCGTCTCGCCGATCCGTTCGCGGTAGCGGCGGACGTTGCGCTTGAGCCGGGCCAGCAGGGCCTGCAGGCGCTCCAGCTGGAACTGGACCATCTGGTCGGCCGGCAGGGTCTCGTACTTCGGATCCAGGATTCTCATTCCCATACTTCCTTGTATCCCTTGCCGAGGTAGGCGCGTTTCACCTCGGCGTTCTGCAGCAGGTCCGCCGCCTCGCCCTCGAGGATGATCTCGCCGGTCTCGAGGACGTACGCCCGGTCGGCGATCCCCAGCGCGGCCACCGCGTTCTGCTCCACGAGAAACACGGTGACCCCCTGGTCCTTGAGCTCCTGGATGGCCTTGAACAATTCCTCCACCACCATCGGCGCCAGGCCCATGGACGGTTCGTCGAGGAGGAGCAGACGCGGCTGGGCCACGAGCGCCCGCCCGATGGCCAGCATCTGCTGTTCGCCGCCGGAGAGCGTTCCCGCGAGCTGGCCGCCGCGTTCGCGCAACCGCGGGAAACGCTCGAAAACCTCCTCGGCGACCAGGTCGCGGTTGCGGTTGTGATAGCCGCCGATGGTCAGATTCTCGCGGACTGTCATATCGCCGAACAACTGACGGCCTTCCGGCACGAGCACCGCCCCGTTGGAGATGCCCCGCCAGGCCGGCTGGCCCGTGGTGACATGCCCTCCGATGCGGATCTCGCCCTGCCACGGAGGCAGAAGCCCCACGATGGCCTTCAGGAGGGACGTCTTGCCCGAACCGTTGGCGCCGATGAGACTGACGATCTCGCCGGCGGACACGTGAAGGCTCACCCCCTTCACCGCCTCGAGGCTACCATATCCGCATCGCAGATTCGTTACTCGGAGCACGGTCGGCCCCTCCCCCCAGGTACACGGCCACCACGTTCGGGTCGTTGCGCACGACGGACGGAGGCCCTTCGGCGATCGGCGTGCCGAAGTGGAGCACCAGGATGTCCTCGGAGACGTCCATGACCAGCGACATGTCGTGTTCGACCAGCAGTATCGTCACCCCGCTTTCGCGGATCCGGCAGATGAGCTCCGCAAGCCCCTCCTTCTCGTGGGTGTTCAGCCCGCTCGCGGGCTCGTCGAGCAGCAGCAACCGCGGCTCGGTGGCGAGCGCGCGCGCCAGCTCCACCATCCGGCGCTGGCCGAAGGACAGGGAACCCACGGGACGGTCGGCCTTGGCCGCGATGCCCACCCGCTCCATCTGTTCCCGCGCCGATTCGGCCAGGGCCCGCTCCTCCCGCCGCTGAGCGGGAAGGCGCAGGGCGGAGGCAAGAAAACCGCCGCGCGTCCGGCAGTGCCGCCCCACCATCACGTTTTCCAGGACGCTCATCCGCAGGAACAGGGCCGGATTCTGAAACGTGCGGGAAACGCCCAGGCGGGCGATCTGGCAGGGCTTCAGGCCCGCGAGGGGCGTCCCGTTGAAGAGGATGGTCCCGGCGCTCGGCTGGAACACGCCGGAAATCAGGTTGAACAGCGTGCTCTTTCCCGCGCCGTTGGGCCCGATGACGGCCTTGATATGCCCGTCCGGAACCCGGAACGAGACCTTGTCCAAGGCAACGAGTCCACCGAAGCACTGGCGGACGTTGTGGACCTCAAGCAAGGCCATCGTTCAACTCCCTGGGGCGCGCCCGGCCCGAGAGCCGCCGGATCCAGGCGTCGAGCGGTTTCAGCGGACCCTCCGGGGCCAGCGAGACGATGGCGACGAGGATGAGCCCGAAGACCGCGTCGTCGAACGAGCCGAAGTACCCCCGCAGCGAGAGGAAATTGAGCGTCGCGCTGACCCCGAGCGCGCCCCACAGGTTCGCCATGCCGCCGGCCGCGACGAGCGTGACGTAGCGGATGGACTTCGCGGCGCCGGCCTCCGAGGGCCCGATGCCCCCCTGGTAGTGCGTCATGAAGCAGCCCGCGGCGGCCGCCAGCAAAGCGCTCAGCACGAAGGCGCGGAACTTGTAGGCGGCCGTATCGATGCCCATCGTATTGGCCGCCAGCTCGCCGTCGTGGATGGCCCGCAGGGCCCGTCCGACCCGCGAACGGACCAGGTTCAGCAGCAGGACGAGGACGACGAGGGCGATCGACCACGCCACGTAGTAGTTCCGGACGCGCAGGGCCTTGTCGCCGCACACCGTGAGGCCGAATCCCAGGGACCAGGGCGGCACGCCGTGGATGCCGTCCGCCGCCCCGGCGAATCCGGTGGCGAGCACGATGCGATACACAATCAGGCCGAAGCCCAGGGTGGCCATGGCGAGGTAATGCCCCTTCAGGCGCAGGGCCGGGTAGCCGACCAGCGAGGCGACGGCGAACGTCAGCAGCATGGCCGCCAGGAAGGCCGCGGCGGGCGTGACGGTCACGATCTGCCCGCCGTACAGATCCGGCCGGCCCGCGATCAGACGCAGCCGTTCGAGCCACGGCCCCCACGCGGAGCCGTCCGCCCGGACCGCGACGGTCGTCAGGATGGCCGAGGTGTAGCCGCCGAGCGCGAAGAAGGCGCCGTGGCCGAGCGAGATCTGGCCCGTGTAGCCCATCACCAGGCAGAGCCCCATGACGACGACCGAGTAGTACGCCGCCATGATCATCTGCGTCAGGTAGTATTCGGCGCCCGCGGCGGTGGCGAGCTGCTGGACGGCCACCAGCGCGGCGGCCACGAGGAGCACGGGGAGAAAGGCCCGTTTCACGGCCCCCCCTCCCTCGCCTGCTCCGCCTCGCGCGAGCCGAACAGGCCGTGCGGGCAGACGAACAGCGTCATGACCAGGATGGCGAAGGCGGTGGCGTCCTTGTAGGCGGCCGGCAGGAGGCTGACGCTGAGGGACTCGAGCAGCCCGACCAGCAGCCCGCCGAGCACCGCGCCCATGGGATGGCCGAGCCCCCCGAGAATCGCCCCGGCGAATCCCTTGATCGCCAGGCCCGTGCCCATGTCGTACTGCGTCATGGAGATGGGGGAGATCACGCATCCCGCCGTCGCCCCGAGCGCGGCGCTCAGCACGAAGGACAGCATGCGCATGTTCGCCGTGTTGATGCCCGCCAGCATGGCCGCGTCCGCGTTCGAGGAGCACGCCCGCATGGCCTTGCCGATCAGCGTGTACCTGAGGAAGACATGGAGGGTCAGCACCACGACCGCCGTCATGCCGAGCACCCAGAACACCTGCGGCGCAAGGGAGGCCCCGAGGAGCTTGACGGAAGAGACCTCGTTGCCCGTGAAGTACGCGAGCTGGCGGACCTTCTCGTCCCAGATGTGGAGCGCGGCCTCCTGGATCACGATCGACAGACCGATGGTGATGACGATCATGTGGAGGAGCGAGTGCGAGCGCAGGGGGCGGAAGAACACCATCTCCAGAAGACCACCGCAGAGGGCGACGATCGCCACGGCGCCGATCACGGCGACGGGCAGGGGCGCGTGGTTCGACAGCGTCACCGCGATCATGCCGCCCAGCATGACGAATTCGCCCTGGGCGAAGTTCAGGATGCCGGTGGTGCTGTAGATGAGGCTGAAGCCGATCGCGACGATGGCGTAGATGCTGCCGACCGTGATTCCGGAAAAGATGTACTGGAGAATCTGGGACAAGTCTCGCTTCCCTCACCCTCCGTCCGGGAACGGGAACGCGGACCGCCGCAGGCCCGTTCCCCCCGCGCTCCCGGTGGCCCCGGAAGCCCGCGCGGAACCCGTTCGAACAAGGCGCGCCTCGCGTGCGATTTCGCGGCAGGCCAAGCTATTTCCCGGAGTGGAGGTTGAACTTCCCGTCCTTGACCTCGAGCATCTCGAACGCATCGAGGCTCAGGCCGCAGTGATCCTCGGGCGAAAAGTTGAACACCCCGGCGGTGCCCACGAATCCCTTGAGGTTCTCGAGGGCATCCCGGACCTTCTCCGAATCGACGCTGCCGGCCTTCTCGATGGCGGCCTTGAGCACCATCACGGCGTCGTACGCGTGACCGCCGAAGGTGCTGACCTCCTCCTTGAACCTGTCCTCGTAGTCCTTCTTGTAGGTCGCCAGGACCTTCTTCTGCACGTGGTCGGCGGGCAGGACGTCGACGACCAGCAGCCGGCTGGCGGGAAACACGATCCCCTCCGCCGCCTGGCCCGCGGCGGCCACGTACTTCAGGTTGCCGAAGCCGTGGCTCTGGAAGAGCGGGACGTCGAAGCCCATCTGCCGCATGTTCTTCGCCACGATCGACTGCGCGGGCACGACGGACCAGTTGACCAGCGCCTGGACGCCGGCCGCCTTCACCTTCGCCAGGATGGCGGTGAGATCGGTCGCGTCCTTGTCATAGACCTCGCTGGCGAGGATCCGGATGCCGTCCTGCGGCGCCAGTTTCTCGAGCTGCTCCTTGCCGGCCTGGCCGAATCCCGTGTTGTCGCTGAGGACGGCGATCTTGGAGATGTTCTTCTTCTTCATCGTCGCGAAGATCAGGGTGGCCGCCTGGCTGTCGGTCTGGGGGGTCTTGAACACGTGCTTCGCTACCGGCTTCACGATCGTCTCCGCCGCGGCGCAGGAGATCAGGATCGTCTTCTCGGATTCGCAGATCGGCTTGATCTGGAGCGTTTCGCCGCTGGTGGAAGGGCCGACGATGGCGAGCACCTTGTCCTCTTCAATCAACTGCTTCGCGAACGAGACGGCCTTCTCCGGGCTGCCGCCGCTGTCCTTGACGATCAGCTCGACCTTCCGGCCGAGAATGCCGCCCTCGGCGTTGAATCTCTCCACCAGCATCCGGACCGTCTTCTCCTCGGGGCCTCCCAGGTTGGCCGCCGGACCGGTCACGCTGAGAATGGCTCCGATCTTGATCGGACCCGCGGCGGGTTTCGCGTCCTGCCCGTGAACGGCGGCGCCCAGGCAACACGACAGCACGGCGAGCCCTATGACCAGGCGTTTCATTCGAATCCTCCCTTTCTTGGTTCTTGTTCGCAGCGTTCCTTCTGGATGTCCTCGCCCGGGACGATCCCGGGCCTTCTTCGTCATCGCGTTTTCTCGCCGCGTATGATGGCCCTCCCGCGGCCGATGGCAAACACAATTTGTTGAAAAAGAAAGCGGGAAAAGGCGTGAAAGCCGGAATATTGGGTTTGCTTGCGCCCGCCGCGTGCGTATGGTGGAACATGGCCGGGGCAGGACAAGTCCCGGTCGTGCCCGCGGGTGACTCTGCGCCGCAGGACGGACGAGAGACTCGACGGCGTGGAGAAGCCAGTGAATCTGAGAACGGCGGTTGTCTGTGGCGGCGTGACGCTGGCGGCGGCTCTGCCGGCCGCGGCTCAGGCGAACGGGGTCAACCGCGAGTTCTACGTGGGACTGTCCGCGGGGACGATCGCCGCCCTCACCAACCACGCCTCCTTCCCGAACGCGCCGACCAATGAGACCCTCGTCACCGGCGGCTTCGAGTCGCTGGCGTCCGGCCAGACGTACTGCGGCGAGCGCCTCCGCGCCTGGTTGACCGTGCCGGCCAGCGGGTCCTACCAGTTCCAGATCGCCGGCGACGACGAATCGGCGCTCTACCTGAGCACTACCGAGTCGCCCGCGAACAAGGCGCTCATCGCCAGCGTGCCGGACTGGACCGATCCCCGCTACTTCGACAAGTACGCGTCGCAGACGTCCTCCGACATCGCGCTCCAGGCGGGCCGCCGCTACTACATCGAGGTCCTCCACGCGCAGGGCGAGGGCGGAGAACACGTGACCGTCCGCTGCCGCAAGCCGGACGCCACCTACGAGACCCCGATTCCGGAATCGTGGCTCACGCCGCTCTATGGCGTCTACCGCGAGTTCTACCTGACCGGCGCCTCCGACCACCTGCTCTCCTCCTTCACCAACAGCCCGGTGTACCCCGACAGCCCGGTCTCGGAGGGGCTGGCGGCGCGGATCGACATGAACGACACCGGCGTCACCTACTACGGCGACCGCTGGCGCGCCCTGCTCACCGCGCCGACCAGCGGCCTGTACCGGTTCCAGATCGCGAGCGACGACGAATCCGCCCTCTTCCTCAGCTCCAACGAGGCGCCGTCCAACAAGGTCCACATCGCGCGCGTGCCCGGCTGGACCGGGTACCAGCAGTTCAGCAACTATACCGAGCAGACCTCCGCGGACGTCTTGCTCGTCGCCGGGAAGCGCTACTTCATGGAGGTTCTGCGCTCCCAAGGATACGGCGGCGACAACCTCTCCGTGCGCTGGAGGCTGCCGAACGGCGCCTTCGAGACGCCCGTTCCCGGTTTCCGCCTCACTCCGCCGCCGCCGCTGATCGGCCAGCCGCTGGCGGACCAGAGCCGCTACGAAATGGAGACGGCCGTCTTCGACGCGGACATCGAGAACCACCTCGGCGTCTTCTACCGCTGGCAGACCAACGGCGTCAGCGTGGCCGACGGGACGAATGCGACCTACGAGCGCGGGCCGCTGACCCTCGCCGACAGCAACCTCCTCGTCCGCTGCATCGCCAGCAACGCGTGGGGCGCCGTCACCACGCGCACGGCGCGCCTGCTGGTCACGCGCGACACCGTGGCGCCGACCGTCGACACCGTCGCCGCGGTCGTCGATCCGGAGTGGATCAGCGTCGTCTTCTCCGAGCCGGTCGACTGGGCGACGGCGACCAACCGGTTCAACTACACCGTCAACGGCGTCGTGCCGCTCGAGGCGGTGCGCGGTCTGGACGAGCGGACCGTGGTCCTTCGCACCGCCCCCCGGGCACCCGGGTCGTCCGGCCAGCTCGTCGTCAGCAACGTGCGCGACCGCGCGCCGGCGCCGAACACGATCGCGCCCCATACGACGGTCGCCTTTGTCAATGCCCCGCTGGAGACGGCGCCGATGGACCGGGTGCTGGGGGCGGCGGAGCCCCGCGGGCCGTCCAGCCGCCGCACGGGGCTGGTGATCTCCGAGATTCACTACGACCCCGCCCCCCGCGCCGACGGCCGGCGGACGGAATTCGTCGAGATCCACAACCCGCAGCCGTTCCACGAGGACCTTGGCGGCTGGCGGCTCAGCGGCGAGCTGGACTGCGTGTTCCCCTCCAACACCGTCCTGGGGGCCGGCGGCTATCTGGTGGTCGCCCCCGCCCCCGCGGACATCGTGGCGGTCTACGGCGCGACCAACGTCTTCGCCGGATCGACCAACGGGCTCGACAACGGCGGCGGCGCCGTCCGGCTGCGGGACGAGATGGATCACGTGCGGCTGGAGATGGAGTACGACGATGACCTCCCCTGGCCCGCCGCCGCCGCCGGGGCCGGGCATTCGCTGGTGCTGGCGCGGCCCTCCCGCGGCGAGGCCAGTGTGCGCGCCTGGGCCGCCAGCGATCGCATCGGCGGCACGCCGTCGGCCGCCGATGTCCCGTCGAGCCACGCCTGGCGGACCGTGCGGCTCAACGAGATTCTCGCCCACACCGATCCGCCCGACGTGGACTACATCGAGCTGTTCAATTACGGCACCTCGGCGGTCAGCATCGCCGGCTGCGTGCTCACCGACGATCCCGCGACCAACCGGTTCGTCATTCCGGCCGGCACGACCCTCCCGGCGCGCGGGTTCCGCCACTTCACGCAGGATGAGCTCGGGTTCGCCCTCAACGCGGCCGGCGAGACGATCCTGCTGAAGGATCCCTCCGGCACGCGGGTGATCGACGCCCTCGCCTACGGGGCCCAGGAGAATGGCGTCGCGTTCGGCCACGCCCCCGACGGCGCCCCGGAGTGGAGCCGGCTGCTGGCCCAGACGCCCGGCACCAACAACGCGGCCGCCCGCCGGGGCGACGTGGTGATCTCCGAGATCATGTATCACCCCGTCTCGGAGGATGACGCGGAGGAGTTCGTCGAGCTCCAGAACCGCACCGGCGCCGCGATCGGCCTCGACCGCTGGCGGCTGGAGGCGGGCGTGTCGTACACCTTCCCGTCCAACGCCGTCATCCCCGCCGGCGGCCGCGTCGTCGTGGCCGAGGATCGCGACCGCCTGCTGGCGCTTTATCCCGCCCTCGCGGAAGGCGCGGTGTACGGGAACTACCAGGGCGCGCTCGCGGACCGGGGCGAGCGGCTGGAGCTGAGCAAGCCGGACGAGATCGTCTCGACGAATGCGCAGGGCCGCGCGGTCACCAACCGCGTGCACGTGGTGGTGGACGAGGTGGACTGGGGCGACGGGGGGCGGTGGGGCGCCTGGTCCGACGGCGGCGGGAGCAGCCTCGAGCTCGTGCAGACGGACGCCGACGGCCGGCTCGCCCCGAGCTGGGCCGACAGCGACGAAAGCGGGCGGAGCGCCTGGACGAACCTCGAGTACACCGGTGTGCTCGAGCTCGGTCGGTCCGACGCGCGCCAGCTTCAGTTCTTCCTGCAGGGCGCGGGGGAGTGTCTGGTGGACGACGTGGAGGTCCGGCTGCCGGGCGGCGAGAATCTCGTGGCCAACGGATCGTTCGAGAGCGGGGCGGTGAACTGGACGTTCCAGGGGACCCACGACGCCTCTTCCGTGTGTCCGACCGGCGGCACGGCGAACAGCGCCTGCCTGTGGGTGCGGGCGGGCGGCCGCGGCGACACGGGGGCGAACCGCATCCGCGCCGGGCTCTCGACGACGCCGAGCGGGGGGCAGACGGTCACGATCCGCGCCAAGGTGCGCTGGCTGCGCGGGAATCCCGAGATCCACTTCCGGCTCCGCGGCAACTGGGTCGAGGCCCCGGCGTGGATCGTCACCACCCGCGCCCTCGGCACGCCCGGGGCGGCGAACAGCCGCGCCGTCGCGCAGGCGGGCCCCGCGATCGGCGACGTGACCCACGAGCCGGCCCTGCCGGCGGCCGGACAGGCGGTGACGGTCACCGCCCGCGTGGCGGACCGCCAGGGTCTTTCGCAGCTGCGTCTCCTCTACCGCCTGGACCCGGCGACGAATTACACGGCCGTCGTGCTGACCAACCGCGGCGCCGGGTTCTTCTCCGTGCGCCTGCCGGGACAGGCGTCGGGCGCCCTGCTGGCGTACTACCTCGAGGCCGCCGGCGCCGGGCCCGGTCTCCCCTCCGCGCGATTCCCCGCCGGCGCGCCCGCCCGCGAGTGTCTCGTGCGCTTCGGCGAGACGGCCGCCGCGGGCTCGTTCGGCACCTACCGCATCTGGATGACCCAGGCGAACGTCAACCGCTGGGCCTCCCGCGAACGGAACAGCAACAAAGCGCTCGACGCGACCTTCGTCTACGGCGACCACCGCGCGGTCTACAACGCCGGCGCGCTCTACAGCGGCAGCCCGTGGCACACCGGCGGGTACAACGGCCCCGCCGGCAACCTCTGCGATTACGTGGTCTACGCGCCCGGCGACGACCGCGTGCTCGGGGTGACCGACTTCACCCTCGCGACCGTCGGCAACCTCAACAACGACGGCAGCTACCAGCGGGAGCAGGCCGCGTACTGGCTGCTGCGGCGGCTGGGCGCGCCGGGGCTGCACCGACGCCACATCAAGGTGTTCTTCAACGGCACGCGCCGGGCCGTCTACTACGAGGATTCCCAGCAGCCCGGCTCGGATGTGATCGCCCAGTGTTTCCCCGGCGAAGAGGACGGCAACCTCTACAAGATCGAGGACTGGTTCGAGTTCGACGACTCCGGCGACAGCTTCCCCGACGGCAACGTGAACGCCCGTCTCGAGCGCTATGCCGGCGCGGACGGCCTCCTGAAGGCCGCGCGCTACCGCTGGTGCTGGCGGAAGCGCGCCGTGCGCAACGGGACGGTGAACGATTTCTCCGATCTCTTCCGGCTGGTGGAGGCGATCAATCTCCCCGATCCGGCCGCGCGCGCGGAGCGGATGACCGACGTCGCCGATCTGGAGCAGTGGATCCGCACCCTCGTGCTGGAGCGCATCGTGGGGAACTGGGACTCGTACGGCTACGGACGCGGAAAGAACATGTACGTCTACAAGACCCCCGGCCGGCCGTGGGCGATGTTCGCGTGGGACATCGACATGGTCATGGGCTCGGGCGGCGATGCGGTCGATTACCAGGTCGATCCCGGCACGGGCACCTGCGAGGATCCGGTGCTCCGCGCATTCCTGGAACAGCCCTGCTTCGCGCGGGCCTGGTGGCGGGCGATGCAGGACGCCTGCGGGTACATGGCCGATCCCGCGCTCGGCACGCTGATGACCGCCAAGTACAACGCGATGGCGGCCGACGGCGGCACGCCGGGCGACACCCCGTCCGTGGTGTTGAGCTGGATCGCCACCCGCCGCCTGTTCATCCTCAACCGCCTGGCCGCGTTCGCGGCGCCGTTCGCCGTGACCTCGCCCTCCACCGTCGTCACCAACGGCAGCGCGGTGACCCTCAGCGGCAGCGCGCCGGTCGGCGTGCGGTCGATCCGCGTCAACGGTGTCGAGCCCGCGATCACCTGGACCGGCGTGACGAACTGGACCCTGAGCTGGGTGCTGGGGCCCTCGACCAACGTGCTGAACCTCACGGGCCACGACACCTCCGGCGCGCCGATCGGCGGCGCGACGGGCCGGGTGACCGCCGTCTATACCGGCGCGCCCGCGGATCCGCGGGATGCGCTGTGCATCGGCGAGATCGAGTACGATCCGCTCGCCCCCGGCGCCGCCTACGTGGAGATCCACAACCGCGCCGCCGCCACGCCGTTCGACCTCTCCGGCTGGCGGCTGGAGGGGGTGGACTTCACGTTCCCCGACGGCACGGTCATCGCCCCCGGCGGACGCCTGCTGGCCGTGGAGGACGTGGAGGCCCTGGAGTTGACCGGCTTCAGCAATCACGCCGCCGTGGCCGGCGTGTATGCCGGCCGGCTCGACCGCGGAGGGGAGACGCTGAGGCTCGTGAAGCCGGGGGCGACCCCGGCGGAGGACCTGGTCGTCGACGAGGTGACGTACGAGGACGACCCTCCGTGGCCGGGCCTCGCGCGGGGTTTCGGATCGTCGCTCCAGGTCATCAATCCCGCCCTCGACAACAACCGCGTCGGCAACTGGGCGGCCGTGGGGGATCAGTTCGCGGAGGGCATCACCGCCGTGTCGATGACCAACGTCTGGCGGTACTACCAGACCGGCTACCCCGGCGCCGGCTGGCAGCAGACCGGGTTCAACGACGCCGCGTGGCCGACCGGTCAGGCGCTGCTGGCCCATGAGCCGGATGCGCTCCCGTATCCGAAGCTCACCCCGCTCACCCTCGGACAGTCGACGTACTACTTCCGCACCTCGTTCGTGTTCGCCGGCGACCCCGCGGCCTGGACGTGGAGCCTGAGAACCTGCATCGACGACGGCGGCATCTTCTACGTCAACGGGGAGGAGCTGCCGACGCGCCTGCGCCTCCCGAGCGGCGCCGTGGATCATTCGACGAGCGCCAACGACTACACGCCCGGCGACGCCCATGTCGAGGGCCCGTTCGCGGTCGGCGCCCCGCCCGTGGTGGCGGGCACCAACCTCGTCGCGGCGGAGATCCACCAGTACGGAACCAGCAGTTCCGACATCGCCTTCGGCCTCGAGCTCGTCGGCACGGGCGGCGGCTCGGCCGCGCGGACGCCGGCGGGCGGAAACCGCACGGGGCTTTCCCTGTCGTCGCTGCCGCCCGTCTGGCTGAACGAGATCCAGACCCAGAACGCGACCGGCGCCGTCGACCGTTTCGGCGAGCGCGAGCCGTGGTGCGAGCTCCACAACTCCGGCGCCTCGGCGGTGAGCCTGGCCGGGTGGTATCTCTCGGACAGCTACACGAATCTCACCCGGTGGGCCTTCCCGTCCAACGCGATCGTCAACCCGGGTCAATTCATCGTGGTCTGGCTCGACGGCGAACCGGGCGAGTCGACCTCCAGCGAGTGGCACACGTCGTTCCGGGCCGCGTCCTCCGGCGGGACCTTCGCCCTCTCCGCACCGATCGACGGGCGGCTCGTGCTGATCGACTACCTGTCGAGCGGTCTCACGCCGGCCGACCGCGCGTGGGGGGCCTGGCCCGACGCGACGCCGGCGCATCGGCGCCGTTTCTACTACGCGACGCCCGGCGGACCCAACCGCATCGACGAGCCGGTCCCGCAGCTGGTCATCAACGAGTGGATGGCCGGGAACACGCTGACCACCGCCGATCCGGCCGACGGCGACTACGAGGACTGGTTCGAGATCTACAACGCCGGCGCGAACACGGTGGACCTCTCGGGATACACGCTCAGCGACGATCCCGGCGAGCCGGACCTGTTCACCATCCCCGACGGCGTCACGCTCGGCGCGGGCGGCTTCCTGCTCGTCTGGGCGGACGACGAGACGGGGCAGAACAGCACCAACGCGCCGCATCTCCACGTGGCGTTCCGCCTGAGCGGCGGCGGCGACACGATCGCCCTCTATCAGCCGGACGGCACGATGGTGGCTTCGTGCGCGTTCGGCGCCCAGACGGACGACGTCAGCGAAGGCTGCTGGCCGGACGGCGCGCCGTCGCCGTGGCGCGCGTTCTCCGTGGCCACCCCCGGCGCCCCCAATCGCAACCCCGATCCGAACCGGCCGCCCGTGATCGGCGCCCTGACCAACGCCGTGGTGGACGAGGGAACGACCCTGGCCTACCCGGTGCCGGCGAGCGATCCGGACGCCAGCGACATCCTCTCCTTCTCGCTGGTCGGCGATCCCCCGCCCGGCGTCGCCATCCACGCGGGCAGCGGAGTGCTCACCTGGAGTCCGACGGAGGTCCAGGGACCCGGCAGCTACACCGTCACCGTGCGGGCGACGGACAACGGCAGCCCGCCGCTCGACGGCGAGGGGACCTTCGCCGTCACCGTCCGCGAGGTCAACCGCCCGCCGCAGATCGCGCCGATCGGCCCGCAGAGCGGCGACGAGGGTTCGCCGTTCACCGTCACGGCCTCCGCGACGGATCCGGACCTGCCGGCCAGCGAGGTCCGGTTCCGGTTGAGCGGCGAGACGCCTGGCGGGATGGCCGTGGATCCGCTGACGGGAGTCCTCACGTGGTCGCCCTCGGAGACGGAGGGGCCCGGCGCCCATTCCATCACCCTGACCGCCTACGACCCCGACGACGCGGCGATGCTCGACTCGACCACGTTCCAGCTCACCGTGCGCGAGGTCAACCAGGCGCCGCAGCTCGACCCGGTCGGCGAGCAGTCGGTCTGGGTCGGCGCGACCCTCCGCCTGACGCTGCACGCCGGCGATGCCGACTGGCCCTCCAACACCCTTGCCTACAGCCTGGGCCCCGGCGCGCCCGCCGGCGCGGCCGTCGATCCGGCGACCGGCGTGTTCACCTGGACCCCCGGCGCCGGCGCGGCCGGCACGACGAATCCGGTGGCGGTGCGCGCCGAGGACGACGGGACGCCGCCGCTGGGCGCCGAACAGTCGTTCCTCGTGATTGTGCCGGCGCAGGCGTTCGAGATCACGGCGATGCAGTCGCAGGAGGGCGGATCGTTGCGAGTGGTGTGGAACAGTCTCCCCGGCCGCCGTTACCGCCTGGAGCGCGCGAACGCCGTCGGCGGGACGGAGTGGGCGCCCGTGCAGGAGTGCGATGCGGCCGGCCCGACCTGCGAGCTCGCGCTCGCCCCGGGCGATGCGCCGGCGGGCTTCTACCGCGTGGTCGAACTGCCGTGATGTCCAATCGACCGGCATCGCGGCCGACCGGTGGTCGCACGTCCAGGAACGGACGGGAGTGGAATCGGTGGGCGGCTGTCGCCATAAGGCCGCCGCCGGTCGCACGGGGTTGGCTGCAGCGATGAAGCGAGCCTTGACGGTGGCATGGCTTCTGTGGGCAACGGCGGGGGGAGAGCCGCCGCCCGATTCCCTGCCCGCCGGCGATCCGAAGGCGACCGCGTTGCGCGCCGCCGTCGAGGATCTGGGGCGCGTGTTTCCCGGGCGCTATGATGCGCCGGGATTCCTCTCGCGGCTCGATGCGTGGGAGCGGAGCGGGCGCGGGGCGGACGCCTTCTCCGCGCTCCAGCGCGACGCCCTCCTCGCCAATCCCCTCGTCCGCGGGCAGCCGATCCTCTTCGTCGTCCGGCCGCAGTACCTCCGCGACCACCACAACACCGAGACGATGTTCCAGACCGGCGAGATCAACACCGGAAGCTACCGGCCCGGCGGGCCGCTGAAACTCCTCGATCCGATCCTTGGAAGCTCGCGCACGCTCGTGGACCCGGGACCGGAAGGCCTGCTCCGCGATCCCGACGTGCATTTCGACGGCGGGCGGATCGTCTTCGCGATGCGCCGCGGCCTCCGCGACGACTACCATCTGTACGAGGTCAACGCCGACGGGTCCGGCCTGCGGCCGCTCACGTCGGCGCCGGGGGTGTTCGACATCGATCCGTTCTATCTGCCCGACGACGGCATCGGGTTCACCTCTTCGCGGGAGCCGAAGTACTGCGGCTGCAACGTCCACATCATGGGGAACCTCTTCCGCATGGATGCCGGCGGCGCGAACATCCGGCAGATCGGCCGCAACAACCTCTTCGAGGGCCACGGCTCGCTGCTGCCCGACGGGCGCATCCTCTACGACCGGTGGGAATACGTCGACCGCAACTTCGGCGACGCGCAGGGGCTCTGGACCGCCAATCCCGACGGCACCGCCCATGCCACCTGGTACGGCAACAACACCCCGGCCCCGGGCGGCGTGATCGACGCGCGGGCGATTCCCGGTTCCGCGCTCGTCATCGCGGTCCTCGGCTCCTGCCACGACCGGCCGTGGGGGGCGCTGGCGATCCTCGATCGCGCGCGCGGCGTCGACGGGCGCGGCCCCGTGGCGCGCACCTGGCCCTCCTCCGCGGCCGGGCTCGTGCGCGAACCGGGCGAGAAGAACAACGCGTGGGACGACTTCATGCGCGTCCGGCCGCTGTACGAGGATCCGTTCCCGCTGGCCGATCCGGCGACCGGCGCGGGGGCGGGCAGGTACTTCCTGTGCGCGCGGCAGACCGGCGAGGGCGAGCGGATGGGGATCTACGTCATCGACGTCTTCGGCAACGAGGCGCTCCTCCATGTCGAGGGCGCGGGGTGCTACGACCCCCAGCCGCTCGCGCCCCGACCGCGGCCGCCGCGGATTCCCGACCGCGTCGACTACACCCGCACCGACGGCCTGTTCTACGTCCGCAATGTCTATGCGGGGACCCACATGCAGGGCGTGACGAACGGCGCGGTGAAGTGGCTGCGCGTGGTCGAGGCGCCGGAGAAGCGCCACTGGACCCATCCGGCCTGGAACGGACAGGGGGTCCACCGCCCGGGCATGAACTGGTCCGGCTTCGAGAACAAGCGCATCCTCGGAACCGTGCCGGTGGAGGCCGACGGCTCGGCCTGCTTCGCGGCGCCCGCGGACCGGTTCCTGTACTTCCAGCTGCTCGACGGCGACGGACTCATGATCCAGTCCATGCGCAGCGGCGCCTCGCTCATGCCGGGCGAGACGACGGGATGCGTCGGCTGTCACGAGGAGCGGCGCACGTCGGCGGTCCTGTCCGCCGGTCCCACACCGCGGGCGATGCAGAAGCCGCCCGCCCGGATGGACGGATGGCGCGGCCCGCCGCGCTACTTCAACTTCCTCGCCGAGACGCAGCCGGTGTTCGACCGCCATTGCGCACGCTGCCACGACTACGGGAAGCCGGCGGGGGAGAAGCTGATCCTCGCGCGCGACCGGACGGCGATTTTCAACGCCGCCTACGTGGATCTGTACCTGAAGGGGAAACTGAAGGTCGTCGGCGGCGGGCCGGCGGAGATTCAGCCGGCGTACTCCTGGGGCGCCCGCGCCAGCCGGCTGGTGCAGGTGCTGCGGGCGGGGCACCGGGATCTCACGCTCTCGGCGGAGGAATTCGACCGGATCGCGACGTGGGTGGATCTCAACGCGCCCTACTATCCGAGCTACGCCGCGGCGCATCCCGGCAACCTCTACGGACGGTGCCCCCTCGACCCTCCGCAGGTGAAGCGGCTGCGCGAGCTGGGCATCGACCTGGAGGACCGGCCGACGGTCCGCGACGTCAGCTTCGACCGGCCCGAGGCCAGTCCTGCCCTGAATCGGCTGGGGGGGACGGATCGGCCGGAATACCAGGAGGCCCTGGCGATCCTGAGGGCGGGGCAGGCCCGGCTCGCCCAGTGTCCCAACCCCGACGCGCCGGGTTTCGTGGCCTGCGCAACCGATCTGGAGCGGGAGAGGAAATACCAGCGGCGACTCGGGATCGAGCTCTGCGCGCGCGACGCCGTGGTCCGGGGACGTCAGTTCCGCGACGGCGACCCCCTGCAGCCCGTCGCCCTGGAGCCGTTCAAAGACAGCGGGTGGTGATCTTCGGTCTTCCGAGGCTCAACGCTCGAACCGTCGCTACCTCGTCCCCTTCCTTCGCAACCAAACCGCCAGCCCCGGCACGGCCTTCTCGATCTCTTCCACCGCCAGGTCGCATACCCGGCTGGCGCCGTAGGCATTGAGATGCGTGTCATCCTTTCGGCCCTCGGGCAGGCGGTCGAATTCGCCTGGCGCGATGTGCATGTACAGTCTTTTCGACGGCTCCGGGCCGAGCTTCCGGATCAGGTCCTCGGTCGCCCGGTTCAAGTCGAGCAGCGGCGCCTCTGCCTGCGCCGCGGCCTGGCGCACGGCGATCGTGTAGTCGCCGTGCGTATCCTGCGGCCTGCCGTCGCCGTCGAACCGCCTTCGCGCGATGGGCGTGGCCAGGATCGGGCACGCCTCCCGGGCGCGCACCTCGCGGGCGAATCGCACCAGGTTCGACGCGAAGGTACCGAACGGACCGGTGAAACGCGTCGGGGCGTTGATCTTCTCGTCGTTGTGCCCGAACTGGATGATCACGTAGTCGCCGGGACGGACGCGGTCGAGCAGGGCCTGCCAGCGGCCTTCGGTACGGAAGCTCAGGGAGCTGCGGCCGTTCATCGCGTGATTCTCGATCCGCACGCCCTCCTTGAAATAGGCCGGCAGCATCTGTCCCCATCCGCGCTCGGGTTGGGCCGGGATGACCGGCTTGTCCGCCATGGTCGAGTCGCCGGCCATGAAGATGGCGGGAGGGCGCGGGGACGCGGTGGTTGCGCTCCTGGCCGCAGGCTCGGTGCTCAGGCAGGCCGACAGTGCGCCCAGCAGCGGAATCAGCAGGCACCAACCGGGATCTCTCATGGCGATGATCTTCTCCGGGCCGTGTCGGCACGCCGGATCCTTTGTACCATTTTCATGATACGATCGTATCATCGAAATGGTAAATTCGTTCCGCCAAGGATGGCGCGCGGGGCAGGGATCTCACGGACCGCCAAGGAAGAGCTTGCAGGCGGCCACCGCCTGCTCGTCGGTGAGACCGCGACCGATCACCAGACGCGTGCGGGCGGTGGCGGGATCGCGCCAGTGGTAGACGGCCGACAGGTCGAATGGGTGTGTCTCGTCGGCCGCCCACAGCACCTCCGCGGACCCCTCGTCGAGAAGCCTTGTCCGGCAGGTCCAGTCGCGGCCGTCGGGCATGTAGCGATGTCCGCTGTCAAGAAAGCGGTAGACAGAGAAGATCCCGGGGCTGCGGGCCAGATCGGTTCCAGAGGCGGAGTCCGCGAGCGGAAGGAGCCCCAGCGCCCGTCCCTCCTTGCACAAGGAGCCGCGCAGGGCACCCGTCTCGAAATCGAAGCCGCGGCCGGCGACCCTGAACCGCGGTGGCGCAGCGGCCGGCGAGCCGGTGTTCTCCGCCTCTGCCGCCCCCCCGAAGAAACCCCATGCGGAGATCCCGACCGATCCACCGATGAGCGAGCGCCGGTTCACGTGTCCGCTTATTCCGTTCTCATCTCGACGTGCCCATCCGCGAAACCCATCGCGCGGGTTCCTCGCGGATGCGGATGCCGTTCCCGAACGATCACCGTCCGGGCCGGATCGTCGATCTCCTGCCTCTTCTTCCCGCCCTCCAGCAGTTCATAGCTGGGCTCCGCAGATCCGCGCTGACGCGGACACTGCAGCACCTGCGCCAGAGTGCCGCCCACGAACGGCTTCAGTTCATCGAGCGACGCAGGAAGCCGGTCCTCATTCGCGTCCGCGAACGCGTTGCAGGCAAGGCAGAGTACGCGGACGTTGTTCAGACATGCCGCCTCCTGCGCACGCGCCCGCGCAGCGGACACGGCCGGCAGGACCAACGCCACCTGGAAAAACACGAGGAAGAAGCTGAGGCTGCCCGTGATCAAGCCGGCCATGGCCATGCCCCGGCCGGTGAGCCCTCCACGGGCCGCATCGATCTTCTTCAATCCCACCGCGCCCAGGATGATGGCGGGGATCCCCGTCAGCACTCCGAGGCAGAGGACCCAGCTCAGTATGCCCAGCACGAGGCTGGCAATCGCCACCCCGGCCGTGCGCGGCGCCGCGGGCGGCGGAGGAAGCCCCCCGCGCAACGGGTCATTCGGTGAGGACGCGGCGTTCGCAACGCCCGCCCCTTCCGGATTCTGCCCATTCATGTTCATCTCCCCGTTCGTCGGCGTCCCTCGTTTCCACCCTCATCGGACACCGGCACGAGGAGTACCCGATTCGGAGGCGAGAAGCGAGCCGTTTGCGGCGCGCACGGGCGTTCGCGCGCGGCCGCGCCGGGGCCGCCACGCCGGCCCACCCGTTCGCGAACGCCCCCCGGGGCTCGGCACGGGCCGCTCCCCGGGAGAAGGGCGTGCATCCGGCGCGGAAACGATGCATGATCCGCCCGATGAATGCGCCCGACCGCCGTGCGGAATCCGAAGCGCCCGAGGGCATCGTGGACTTCCATGCCCATGCGTTCCCCGACGCACTGGCGGAGCGGGCCGTGCCGGCGCTGGCCAGGGAGGCCAACGTCGACGCCCTCCTGGACGGCAAGCTCACGTCGCTGCTCGCGTCGATGGACCGCGCGGGGATCGCGAAAGCGGTGGTCTGTTCCATCGCCACCAAGCCGACGCAGTTCGAGAAGATCCTCGAGTGGTCGCTCGCGCATTCGTCGGAACGCCTCGTCATGCTTCCGTCGGTGCATCCCGCTGATGCCGACGCCCCCGCGCAGGTGCGCCGCATCGCCGCCGCGGGGCTTCACGGCGTGAAGCTGCATCCGTACTACCAGGAATTCTCGATTGACGAGCCGCGATTGTCCCCCCTCTACGCCGCCGCCGAGGCGTGCGGCCTGATCCTGGTCTGCCACTGCGGATTCGACATCGCCTACCCGCGCACGCGCATCGCCGACCCCGTGCGCATCCGGCGCGTCACCGAGGCGTTCCCGGCGCTCAAGTTCATCGCCACGCACCTCGGCGGATGGGAGGACTGGGACGAGGTGGAGCGGCACCTGCTCGGACGCCCGGTGTACCTGGACACCTCGTACAGCCTGTCCTATCTCCCGCCCGAGAGGGCGAGACGGTTGCTGGTGTCGCATCCGGCCGACCGCCTGCTGTTCGGAACGGACACCCCGTGGGCCGACCAGGCCCTGGAAGTCCATCGCCTGCGCTCGCTGCGCCTCCCGGCGGAGCTCGAGCAACGGATCTTCCGAACGAACGCCCTGGCGCTGCTCGATCGCCGCCGAGACTGACCCGGCCGGGCCCCGCGTGCGCGGGCGGCCTTTCCCGCGCATTTCCCGATTCGTCGCGCTTGTGGGTTCACCGGTCCTGCGCGTATGATGCGGCGCAATGAGGTCGTGTCCGGAGTCAGAGTGATGACACACGGTGCCGGATCGCGGATAGGGATGTGGCCAAGCAGGGCGGTTGATCTGTCGACCGCGGCCGTGTCTTCCGCACCCGGCCGAGTCAAGCCCCGGCCTGCGCGCGCCGACGGGGCGAAGCCCGAAGGAGGCGGGCCCGTCCAGCATGCGGACGACCTGGTCTAGCGATGCTCATCGCCCGTCCTTCCCGTGGGCGGCGCTGGTGGGAGCGGGGCTGGCGGTCTACCTCACCGGGTGCCTGCGCGCGATCGCGGGCTTCGATCTGGCGCTGTTGCTGACCGTCGGCGGCGGCCTTCCCATCTACCGGGCTGCGCTCACCGGGCTCGCGCGCGGGCGATGGTCGGCCGACCTGGCCATCGCCGTGGCCTCGATCGCCGCGCTCAGCATCGGGCAGTACGCCGTTGCCGCCGGGGTGATCTTCATCACGCTCGTCGGCGAGATCCTGGTGCGTTTCGCGGTCCGGCAAAGCCGGGCGGGCATGGAATCCCTGCGCGCCCTGCGGCCCGCGGAGGCGCGGGTGCGCCGCGGGGGGGAAGAGCGCACCGTCCCGCTGGGCGAGGTGCGTCGCGGCGAGGTGGTCGTGGTCCGGCCGGGCGAGCGCATTCCGGTGGACGGCCGCGTGCTCGACGGCCGTTCGTCGGTGGACCAGTGTCCCATGACCGGCGAGTCGCTGCCGGTCGACAAGGCGCCGGGTGACGAGGTCTTCGCCGGCACGGTCAATCAGCACGGCACCCTGGACATCGAGGGGGTCCGCATGGGCGAGGACACCGCCCTCGCGCGGATCATTCGCCTCGCCGAGCAAGCGGAGGCGGCCACGGCGCCCTCGCAACGGCTGGCCGACCGCTACGCCGCATGGTTCGTCCCCGCCGTGCTCCTCCTCGCGGGCCTCACTTGGTGGGGCACGCGCGACGCCATCCGCGCCGTCGCGGTCCTCGTGGTCGCCTGCCCGTGCGCCCTGATCCTGGCCACCCCCACCGCGATCGCGGCGGGGCTCGGCGCGCTGGTGCGGCGCGGCGTCCTGGTGAAGGGCGGCGCGGTGCTCGAGCAGATGGCGCGCGTGCGCTCGATGCTCTTCGACAAGACCGGCACCCTCACGCTGGCCCAGTGGCGGATCGCCGGCGTGGGCGGCGTGCCGGGATACGCGCCGGCCGGCGTCGTCCGCCTTGCCGCCGCGGTCGAGCAGCGCGCGGAGCATCCGATCGCCCGGTTGATCGTGCTCCTGGCGGAGAAGAACCGGATGCCGCCCGCGGAGATCGAGGGATTCGCCGCCCATCCCGGACGCGGCGCGGAGGCGCGCCTGGGCGGGGCCCTGGTGCGGGTGGGCAACGCCGCCTACCTGCGCGACGCCGGCGTGCAGACGCCGGACTCCCTGCTCGCGCAGGCGCAGGAGTTCGGACAGCAGGGCTGCACGGTCGTGTACGTGGCCCGGGAGGTTCATGCCCTGGGGGTAATCGCCGTGCAGGACACCGTGCGCCCGGAGGCGGCGGAAGCCCTGTCGGCGCTGCGCGCGGCGGGGATCGAACGAATGGCCATGCTCACCGGCGACACGCCCGAGGCCGCCCGGACCGTCGCCGACACGCTGGGCCTGCACGAGATTCACAGCGGCCTGCTGCCCGATGAGAAGGTCGAGATCGTGCGCAGGGTCCAGCGCGAGAGCGGACCGGTGGCCGTGCTCGGCGACGGCCTCAAGGACGCGCCATCCCTGGCCGCCGCCGACGTGGGCTTCGCTTTAGCCGACGTGGGGGCGGACGTGGCGATCGAGGCGGCGGACGTGGTGCTGGTGGGGGCGGACCTGAGGCGGGCGGCCGAGGCGGTGCGCATGGCCCGCCGGGTGCGGCGGACCATCCGACAGAGCATCCTGGGATTCGCGCTGGGGTTCAACGTCCTCGCCGTCGCGGGCGCCGCCGCGGGCTGGATCCACCCCGTCACGGCCGCGATCCTGCACCAGGCCGGTTCGCTGGCCGTCGTGCTGAACTCCCTTCGGCTCCTCTTCGACGCCCGCGGCTGGCGCGTTCGCCGTCATACGCTGCGGCACGCGGTGGTCGGCCATCTGAGACCGGTCGCGGCGGCCGCGCTGGCGCTGGCCCTGGCCGCCTACCTGTTCAGCGGGGTGTTCATGGTTCGCCCCGGCGAAGTGGCGGTGGTCCAGCACTTCGGCCGCACCGGGAGAGAACCGGCCGCTCCCGGCCTTCACTACCGGCTCCCCCCGCCCTTCGGTCTCCACCGGATCGTCCGACCCGACGCCGCGCGCCGCGTGGCGATCGGCCTCCGCGGCGACCGCCACGACGGGCGCGGCATCGGGGCCGCCCTGTGGGGTGGCGACGAGAACCTGGGCGAGGTGCGTCTGGCCGTGCACTACCATGTGGCGGATCCGCGCGCGGCGGTCTTCGCGGTGGGGCAGCGCACGCCGACCGGCGCCGACAAGTGGGACGAGCTGATCCGCCTCACGGCCGAGTCGGCCTTGCGCGTCGAGCTCTCCGGGCGCGCCGGCGACGATGCCCTTGCGGCCGGCCGTCCCGCGATCGAAGCGGCGGTCCTGCGGCGAACCACCGAAGCCCTGGCACGCGTCGGCGCCGGCCTGGCGGTGGATGCCGTTTGCCTGGGCGACATGCATCCGCCGACCGAAGTCATGCCCGCCTTCCGCGAGACCGCCGCCGCGCGGGAAGAGAAGGAGGCCCTCGTCCACGAGGCCGAGGCCTCCGCGTACGAGACCCTGGCGCTTGCGCGCGGCCGCGGCCGGCAGGTGCTGCTGGAGGCCGAGGCGGCCAAGGAGCGGCGGGTCACATGCGCGGGCGGCGAGGCGGAACGGTTCGTGGCGACCGCCGCGGCGTACGGCGAGGCCCCGCAGGTGACGGCCGTGCGGCTGCATCTCGCCTCGGCGGAGCACTGGCTGGCGGGACGCCGCAAGGTGATCCTCGATCCCGCCGGCGGCGGAGGCCGCCGCCTGCTGTGGCTCGGCCGGAACGGACTGCTCGATGAGCCGCCGGCGGCCGCGCCTTGGGTCGAGACGGCCGAAGCGCCGCCCCCGGCCGCGCCCGATACAGGAGTCGAAACCCCATGAAACGCGCCCTGATCTGGATGCTCGTTGTGCTGGCCGCGTTCGCGCTGGCGCGCTGCGTCATCTTTGCCGACGAGGCCGAATGGGTGATGATCACCCAGTTCGGGCGACCGGTACGCACGCTGGCGGAGGCGGGGCTGCATTTCAAGGCGCCCTATCAGTCGGCCGTCCGGATCGACCGTCGACTGCAGATCTTCAGTCCGCGCCCGGCGGAGTTCTTCTCGCAGGAGAAGAGGCACCTGGATCTCGCCGTGTACATCTGCTGGCGCGTCCACGAGCCCCGTCGCTTTCTGGAGACGGTGACCGACCGCGTCGGAGCGGAGATGCGGCTCCAGGACATGGTCCGGTCGGAACTGGCCGCCGAGGTCGGGCGCCATCCTCTCGAAGCCTTCGTGTCCACCAACCCCGCCGCCCACCAGGTCGACGCCATCATGGCCGGGTTGACCTCCCGCTGCGCCGAACAGGCGCGTCCGGCCTGCGGCATCGAGGTGGCGGACGTTCGTCTGAAGAGGATCGGCCTCCCTGCCGGGGCGCGGGAGGGCGCCTTCGAACGCATGCGCGCCGAACGCGGCCGGATCGCGCGGCAGTACCGCGCGGACGGCGAGGAGGAGGCGCTGAAGATCCGCGCGGCGGCCGACAAGGAACGGACGGCGCTGCTGGCCAAGGCCCACGCCGATGCGGAACGGCTGCGCGGCCAGGCGGAGGCGGAGGCCACGCGGGTGTACTCGGAGGCCCACCGCCAGGATCCGGCCTTTTACGAGCTGACGCGGACGCTGGAGGCCTACCGCAAGTTCCTCGACGACAAGACCACGATCTTTCTCTCGTCGGATTCCGATCTGTTCCGGCACCTTCTCCGCCCGCCGGCCGCGAAGCCCGCGTCCAAGCCGGCCGCATCGAAAACGGAACCGCCGGCTCCGGCCGCTCCGGAGGAGCATCGTGCACCCTAGTCCTCCGCCCCCGATCGATCCCGATCCGGCCGCCGGAAGGACCGCAGGCGGTCCGGAACGTCCGTCGTCGCCCTGGGGTCTCGCCGGGGTGCTGGCCCTGCTGGCCGCCGCCTATGCGGCCACGGGATTCTACACGGTCCAGCCGAACGAGCAGGCGGCGGTCGTGCGCTTCGGGCGGATGCTGCCGGTCCTGCGGGGACCCGGCCCGCATCTCGGGCTGCCCGCGGGCATGGATCGCGCCATCCGGCTGCGCATGCAGGAGCCCCGGCGCGTCGCCGTGGATGTCCGCCCCGCGGCCGGGAGGCCGGATCGCGATGCGCCGGGGCTTCCGGAGTGCCTCACCGGCGACCGCGCCCTGCTCAACGTGTCGGCGGTCGTGCAGTACGGCGTCACCAATGCCCGCGCCTTCCTGTTCAGCGCGGCGGATGTGCCGCGTCTCGTGTCCGACGCGGCGGCCGCGGGCCTGTCGGCCGCCGTGGCCGCCATGAAGGCGGACGACCTTCTCGCCGCCGAACGAATCCCGATCCAGGACCGCGTTCGCCGCGAAACGCAGACGCTTGCGGACCGGTACGGGCTTGGGGTTCAGATCGTGTCGGTCGCGCTGGAGGAGGTCGCCCCGCCGGAGGGGGTCGCCGCCGCCTTCCGCGCGGCGGGCGCGGCGCGCGAGGACCGCCGACGGACGATTGACGAAGCCCGGGACGGGACGAATCGCCTTGCCCGGCTCGCGCGCGGCGAGGCGGAGCAGGTCACGCTCGCGGCCCGCGGGGAGGCGGACGAGACGGTGCAGCGCGCGCGGGCAGAGGCCGAGAGCTTCCGGCAGATGGTCGCGCATCTCGACGCGGCGCGCGAGCTCACGATCCTGCGGTTGATCCTGGAGACCGCGGAGGAGGTGCTGCCGCGGATGAACAAGGTGCTGGTGGACGGCGCGGCCCGGCGCACCCTCGACCTCGGCGTGACGGAGGAGCGGCCTTGAACCACCGGACGGCCGCCGGGGTCGGGCGGGCCGTGGGTGTGCGTCTTCGGAGAGCGTCGGCCGTCCGGTCCCGTCGGGGCGTTCTCTCGTGATCCCATGAGAATCCTCACCCGGTTCCGCGAGGCCTTCTCGATCTACCGCCGCCACTTTGGACTGCTGGCCCTGATCGTGCTGGCCGTATGGGTGCCGGGGAACACGGCGGTCGACCTCGTCGAACGACATCTGGAATCGCTCGACGACTACATGGCCATGGCCGCGGCGTCGCTCATCGGCGGGATTCTCAGCCCCCTCTGCACCGCCGCGCTGATCCAGGCCCTGGGACGGATCCAGCGCGGCGAGCGCGCCGGCTGGCGCGACGCCATGAAGGTCGGCCTGCAGAAATGGGGCACGCTGTTCTTCGCGCAGTTCGTGGCGAGCCTTCTCGTGCTCGCGGGCCTGGTGGCCCTGGTGGTTCCGGGGGTCTACCTGATGATCTGCTATTCACTGCTCGCCCCCGTGGTGGTGCTGGAGAAAAGGGGTCGGTATCGTCCGCGTGCCCGGAGCGCCCTGCTGACGCTCGGCCTGCGATGGCAGATCGTCGGCTCGGGTCTTCTCTTCCTGGCGGGATCGCTCCTCCTGGAGGGACTTTTGTACCTGCCGATGGAGCGCATTCCGTCCCTGGATATCCTGCCCCTGCGTGTGGCCGCCGACTGCGCGCTCGACCTGGTCTACACCGTGCTGGAGATCGTCCTGTTCCTGTTCTACTGGCAGGCGGTGCACGGCGACGCCGAGGGTCGGGTGTAGCGCCCCCGCAGGATGACCCGCGGATGCATATGATGTTTTTCGTCGACGTTCTCCGTTGCGAGGGGCGGCGGAACAACCTCAGACGGCGGCGCGGGTGCACGGAGGAACGGACGGAATGCAGTCGGCGCATTGCGCGACCAGGACTTTCGGGTTGCGGCTCGCCGCCTTTAGCGCCGATCCAAGTCTTCCCCGCATTGACATCAAATCGATGTGTTATCATAATTACACCATGATACGGACGCAGATCCAATTGCCCGACGAGCTCTATCGCCTCGCCCGTCAGACCGCGGAACGCAAGGAGATCTCCCTGGCCGAACTCGTGCGCCGCGGGCTGGAGTACATTATCGCAGTCTCTCCAGCGCCGGTTTCCGAGAAGCGAGTGTGGCGGCTTCCGACGGTCGCACTCGGCGGCGGGGACCCGTTTGCCGACCCCGAGTGGCGCGCCCGGCTCCACACGGAGCGGCTTCGAGTTGCGGAGAGAGGCAGCGCATACGGCGAGCGGGGGTCGCGCAAATGATCAGTTGCGACACGAACATCCTGTTTCCGGCCTGCAATTCCGACTCGCCTTTGCACACGAAGGCGCGGACGTTTCTCGAGTCGCTGGCTGAACGGGATGACTTCTGCCTCTGCGAACAAGTGCTGATGGAACTCTACTGCCTGCTGCGCAATCCGGCTGTGAGCAGCTCGCCGCTGACGTCGAAAGCGGCGGTGGGTGTAATCCGAAATCTCAGATCCAATCCACACTGGCGAATCGTGGATCTGGTGCCCGGTGTCGGGCTCATGGAGCGAGTCTGGACTGCAGCGGAGGAATCGGCGGTTGCGCACCGGCGGATTTTCGATGCGCGGTTGGCTGTGATCCTGCGGCATCACGGAGTCCGTCAGTTCGCGTCACGCAACGAGAAGGATTTCGAGGGCTTCGGTTTCCAGCGGGTCTGGAATCCGCTGGCGTGAAAGGCGTTCGGCTCCGCAGGCCGCGGCCCTTGATCGCTCATGCTGATCCGGTGCTTTGCGAAACGTGCGCACGTCACAGCCGCTGTTGAAACCCAGTTCGACCAGTGGCGAGCAGGCCGTCGCACCGTTTCGGCGCTTTGTTGCGCGGGGCAGCATGCGCGATCATTTTTTGACGCTGTATGTACCAACATAAACCGCTTGCCGTCCGCCATCCTCCGCCTTACGCTGCCCGCACAAGGTAACGAAGGCATCGACCGCGACGCGGAAGCGGCGAGTGAGAAAGGAGTCAGCGCCTTGGAGAAGGGCGCCCTCGACAAGGCCCACACCGCCTACCAGTTCTCGCTGCGGGCGATGGCGTAGCTTGTCGCGATGGCGCATCGGATCCTGCCCGGGGCCATTGGATCCAATCCGCGCTGGCGGATCGTGGATTTCGCGCCGGGTGTCGGACCTGTGAATCGGATCTGGAACCCTTTCTTGTGAAGGGCGAGAGAGAACGCGCGCGGGACGATGAAACCACGGGGAGTGGATCATGCATCTGTACGGGAGAGCATGGCGACGGATGCTGGCGGCGGCGCTGGCGGCGGCGGGGTCCGCCCTCACGGCGCCGGAGCGGCCGAACATCGTTTTCATCCTGGCCGACGATATCGGCTACGGCGATCTCGGCTGCTACGGGGCCACGAAGATCAAGACACCCAATTGCGACCGGCTGGCGAAGGAGGGTCTGCGTTTTACCGATGCGCATTCCCCTTCGGCCGTGTGCACGCCGACGCGCTACGCGTTCATGACGGGCGAGTATGCGTGGCGGAAGAAAGGGACCGGCATCCTGCCGGGCACGGCCGGGCTGATCGTCGAACCGGGGCGGGCGACCGTGCCGTCGATGCTCAAGCAGGCGGGCTACGCGACGGGGGTCGTGGGCAAGTGGCACCTCGGCCTCGGTACGACGCCCACCGATTACAACACCGAGATCACACCCGGCCCGCTCGATGTCGGCTTCGACTACGCCTGGCTCCTGCCGGCCACCGGCGACCGGACGCCCTGCGTATGGATCGAGAATCGCCGCGTGGTCGGGCTCGATCCGGCGGATCCGATCACGCTTGACTATTCCGTCCGCCGCGGCGATCCGGAATCGTACGTCAACGGCATTCCACGCATTGGAAGACAGAGGGGGGGGAAATCCGCACTTTGGAAAGACGACGAGATCGCCGACGTGATCGCGCGGAAAGGCATCGCGTTCATCGAGCGGCAGAGGGACAAGCCGTTCTTCCTCTACCTGGCGACGCATGACATTCACGTGCCGCGGGTGCCGAACGCCCGGTTCAGGGGCACGAGCCAGGCGGGGGTGCGGGGCGACGCGGTGCACTCGTTCGACTGGACGGTCGGCCAGGTGCTCGACGCGCTGGAGCGGCTGGGACTTGCCTCGAACACGCTGGTCATCGTCACGAGCGACAACGGCGGCGTGCTCGACACCAACGGCCCCGACAGCGTCAACAGCGGGACGGTGGAGACGAACAACGGCCATCCCCACAACGGCCCCCTCCGCGCCGGCAAGGGCAGCGCCTACGAGGGTGGGACGCGTGTGCCGTTCATGGTCCGCTGGCCGGGGCGGGTGAAGCCCGGCGTATCGGCCGAACTCCTTTGCCATGCCGACATGCTCGCCACGTTTGCCGCGCTCACCGGCCAGACCCTCGCCGGGGCGGCCGGCCCCGACAGTTTCGATGTCCTGCCCGCCCTGCGGGGCGAAGCCGGCGGCAAGCCCTGCCGCGATCATCTGGTCGAGCACGGCCATACGCTCGCGATCCGCCAGGGCGCGTGGAAGCTCATTCCTGCCGCCGGCGGGGCCAGGAGGGCGGGTGCGGCAAGAAGGGCCGCGGCGGCGGACCAGCTCTTCGACCTGTCGAAGGATCTGGGCGAGACGAACAACGTGGCAGCGCAGCATCCGGAGCGCGTGAAGGAAATGGCGGCCCTGCTGGAGCGGGTGAAACAGGCCGGCCGCAGCCGTCCGGGCGCGACCGGCGAACCTTGAATCGTCCTCAGGCGGCTCCCGGTAGATGAGCACGGACCTTCAATGCTTGGTCAGGCGCGAACTGTTGAGGAAAGCGACACTCGAGATTCTCATCTCGCTGATGTTGTTCGTCCCTGGGGTGCTGCACTTGGGCTTGTTGTTTCTTGCAGGAATGGTGCTCGGCCCCCTGATTCTCTGGTTCATGGATCCGGCACCCGCGTGTCTTCCCTTTCTCTCGGGAATGGTCGCGGTCTCCTGTTCATTCCTGTCTGCCGTGCATGCCGATGATCCGTACTGGTCCACCTTCACCTGCGACAGCAAGTCCAACGGTGAGATCCCGCTCGCAAGCAGGCGAATGGGCGGCCTTCCCGGGGACATGCTGGTGTTTGGTCCCAACAGCCTCCGTGCACTCGCAAAGATGTTTTCCCTTCCGCTGCTCATTGGCCCCGCGTTGGTGCTGACGGCCCTTCGCGGTTTTCGAATCGCATTACGGCTTTTGTCTGCTGATACGGCGCACCTTGCCTCCCTTCTTTCCTTCATCCATCTGCGCGGCCGCCACGTCTCGTTCGACGAGCTGCGCACGGCCTTTCCCGCATTCCGACTCGAGCGGGATGTCGGGACGCTGTCCCTGCTGGACGGGGTAGTCGTTCTCTCCAGAGAGATGAATGGCGTTGCGTTGGCCGAGGGCCTCGGCAACAGGTCCAATTGGGTCACGGGGCCACGCCCGCGATAAGAAGTCCTTTCCGCGCCCTCCGCGTCTCCGTGTTCCATCACCCGTCGATCACTCGCTCCGCCCCGCGTGCGCGAGCGGCGAGGAGAGGAACCAGGCGACCGTGCAGGCGAACAGGACCGCCCGGGTGAGGGCGGGTTCGATCGCGCCGGCGAGGCAGGCGACGCCCGAGGCCACGACACCCGCCAGGGCGGCCACGGAAACGGCCTGAGCGGCACGCCGGAAGCCGGCCGTCCGGTGCAGGCCTTTCTGCACCACCGCGCTGAGTCCCAGGTAGAGACCGGAGGCGATGAACCAGCCGGGCAGCGAGACAAAGTAGATCTGGAACCACGGTTTTCCCGACAGCACCAGGGCCAGGCAGATCGCCACCGTCGCCAGCCAGGCCGCGCCGGCCGGCCAGTAGGTCTTGAGCCCGGCGGCCTCGGCGAAGTTCCGCTTGAGCCCGACGCGCTCGACGACCCAGAAGTCCATGAACAACACGGCGCCCATCGGCATGAGGATCATGCCCCACATGGCGACGAAGCCGAGCAGCTTCATCGCCACCAGCGGGAACACGGCCGTGACGGTCGCGACGAGTCCGGTCCCGAGCGTCACGCGAAAGCGCGACCAGCCGGGCGAGACAGCCTGGAAGGCGAGGCCCGCGCGGTAGAGCGTCGGATTCGCGGTCGTCCAGCCGGCGATCACGACGCAGGCGAGCCCGGCCAGCCCGCAGGCGTCGAACGACATCGGCCCCGGCAGCACCGCCGTGTTCGCCGGATCGCGGTGAAGTTGCAGGGCGAACAGGATGCCGGCGGCGATCCACGCCATGCCGTGCCCGATGAACATGCCGGCGGCGGAGGCGAAACCGTAGGAGGCCTTGCGCGCGTAGCGGAGCACGCTCAGGTCGGCCATACCGATGTGCCACGCGACGTTGCAGAACCACGCGAAGAACAGCACGTGCCAGAAGGTGAACTTGACCTGTCCCGGCAGCGGCGCGCCGCCGGTCCAGATCCGCTCGTTGGCCAGGGGCCAGAAGTCGGCGAACGAACGCACGCCGAGCTCGCGCAGGCCGACGAGTCCAA
Organism: uncultured Verrucomicrobiota bacterium; assembly: GCA_964610105.1. Classification (GTDB taxonomy): domain Bacteria; phylum Verrucomicrobiota; class Kiritimatiellia; order PWTM01; family PWTM01; genus CAZSUU01. Next base: position 312,895 of record CAZSUU010000002.1, on the reverse strand, counting down.
AGACCAGAAACAGCGCGATCATCCACGGCGCCGCCAGCGCGGCGAAGCGCGCCAGCGCCTTGTAGCCCCACGCGGCGACGATCGAGAACAGCGCGCCGGTGCCGAGGACGGCGACCGCCCAGCCGAGGCTGTTCGGCAGCAGATCGTTCAGGCCCGGCATGCGGAACCGGAAACCGACGCCCAGGGCCGTCGCGGCCACGGTGATCATCGCCCCGGCGAGGAAGGTGAACATCACGCCGTTGGCCAGGTTGTAGAGCGTGACCAGGCTCCGTCCGCAGATCCGCTCAAGCTGGTAGTAGAGGGTCAGCCGCGCGCGGGTGGCGATGGGCGCGGTAAAGCATCGCCAGGACAACACCGCGAGCAGATTGCCGACGAGCAAGCCCAGGAGCAGGTCCCGCGCGCCCACGCCCGCCGCGACGAACAGGGGGCCGATCATGAGCTCCGTGCCCGCGATGTGCTCCCCCGTGTACTGCCCGACGAAGCTGCGCAACCCCAGCCACGCGCTCTCCGGCACGGGCGCGCGTTCGTACTCGTTGATCGGTTCGTCCATGGCCGCTACGTGCCCCCGCCGTTGCTCTTCGCTTCGAAACCCGGCCGCACCCGGCCGTCGTGGCCGATCAGGGGCCGCGCGTTCTGCGCCCGACCCAGCTCGCGGCACCCGGGGCCGATCCCGTCGAGCCCCAGATCGGCCTTCATCGTTTCAGCCAGCGCTTTGAGTCTCTTCACGACCTCCGGGTTCGCCGCGGCCACGTCGGTGGCTTCGCCGATGTCGTGCTCGAGGTTGTAGAGGCTTCCCTTGGCCAGGTGCAGCTTCCACGGTCCGGACCGCACGGCCTGCAGCTTCAGACCGCTGTAGTAGAAGAAATCCTCGTGCGGCCCCTTCGCGCCCTTCTCGCCGGCCAGCAGCGGCCAGAGGTCGCCGCCGTCGAGCGTGCGGTCGTTCGGCAACGATCCACCGGCGAGCTTCACGAACGTGGGGAGCACGTCGATCATGCCGGCGATCGCGTCCACCTTCGACCCGCCGGGGATCCGGCCGGGCCACCAGGCGATGGCCGGCACGCGCAGGCCCCCCTCGAAGGTCTGGCCCTTGTTGCCCCGGAGCGGTGCGTTGACCGCCCGCTTCGTGCCGCCGTTGTCGCTGACAAACAGAACCAGCGTCCGTCCGCCCAGCCCCAGCTCGCGCACGGTGTCCAGCACCCGGCCGACGCTCCCATCCACCTCCTCCACCCAGTCGCCGTAGTATCCGTTCCGCGATTTCCCCTGGAAGGCCTTCCCCGGGTAGATCGGGAAGTGCACGGCGGAATGCGGCAGGTAGAGGAAGAACGGGCGGTCCTTGTTCGCGCGGAGGAAGGCGACGGCCTCGGCGGTGTACCTCTCCACCAGCCGGACCTGGTCCTCCGGCCGCACGCGCTGCAGCACCGTCTCCTGCCGCATGAGGGGGAGCGGCGGCTGGCCCCGCCCCTTCGCCTCCGGCAGAGGATCGCCCAGGCTGCTCTTCACGCCGTCCTCCGCCGGTCCCATGTCGTTCGAGTACGGCAGGCCGAAGAAGACATCGAAGCCCTGGCGGGTCGGCAGGAACTCCGGCTGATCGCCGAGGTGCCATTTGCCGATGCAGGCCGTCGCATACCCCTGCGGTTTCAGCAGCTCGGCGATGGTCAGCTCCGTCGGCGACAAGCCGACGTCGTTGCCGGGAAAGAGCACGTGCGGAATCGGCAGCACCCGTTTCGGGTAGCAACCGGTCATCAGGGCGGAGCGCGAGGGCGAGCAGACGGGCGCCGCGTAGAAGGACGTCAGGCGGCACCCCTCGGAGGCCATGCGATCCAGGTTCGGCGTGCGGTTGAGCTTCGAGCCGAACGGCCCGATGTCGGCGTAGCCGAGGTCATCGATGTTGATGACGATGAAGTTCGGCTTCTCGGCCGCGCGCGCCGCGAGCGGCCGTCCGCACAGGAGAGACAGAAGGGCCGGCCCGGCGGAGGATCGGAGGAAACGCCTGATGCCGGCCAGGGGGAGGGTGGGTTCCTCCGGACGGGGGCCGCGGGATGTCTTCATGGCCGCATGATGCCGAAACGCCGACGGAAGGACAAATGTTGAATTGACGCGCGCGGGCGGCTCTGCTATGCCGCGCAGAAACAAGGGGCCGGCGCGGGCCGGCATGGACTTCAGAAGGCGGGCATGCACATGCGGATGTCAGTGGGGGGGCGGATGCCTCCGGGAGCGACCGCTGTCTCGATCCCCTCGGATTCTATCCGGCCGCTATCCGGCATGGCGCAGCGGGTTTCCTGCGACTCGGTTTCGGCGGCTCGAGGCCGCCGCGTGTGAGGGCAATGAGGGGCCGATGGCCGCCGCACCTCCGTCCGTGGTTGGGCGGGGCGGGACGGTCGGGCGACAGCAGGGAAGGAACATGCGAATGAGAGGACGATTGGTTCTCGCGATCGTGGCCGGGTTGCTGGCGACGGCGGGCGGAGTGGCAGCCGCCGAGGCCGCCGCGGCGGCGCCGCCGATGTGGCAATGGGGATGGGACATCCGCGTCCGCCAGGAGGTGTTTGACCACATCCCGCTGAACGCCGATCCGCCGGGCGAGACCCGCGGCGGATTGAACAACTACCTCCGCATCCGTCCGCGGCTGTGGGGGCAGGTGAATCCCACCGACACGCTGAGCCTGCGCGCCCGGGTGACCGACGAATTCCGGGAGTACGCGCGGCCCGACGCGGAGGGATTCGGGAAGAACGCGTACAACCCGCAGGACGAGGCCGTGGTCGACCAGTTGTACCTCGACTGGAAGAAGCTGCTCGACGACACCCTCGACCTCCGCATCGGCCGCCAGGACCTGATCTACGGCAACGGCCGCGTGCTGATGGACGGCACGCCGAAGGACGGATCGCGCACGATCTACTTCGACGCCGTGAAGGCGACGTACCGCGGGGTGCCGAAGACCACCGTGGACCTGCTGGGCATCTGTGACCTGCCCGAGAACGAGCTGGTCCTCTGGTCCCAGGACCGCGATCTGACCGGCTTGGCGAAGGGCTACAACGACATGGCGGAGTACGGCGCCGGCGTGTATGTGAAGAACAACGCGCTGGAAGAGCTGAACTTCGAGGCCTACTACCTCTACAAGCAGGAAGAGGAGTGGACGCAGGCGGCGAAGAAGACGGAGACCGGCTATGCCGCGCCCGCGCGGGCCTGGCAGGAGCTCGACTCGGCGGCGGGAGAGATCGTCAACCCGCAGCTCGACCTTCACACCGCCGGTTTCCGCCTGATGCCCAAGCTCGGGCAGATGGGCGCCAGCATCGAGGCGGCGTACCAGCTCGGCGAGCGCGGGAGCGAGGACACCGAAGGCTGGATGGTGGATGCCGTGCTGAACTGGAACGTGCCGATGGACGGCCTCAAGCCGGTGGTCGGCATCGGCTGGTACGGGCTGTCGGGCGACGACCCGAAGACGCCGGAGGACGAGGGGTGGAATCCGCTCTTCGCCCGCTGGCCGCAGTACAGCGAGCTCTACGTGTACGCGTGGGACGCCGACGGCGCCGGACGCTGGTCGAACCTGAGCATGCCGCACGTGGACCTCAGCCTGACGCCCTGCAAGTGGTACAAGAGCGAGATGGTCCTCGGCTACATGATGGCCATGGAAGACGACGGGCCGGGCGACGGCAAGGACCGTGGCCTGCTGTTCACCTGGTGGCAGAAGTTCACCATCCGCGAGAACCTGCTCCGCGAGAAGGACAAGCTCTCCGGCCACCTGCTGGCGGAACTCGTCGATCCGGGCGACTACTACAACGTCGACGATCTCTCCTACTTCCTGCGCTGGGAATTCATCTACGCATTCTGATCCGAAGCCAGGAAGAGTAGAGAACGTGAAACGGCGCCGGGCAATCCCGGCGCCGTCTTTCGTTGTCCAGCGGCGCTGGTCCCGCAGGCCCTGCCGCACCGCCCAGGGGAGAATGCGCGGCAGATGAAGCAGGCTTTACTTTCGGCGGCCGGCGGTCTTGAATTTGCGCCATGCCCGTCTTGCTGCAACCCCGTCGGCCGCCGGGATGGAAGATTCTCGTCCCGGCGCTGGTCGTCCTTGCGCTGATGGCGTGGAGCATCCACCGCGGCCGGCAGCAGGCGGCCACGGGCCGCGCCGCCGCGGAGGTGGTGGAGATCACCGGCGAGACGCAGGGCACCTATTTCACCGTCAAGTTCGTGCCGCCGGCCGCGTGGACGGGCCGGGTCGACACGGTGGGGCGGGCCCTGCAGGAGTGCTTCGCCGGCATCGACCGCCAGATGTCCGCCTATGTCCCCGACAGCGAGATCTCCGCCTTCAACCGCAGCACATCGACCGCCCCGTTCGCGGTGTCGGCGGCATTCGCGGAGGTCGTCCAATTCGGCCTGACCTTAAGCGAGAAATCGGGCGGCGTGTTCGACATGACCGTCGGCCCGCTGGTGCGCCTCTGGGGATTCGGCCCCGCGGACGCAGCCCGCGGCACGCCCGCCGACGAGGACGCCGCGACGGCGTGGGCGCGGGTGGGTTGGACCAATCTCTCGGTGACCGCCGACGGCCGCCTGTGCAAGGCGCGGCCCGACCTGGTGCTCGACGTCAACGCCGTGGCCCAGGGCTTCACGGTCGACGCCGCGTCGCGCGTGCTGACGGGATTCGGCCTGACGAACCACATGGTCGAGATCGGCGGCGAGGTGTTTGCCTCGGGCGTGAATCGCGCGGGGCTGCGATGGCGGATCGGCGTCGACCGGCCGCGTCCCGACGCCCTGCCGGGCGAGGAGCTTCAAGGTGTGCTCAACGTAAGCGGGTTCGCTGTCTCGACTTCCGGCGACTACCGGCACTACCGCAGGGATGACAAGGGGATGACCCTCTCGCACATCGTCGATCCGCGAACGGGCCAGCCCGTCCGCCGCCCGCAGTGCAGCGTGACGGTCATCGCGCCGGATTGCCTGGCCGCCGACGGGCTGGCGACGGCGCTCTCCGCCCTGGGGCCGGAGACGGGGCTCGCCTGGCTTCCGACGGCCTGGCCGACGGCGGAGGCGATGTTCATCGTCCGGACGCCGGACGGCCGCTTCACGGAGCAGTTCACGCCGGGTTTCCGCGCGAGAACGGGATATCATGCGATGGACAAAGGGCTGTGAGTTGGAGACTTGAAGGCTGAGGTCTCCGGGTCGCGATTGGGAAACGAGAGAGGGGTATGACCACCGGCCTCCAGTGCCGCGGAGGGAGAGGATATGCGCGCATCGACGATCGCGTTGTGGACCAGCGCGGTGATCGGCATCGCCCTGGCCGTTGGATATCACGGTCACCTTCCGGAGACGGTGGCCACGCACTTCGGCAGCGGCGGTCGCGCCAACGGCTGGATGTCGCGCGACGCGCAGACCCTGTTCATGATCGGGCTCTTCCTGCTCATGAGCGGCTTCATGGCTGCGATGGGCCTCATCGTGAAGAGGGTCAATCCGCGTTTCGTCAATCTCCCCCGCAAAGACTACTGGTTCGCCACGCCGGAACGGCGGGAGGAGATCGGACGCCGCATGAGCATTTGGGGCGAGGTGTTCGGCGTCGCGATGAACGGCTTCTTCATCGCCCTGCAGCACCTTGTCTACCTCGCCAACCAGCGTAATCCTCCGCTCCTCGACGAGACGATGATGTGGATGCTGCTGGCCGTCTTCCTGTCGTTCACGCTCGGGTGGACGCTGTACCTCACGCTCCGGATCGCGCGGCCGCCGGAGGGTGAGCGGACGTAACGCGTCGCGCAGCGACGCGGCTGCAGCGGAACGTGCAGCCACGCCGCCGGGCGGCGTGCGGGAATGGGCAGAGTATGAAGACGAAACAATTCGCAACGTGGCTCATCGGCGTGTCGGCGGCCGCGGCCTTCAACGGCCACGAGGCGACCAGCGGGCCCTTGACGCTCACGATCGGTGAGCCGGCGGCCGGCGATCTCGCCTTCGAGCAGCCCGTCGATATCGCGGTGCACCTGCAGAACGCCGGCGCTGCGGCGGTGACCGCCGCCCTGCGCGTCCACGGGCTCGTCGACGAATGGCACGCCGTCGGACCGGCCGAGGCCACGTCGACCGTGCCCGCCGGCGCCTCGGCGTCCACGACCTTCCGCATTGCGGCCGGCGAGGGCGTCCATGATGCCCTCTATCCGGTGCATGTGGAGGCGGTGTTCGCCGACGGCGCCGCCACGCGCACCGCGGCGGCCGTGCGCATCTTCTCGCCGCGATTCAAGAGGCCGGATCCGCCGGCGCCGGGGCCGGTCGAGCTGCCCGCCGGCGGCGGCCTGGCCCTGCTGGAGACGCGCACCGCGCGCGTGGTGTGGCATCGGTTTGACAGCGAGCCGGTCTTCCTGCCCGCCGGCTGGCGCGGCAGCGAGCCGAAGTCGGGCGCGCTGTGGTCGGTCGAGGAAGCCGACCGCGGGGGGCGCCGCCGCGGTTTCTCCGTCCACCCGCCGTGGCGCGGCGGTCCCGGCATCGTGCGCGCGGAATGGAACGTGAGCCTGCCCTCCCACCCGCCGCTGCGGTTGCACTTCTTCAACGCCATCCGCGACACGCACCCCTCGGAGCCGCCCAGCGACGGCATCACGTTCCGCGTGCGCGTGGACGGCGAGCCGGTCTTCGAGCGTCACGTGGACGCGAAGCAGTGGGTGCCCGGCGAGGCCGACCTCGACCGTTTCGCCGGCCGCACGGTGACGCTGGCGATGGAAACGGACCCGGGGCCCAAACGGGACACCACCTGCGACCATGGCTGGTGGGCCGATCCGTACCTCCTTGCCGGCGCCTCTCCGCCCCCGCCCTCGCCGATCCATCTCGCGGCGGAGGCCGTCGCGGCCGCGCGCATCGGGGAGTCCGACACGTCCCGCGGAATCCATGTCTTCAAGGTCGAGGGCGGCGCGGCGGCCGTGGCACCCGGCCCGCAGGGGCTGGTGGACGCGGCCTGTGCCTTCGCCACGGGCGGACGGGCGGTAGGGCTGTCCGGCTTCACGATCGCGGTGAACGGGCACCGTCTCGGCGACTGGCCGTCGCTGGCGCGGGTGACCTCCGTGCGCGTCGATCGCCTTCTGTTCGGCCGCGGGCTCGATATCCGGCACGAGCTGTCCGTCGACGGCCAGCCGGCGGTGCTCACGGCGGAAGTGCGGCACAAGGGCCCCGCCCTGCGCATCCGCTTCCGGTGCGAAGGGGCGCGCATCAGCGATCTCGCGCCCGGGCCGGTCGACGGTCCGGCGCGCCGCGTCTATTTCGGTCACGGTTACGCGATTGAGGAACCGGGTGCGTTCAGCGTCGGTTTCGGCGGCCACTCGCTCTCCGCGAGCCACGTCGGATTCGAGTCGGCCGACGGCTCGGCGCTCCTCTGCGCGAGCGACAATCCGCCCGACCGGTTCGAGGTCGACCCGGTCCGCCGTCTCTACGCGCTGCACACCGATGGCGACGCGACGCTGAGCTTCGTCGCCGGCGCCCGCGGCGCGCTCGACTGCGCCATGCGCTACCGTCCCCTCTACGACAAATCCGCCGCGCCGGCCGTCAAGCGCAAGGCGGGCCGCTTCGTCTACGACTTCTGGGGCGGCCGTTTCTCCGAGATCGCGGACCTCATGCGCCAGGCCTCCGCCTACGGGCTGACGGATACGCTCCTGCTCCTGCACGTCTGGCAGCGGTGGGGTTATGACTACCGGCTGCCCGACATCTGGCCGCCCGACCCGCGCTTCGGCACGGTGGAGGAGCTCCGCGAGCTCGCGTGCGTCTGCGCGAGCAACGACGTCCCCTGGGGCCTGCACGACAACTACATTGACTTCTATCCCGATGCCGACGGCTACACCTACGACCACATCTGTTTCACCGCCGACGGCCGGCCGGTGCCCGCGTGGCTGAACGAGGGCCGCGATGCCCAGAGCTACCGCTGGCGGCCCGACCGCTTCAGGCCCTTCCTCGAACGCAACACGGGTCTCATCGCGAACGAAGCGCGGCCGACCGCCTCGTTCGTCGACGTCTTCGCCTCGATGAGCTGCATCGACTACCACGACCGGTCGGGGGCCTACCACCCGATGACCGAGACGCGGGCCTGCTGGGGCGCGGCGTTTGATTTCATCCGCGATTCGCTCGGCGGCCGCGCGCCGACATGTTCGGAGGCCGGGCACGACCAGCTCACGGGGCACCTCGACGGCGCCGACTGTCAGTTCCTGCAGCTCAGCCCCACGGGCGGCGAATTCCGCGTCCGCGTGCCCTGCCGCGACTGGGCGCGCGTGCCGTGGTACGACGCGGTGCTGCACGACCGCTTCATCCTGCACGGGGTCGGCTACTCCGGCCGCTACGAGGGCGGCCGGCCGCGCGACGCGCACGGGATCGAGAGCGACGACTACCTGAGCGCCGAAATCCTCACCGGCCATGCGTTGATGACTGACCGCCCCGCGGGCCTCACGGGCGCGGTGCGCAAGTACTGGCTCGCGCAGGGCTTCGCCCGGGGCGTGGCGATGGACACGCTCCGGGACGTCGCGTTCGAGGACGGCGATGTCCACCGACTGCACGTCCGGTGGAGTCACGGCGCCGAGGCGTGGGTGAACCGCGGTTCCAACGATTGGACGGTGGCGGGGCGCACGCTTCCGGAGTTCGGATACCTGGCGGTCTGCGGGTCGTCCACCTCGGCGGTTGAACGCATCGACGGCGCGATCGTCGAGCGCGCCGAGGCGCCCGGCGCGTGGTACTTCAACGCGCGCGGCCATTCGCCGCGCCGGGCCCTCGCCATCCGGCCCGAGGCGGTGGGCGCGCAGTTCCTCGACGGCCGCCGCTTCCGCATGAACGTGCGGTGGGCGGGCGGGGACAAGGCGCCGGAGAAATACCGCATCTTCACCCACTTCAGCCATCCCTCGGGCGAGGGCGGGGAGAAGATCGCCTTCCAGGCCAGCGCGCGACCTCCCGGCGACGCGGCGAAGGTGGCCGGCGGTGTCCTGGAGTGGACGGTCGACCTGCCCGAGGCCTGCGGTCCGGGCGAGTACGAGGTGTTCACGGGCCTGTGGGCGCCGGAGGGGGGCGAGAGGGCGCGGCTGGAGGGGGACGAGGCGGGGCACGGACGGTACCGCCTCGGGCGGCTGATCGTGGAAGGACAGGGGAGCGCGGTGACGGCGGTGCGCCTGGTGCCGAACGTGTGGACCCCTCCGCCGTCGCGCGAGAACCGCGAGCAGAAGCCGATCGATTTCGGCGTCGCCTCGACGGCCGGCGGCTACCGCATCGAGATCCGCGACGGGGAAGCCTGGATCATCGCGCTGCCCGGCCAGTCGTCGTGCGCCATCACCGTCCGGCCGGAGCGGCTGGGCGTGAAGGGCTCGCGGGTGGACGGCGTCGAGGTCGTCGATGCGGCCGGCCGCGTGCCGCACGAGATGGACTTCACGATCGAAGAGGACGGGATGCGGTTCGTCACCCAATCCCACCACTTCGGCTATCGGCTCCGGATGGGCGGGCGATGAGACTCGCCGAGGGTCAGGCGCGCCATGGCGACCCGGCGGGCCGGCGCGCCGCCACGCCAGCAGCCTTGGCGGTTGCCAGGGGCCCCATTCGTGCGGCGAGTCCTGGAGAATCATGTCGATATTCCGCAAGGAACTGGCCCCAGGGGTTTACGTTCAGCGGAGGGGACCCGCGTTCCGTGGATTCGCGCCGAGCCGCCGCGCGAGAAGGTGGCCGATGCTTCTTGCGCTTGCCGCGGGCGGGGGTGGGGCCGTAGCATGGGCCGGCGCCCGCGGAAGCCCCGAGGCGGATGGGAGACAAGGGATTCCGTCGAAAGGCGACACGCGGATGCGCGGGATGTTCGCGATCGGGCTGCTCCACGGAGAAGGGCGGCGGGACCCTCTCTGAAGGCGGCGCCGGTGCGCGGAGGAACGGACGGGCTGGAGTGGGAGCATTGAGCGGCCAGGGCCGTTGGATGGCGGCTCGCCGCCTTGGGAGACGACGAAGATGACCATGCCGTCGTGGGAGGAGTTCCAGGCCCTCGGGCCGGCGGAGAGGGCGCGGTATTTCACGGTCAACGGGCGGCCGTACCATGCCCTCGTGGCGCAGCAGTTCGAGCGGGCGTTCCTCGACCAGCTCTGCGAGCTGGCGACGCGTACGCGCCGCATCGCGAAGACCAAGGGCGGCCGGCTGTTCCTGCAGAACCTGCTGAACGACAAGCGGGCGATGCTCTACTTCGCCCAGCCGTCGACCCGCACCTTCCTCTCGTTTTACGCCGCCTGCCAGATCGTCGGCCTCCACCCGGCCGAGGTGCGCGACACCAGCACCTCCAGCGAGCTCAAGGGGGAGTCCCCCGAGGACTCCCTGCGCACCTTCAGCTCCTACGTCGACCTGATCATCATGCGCCACCCGGTCGGCGGCTTCGCCGAGAAGGTCGCGTGGCTGCTCTCCCGCACGAACCGCACCGTGCCGGTCATCAACGCCGGCTCGGGCAAGGACCAGCACCCGACGCAGGCGCTGCTGGACATCTACACGCTCCAGCGGAGTTTCGAGAACCGCGGCGGGATCGAAGGCAAGCGCATCGTCTTCGTCGGCGACCTCCTGCGCGGCCGGACCGTCCGCTCGCTCTCGTGGCTGCTGACGAAGTACCCGGGGGTCCGCCAGGTCTTCTGCGCGCCGGCGCCCCTCCAGGTCGGGGCCGACGTGCTGAAATGGCTCGACGAGGCCAAGATGGCCCATGAGCAGACGGACGACTTCGAGCGCGCGGTGCGGGAGGCGGACGCGATCTACATGACCCGCATCCAGGACGAATGGGACACCGCCGGGGAGAGCCGCCGGATCGACACGACCCGCTTCCACATCACCGCGGCGCACCTGCCGCACCTCAAACCCGACGCCGTGATCATGCATCCGCTCCCGCGGCGGGACGAGATCGCGGTGGAGGTGGACGATGACCCGCGGGCGATGTACTGGCGCCAGGTGCGCAACGGCATGTGGATCCGCGTGGCGCTGATCCTGACGGTCTTCGAGAAGGAAAACGAGATCAACCAGTACTACGCCGACCTCATCCGCTGAACCGGGGCCGGGAGGAACCGTCATGAAAGATTTTCTCACGATGGCGCAATGTCCCTCGGGCCTGCTGCGGGACCTCATCGATCTGACGCTCGAGGTCAAGCGGCGGCCCGCGGCCTTCGCCGACACGATGCGCCGCCGCACGCTGGTGATGTTGTTCGAGAAACCGAGCTTGCGCACGCGGGTGTCGTTCGAGACCGGCATGTCGCAGATGGGCGGGCATGCGATCTACTACGATCTCGGCAAGTCGCCGTTCGGCAAGGGCAAGGAGAGCATCGAGGACACCGCCCGCGTGCTGAGCCGCTACGCGGACCTCATCATGGCCCGGCTCTTCGAGCACCAGGTAATCGTGGAACTGGCGCGGCATGCGACGGTGCCCGTGATCAACGGCCTCACGAACGATGCCCATCCGACCCAGATCCTGGCCGATCTCGTGACCATCCGGGAGCACAAGGGGCCGCTGAAGGGGCTGACGCTGGCCTACCTGGGCGACAGCCGCAACAACGTCACGCACTCGCTGCTCGCGGGGTGCACCAAGGTGGGCATGAGCGTGCGGGTGGGCTGCCCGCCGGGGGCCGAGTTCAATCCCGATCCCGCGATGGTGAAGATGGCGAACGGCTTCGCGAAACGGACGGGCGGGCATATCGTCATCACCGACGACCCGGCGGAGGCGGTGCGGGGCGCCGACATCGTCTACACCGATTCGTGGATGAGCTACCACATCCCCGAGGAACAGACCGCGGCCCGCCGGAAGGTCTTCCTGCCGTACCAGGTCAACGCCCGCCTGATGAGGAAGGCGAAGAAGAATGCGATCTTCATGCACTGCCTGCCCACCACGCGCGGCTGCGAGGTCACCGCGGAGGTGGTCGACGGCCCGCAGTCGGTGGTCTTCGACGAGGCGGAGAACCGCCTTCACGCCCACAAGGCCATCATGCTCCGGCTGCTGGCGGAACACGGTGAATAGTCGGCTCGGTCCTCTTGTCGCATGCGATGGGTGCTGATGCCGGGGATGGACGGAACGGGGCTGCTCTTCCGGCCCCTGCAGCGGCACCTGCCGGCGGGCGTGGAATCCGCGGTGGTGTCTTATCCGGCTTCCGGGCCGCAGGACTACGCGACGCTGACGCGGCACGCATCGCACTTCATCGGCGATCACCCCTGCGTGCTCGTCGCCGAATCGTTCTCCGGGCCGGTGGCGGTCAGACTGGCGTCAGAACATCCCGAGGCGGTCCGTTGCCTGGTGCTCGCCGCCAGTTTCGTCTGCGCTCCCCGTCTTCCCGCCGTGGCCGTTGGCCTCGCCGTCACCGGCTCCAGGGCGCATCCGCCGCGGTGGTTTGCGCGCCGGTTCCTCTTCGGGCCGGCCGCGCCGGAGACGGACGTCCAACTGCTGTACGGGGCGCTCGCAGGCATCCCGCGCTCCGTGCTGGCGGAGCGAATGAGAGTCATCCTCGCCAACCGCGTCCGCCCCGCCCCGCCGACGGCGCCCGTACTCTACGTCTCCGGCCGCCGCGATCTGTTGCGGCGACTTCTCCATGCGACCCTGCCGGCGTCCGGCTGGAACGTCCGGCGCGTGGAGCTCGACGCGGGTCACTTCGTGCTGCAGGGCCGCCCGCGGGAGGCGGCGGAGGCCATAGCGCGGTTCGTGCAAACCTTGCCCGTGCGCACCTCCGTGGCATAGGACAGCCGCTTTCCCCGGATCCCGTACCGCGCTGCCGATTCGAGTGCCACGGGTGTGGGGATCGGATATAGTGCGCGCGTGAAACCCTCTCCGACAACGGTCGGGTATCCTGAAGCGAATCCTGCCGGGGAGACAGGCGGGACGGGTGGCGTCGGAATGACCGCGCGCATCGCCCCCGCCGGCGTCCGCCGCATCCTGGTGGTCCGGCTGAGCTCGCTCGGGGATCTTTTTCACGCGCTGCCGGCGGTGCACGGGCTCAAGGCGGCCACGGGGGCGACGGTGGACTGGCTGGTCCAGCCGGCGTACCTGCCCCTGCTCCGGTGTTTCACCGACGTGGACCGCGTGCTGACCTTCCCGCGCCGGAATTTTCTCTGGTATGCCCCGCGGTTCCTTCGCGAGCTTCGGCGCGAACGCTACGACCTGGTCGCCGACCTGCAGGGCCTGCTCAAGAGCGCGATCCCGGCGCGGCTCGCCCGTCGGACGCGCGGCGCGCGCGTGATCGGCCCCTCCTACCACCGCGAAGGCGCGCGGTTTCTTTACCACGACGTGACAGGCCCCCGGAACAAGAACCGGCATGCGGTGGAGGAGAACCTCGACCTGCTTCGCTGGCTGGGCTGGCCGGAACCGGAGCCCGTGTTCCCGGTGCGCTTCCCCGCGCGTCCGGCGCCGGGCGTGGCACCGCGGGTCGCCCTGGTCCCCGCTTCGCGATGGCCGACCAAGAATTGGGGTGTCGAGGGATTCGCGGAACTCGCTCGCCGGCTGCTGGCGAAGGACGTGACGGTGCTGCTCGTCGGCGGCCGCGATGAGGCGTCCGCGTGCGCGGATCTCGCGGCCGCGGTCGGGCCGCATCCGGGCCTCGTCAACCTCGCCGGCCGGACGACGCTGGTGGAACTCGGCAGCCTCCTGCAAGAGACGCAGCTCGTCGTGACCGTCGATTCCGGACCGATGCACATGGCGGCCGCCCTCGGCGTGCCGGTGCTGGCGCTGTTCGGCCCGACCGATCCGACCCGGACCGGCCCCTACGGCAGGCGGGCCCGCGTGCTGTGGGTCGACCGCCTCCCGTGCCGTCCCTGCTTCTCCACCGAATGCTCGCGCGGCGACTTCGCCTGCATGCGCCAGCTCTATCCGAGCCGCGTTTCCGACATCGCCCTCGACAAGCTGAGAGAGCAGGGAATCGCGGTCTGACACCTCACGTCGCGGTCTCGAAGCTCAGCGGCACGACCAGGACGGGGCAGCGGGATTTCCGGACGACCTTCTCGGTGACGTTGCCGAAGAAGACCTTTCCGAGGGAGCTCCGGCCCTGGCGTCCGATGATCAGCAGATCCACCTTCTGTTCCCCGGCGAAGTCGAGAATCTCCTGGTGGTCCATGCCCTTGCGGATGACCACCCGGAAACGGACCGTCGAGGGAACACGGGAGGCGTACGTCTCGCGGATCTTGTCCTCCATGTCCTTCCGCCCCTTCGCCTCGACGTCCTCCACTTCGCCCACGTACGTGCGCCAGAACTGGGCGTCCGGCTCGGGGACCACGTGCAGCAGGTAGAGCGTGCAGGTCGGCGAATGCCGGGCCTGTTCCAGGGCGAAGTTGAACGCGAAGTCGGCGTTCTCGGAGAAGTCCGTGCAGAACAGGATGCGCTTGAACGGGCCGTAGGGCGGGGGAATGGGACTCATGGGAGTGCCTCCTAGCGATAGGCCAGCGACGGCAGCCACAGGGAGATGGAGGGGAAGGCCACGAGGATCACCGCCGCCACGGTCAGGCAGATCAGGAAGGGGACGGCGCCCTTGAAGACCGTCTGCAGCGGCAGATCGCGCTCGATGCCGCTGACGACGTACACGTTCACGCCCACCGGCGGCGAGATGACACCCATCTGGGTCACCACCACGATGATGACACCGAACCAGATCGGGTCGTAGTGCAGCGCTTCGATCACGGGGTAGAAGATGGGGACGGTCAGGAGAATCAGCCCCAGCGCGTCCACGAAGCAGCCGGCGATCAGATAGAAGAGGATGATCAGGCTGACGATCGCCCAGGGGGCGAAGGGAAGGCCGGTCAGCCACGAGGCCAGCTCGTAGGGCATGCGCGTCACGGCGAGGAACCGGCTGAAGACCACGGCCCCGGCCACGATGATCATCACCATGCAGGACGTGCGCACCGTCTCGTGCAGGGACTGCACCAGGGCCTTCCAACTGAGCCGCCGTCTGATCAGCGCGATCGCCAGGCTGCCGCCCGCGCCCACCGCCGCCGCCTCCGTCGGTGTGAAGAGTCCCGTGAACATGCCGCCGATGATCAGCATGAAGAGGGCGAGCGTTTCGGTGACGCCCAGGAGGGATTTCCACCTCATGCTCCACGTGACGTTCTCCGCGGCGGGCCCGAGCTGGGGACGTCGCAGGCAGAGAAGATAGATCGTGAAGCAGAACATGACGGCGATCATGATCCCGGGCAGTATGCCGGAGATGAAGAGCTTGCCGATCGACTGTTCGGTCAGGATGCCGTAGACGATGAACACCACGCTGGGCGGGATCAGCATGCCCAGGCTGCCCCCCGCGGCGACGGTTCCGCTGGCCAGCTCCATGTCGTATCGGTAGCGCTTCATCTCCGGCAGGGCCACCGAGGCCATCGTCGCCGCCGTGGCGGGGCCGGAGCCGCAGATGGCGCCGAAGCCCGCACAGGCGCCGACCGTCGCCATCGCCAGTCCGCCGCGGAGGGGGCCCAGCCAGCAGTACGCCGCGTGAAACAGGCGCTTGCTGATGCCGGCGTGAAACGCCACCTGGCCCATGAAGATGAACAGGGGGATGACCGTGAGGCTGTAGGAGGTGAAGGTGTCGAACAGCTCCGAGGTCATCATGCTCAGCGCGGCCGGCGAGGACCTGACCATCGCGAAGCCGATCACGCCGGCGATGGCCATGACGAAAGCCACCGGCATGCTGCACACGAGGAGCAGCAGCAGGAGACCGCATCCCACCAGGCCCAGTTGAATCGGCGTCATGGCGACATGAAGACCTTCCGCGGGCGCACCAGGTGCTCCACCACGACCAGGGCGGATACGGCACAGGCGAAAGCCACGACAAAAGAGGCCCAGTACTTGGGCCAGCCGAGGGTCAGCCAGACTTCCCCGCTGGCCCGCAGGCTGAGTCCGTACTTCACACCCTGGACGCAGAGAAGGCCGAAGAGTCCGATCATCATGACGCGCATGATCGAATCCACGACCAGCCGCGCCGTCGGCGGCAGCTTGTTGAAGAAATACTCCACCGCGACGTGGCCCTTGACCGCCGTCGTGTAGGGCAGGGCGCAGGACAGCGTGATCAGACTGAGCAGGCAGGCAAGGTCGTAGCTGCCCTTCAACGGATGCCCGAATGCCCGCGCGATGATGTCCGCGCACGTGACCAGCATCATGGCCACCGTGCCCGCGCCCGCCACGAAGGCGAGCCCGAGCACCAGCCGGCGCAGACCACGCTGCCAGGACTCCACGAGCGATGAAGAGACCCACCCCATCGCACGGGCTCACGGAGCGGGGATGGCGGCGATCTTCTCCTGCAGGTCCTTCAGGAATTCACTTCCCGGCAGCCCCTTCTCCGCTGTCGCCTTGACGTAGTCCTCCAGGATCGGCGCCACCGCCGCCTTCCACTTGGCGAGCTCGTCGGCCGGGAGCGCCAGGGTCTCATGCCCGAGCTGCTTGACGAACTCCGCGCCCTCCCGGTCCGCCTGGTTCCAAGCCTCTCCGTGCCGCTTCACCCATTCGTCGCTGACCTGATCGATGATCTCCTGGACGTCCTTCGGCAGGCTGTTCCACTTGTCCTTGTTCATCACCACGAACATCGCGGTGGTGTACCCGATGCCGGAAGAATCGGTCACCACATCGATGACCTCGCCCTGTTTCCACCCCTTGAGGGTCTCGACGGGGCAGAACGTGGCATCCACCACGCCCTTCTGCAGCGCTTCGTAGGTCTCTGGCTGGCTCATGGCCACGGGCGTGCCGCCCAGGCGCTCGACGATCTTGGCCGACAGGCCGGTCGCGCGGACCTTCAGGCCTTTCATGTCCTCGAGGGAGCGCACCGGCTTGCGGGCGGCCAGGATGCCGGGACCGTGGGCGTGGACGTAGAGCACCTTGACGTTGTCCACTTCCTTCGGGGCGTACTTCCGGACCATCTCCGTCGCGATGCGGGAAGCCGCCACGCCGTCCGGATAGCCCAGCGGCAGGTCCAGGCCCTCGAGCAGCGGGAACCGTCCGAGGGTATAGGCGAAGCAACTCATGCCCAGGTCGGAAATCCCGCTGACCACGCCGTCATAGCACTGCGGCGCCTTGGACAGCGACCCGCCCGGATAGGTGGTGACGCGCACGCGCCCCCCCGTGCGTTTCTCGACCTCCCGCGCCCACTCCTCCGCCGTCTTGCACTGGATGTGCGAGGGCGGGAAGAAGATGCTGTACGAGAGCTCGATCGCCTTCTGCGGCGGCGCCTCGGCCGGTTCCTTCGTGGGCGGCGCCTTTTTCGCCTCGCCGCACCCGGCGAGCAGCAGCGCCCCGGCCACCGCACACCCCAGAGAAAGGAACAATCCACTGCACTTCTTCATTGCTGCCTCCCCATGTTCGGATCCACGTGTCTCCAGATCCACAAAAGCGGTGTATAGAGAGTGCCGCCCCGCGAGTCAAGCCGCGCCCGAGGCGTTTCGGGAGCCGCCGCCGCGATCGGACTCCCCGTCACCTGGCGGCGCCGGGCAGCGGGATGGGCCCCGCCGGGACCGACACGCGGCCGTCCTCGAAGTCCTCCGCGGTGGGCTTGAGCGCGAGCCCGAACCACGGGCTGTCCGTCCGCTCGGTCAGATCCGCCCACCGGACGATCTCCCCGGTGTACGCGGAAATGCGCCCCATGATCGCGGCCAGCGTGGCCTCCGCCAGGCTTCGGGCTTCGCTCAGGGGCTTTCCGTCGCGGATGCTGCGGATCAGATCGACGTGTTCCTGCACGTACGGGTTGACCTCGGACTTGGGGCGGGCCGGCGCCGCGCCGCCTCCCGTGAGCCTGCCGCCCGGCCATCCGGAGCCGGAGGCGCCCACGAGGTGCTCGCCGATGCGCTGGTAACAGCCTTCGATCTGGCGGCACATGCTGTGGATCGTCACGTCCTCGCCGTAGTCGAAGTCGACGCTGAAGAAGTCGTACCGGTTGCCCAGCGCTCGCCGGGCGCGTCCGCCGAATCCGAGGGCAAGCTGCGGGGGCCGCCCGATGAACCAGTTGGCCACGTCGATGTTGTGGACGTGCTGCTCGACGATGTGGTCGCCGCACATCTCGGTGAACTGGTACCAGTTGCGGACCATGAACTGCGCATCCGACTCGCCCTCGACGCGGTCGAGCGTCTTCCGCGCGTTGCCGCCGCACCACCAGATGCGGCCGGCCAGGATCCGGCCGATCGCCCCGTCGGCCACCGCCCGGTGGTTCGCGAGGTAGACCGGATCGTGCCGGCGCTGGGTGCCCGCGACGACGGACAAGCCCTTCTGTTTCGCCATCTCCCCGGCGGACACGATGCGTCGCGCGCCGACGGGGTCGACCGCGGCCGGCTTCTCCACGAAGGCGTGCTTGCCGGCCTGGACACAGGCTTCGAGATGCAGCGGGTGGAAGGCGACCGAGGAGGTGATGATCACCAGGTCCAGCGGGGCGACGGCCAGCAGCCGGCGGTAGCTGTCGAAACCGAGGAACGTCGTCTCGGGCGTGATCGTGACGCGCGATCCGCCCCCCGCCGGACGGGCCTTGCACCAGTCGGCCAGCTTCGCGGCGAAGGTCCGGGCGCGGTCGGGCAGGACATCGGCGGCGGCGACGATCTGCACGGCCGGGTCCGCCTCGAGGCAGTTGATCGCCGCGCCGGTCCCCCGGCCGCCGCAGCCGATCACCCCGACGCGGATCCGTTCGTCGCCGGCGGCGAAGACGCGGGAAACCCCCATGCCCGCCAGCGGCGTCATCGCGGCCACGGTGGCGGCGGAATGCCTGAGGAAGTCCCGACGGGTTGAAGCGGCCCTGGCTGTGTTCATGTGTTCCTTCCCCTGGACGGACCAAACGGCCGCCCATCCTACCGCTGGAACGCGGCGGACGTCACGGGAGAATTCCGTCCCCCCGTCCCTCAGTAGAACAGCCCCCAGAAACTCAGCCACAGGCGGCCGACCAGGCCGGCGGATTCCACGGCCGCGGCCGACCCCTGCGTGGCCCAGGTGTGCGCATGGGCTCCGGCATCCCACCACGCCTCCGGCGCCTCGGCCAGCGGCGAGCCGGGATTGTAGGCCGTCAGCGACCAGGACGCGTTCGCGGCGGCGTTCCGGAGGACCCGTTTGCGCAGGTCGCCGAGGGCCTTCTCCGTGTCCCGCGCGCTCGGCGGCCCGGCCGGGGGCGGCGCGGCGCGGATCTCCACGTCCAGCGGATTCGGCATCGCCTGCCGCAGGGCGAACGTCCCCCTCGTCGTCCACGACTCCGTCGGCGCCGCGAGAGCGGGCCGCGCGATGGGCAGCAGAGGGCTCGCCGCCGCGGGAGGAATGCCCGAGCCGCCACCGCCAGTGAATGGCATATCGAAGGTGGCATCAACGTATGCGGGCAGCACACCATAGCCGTCCGTATCGCGGTTTGGCAGGTCTGTGCCCGTCCGCAGATCCGGCACAGCGACCATGATCGGTGGGATCTGCGGCGGCACCGGCACCGGCGGCGGCTGTGCGGGCGGAGGAGGAGGAGGAGGAGGAGGGGGGGGTGGCGGAGGAGGCGGCGGGGGAGGCGGAGGTTGTTGCCTCGGGTTCTGCCGCGGTGCGACGGGAGGAGGAGGATTGGGCGGCGGAAGCGGGAGGTTCCGAAGATGGTTCCGCGCCTTCTTCATGATGTCCTTCGCCTTCTCCCGGATGAGCCGCCGGTCCTCAACGCCTTCCTGGGCGCGGGCCGCCATGTACGGATCCCGCCCGCCGAGGGCCTCGACCGCGGACCCATACCACTCCGTCATCCAGCCCGGTTCCTCCTGGTTCAGGTTGTGCTTGCCAAGCAGATCGTCGAATCCGCCTCCGCCGACATGGTGTCCCGACTTCACGTCCTTGATCCACGCATGTACGTCGGCGGCCTGGTAGCCGCCCGGGTCTCCGTAGAACGTGCCCCCAACGACAATCTCAACATCGACCGCGGGCGACGAGTCCCCTGAACCAAAGGACTGATCGTCGATCAGTGCCACCCTCGCGCCGTTGCCCAGCAGGAGGTTCCCGTAGTCGAGGAACTCCCTCCTGAGCGCATCGGCAAACATGTTGTGATACCAGGAGTCGCCCAGATTCGGATCCCTCACCACCTTGACCTTCACCACCGGCACAGGATCCGGGTCCGTGCCCAGCGGATCGACGAACGAGACCGGATTATGGCGGGCATAGGCGTACGGATTGACGCTGAGCGCGTCGAGCGTCGGCGGCCAGACGGGGTCGCGCGAGAGGAAGCGCCCGGTGGCGGCGTCGTAGAAGCGCGCTCCCATCTGGTGGAGGCCGTTGGTGCCTTCGCGGCGGACGCCCCACTCGCCCGCGAACGTGAACGGTTGGTCGCTGGTGCCCTGGCGGGCGACGAGGCGGCCGTAGGGCTCGTAAGCGTACGCGTCGGTCACGGTGCCGCCGGTGTCCGTCAGCGCCAGGGCCGAACCGGCCTGGTCGAAATGGTAGTAACGGACCGCGTTCCCGGCCGCCGTGTCGATCGAGTACAGCAGGCACCCGCCCGGCGTCCACACGTAGTAACGCGGTCCCGCAATCCCGGCCCGCCGCTCGGCCGCGGGGCGGCCCGCGCCGATGCCGTGGTTGTAAGCGAACTCGTTCGTCTGCGCGCCGCTCACCCGCCGGATCGCGTTGCCGCTGCCGTTGTAGCCGAGCGCGACCCCGCCGGCCTGCACGAGGCGGGACGCGCCGTCCCACGCATAGGAAGCGCCGCTCGCGACCGTCAGACGGCCGAGGGCGTCGTAGGCGTGGCCCGGCGAGGCGATCTGCGAGGCGGCGTCGAACGTATCCGTGCGTTGTGCGCTCGCCAGGCCTCCGCCGGCCGTCACCGGCGCCTTGACCTGTGCCCCGATGATGCGACCGGCGGCATCGAGCTCGTACCGCAGGTCGACGAACACGCCCGCCGGGCCGGTGTGCGTGAGACGCGTGAGTCGCGTCGCGCGGTCCCACGTGAGGGCGGTCGTCGTGCCGTTGGCGCGCGTCACGCCCGTCAGCCGTCGGTCGGCGTCATACTGGAACGTCACCCATGCGCCGGTCAGGCTGTCTTGAACCCGCGTCAACAGCCCGCTGACCGGATCGTAGGCGTAGATCGCGCGGAAGCCCCCTGCGCCGTATCCGGCGGCGGCCAGCCGGCCGGCGGCGTCGTACGTGGCGCCGAACGCGCTCGCCCCGTCGGTCGTATTCGTGACGCGGCCCTCGGCGTCCCGCTCGAGCGCCAGTCCGTCGGTGGCGACGAGCCGGCCGGGCGCATCGTATCGAGAGAAGATCCGCGTGCCGTCCGAGAAGACGCTGTTGGTGAGCAACCCGCCGCGGTCATACGCCATCGTGTTGGTCACGCCGGTCGGCTCGATCGTCCGCACCGCGCGCCCCATGGTGTCGTACTGAAAATCGCGCCGGCGCAGGAGCGGATCGGTCTCGGACGTGCGGCGGCCCGCCGGCGAGTGCGCGAAGGACCACCGCCGCGAATTCGCGTCGACCACGGCCGCCAGGTTTCCGGACGCGTCGTGCTCGAAGGCGACGGCGGCCACGCCGGTCTCCTCGAGCCGGCGCAACGCCCCCCGGGCGTCGTAGGCGAGCTGCGTGACGTGGCCGAGGGGATTGGTGACGGCGGCGACGCGTCCCATGGAGTCGCGGGCAACGGCCGTCACGTACCCCTCGGGATCGGTGACCGCCCGCGTCTCGCCGGCCGCATCGGAATCATACACCGTGGCGTTCCCGAGCGGCGTGATCCGCCGTGTGACGACGCTGCGGTTGTCGTACTCCGTCCTCCAGGTCGCGCCGCCGAGGGAGAAGGCCGTGCGCCGGTTGGCCGTGTCGTAGGTGTTGCTGACGACCACACCCGCCGCGTCGACCCGCCGCGCGACCCGGCCGAGCGCGTCGCGCTCAATCCGCACGGTGGCGCCGGCGCGATCCACGACGGAGGTCACGTCGCCCATCGCATCGTAGCCATAGCGCGTGACGCCGCCCTGCGGGTCGGTGGTCGACAGCAGATTCCCGTCGGCGTCGTATTCGAAGCGGTTGGTGAAGCCCCGTGTGTCTACCGCATTCGTCACGCGGTCGAATGCGTCGTAGGCGCGGAGGATCAGGGCTCCGTCGGCGAACGTGGTCGACACGCGACGGCGCGCCGCGTCGTAGGCGTTCGTGGACGGCGCGGTGTCGGAGTCGCGGAGGGTGGCGAGCGTGCCATCCGCGTGGTAGGTGTACGAAACCGTTCCGCCTGCCGGATTCGTGATTCCGAGCAGCCGCCCGGCCGCATCGTACGCGTAGCCCCAGCGCCGGGCATCCTGATCGATCCGGGCGATCGCGCGGCCGGCGGCATCGTACACGTTCGACACGGAGGCGCCGTCCGGGTACGTCGTCCGCGCCGGTCGGCCCCGGATGTCGTACGTCCGGTGCACCGCCTGTCCCAGCGGATTCGTCGAGGCGAGCAGCCGGCCCATCGAGGAATAGCCGTACGTCCACAACTGGCCGCCGAAATCCGTCACGCGCACGGGCTGCCCGAGCGCGTTGCGCTCCCACGACATCGTCCCGAAGCCGGGTACGGTCAGACCTTGCAGCCGCCCCATTCCGTCGTAGGTGTAAGACCGCGCGCCGCCCAGCGGCCCCTGTTCCGATGTGATGCGGCCCATCGCGTCGCGCACGTACGTGAACGACGCGCCGGACCGGGCGACCATGCCGGTTCCGTAGCCCAGCCTGTCCGCCGCGTAGCGGACCTTGCCTCCTCCCGCGGCGGTCACGCCCGTCACGACGCCCTCCACGTCGCAGGCGTAGCGGGTGGAATATCCGGCCCGCGCGAGGTTCGTCACCCATCCGCGCGGATCGTAGGCCACGGTGGTCGAAATGCCGTCGGCGCCGGTCTCCGTCACGGGCCGGCCCATGACGTCATAGGCGTAGCGCGCGAGGAATCCAACGGCGTCGGCGCGGTTGGTCACGCGGTTCATCGCGTCATACGCGCAGGCGACGAAACCGCCGGCCGGATCGTCCTCCCGCGTGATGCGCCCGTTGCGGTCGTAGGCGTAGCGCCGGACGTGGCCCAGCTCGTTTGTGGCCGCCGTCCTGCGGTCACAGGCGTCGTAAGAGAATCCCTCGAACGATCCGTCAGGGTGGTTCACCCGGACCAGGCGGCGCAGCCCGTCATAGACGAAGCCCGTGACACCTCCCGATTCCGAGTTCGTGGTCGACGCCAGCGTGCCGTCGGTGTGGTAGCCGCAGTCGATCCGGCCTCCGGACGGCCCGGTCACGGTCAGCGGCTGACCCCGCCCGTTGTACGTGAACGACCACGCCTCCCCCTCGCGGTTCGTGTAGGACAACACGTTGCCGCAGGGGTCGTAGACGAAGTCTTCGTGCGTGCCGTCGGGATACGTGACGGAGGAGATATCGTGGAACGTGAAGGCGACCGTCTCGGCGGCGTTGGCCGGGTTTGTGAACGCCTGATCCTGCGCGACATACGCGTAGGTGGTGGTGTTGCTCGCGGCATCCATGTGCCAGGCCAGCCGGCCCGATCCCTCGTGGTAGGAGGCCAGCGTCACGTTGGTCGCGCGGTCGCGCACGGCATTGACCTGCTCCAGGGAATTGAACGACCTGGACATCCGTTGGTTGGCCTCATCCCATGCGAAGGTGCCGCGACGATCGTCCGTATGCAGAAAGCTGCGTGTGGCGCCGCCCGGTTCGGTCAGGGAGGAGTAGTCGTCCACGGGCGTGTCATACCGGAAGACCGTCGAATTGCCCTGCGCGTCGATCTGGTTGGTCACGCGGGCGCTGGCGTCGTACTGCTGGACGTAGGGCACGTTGCCCTCCGGCAGCGTGTGTGCGGTCATCAACGGACCGTTTTCCGCGTGGACGGTGTAGGCATACGCGTTCGTGGCGCCCGCGGCGTCGACGACGGAGACCAGCGTCCCCTGGCCGTCATAGCCGTAGTCCACGTGCCGCGTGCCGTCGGACACGCGCGTCAGCCGGTCGCCCGAGTAGGCGAACGTCAGCGTGCGGCCCAGGCCGTCGGTGGCCTGCGTCACGACGCCGCTGACCGGGTCGCGGGCCAGCTCGACGCGGCTCCCCTTGCGGTCGCGGATCTCCTTGAGCAGTCCACTGTTATCGAACCGGAACAGCCGCTGCCGCTGGGGGTCGTAAAGCCACTTGTGGTTGGTGTTCCCCTCCCAGGTCGCCTTCTTGAGCTGGTACGGCACGGGCTCCTGCATGAAATTGAGCGAGTACTCCGTGCGCGTCGGAAGATACATCGGGGTGAACAGGATGATCTTTCCGCCTTCGTATCGGACCATCGGAAACGTGCCGCCTGCGATTCGGTATTCAAGGTTGTGCATCCAGTTCGTGCCGAGGCTTCCCGCGAAGCCGGTGTCCGCCGAGAGCGCCGATCCGTACCGCCGCTCGAAGAACAGCGGCAGCGGACCCCCGAGGTCGAGATCGCGAACGGGCTCCTCCACGTATTCGCCGGTGCCCATGTTGACCGGATCGCGGTCGGTGTACGGTTTGTTGGCGCCGGTCGACGCGTTCCACGGAGTGGTGCGAACGGGGAGCAGGTAGTCGAGCGAGAAACTGGACCCGCCAATGTCGCTGCGTATCATCGCGCCCGGCGTCAGGTTGGTCTTGCTGCCCACGGTGAAGAGGAAGTGGGCGGTTTCTCCGGGCTCCATCCACGAGTTGAGCGTGAACGTCAGCGTGTTCCCGCTCCCGCCGCCTGAGTGGGTCCATTCCGCGGGATGGCTGACCATGGGAGAATAGCCCGTCGTACTTGACGCATCCCGGTGATCCGTGAACTGCGCGTTGGTGGTTGGCGGGCCCAGTCGGGTGGCGGCTATGGTGTACGTGACGGACTGGCTCGGGGCGATCCACGTGCCATACGGCGTGACATACTCGATCTTCCAGTCGGCATTAATATACTGGGAAGCCGTCGCCGGCCCGGCGAGGACCGCGGAAAGAGCCAGCGCCGGCAGCAGGGGCCATGTTCGGGAGGCGAGATTCGCATTCATCGATGGCCTCCCTACGGAAGCCGGACGTCCAGCCGGTAGAACCGGTTGGATGCGGCGGCATTCGTGTCGATCATGAAATCGGCCCCGCCCACCCCTGTGCGCGGACCCTGGCCGGGCGCGTTCGACCACACTCCGGAGAGCAGGCTGGCGCTCCAGTACAACGTGTACAGGCGGGCGGCCGAGGACTCGAAATGGACTTCGGCCCGCGGCGCGTTGGACACGGCCGTGATGTGGAAGTACGAAGTCGGATCGCCCGGATGCGTGTCGGCGATCCACTCCTCGCGGTCGCCGGCCGGGTCGCCGTCGGTGTTGCGCTTCGTCGGATCGCTTCCGAACGCCATCTCCGCCGCGTTGTCCAGCGCGTCGCCGTCGGAGTCGCCGTCGCCGGTTTCGTCGAGATCCCCGAAGAACGCGATCTCGTCGCCGTCGCGCAGGCTGTCGCCGTCGGCGTCGGTCGCGTCCCCGCGTCCGTAGACGACCAGGTTTGTCCGGTTCCCGTTGGGATCATAGGCGTACCGGATGGCGGCGGTGTTGGTGACCTGGGTCGAGTAACCCGCCGCGGTGAGCCGCCCGGCCGCGTCGTACCAGTAGCGGACGGTCTCCTCGGCCGCGCGCGCACACAGCACGGCGATCGTCGCGAGGATACCCGCCGCGACACCCGCTCTCGTGGCCTTCATGTTTACCTCCTGTCTCCAGGGCGCATCCCGCGCAGGCTGCACCGCGCGCCCATAACCGAGGTGAGTCTGAAACGCGGGCGCGTGATTCTCAAGCGAATTTACCGGACGACCGATCTGCGCGAACGGATGCGGCGTTCGTGACGGGGCGCGAGATGTCCGGATTCATGCGGCTCGGTCGGAGACCTCGCCCTGCCTCGATTCATCGAGGCGGAGCCACGGTGTCCATCGCGTCCGGGAGGGTCCGCGGCTTCGCGGACCGGGATCCGTTGCCGCAATGACCGCTCAACGCGAGAAATTGGCCCAGGGATGGGCGCCCGCCCCCGTGGTCGGCAGTGGGCCCACGTCCGTGACGATCGGTCCGTAGGTGTCGTCGGCGTCGAGGGAGAAGTTGTAGGTGTGGCCGATGCACGTGTTGCCGAGGACCAGGTTCCTCTCGCAGAAGCCGGTCTGAAGACCGTACGTCGTCTCGCCGGTCTGGCCCTGGCAGTGGTTGCCCTGAAGGCGATTGCCGCTGGCGCAGTAGAGCGAGAGCCCGATGCCCGTATTCCCGCCGATGGCGCAGTCGCGGATGAGATTCCCCTCGCATAGGCCCTCGGAACCGGAGAGATAGACGCCGCGCCCGGTGTTGTCCATCACGCGGCACTTCTCCAGCACGTTGCGGCTGCAGTCTCCGGACTCGCCCAGCAGATAGATGCCGTGGCCGAGGTTCTTCGTCACCGCGCAATCGGTGATGGTGTTTCCTTCGCACCGGTTGGTGAGAATGATGCCGTGGCCAAGGCCTGCGCAGATCGTGGATCGGGCGATGGTGTTGCCGCGACAGAAGCCGTTGACGCTGCCCGCGAGCACGACGCCGCCGCCGGAGCGGCTGTCGCTGATCGTGCAATCGGCGATGGTGTTGCCGTCGCACTGGCCATATACGCCATTGAGATAGACGCCGATACCGTTCTCGGCGATCGAGCATCGGGCGATGGTATTCCCGGTGCACCGTCCGGCATAAGCACCGCGGAGGTCGACGCCGTAGACGTCGTTGTCGCGGACCGTGCAATCCGTAACGACGTTGGCCTCGCAATGACCGCTCTGTCCAAAGAGGCGGATTCCGGCCACGTCGTTGCTGACGGCGACCAGGCGCTCGAATCGACCGCCCACGCCGTGCTCGGCTAAGACACCGCTGCCGAAGCCGCGAAGGATGCCGTTGCGCACGACCACGTCCCTGATCGGTGAATTGGTTGCGCCGTCGAGATAAACCCCGTGCTTGTTGGGATCCCTGTTCCCCGTCAGCATGAACCCCATGAGGTCCAGCGTGACCCCTCCGGCGGTGATGACCACCCCGTGGTCGGTCGAGTTCAGGTTGCCGGCCAGTCGGGCCGAGCAGGGCTGGTCCAGCGTCTCGGGGATCTCGCTGATCAAGAGGTCGAGCCGGTTGCCGGCGGAGAGGTCGTAGTTGTCGCCGTTGCCCCATACGATGTTCTCCGCGACATACGATCCCGAGCCCGTGAGCTTCAGTCCGGCCACGCGGTTGCTGACGATCGTGTTTCCGATGGCGCGCGAACCGCCGCCCAGGGCGATCCCCGCGCCGTTGCTCACCGTGTGACAGGCGCGGACGTCGACGCCTGCGGTGCCTTTGATGCCTTCGAGACCGCATCCGGTCACTTCGCACTCGCGCACCAGGAATTCCTCTGCCACCGCGAGTCCGTAGTTCTTGCAGCCGACTACGCGCACTCGCTCGACGAGTCCCTTCGTGCATCCGTTAACAGTCATGTCGAGGCCGTTGCCATTGGGCGCGCACAGGGTCCCGTTGCGCACGATCGCATTCGCTCCGCCGGATGCCGCCGCAATCGCATTCCAGGTCGTCCCCATCACGGCGAAGCCCATCAGGTCGAGCGTGACGTTGCTGGCCGCAATATAGATGGTGCCGGTCACGTTGCCGGTCAGGTAGTACGACCCAGGCTCCGTGATCGTCACCGGCAGTGAAATCGGCTGGCGCGGCTCGACCTGCTCCAGGGTCTTCATCGTGGCGGCCGGCGGCCCCGGGGGGGTCAGGCTGCCCTGCGCCCGCGCGTTGGGCATTCCCGCGGCCCATAGCGTTAGTCCCACCGCGGCGAGCCGCAGGGAAACCTCGCGGAGAACATCGTGCACAACGGCGTGTCGCCCTTCGGCGGGATCATTCAGGGTCGTTCTTACGGCTCTCGTGCTCGCATTCATCGCACACGCTCCTCCCGTTGTCTGTCCATTGCGCTCCTTCTCGCCCGTCATCCTTGTCCGGTCTCCTGGCCGGCATCATAGCCGGTGACCGCGGGGCAGGCCATAGAAATAACGTCGCGTGCGGACGGCGGATCCGCCGTCCCTCCCGCGGCGCGGGTTGGAGAGGGGAGGGTTCGCGGCCTCGCGGACCGGGAAACGCCGTGAGGGCACGGCGTCCCCAACCACGACGTTGGGGCCGCGCTGCCTTACGGGGAACCGTTCGGGGCGGTGTCCTGCACCGGCCGGCGCGGGAGGGGGCCCTTGATCCGTTCCGGAGGCTGTGCGGCCCGCTGGCGGGCGGCCTCGAAATCGGCCCGGACCCGTTCGACGGCCTGGTCGCGGATCTTCGCCAGGTCCGGGAGGCCGGTGCGTTCGCGAAGCTCGCCCTCGGTCCTCTCCTTCATGTAGGTCTCGTACAGGAGCCGCGCGATCTGTTCGAACCCGGCGGCCTGCTCGGGGTCGCCGAGCTCGCGCCAGTAGAGGCTCTGGTACATCGCGCCCTCCACCGAGGCCATGGCGCTGCCGAACGCCATGCTCTCGATGAATTCCCGGTAGGTCCGGGTGACGAACTGCTCGAAATCGGCCGGAACGTCGTCCCCCGGAAACCGCTCCCGCAGCAGCGCGTGCAGGCGGCGCGATTCGTCGCGCCGGTTGTACGTGTAGGTGAACATCGTGGCATCGATCAGGAAATTGCGATAGGCGGTCTGCACCGTGGCGTCGCCGGGATGGGCGGCCATGGCCTCCTCGTAGGCCTTGCGCACGTGGGGCAGCAGGTTGAGGTTGGGCGACAGGGCGAAGACGGCGCCGCCGACCCCGAGGCTGAGCCGGCCGCGCATGAAGGACTCCGACATAGACTGGAAGAGCCGCCGTTCGAGGGTCAGGCGCTGGAAATCGGTGCGGGCCCAGGGCATCCCCCGTTTCGCCCAGTAGATGGCCTGCGTCGTCGGCATCCGCCAGTCGAGCGGGCCATAGGTCTCGTCCAGCTCCCGCATGAAGGCGGGGTCAAGGCGGTAGGTTTCCCGCAGCGTGCGCGCGCGGACGAAGCGCAGCAGCTCGGCCCCCGCGGGGGTCTCGCGCATGCGGGCCCGCAGGTCGGGCGGGCCCTGACCGGGATCGAGCCACCGGGCATCCAGGGGCAGACCGGCCGCGTGCAGGGCATCGAGCAGCGCGGCCGCCTCGGCGTTCTTCCGCAGGTCGGCCGGGTCCGCCGGCGCGGCCAGAAGGTCGTCGTAGTTCGGGCGATCGCCGCCGAACAGCCGGGTCATCTCCTCGGCCCAGACACGCTTGTAGTAGAAATGGGCCGTATCCGTGTCCTGCCCGAGCTTGAAGTAGAAGATCCACGACAGCTCCGCGTAGAGATCCGGGCTTCCGGGGTTGTACCGCAGGCCCTCGTCGCGGAGGAGCGAGAGGCCGTGGCGGACCCATCGCCAGCGGTCCTCCGGCTTGTCGAACATCACGCTCACGTTGAACGCGAGGTTCCATGCGTGATAGGACCAGATGGGGGCGAAGCGCGGCTGGAGTTTCGTGATCCAGTCGGAGAGGGTGACCAGCTCGAAGAACTTGCCCTTCTGCTGCAGATCGGCGGCGCGCACCCAGAGCAGGTCCACCGCGATCCCCCGGAATCCGCCGAGCGCGACGGTCGTGAACGCGATCAGCGGCGGCGCGTTCTCCAGGGGCTCGCCCTGGTTCAGCCGGTGCGTCCGCCGCAGATCGAGCAGGCGGGGCTGCGCGCGCGAGGAGGCCCACAGCGCCGCCGCCGCGACCGCCAGCCAGATCCACGTTGTCACCCACCTGCGCACGTCCGCATCTCCTGCCCGCTCCACCCAACTCCCCTTCCCTCTCCAATTCCCCCTCCAACTCTAACTCCAACTCCCATCCACCCTCCTCTACTGCGGCCGGCCGAGCTCCCGCCGTTGAAACAGCGCGCTGCCCGCGAGCGCCAGCAGGCCGCTGTACAGGAGGCCGTGCGCGAGCAGCATGCGGCCCGCCACGTTCCACCCCACGCGGCGTCCGGTGGCCAGCATGCCGAAGGCGTCCGGACTCTCCAGCGGGCGGACGACCAGGTCCAGCCCGCGGAAGAGCAGATGGAAGAACCGTTCCACGACCTGCTGCGCGCCGGTGGCCATGCCGGCATCCGTGAAGTACGACTCCTGCCCCGCCATCTCGCTCACGTATCCACCCAGTTGAAACAGGAGTACCATCACGATCGCGGCGAAGCTCGCCACGGGGAGACTGAACAGGGCCCCCGCGGTCAGCCCGAGGGCGGAGAGAAAGGCCAGCCGCAGGAAGGCGGCCAGCAGGGCGCGGACGAGGTTCGCCTCGAATCCGCCGCCGTAGAGCAGGAGCTCCATGCCGCCGTCGGGGTCAAAGACGACCGTCAGTCCGTAGGGATCGAGGTTCTCGAAACCCACGGCCACGGTTCGGCTGGCGAAGGCGGAGGCGGGCAGGGAGATGCTATGCACGGCGTCCGGTCGCCACGCGCCCGGCGCGCGGTGGACCGGGGACTGCCCGGCGGGCCCGACGGTCCAGACGCCGGCGACCGATTCGATGTCGAAACTGGACTTCGCCAGGCGGAATTGAAGGAACACCGGCCGGCCGGCATCGGGCGCAAAGGGAAGCTCGAAGGTCCATTCGCGCCGCGCGTTCGGGGCGACGGTATGCGCCCGCAGGAGGATCTCGCGCCGGAGGGCCTGGTAGTACTGCTCCACCGGCATTTCGGGGGGGACTTCGCCGGCGGTGTTCCGGCGCTCCGTCTCGCGGCGCGCTTCGCCGTCGATGTCGCCCAGATCCGGCGCGGCCCGCGCCCGCGCGACGAGGATCTCCTCGCGCAGCCGGCGCCCGTCGTCGCCGGAGAGCCGGACGGGACGGGTGGTCCACCGCAGCAGGCCGTATGTCACGGCGCCGGAGAGGCCGAGCAGGACGGCATTGATCGCCAGCAGTCCCAGCCACTTGCCTACCCAGAGCTCCCAGGACCGGACGGGCTTCGCCATGACCAGCAGGAGGGTCCGGTCCTCGAGATCCGCCGAGATGGCCGCGCATCCGGTCCAGACCGCCGCGATGGAGATGATCACCGCGGCGAACGTGAGCGTGTAGTCCAGCAGGATCTGCACGTGGCCGCCGAGGGTGCCGTCGCCCTTGATCGTCAGGGGAAGCCCGGTGACGGCGAGCAGCAGGACGAAGACCAGGCTCAGCAGGACGCGCGAGCGGATCGCGGCCCGCACCGTCTGCGTCGCGATGGCGAGGACGCGGTTCATGGCCCCGGGGCACCCGTCGGTGGTTTATCCTGCGCCGGCGGCGCGCTCGTTCCCGTCCGTTCGGCGCCGGCGTCCAGGATCCGGCGAAGACGCTCATCCGCGTCGGCGGCTTCCGGGCCGGGGGGCGCGGAGGCTGGGCGCTCCGTCCCGGACGGGGAGGAGGCCTCGAGGTAGCGGGCCACGGCCCGGCCCGGTCCGGCCCCGGTGGGCTCGGCGCCCTGCTGGGCGCGGGTGACCACCTCCAGGAAGAACTTCTCCAGGTCCTTGCGCGGGTGGTCGACCTCGGGCTCGCGGCCGAGGATCTCGCGGGCCGTGTCGAGGATGCGGCGCAGCGCCTCCGGGGGCACCTCGGCCGGCAAGGTGAGCCGGCAGCGCTCCCGCTCCTCCAGCAGCTCGCGAATCGGGCCGGCCGCCTGGAGCCGGCCGTTGTAGAGGATCGCGATGCGGTCGCAGACGTCCTCCACGTCGGCCAGCAGATGGGACGAGAGCAGGACGGTCTTGCCCCGGCGGGCGAGGGTCAGGATGAGGTCCTTCATCTGCCGGCAGCCCACCGGGTCGAGGCCGGAGGTGGGTTCGTCCAGCACCACCAGATCCGGATCGTTGATCAGCGCCTGGGCCAGGCCGATCCGGCGCGCCATGCCCTTGGAGAACTCGCCCACGGCCCGGCCGCGGGCGTGCTGCAGCCCGATCATCTCGAGCAGCTCGTCCGTGCGGCGGCGCCGTTCCCGGCGGCCGAGGTCGAAGAGGCGGCCGTAGAAGCCGAGGGTCTCCCCGGCGGTGAGGTAGGGGTAGAGATACGACTCCTCGGGCAGGTACCCGATGCGCGATTTCGCGCGCACGTCGCGCGGAGACCGGCCCGCCACCACGAGCCGGCCCCGGGTGGGGTGGAGCAGGCCGAGCACCATCTTCATGGTCGTGCTCTTGCCCGAACCGTTGGGCCCCAGGAGCCCGAACACCTCCCCGCGGGCGACGGTGAAACTCAACCCGTCCACCGCCCGCACCTTCGGCCGGTGCCAGAAGTCCCGGAAGATCTTCGTCAGGCCCGCCGCCTCGATCATGTGAATGTCGCGCTCAACCATAACCATCCCGCGGCTGGATCCGTCTCGGGCGGCTTCTCATCCGCCCCGACACACCCTTGCCCGAAAACCGTCCCGACCGGAAGCACGAAATGCGCGCGCCGCGCACGGAGCGGGCACCCGTCCGACAGGCGGAAGATACACCCATCTCGGCGACTCGTCGCGCCCGACGGCCAGCAATCGGCGACTCGCCACCCCAGATCGTCCGCAAGCCGGTTCAGACGGGCCCGCGCGTGCCTCCAGGTGTTTGACACCGATGCTCACGGCCGAGACCCGAATGCGCCGCTCCGTGGCGCACGGCTTGACGCAGACGGAACTCCGGTCCGATACTGCCGCACGGGGACCACGAGCCGTCCGCGCTTCGCCGCGCCCGATGCGGCGGTTGTCCACCATGAACAGGAGAGGATGTGCCATGAGCGAGGCTGACCAGAACGAATGCTGCCCCCGGTTCGACCCGGAGCCGTGGGACGAGAAGGAACTCGTGTGGGAAAACAGGCGATTCGTGAAGGGCCGCGTGACCAGTTTCCTGCATGTGCCGCTGAACTTCGGCGCCGTGATGAGGCGCCTGATGCCCTCCATCGAGGCGGCGGGGGCGCGACCGCAGACCATGGTGATTCTGTCCGACGAGAATTCGCTCTGGGGCGCCGATGTGTATGTCGAGGTCACCAAGGACATCGCCGGCGCCCACATGGCCACCCTCTCGGGCACGTTTCTCTCGAAGGTGTTCGAAGGGCCCTACCGCAACATGCGGAAGTGGATCGAGGAAATGAAGGCGTTCGTGCAAGGCAGGGACAAGCCGCTGCGGAAGCTGTACTTCTTCTACACGACGTGCCCGAAGTGCGCGCGGAAGTACGGCAAGAACTACGTGGCGATACTGGCACAGATCTGAGCGCGGAGAATCGCCGGCTTGCGTGCGCGACTCCTGCGATTCCAAAGCCGATGAACAACGGGCCGTCCGGCGACGCCGGGAGGCGGGGGGGGGGGGCAATGCGCGCGGCCGATGCGGTATCGCCCGCCAGGGTTCTCATCGGCGAATCCGGAGCGCCGCCCGTGAGGTAGTCAGGCGGTCATCTCATCGAGAGGCTTCAGGCCGACGGAGGGCTTGCCGGGATTCTGAAGATCGATCTTCACCGCGATGTCTTTCCCGTCACCGACCGGATGTACTCCACTTCCTTCGCGATGTAGGGCGTGCCGTCGGCGCGGAAGATGTCATGGAACCAGACCGGGGGTTCCGCCGTGTAGGCCTTCTGCCAGGAATCCCACGGATAGATT
The DNA here is from genome assembly GCA_964610105.1 of uncultured Verrucomicrobiota bacterium. GTDB lineage: Bacteria > Verrucomicrobiota > Kiritimatiellia > PWTM01 > PWTM01 > CAZSUU01. Next base: position 279,535 of record CAZSUU010000002.1, on the reverse strand, counting down.
GTCTGCGTCTTCCCGGCGACGAAGCCCCAGTTGTAGGCCCCCACCCCGGCGTCCTTCATCATCTTCAAGTGCGGGTCGAAGGCGCTGCCGTTCGGGCGCGCCATGTACTCGGTGCAGAGAATCGGCCGGCCGTGCCGGCGGAGGTTGGCCATGCAGGCCTGAAGGTCGGCCGGTTTGCCGTAGCAGTGGAAGCTGATCACGTCCGAGTGCTCGAACTGCACGCGCTCCATCGGGCTCAGCTTCTCCGGGTCCGCCCACTGGCCGATCCACACGCCCGAGGTCAACGGCTGCGCGGGCTTCGCCTCGCGCACCCACGCGAAGGTCTTCTCCAGCAGCGGCCGGACGAGGTCGGCCTTGTTCTCCGGTTCGTGCTGCCCGTAGGAGTTGTTGTTGCGGTTGTCGGGCTCGTTCCACACGTCCCACACGTGGACGCGCCGGTCGTCGCGGAAGCGGCCGACCACGGCGAGCACGTAGGGCTTGAGCGCCTCGAACCGGGCCGGGGCCTTGAGAATTTCCACGCCCGGGTCCTGCGCCCAGCCGGAGTTGTGCCGGTGCGGCGCGGGGGCGCGCTGCGGGCCCGGCTTCGGAAACGGATCCCAGCAGGAATCGAAGAGGACGAACATAACGCCGATGCGGTGCTTGTCGGCCATCCGGAGGAACTCATCCATCCGCTTGAGATACCCCTCCGCATCCTGCTTCCAGGCCATGTGATGCAGGAAGACGCGCACGGAGTTGAAGCCCAGCGACTCCGCCCAGCCGAGCTCCCGGTCGATGGTGGCGGGATCGAACGAATCGGCCTGCCACATTTCGAGCTGATTGATCGCGGTGCTCGGTCCGAAGTTGCAGCCGGCGAGCCAGCCGCGCTCCCGTCCCCACGCCTGCGCCCGTTCCGCCGTCCAGCGGCCCTCGGGCGCCGCCACCGCGCCCCACGCGAGCGCCAGCCCGGCCAACCATACTGCCCTGTTCATGTCATCCCTCCCGCCTTCTTCCCTTCCATCCGGCCTCTCCATGCCCGAGGACGCGGCGGAAAACAACCCCAAATGCGCACGCGGGCCCGGGAACCGGAACACGGGTGAACCGCGCGGGCCTCACCGCGTCTGCTCGACGGCCCGAAGCCGGGCCCGCGCCGCTCACCGCCCCGGTTCCAGCCTGGATTCGAACTGGTACCGCCCCGAGCCGACTTCGAAGACGGCGCGGTCGCCTTCGTACCGCAGGAACTTCACCCCCTCGGCCTGGTCGGCGAGCCGCGTGCCTTCGCTGACCGGGAAGGCGCGGGCCGTCGGGATGAAGACGGTGGCGGTCGTGTTGCCGGGCACGACGATCGTCCAGTGAAATTTGCGTCCGGTGTGCTGCCAGTCGCTCTCGATGCGGCCGCGGATCGACTGATAGGACGCCCTGGCCGACGCGACAGGACCCACGGGATTGGGCTTGAGGATGATCCGCTTGAATCCCGGGCCGTCGGGATCGCCGCGGATGCCCGCGAGGTCCGCGTAGAACCACTCCATGATGTGCCCGAGCATGAAGTGGTTGTGCGACGAGCTGCGCCGCGCGTCCCAGGCCTCGGTGAGACTGGTGGCGCCCTGCTTGAGGATGAAGCCGTAGCCCGGCTTCTCCGACTGGCTGTTCATGTCGAAGATCACGTCCGACCGCCCCCCGTCGGCCAGCGCCCGCAGCAGGTAGCGATACCCCACGTCCCCCGCGGTGAGCGCGTTGCCGCGGGACCGCACGTCGTTGACGATCGCCTCGAGCACCCGCGCGCGCGCCGCCGGTTCCGCCATGTCGAACACCAGCGGAATCGCGTTGGCGCACTGGGATCCGGTGGCGTAGGAGCCCTTCCCCGCGTCGAAGAACTTCCGGTTGAACGCCTGGCGGATTCGTTCCGCGAGGGCGTCGTACTCCTTCGCGTCCTCCGTCCGGCCGAGGACGGCGGCGGTGCGCCCGACGGTCTTCGCATCGATGTAGTAGAACGCCGTCGCGGTCAGCGCCACCGGCGTGAGCTGCGCCGGGCCCGGCGGCTTGGGCCCCAGGTCGTACCAGTCGCCGAGGCCGTGCGATACGATGTCATCCGCCGCCTTCGTGCCCAGATAGGTCACATAGCGTTTCATGACGTCGTAGGGGCGGCGGAGGATCTCCACATCGGCCTCCCACTCGTACTGCTGCCACGGCACGAGGATGCACGCGCTGCCCCATTCGGGCGAATCGCGGAACCCGCCGTTGAAGACCGTGTACTCCGGCGCGATATCGGGCACGAGGCCGCTGTCGAGCTGGGAGTCGGCGATGTCGTTGATGTTCTTCGTGAACAGGCGCGCGAGATCGAACTCGTAGCGCAGCGAAGGCCCGTTGAGGAAGTTCTGCTCGAGCCAGCCGAGCTTCTCGCGGTGCGGACAGTCCGTGAGCACGCTCATCATGTTGCTCCGCTGCGCCCAGCGGACCAGCGTCCGGGTGCGGTTGAAGAGGTCGTACGAGCAGGTGAAATAGCCGACCGGCGGCGACGAGGAATGCACGACCTGACCGATCAACCCGAGGATGTCCGGCGCCCGTTCGCCGTCGGGAGCCGGGAACATCTCCGCCTGGACATAGCGACACCCCTGGTAGAAGAACTTCGGGCTCCACTCCTCGCCCCGCGGGTCCCCCTTCAGGGTGTACTCCCACCACGCCTCCCCCCCGCCGGCCGAACCGCGGTCGACCGTGCCGTCCGGCTTCCGCAGCTCGGCCGGGATCAGCCGGACGACCGATCCTTCGGGCCCCCGCACCCGGAGGTGCGGCATGAACGAGGCGTTCTGGCCGAGGTCATACAACTCGACGCCGGAGCGGACCAGCGTGCGGGACAGGGGGTGCACGATCTCGATCGAACGGACGGGCGCGGCGGCGCTGCAGTGCCCGCGCAGCCGGCCGCCCGGTCCCGCCACTTCCGCCGCCGGCGTCCAGCCTTCGGCCGCGAACCCGGCGGCGTCCCACCCGGCGGGGTCGAGCCGGGCATCGTGATCCTCGCCGCCATAGACGCAGGAGAACGTGATCGGCCCCGGCGCCACCCGCCACCGGCCGTCGGTGCCGATGGTGTCGACCGTGCCGTCCTCGTACTCCAGCCGTATCTGCGCGATCGCCTTCAGCGGCCCGAAGGTGCCCGTGAACTTCGTGTACCGCCCGCCGGGGACGTTGTACATGCCGTTGCCGAGGGTGAGCCCGACCGCGTTGGTGCCGACCGCGTTGGTCACGGGTTTGAAGAAGCCCGTGACGTCATACGTGTCGTAGAGGCACGTCCGGTCATACTTCGACCACCCCGGAGCGAGCAGGTCGGCGCCGACGCGCTGCCCGTTGAGCATCATCTCGTAATGCCCGAGGCCGCACACGTGCGCCACCGCGCGCCGGAGGCCGGGCCGCGACTCGAACTCGCGTCGCAGGCGCAGGCTCTGCGAGGTGGGGGACGAGGCGCCGATCCACCGCGCCTGCCAGTCGGCCTCGCTCAGCACCCCCATGGTCCATGACGCCACGTCGCTCCACGCCGAGGTCTGTCCGGCGGCGTCGAAGGATTGCACCTTCCAGAACGCCTGCCGGGAGGAGGCGAGCGGCGCGCCCGCGTAGGCCACGTGGAGCGTCTCGTCCGACGCCACGTGTCCGCTGTCCCAGAGGTCGCCCTTGTCCTCCGCCAGGACATTCGTCGAGGAGGCGACGAGGATCCGGAACGCCGTTTGAACCTGTGCGCGGCCGTCCCCCTCCACGCGCCACGACAGCCGCGGCTTCGCCGTGTCGATCCCCAGCGGATCCTCCCCGAATTCGCAACGCAGGCCGGCCACGCGGTAGTCGGCGGCTGAAGCGGCGATGGCCAGCGCGAACAGCGGCAGCAGCACGATTCTCTTCATCGGCGGATCTCCCGGAATCAGCGCCATAATGCGGACAGTCGCGGACGGATGCAACCGCCAAGGCGGCGGGCGCGAACAGGGGCGTCGACGTTCGTCCTGGCCGCCGAACCAGAACCCGCATCCATCCTCGACAACCCGCCGCAGCGACGCCACGATGGGCGAGGCGTGGAGGAATCGACATGAGCAGGACGGTGTTCTGGGCATGGGTCGGCGCCTGGGCGGGGGTCGCCGCGTGCGCGGGGGGGGCGACGCAGGCCCCGCGGGCCGCCCCGGCGAGACGGACGGAACCCCATTACTTTGGCGCGGCGCCGTCGGCGCGCTCCGCCTGGTTCCGCGAGGCGAAGTTCGGTCTGTTCATCCACTGGGGTCTCTACGCCATCCCGGCGGGGGAATGGAAGGGCAAGGAGATCGCCGGCATCGGCGAGTGGATCATGAACCGGGCGAAGATCCCGGTGAAGGAATATGAACGGCTCGCCGCGCAGTTCAACCCGGCGAAGTTCAACGCCGCGGAATGGGTCCGGATCGCCAAGGCCGCCGGCATGAAGTACATCGTGATCACGTCCAAGCATCACGACGGCTTCGCCCTCTTCAAATCCGCGGCCAGCCCGTACAACATCGTCGACGCCACGCCCTTCAAGCGCGACGTGCTCAAGGAGCTCGCCGACGCCTGCGCGAAGGAGGGGCTCCGGCTCGGCTTCTACTACTCGCAGTCGCAGGACTGGCACGAGCCCGACGGGGCCGGCAACACGTGGGACTTCGCGCCGAACGCGCAGAAGGATTTCGACAAGTACCTTCGCGAGAAGGCCGAACCGCAGGTGCGCGAACTGCTCGCCGGCTATGGCCCGGTGGCCCTGATCTGGTTCGACACGCCGTTGATGATGTCGCCCGACCGCGCCAGGCGCTTCGGCCGCCTCTGCCGCGAGCTGCAGCCCGGCTGCCTGATCAACGGCCGGCTGTACGAGGACCTGAACAAGCTGCGCGACGGGAAGGCCGACATGGCGGGCCGGATCGAGAACGGCATGATTGCGGCCGGTCAATTCGACGTGGACTACATGACCATGCGCGACAACGGCATTCCGCCACGCGTCGTACCGGGCGTCTGGGAGACGCCCGCGACCCTCAATGACACGTGGGGCTTCAAGAAGAACGACCACCACTGGAAGTCCGCCGACGAGCTCGTCTTCAAGCTCGTCGACATCGTGAGCAAGGGCGGGAACTACTTGCTGAATGTCGGCCCGACCGCCGAGGGGTTGATCCCGGAACCGAGTGTCGATCGCCTGCGGAAGGTCGGGGAATGGCTCGGGATCAACGGCGAGGCGGTATATGGCGCCGGGCCGTCGCCCTTCGGCCACGAGTTCGGCGGCACGACCGCGGCGAAGGACGAATACGGACGGGAGCAGATCGTGTCCGGCGCGCGCGACTGGCGATGCACGACCCAGTCGGGGCGGCTGTACTTCCATCTGTTCAAGTGGCCGGCCGGGATGTTTGAAGTGACCGGCGTGAAGGGCAAGGCGAAGCGCGCGCATCTCCTGGCCGATTCCGCGCGCACGGCCCTGACCGTGAAGCAGGACGGAGAGCGGCTGACCGTCGCATTGCCCGCGAAGGCCCCGGACGCCATCGCGTCGGTGCTGTGCGTGGAGACGGAGTAAGGAGGGCAGAGGGAACGCGGGGGGGGGAACTGTGATCGGGAGTGCGATCGAGAGACGCAGGCTACGAGTCGGAGGAACACTATGAGCATCGACTGGCAGCGAGCGCGTGGGCTGTGCGCGGCCCTGGCGATATCTGCGCTGGCGGCGTCCGCCGCTGCGGCGGCCGAGCATCCCAACATCGTGATCCTCTTCGCCGACGACCTGGGCTACGGCGATCTGGGCTGCTACGGCAACGCGAAGATCCGCACGCCGAGCCTCGACCGCATGGCGAAGGAGGGGATGCGGTTCACCGACTTCTACTCGGCGGCGGAGGTGTGCACGCCGAGCCGGGCGGCGCTGCTGACGGGCCGGTACCCGGTCCGCAGCGGCCTGTGCCACGACCAGTTCCGCGTGCTGCACCGCGACTCGACGGGAGGGCTGCCGGCGTCGGAAATCACCCTCGCCGAAGCGCTGAAAGGGCAGGGCTACGCGACCGCCTGTATCGGCAAGTGGCATCTCGGCAACTACGCCCATGATCCCGCGCATCATCCGCGCCGCCACGGCTTCGACTACTACTACGGCCTGCCGCACTCGAACGACATGAACCCGACGCCGGCCGCGCCCAAGGGCGCGACGGCGCGGCTGGACCAGCAGGCGGAGTGGTGGGATGCGCCGCTCTACCGCAACGAGGAGCAGATCGAGCGGCCGGCCGACCAGACCACGCTCACGCGCCGGTACGCGGCGGAGGCCGTGAAGTTCATCCAGGGACACGCCGACGGCCCGTTCTTCCTTTACCTGCCGTTCACCTTCCCGCATGTGCCGCTCTTCGCCTCGCCGGAGTTCCGGGGTCGGAGCGCCGGCGGGCTCTATGGCGACGTCATCGAGGAAATCGACGCGGCGGTGGGGACCGTGCTGGACGCGCTGCGCCGCGGCAAGCTCGCCGAGCGCACGTTCGTGTTCTTCACCAGCGACAACGGCCCGTGGCTGACGATGGGCGCGGCCGGGGGGACGGCGGGGCCCCTGCGCGACGGAAAGGGCTCCACGTGGGAGGGCGGCATGCGCGTCCCCGGCATCGCGTGGTGGCCCGGCCGCATCCCCGCCGGGCGCATTGAGCACGGGCTCGCCTGCACCATGGATCTCTTCACCACCAGCTTGAAGCTGGCGGGGGCGGCGGCGCCCGCGGACCGGCCGATGGACGGGCTCGATCTCGCTCCCGTCCTCTTCGGCGCGGGCCGGGTCGAACGCGACGTGTTTCTCTACTACCGCGGCGCCACGCTCTATGCGGCGCGGCAGGGGCCATGGAAGGCGCACTACATCACGCGTTCGGCGTACGGCAGGGACGGCCCGGAGACGCACGACCCGCCGCTGCTGTTCAACCTGGCGGACGACATCGGCGAAACGAATAGCGTGGCCGGTGCGCACGCGGAGGTCCTCCGAACCATCGGCGCCGCCGTGGAACGGCACCGCGCCGCCCTGAAGCCGGCGGCGTCGCAGCTTGTCGGCCGCATCGCCGACAAGCCCTCCCGGCTTGACAACGCCCCCGCGGTTCGGTCCCCTTGAGCCGTGCGGCGGTCCCTTACAACGCGGGAGAACGGAGCATGACCATGCATTCATGGCGTATGGGCGTAGTGCTGTCGATCGTGTGCGGGGCCCTGGGAGTCGTGTCGCCCGGGGCCGAGCCGGCCGGCTCGAAGCCGTCGCCGATGATCCCGGCGCTCGACTGTTTCATGTTCACGAACGGCGTCTGGGCCGTCTACGACGTGCAGGACCTGCGGACCAACGCGCACTACAAGATGTGGGTGGCGATCACGGAGCGCATCCAGCGCCGCGGGAAGCCGGCGGCGTGGATGGAGCTCGAGGTGGAGATGCCGGGCCAACCCGCGGTCGTGACGCGTTTCCTGACGGAGGAGACCCCCGGGGGACCGGGCGAGATCTACGACGTGATCGTGCAGGTGGCGGGCACCGCCCCCTTCCGGGTGCCCAAGAAGTACCTGAAGAGCGGGGAGAAAGGCGCGGCGCAGATCACGCCGGTGATCAAGAAGGCGGAAGGCGGCCGTGAGACGATGGAATGGAAAGGGCGGTCGTTGGAGGTCTTCAAGGTCGACGCGATCGACGACCAGGACCGGCCGATCAAGGCGATCGTCAGCACGGCTGTGCCGCCCCTGGCCGTGGTCAAGGCCGAGACGGCCGACGCGCGCATGGAACTCGAATCGTGGGGCGGCGGCGCGACCACGCGCCTTCACGGCACGCCGCGCCCGATGTGCCTCTGGATCTTCGAGCTCATCGGCAAGTCGTGCGTCGGCCTCGGACCGGATCTCGGCGAACCGGCGTCCGCCCCGCCGGCAGGTCCGTAGAGATTATTTCAAATCGTGACACGATCGTGCCACGATTTGAAATAATCGCCGTCCTCAGTCCACGACGAGGAAGTTCCTGAACTGCCAGGGATCCTTCCAGTCGAGGTCCGGCTTCTGCTGCCGGGCGAACGGGTTGTGGTAGTGCTGGAGCGGCGTCCAGTCGGCCGGGATCGACAGGTTCTCCCCCAGGTACGGATCGGCGATCCCGAGGATGAACTCGTGGGGCAGGTCGTCGGGCAGCCGCACGCCCTTCTCCCGGTTCTCGAACATCCACATCGCCGCCGCGACGGCGGAGATGGCGACCTGGAGCGTGGTGGCATTCTGATGCGGAACCCGGCGCCGGCTCTCTTCGATGCTCAGGTTGCTGCCGGTCCACCACGCGTTGAACGGATGGCCCATCAGCAGCGCGCCGAGCACGTCGGCGCCGGAGGCGATCTCGTCGTTCATGATCCGCAGCCGCGGCTGCAGCTCGTAGTTCCGCCCGCGCAGCTCGTGCAGCGACACGATCGCCGCGTCGCAGCAGTTGTAGGCGTAGTGCACCGTCGGACGGTACACGGCCCTGCCGTTGTCCCAGACGGTCAACCGGTCGGAGATGGAGAACGCCTCGCCGTGGCGGACCACCATCCCCTCGATGGTCCAGTGCGGCACCCACGAACGCACCCGCGTGTTCATGCCCATCCGCGCCAGGCAGATCTGGTTCTTCGGTCCGGTTTTGTGGGTGAAGGCCAGGGCCGGAAGCTGCTTCTCGTGCGTGCCCCAGCCCATCTCGGCGGTCGTGGTCCCCTCTTCGCGGAAGCCCTCGATGCTCCACGTGTTGACGAACTCGTCGACCTCCTTCGGCCGGTCGCTCACCTGAGTATCGCGTTCGCTGCAGTGGATCACCTTCACGCCGAGTTTCCAGGCCAGCCGGTTGAACGCCTGCCGCTTCGCGAGGTCCGCGATCTCCTCCGCCCGGGCGCCCTTGAACTTCTTCTCGGCGAGCGCCCTCGCCGCGATGTCGAGCAGGCCGCGCTTGGTCCAGTGGGAGATGAGCCCGGGATTCGCGCCGTGCTCCAGCACCGCGGTCGGTCCGGGCGTCTTCCACGCGGCGATCATCCGGCGGATCGCCATCTGCCGCCAGTACAGCGTCTTCTCCTGCGGCGTCTTGCGCGCGGCGTTCTCGTAGGGATCCCACAGCTCGATGGACGTGTTGACGTAGAGCACGCCCTGGTCGTGGCACCACTGCAGGATGTCGCAGGCGCCGATGTTCCACGCGAGGTCGATGAGTAGGTCGCCGGCCTTCAGGTACTTCCCGAGCAGCGCGCCCATGTTCTCGCGCGTGATCCGGTTGCGGACGAACCTCACCCCCCGGGCCGTGTAGGGCTTGATCGCGGCGCGGAGATCCTCGAAATCCATCACCGTGACGCGCTTCGGCGGGATCCTCGCCTCCTGGAGCAGAAGCGGCAGCGCGCACTGCGCCACCGAGCCGTAGCCAACCATCAACACCCTGCCCTCGAACTGCGCCATGATCGCTCTCCCTCTCGTTCTTCGTCCTGCTCCGCGCGGCGGCGCACACCCCGCGCCGCGTCGCTGAAGACGCACGCATCATCCCGACGCCGCGCGGACGGGTCGAGCCTTTTTTCGCGCGAGCAGGTGCACCCCGTGGCCTTTCCCGGCGAGGCGGGCGAGGTGGTGGGCCAGGTTCTCCACGGGCCGGATCCACATCCGCTTCCACCACGGCAGGCGCCGGCCGCGGGGGGCGCGAACGGCCCGGAAGCCGTGCGTCCACAGTCGAACGGGCTCCAGGCCGTGCCGCGCGCAGTATCGCCGCAGCACGGCGGGGGAATAGAGCACCACGTGGCCCCACCCCGGGTCGGCCATGAAGTAGCGCGGCCCCCACACGCGCGCGGTCCACGAGGAACGCCCGCAGATCGTGTGAACGGCCAGCACGCCGCCGGGGGCGAGCACCCTCGCGCACTCGGCGAGGATGGCGGAGGGGGCGGTGACGTGCTCGACGATGTCGTAGAGCAGGATGAGATCGAACGCCCCTTCCGGGAACGCCTGTTCCTCCAGCCGTCCGATGCGGATATCCAGACCGTGCTCGCGCAGACCCGGCTCCGCGGCGAGGGGCGACACCTCCACGCCGGTCGCGGCGAATCCCAGATCGCGCGCGGCCTTGAGCATCCCCCCCGCCGCGCAACCGACCTCCAGCACCCGCGCGGGATGCCGCCGGTCAGCGCGCAGGGCGGCGGCGCGGCGAAGCATCTCGCGGGCCTTTCGCTGGTAGCGCGCGGAGTAGTGCTTCTCGCGCATGCGGCCGGGATCATGGGCGCCCGAAGCGGCGGGCCGCCCGGCGGCGCGCTCGGCATACTGCTCGCGGTGGAAGGCCACCAGGTCCTCCGCCGGCGGCGCCGTGGAGAAGGTCAGGCCGCACGCCCGGCAGGTGACGAACGACACCGTTGGATCTCCGGGCCCCGCCCGCGGCCACGTCCGCTCCCAGCGCTCCGGTCCGGCGCCACAGCAGTCGCAGACCGCCGGGGCGCCGGAGCGGACCGCGCCGTCGCCGCCGTCGCGCGCGCTGGGGTCGGGCGGGCTCATCGCGCGGGCAACGGAGGCGGGGTGGAGAGCTGGACCGCGGGGGTGAGGCGGACCGTATGGTCCTCGACCTCGAAGAACTCCTGGCCCACGAAGCCGAACATGCCCGCCACGACGTTGGCGGGAAACACCTCGGTGCGCGTATTGAAGTCGCGGACGTTGGCGTTGTAGAAACGCCGGGCCGCCGCAATCCGGTCCTCGGTGTTGACCAGTTCCTGCTGGAGCTGGAGGAAGACGCGGCTGGCTTTCAGGTCGGGATACCCCTCCGCCACGGCGAACAGGCTGCGCATCGACTGCACCAGCGCGTTCTCGTCGCGCGCCTGGCTCGCCGGCGAGCCCGCCGACGCCACGGCGGCCGCCCGCGCGGCCACGACCTGCTCCAGCACGGCGCGTTCATGCTGCGCATAGCCCTTCACGACCTCCACGAGCCTCGGGATGAGGTCGTAGCGTCGTTTCAGCTCGGTGTCGATCTGCGCCCAGGCCTCGCGGCAGAAGTTCCGCAGCCGCACGAGCCCGTTGTAGGTCGCGATGAACCAGACCAGCGGCAGGAGCAATACGGCGGCCAGCAGGATCACGAAAGGCATGGGGGGGCACCCGGCGATCCATGGGGTTGATACACGGGCAAGGCGCCGGGATCCGCCTCCGCGAGCCGCGGATGCCGCCGGTCCCGGTCGGACAGGACGGGCGGACCCTCCAGCGGCCACGCGATGCCAAGGGCGGGATCGTCCCACGCGATGCCTCGTTCGTCCTCCGGCGCGTAGTAGTCGCTGCACTGATACAACACCTCGGCGGTGTCGCTCATCACGCAGAACCCGTGGGCGAATCCGGCCGGGACGAACATCTGGCGGCGCTGCTCCGCTTCCAGCACCGTGCCGAACCAGCGCCCGAAGGTCGGCGACCCGCGGCGGATGTCCACGGCGACGTCGTAGATGGCGCCCTGGAGGACGCCCAGGAGCTTGGCCTGGGGATGGCGGAGCTGGTAATGCAGGCCGCGCAGGATCCCCTTCGCGGAGCGCGAGAGGTTCACCTGGACCATTCGACCTTCGAGACCGAGGGCCGCGTACTTCCTCTCGTGGAAGACCTCCATGAAAAAGCCGCGGGGGTCGCGAAAGACGTCCGGCACAAACAGCCGCACGCCAGGAAGCGAAGTCTCCATGCACCTCAGGGCCATCTCAGAGGTCCTCCTCCAGCCGACGAAGGAGATATCGCCCGTATTCGTTCTTCGCCATCGCGCGCGCCTGTTCTTCAAGCCGGGCGCGATCGATCCAGCCGGCCTGGTAGGCGATCTCCTCCAGGCAGGCGATCTTGAGCCCCTGCCGGTCCTGGATGGTCTGCACGAAATTCGACGCCTGAAGCAGGGAGTCGTGGGTGCCGGTGTCCAGCCACGCCAGGCCGCGGCCGAGGAGCTCGACCCTCAGGCGGCCCTGGCGCAAGTAGACCAGGTTGAGATCGGTGATCTCCAGCTCGCCCCGGCGCGAGGGCTTCAGGTCCGCCGCGATCGCGGTCACGTCCGGGCCGTAGAAGTACAGACCGGGCACGGCGTAGCGCGACCTGGGTTTCGACGGCTTCTCTTCGATGCCGGTCACGCGCCGCTGCGCGTCGAATTCCACCACGCCGTAGCGCTCCGGGTCGACCACCGGGTAGCCGAACACCAGGCCGCCGTCGCTGAGCTGCCCGGCGCGCTCCAGCACCTCGCCGAACCCATGGCCGTAGAAGATGTTGTCGCCCAGCACCAGCGCCACCGGCTGGCCGCCCATGAACTCCCGGCCGATCAGAAAGGCCTGGGCGAGACCTTCGGGGCGCGGCTGCTCCGCGTAGGCGAAGCGCACGCCGAACGAGGCGCCGTCGCCGAGCAGCGAGCGGAACCGCGGAAGGTCCTCCGGCGTGGAGACGATCAGGATCTCGCGGATCCCGGCCAGCATCAGCACCGAGATCGGGTAGTAGATCATCGGCTTGTCGTACACCGGCAGCAGCTGCTTGCTCACCGCCCGCGTGATCGGGTGGAGCCGGCTGCCCGTGCCCCCCGCGAGAACTATTCCCTTCATCCGTTCTCTCCATAGCTTCGCGGCGCGCCGCCCGGCCGCAACCGGCGCACCTTAGCGCCTTTCCCGACGTTATGCACGCCTCTGCGTAGCCTCCTCTTTTTTCCTTTCTAATTGTGGGCCGGCGCCTATCTTAGTCGGCCTGCCCGGCCCCGCGGGTGTTCGATGAACCATGCCGGAATCCCGGGTATGAACCAGGCATGGAACGGCGCGTCCTCCCGGCCGCGCCCACCTCGGGCGAGGCCATGAAGGCGGCGCCGTCGGTTGGGTCTGGGCGCGCTTCGGCAGGACAGCCGTTGGACAAAGAACAGGCTTTCATTGCGGCGTTCGCCGCCCTGGGAGACGTGAGTGAAAGGTCGAATACTGGTGGTAGATAACGAGGCGGCCATCCGCAGGAGCCTGAGCGCCGGTCTCCAACAGGAGGGCTTTACCGTCGTGGCCTGTCCGGACGGCATCTCCGCGATTCACGAGCTGAGCGCCGCCCGGAGGCAGGGGGCCGGGTTCGACGGCCTCGTCATCGATATCTTCCTGCCGGGCATCGACGGGATGACGATCCTTAAGGGGGTTCGGAACCTGTTCCCCGGCCTGCCGGTGCTCATGATCACCGGCTTCGGCGACGAGAAACTGAAGCAGGCCGTGCTTTCCGAACCCAACACGGCGTACCTCGACAAACCGTTCGGCATCCGCGAGGTCGTCCGGGCGATGGGCGCTCTTTCGCCGGCACCCGCGCATCCGGAAGCGAGGGCGGAATCCGCCGGCGAGGCGCGCGCCGCGCCCGAATCCACCCGCGCCTATCTCGCCATCCGGATCGCCGAGCCGGATCGCAGCCTGGCCATCCTCACGGAACTCGACGGGATGCCGGGCGTCCGGTCGTGCGATGCCGTGCACGGCGACGTGGACATCATCCTCCGCGTGGAGGCCGCTTCGAGGGAGGACATGGACGCCCTTCTCGGGAGGGTCCGTTCCGTGCGGGGCGTGCAGGTGGTCTCGACCTCGCCCGCCGAGCATCCGAGGCTCGACCCCGATGTCGATCAGTTCATAAGGACCTGCCGGCGCGGGGCGGGGCCGGCGGCACCGGCGCAGGCGGAGAAGCACCCCGGCGCCGCCAGCTACCTCATCGTGGACATCGACAGGGACGCCCTCCAACCGGTCTTCGCGGCCGTCTCCCTCCTCGATGAAGTGGTCTTCTGCGACGTGATCGAACAGGGCGCGAAACTGATCGGCATGATCGCGGCCGCCGAGGCGGGCGGAGAGGTGCGCAAGGCGATCGAACGGCTGAGCCACATCGACGGCGTCCTGCGCGTCCGCGAGGCCCGGATCATCCGGATGATCGACACGTGAGAGGCCGATGCGGCCCTGACCGGGTCTTCCGAAACACGACGACGCTTTCCCTTTCGCCTGTCTTCGCCCGCTGCGTCGGCTCGTTCCGTTTTTCGTAGTATGCCCGTGCGGTATTTCGCGTATGGCCGCTATCGCGAGATGGAGAGGGGCGGCCACCCATCCAGAGCCTGGAAGCGAGTGAGGCTGGACCTTCCGATCGCTGGACGGGGATTGATCCCGCGGGGGGCTTCTGGTATCAGTAGCGCTCATTTTTTTGAGCGGTGACCCGGAGAGACAGACGACGTGAAACCTGAAGAGAACTTCAACTACCGGCTGTGGCGTTACGACGGGGCGCCGGGCGAGCTGATTCCGCTGCTGCAATCGGCGCAGGACCACTTCGGCTACATCCCGCGCCGGGCCATCCGCCACATCTCCAGCGTCACGGGCATACCCGAGTCGGAGGTGTACGGCGTGATCACCTTCTATAACCAGTTCCGGCTCATGCCGATCGGGAAGCACGTGATCCGGGTCTGCTGCGGCACGGCCTGCCATGTGTCGGGCGCCAAGATGCTGCTCGACGCGATCCAGGACGAGCTGGGCATCGAGGTGGGCGACACGACGGAGGACGGCGTGTTCACACTGCTCACCGTCGCCTGCCTGGGCTGCTGCTCGCTCGCGCCGGTGATCATGATCAACGACGAAACCCACGGCCGGCTGACACCGGCGTCGGTGAGGAAGATCCTGCGCGGCATCCGCAGGCGCGAGAAGGCGGCGGTGGCCGCGGAAGCCACCGTCTAGACGATTCCGCCGGAAGAGGATGCGCGGATGCGCACGGCATCTGCCGCGCGGATGCGCGGGGCCTCGCCCTCGCCGCGGAATCCGGGCGAATGTGAATGACGGAAGATGTGTGACATGAAGAAGGTCATCGTAGGCATGGGCATGTGCGGGGTCTCGGCCGGCGCGCGCGCCGTTCACGAGAGGCTCGGCGCGCTCCACGCGGAACACCCCGACGCGTTCGATCTGTCGATCTCCGGCTGCATCGGGATGTGCTACCGGGAGCCGCTGGTCGAGATCCGCGACGGCGGCCGTCGCGCGATCTTCGGCGACGTGCATCCCGACCGCGCGGCGGAGCTCCTGCGGCGCCACGTGCTCGAGGGCGTCCCTCCCGAGGCGGGCGACACGGTCTACTGCGAGGACGCCGACGGCACGAAAGGGGGCTCCGAGCTCGACTTCCTGGCCGCGCAGCAGCGGATCGTCCTGCGCAACTGCGGCACGATCAACCCGGAGTCGATCGAGGAGTACCGACAGGCGGGCGGCTACGTCGCCCTCCGGAAGGCTCTGCTCGAGATGACCCCCGCCGCGATCGTCGAGGAGGTGAAGGCCTCCGGCCTCCGCGGGCGGGGCGGGGCCGGCTTTCCGACGGGGCTCAAGTGGTCGTTCACCGCGGCGAGCAAGGGCGACGGGAAGTACGTGATCTGCAACGCGGACGAGGGCGACCCCGGCGCCTTCATGGACCGCTCGGTGCTGGAGAGCGACCCGCACTCGGTGATCGAGGGCATGATCATCTGCGCGCGCGCGGTCGGCGCGTCCCACGGCTACATCTACTGCCGCGCCGAGTACCCGCTGGCCATTCACCGCCTGACCCTCGCCCTCGCCGCCGCGCGGGAGGCGGGATACCTCGGGCGGGACATCCTCGGCGCCGGCCTGGACTTCGACATCAAGATCAAGCAGGGCGCGGGCGCGTTCGTCTGCGGCGAGGAGACGGCGCTGTTCGCCTCCATCGAGGGCCGCCGCGGCATGCCGCGCATCCGGCCGCCGTTTCCGGCGGAGAAGGGGCTCTGGCAGAAGCCGACGAACAACAACAACGTGGAGACGTACGCGAACGTCCCGTGGATCGTCGCGCACGGCGCGAAGGCCTACGCCGCGTTCGGCACGGAGAAAAGCCGCGGCACCAAGGTGTTCGCGCTGGCGGGGAAGATCGCGCGCGGCGGCCTCGCGGAGGTGGCGTGCGGCACGAGCATCCGCGACCTGGTGTTCAAGATCGGCGGGGGCATCAAGGACGGACGCGCGTTCAAAGCCGTCCAGATGGGCGGCCCTTCGGGCGGCTGCATACCCGCCGACCTGGGCGACACGCCGGTCGACTTCGAGAGCATTCCGCGCACCGGCGCGATCATGGGGTCGGGGGGCATGGTGGTCCTGGACGACACGGCCTGCATGGTGGAGATCGCGCGCTTCTTTCTCGATTTCACGCAGAAGGAATCCTGCGGCAAGTGCACCTTCTGCCGCATCGGCACCTTGCGCCTGCTGGAAATCCTGGACCGCATCACGCAGGGCGAAGGCGCGCCGGAAGACATCGACAGACTCCGCGACCTGGCGGCGCAGATCAAGGACGCCAGCCTCTGCGGGCTCGGGCAGACGGCGCCGAACCCGGTCCTGACCACGCTGAAGTACTTCGGCCACGAGTACGAGGCCCACATCAGGGACCGCAAGTGCCCCGCGGCGTACTGCAACGCGCTGGTGGACTTCTTCATCGACCCCCTCAAATGCACCGGCTGCGCGTTGTGCGCGAAGCAATGCCCGGTGTCGGCGATCTCCGGCCAGCCGAAGGGGACGTACGTCATCGACACGGCCGTCTGCGCCAAGTGCGGCAAGTGCGTCTCGTCGTGCAACTTCGGCGCGATCTACAAGGCATGAGAGGATCGGTGTCGTGGAAAAGCTGAAGCTCAAGATCAACGGACAGGACGTCGAGGCCGAGCCCGGCACGACCCTCCTCGAGGTGGTGCGGCAGCATCGGCTCGACGACATTCCGACGCTGTGCCACTCGCCCGAGCTGGAGCCGTACGGTTCCTGCTTCCTGTGCGTCGTCGAGGTGAAGGGACGGCCCGCCCTCGTGCCGGCCTGCGCCACGCGGGTGGCGCCGGGCATGGAGGTGCAGACCCGCAACGCGCGCATCCTGGCGTCGCGGAAGACCGCCCTGGAACTGCTCCTCTCGAACCACTATGCCGACTGCGTCCCGCCGTGCCGGCTGGCCTGTCCGGCGGGCGTGGACACGCAGGGCTACCTGGCGCTCTCCGCCATGGGCCACCTCCGGGAATCGGTCGACCTGATTCGCGAGGCCAATCCGCTGCCCGCCGTCTGCGGCCGGGTCTGCGTCCGGAAGTGCGAGATCGAATGCCGCCGCGCCGATATCGACAGCCCCGTCGGGATCAACGCCGTGAAGCGCTACGTCACCGATGCCCCCGGCGCGTACGACGGCCAGCCCGTCTGTGCGCCCGCGACCGGCAAGACCGTCGGCATCGTCGGCGGCGGGCCGGCCGGCCTCAGCGCGGCGTGGTTCCTGGCCCGCCGCGGCCACCGGGCGGTCGTCTACGAGGCCATGCCGAAAGCGGGCGGCATGCTCCGCTACGGCATTCCGACCTACCGTCTGCCCGACGAGGTGATCGACCGCGAGACCGAGTACATCGGCCGAACGGGCGTCGAGATCCGGTGCGGCGTCCGGGTGGGCAAGGACGTCTCGCTGGGGGATCTGCGGAAGCGGCATGACGCCGTCTTCCTCGCGGCCGGGGCGTGGGGTTCGAAGCCGATGGGCGTCGCAGGCGAATTCGACACGCGCGGCGTTGTGACCGGCGTCGACTTCCTCCGCGAGAAGGCGCTCGAGCCCGAGCCGGTGAAGGGCACGGTGGTCGTGGTCGGCGGCGGCAACACCGCGATCGACGTGGCGCGGACCGCCTGGCGGCTGGGCGCCGACAAGGTGATCCTGCTCTACCGCCGGACGCGCGCCGAGATGCCCGCGGACGAGATGGAGATCGAGGACGGCATCGCGGAAGGCGTGGAGCTGATGGAACTGGCCGCGCCGGTCGGCCTCGTCGCCGACGCGGGCCGGCTCAGGGCGCTCCGCTGCATCCGCATGAAACTCGGCGAGCCCGACAAGTCGGGCCGCCGCCGCCCCGTGCCGCTCGAGGGTTCCGAGTTCGAGCTGCCCTGCCACCTGGCCGTCTCCGCCATCGGCCAGTCGCCCGTGCTCGACGGCCTGGTGTCCGCCGGCGACGCCGAGCTGAAGCGCACGAAATGGGACACCCTCGTGTCCGACCCGGCCACGATGGCCACGAATGTCCCGGGCATCTTCGCCGGCGGCGACGCGGCCGACGACGGGCCGACCGTGGTCATCGACGCCGTGGCGGACGGCCAGAAGGCCGCGCGGGGCATCCACGCGTTCCTGACCGGCCAGAAGCCGGAGCCCGCGCCCTTCGTGGTGAGCAAGGCCTTCTGGGGCAAGCCGGGCAAGAGCGAGCTGGGCGAGATCCGGGAGAGCACCCGCCACGAGGTGCACCATCTCGACCTCGGGAGGCGCGAGGGCAGTTTCGAGGAGGTGGCGACGGGATTCGATCCGGAGGACAACGTTCACGAAACCGCCCGCTGTCTCGCCTGCGGCTGCGTGCGGTACGCGGACTGCGACCTGCGCGCGTTCGCCGGGGAATACGGCGTCGACATGAACCGGTACAAGGGCCATATCCGCAAGCACCGGATCGACGACCGGCACCCGTACATCATCTACGATCCGAACAAGTGCATCCTCTGCGCCCGGTGCATCCGCACGTGCGGCCGGATGCTGCCCCTCTCGGCGCTCGGCCTGGTCGGCCGCGGATTCAAGACCGAGATGCGGCCGGCGATGAACGATCCGCTGGTCGAAACGGACTGCGTGAGCTGCGGGAACTGCATCGATGCATGCCCGACGGCCGCGCTGACGGCGAAATACTGCTTCGCCGGCCGGGCCTCGCTCTCCGCGCGGGACGTCCGGACCCATTGCGCCATGTGCTCGCTCGGATGCCCGGTCACGGTGAAGAGGTTTGGCGACGATCGGTACTACATCGCGGGAACCGGCGAGCCCGGGGCGTACCTGTGCCGGTACGGCCGGTTCGGCGTCGAGCTGTACATCCGGCGCAAGCGGCTGGCCCGGCCGCTCGTCCGCCCGGCCGGCGCGCAGGTCGAGACCCGCCTGGGCGAGGCGTGCCGGCGCATCGCGGACGCCTTGAAGGCCGCCGCCGCGAAGCACGGCCCGGAGTCGGTCGGCGTCTTCGTTTCGCCCGACCTGACCAACGAGGAGCTGTACCTGGCCGGCCGCATCGCCCGCGAAGGGCTCGGCACCGGCAACATCGGTTCGCTCTCCATCCTGGGCGCGGGCCGCGAGGCCGGCGAGCTCGACGCCTCGCTCGGATTCACCGCGTCGACCTCCGACCGGTCGGTGATCGGCGACGCCGACCTGATCGTCTGCTGCAACACGGACCTGGAGGCCGATCACCTCGTGCTCCAGGTCGACGTCATGGCCGCCGTGCGCCGGGGGGCGCGACTGATCGTCACCAGCTCCGCGCTCGACCCGGCCGACCTGGCCCTGGCGACGCTGACGATGGACCCGATGCGCGGTCGGGCCGCGGTCCTCTGGAACGGCATTCTGCAGGCGCTGCTGGACGAGGCGTACTTCTCGGGCGAGGCGATCGCGCGCCTCCCGGGAGGGACGGAATTCCTTCAGGGACGGTCCTTCCCGATGGCGTCGGTCGTCGCGCAGAGCGGGGTCGAGGAGGCGGACATCCGCCGGGCCGCGGCGCTGGTGCGCGAGGCGCGCCGGGTCGTCTTCATCTTCTGCCCCGATCGCTCCCGGGATCGCGCGGCCGGAGACCTCCAGACGCTCGCGAACCTCGCGCTGCTGCTGCAGGTGGCGGGCGTGCGCGCGGACGTGCTGCTGCCGAGGGCGGAAGGGAACAGCGCGGGACTGGAGATCTGCGGCGCCGATCCCGCGTTCGCGGCGGGCCGCCGGCCCGCCGCGCCGCTGCCCGGAGCCCGGACGCGCGAGGGCCTGCGCCGGATTCTGAGCGACGGCGGACTGAGAGCGGCGCTCATCCTCGGCGAGGATCCGCTGCGCCACGACCGGACCGCGGCCGCGTTCCGCAACGTCGAGTTCCTGGCGGCGATGGATTGGACGGAAACCGAGACCACGCGGGCCGCGGACGCGGTGCTGCCGGGCGGGACGTACCTGGAGTCGGAAGGGACACGGTGCAACTTCGAGGGCCGGCTCCTGGCCTTCCCGCGCGCCGTCCGGCCGCCCTCGGAGAAGGCGAACTGGGAGATCCTGCGCGAGCTGGCCGGGGCGCTGGGACTGCGCGTCGGCGCGGATTCCGCCATCGACCTGAAACGTCGGATCGAAGAGGCGATCGGGCAGGGCGCGAACGGCAGCGCCGCCGTCTACTGGAACGACGGCGGGATCCGGCGATGGTCCGGCCGCGGGCGCCTGGTGCCGGTGGCGGCGGAGGTGCTTCCGACAGCCATGCCGGCGCCCGTGACCCATAGCGAAGAATACAAGCGGAGTATTCGCGAAGTGGGCACGGCGCGGTACCGCGTCCCGCAGGCGGAGCAGGGGCCGGGCGCGTAGTCGCGCGATCCGGCAGGCGGGCGTGGGCGAAGCCTGTTCTCTCGCCCGGACGGCGCGGGGGCGGATCGACGGCGGACAGAATGAGGTCAAGAAGATTGCATCTTGCAGGCGACATCGCGCCCTGGAAGGTGTAAAAGCGCAGGTACTGCCGATCCGGCGGGATGAACGCCGGCATCCATGGCGGAGGACGGCGGGGGTTTCGTGCCGTTCACGGGGGTCAGGGGAATGGCAGACGACAGTACGGAGAGCCCAGCGGGGACTGGAAAGCCCGGTGCGGCGCAAGAGGCGCGTCCGGAGGCGTCCTGGCATGCATCCCTGTTTCGGTACAGCCTCGACGCGATCGTCAGCCTCGACCGCGAAGGCCGGTTCCTGGAAGTCAACCCGGCGGCGGAGCGGCTTTCCGGGTATTCGCAGGCGGAACTGCGCGGCATGACGTTTGAGCAACTGTGCCCGCCCGATGTCCGGGCGCTTGCGCACAAGGCCTTTCAAGACCAGATGGATGGCATCTCGGAGGACGTGGAAATCGCCTTCATCGCCAGGGACGGAACCCGGAGGGAGATCTTCGTCACCGGCGGCCCCGTCGTGGTGGGCGGACGCATCCGCGGTCTGTTCGCCATTGTCAAGGATGTCACGGCCCACAGGCAGGCCGAGGCCTCCGCGCGGGAGATGGCACGGCGGCTGAGACTCATCCACGAGTACTCCCAGGACATGATCTACAGCCGGGATCTTCGGACGGATCGGTACGAATACGTCAGCCCGGCCTACGCGCGCATCTCCGGGTACACCGCCGACGAGTTCACGCGCGCCGGACTGCAGCACCTGTTGGAGCGAATACACCCCGACGACGCGGAGCCCTCGCGCCGCACGGTCGAACGCATACTTGCGGAAGGGCGACCGCACGGATCGGCCGAATACCGGTTCCGCTGCAAGGACGGGACGTATCGGTGGTTCTTCGATTCGTTTTCCGTCGTGCGCGACGACGGGGGGCGGCCGACGCACTGGGTCGGCGTCGTGCGCGATATCACCGACCGCAAACAGGTGGAGGAGCAACTGCGGCGTCTGCGCGAGGAGCTGGAGCAGCGCGTGGAGGTGCGCACGGCTGAATTAAAGAAGGCCCTGGAGGCGCTGCGCGAGTCCGAGGCGCTCTTCCGCCAGATGACCACCGCCATCCGGCAGGTCTTCTGGATCCAGGAGGTCGAACAGTCACGGATCCTCTACCTCAGCCCCGCCTTCGAAGAGATCTGGGGACGCCCCTGCGAGAGCGTCTATGCCAATCCGCGTTCCTGGTTTGAGATGGTGCATCCGGAGGATCGCGACCGGGTAAGGGCGTCGGGACAGACGGCGCGAGCCGGGAACAACTGCGAGGATGAGTTCCGGATCCTCCACCCCGACGGATCCACCCGTTGGATACGGGCGCGCTTCTTCCCGGTGCGGGACGAGAGCGGCCGCGTCACGCGCATCACGGGCTGTTCCGAGGACATCACCGAGCGCAAGCGCCTGGAGCGCGAGATCCTGGAGATCAGCGACCGCGAGCAGCGGCGCATAGGGCGGGACCTCCACGACGGGCTCTGCCAGCTGCTGGTCGGGATCTCCCTCAAGGTCGACGCCCTGAGTAGAAGACTGGGGGATCTCCACCTGCCGGAGGTGGAGGAGGCGCGATGCATCCGCGACCTGCTGGCCGACGCCCTCACCCAGGCCCAGGGAGTGGCGAAGGGGCTCAGCCCGGTGGAGCTGGACTCCGAAGGGCTGTGCGTGGCGCTCGAACAGATGGCTTCAACCACCCGTCTCCTTTTCCGCGTCTCCTGTGTCTTCTCCCCGGCGATGCCCGCGCCGGTCCATAGTCCCGACACCGCGCTGCACCTCTACCGCATCGCCCAGGAGGCCGTGACCAACGCGGTGAGGCATGGCAGACCGCGGCACATTGTGATCGGCCTGAACGCTGATTCGCAAACCGTGATTCTGACGGTTGAGGACGACGGCGTGGGCATGGCGGACGGGGCACGGAACGGACAGGGCATGGGCCTGCAGATCATGGGCCATCGGGCCCGGATGATCGGGGCGACGCTCGACATCCGCCGGCGTCACGGCGTCGGCACGACGATCACGTGTTCATGCGCGAACGCCGCGCCCTCCCGATCCGCGGCGTCACGTGAGGGAGCGTGCGAGGGTGAGTCCGATGGGCCGTAGGAGCGACGCTCGCCGACGCCCGAGAGCAGGTTTCGCAAGCAAAACCCCTGCGGGCGCGCGATCCGTGCATCGACGCGGCTGACGATCCAACGCCGGACGGCGCACGCCGGTGAAGATGGCGCGGTCGGCTTCCCCCGACGGCGGGAGAGAATCTTCAATAAGTGCCTTGACACGCCATGTACCTTGCGATACAAGGTAGCCGTCATGGACGAAACCGGCTATCTTGAGAATTGGACCGTGCAGCTTCGGCGCGGCTGGATCGAGCTGTGCGTGCTGAACGCGATGGCCCAGGGGGAGCGCTATGGATACGACCTCGTTCGGACGCTCGCCTCGCTTCCGGGTCTCGGGATCACGGAAGGGACGCTGTACCCGATGCTGTCGCGCCTGCGCCTGCAGGGGCTGGTAAGCACCCGCCTGGAGGAATCGCCGGAAGGGCCGGCCCGCAAGTACTACGCATTGACCGCCCGCGGACGACGCGCGCTGGAGTCGATGAACGCCCACGTGGAAGGCCTGGTGCGTCAGAGCCGGAGACTCGGCGGAGAGGACGTCAAATGAGACCTTGGACGGAAGATGCCCGCCGGTTCTTCGAAGAACAGTGTGAGCGCAGGCGCGCCGACCTGCTGGGCGTGGGGGCCGATCCCGACGAGGTCTTTGCCGACTGGCGCGCGCACGTGATCGAGGCCACCGCGGCCGGCGCGGCGCCCGAAGTGACGGCCGGCGAGGTGAAGGCGGTGCTGGACCGCCTCGATGCGGAGGCGCCGCCGTCCGTGGCCGAGCCCCCTCCGCTTCTCCGGTCGGATCCGCCCGCCCTGCCGGTGCGTCCCCTGTCGTTGGGCGCGGCCATTGTCCTCGGTCTCTTCGGCGTCCTGCTTCCGCTGCTGACCCTCGTCATCGAGGCGTTGACCTCGATGTGCGCCAATACGCTCCTCGACCCGATACCGAACTGGGTCAACGGCCTTCTCATCGCGGTCGTTCCTCTGGCGAACGGACTGGCGATCGGCGCGCTGAGGGGGGGCGGGCGCCGCGGCTGGCGGACCGCCGGCTGGCTCAACGGCCTCGCGGTCGCCGTGGCGTTCTTCTATGCGCTGATGTTCGCCGTCGTCACGCCGTTCGCCGTGGTGGCCATCATCTTCTTCGGCATCGGATTCCTGCCCCTGGCGCCGCTGCTGTCGTTCGTCTGCGCCCTTGTCCTGCGGCGGCGGATGAAGATCGTCGCCGCGGCCGAGCGACGCCCGGCGCCGGCCGCCTTCTGGAAACCCATACTGGCGGCCCTGGCCCTCCTCTCCATCGCGGCCGCGCCCCGCGTGGTCACCCTCTCCGGCGTTCACATGGCGGTGTCGGAGGACCCGGCGGTCCGCGCGCGGGGATTGCGCCTGTTGCGAACGCTGGGCGACGAGGAGCAGCTCCTGCGCGCCGCCTACCTGCGGCGGGCGTTCCAGGCCGATCCCCTGGTCTGGCTGTATGAACTGCGCCATCGTCCCGTCTCCATCGAGCGCGTGCGCGAGGTGTACTACCGGGTGACCGGCCGCCCCTTCAACTCCGTCCGTCCGCCGCCGATGCGGGGACGCCGCGGGATGATCTTCGACGATGCGGAGTGGGACTTCGACCAGGCCGGCGACCGCGTGTCGGCGCGTCTCCAGGGCCTCTCCCTGTCTCAATCCCGTCTCGACGGCCGCGTGGAGGCGGCCGCGGGCGTCGCCTACCTGGAATGGACCCTGGTCTTCCGCAACGAGGCCGAGCGGGAGCGCGAGGCCCGCGCCCTGCTGCGCCTTCCGGCCGGCGGCGTGGTGTCGCGGCTCACGCTGTGGATCAACGGCGAGGAGCGCGAGGCCGCGTTCGGCGGCCGCAGTCAGGTCCGCGAAGCCTACGAGAAGGTCGTCCGACGCCGGCGCGATCCCGTCCTGGTGACCACGGCCGGCCCCGACCGCGTGCTCGTGCAGTGCTATCCCGTGCCGGCGGGCGGCACGATGAAGACCCGCATCGGCGTCACCGTCCCGCTCGCTTTGGCGTCGCGCGAAGAGGCGGCCCTCGCCCTCCCGCGCATCCTCGAGTCGAACTTCGCGCCAGCCGCGGACCTGACGACGTCGGTGTGGATCGAGGGCGACGGCGAGTTCGTCCCGCCCGCCGGCCTGAGCGTGGCGCAGCCCGCGGACGGCCGGTATGCCCTTCGCGGCGACGCGCCGGGCGCACAGGTCGAGGAAGACGTCGTCATCGCCTGCCGTCGACCGGCCGTGGCCGCCGTCGCCTGGAGTCGCGACGACCGCGCCGAATCGGAATCGGTGGTGCTGCAGCACCTGGTCGAACGGCCCGCCGCCGCGCCGGAGCGCCTCGCCATCGTGGTCGACGGCTCCCGCCGCATGCAGTCCGCCTGCGCCGAGCTGCGGGAGATCTTCGGGCGCCTGCCTCCGGGTATCCCGGCGCGCGTCTTCGTGGCCTCGGATGAGGTCCTCGAATTGGAGGTGTCCGCCGATGCGGTCAACCGTCTCCGCTTCGCCGGCGGCTGCGACAACGCGGCGGCGCTCGTGCGGGCGTGGGACTGGGCCGCCGCGGAGCCGCGCGGGGCGGTGCTCTGGCTCCATGCCACCCAGCCGTTCGAGTCCGATTCGGTGGAGGCCCTCAGCCAGCGGTGGGAACGCTCGCCGGCGGGACCGCCGGTGTATGCCCGCCAGTTCGGCGGCGGCCCGGACCGGTTGACGGAGAAGCTGGGGCGCTTGACGCCGCTGCGCGAGATGCCGCTGGTGCGCGGAGGGGCGTCGGATGTCGCGTCGCTGCTCGACGCATGGGCGGGGCGGAAACCGCTCTTGGGGTGGGAGCGAACGCGCCTGCCCGCCGGACAGGGGGCGCCGGGCGACGCGGTCAAAGCGTCGGCGCACGTCGTACGGCTGATGGCCGCCGACGAGGTGCGGCGGCTCGGGCGTTCGCGGGCGGAATCCGACCGGCTCGCGGCGGTGGCGCTGGCCCGGCGCTGGCAGCTCGTGACCGAGGTGTCCGGCGCGGTGGTCCTGGAGACGCAGGAGCAGTACCGGGCCGCGGGCCTCGACGACGTCGACCCGGCGACCACGCCGGAGATCATCCCCGAGCCCGCCTCCGGCGCGCTGGCATTGATCGGAACGGCGCTGCTCTTCATCCTGCGAGGCGCGCGCCGATGCCGGAACGCGGGCGCGATGCCCGCCGGACGGATCGCGTGACGCCGGACGGCGCAGCGCGGGGCAAGGCCGTGGCTTTCCTCCTCTTCGGCGTGATGCTGGAGGGCGTGATCGTCATCCCCTTTCTCATTGCCGGTCCGCCTCAGGCCTGCCTGCTGCTGTATCACATGATCGCCGGTGAGGAGATCTGGCCGGGGGGCGTCGGCGGCTGGCTGCTGGCCGGTTGGATTCTGGCCCAGGCCGTCGCCGGCGCCGTGCTGGTGGTCATCAACTACCGCATTCTCCGCCGCGACGGGAAGGCCTTGCGCGACGATCCTCACTGAGGAACCGGCCGGTCTCTCGCGCCTGAATGGAATCGCGCACGCGGGCTGCGGGACAGCCCGCCCACGAGAGAGATCCGCGCCGGTGGGCGGCCCGCCCCGTCGGGCCGCGGATCCGTCCACGGGAGGACGCGTTGTTCTTCTGCGCTTGCCGCCCGCCCCGCGCTCTGGTAGCACGGCCCGAACGAGGGTCTTCCATGAATCGCGGCCATGTTCTTTCGACCGGGTGCAGAGCGGCGGCGGGCGTGCTGCTCGCCTTCACCTGCCTGCGCGCCGATGCGCAGTCGGACGGCATCTACGCCGATTTCACCACCAGCATGGGCAGTTTCACCTGCCGGCTCGAATACGCCAAGGCCCCGAAGGCCGTGGCGAACTTTATCGGCCTCGCCACCG
The DNA here is from genome assembly GCA_964610105.1 of uncultured Verrucomicrobiota bacterium. GTDB lineage: Bacteria > Verrucomicrobiota > Kiritimatiellia > PWTM01 > PWTM01 > CAZSUU01. The sequence continues at coordinate 253,287 of CAZSUU010000002.1, read as the reverse complement.
GCGCGCGGGCGTGGCTGGACCCCGTCGCCGGACACGCGCGAACCAATGCCTTCTTTGACGGCTTGACCTTTCATCGCGTCATCACCAATTTCATGATCCAGGGCGGGTCACGCAACGGACTGGGGAATGACGGTCCAGGATATATCTTCCCGGACGAATTCGACCCTGCACTTCGCCACGATGGACCAGGGGTACTTTCGATGGCGAACTCGGGCGCGCGCTCGAACGGATCACAGTTCTTCATCACCGTGGCCGCCACTCCGTGGTTGGACGATGTCCACACCATATTCGGCCGCGTGGTGGCGGGGCAGTCCGTGATCGACGCCATCAGCCAGGTTCCTCGGGATGCGAACAACAAGCCGCTCACGCCGGTCATCATGCAAGACGTCTCGATCCGTCGGGTCGGCGCCGCCGCCATGACCTTCGACATCTCGGGACAAAGCCTTCCTGTCGTATCGAACACACGAGTCTGGTGGGAAGGAACAGCGCCCCTGCTCCAATTGGTGCAGCCTACCCCACGCTATTTTGACAGCACCGTTTTCTTCACAGCCGATTTCGTTGCGTGGAATTCTCAGCACATCGGGGTGGACGTGTACGACGCCGTCACCAATCACATCGGGCTGGGCACTCTGCCCTATACCAACTCGAAGCTCTTTTTCCTCAGTGGAGGCGCCCAGTATCCCGTCGTACCGGAACTCGCCAATCGTGCCCTGACCCTGGTTTTTGACGAGGGACTCGGAACGCTTGTGATCACATTCGATGCCGCGGGAGGGGGAACCTACACCAGCAGCATCGGTCCATCCGGCACGATAAGTAACTACACATGGGACTTGGATCTCTATCGAGGGTATCTGTGGCCCATCTACATCGATCTTGCCCCGTTCTTCGCAATGACATTGCAGATGGAGTTTCCAAGAGACTGGTCCGGCCCATTCACAGGTTCTGCGTATACCACTCTGACCAATTCGGTTCCCGTGTCGGGCACGTTCACCCTCTCGCCCTGAAAAAGGAATGCGAACGGGCATTGCATCCGCTGTGGCAGGGGCTATTATTGAAGCGATGCGGGGAGAGACACTTCCATGAAAACACATCGAATGATCCCGGTGGCGGTGGCGACACTGTCGTTTGGCGTGGGGATGATCTGGGCCGACGAGCCCGCGAGCGGCGCGGCGCCCGCCGAACCGCCGACCGGCGCCCTGACGGTGGGCGGCTTCGGCGGCGAGGGGCTCGGACTCGGGCTCGCCGACGGTCTGATCAAGACCTGGGCCTCCGAGAACAGTGTCGTGCTTCTGAATCCGCGCGTCTCGGTCGGCAGCGGCGAGTACAACGACTGGAGCGCGGGACTCATCTTCCGGCGGTTGACCGGCGCCCGCGAGGGCCGGTTCACCCTCTACGGCCGCTACGAAAGCCAGAACTCGCCCTACGACAACCAGTTCGGCCTGTGGGCTTCGGGCACGGAGTACCGGGACAAGTGGCTGACGCTCAATGTCCGCGGACGGTATTCCGACGACGACGCCGAACTGATCGAGCGGGAGGTCGAGGAGGAGCTCCTGTCCAACGGGGGACGGATCGTCCGGACCTTCGAGCGGTACGAGGCGCCGATGTCCGGGGTCGACGGCGAGGCGGGGGTCCGCATACCGATCCCCCCCTGGCTCGGCGTCGCGCGCGTCCTGGGAGGTTTCTACGCCTTCGATGCCGACGAGGTCGGCTCCGAGAACGGCTGGTCCGCCCGCGTCGAATACAAACCGCATCCGCTCCTTTCGATCGACGGCATTGCCTACTTCGACCGCGACTTCGAGGACGCCCAGTACTTCGCCGGCGCCCGCGTCACCGTGCCGTTCGGCCCCGGCGGCATCGCCAGTCAGCCGCCGATGGACAGCTTCGGCGGCGACCTCTGGACCGAGCCCGTGGACTTCGTTCCGCGGACGGCCGTGTCAGCCTCGGGACGCGAGGAGAATGTCGGTGCGCGACAGGAGATCGCGCCTCCCCCTCGGCGCAAGAAGGAAGAGCCCGTGTACGAGCACTATCACCCCGAGTATCCCTATGAGCCGTGGCCTCCGGATGAGTGGAACGAATGGCCAACCCCGACACCTCCGGTCTTCTAGGGCGGCGACCTGTCCTGCGCAGCGCTCCTCGCGAAGCAAGAAGCCGACAGGCAAAGACGGCGGTACGGCGTGACGGCTACTGCGGCTGAGTGTTACTCGAACTGCCGCCGGAACTGACGCAGCTCCTCGCCCATCTGCGAGACCTCGGAGCGCAGGGCGGCCACCTCGGCCTCCAGGAGCGCGAGACGCTCGTTCTCGGATCTGATCTCCAGGCGGGCGGGCTCCGGCGGTGCGTCGGGCGTCCCGTCCGGCGCCGCCACGGGCGGCGGTCCGCCGTACAGGTGCATATAGCGGCTCTCCTTGGTGCCCGGCTGACGGGGGAGTCTCACCACGTGGGGCCCGTCGGCGCGGCTGGCGAGGGCCTCCAGCCGCTCCTGCATCTCGGCGAGGCTGGCGAACGGGTGCATACGGCCGGCCCGGTTGCGCAGCTCGCCCGGCGTCTGCGGCCCCCGCAGCAGCAGCTCGCACGCGAGCGCAAGATCGGGAGGATCGAGCGCCAGCCCCTCGGCGGCGGCATGACGGTATTTCGGCACGCGCGCGCCCGCCTCGCTCACCATGGCGGCGAGCTTCCGCTCGCGCAGGGCGTCGAGCGCGCGCACCACCGTCCGGTCGTCGAAAGCCGTGACCGGGTCACGGTTGTTCTTCTGATTGCACGCCGCCACCAGGGCGTTGAGGGTCAGCGGATAGTACTCCGGCGTCGTGATCTGCTTCTCGATGAGACAGCCGAGCACGCGCGCCTCCTCGGGGCTGAGGGTGAAATCGGTCATGGGCCGGTACATCCTACCGCTTCGCCGTCCAGAGGATCGCCTGGCGGAGGATCTGGCGATACTCCGGCGACTGATAGGCCCTCGCGCCGTGCCCGAGCTGGATGTAGACGACGCGGCTCGGCCCGTCCTCGCGGGCCCACCCGATCTTCGGCTCGCTGGTTGGCTCGTCCGTGGTCAGCAGCACGTGGGCCTTGGGATCGACGTCAAAGAGCTTGTAGGTCTCGTCGTTGATCGCGAAGTCCTTCACCCCCCGCGTCACCGGGTGGTCGGGATCGGCGACGCGCACCTTGAGGTCCACGTCGTGTTTGTAGATCGACTGGGCTTTCTGGACCCCGTCGACCACCTCCGGCTTGAGATAGTACCGTGCCCCGATCAGCCGCGCGTAGTCCGGCCACTCCTGGTAGTTGGCGATCGCGTGATGCAGCGCGACCAGCCCCTTGCCTTCCTTCACCCGCGCGAGGAAATCGCGCTGCCCCGCCGCGTCGATCTTCTGCCACATGTCGTACAGAACAATCACGTCGTAGTTCCTTGCCGCCTCCGCCGAGAACTTCGCCTGGGCGTCAGGGTGCTGCACGGCCTCGAACGCGATGCCCGGCATCTCCTTGAACATGGCGAAGAATTCGTTGGTCTCGAACCCATGCCCGCCGGTGACCACGAGCACGCGGACGGATCCCTCCGCCGCGAGGGCGGGGATCGCCCCGAGAAGCAACCCCACGGCTGCCGCCAGTCCTGCGATGCGCTTCATCGTCACTCCTCTCCTCCGGCCCCGCGTCCCGAGACTCCCGTCAGGAACCGCACAGGCGGCGACAGCATAGAACGAACGGCCGTGGCCGCCAAATCCGAAACGACGAATCGGCCGCCGCCCCTCACTCCACCGGCGCCAGCCGAAGGTAGTCCAGTCCGACCATGTAGGCCTTGATGGCCTTCTCGTTCGCGCCGACGATGGTCTCGGAGAACCGGTTCTCGCCGGCCTTCAGCGTGAACGTCCCGAGGTCGATCTCGTCGGTGACGATGACCTCGGGGTTGTAGAAGTCGATCGGCTCGCCGGCCGGCTGGTCGTTGACCGCGAAGCGTGCAATGCCGTAATCCTTCGCCTTCAGGAACCGGGCCAACACGCGGTAGCGGCCGTCCCTGGGCGCCTCGAAACCGAGCACCAGCGTGTCGCCGGGCTTCTGTCCGTCCTTCCACCACAGGTGCGCCTCCCCGCTCGTGCCGCCCCACCCCTGCACCTCCGGCGCGCCGGTCTTCGCGAGGATCTTCATCCCCTCGCCCTCGATCGCGCCCTTGACCTTGGCCGGCTGATACTCCGGAAGCGGCAGGACGGCGACGTCGTCCGGCTCCAGTGCGCGGAAACCGTCCGTCGCGCCGGGCGCGGCGTACCAGTAGGCGATGACGCCCATGTTCACCTCGCACTTCTTCCAGTGCCACAGCTCCATGTCGAAGCGGAAATCGCGCTGGAAGGGAATGCGGTCGAGGATGTGGAACCGGTTGACGCTCGTGCGGCCGTAGTTGCCGGGGCCGTCGCACCGCGGCTGGTTGTGGTAGGCGTGCGTGAAGAGCGCCGGGAAGCACCAGGCGTAGCCGTAGTAATCCTCCGTGCCCGTGCCGAAGTGGCTGGGGAAGGACTCGCCGTCGACGTAGATCTTCTCGTCGCCCTCGCCCCACCAGTCCTTGACCGGATTGTCGATCGCGAACGCGACGCCGGCGAAGACGCCGCGCCCCTGGGCGGTCAGGTAGTTCCAGTCGATCTTCGGATCGGTGGGCACCCCGTGCTGCGCCCGCCACCGGGCGTGGAACAGGAGCGAGGCGTCGGTCCATGGCCGCGGGGCGGTGTCGATCGCCCCTTCCACGCGAACCGGGTCGGGCCCGAGGTTCCTGATCGAGACGCGCGCGGAGCGGCGGAAGGGCATCACCCACCGCGACTCCAGCCGCCCCTCCTTCGTCACGCCGAGCGGAAGCGACTCGTAGGCGTTGAGCCCCGGCCCCGTGCCGAAGAAGTCGCCGAGCGGCGCCTCGACCGTGGTCTCTCCATCGAAAACGGCCTGCAGCACCAGCCCCCGCAGCGCGGGTTCGTCGCGGTCGCCGGTGGGGGCGTACTGCACCCGGAGCCGGTGGATCGCCCGCGGGCCTTCGAAGGTCCCCAGCACGGCGGCCGCGCCGGGCTCGATGGCGGCGGCGAACGATTTCGCGGCGCTCCCCTGCGGCGGCGGGTTGAGGCCGGCCGGCGCGTCCAGCCCGCGCGCCAGGGCCGCCAGCTCCGCCGCGGCGGCGGCGAGCTGCGCGGCGTCATAGGGGGTCACCGCCGTGCCGGCGGGCCAGGTGCGGTAGTTGACGTGGTAGTAGAACTCGCCCCGGTCGCTCGTGACCTTGCAGTGCTTCGCGTACGGGATCGGCAGGTAGAGATTCCACCCCTTGCTGTACTCGCCGGCGATCGGACGCGGCAGGCCCGCCACGCGGCCGCCGAGGAGCTCGCTCATCGGCGCCTCCAGCGCGGGCCTCTCCGCGCCGTCGAGGTAGATGCGCAGCGTGCCGTTGGGGTTGGCGGACCAGATGCGGACGATCGCGCCGGGCCCGTCGGCGTCCATCATCACGAATTCCTTCCGGCCGTCGCGCTCCTCCACCCGCAGGTACTGCCCGCAGTCGCCGTTCGCGAACCAGTTCTCCGCGGGGCTCTTCGACGCCCGGTCGTACGAGGAGAACTGGCGGCACGTATAGGCCGGCGCGGGGAATTCCGCGAGGCGCCCCAGGTCCGTCATCTCGCGCAGCAGGCTTTTCAGGCTGATGGGCTCCGGAGCGGCGGAGGCCGCGGACCCCAGGACGGCGGCCAGCAGGACGGCGGCGGGGCGGCGAAGCAGACAGACGACGGTGCTCATGCTCTTCTCCTCATGCGCTCGATGCGCGATGTACAGAAACCACTTCCCCGATGGACAGCGAGCCCTCCGCTATCACGGTTGCCGCGCATCGTCAAGTTATCGAGGACATCGGGCTTGTCACGCGGCCGCCGTTCCCCCACCCTTGGCGCGGCGAATCCGCCGCGGGTGACAACTCACGCCGCGGCGGCACGATCCTCATGAACCGAACGTCATGCTCTCGCGTCATGGCCCTCGGCACATGGCTGGCGGCCGTGTCCGCGGGTGCCCAGATCTGCAACCTCCGGGTGGTCACCGACGCCTCGCCTGACTACACCGATCTGGACAGCCTCGTCTACAGCGCCACCAGCAGGTGGAAGACCGACGCGGAGAAATGCTGGGCGCTGTTCTACTGGAATCACATCGGCCGCCGCCAGACGCAGCCGATGGAGCTGCACGGCAAGGCGGAGACAGACCCAATCCGCCAGTTCAACGACTACGGGTACACGATGTGCTCTACGATCTCGGGCATCAACTGCGCGATCTGGCAGCACATGGGCTACCCGGTCCGGTACTACGATATCGCGCTGCACACCGTGCCCGAGGTCTTCTACGACGGCCGGTGGCACCACTACGACAACAGCCTGTCGGTGATCTACACCCTGTGCGACGGCCGCACGATCGCGGGGGTGGAGGACATCGGCAAGACCCTGGGCTGCGCGGCCTCCGGGGGGCGCGAGGAACCGGGGCATATCGCCATCTACCACGCGCTCAACGGAACCGGCCCCGACGGATTCCTGGAGGGGGCCGACACCCCGCGCGATCTGCGGCACATCGGCCGCGACTGCTTCGCGCCGTCGGCGCTGAAGTACCGCTACTACTTCAACGACGCCGAGCGCGGGCATCGCTGCATCCTGAACCTCCGCGAGGGCGAGACGTACAGCCGGTTCTATCGTCGCCTCGACCCGGCGGGAACGGGGGAGAAGCAGTCATCCGACCCCGCGTACTTCGTCGCCAACGGAGCGAACAAGGACGGCACCCCGCGCGATCCCGAGGCGGCGAACTACCGCTACCGCATTCGCGGCAACGGGGTGCGGACGTTCGAGCCGGAACTGACAGAGGACGGCCTCGCGGGAGCGCTTCACGTCGGCCGGAACCTCCGGGCCCTGAACCCCGGACTGGAGCCCGCCGGCGCCGGCGACGCGGAGGCGGTGTTCAAGATCGAAGGGGCCAACGTGATCGCCAGCACGCGCATCACGGCGGACCTCTTCACGCGCGGTGAGGCGGACGAGGCGACGCTGTCGGTCAGCGCCGACAACGGCATGACCTGGAAGGACGTGTGCCGGGCGGGCACACAGGGTCTGAACAAGGTCGACTTGAGGCTGGTGGACGAGGTCAACGGGGCGTACGAGGCGCTGGTCCGGCTGCTCCTGCGGCCGCGCGGCCAGCCGTCGGACGCGCAGCTCCGGAACATCCGGTTCGACACCATCACGCAGGTGAACGGCAAGACCCTGCCGCGGCTGAACCTCGGCCGCAACACGGTGTACGTGGGTGCGGGCGAACAAACCCAGGCCATCGTGCTCTGGCCCGACCTTCAGGGCGACCGTTCCAGGCCCTGGATCGTAGAGAAGCGGAACATCCGAACCCGGGAAAAGCACGAAGGCTGGAACGCCGTCATGAACCCGGACGAATCGGGCGAGGGCCACGTGGTCTTCAGGATCGATGTCCCGCAGGACCTGTGCGGCATCGTGCAGGAGGCGAGGATGTACGTGCGCGAGCCCGGCGCGGCGATCGACTTCGAGCACTCGTTCGACGGCGGGCGGACCTGGACCCGGAGCTACTCCTTCGCCGACACCCATCCCCCGTGGGACGACTACCATCGCGAGGTCACGACCCACGTCCCGCCGGGCGCGCGGAGCGCATGGTTCAAGTACCGGCTGCGGAAGGCGGGGCTCTATTCCGTCCGGATGGAGGCGCGGCACCAGCCGGCCGACGCGCGGATGGACCCCCTGGATGTCTGTTTCTCCTGGCAGGAACGGCAGGAGGACTACTCCCTCGTCGGGCGCACCCACACCCGGCGCATCGAACGCCTGCCGGCCACGTACACCCTCGACGTCGGGGGCGCGGATCATCCGGTCATGGAGGCGCTGTCCATCAGCCGGAACGGCCCCCCGGATTCGCGGATGCGCGGCGACACCGACGCCCGTATCGCGGGCGCCACGAAATGGGTCGGCCGGTGGGTGACCTGTGGGACCAACTTCGCGCAGGGCCGCCCCTATGCGGTTTCGGTGCCTCCGGTTCCGGCCGAACAGAGCTGGGGCGCGGGCGATCCCGACGGCCGGAAGTTGACCGACGGGCGCGTGGGATCGAGCTACTCCGGAGGCACGAGCTACCGCGAGGGCGCGCTCTGGGACAAGGGCAACGGGCCGGACATCACGGTCGACCTCGGCGAATCCCGCCGGCTGGGGGCGTTTCGCGTGCACGTCCACGGCTATCCCGCCCAGGACGCCATCCGCGGGCAGGTCAGAGACGGCGTGGAAGTGCTCGTGTCCGGCGACGGCCGGGACTACCGGAGCGTCGGCCGCTTCGACTTCCGGCTGCGCTGGAAAGACATCCCGGTGAACTTCATGTGGACCGACGAAGAAACGTTCGCCGCGCACAACCACACGCTGGTGCTCGACCAACCGGTGGAGGCCCGCTACGTGCGGTACCGGGTGACCCCCTCGCGCAGGATGGCGATCACCGAAGTGCAGGCGCTGGACGACGTCAAGTCGGAGCCGTTCGACCTGAGAATCGTCCTTCCAACGGCAATGTGAAGGAGCCGGACATGAGAACGAGATGGTGCGGTCTTGTGGGAGGCGGGCTGGCGGCGTGGATCCTGACGGCCACGCCGGCGGCGGCCGGCGATCTGACGCTATGGTGCGAACAGCCTGCAAAGAGGGGCATGAACGAGGCGCTGCCGATCGGCGGCGGCATGTTCGGCGGACTGGTCTACGGCGGCGTGGAGCAGGAGCGGGTGGTCCTCAACGAGATCAGTCTCTGGACCGGGACCGAGATCTCGTCCGACGACTACGCGAAGATGGGCTCGTACCAGATGCTCGGCGAGCTCTTCGTGGACGTCGCGACCGACCGCGGCGGCGGGGCAGGGGCCGCGACGGTCGCGTGCGCCAGCGGGCACGGGGCTTTCTTCCCCCACGAGGAGATCGCCGCCGCGGGTGACGGCGACGCCGGCACGAAATGGTGCGTCGAGCATCAGGATCGCCCGGTCATCTGGGAGATCCGCCCGCTCAAGGCCCTTGCGATCGAGCGCTACAGCTTCACGTCGGGCAACGACACGCCCGCGCGTGACCCTGCCGCCTGGACACTCTCGGGCTCCAACGACGGCCGGGAGTGGATCGTTCTCGACCGGCGCGAGAACGAACCGCCCTTCGCGAATCGGGGCGAGAAAAGGACGTTCGAGATCAAGCGGGATCAGCCCCATCAGCCCTATTCGTCCTATCGCCTGACCTTCGCGCCCAACGCGGGTGTGAAGCACTTTCAGCTTGCCGAGATCGCGATCCCCGGCGTCACCGCCGGGGCGGGCGCGACGCCGGCGGATGTGCGCGACTACCGCCGCTCGCTCGACCTGGCGACGGCCACGCACACGGTGAGCTACCGGGCCGGCGGGATTGCCTTCCGTCGCGAGGCGTTCGCGTCGCATGCCGACGGGGTGCTGGTCATGCGATTCGGCGCCGACCAGCCCGGCGCGTGCAGCGGCGCGGTGACGCTCAAGGGGGCGCACGGGGAGTCGACGCGGGCGGCCGCGAACCGCCTGGTTCTTTCCGTGGCGCTGGACAACGGGCTGAGGTACGAAGCGACGCTGGTGGCGCTGGCGGACGGGGGGACCGTGCGGGCCGGCGACGGCCGTCTGGAGTATGCGGGCTGCAACGCCCTCACCGTGCTCGTCGCGATGGGCACGGACTACGCGATGGACTACGCCCGGACGTACCGCGGCGAGGACCCGCATGCGGCCATCGAGAAGCGGCTCGCGGCCGCGTCGGCGAAGACGTACGACGACCTGAAGGCCGCCCACGTGGCCGATTACCGGTCGCTCTTCAACCGCGTCTCGCTCGATGTCGGTTCGACCCCCGCCGACCGCCTGGCGATGCCGACCGACCGGCGCAAGGGCGCGCACGCGGAGAAGGGGGGGGATCCGGACCTGGAGGAGATCCTCTTCCAGTACGGCCGCTACCTGATGATCTCCTGCTCCCGCCCGGGCGGTCTGCCGGCAAACCTGCAGGGGTTGTGGAACGACAGCAACACCCCGCCGTGGCACAGCGACTACCACGCGAACATCAACATCCAGATGAACTACTGGCCGGCCGAACCGGCGAACCTGGCCGAGTGCCACACGACGCTGCTCCGTCTCATCGCCAGCCAGCTCGAGCCCTGGCGCAAGGCCACCGCGGCGGAGAAGCGGTTCGCCACGGCGTCGGGGCGGTCGCGCGGGTGGGCGGTCCGCACCTCGCACGGGATTCACGGCGACATGGGCTGGCAGTGGGACGTGACCGCGAACGCGTGGTACAGCCAGCATTTCTGGATGCACTATGCGTTCGGCGGGGACAGGGAATGGCTCCGGAACACCGCCTATCCGGTCCTCAAGGAAACCTGCGAGTTCTGGGAGGACCGACTGAAGGCGCTGCCCGACGGGCGGCTGGTGGTGCCCAACGGCTGGTCGCCCGAGCACGGTCCGCACGAGGACGGCGTGAGCTACTGCCAGCAGATCGTCTGGGATCTCTTCGACAACTACGTGGCCGCCAGCGAGGCGCTGGATGTGGACGCGGAGTACCGCCGGCGGGTCGCCGGGATGCGCGACAAGCTTCTCGGGCCGCAGATCGGCGCGTGGGGCCAGCTGCAGGAGTGGATGACGGACCGCGACGACCCCAATGATCACCACCGCCACACCTCGCACCTGTTCGCCGTGTTCCCCGGCCGGCAGATCAGCGTCGCGCGCACCCCGGAGCTCGCGGCGGCGGCGAAGACGTCGCTCATCGCGCGCGGCGAGGCCCCCGATTCCGACGTGCGCGAATGGTCGTTCGCATGGCGCAGCGCGCTCTACGCCCGGCTGCACGACGCCGAGAACGCCCACCGCATGGTCCGCCTGCTGCTCGCCGACCGGAACACATGCCCCAATCTCTTCGGCCTGCATCCGCCGATGCAGATCGACGGCAACTTCGGCATCACCGCCGGCATCTGCGAGATGCTACTGCAGAGCCACGAGACGATTTCGAATTCCGGATTCCGGATTCCGGATTCGCAGTCCCCATCCGCCATCCGCCATCCGCCATCCGCAATTCATCTGTTGCCCGCCCTCCCCTCCGCATGGTCCGACGGGGCATTCACGGGGCTTCGGGCGCGCGGCGGGTTCGAGGTGGATGCGTCGTGGAAGGAGGGCCGGCTCGGCTCCGCCGTCGTGCGCAGCACCGGCGGCGCCGCCTGTCGCGTGCAGTACGGGCGGAAGACCGTGGACCTGATCCTGAAGCCGGGGGAAAGCCGGAATCTGGGAACTTCGCTCGAAGGGGGTCGTTGACCCCGGCCTCTTCCGTCTTCACGGGCGTTCGTTCGCGGTCTGAGCGCCGAGCGCCGGATCCTTCGCGAACGTGCCCAGCGCAAGGCTCAGGTCGTCGCGGCGGAGGAGGCCGAGGCCCACGACCGCCGCCAGGATGACCGCGCCTGCCGCGCCCAGGATGACCAGCGCGCCCGCGGCGGCGAGATGCCGATCCGCCAGGAAACACGCCTCCGCGCTGGCCGCGAACAGGAGCGTCAGCCGCCCGGGCCCGAGCCGCCGGCGGTCGATCCACCGCCACGCGCCGACGCGCACGCCGAGATAGAGCGCCAGCAGGCCGTAGCTGGCGGCGATCGACAGCGCGGCCCCGTTTTCCTTCATCAACGGAACCAGCAGAAGATTGCCCGCGATGTTCAAGCCCGCGGCGGCGAGCGAGGCCAAACCGAGCTCGCGGCCGCGATTGGCCGCCAGCAGCGTGCGCCCGAAGACGACGGTCAACAGGTAGAACAGCGGGTAGGGGGCGAGCCAGACGAGCACCGGCGCGGCGTCCAGATACTTCGGATCGCTCAGCGCCCGCAACACCGGCCGGCCGGTCCACGCCATCGCGGCCGCGAAAGGCAGGCCGACGATCGCCGCGTACCGGACCATGGCCGTGAAGCCCTCGCGCAGCTCCGGACGCGTGGCCAGCGCGGCCAGGTCGCCGCCGCCGGCGCGGTTGACGCGCTTGAAGAACTCGGTCAGCAGGATGTCCAGCACCGCCCCCCCCACGAGGATGCCGACGGTGGCGGTGTTGACGCACAGGGTGTAGTTGCCGACCGCCGCGGCGTCGAGCACGCCGAGCAGCACGAACCGGTCCTGGGTGCGCACGAGCCACTCGCCGAGGATCATCGGCATCAGCGGCACGCCGAACGCCAGGATCTCCCGCATCGCCTCGCGGCGCGGCGGGTGGACCGACCACGCGCGCCCCATCCGCACCGCCGGCTGCATGACGACGATCGTCAACACCAGCCAGCCGACCCACAGCCACAGCACGTGGACGGTCCGCAGCCCGCCGCCGATCCACAGGAGCGGCACCAGGACGACAAACCAGGTGTCGGAACTCAGGAGCTGGGCGATGCGGGAGAGGGCGTACTTGGAAAGACCGAGCAGGAAGTGGACATACTGCGACAGGTGAACCGTCAGGACCAGCAGCAGGGCGCAGGCGGCGATCTCCGCGGGGCCGAGGGCGAGTTTCCGCGGCGGATGGACGAACAGCCAGCCGGCGCCCGCGACCGCGACGAGCGCGGCGAGGCCCCCGAAAACGACGAGGATGACCCTGAACCGGCCGTATTGATAGACATCGTCCCGCCCCGGAATCCGCCGAAGCATGAACTCCAGGCTCCCGAGCGACGACACCTGGAGGATGAAGGCGATCGCGGCCATGATCACCCCCAGGGTCCCGTACTGCTCCTTGGTGAGGAGCGTGGTGAGAACCTTGATGCGGATCGGACTGAGGAGAAACCGCAACGCGATGAAGCCGAACGACGCAAAGAAGACGTTGACGAGCTGCTTCCACGCGCCGGGGGAACGGAGGATGTCCCGAAAGGCCGTCATCGCACCGGCACTTTCATCCACTTGTCCGCCTCCGTGAACTCGCGGGCGGCGAGGCACCAGATCACGACCTTCTTGCCGGCCAGGTAGGCGGGATCGGCCTTCGCACGGCGGTAGAGACTGATGCGGCACGTGGTGGCGCCGGAGCCGCGGACGCCCAGGAGATCCACCGGGGCGCCCCACTCTTTCGCGAGATGGTCGGCCACGCCCGCACCCTGCGCATGCATGTCGCCGCCCGCGTGGAAGACCAGCACATGGCTGTCGCCGAGCAGGAGGACCGGACTCGCGCGGTCATCGGCGGGCGGGGCGCCGTCCGCCGCATCGGACACGAAGGCCAGCCCCAGCGATTCCTTCGGGGCCGGGGGCGTGACGCCTGCCGCGAGATCCCCCGCGATCTCGACCGTCTTCTTCTCCACCTTGAAGGCGTGGCGGCCGGCGGGTTTCACTCCGATCTCCCCAAGGGCCGCGGCCATGCGGGCGGCGGCCAGCTCGATCCCGCGACCGGACCAGTGCGTGTCGGTGCGGCAGTAAACCGGCGCCCCTCCGTCACCGCGGGCGGCGCGGAACGCGTCGGCCAGATCGAGGACGGCCACCCCCTGCTCTTTCAGCTTCCCGTACAGCGCCCGCAGGGGAGCCAGGAGTCCCTCCGGGGCCTCCAGCGGCCCGCCCGTCTCCTCCGCCTGCACCAGGGGCTTCGGAGGGACAGGCACCAGGATCAGTTTTACGCCGGCGGCGTCGAGCTGCTTCGCAAAGTCGGCGATCGCCGCGACCGGATCGCGGTCGGCCGCCGGCGCGGCCTGCGGGAAGTCGCCCCGGCCGATGTGGCGTAAATCCTTGTCCAGAAAGAGCCAGCCGTCTTTCCCGACGATCGTCGCCGTGCCCGCCTGCCCCGCTGCATCGGCCTTCCCGGCGCACCATGTGCGGAAATCGGTCCCTCCGGTGGCGGCTGCCAGACCGGCGGCGACCATGGCCACGGCCAGCCGACCCATCGTCGATGGCCGGAATCGAAGAACGCTTGGCATCATGGGCTGAGGCCTGCTGCTTTGCATTGGACTCCCGGAGCGTCTGGATCATTCATTTCGGGGCCGCATCTTATCATCTCCCCTCCCCCCCCGTGAATTCGCCATTGCGCACGAGCGCCGGTTTTGGTGGGATGATGGGAATACGGCACGGGGGAGGTGAGCCCCCGTCAGGTGAGTCCTTGAATCTGCAGTTCCCTGTGCGGGCCCACGCGATGTTGTCGGACCGTGGGCAGAAACGAAAGCGCAACGAGGATGCCATGCTGGCCCTTCCCGCGTGGGGGGTGTATTGTGTCTGCGACGGCATCGGCGGCGTCGAGGGCGGCAAGGAGTCCAGCGGGACCGTCGTGTCCATGATCGAGCAGGCCTTCCACCACCCTCCGATGGCCGCGGCCATGGCCGCGCACGCCTATCGGGTGCTGGTCATGTCGCAGGCCATTCGCGAGGCCGGACGGCGCATCAACGCCATGGCCTGCGAGCGCGACATCGAGGGCATGGGCAGCACCATCACCACCCTGCTCTTCGACCAGGCGGGCACCCGCCGCGCCACGCTGCTGCACGCCGGGGACAGCCTCGCCTTCCGGCTGCGCGCCGACCGTATGGAACGCCTCGCGGAGCCCCATATCGTCGAGGCCACGATGGAACGGGAAGACCAGCAGGCGACCCCGCTCGGCGTCTGGCTCTCCCGCGCCGTCGGGATCGACATGGACATGAAACTCGAGCCCACCCTCGTGGAGGCCGATACCGATGACGTGTTCCTGCTGTGCACCGACGGACTGACGAATCATGTCCGCCCGGAGGAGCTTGCCGACCATCTGTGGCGATGCCATTCGGATGGTCCCGAGGCGGTGGTCCGGCGGCTGATCGACAAGGCGAACGAACGCGGCGGCCGCGACAACATCACGGCCGTCGTGATCGAGTGCGACTGAGATTCTCCCGCCGCGGGAAACCCGGCTGACGGCGGAAGCACGGAAGGGCGGGAGAGCCTCACTTCTCCCACTCGCCAAACACCGGCTCCTGGAGCAGCAACTCCGCGTCGTCCAGCTCGCTGCGGTTGATCGCCTCGTACTGGGCCGCCACGTCGGTCCACGGGCGGACCCGCAGCCGGACCCGGTCGCCCGGGCGCAGGCCCGCCGCCTCGGTCCAGCGATGATCCCGCATGCTGAAGAGGTGCACGACGGTCTCCCGCCCGGGCATCGGCTGGCCGTCGACCGAGAGATCCGACACGTGCAGCGTCATGATGTGATCCTTGTAGGGCACCCGTCCGGCGCGCGGAACGGCCGAGACCGTCTCAACGGCGCCTTCAAGGCGGACCGCGCGGCCCGTCTCGGGGCTGTAGAAGGTCGGCGTCGCCGGCGGCTGCCCCAGACGCAGCTCCACGGGCTTCCAGTTCCCGCTGGAAAGCTCGCGGGCGGCGAACTCCCAGACGACGACCTTCTTGCCGGCCAGCCGGTCGCGTCCGCGGGCCAGTTCCTGCGCCAGCATCTCACGGGTCGCATGGGCGCCGGAGTCGTTGCGCGCCAGCCGGTCCACCGGCCTCCGCAGATGGAAGCCGACCTGCTCCGCCATCCCGGCCGACGTGCCCCACCCCATCGCGCCGAGGGAGTAGATGTTGCAGAAGCTGTCGCCGAGCAGCAGGACCTCCGCACGCCGGTCGGCGGCCCAAAGCTCCCCGCGTTCGTTCACCACGACCTGGATCGTCGCGCTCTCCGGGGCCGGCCCGGCGTGTTCGGGGAGTTTGAGCATCACGGCGAGATCGCCCCGGTTGGTGATGGACAACGACTCGCGCTTCCACGTCGCCGCACCGCCGGTCCCCAGACCGCCGCCTTCCTCCAGACGCGCCGCCAGGGCCGACGCCACCTCGTCCATGGCCTCCGCCGTCCAGTGCGTATCGGTCCGCAGGTAGGCGGGCCGGCCGCTCTTCCGCCGGTAGGCCATCAGCACGGGGGCGGGATCGAACACCTCGACCTTCCGCTCCGCCAGCGCGGCGGCAAAGGACGCCCACGATGCGTTCTGGAGCGGCGTTTCCCTTGGCCCGCCCCGGAACTCCTCGGGGTGAATCTGCGCCTTGTCCGGCACCGGCACGACCACGAGGCGAATCCCGCGCGACGCGAGCTGGTCGCGGAAGGCGGCGACCGCAGCCACCGGATCGGGCTGGATCGCCTCCGCCCACTCCTCCGGTGCGCCCATGCGTCGCTGCTGGGACCTCGTGTCGAGGAAGCCGGGGCCGGTGACATACTCGACCCCCGGCCGGTAGAACAGCCATCCTGCGCGGCCGAGATAGGCCTTTTCGTTGCCGACGCCGGGCGCGCCGCTGAGGATCGCCTGGGCGGGAGGCAGGATCGCGTGGGTGAGCCACGAGTTGTCTTCGAGCGCCTTCTCCCACTCCTGCATCTCGCGCAGGAGGCTGCGGTCGAAGAACAGCGCGCGGCTCACGGGGCCGCGATCCGCGAGCGAACAGGAGGCCCGCCATGCGCGGGCGGGCGCCCGGAGGATATCCCACACCGGCGGCCACGCCAGGCGGCCCGTCCGCCGCGCGCCGGCCTCGCGCGCGAGCTGGACCACCGGCACCGGGAGGATGACCGCGACGAAGGACGCCACCATCATCCACGCCAGGGGGCGCGGGATGACGGTGCGGCTCATCTCCTGCTTCGCCGCCTCCTCGCGGTTCAGATGGGGTCTCGCTTGACTCATGGCGTCAGAATATGAAGTAGATGAACGGGTTATAGGCCTGCGTCGTGAGCACGATCACCGACAGCGCCAGCAGCGCCACCGTGGCGATCGTCTTGCCGCGGCCCATCTCGCGCGTCCAGTCCCACGTCTGCGGACAGGCCCACGTTATGAAGACGCACAGCAGCAGGGTGCCGACGTAGTAGGGCTGGTAGATCACGCCCCGCACGAGTTCGGCGCCCTCGGGCGCGCTCCCCAGTCCGAGCATCGACGCACAGTATCGGGCCGCGGCCGGGAGGTCCCTGGCGCGAAAGAAGACCCACGTGAACAGCACGACCACGAACGTCGCCGCCACGCGTACGGGCCTCGGTATCCGCTCGAAGAACGACGGCTTGCCCCGCGCGCGCTCGATCGCGAGCAGCACGCCGTGCATGCCGCCCCAGATGATGAAGTTCCACGCCGCGCCATGCCACAGGCCGCCCAGCAGCATCACGAGCGCGAGATTGATATAGGTGCGGCGTTGCCCCTTTCGGTTGCCGCCGAGCGAGATGTACAGATAGTCGCGCAACCACGTGGAGAGCGAGATGTGCCAGCGACGCCAGAACTCGGTGATGGAAGCCGAGTGGTACGGCGAATCGAAGTTCTTCGCGAACACGAATCCCAGCATCAGGCCGAGCCCGATGGCCATGTCGGAATAGGCGCTGAAATCGAAGTAGATCTGGAAGGCATAGCCGACGACCCCGTACCACGCGTCGAGGCACGTCGTCCCCGCCGCGTCGAAAACCGTGTCGGCCACCTTGCCGCAGGGATTGGCGAGCAGGATCTTCTTGGCCATGCCCACGCTCACGAAGGCAATCCCGCGGGCGAAGCGGGTCAGCGAATGGGTGCGCGTGACCAGTTGATCGGCGATCTCCTGGAACCGGACGATCGGGCCGGCGACGAGCTGCGGGAACATGGAGACGAAGCAGGCGAAGTCGGCGAAGTCCCGGATGGCACGGGCCTCGCCGCGATAGACATCGATCGAGTAGCTCATGGATTGGAACGTGTAGAAACTGATGCCCAGCGGCAGCGTGACCTTGAACGCGAGGTCGAGCGACAGGCCGGGCAGCCCGAGGGCCTGCACGAAGGCGTCCCAGCTGCCCGTGGCGAAGTTGAAGTACTTGAAGAAGCCCAGCAGGGTGAGGTTGGAGCAGATCGACACGACCACCGCGGCCTTCTGGGCCCGGGTGCGCGGGCCGCCCGCCGGCAGGAGGGGGATCGCGGCGCCGCGCGGCAGGCGCCACGCATCGGCGAGCACGAGGCCGGCGATGTAGTCGATGAGGGTCGACACCAGCATCAGCAGCATGAACGCCGGATTGGCCCAACCGTAGAAGACATAACTGACCACGGTCAGGAGCAGGTTGCGCCCGCGCATCGGCAGCGCGTAGTAGAGCAGCAGCGCCAGCGGCAGGAAGTAGAACAGAAAGAGATGGGAGCTGAAGACCACGGCGGGGGCTCAGGAGTTAGATTGTTCCGCCAAGACCTGACACGCGGATGCGCATGGTGTTGTCCGTGAGGTCTCTCCGCAAAAAGGGGTGGCGGAACAATCTCTGAAGGCGGCGCGGTTGCATGGAGGAACGGACGGATTGGAGCGGGTGCATTGAGCGGCCAGGACCGCTGGGTTGCGGCTCGCCGCCTTAGGATTGCGCGTTGTGGATGGCGGATGGGGCATGGGCGTCTCTCGCGTCCTGTGTCTTGGGTCTTGAAGTTTGAGTTCTGTGCCTTGGAGTTTGGGATTTATGCCTTGAGGTCTCTTCACTCACGGTCTTCCGGAAACACCCACCTCATAGTAGAGGGGCAGCGCGATGGCGTCGCTCTCGATGATCTGCCGCTCCCCCTCCAGTTCCGGATGATCCTCGTACCGTTCGACCTTCATCGGGTACACGTCCCCCACCCGGCGGCGCAGGTCCACCTGCTTCTCGTCGCGGATACCCCAATGCGCCACCGCGACGCGCTTCTCGGGGAGCGGCCCGCCGGATTCGATCCGTTCGACGTCGTACACGTACACCACGAGGGCGTGTTTGTACGGTTTGATGGAGGCCGGCGTGGGCGTCGCCGCGATCGACACCAGCTTGCCGTGGAAGGTGACCGGCTTCGCCGCCCCCGCCCGCGGTCCGTCCCCGGACGCGACGGCGACCGGGCCGGTCGCCGCCGGCGCCGCCGCGCCGGCGGCGGCCATCCACACATCGGGGTAGAAATCGGCCCGCGGGTTGCGCGTCGCCTGCACCCACTGTTCCACGCGCGCGAAGTCGGCGCTGAACCGGCCGACATAGACCTCCACCGCGTCCCCGCCGGCGCCGATCCGGTTGCGCCCGTCGCCGCCCTTGTACGGTCCGGTCATGACCAGGTACCGCGGGTGGTTGGCCCAGCGCGGATGGTAGACCTCGTAGCCGTCGATGCCGGGGGCGCGATCGATCGGCACCTTCCATCTCGACCGCCTCCCGAGGGGGAAGATGGTCACGTTGCGGTGCGCCCCGTCGAAGACCCAGAGCATGTAGCTGTTGTCCGGCGCCAGGGACGGCCAGCAGCCGCGCGCCACCCTCTTGTAGCCCTGCTCGGCGAGATCGGCGACGCCGGCATGCGGCCACGGGAACAGCCCGGAGACGTGGGTGCCGTCGGCGGAAAGCTGGAGATTGTCGGCCACCATGGCCGTCTTGTCCCAGACCACCTCGCGGGCCTTGGGATCATCGATCGGGAACCGGACCACCGGACGCCCCTCGGAGGATTCGCCGGTGATCTCGCCCGTGATGGCATACACCCACTCCCGGCCCGTCGTGGGATCGCGCCAGGTGTCGGCGGCCACCCCCGCGCCGAGCTCGCGGCGCCCGGAGCCGTCCCACTGAACGACAAAGATCTTCTTCGCCGGGTAGTCCGTGTACACGACCCGCCCGCCGTCGCTGGTGAGCAGCGGCTTGTGATAGCTGGCCGTGTCGGGAAGCAGGAAACGTTCGCCGCGGCCGTCCTCCGTGTCCAGGCCCGCCAGGCGATGGCGATCCCCCTGCGCGAACGTGTCGATGCTCTTCCCGTCGGCCGCCTGGCACCAGACCACGCGCACCGGGCCGCCCGCCAGCGCGCGCAGGTCGTCGACCGCCGCGGCGGCCCCCATGGCCGCGGGCGCCAGCGCCAGCGCGATCCCGCCCATCCGGATGAAGAAACGGTTCAAGCGATCTCATCTCCCCGCCCGCAAGGCCGGCGGTACACCCTCCGCAGTATCGCCGTCCGCGCCCGTGCAAGTCAATACGTGTGCAATGTCGTGGTGCGTTCGAACTTCCCGAAATGCGTACTCGGCAGCCCGCGGTGCGGTGCGGACGGGGCTGAACGGAACACGCGTACTTCGGACCCCTCCGCGGCGTGGTCGCAGGGGCTCGCCAGGACCGTCGGCAGGCCGGCGGAACAGACTACCTCGGGGCGGAGGCCAGGGGCGGCGGGCGATGCCAGAACGATTCCCAGTAGCGCTGGTCGGTGTTGAAGAAATCGATCTTTCCCCTGGCCGGGTCGAAGTCCGCCGGAAGGATACCGTATTTCTTCATCTCCCGGACGTATTGCGGATTGGGCTGGAACCCCGCTTCGCCCCAGCGCGGCGCGCCGTAGGCGGCCTGCCCCCGCCGCAGGGCGCCGAGGATCGCCTGGTAGTCCGGATCGCCCCGGTCCTTGAACACCGCCCCACAGCGCTCCCATCCGCCCGCCGGTTTCGCCAGCGGGGCGAGGAGAAGCGCCGAACACTCGGGGCGGCTGAGATTGAGGATCACGTTGGCGCCGTATCGCGCCATCGGGTCGTTCTCGAACACGACCCGCTCGTACTGCCCCAGGGGACGGCCGGCGCGCTTTTCTTCCTCGCGGCGGTCGCGATCGACGTAGGGGATGGCCGGCGCGCGCGCCGCGGGCGGGCCGTCGCCCCCGTGGCACTCCGCGCACCGTTTTCGCAGCACCGGCGTCACCCCGCCCATCGCCGCCCCGTGCGCGGCGCCGGCGAGGTTCTGTTGGGCGGTATTGCGCAGACCCGCGTAGCTGCCGGCATAGGGCGCTCCGGCCTCGATCCACAGCCACAGCGTGCGCCATTCGGCCGGGGTCGTCTTCACCTCGTGATGACCCCCGCCCGCCTTCTGCAGCAGCGGGCTGGCGCTGCTGCCGATCGTGCGCGGCGCCTGGTTCCCAAGGCCGTTCCGGCCGTCGGCCACCTGGCGCCGCGCGAGCAGCGAGAAGTAGCTGATCGCCCAGTGCGGACCGAGGTCGCCGGCGAGCGACAGCCCCCCCGCGTGCCTTTCGGGCCCGTGGCAGGAGACGCAATGCCGGTCGAGGATCGGCTGCACGTCGCGGTGGAAGTCGGGCACGTCCGGCAGGCCTTCGAACGGCCGGATCCGGCTCGGCGGCCGCGCCATGGCCTCGAGCCGACCTCCCGGCCGCCCCTCCGGGGCCAGGACGCGTTCCTCGTGGCAGCCCACGCAGCTGAGCGTCTCGCCGGGCATGACGCTCATCCAGCTCTGCATGCGCTTCACCGAGAGGTCCCGTTCGTCCAGCGCGACGAGGAACAACTGGCGCATGGCCGGCGCCTCGAAGTACGCCGAGCCATCGGCCTCGACCGGCACCGTGCCGAGCACGCGTTCGAGCGTGAACGTCCCGCTCCACGAGGTGAGGTCCATGCCGCCGCTGAAATTCACCGGCTTCGGGAGCGATTCCAGCACGAGCAGCTTCCGGATCTCGCCGCGCTTCACCCCGGGCAGGTTGCGGCCCCGGTACACATCGGCGAGGACCAGGCGGCCGGTCGGTTCCTCCGGGCGGACCTTGCTGCAAACGATCGGTTCCCTCGGGCGGGACTGGATCGGCCGGGGCTCGTGCACCGCCGTTCCGCCGGGATGGGTGTAGAGGGTCTCCTGCCGCCCCTGCGTGTCGAGCAGGACGATCCGGTTGCCCGTGGCGGCCATGAAGAGGTCGGGCGAAAGCGCCCAGGGATCGCGGTGGTCGGCGCCCTTGTGCAGCGCCCGCGCCATCGAGCGGTCGTCCGGCCCGCGCGCGGCGCTGACGACCGTGATCGTGCCCGCGTGCTCGTTGCGGCCGTGACCGGGAGAAAAGGTGGCGACGATGTCGGCGGTGCCCGGGATGGGCTTGGCGTCGAGCATCACGATCCACGAGTGCATGTTGCCATAGAAGATGGTCTGGCCGGTGCCGTCGGGATTGCTCGCCCACAGGGCATGGTATTCGACCTGGCTGCGGTCGACATACTCCCAACGCATGTAGAGCAGCCGTCCGTCCGGGAGCACCCACGGCGTGTTGTCGTGTTCGGTGTTGGCGGAGAGGCACCGGATGTCCCGGCCGTCGGCGTCGCAGCGGTGCATGGTGGCCACCTGCGTGTACCAGCAGTTCACCCACCGCCGGCAGCGCGTGGACACGAACACGATGTCGCCGTCGGGAAGATACGCCGGCTCGATGTCGTCGAACGCGCCGTCGGTGACCTGCCGCAGGCCGGAGCCGTCGGCGCCGATTTCGTAGAGGTGGTAGTGGTCCGTGCCCGCGGGCCGATGGGAGAAGAGGATCTTCCGGCCGTCGTAGTGCACCTGCGGATCGCGCACCGACCCGCCCTTCGCGTCCAGGAGCACCGTGACCTCCCCCGTCCGCACGTCGAGGCGGCAGAGCTTCCCGTCGTCCGGGGCGCCGTTGCCCGCGTAGGCCTTGCGGTTCTCGTCGTCGCAGTAGTACCCGATGTTGGCGTACCAGTGGCCGTCGTCGTACCGGGTGCGGGTGCAGAAGACGATCGCCCCGACCTCCCTCCACGGCCCGGCCAGCGCGCGGGGCAGGAGCGAGGGGACTGCCGCCTTGTTCGCGGCCGGCGGCGCAGGCGGCGCGGCCGGCGCGGGCCGAACGGCCGCCGCCGCGATCCCCACCGCCATCCATCGGAATACTCTGCGCATCGGGTATCCCCGCCGGGCGCCGCGACCGCGGGCCCCAGACAGAGGACGGAAACAGCGGGATTCTATTGTGTCCGCGCGCCGGGGGCGAGCCTGTGCTCGACAGCCTGTGCTCGCGGGATTCCGCCGCACCGGCATCCTCAGCGCAGGACATCCTCAGCGCAGGACCGTGCATGACGCGCGAAAAGACGCTATACTCGCCCGCGGACGGGCGCGGCAACGGCCGCGGCCCTGGACCTATGAAAATGGCGCCGATCCATCTGTTGATCGCCCATCCGGACGCGCGCATACGGGACGGGATCGCCGCGGCCATGGAGGGAGGGGGCAACGTCAGCGCCGTGTCCGCCTCCACGTGCCGCGAGGCGGTGCACGCGCTTCTGCACGCCGACGTCGAGGTGGCGATGATGTCGGCCGACCTGCCCGGTCTGGACGGATCGGATCTGCCGGCGCGATGCCGCCGCATCTGGCCGTGGCTCGGCATGATCGGGCTGGCGTCGGAAGGGGAGGATCGCCGGACCTCGATGTCCCGCGGGATGCCGATGGCCTGGCTGGATCCCGAGCGCACCTCGCCGCACATGATGCGCCGGACGGTGCACACCGAGGCCATGTGGCACCGGCGGCGCCTGCGCGGCCGCGCGGCGGGCGCGGGCCGGACCTCCCTGCGGCAGCAGCTCCGCCATCTCCGCCACCTGGCGCAGACCGTGTGGGAGAACCAGACCCTCACCGATCTCCTGCGCAGTCTCGGCATCGGGGTGCAGAGCATCTTCCGCGCGGACGTCGCGGGGGTGCTGGAAATCGACGAGGAACCGGTGCTGGCCGTGTACGCCTCCGTCCGCGTCGCCCCCGACGTGCTGGGCATCTTCGAGGAAGAGATCCTGTCGCAGGCGGAATGGCTCCGCGGCGGCGCGCTCAACCGGCAGCGGCTGCACGCCTTTCACTTCGGCGTCGCGGGGGGCGGAAACAGCCCGGCGGTCCTGGAGAGCCTGCTGAGTCTGCCGCTGCTGCACGAGGGGCGGCTGGTCGGCCTCGCCGTCGCGGGGGCCGTGCAAGCCCACGCGTTCTCCGGCATCGACGTGGAATTCGCGCATCACGTGGCGCACCAACTGTCGACCGCCGCCCTCACCTTCCGCCACATCCGCCAGATCGCGATCCACGACGAGCTCACGGGCCTGCACAACCGGCGGTACCTGCGCGAGGCGCTGCGCTACCTCTGGCCGCTGGCCGAGCGCCACCGCGAGGCGATCAGCGTCGTCGTCATCGACCTCGACGACTTCAAGAAGCTGAACGATGAGTTCGGCCACCAGGCGGGCGACCGGCTGTTGCGCGAGTTCGCGGCGGTCCTGAGCGGCGTCGCCCGCTCGTCCGACATCGTGGTGCGCCACGGCGGCGACGAATTTGTCGTCATCATGCCCCAGACCCGCCTGTCCGAGGCGCGCGTGTTCGCGGCCCGCCTGATCGACGACGTGCGGCGCCGCACGTTCCTCCGCCCGGACATCAACGTGCCGCTCCGGCTTTCGGCGGGGATCGCCGACAGCGAACGCGCCCGGTCCCATTTCCCCGATGTGCTGGCGCGGGCCGACCGCGCGCTGTACCGCGCGAAACAGGGGGGGCGCAACGGGGTGGCATTCTGGTCGCACGACGCGGCGGAGCCCGAGCTGGCCGTCGGGTCCTCCCCCGCCTCCTCCGTCGAGGCGGCCGGCGAGCCGCCGCCGCCGGCGCGGGTGCTGGTGGTGGATGACGAGCCGGCGGTCACGCGGATGCTGGCCTCGGCGCTGGAACAGGTCCCGGACTACACCGTCGCCACCGCGGCCGGCGTGGACGAGGCCGCGGCGCTCCTGCGGAGCTCGGACGCGCGGTTCGATGCGGTGGTGACCGACCTGAGCATGCCCGGCCGCTCGGGACTCGAGCTGCTGCGCGAGCTGCGGCAGATCGATGATACGATCGCGACGGTGGTCATCAGCGGCTACACCACGGTGGAGAACGCCATCGACAGCCTCCGCCAGGGGGCGTTCGACTTCATGGCCAAGCCGGTGGCGATCGACCAGTTCCGTCGCACGGTGCGCCGCGCCGTGGAGCACGGCCGCCTCGTCCGCGAGAACCGGCATTACCAGCAGCACCTCGAGGACGAGGTGCGCACCCAGGGCGCGGCCCTGTCGACCGCGCTCAACGACGTGCGCACGTCGTACCGCATGACCATCGAGTCGCTCGCCACGATCCTCGACGTCCGCGAGCAGGAGACGGGCCGCCACAGCCAGCGGGTGAGCGAGCTCACCGTGCTGCTGGCGCGGGAGCTGGACGTGCCGCCTGAGGAGATGCCCGCGGTGGAGTACGGGGCCCTGCTCCACGACCTCGGCAAGATCGGCGTGCCCGATTCCATCCTGCTCAAGCCCCAGCCCCTCAACGAGGCCGAGTGGGCGGTCATGCGGCGTCACCCGGAGATCGGATGCCGCTTCGTCCGGGGCATCCCCTTCCTCGCCGGCGCCGCGGAGATCATCCACTGCCACCACGAGCACTACGACGGTTCGGGCTATCCCCGCACCCTGCGCGGGAGCGAGATCCCCTTCGGGGCCCGCATCTTCGCGGTGATCGACGCCTACGACGCGATGCGGACCGACCGTATCTACCGCCGCGCCGTGACCGCCGACGCCGCCCGCGAGGAGGTCCAGCGGAATGCCGGCACGCAGTTCGATCCCACGGTGGTGGACTGTTTCCTCCGGCTCTGGGCCACGATCGAACGCCAGGGGTACGGGTCGACCCCGGTGATGATCGGCCCTGACCTGATCACCATTCCTCCCACCCCTCGCGACGCCAGACGACGTTGAAACCGGGGGGAGGGTGTTCCGGAAGCTGGGACGGGTCGTGCGTGATGGAGACTTTAGTCAGCAGGGCGACATCAAAGGAGGCGCTGGCGCCGGCCACGACGCAACCGGTCAGGCTGGCGCTGTTCCTCAGGTCGAGCGCTCCGCCGGCATAGAGGAGGCCGCTCAACGCGAACGATTGGTTGCCGGTGATCGAGCCCGGCGTGAGCAGCGAACTCTGCAGGAGCATGCTGCCGCCTTGGTTGAACTGGATGCTCCGCGATGCGTAAAGCACACACTCGTTCGACACGATCACGCCCTGTCCAAAAACCAGCGACTTGCCGGCGATGACGGTCACACCGGGACTGACCCCCGTTCTCGCTTCCATGGAGAGGGAGCCGCTGACGACCAGGGTCCCCGGCCCCTGAATGCTCCAGGTGGTGAGATCGCCTTTCACGCACAACACCCCACCGCCGAGCACGACATTGGATGCGGACGACGGTGCCACCCCGTGGGTCTCCGCGTAGTCGATGGCCCTCTCGTAGGAGGTGATGTTGAGCGGAGGAACAGGGTCGGGCGGGACGACGAAATCGTACGTGCCGTCCCCGTGGAGGGTGGCGATATTCGTGTCGATCGACACCGGGCCGGAAACTTCCACCTTGTTGTTGAACGTCACGGTGCCCGCGGACAGGAGTGCGTTGCTCGTGATGGGCAGGGGCCAGAGGTCTCGGCCGACGATGACCGATTGGCCGACCCGGCGAAGGGTGCCCTGCACGCGCCCCGCCGAGACGACATGGATCACGCGTTGCGAGGAACTGGGGGTCTGCCACAATCGCACCTCGTAGCTGCCCGCGCCGAGATCCTCGGTCGCCAGCGTGGTGGGCGCATTGCTGAACGGGCTCAGGGACGCGGCAAAGGCCTCGTCGGAGCACAGCCGCCAAGCCATCGACTCCAGGCCCGCCTCAGCCAGCCAGAAGGCCTGGTCCATCTGCATCTGGCGGGTGC
The DNA here is from genome assembly GCA_964610105.1 of uncultured Verrucomicrobiota bacterium. Classification (GTDB taxonomy): domain Bacteria; phylum Verrucomicrobiota; class Kiritimatiellia; order PWTM01; family PWTM01; genus CAZSUU01. The sequence continues at coordinate 226,997 of CAZSUU010000002.1, read as the reverse complement.
GCTCAAGGGCGTCGCTTCGGCTGAGGGCCAGCAGGCCCCCCCCGAGGATGCTGACCAGCAGCACGATCAGGACGGTGACGGCCAGGACGGCACCGCGGCGCGAGTCGCGCCGACCTGCCGATATGTGGGGACCGGGGGTCTTCATGAAGAACAGACCTTCAATTGCGAACCGAGACAATCGTTTCATTGGTGCGGAGGCCGTCGGGGCCCTCCAGTACGAGGCGGATCCACACGCCGCCCGTGAGGTTGGATGAAGTGAAGCCGCCTTCGGCTACAGGGTGGTCGGTGACGACCATGGAAGCCCCGCTTGCCGAGCCGGAGCAATAGACCAGCCGGCGGTCGCCGTCGCGCACGGACAGGGTGCGAACCACGCCGGAGGGGTCATGGGCCGCGAGGGTCTCGGCCGAAGTCCATTGGACGGACGTCGCGGAACGCAGCGATCGCGAAAGGACGAGCCTCGCCAGGAAGGCGTCGCGCTGCAGGGCGAGTTCCTCCACCCCGCGCAGGCGGGCGTTGACCGACTGGATGGCGAAGAGGCCGGCGGTGAGCATGACGATGCCGGCGCCGGCGAGCCCGGCCATCAGGTCGACGATTGTGAATCCCGCCTGGGAGTGTCCGGCCATGTTTTCACCGATGATGCGGGTCATACAGCGTGTCGAGCGCGACCGTTCCCGCGTCGCACACCACTTCCACGTGGAGACAGATCACATCCCAGGTGGCCGCGCCGCCCCCGACGTCGCGATAGGCGGCCCGCGTGACAATCGGCGTGGGGTGGCCATCGAGCGAGACGGTCTCGGTGCGCGCGGCGTCCACCAGCCATGCGTTGCCGTCGCGGATAAGCGTATGGGTCGCGAAATCCCGCGGCAGTGCATTGGTCAACTGAATCACGGGGGTGCAGCGGAGAGCCTCGATCCGGTTGCCGGCCGCCTGAAGGGCCAGGCGGGCGCGGTCTTCCCTGACCAGGGTGGCATGGGTCACGAACAGCACGGCACCGGATCCCGCGGCCAGTGCTACGATCAGCAGCAGGGAGAGAAGCACCTCGATGACGGAACTCCCACATTCCCGCCCGCCCGCTGTCCCTGGGGGGGAAGCACACGCGCACACGGGCAGGCGGAGAAGGCTGGGGCCTCTACAGTTCATGGATTCACCGAGCGGTGAACGGTGACCGCGATTCGCTGCCCGCGATGGTCTTCGAAGACCACCTGGCCGGGCTGGATGGAGACGGCGCGATAGCCCTCGATCCGGCCGCCCTCCTCCACCAGGCGGCCGTTGACCAGCGCGACGACCGACCGCGCGCCGTTGAGCACGCCGGCCACGCGGGGCGGGGGCGGCGGCGCGGCCGGGGCGGGCGGCGTGACGGAGGCGACTTCCACCTCCGCGGTCCGATTCGTCGGTTCGGGCGGCGGAGCGGCCTCCCGGGCCCGAAGCCGGGCCTGCTCCTCGGCGGCCAGAACACGGGCGGCCACGATCCGCCAGCGGTGGTCGAAAGTGGCGCGCGGCCGGGCGGAGAGCCGGCTCTCGAGGGCCGCGGTGTCTTCGATGAGGGCGGAGGAGGACGAGGAAAGGGAGGCGACGAGCCGCGCATGGCGCCGCTGGGCGTCGCGGTCGGCGTAGATGGCCAGCCCGCCGACGACCAGCAGGGCGACCCCGAGCAGGGCCGGACCGATGACATAGCGCCCGCTGCCGCACTGGCGGACCGCGCGGGCCAGCGTCTGGACGGACACGCTCACGGCGCGCCCTCCCCCGCGGCCGGGTCCGCGCGGACCAGCGCGCGATAGGTGACCACCAGGCGGCTCTCGAAGAACGCGCCCTCGCCGACGTCGCTCTGGCGCAGCGACGCCTGGGTGACTTCCAGCAACCGACCGTCGTACTGCACCTCCGCCAGGAACCTGAGGGTGTCGGGCAGGCGGCCCGCGCCCAGAACGGTGAACGTCAGCTTGCGCAGATCCGCGGACGCCGCGTCCGTCTCCTGGATCGCCAGTTCGTCGATGACGACGCCCGCCTCCACGGCCATGCGGGCGAAGGCCTTCCCCATTTCCTCCGCCTCGGCCACCGGGCGCGAGGCATACCGGTCCAGTATCTTCTCGGCCGCTTCGGCGGTCGCTTCGAGTTCGGGCAGGAGGGCGTGCAGGGAGCGGGTCTCGTGGAGGGTGCGGATCGCGTTGCGCTCGTAGGCGAGCGCGCCGATGTGCACCAGGGCGACCAGCAGGAGCGGCGTCAGTATCCACCCCCACCGTCCGGCCCGACTCCGGTTGAATGCGCTCCAGTCCACGATCATCCTCCCGTCTTCACCCGGCACTTGAAACGAAGGACGTGTATCGTGCCGTCCGTCGTGCGCTGCCGGGACGAACCCTGCAGGATGAGATCCGCCAGATGCTGCCGAAGGCACGGGTCCTGGTACCAGAGTCCGATCAGCCCGACGGCGTCGGGGGCCTCGGCCTCCTCGTCCGTCGGCAGGTTCAGGTCGAACTCCAGACCGCCCCGCGCCCGGTCGTAGTCGAGGCGGACGATCTGCGCATCGGCCGGAAGCGCGGCGATGATCGCCAGGCACACGTCGGCCGTCGGGATACCGTCGGCCACCAGTTTCGAGACGGTGCGCAGGCTGTTGCGGTCATCCTCCATCCGGCGCCGCAGCGCCACGGCCACGCGGGCCGGGTTGTCGCTGCCGGCGTGCCGGGCGCGGAACGTCCCCAGCACGTCCCTTCGCGCGTCATCCATCCGCCGGGCGGCGACGACGCGGCCCGCCGCCTGGTGGGCGACGGCGACCATCCACACGCCCGTCGCCACGAGATAGGCGATCATCATCCAGTAGCGCCGGCGACGCACCGCCGGCGGCGGCACGCGATCGCGGATGAGGTTGATCTTAAAGGGGGTCATGCACGGAGCTCCGCAGGGCGAGGCCGAGGCAGACCGCGGCGACCGGCGCCGGGACGCCCTCGCAGTCGGCCTGCAGCGACACCCCCTGCTCGGCCAACTGGCGGATGGGATCCCAGGGCCGCGCGAGGACGCCGGTGACGTGGCTGACCATTTGCACCAGGGCGGCATTGGAGGCGAAGCTCCCGCTCACCCAGATGTTCGACACGGTCGGCCACCGCAGCTTGAACGCGCAGTACTTCACCGCGTCGCGAATGCTGTCGGTGAGGTAATCGATGGCGCGGTCCCACGCGCCGGACCTTGACAACAGCGTCCGCGGATAGAGGTGGCCGTCCGGCGAGAGGATCGACACGTCGGCGATCGCGCGGCCCGTGTGGACGAGGCAGAGACACCCCGCCTCGGGCGGCGGCAGACCGGCCACGCAGATGAAGGCGTTGGCCAGCGCCGTGCAGCCCACGTCGAGCACGACCGGATAGAGACTGGCGCTCCTCAGCCACGCGAGGTGCCGGTCGACCTCGGCGCGGGGGCTCGCCACGAGCACACCTTCGACCGTGTTGCGGGCGGCGGCCCCCGTTCCATTGAGGTGCGGATGCCAGTCGAGGACGAGCCGGTCGGCGGTCATCTGCAGGCTTTCCTCCGCATCGAGGCGAAGGACGCCGTCCAGCTCTGCGGCCTGGAGGGGGGGGTAGGCGCAGTGCTTCAGCACGAGCGAAGGGCTGCGCAGGCAGGAGCCCACGGTCCGCGTCGGGAAGCGGCAGCGGCCCCACAGGCGCCGCAGCGAGGACCGGCGTTCGCGCGGCGTGGCGGTCTCCGCCACGCGGGCGATGCCCAGCCGCAGCGCGCGCACCCGCCCGTCCCTGTGCCGCTGGAGATGACACGCCGCGACGTAGTCCTCGCCGGCGTCCAGGCCCACCAGGTCCTCCTCCATCCTCTCCGATCCGCTTCTCATTCCGTCACTGCAGCAGCGTTCCGCTCCAGTCGCCGTCGGCCTCCAGGACGACCGTCTCTCCGGCCACGTCGCCCCCTGACCTTCCCGTGGCCGTGATGACCCAGTTGGATCCGCCGGTCGTGAGGGCATAGCTGCCGGTGTTGAAGTACTTCCCGTCCAGGTCACCCGGCTTGATCCCCGGCAGGTTGGTGATGGAGGTCCCGGCCGCCGGGTAGTCGTTGTGTTCGGCCAGATACACCTTGATCCCCGTGGCCACCGCGGAGCATCCGGCCTGGGCCTCGGTCGCCATGGCGCGCCGCGTGTTCCCCCTCATCAGGGGGATCGCCACGGCGGCGAGGATGGCCACGATGATCGCGACCACCATCAGTTCCACGAGCGTGAACCCGCTCTTGTTCTTCCTCTTCATCTTCTCTGCTCCTCTCGTGTTTCCCTTCGGCGGCCTTCCGCCATTTCTTCACCCTCACGCACCGTGACGCTAGCGCATGTGCGACGCCACGGTGAACACCGGCAGGTAGATGGCCATCACCAGCACGAGCACCACCGCGCCAAACACACAGATCACCACGGGTTCAAACAGGGCGGTGGCGGTCATGATGGAGCCTTCCACCTGATCCTCGTACACATCCGAGACCTTCTCCAGCACCTCGGGCAGGCGCCCGGTGGACTCGCCCACCGAGACCATCCGTATGACGAGCCGCGGAAAAACGCGCTCGGCCGCCAGGGCGTGCGAAACGCTCATGCCGTCCAGCACCCGCGCCAGCGCGTCCCGCAGCGCCAGCTCCAGCGCCCGGTTGCCGCAGGTCTCCGCCGCGATCTCGATTGCCGAGGCGATGGGCACGCCGCCGCGAACCATCATCGCGAGGTTCCGGCAGAACCGGGCGGCCGAGTACCGGTGGATCCAGCTTCCGAACAGCGGGAGGCGGAGTTTCAGGCGGTCGAGCCCCGCCCGGCCGCCGGGCGTGCGGACCCACAGGCCGAAGACGGCCACCGCCGCCGCGAGGCCGGCCGCCAGGAAAGGCAGCGACTGGAGCAGCAGCCGGTTGAAACCGAACACGGCGAGCGTCAGGCGGGGAAGCTTGACCTTGAACCCGGTGAAGATGGACTGGAATCGCGGCAGCACCACCAGCGTGAGCACGAGGCAGACCACGCAGAAGAAGACGGCGACGAACAGCGGATAGGCGGTGATCGAGCGCACCTTCCGCGCCAGGCGGTCGCTCTTCTCCAGATGGTGGGCGAGGTCCTCCAGGGTCTGGGGCATGCTGCCCGATTCCTCCGCGGACCGGAGCAGCGCCACCATCAGGGGCGAGAAGACCCCCCGGTGAGGCGCGATCGCGGCGGACAGCACGTGCCCCTCGCGGAGCTGCTCCAGCACGTCGTCGAGCACGCGGCGGAAGCCGCGGTGGGTGACGTCCTCGGCGATCGACTCCACCGCCTCGCGCAGCGGCACGCCCGCCCCGACCGAGGTCGCGAGCTGGCGGAAGAAGAGCGCCTTCTCGCCCAGCGAGAGGTGGCCGCATGCCGCGGTCCCGCGCCGGCGCCGCCGGGGTTCGGCGACCCGTTCTTCGCCGGGGACGGCCTCCGACGCGTCGTCGCCGGGGCTGTTCAACGCCACCACGGTCAGCCCGCGGCGACGCAGCTCCGCCAGCGCGTCGAACCGGCTCGCCGCGTCCAGGGCCGCGCGGACCTCCTCGCCGCCGGACCTCCTGGCTATGAAGTCGAAACTGGGCATGGCGGCAGCCTTTACGTGACCGTTTCCTCGAGCCGCGGGCAGACCGAGAGCACCTCGCCGAGCGTGGAGATCCCCCGCCGGGCCTTGCCGAGACCGTTGACCCACAGCGTCTCCATGCCCAGCTCCAGGGCGCGCCGGCGCAGGGACGCCTCGCTCGCGCCCCCCTGGATCATCTCGCGGAGGGGATCGGTCACCTCCAGGAACTCCAGGATCGCCGTGCGGCCGCGGAAACCCGTGTGCCCGCACTCGGCGCAGCCGCGGCCCGCGCGGAAACGCCATTCGCCCGGCGACGGATCGCTCGTTCGGGCGATCCGCACCATCTCCGGCGGCGGCGCCTCGTCGACCGCGCAGTGCGGGCATATCAGGCGCACGAGGCGCTGCGAGATCACCAGCAGCACGGTGGCCGCGGTGAGGTAGGGCTCGACGCCGATGTCCTTCAGGCGGGCGAACGCGGAGGGCGAATCGTTCGTGTGCAGCGTGCTGAGCACCAGGTGACCCGTCAGCGAGGCGCGGATCGCGATCTGCGCGGTCTCCAGGTCGCGGATCTCGCCGATCATGATGATGTCGGGGTCCTGCCTGAGGATCGCGCGCAGCGCCGCCGCGAAGTCGAGCCCGATCCGCGGGAGGATCTGCATCTGGTTGACGCCGGGGATCAGGTACTCGACGGGGTCCTCGACCGTCTGGATGTTCTTCTCGGGGCTCTTGAGGTAGGTCAGGGCGCTGTACAGCGTGGTCGTCTTCCCGCTGCCGGTGGGGCCGGTGAGCAGGATGATGCCGTGCGGGGCGTCGAGCACCCGCTGGAACCGGGCGCGCAGGCCCTCCTCGAAGCCGATGCTGGCCAGGTCCACGAGCAGCGAACCGCGGTCCAGCAGCCGCAGCACCAGCTTCTCGCCGTGCACCTCGGGCAGCGAAGACACCCGCACGTCGATGGTCCGGCCCTCGACATTGAACTTGAACCGGCCGTCGAGCGGCAGCCGCTTCTCGGCGATGTCCATTCGGGAGAGGATCTTGACGCGGGTGACGATCGCGGGATAGAGGCCCCGGGGCGGCGGGGTGACCTCCCGCAGCGATCCGTCCACGCGGAAACGGATGGTCGTCGCCTTCTCGCCGGGCTCGAAATGGATGTCGCTGGCGCGGTCGCGGACCGCCTGCATCAGCAGCAGGTTGACGAAGCGCACCACCGGCGCGTCGTTGGCCTGCGCGCGCAGCTGGTCGTCATCCGCGCCCTCCGCCGCCATCCGATCGGCCGCCGAGCCGCCTACCGGTTCCCCGGCCTGGTCTTCGACCAGCTGGTGCAGGTCCTGCTCGATATGCGCATCGGCGCGGTAGAACCGGTCGATGGCCGCGAGGATCGCCCCCCGCGTGGCCACCGCCTTGTGCACCTCCAGGTTCGTCAGGGAGCGAACGGTGTCGACGGCGACGAGATCCAACGGATCCGCCATGACCAGGGTGACGACCGGCTGGTGGTCCTTCCGCATCGGGATCAGGCAGAACCGGCGGGCGACCGCCTCCGGCACGAGGTGGATCTCGTCGGCATCGAGGCGGAACTCCTCCCCCAGGGTCAGATAGGGGATCTCGAGCTGGCGCGCGAGGGCGCACGCCAGATCCTCTTCGCTCACCAGGCGGTCGGCCACGAGGATCTCCCCGAGGAATCGCCCCGTGCCGCGCTGCTTCCGCACCGTGGCGGCGAGCTGGGACTCGTCGATCAGGCCCATCTCCTTCAGGATCTCGCCCAGGCTCTGCGCCATGTGCCGTTCTCCCGTCGCCCCTCACACCGCGTCCGCCAGTTCCACCGGCAGGGGGATCGAAAGCATCCGAGCCAGCTCCTTCGGCCGCGGCGACCGCCGCAGCGCCATCGCCGGGTCCACCCATCCGCCCTCCACCAGCGAGCGGAGCGAATCGTTCATCGTCACCATCCCCTCCCGGCGGCCGGTCTGGATCACCGAGTACACCTGCTGGATCTGCATTTCGCGGATGAGATTCCGGATTGCGTTGTTGACGTTGAGCGTCTCGTGGGCCAGCACGCGCCGGCGGCCGTCGCGCGTGATGATGAGCTGCTGGGAGATGACGCCCACCAGCACCAGCGCGATCTGGCTGTAGATCTGCGTCTGCTGGCTCGAGGGGTACATGTCCACGATGCGGTTGATCGCGTGCGTCGTATCCTGGGTGTGGAGCGTGGCCAGGATCAGGTGGCCGGTCTCCGCCAGCGTCAGCGCGAGCGAGACCGTCTCCAGGTCGCGCATCTCCCCCACCATGATCACGTCCGGGGACTGCCGGAACACGCTGTGCATGGCGTCGGCGAAGGAACGGGCGTCCACATGGACCTCCCGCTGGGCGACGACCGACTTGTGGTGCTGGTGGAGATACTCGATCGGATCCTCGATGCACACGATATGCACGTGGCGGGTGCGGTTGATGAAGTCGATCATCGCCGCCATGGTGGTCGACTTGCCGCTGCCCGCCGGCCCGGTGATGAGCACGAGCCCGTGGGGACGCGAAGCGAAGTCCGCCACCAGCGGCGGCACGCCCAGCTCCTCGAAGGACGGGATCACGAACGGGATGCGCCGGACCGCCAGCGCGACCGAGTCGCGCTGGAAGAAGATGTTGATGCGGAAGCGCGACAGCCCCTCGTATCCGCGCGAGAGGTCCAGCGACTTCCGCTCCTTCAGAAGCGCAATCTGCGGCTCGGTCAGGAGGCTGAACGCCAGCGCCCGCGTCGTCTCCGCATCCATGCTCTCCGGGCCGACAGGTTGTAGGATGCCGTTCACCCGGAGCTGCGGCCATGTTCCGGCTGTCAGCAAAAGGTCCGACGCTTCACTCTCACACATCAGGCGGAGCAGATCTTCCATAGTCCACTTGCTCATGGACTGATCTCCCCGCGGACAGGGGCGGACGCCGGCGGCGACCCCCTCATAGGCTGCGCCGGAATCGCGGACGCTACGTCCCTCCCGCCAGTGGGGTAGGGTAAAGGCTTTCCGACAGAAGACAAGAAAAAAAGATTACAGCCGAACCATGATGATGCCCTGCTGACCGCCCTGCTGAATGGAGCCCGCTCGCCCGCGCCTGTAGACTGTGCCGCCGAAAGATGACGCGCAGGTGCGCATGGGGTTCTCCGTGAGGTTTCTCCGCGGAAGGGGCGGCGGATCAATCTCTGAAGGCAGCGCGGGACGCGGAACTACGGATTCAGAAGCGACGACGGCGCACCGCGTTCCCGTTCGCGCGATGGATCGGCATCCTGACACGCCGTCGGCAGCGCCAGCAGGTCCGGAGGCCACGCCCTACCTGCGGATCGAGCCGAAGGCGGGAACGGGACGTCGCGGCCTGCGGGCAAGCCGCGATGCCAGTCCGAGCCCTGCGATTCGAGGTCGCTACTGTTCCACCCGGAAGAAGACCGGCGAGCTGAACGCGGCGGCGTCGAGAATGACGAAACCCTCCGTCAGGTTGGTCGCCACCGGCGTGAAGCCGTTCGGTAGGGTCAGGTTCGTCGACATGCTGACCGTGCAGGCGGCCGTCGCCCCGGTCCATGTGAGCTGATACTGCGTCCCGCCCGCCGGCGTGAGGGCGACAATATCGAGGACCGCCGGCCCGATCCCGGTGCCCGTCACCACCACGTCGTCGATGCCGATGTTGCCCGTCACCTTGTCCCACCGGAATTGGAGCTGCACGATGTTCTCGGCCAGGTCGAAGCTGAGAGTCGTGGCGACCGCGGACGGGTTGGTGATCGAGGCCAGCGTCGTCCAACTGCTTCCGTCGAACTGCAGCACGTGGAACACGCCCGTGCATTCCGAGATGCTGCCCCCGGGATTGCCCTTGAAGTAGAAGCTCACGTTGGTGCCGCCGACGAAGGTCTTCGTGGTCACCAGGTCGTTCGTGCCGTCCATCTTGATCGCCGGCGCGCTGAGTCCCACGTAGTTGGCCCCGGAATAGACCTCGGTGATGCCCACGAACGTCCAGCCCGCCGGCGCGTTGGTGCCGCCGTCGAAGTTCTCGTTCACCAGGATGCCGGTCGGCAGACGAACCACGGCCACCGTGGCATTCGTGGATGCACCCACGGAATTCGTCGCGGTGACCGTGATCTGGTTGGTGCCGACGGTGAGCGGGATCCCGGAGATGGTCCAGTCGGTCGCCGCGGCAATGGACCCCGACCCGCCGAGGTCGTTGACCCAGCCGATCAGTCCCGTCACGTAGGCGTTCGCCGTGCCGCTGACGTTGACCGTCTCCACCTCGTTGGGCACGGCGGACGTCGGGACGGCGGGCGACGTGATCGCCAGCGCCGGCAGGGAGGCCGAGACGGTGACCACGCTTCCCGCCGAGGAGTAGCTGCCGGTGCCGTAGGCGTTGTAGCCGCGAACGCGGAAGTAGTAGGTCACCCCCTCCGTCAGGCCGACGACCTGCAGGGAGTTCGCCGCGCCCGCGTCGCAGGGATCGTAGCCGGGCAGCAGGTCGCTCGGCCCCGGGAGCGAACCCTCGCGGAGCTGCAGGTCGTCGAGAGTGATGTCCAGGGAGAAGCCCGAGCCGATCGACGACATGTACTTGAACGCCACATAGGTGTTGGCGCTGCGGAACGCGGTCAGGTCCATCTGCCCCGAGTAGGTCCACTCGTAGCCGGTCGGCCCGAAGGTCGCGGCCAGCGGAGTCCAGGTGACGCCGGCGTCGTTCACGGCGTAGGCATGCGGCAGGTTGGTCGACACCAGCACCTGCAGCGGCGGCCCCGCGTAGTTCAGCGCGCTCATGAACGAGAACAACGGCTGCGTGCTCCCGCTCAGGTCGAGCGAAGGCGACACCAGCCAGTCCTCGTTGGTCTCCGTCGTGGAATACCCGTTCATCCGGGCGCCGTAGGTGCCGTCGAGGCCGTAGGAGGCCAGCGTCCATGTCTGCGCTCCGGCGATGGGCACGGGCTCCCACCCGTTCCACAGTCCCATGTCGAAGCCTTCGCGAAACAGGATCGACCCCGCGCCGTCGAAAAACGCGGGGTGCGTCGCCACCTCGACCAGGTAGCCGGTCGCATAGGGGGCGCTGGTCCAGTTCACGGTGAACGTGGTCGAGTCGATGCCCGTGACCGGGCCGAGCTTCGGCGTTCCCACGTAGCCTTGGGCCATGCGCACGATGGTCGCCACCCGCAGCGACGCCTCGCCCGTGCTGTTGGTGCCGGCGACGCTGATCACGTTCGTGCCCACCGCCAGCGCGATGTTCGGTATGCTCCAGTTGGCCGCCGCCGCGATCGTGCCCTTCACGCCGGTCAAGGCGTTGGTCCACGCGATCAGCCCCACCACGTTCGCGTTCGCCGTCCCCGTCAGCGTCACGTTCGACACCGCGTACTCCACGGGGCTCGTGTAGGCGTTGATCAGGACCAGCGGCAGATTCGTCACCGAGGCGTCCTGCATGATCAGGATGTCGTCGAGGTAGAAGCGTTTCCTGTTTGCACCGTCACTGGTGAACGTGACCTTCGACGTGGACGTACCGCCCACAAGAGAGATCTGATATGGCGTGAGGTTGTCGGTCAGCGTGATGTCGTTGCCCTGTTGCATGCCATCCATCAGCACTTTCAGTAGGGTTGTGTCGTTCGTCCAGCGGTAAGATCTGAAAGACAGTGATGCTCCGCCCGCATTGCCGGAAAGATCAAGTGAAGGTGTGCTGATGAATCCCTGGGCGGAGGTTGTGCCCACTTTCACGATATTCGTGTAGTCATACACCTTGCTCCCGGTCCACCCCGGCATCTGCGTGTAGAGATCCAGGTTCGCGCCGATGTCCGTCCCGGTTCCCGTGTCATTGGTCAGTCCCCGGAAGTCCTCCCACAGGTTGGTGGTGGACTGGCCCGGCGAGACGAGGGGGGCGCAGGCGGTGATGGCAAGGGCGATCAGGCTGGCGGTGATCCGGCGGCGATTCGAGGCGTTCATAGGTTGTCTCCGGCAATACGGTTTGGGCACGGTACATTCAAAACGTAACGTTTAGATTAGCCTATTGACAGATATCGGCAAGACCTCCCGCCATGTTTTTCTGTCCGAAAACGCAACTGCCTGTGCGGCAATGAGCAGGGTGCGTTCTTTCTCGGCGGGTGGAACGCGTTGGCCTTCACGCGTTCCACCGCGAGGCCCGCTCGTGGCGTCCGAGGTGGCCCGCGACCTCCGAGCGCGGGGAGCGCGCTTCCAACGCCGGAAGGCCGCCACTCGTCCAGGGACTGGCCACGCCACCCGTTCCTGCGCCGTCTCGACATACTCGTGGCGCACCGCCCCGATCGCGACGGTTCATCGCGGCATAAAGCCGCTCCTACGGCCGCGCCATACGGTCCACGCGCTCGAGGGCGAGCTGAATCCATGTCGCGGGTCAGTCCCACAGCTCGCGGGGCCGCTCGCCCATCCCATCCGCGGCCGTGTGCCCGGCCCGCGGGAGGAGTTTCGGGAAGGCCTTGTGGCACCTTCCGGTACAGCAGGTGTACTGTACTGTGCATGCGAACGAGCCTGGTGCTGGAGGACGAGCTGATGCAGGAAGCGGTGCAGTACTCCCGCCTGCGCACGAAGCGGGCGGTGGCGGCGGAGGCCCCGCGGGCGTACGTCCGGCAGGGGGAGATGGACCGGACCCCCGCCGCCGAGATCTACGCGCTCCACCTCGAGGCCCCTCTGGAGATCGTCGAACCGCCTCGCGCGGACCTCCTGCATCTGGCGCTCAAGTACGACGCCGCCTTCATCGGTCTCGCCCTGATGCTGGACTGTCCCCTCGTGACGGCCGAGCGCACAACGACTCCCTGGGTGCAGAAGCTGAGGCGTCAAGCGGTGGTGATCCGGTGACGGCGGAAGGCGTCCGGCAGATCGAACTCCTCGGCCGGGCGGTGACGTACCGCCTGCGGACGTCGAAGCGCGCCCGGCACTGCCGCGTCCAGGTGGGCATGGACGGCGTGATCGTCGTCGTCCCGCGCCGCCTGTCGCCCGACCACGGCGAAGCCCTTCTCCGGGAACACGCCCGCTGGGTGCTCGCGCACGTCGAGAGGATCGCGGCGCGTCGCGCGCGCCATGACCTGCCGGACGGAACGGTCCTCTGGCGGGGAGAGCCGGTGCGTATCCGTGTCGGGGCGGACACGGAGCAGCGCGCGGGCCGGGTGGCGCCGGGCGACGGCGAGCTCGTGCTGCACCTGCCGTCGCATGGCCGGTGCGACCCGCGCCGCATACTGGAGACGTGGTTCGCCGACCAGGCGCGCCGCCTCATCGCGGATCGCGTCCGCTGGCACGCCCCCCGGATGGGAGTGAATCCGCAGCGCATCGCCATCCGCGGACAGCGCGCGCGCTGGGGAAGCTGCTCCCGCGCCGGCCGCCTGTCCTTCAACTGGCGCCTCGCGATGGCGCCGCCCGAGATTCTCGACTACGTGGTGGTCCACGAGCTGGCGCACCTTCTCGAACCCAACCACGGGCGGAGTTTCTGGGCCGCGGTGCACGCGCACTGCCCCGACACGCCCCGCCACCGAAAGTGGCTCCGCGACCATGGCGACACGCTACACCGGCCGCTGGCCTGCGGATGAGGCGGAAGAACGCGGAGTTCAAGCTTCAGGATACGAACCGCACGTCCCAAGGCGGCGGGTCCGGAGGCCCCGCCCTGCCTTGCGAATCGAGCCGACGACGGGTGGGGCGCGGCATCCTGACGCGCCGTCGGACTGATCGCGCGCAGGATTGCGCGCGGTACGCCCAGGACCCGTACCGCGGGCAATCCTGCCCGCGCAGTCGGCCGTCGATGCGCCTGGGGACAGACACTTCCCCTCCGTTCCCGCCCCGATCGCCTCGCGCAAAGCCGCAAAGCCCGCCAAGGGAAGGGCGGGCGCTGCTCTCTGTTCGAGCTTGGCGCCTTGGCGTCTTGGCGCGAGACAACACGAAGTGCCTGTCCCCATCGGCACCATCGGTCACACCCGGCCCCCACAGAGGGCTCGCGCTCGGCGAGGCCTGCCCTGCGTAGCTTCTTAGCGAAGCAGGGTGGAGCGGCGTGGCCCCAAGACACTCCCCGCGCCGAAGGCAATGGCCACAAGAAACTCAAAAAGCCGCAAAAAAGGCAAAACGGAACCGATGCCCATTCGTCTCAAGAAGCCAAGGCATGTTTCTTGCGTTTTCTTGCGTTTCTTGCGGCGATTGTCCTCTCGCTCGACCAGCGAGATCACCAACGGCACGGGCGAACGACAAGCAGTCCCACGACCTTCTGTGCAAGCGGCTCCCAAGCCTCAGCGGCGGCACCGATGCTGCCTTCGCAGGATCGGCCTCGGGTGTTGATTCAAGGGCTCTGCCCGGCCGAGGGAACCGGCCATTCTGCCCGCAGTTTCGCGTCCCGAATCCCGTCGTTACGTCCCAGCGACACATTCAACGCCCGCCGCCTCCTGCTTCGCCGTCGCAATGACACAGATTGCCCGTCCCCAATGCTGTCGTTGTCGTCATCTGGAGTGCAGTGTTCGGCGAAATCGGGAACTTTCACGGCGGCGTCCACAGCGGGCAGTGATTCAGTCCGTATCCGGTGTCAACACCTGGAGGTAAGCATGATAGCTGTAGACGCGATCCCGGCGTCTGCCGGTGATCTCATGCAGGACGCCTGCCGCCTGCAAGGCGTCGAGGGCCTTGACGGCTGTCGGCTTGCTGACGCCAAGCAGCTTGATCGACCGTGCGAGGGTCACCATCGGATGCGAGGGCAACAGCTCGAAGAGCCGGATTGCGGGGACCGTGGTCTTGGCGTGCGCGGCCACTTTCGCGCGGTCGGCGGCGGTCACCGCATGGAGCTGCTGTGCGCTGGCGACCGCGTCATCGGCCGTTTCGGTCACGCAATCGAGGAAGAATCGCGTCCAGCCTTCCCAATCGCCATGTACGCGAACGTCATTGAGGCGGTCGTAGTAGGCCTGGCGATGCCGCTTGAACGCGACGCTGAGGTAGAGCAGCGGCGCTTTGAGAAGGCCCCAGTGCTCCACCAGAAGGGCGATCAGCAGACGCCCGATACGGCCATTGCCGTCCAGGAACGGATGGATGGTCTCGAACTGGACGTGCGCCACACCGACGCGGACGAGCGGCGGCAACGGATCGTTGCCATGAATCCACTTCTCCAGCGCCGACAGTGCTTTGGGCACGACATCCGGCGGCGGCGGGACAAAGCGAGCGTTGCCGGGGCGGCTGCCGCCGATCCAGTTCTGGCTACGCCGAATCTCGCCGGGCTGCCTTTCGCTCCCGCGCACGCCTTTCATCAGTCGCTGGTGGGCATCGCAGAGGAGTCGGGTTGTGAGCGGGCGCCTCTTCGGATGGGCCAACTCGCCGCGTGCGAACGTGAGAGCGTCCACGTAATTGCAGACCTCGCGCACGTCGTCGGGCCGCTCGGCCTTCTCGCCCGCCTCGAAGGAGAGCACGTCCTGGAGCGTGGCCTGCGTGCCCTCGATCTGCGAGGTGATGAGCGCCTCCTTGCGGACGAAGCCATAGAGGAACCAGTCCGCGTTCGGGACCATGCCGGCGGCGATGGAGAGCTTGCCGACGGCCGTCATCGCGTCGGACAGAGACCGTCGCGTTGCATCGTCCAGTTCCAGTGGCGGATTGGCGGGCGGCAGCGGCGCGGGAACGAAGGCGCGGACTTCCTCCTTCTCCCACTTCGCGACTCGATATGTGCCTGTCTCGCGTTTCATGACTCGTCCGCGCTCCTTTACCACGGCCTTTCGCTAGTCAAGAATCCGTTACTAATGTCGGACGCTAGTAAAGTGCGCTTTACTACGGAATGCAAGCGAAGAGCCCGGCGGACCTTCCGCAGGTCCGCGCCGGGATCTGCCGCGATGCTCGTCCATGATCGGCGGCGAGACCACGAGCGTGATGCGTGCCTTCCCTCCCGCACAGTCGCCCGCGCCGAGCAGCGGGCGCCGCCGCTAGATCCCCCACAGCGTCCGCTTGAACGCCTTGCGCAGGGGATCGAGCGGCGAGTCCACGAGCACCCGCCCGCCGCGGCCCGCGATGCGGAGGCGCTTCTCTTCGCGCACCTCGCCCACGCGCGCAAGGGGCAGGCCGGCGAACAGCGCCTCGAATTCCGTCGCGCGCTCCGGCGCGCAGGTGAGGACGAAGCGCGAGTTGGACTCGGAGAACAACCGCGCGTCGTCGTCGAGATCCCCCTCCGCGGGGATCGCCTCGAGGTCCATCGCGGCTCCCACCTCGCCGCCCAGCGCGGCAAGGGTGAAGGCGATCGCCAGGCCGCCCAGGGTGGGCGTGTGGGAGGAACGGACGAGCCCGCGCGCGGTCGCCTCGCCCATCGCGCCGTAGAGCGCCAGGGCCCGCGCGGCGTCGACCTTCGGCGCCTCGCCCCCGAAGGCCTCCGGCGTGCCCTGTTCGCGCGCCAGCCAGCGGTGATACTCGGATGCGCCCAGTTCAGGCCGGGTCGCGCCGGCGACGTAGACGAGATCGCCGGGGTTCTTGAAGTCCATCGTCACCAGCCTGGCCACGTCATCCATCTTCGCGATCGTCGAGAAGAGCACCGTCGGGGGGATGGAGATCTTCCGCCCCCCGCGGACGGAGTCGTTCTTCATGCTGTCCTTGCCGCTGATGCACGGCACGCCGAAGGCGAGGGTGTAATCGTAGAGCGCCCGGTTCGCGCGCACGAGCTGCGCCATCTTGTACCGGCCGTCGGGCGTCTTCTCCGACTGCACGGGGTCCGGCCAGCAGAAGTTGTCGAGCCCGGCGATATGGCCCGGCCGGGCGCCGACGCTGATCGCGCGGCGGATGGCCTCGTCGATGATCGAGGCCATCATGGAGTACGTGTCGAGGTCCGAGTAGAAGGGATTGATCGCCTCGGCCAGCACCAGCCCCTCGCGCCCGCCGTGCTCGACCAGCATCACCGTCGCGTCCGCCGGCATGTCGCTGCGCACGCCGACGAACGGTTTGCCGATGCTGAGGCCCTTCACCTCCCCGTCGTAGCGCCGCGACTTGAACTCCTTCGAGCAGACGTTGAGCCCGCCGAGCAGGCCGAGCAGCGCGCGATGGCGCGGACCGGCGCGGGGCGGCTTTGGCGACGGGACGACGGGCGGCGACCACACCGCCTCCAGCTCCATGCGCGGACAGCCCTCGTGCAGGAACGCGAGATCGAGGCGGGCGACCACGCGCGCGCCGTGCCGCACGACGAGGGCGCCGCTGTCGGTGAACGTGCCCAGCGCCGCCGCCTCGACGTCGCGCCGGGCGGCCAGGGCGAGGAACTCCTCAAGCCGTTCCGGCGGCACGGCCAGACTCATGCGCTCCTGCGCCTCGGAGAGCAGGATCTCCCAGGGGTCAAGTCCCTGGTATTTCAGCGGCGCCTTCGCGGTGTCGAGGTCCGCCCCGCCGCTGAGCTGGCACATCTCGCCGATCGAGGAGCTGAGGCCGCCGGCGCCGTTGTCGGTGAGCGCCCGGAACAGGCCCCGGTCGCGGGCCTCGATGAGGAACTCGTAGAGCTTGCGCTGCGTGAAGGCGTCGCCGATCTGCACCGCCTGCGCGGGCGACTCGTGGCGGAGCTCCTCCGACGAGAAGGTCGCCCCGTGAATGCCGTCCTTGCCGATCCGTCCGCCGCACATCACGATCGCGTCGCCGGCCCGCACCTCCTTGCGCTCCGAGGGGCGGCCCTGCAGAAGGCGCGGGAGGCGGCCGGCGGTGCCGCAGTAGACGAGGGGTTTGCCGATGTAGCGGTCGTCGAACCGCTCGAAGCCGCGCGCCCACGGGATGCCGCTCTGGTTGCCGCCGTCGATGACCCCCTGGTGCACGCCGTCGCGGATCCGGCGCGGGTGCATGAGGCCGGCCGGCAGGTCGCCGTCATAGAAGGGCGAGCCGAGGCAGTAGCCCCACACGTTGCAGAGCATCTCGCAGCCCATGCCGGTGCCCATGGGATCGCGGTTGACGCCGACGATGCCGGTGATGGCGCCGCCGTAGGGATCCAGGGCGGAGGGGCTGTTGTGCGTCTCGACCTTGTACGCGACGTTCCAGCGGTCGTTGAACCGGATCACGCCGGCGTTGTCGGTGAAGATGGAGACCAGCCAGTCGACGCGTCTCGCGATCTCCATGGTCGCGCCGCGGATGAACGTCTTGAAGAGCGAATCGATGGTGCATTCCTCGCCGGTCACGGCGTCGCGATAGCGCACGAGGCCGGCGAAGATCTTGTGCTTGCAGTGCTCGGACCAGGTTTGCGCGATGCATTCGAGCTCGACATCGGTCGGCGCGCCGGGCGGCAGGCCGAACGGGCGGCGCGAGGACTGCACGTCGGGGCGGCGGTAGTAGTCGCGGATGGCGTGCATCTCGGGGAGGCTGAGGGAGAGGATGCCCTCCCGGCTGATGCGCGCGAGCTCGCCGTCGCCGGCCTCCAGGTCATAGGTGCGCACCCGCGGTTCGTGCGGGTCGCGGATGACCGGAAGGCCGGTGTCCACCGGCGCGGCGTCCCACTCGGCGGGCGAGAACACGCGGAGGGTCTGGATCAGCTCGTTGGCGAGCAGATCCCGCCCGACGTGCAAGGCCTGCTCGCGGGTCAAGCGGTCGCCGTAGAGGAAGTACTGGACGGAGCTGAACACGCCCCCGGCCACCGAGGGCGGGAGGTCGAGGACATCGCACAGCACGGTGCGGGCGGTGTGGCCGACGTTGTCGGTCACCCCCGGTTTGAACCCCGCCTCGACGAGCCAGGCGAATCCCGCCGGCGGACGCAGGCGACCGAGGGCGGCGGTGGCGATGACCGGATCGGCAAAGGCGTCGCGCACGACCCGCTGCGCGCGCGGGTCCAGGTCGGCGTCGATCTTGTACACCTCGCGCGTGCGGCA
This sequence comes from uncultured Verrucomicrobiota bacterium, assembly GCA_964610105.1. GTDB lineage: Bacteria > Verrucomicrobiota > Kiritimatiellia > PWTM01 > PWTM01 > CAZSUU01. The sequence continues at coordinate 208,688 of CAZSUU010000002.1, read as the reverse complement.
GGCGCGCACGGGCAGGTGCAGGAAGTCCCGCGCCCGCGCCGCCGCCCCCTCGCCGCGGGGATCGCGCACGCCGCGCCTGAGACCGATTTCAATCCGGAAAGCCATGGTCGTCGTCCGTGGTTGATGACTGCCGCCGAAAGCGCCGGTTTATACCGCAGACCGCCCCTCCCGGCAAATCGAAGCGGCGGGAGGAACGCCCGCGCGCGCGCAGAGGGCGTGTCCCCGCGGGGCGGGTGGTCCGCCGCGAGCCGGATGGGCGGCTCGGTTGGAAGGCTTCGCCCCGCCTCTTCAGCGGGCACGGCGATGTGGGGCGGCCCGAGCCCACTTCCGGCGATTGGACGCCCCGGGCGCGCGGTCTTCCGAGCCCTGGAAGCGAGGACCCACCCGGAGGACGCGGCGAACGGTACCGCGGCCAATCGGACGGCGGGGCGGAGGGTCCGCCCGCGGGACGATCAATACTTGTAGAGCGGCTCGTGGTAGGTGAAGTCCGACTGCGCGTAGGAGTAGGCCCAGGAGAAGAACAGCACCTCGAGGTACTTGTCGACATCCTTGTTCGGATCGTACGGATTCCTGGCATCGCCGGCCCAGATGGTCCCGTGTTTCTGGATCCCGGTCTTGTTGTAGCAGGCGGGCATGTTCCCGCAGAGCAGCATGAGTTTGAGGTAGAGCACGGTCGAATTGACCATCAGGGCGGGTATCGAGGTGCCGGTGACGGCGGTGCCGAGATTCGTGGCCACCAGTTTGGCGGGATCGCTGTCCCATTTCAGTCCGAACTTCTCCATGATTTTGCCCATGATCTTGTCGATGATCGCGTCGGGGAGTTTCTTCTCGACGAGATACTTGTAGATCACCGTGAACCAATTCGGCGTCGTCATTTCTCGATCTCCTTATCCGTTCTCCATCGGCCACACCACCGTCGGGCACAGACGATGCGCATCCACGCCCGCAGGGTATCTCCGCATCATCGACGGCGGTTCATTCTGGACGTTCATCGACGCCCCTGCAAGCCAAGTCTCGCCCGAGGCCGTCAGCGCCAGGCCGGCGGCGGCGGTTCGGAGAAGATCCGAGATCCGAATACCGAGACCCGAAGGAAACCGGAATACCGAATGCGGAACGAGGCTGCGCGCAGACGTCATGGCGTTCGGAAAGGGGCTAACGGACGAATCCCTGCTCCTTGAGCCAGAACACCAGATCGCGGGCCCAAGGGTGGCCGTGGGCGAACGGCGGCGTGTCGCCGAGGCCGATGCCGTGGCGGCCTTTCTGGTAGATGTGCAGGTCGAAGCGCACGCCGTGGCGCCGCAGGGCATTGGCAAAATCGAGGCTGTTCTCGACCTTGACCGCCTGGTCCTCCCATGTGTGCCAGACGAAGCACGGCGGCGTCTGCGGGGTCACCTGGAGTTCGTTCGACAGCGACTGCACGAGCTCCGGCGCCGGGGTTGGGCCGAGCAGATTGGCGCGCGACCCTTCGTGGGTGTTGGTCCCCATGGAGATCACCGCGTAGCAGAGGATGCCGAGGTCCGGGCGCGAGCTCTCCTTCTCGACAGGATCGGCCGCGTCCGGCCGGCCGGCGTCGAAATGTGTCAGAAGGGTGGACGCCAGGTGCCCGCCGGCGGAGGAGCCGATGATGCCGACCCGCTTGGGATCGATGCCCCACTCCTTCGCCCGCGCCCGGACCAGCCGCACCGCGCGCGCGGCGTCCTGGAGCATGCACGGATGCCGGTAGCCGTGCGACGCGAGGCGGTAGCGGAGCACGAACCCCGCCACGCCGTGCGCGTTGAGATAGAGCGCGTAGTTTCCGCCCTCATGGCCGGCCAGGCCGCCGTATCCGCCGCCGGGGCAGACCACGATCGCCGCCCCCGTCGCCTTCGCGGCGTCGGCGAGGTAGGGCGTCAGGGTCGGGACGTCGAACTCCCCCTTGCCCAGCGCGCCCGGCGCACCGTCGGGCCAGAGGGGAATGGCGGGTTGTTGGGATCGGGCGGGGGGGTTCATGGCAGCGACAGTGATCAGGGCCACAATGAGTCGAAACATGGGCAACTCCCGTGCTGGTTTCACGTTCTCACGAGACTCCTCCATACCACAGGACAGGGCCGAGTTCCAGCAATCCTGCGCACGGGCGCATGACAACACCGGCGGATCTCGTCGCGAAGGAACACACGGGCATGTCTTCTGACAATATGGCCACAGCGTGGCTACTATGCGGTCATGACAACGGCCAGCGTGGCGCAGTTGAAGACCCACTTGGGGCGATACCTCGGGATCGTCAGACGCGGGGAGAGCGTTCTGGAACGCGCCGCGAGCCAAGAAACAGCCCCTTGAGCGTTCCTCCTTCTCTCACCTCGCCCGCAGCAGCTCCCCAAACGCGGGCAGGAGGTCATACTTCTTCTGCCACGGCGTGTACATGAAGCCCTGCACGCCCTTCAGCGGCTTCGCGAGGTCGAGCCAACCCTTCACGTCGTCCAGGTTGTCCGCGTCGTAGTAGCAGCCGACCATCGTCTTGAACCCCTCCTTCTCGAAGAACTCGAGGCTCGGGGCTCGGGGCGCTCCGCCCCAGACGGCGATCACGAGGTCCTTCGGCACATGACGCCACGAGCCGGTGAAATCGCCGTGGACGAGGTAGTAGTCGCCGTGGGCGTTGTGATTCGGGTCCAGCATGTCGGACCAGATGTAGACCTGGACCCCCGGCATGTGGCGGCGAAGAATGGCCACCTGCTTCGTCACGCATTCGCCCAGCAGCTCGGCCATGTTGCGGCCCGCGCAGGCGCGGCACGTGCCGCCCATGCGCACCTCGTCCATGCTCAACATCACGCGCCGGGGGTTCAGCCGCTCGGCCAGGAGGCGCGCCTCGTGGTCGAAGATCTCGTAGAGCGCTGGTTCGGCCATGCATACCGTGACCTGGGAGTCGTGGATGAGCATCGAGTGGAACCAGCTCACGCGGAGACGGTCGCCGTCGCGGATCCGCCCGCCGGGCAGCACCCGAAGCGGGGGCGCCTCGTGCTCGACGCGGTACGGACTGTAGGACGGGTCCTGCAGCGGCGCGTAGTCGCTGCCCTCCGCATAGGTCACCGCGCCGTCTTCCGAGCGGACGACCACCGGCGTGCCGGGGCGGCTCAGGACATTCACCGGCCCGATCTCCTCGACCGTCCAGTCGTCGAGCCAGAACTTCCCCGACCGTCCGCCCCAGGTGCCGGCATAGAGCCGCACGGCCTCGCGGTCGAAGCTGTTGAAGACCATGGTGAGCTTCCGCCAGTCGGTCGTGGAGGGCACGCCGAACTCGCGCGGCGCGAGGCTCCGCTCGCCGGAGAGGACCTGGACACGGAAGGCCGAGGCCGGCTGCAGATCCTCCGTCCTGACCCAGAGCGCCACCCGATAGCAGCGGTGCGGCCGCACGCGGATCTCCTGCATGACGCGCCCGTGGCCGTGGGGGTTGGCGGCGAAGTTCTCCAGACGGAGGGAGGCCGCCCCGCCGTGCCGGACTTCCGCATCGACGAAGCTCACCTCGCCCGGCTGATCGTGGAAGTTGAAGCCCTTAACGCGGTGCCCCGTGAATTCCTCGAATCCTCCGTTGACGAAGCGGACGCTCTCGTCCGGCACGATCCTCGCCTCCGCACCGCGCACGAGGAAGGGCGCGTTTTCGACCGGCAGGCCCGCGGCCAGGTTGCGGTCGTGCGCAAGGGCGGCGCCGCCGTAGCCGACGGAGAAGATCGCCGGGATCAGGTCCAGCTTGTTCCGCTCGCAGGCCTGGCGGACCTGGTCCAGCCGTCGGAACCACTCGGGCTCCTTCTTGCAGAGGGTGTCGAGTCCGAACGACACCATGGCGCCGTTCAGCCCGCTGCGTCCCGCCGCGTCCAGCACGCGCGTGACTTCGGCGACGTCGCTGTCCTTGCCCAACCCCCAGCCGAAGATCCAGACCAGCCGGTCCGGGTAGGGTTCGGCGGCAGGGACAAGGTCACCGGTCGACAGAAGGAGAAGAAGAAGGGCGAGATACGTTCTCATGCGCCCTTTGTACCACACGCGCGGGATCCCCGCCACGGCGGTTCGTTGACATCATTTGCGAGGCCAACGCGCGTCATGGGCGAGCCGCCGGCGAGCCGCGCCGGGATGCCCGTTGACTTTACGGCACGCCGCCGATCGGCAGGGTCGGGTCGCCGTAGAGCATGAACTTCATGCCCTGGAAGAAGATGCTGGCCGGGTACCAGTCGGGCGTGGGTTTGAGGATGGCCAGGCGTTCGCGTTCGTAGTAGTAGGCGACCGCGTCCCGCCAGCACTCGCCGAGCAGCGGAACGTCTCCGCCGGCGCCGATGGCGCGGATGAAGCCTTCCAGCAGCGTGACCCCGCAGGGCTGGCTCCCCGTGTTGCAGCCGATGTACGCGACCGCCCCGCCGGGGCCGGCGCGGAGCATCTGCTCGCCCAGGCCCGTCCCGTTGCAGGCGCCGTTCTGGTAGGGGGCGGGCGGCGGGGGCGGCGCCGTGAAGACCTCTCCGTGATCGCTGCCCGCATGGCGGCCTCCCGCCCCGTCGACGTACGCCTCGTACGGCGGCAGCGTGGCGAGACGCGCCGTGGAGCAGCCGGCCGAGATCAGCACCGGAAGGCCGTCGGCGTTGTCCAGCTTCTTGAGGCTCCCGACGGCGATGGATTGCTCCCACTGGTCGTCCTTGCCATGACCCGCGTGGGCCATCAATCGCACCCCTCCGTTGAGAAGCGCGACGACGTTCGACTCGTCGGGCGGCGGCGTGGACGCAGCCTTCCCCTCATCCGCGTAATAGCGCTTCTCCACCGTCCACCCCTTCGGCAGATGCGACGCCATCCGGTCCATCCGCTCGCGGACGTCCACCCACCCGCCGGCCACGATGAATGCCGCGCGGCGGGCGTCACCCTTCGGCTGAGCCAGGGATCTCTCGTACCGGATCGTCTTGGCGGCGACGACGCGCACTTCCGCTTCTGTGCTCACCGGCCACCGGCCGAGGGCGAGCTCCGGGCGGTAGTGAATGGCGTCGTAGTTGATCGGATCGTCCTTGTTCTTCTCGCCGCGCACCTCGCCGAAGTAGGCGGCGTGGAACCCTTCCTTGCGGGCATTCCAGTCGTCGAAGTCGCCGTCGGCATCGGCCACGTCGGCGTAGTAGAGGTCGCTCGGGTAGAAGGCGTAGTCGAAGGCCGCGGGGGTGATGCGGTCGAGGACCATGTAGCGCACGGGCATCGCGTCGGCGTCGCCGACCAGCAGGACATGGCGGACGCCGTCCCGCTTCCACGCGCCAAAAAGAAACCGTTTCAGCCGTTCGGGATCGTCCACACCCTTCGTCTTCGCAAGGATGTCTTCCAGCTCCTCGATCCTCACGTTCATCCGCGCGCGCTTGAAGACCGCGAACTCCGCGAGGGCGGGATGGAACGTCCGGGGCGCCACGACGAGCAGCGTCATCGACCCCGCCGCCGCAGGGATCCCGGAACCAACAGCCGCGGATGCGGGCCAAGCGGCGGAAAACAGGACGAACAGCGGCGCGGCCATGCGAAGGCGTCGGAGGGCGCCTTGCGCGTCCCGGCTCACCTCGTCACCTCCCACACGAGGTCGTACGCGCGACTGCCATCGCTGTGCGTGCGGCGTCGCCCGCCGTCGTCCTCCCCGTTCTCCCCCGCGCCGTAGACGACGACGCCCGTGGCGGAAGGCTTGTACATCAGCGGCCTCCCCGTGAACGGATCCACCGACACGCCGCCGGGGAGACGGAGCTCGTCGAGCGATGCGGGATAGGCGCCGGTCTCCAGTCGGTGTCGTTCGAGCGCCAGGCCGGTACGGGCAACGTCGAGCAGGCATTCGTGCTCCGCCACCCTCACCCGCACGCGGCCGAGGGCCGGGAGGACCAACCGCGAGATGAACGCCCAGCGCGGCAGCGCATCGCCGCCTTGCCTGATACGTTCCAGATCGGCCCGGCCGATCGGGCGTTCCGACGCCTGCCGGAGTTCCGTCATGCGCCTAAGATACTCCGTATAATCCGCTTTTAGAAGCGGGCGGAGAGGATTCGCCAGCAACCTGAAGGTCCACCTCCCCTCCTTGGAATTGCCACCCCCGTCGAGCATATCGAGGGCGCTGATCTTCCGGTCAAGAATGGCTTCGAAGGCCCAGCCGCCCATCGCAATCCGTTCGGCGTCCATCGAGCGGGCCAACGCGGGACAAAGCGACGCCCGTTTCCGCGTGAGGTCGGCCGCCAGCAGATCGAGGTCTGCGGCGGTCCACGAACCGGCGGGGGCCGCGGCCAGAACGGCGGACAGCGATTCGAGCGCGGTTTGATCGCAGGCGATCGAGACGAGCAGGCTGATCAGCACGCAGTCCTCCTTCACCATATCCGAGAGGATCCACGCGTCGTGCAGAAGGGCCAGCGATTCGCGCGTACGGCCATCGGATGCCTCAAGGAAGGCTTTCATCGACAACAGCCGCACGGCACTGCGGAACGGGACCACATGGGGAAGCAGAAGCGCGGCGCCCTCCGCGTAGTTCAGGTTGAAGTTGCACGCCGGGCGGGTCGCCGCCTGTCGGAGCAGGCCGATGACCGAAGCCACTTCGGGGGTTTCCATCCGGGACTTGATCTGGGAGACCCGCGCCGGGTCCGATCGAAGCTCTTCGATCGCGTTCGTGCTGCCGCTCCACTCTTCCATCAGCCGGGCAAACGGCGACGCCAGCGGTTGGAGCTTGGTGTCTCCGCCCGCCATATCGAGAAACGCGCGATTCAGGATCGGCGCCGCGTTGTCGGCGTCCGGCACCGCGGGCGGCCGAAAGTCCTCGAGGGTCATCGGCCATCCCCTGGCCTTGATGTCGGCAAGGGCGCGGCGAAGCCGGGCGCCGGCGGCGGCGTTCCAGATGGCCCACGCCGCGAGGGCGGCGATTAGAAGGATGCCCACCGACATCAGCAACGGGCGGAGTCCACGGTTCATGACGATCTTCCTTTCTTCTTCCTGGGGATGTCAGAGTGACCACCGGATGCGCAACGTGCCCCAGCTGTCGTCCCGCACGCCCGGCGAAGAGGCGGCCAACCACAGACGGGCGTAGGCGCCGTTCAAACCCAGATCCCTCAGCAGACTGGCCGTCGCCGACGCGGCGCGTTCCGCGATCTCGCCCCGGCCGGCTCCCAGGGCCCGGCGGGTCAGGGCGTCCTCGCGCGCGGCCCACGCCAGGCAGACGATCCACACCGCGGCGACCGCGATGCCCCAGCGCCACGCCAGCAGGCAGAGCGAGCGGCGCTCCCGCGCGCGGCCCTGCCATTCGTCACGGGCATGGGCCAGGACCCACGTGCGCAGCCCGGCGCCCGGCGCCGTGGTGCGGATCCGGGCGAGCCGCGCCTCGATGGGCTCAACCGCGCTCATGACTCCCCTCCCCCGCCAGACGGGCGCGGAGTTTCTCCAGGGCATACCGGTGACGGCTGGCGACCGTGTTGAGGGAGAGGCCCAGCCGTTCGGCGACGGCGGCGAACGTGAGCCCTTCGAAATCCTTCATCACGACCACCTCGCGCTGCTCGTCGGGCAGACCCTCCACTGCCGCGGCCAGCACCGCGTCGTCCGCCGACGCCGCTCCCCCCCGCGGCGAGAACTCCATCCAGTCGGGCCGCGGTCCCGTCTCCAGCGCCGCCGCGCGATTCGACTCTCGTGCGCGGGCGCGCAGGCGGTCGATCGCCACGTTTCGCGCCTTGGTGAACAGCCATGGTTCCAGGCTCCGCACGGAGAGCAACTGCCGGGGGCGCCGCGCGATATCGAGGAACAACTGCTGCAGCGCATCCTCGGCGTCGGCGCGGCGGCGGAGACGCGAGAGCAGAAAGGAGAACAGGGATGAGGCAAACTCGTCGTACAGGACCTCCAGCACCGCGGGATCGTCGTGTCGCACGAGTTCCCGGACCCTTTGCTGGACTGCCTCCGCCGTCATGGCGCCTCCATACTATCCCAAATCGGCTCATGATCTCACCCGGGATGACGATAACGAGCGCCGGATTTGTCTATCGCCGGCCCTCTCCATCCTTGAAAGTCGGGGCCGTCGTTCGGCTTGCGCCCCCGGCCCGCTTCGGATAATCCTTCCGCCATGAAAGCGCTTCTTCAGGTGAATCCCTCCACGCACGAGCCGGTCCGGTCCGAGAAGCGGTTCCTTGTCACCCGCCACGCGATCGGTGTCGGGCTTCTGCTGTGCTCGGCCGCCGTCGCCCCGGCCAACACCCTGGTCACCTTTCAAGTGGACATGAGCTACACGGACATCGACCCCAACACCCAGACCGTATCGGCCCACGGTTCCTTCAACGGGTGGGGCGCCTTCGCCCTGACGAACGATCTCGGCGGCGCCGATCCCTACCTCTATACGGGAACCGCCGATGTCGCCGCCAACGGAAGTGTCATGGAGTACAAGTACGTGATCGATCCGGGCACCTGGGAGACCATTCCCAAAGGCCACAACCGGCTGGCGAGTCTTCCGGCCGCCAGCGGCGCCAGCCTGGTGCTGCCCAGGGTGTATTTTTCGGACTCGAGGATGATCTCGGTCGACGTGACCTTCCAGGTCGACATGGCGATGCAAATCGGCACCGGGGCGTTCGATCCTGATTCCTCGATCGTCTATCCCAGAGGCACCTGGAACTTCTGGGGCGCGGACTTTGCCATGACCAATGATCCGACGATTCTCAGGACCAACCAGTTTGGCTTGGTGACGTCCAACGTGTATGTCTACACCTACAACATCATGCGTTCTCCCGGCGAGACCCTGGACTACAAGTTCGTCATCGACCCGGGCGCCCGCTTCGAAACCCCGGCACCCGACACCGGCGATCCTTCCGACTACAACAACCGCTTCTTCAATCTGTCCGAGGGGCCGACCCAGACATTGCCGCTCGTCTTTTTCAGCGATCTGCCTTACGCGCCGGTGGCCACCAACGATGTGACCTTCCAGGTGGACATGACCTCGCAGGTGCTGACTGGGGATTTTGACCCCGCCACCGGACTCGTTGAGGTGCGGGGTGACTTCAACACGTGGGGCACGCCGCAGATCCTCTGCACCAACAACCCCGCGGCCCCCAACACCAACCTCTACCAGACGGTGGTGCGGATCATGTCCGGCGTCGGCGCCACGGAGTACTACAAGTTCTGGGCTTCGGTGCCCGCCAACGATGGCTGGGAAGTGGTCGCCGGGAACCCCGGAAACAACCGGTCGTTCAACATCATCAGCGGCCCGCCCAACCCCACCTCCCTGGTCCTGCCGCCCGTCTTGTTCAGCGACACCTACGTCGATCCCAACGACGTCCTCTCCGCCGATACGCTCGTGACCTTCAGCGTCAACATGGCCAATGCCCGGTCGTATCCGGGGTTCACGCCGGAGCTCGAATTCGATCAGGCGTGGAGCGTGGCGGTCAACGGCAACTGGGTGCCGTGGTGGGATTGGAGTCTGCCTGCGCCAGTGGAACTGGTTCTGACCACCGGCGCCAACGGCGACGGGATCTATTCCGGGACCGTGCTGATCCCCAGAGGCAAGACGGTCCGGCTGGTCTACAAGTACGGCATGGACGACCAGACCGGAGTGACCAGTCGAAACAACGAGGCCCCCGACGGCTCGGACCGCGTTCGCTATATTCGCCAGACCGGCAGCTACACCCTGCCGCTGGACACCTTCGGTGTGCAGACGGTCGAGACATCGTTCGGGGACCTGGCCATCGGAGACCCCGTGGCGGACTACGTTCCGGTATCCTGGCTCGGCCGGCCGGGTGTCTTCCTGCAGACCTCCGGGGACCTGAGGGAACCGGCGAGCTGGGTGACCCACTACGAATCCGCGAGCTATGGTTCGCCCGACGGCGCCTACCTCACCAATTACCCGTGCGGCACGGGCGCCACCTTCTTCCGGTTGATCAAGCCCTGAGATTGTGCCGCCACTCTTCGCAACGGAGAGATCAGCCCCCGATGTCCTCGAAGAGCGCGGTCGAAAGGTACCGCTCCCCGGCGTCGGGCATGAGCGCGACAATCGTCTTGCCGGCGAATTCGTCCAGCCGGGCGAGCCGAACCGCGGCGGCAGCAGCGGCGCCGCAGGAGATCCCGACCAGCAGGCCTTCCTCGCGGGTGAGGCGGCGGGCCATCTCGATCGCCTCGGCGCCTTCCACCAGCTCCACCCGGTCGATGAGGGTCAGGTCCAGCGTCTCTGGAATGAAGCCGGCGCCGATGCCCTGGATGTCGTGCCGGGCGGGTTTGAGCTCCTCGCCGGCGAGCTTCTGGGTGATCACGGGGCTCTCCCTCGGCTCGACCGCGACGGACAGGATCGGTTTGCCCCTGGCGTTCTTGAGGTAGCGCGTCACCCCGGTGATCGTCCCGCCGGTGCCCACGCCGGCCACGAACACATCGACGGCGCCCTCCGTGTCGTCCCAGATCTCCGGTCCCGTGGTCTGCTCGTGAATCGCCGGGTTGGCCGGGTTCTTGAACTGCTGCGGCATGAAGTAGCGCTCCGGATCCGAGGCGGCGCATGCCTCGGCGCGGCTGACGGCCCCTCTCATGCCTTCGGCGCCCGGCGTCAGCACGAGGTTCGCCCCGAACGCGGCCAGGACGCGCCGGCGCTCGACGCTCATGGTCTCGGGCATGTAGAGCGTCAGCGTGTAGCCGCGCGCGGCGCAGACGTAGGCCAGGGCGATGCCCGTGTTGCCGCTGGTCGGCTCCACGATCTCGACGCCCGGCTTCACGATCCCGCGCTTCTCGGCGTCCCAGATCATGGAGGCGCCGATCCGGCACTTGACCGAGTAGGCCGGATTGCGCCCCTCGATCTTGGCCAGCACGGTGGCCCGCGCGCCCTCGGTCACGCGGTTGAGCTTCACCAGCGGTGTCCGGCCGATGGAAAGCGAGTTGTCGTTGTAGATCCGGCTCATGGCATGTCCTCTCGCTTCATCCGACCGCCTTCCGGAGCGCCTGGTCCACGTCGGCCTTGATGTCCTCGAGGTCTTCCAGGCCGACGGAGAAGCGGATGTAGTCCGGGGTCACGCCCGCCTCCGCCTGTTCCTCCGGCGTGAGCTGCTGGTGCGTGGTCGAAGCCGGATGGATCACCAGGCTCTTTGCGTCGCCGATGTTCGCCAGGTGCGACAGGAGCTGCACCGAGTCGATGAATCGCCTCCCCGCTTCCAGGCCGCCCTGGATGCCGAAGCCGACGAGTCCGCCGAAGCCGCGCTTGAGGTACCTCGACGCGACCGGATACGAGGGGTCGTCCTCGAGGCCCGGATACGTCACCCAGCTCACCAGCGGATGCCGCTTCAACCACCGCGCGATCTCCAGGGCGTTGGCCGAGTGCCTCTGCTGCCGCAGCGGCAGCGTTTCGAGTCCCTGGAGAAGCTGGAAGGCATTGAAGGGACTCAGCGCCGCGCCGGTGTCGCGCAGCCAGGAGACCCGCACCTTCATGACGAAGGCGATATTGCCCGCGCCGGGCACATCGCCCAGGGCATCCCAGTACACGATGCCGTGGTAGCTCGGATCGGGCCCGGTGAACTCCGGGAACTTGCCGTTGTTCCACGCGAACCGGCCGGAATCCACGATCACGCCGCCGAGCGAGGTGCCGTGACCCCCGATGTACTTGGTCGCCGAGCTCGCGATGATGTCCGCCCCATGGTCGAACGGGCGCACCAGGCCGATGCCGACCGTGTTGTCCACGACCAGGGGGATGCCGTTCTCGTGCGCGATCCGGGCGATGGCTTCGAAGTCCGGCACATCGAGTTTCGGATTGCCGATGGTCTCGACGTAGACGGCGCGGGTCCTGGGTGTGATGGCGCGGCGGAAGGCCTCGGGATCGCGCGAATTCACGAACCGGGTGGTCCGGCCCAGCTTCGGGAACGCGTAGTGGAGGAACTGGTAGGTCCCGCCGTAGAGGTTGTTGCCGGCCACGATCTCGTCGCCCATCTGCGTGATGGTGAGCAGGGCGTAGGTGACCGCCGCCGCTCCCGACGCCACGGCGAGCGCGCCGGTTCCGCCTTCCAGGGCGGCCATGCGCTGCTCAAAGACGTCGGTCGTCGGATTCATGAGCCGGGTGTAGATGTTCCCGGATTCCTTCAGAGCGAAGAGATTGGCCGCGTGCTCGGAGCTCTTGAAGACATAGGACGTCGTCTGGTAGATCGGTACCGCCCGCGCCCCGGTCGCCGGATCCGGCTTCTGGCCGGCGTGCAGTGATTGCGTGTTCAATCCCTGGGTCATGTGCCTGTCCCCTTCCATTGTGCTTTCCATCCGCCCGCCTTCAGATCTCGTAACTCACCGGCGCGTCCTGGCAACGCCTCCGCTGCTTCTCCGCCAATTCCTCGAGCGTCACGGCCTCCATCGCGCGCGCCAGGCCCTCGCTGAGCGAGGTCCACAGGTCCCGCGCCGTGCACGCGAACACCCGATCGCAGGCCGAGGGATCCCGACAGCAATCGACACACACGATGTCGCCTTCGAGCACCTCGACTATTCTCCTCACCGTGATGCCGCGCGCGGGCTGGTTCAAGCGATAGCCGCCGCGGGCCCCCCGGACACTCGCAACCAGCCCCGCCGCCTTCAAGGGCGCCACGACCTGCCACAGGTACTTCTCCGAAATCGCCTGACGCCGGGCCACGTCTTTCAGCGAGACGGCGCTACCGCCCGAATGGAGCGCGAGGTCCATCATGAACCTCACTCCATATCGGCCCTTTGTAGAGATGCGCATCAAAAACCAGTTCTTCGATAGAATATGTAATCTATACACCGCATTCCGGCGACGTCAAATGCTAAGGCGGCGAGATGCAACCGAACGGTCCTGGCCGCTCAATGCGCCGAGCGCGTTCCTTCCTTTCCTCCGTGCAACCGCGCCGCCTTCTGAGATCGTTCCGCCCCCCTTTCCACGGAGAGACCTCACGGAAGATATCGTCAAAGCTCACCGCACGACGCGCCAGCGGCGGCTGGTGCAGCGCCTTGTTGGGGCTTGGTCTCCTCCAAATCGCTATCGCGATCGGGATCGGGATCGATTTCTTTCGTCACGTAGCCCGCCGCGTCCTCACGAACCTGATACCCTCTCCCGCCCAATCGGCTCAGCATGGCTGCCATGCGGTCGAGTTCAATCTTACGGCTCTGACTCTCCGCTTCGGCCAGCACCTTCCCGACAACCAATACGTCTTGGATCGCGGCGCATTCCAACGCCGACCCCCGTGCGATCTCGAAGTAGCGCCTGCGATCGGCGTCGGCCGTCTTCCCATTCCCTTCAGCTATGTTCAGCGGTATCGACTGGCTGGCCCGCAACCATTGGTCACGCGCCGCACGATGGATGCCTTCCAGCGTCGCGGCCTTCTCGTAAACCCACGCAACGTAGCCGATCGCAAGGCGGTAGACATCCAGTTTCTCGTGCCCGAGTGCCATTCGGCGTTCCTTCGATTTCGATAGCGATCCCGATTTCGATTTCGATGCCCCAACGTACGCATCTGCGTATCGTGGCGGGGCGGGACAATCTAATTCCGCCCCCGCAGAACGCGCACGGGGATGCGGAACACGCCGTTCGTGCCGAGACTGGTGCGGAGAACCAGTTCCCTGCCGTTGAGGTCGGTCGTCACGGGGATGTTCGTCAGTTCCACCTGGATCCCGCCGCCCGGCGCCGGTCGCGTCCGCCAGCGGATGTCCGGATGCGGAACCTCGACCTCCGTGATCTTGAACTCCTGAACGCGGCCCGGCCGGACGACCGCGTAGCGGGTGAGGGGACCGGTCTCCGTCGTGAACAGGACGAGTTCCGAAGGACCGACGATCAGATCCGCGAGCAGCATGGCGCTGACCGGGATGACGATCCCGGGCGAACGGGGTCGGGCGGTCTTGACGCGCACGGACGCGCGGAGGTAGCCGGCGCCGGGCGGGAGCGGCGGCGCCGTGAAGATCCGGACCCGGTAACGGTGTTGCGCCTCCACCTCCTGCACCGAGGCCCCGAACTCCGGGCGGTCGCTCGCGGCGGCCAGGACCTGGTCCGGTTTCTGCGCGGCGAACACCACGTCCACCGTCTGCGTCACCGCCACCCGCTCGGGAATCGTGCCGAACAGCGCCGCCATCGGCAGCACGTCCACCTCGGGCTCGATCTGTCCTTCGAACCCGACGCGGAATCGCGGCTGTTTCGGGTCGTTGGTGTGGAGGATCAGGTACTTCTCCACCTCGCCGCTGCGGCCGCGCAGCGACAGCTTCATCGACAGCGCCGCCTCGCCGCCCGGCGCGATCATGCGATGCGACAGCTTCAGGTCGGTGCAGCCGCAGTGGATCTCGATGTCGCGGATCTCCAGCGTGACATCGCCGGTGTTCTTCAGCACGAAGGTGTGAGCCACCGCATCGACGTTGCTCTCGCGCTTGCCGAAATGGTGGACGGGCTGGTCGCACGCGATCCGCGGCGCCGGCGCGGCCGTGACGCTGGAGGCAAGAACGGCGAGCGCAAGGAATCCTTCCGCAAGACCGCGCATGGTCAAACCCGCCGTTCCCGCACGCCGCCGCACCGTTTTCTCGCCCGATGTCATGTTCGAGGACCGCGAATACATCTACTCCGCCCCGCCTCTCTTACTCCGCGCATCGCTTGAGCGGGGCCAGGGCGCTGAACCGCGCGTACGCCTCGTCCCACACCGCGCGATCCCGCGGTTCGAAGGTCGCCGTCGGGAAGGAGCGCCGCACGATCTCGCGCCCCTCCGCCAGCGAGCGAATCGCGCCCTGCGCGAGCATCTGCAGCAGGATGTTGCCCGCCGCCGTCGCCTCCACCGGTCCGGCCACGACCGGAAGGCCGGTGGCGTTGGCGGCGAGCTGGTTGAGCAGCGCGTTCTGCGAGCCGCCGCCGACGATGTGCAGGACGGCCGGCCGCGGCCCGGTCACCTCGGCGAGCTGGTCGTGCACCCTCCGATAGGCGAGCGCGAGGCTGTCCACCGCCGTGCGCGCCACCGCGCCCTTGTCCCTGGGCGGCTTCTGGCCGGTCCTGAGGCAGTACTGCCGGATGCGCGCCGGCATGTCGCCGGGGCTGAAGAACAGCGAGTCGAAAGGATCGACGAAGGCCGCGCACGCGGGCGCGGCCCTGGCCAGGCGCGTGATCTCCTCGTACGAGAGGTCTTCGCCCTGGGCCTTCCAGGTCGCGCGGCACTGCTGCACCAGCCACAGTCCCATGATGTTCTTGAGCAGGCGGATCGTCCGGCACACCCCGCCCTCGTTGGTCAGATTGAATCCGAGCGTGTGGGCGTTGATGACCGGCTTCGCGGTTTCGACGCCCATGAGGGACCACGTGCCGGAGCTCAGGTAGGCAAAACGCCCCCGGCCGGCCGGGACGGCGGCGACGGCCGACGCGGTGTCGTGACTGCCGACGGCGACCGCCAGCAGATTCGCCCCGTCGACCTCCTCCGCCACGTCGCGCAGCAGCGGGCCCATGACGGTCCCGGGTTCGATCATCTCGGGGAAGATGTTCGCGGGAATCCCGAGTCTCTTCAGCAGGCCGGACGCCCACCGGCGGTTGACCGGGTTCAGGCACTGGCTGGTGCTGGCGATCGTCCATTCGTTGCGGCGGATTCCCGTCAGCCAGTAGTTCAACAGATCCGGCGAGAAGAGCAGCGTCTCCGCCTCCGCGAGCTGGGGCGATTTCTCGCGCGCCATCGCGTAGAGCTGGAACAGCGTGTTGAGCTGCATGAACTGGATGCCGGTCTCGGCGTAGATCTTCTCGCGCGGCACGACGCGGAACGCCTTTTCCATCAGGCCGTCCGTGCGACTGTCGCGGTAGTGCCAGGGATTGCCCATCAGGGCCCCGCGCCGGTCGAGCAGGCCGAAGTCCACGCCCCACGTGTCCACGCCGACGCTGGCGCAGGCCTTGCCGTGGTCGCGCACGGCCAGGCGCAGGCCGTCCTTGATCTCGGTGAACAGCCGCAGGAAATCCCAGTGCAGCCCGTCCGGCAGGCGCACCGCGACGTTGGGAAACCGATGCACCTCCTGCAAGGTCAGCTTGCGGCCGTCGAAACCACCCGCGATCACGCGCCCGCTCTCGGCGCCCAGATCGACCGCCAGGTAAACCGTCTTCTTGGCCATGGACTCGTCTCCCGCGGCTCCGGCCCGCCCCGGCCGGATACCCCTTTTCTTATGGGTCAACCGATGCGGCAAAGCAACCGCAAAGGCAACCGCCTGCGATCGACGCCGGGGTTCTCGTGCCCCTGTCCGATGGCCGTTGGATCCCCCTTTCGATTTCGATCCTCAGTCCCGGCCGGAGACGCGACGCGGGCAGGAGTGCCCGCCGTACGGGGGGTGCGTTCGTACCGCACGCAATCCTGTGCGCGATCCGTCCGACGACGCGTCAGGGATGCCGCGCCCGCCGGACCCACGCCGGATCGCCCCGCACGCCGGCGGCGGTGAAGTCGAAGCGGCGGAAGCCGATCCGCTCGGCGGGCGAGCCGGCCGGCAGGGTGAAATCGCGCCGCGCCGCGTCGCGGAAACCGGGATCGGCGATCGCCGACCCCGCGTCGCGCCCCGCCCGCTGCCATTCGGCGAAGCTCCGCCCCGCGAAGTCATTCGTCTGGCCGTCCACGTTCCACCAGAGGTTGCTCCGGAAGTCGGCGCGCAGGTCCGCCGGCCCGCCGTAGCCGGCGCCGGTCTTCCAGATCACGATGTTGCGCTCGAACGTGAACGAGAGGTGCGGTTCCAGCCGCGTGGCGCGCACCTGCACGAGTCGGCTGAAGGCAAGGATGTTGTTGCGCACGATGTTCTCGCGGCCGTAGTGCTGGTGGAACGAGCCATCCTTGGTGTCGTACACGAGGTTGTCCTCGAACAGGATGCCCGTGCTGCCTTCGTCGGTGTAGAGGCCCCATCCCCCGTAGGTCCGCGAGTCGATATCGAAGAAGACGTTGCCGCGCACCACCGTGCCTTCCGACGGCCCGAGGGTGTAGATCCCGCCCATGTCGCTCAACACGCCCTTGCCGAGGTCGTGCACCCGGTTGAACTCGATGCGGTTGCGCTTCGCGGGGCTGACATCATACCCCCAGCGCCAGCCGACGGAGATGCCGCTGTAGTAGAAATCCGCGATCTCGCAATGCGTCAGCGCGTTGTCCCCGCTGTGTCCGATCCACACGCCCACCGCGCACGCATAGCGCAGTCCGCCGTGGCGGATGATGCAGTTGTCCACCGTGACGCCGCCGGTCCCCTCGCGATCCTGGTCCTGGCGCAGGTCCGCTTCGCCGATGCGCACGCCGCCGGCGCCGAGATCCTCGATCAGGCACTGCTCCAGCCGGCTGTCGCGGCACCCGCGGCGGAACCACACGCCGTAGCCGCCCGCGCGCGCGACCTCGCACCGCGTCAGCGTCACGTGCCGCGCGCCGTCGGCCATCGCCGCCGCCGGGATCTGCGCCGCGGCCTGGTTCGGCTCGAAGGCCTCCGTCGGCGCCGGATCCTCCGCATGGCGGAAGGCGAGGCCCCGGAGGGTGACGTGCTCCACCCGGCGGTCTTTTTCCGGCTCGCCGGCGAAGGCCAGCAGCCGCTCCAGTCTCGGCGCGACCGCCACGGCGGCGTCCGCGCTCTCGCCGGCCCGCGGCTTGTACCGCAGCACCCCATCGCCGCCGAGGAACCACTCGCCGGGTTCGTCCAGCGCGCCGGGGTGGTTCTCGATGCGGCACGGATTGCCCGATTGCCACGGATTCCACGGCTTCATCCGCTGGCCGCGGGTGGTGAAGACGCCGGTCGCGGGATCGACCGACTCCAGGAACCGGCGCGTGATGTCCCACTTGTGGAAGACGGTGATCAGGGCGGCCTCCGGACGCCCGGCGGCGGAGAGGCCGAGAAAGCGCAGCGCGTCCGGGGCGAGTTTCGCGGTGACCGCCGTTTCCTCCTTCCGGTCGTTGCCCTCCGGCGCCTCCTTCACGTCGGCCAGGGTAAACCAGCCGTCGTCCGGTTCACAGGCCCGCACGGCGCGGCGGCCGTTGACCCAGAGCTGGCGGAAGGGACGCCGGCGGAAGGGCTCCGGCACGGCGACGCTCCACGTGCCGTCGCGTTCCACCCTGAACCCGCGAATCTCCGTGCCCCCGCAGAAGACCGGCCGCTCGCCGGGAAACGCGGCGTAGACCACCGGCCGCCCGGCGGTGCCGGAGTCGGCCGGCGTGAACACGACCGGCTCGGCCAGCTCGTACCGCCCGCCGCGGAAGAGCACGAGCACCTCTCCCGTGGCCGTCCCGTCCGCCCGCTCCCGCACCGCCTTCCGGGCGCGGGCGAAGCTGGCGAACGGCCGACGGGCGCTTCCGTCGGCATCGTCCCGCCCGTCGGGGGCGACGTAGAACGCGGCCTCCGGAAACCGGCCCATGGCGAGCGCGGGCGCCGCGGTCAACAGACCCGTCGCGAGCAGGCCTCCAACCAGTCCGCACGCCCCCCGAACCGCCCCGCGTCCCCGCCGTTCCGCCGTCCGATACGCGCTGTTCATCGGCCGCTCTCCTTCACGAGATCACCGCTCACCAGAAATGCCACTGGCGAAACACAAGCACGTAAAGCCCCAGCAGGAAGTTCGTCGTGCCATGGGCGATGACCGCGGCCCAGATGTCGCCCGTGCGGCGGAGCAGCCAGGCGAACGCCAGTCCGCAGAGAATGCCGGCGAACCACTCGGCGTGCTCGAGGCCGAAGACCACGGCGACGGCGAAGAAGACCGTCGCGTCGTACTTCGTCAGCGCCACCTCGAGGAAGTTCTTTCCGAGCAGCCAGCGATAGAAGAAACCCCGGAAGAAGAACTCCTCGATCGTCGCGATGACCACCGACGTGCCGAACATGTGGATGGCGAACAGCGTCCAGCCCGTCACCTCCGGCGCGTAGGGGGTCGACGCCAGGGGCTCGCGCAGCCGGCCGAGGGGCAGGACGAAAAAACGTTCGTAGAGACCCGCCGCCGCAGGCGCCGCAGATTTGAACCCGGGGGTTTCCAGGCCGATCCAGAGGGCCAGCACGGCGAGGCCGACGGCGAGGGCGAGCGGCACGTGGCGAAGCCGGACGGGGGCGTACCAGCGCCAGGGCCGCGCCCACGCCAGGGCGAGGGCGCAGGCCGCGGTCCGCACGGCGTACTTCCAGCCGGCGGGATCCCCCAGGCCGGTCATCAGCGCCAGCCACAGCGCGAAGGGCATCACGTGCGCCCACACGGCGGCGTCGCGCCACGGCCGCTGCCAGGCCAGCGCCGCGGCGGCGGCCGCCGTCGCGGCCAGCCAGTGCCAGGGGGCGAAATGCTCGCACACGTGCGCAAAGAAGAAGAAGGCGAAGAACGGGAGAAGATGCGCCCAGAACGGCGTCTCGGGCGTCGCTCGCGGCGTCGGCTCGCCGTTCATCGGGCGCGCCTCCGCGCGGCGCGGCGGACCGGCCGTCGCCCCGGCGTGCGGACCGCGCGCCGCGGGGCGCACTCGCCGCACACGCCGTACAGGATCACCTCGTGCCCGCGCACGCGGAAGCCTTTGGGGGCGCGATCGATGGCCGCTCCCGGGCAGGGGTCGATCTCGAAGATCCGCCGGCACCTGTCGCAGCGGAAGTAATGGCGGTGCTTCCGGTCGGCCGGCGCGTAGCGGACGGGCTCGCCGGGCAGCGCCACGCAGGCGAGCGCCCCCGCCGAGCGGAGTTCCGCCAGGGCGCGATAGACGGTGGCCTGGCCCGTGCGCGGATGGGCCTCGCGCGCCTGCTCGAGCACCTCGGCCGCGGTCAGGGGCCGCCCGGCCCGGGCGAGGACTTCGACGATCGCCGTTCGCTGTCGGGTCTTCCGTTGCACGACCCCATATTGGGGCACGGGACGGAAGCGCGCCAAGCGCAAACCCGCGCCACTGACGGCTTGATCTTGAGCCGCGCTATCTCCATTATCGCACGCAAGGCGGGCGCAACCGCGGGTCCGCGCGCGGCGATCTTCGCCGCGACCCACGGCGCCCCTGCAAGGCGGACGGATAAGCGCATGGACGTTTCCATTGTCGTGCCGGTGTACAACGAAGAGGAGTCGGTCGAGGGTCTGACCCGCCGGCTTCACGAGGTGCTCTCGCCGCTCGGGCGGAGCTACGAGGTCGTGCTCGTGGACGACGGCAGCACGGATGCGACCTGGGCCCGGCTGGTGGATCTGGCGGGGCGGATCCCGTGCCTGAAGCTCGTGCGGTTCCGGCGGAATTTCGGCCAGACCGCCGCGATGAGCGCGGGGTTCGATCACGCGCGGGGCGACGTGATCGTCACGCTCGACGCCGATTTGCAGAACGATCCCTCCGACATCCCCCGGCTGCTGGAACTCATGAAGCCGGACGTCGATGTGGTCAGCGGCTGGCGCAGGGAGCGCAAGGACCCGTTCCTGACCCGGCGGCTGCCGTCGATGCTCGCCAACAGCCTCATCAGCGCCATCACGGGGGTGGCGCTGCACGACTACGGGTGCACGCTCAAGGCCTACCGGCGGGACGTGATCAAGAACGTCCGCCTCTACGGCGAGATGCACCGGTTCATCCCCGCGCTCGCAAGCTGGGTCGGCGGACGCGTCCTGGAGGCGCCGGTCGCCCATCATCCGCGCAAGTTCGGCCGTTCGAAGTACGGGTTGTCGCGCACCTTCCGCGTCGTGCTCGATCTGGTGACGGTGAAGTTCCTGCTCCGCTACAGCCAGGGACCGATGCAGATGTTCGGCAAGGTGGGCGGGTTGTTCATCGCGCCCGGAGTCCTGCTGCTCCTGTTCATGATCGTGGCGAACCTGACGTACAACATCACGCACGTCGAGACCGCCGCGGCGGAGATGATCAAGCGGCCGTTCTGGCTGATGTCGTCGTTCGTCATGATCTTCATGGGCATGCAGTTCCTGAGCATGGGCTTGCTGGCGGAGGTGCAGACCCGGATCTACCACGAGTCCCAGAACAAGCCCACGTACGTCGTGCGCGAGGTGGTCGAATCGCGCGCGGGTCCGCCGAAGGCCTGATCCCCGATGGATGCCTCCGTCCTCGCCGCCTCGGGCGCGACGACCGTCGCCGCGGCCGGGCCGCCGGCGGAGGGCCATCCGCTGGCGGCCGGCGTGTACACCGTCCTTCTCTTCGCTGGACTGGCCCTGGACCTCTGGTTCTTGATCCGGGCCGTGCTGACCGCCGGCGTCTGGGAACGGCGTGTCCGGCGGGTGCTGTGGCGGCCGTGGCCCGAGCGGGATGGGCTGCTGCTGGTCGCCCTGCTGCTTCTGGTCCACGGGCTCTACCTCTCGGTCTTCGGCGGCCTGCTCGCGGGCTGTCCGCAGTGGAAGGAGCGGCTGGCGGGATTCGGCGCCGGTCTTCAGGGTGCGCTCTTTCAGGGATTCATCCTGCTGTTCGTCGGAGGCGTGCTGGCCCGCCGCCGTCTGTCGTGCGAGGCGGCCCTCGGGCTGACCCTGCGCGACGCCGGCCGGCGAATTCGGCAGGGGATCGGCATGTATCTCGTCTCCGTTCCCCCCGTCCTCCTCTGCCTGGCCGTCACCCGGCTGGTGTTGCTGAACGCCGGGCTGGAGGCGAAGCCCCAACCGGTGATCCGGTTCTTCACCGACCACGACTACGCGCTCGCCCTGCGGGTCTACTTCCTCCTCATCGGCATCGTCGCGGCGCCGTTCGCGGAGGAGATCCTCTTCCGGGGCATCCTGCTCCCCTGGATCGCGCGGCGCGTGGGGGCCGTCGCCGCGGCGGTCATCGTATCGGCCCTCTTCGGCGGCCTGCATTTCAACTTGACCTCCTTCCCGGCGCTGATGGCCTTCGGCCTGGTGTTGGCCGTCGCCTATTTCCGCAGCGGAGCCCTGCTCGTCCCCATCACCGCCCACGCCCTGTTCAACGCGGTCAACATCGTTCTCCTGTACGCGAGGGAATAGCCATGGAAGAGGGGCGGCTGGTCGATATCGGCGAACGGGAGGCCATCCGGCGTCTGGCGCGGCGGGCGGGCGCCGGACCGGATGTCGTTCTCGGCATCGGCGACGATTGCGCGGTGGTCGCCGTGGAGGGCGCGCCCTTCGACTGGCTGCTGACCACCGATCCCGTGATCGAAGGGGTGCACTTCCTTCCCGACACGGCGCCGGCGCGCATCGGCCACAAGGCGGCTGGGCGGGTGCTCAGCGACATCGCCGCGATGGGCGGCGAGGCGATGTGGGTCCTGTTCGACCTGGTCGCCGACGGCGCGACGCCGGTCGGCCGCCTCGAAGAAATCTACGCCGGCGCCACCGCGCTCTGCGGCCGGCACGGGGCCGCGATCGTCGGCGGCGATCTCGCCCGGGGACCGTGCCTGGAGCTGCACGCCTTCGCGGTCGGCCGCGTGCCGCGAGGGACGGCGCTGACGCGCTCGGGGGCGCGGCCGGGCGACGCGATCTTCGTCACCGGCCGCCTGGGCGGCTCCATCCGCGGACGGCATCTCGACTTCGAGCCGCGGCTGGTCGAGGGCCGCTGGCTGCGCGAAGGCGGATGGGCGGTGGCGATGATGGACCTGAGCGACGGTCTGGCGGCGGACCTGCGCCGCATGCTGGAGCGCAGCGGCGCGGGAGCCGTCTTGGACCTGGGGGCGCTGCCCGTGTCGCCCGACGCTGGCGCGATGGGCGACGGCCGCTCCGCGGCGTGGCACGCGCTGTGCGACGGCGAGGACTTCGAGCTCCTGTTCACCGTGCCGGACGAGCGCCGGGCGGCGTTCGAGCGGGCGTGGGAGGCGCGGTTCGACCTCGCCTGCACGGCCGTGGGGACGATTACGAAGCGGCCGGGCGAGCTGCTCGCCCTCGACGGGAGCGGCGCCGCCCACCCGTTGCGGGAGGACGGATACGAGCATTTCGCGGGGCCCGGGCGTTCATAGATTCTTCCGCCAGGAGATGATATGCAAATGCGTATGATGTTCTCCGGGAGGTTCCTCCGTTGGAGACGGCAGCGGGACAATCTCGGAAGGGACTTGCGTGGGAGGCGCGGGGCCATCTCGCCGGTCGGACGGGAGGACAATCGCCGTGGAGGAACGCAAGGGATCGCAAAGAGACAGGCGGGCAAGTTCAAGACGGATGGCCATCGGTTCCGTTTTGCCTTTCTTGCGTCTTCTTGAGTTTCTTGCGGCCATTGCCCCCTGCGGGGCCGTCCTTGCCCGGCGGGGGGGGACTGCGCTAATGTCGGCGCGCAATGAGCGCCCCCCAGGATCGCGAACAATGGACGAAGGCCGACCGCGAATTCGAGATCGGCCTCCGGCCGTCGCGCTTCGCCGACTTCGCCGGCCAGGCGAAGGTGCGGGAGCGCCTCGAGCTGCTCGTGCAGGCGGCGCGGCAGCGGGGCGATGTGCTGGACCACGTGCTGCTCTTCGGGCCGCCCGGGCTGGGGAAGACCACGCTCGCCTACATCCTCGCCGAGGCGATGGACGTGAACGTCAAGGCCACCTCCGGGCCGGTGATCGACAAGCCCGGCGATCTGGCCGGCCTTCTGACCAACCTGGAGCAGGGCGACATCCTCTTCATCGACGAGATCCATCGCATGCAGAAGGCGGTTGAGGAGTACCTGTATTCCGCCATGGAGGATTTCGTTCTCGACATCATGCTCGACCAGGGGCCCAACGCCCGCTCGGTGCGGCTGAGTCTCAAGCGCTTCACCCTGGTGGGCGCGACCACGCGCAGCGGCCTGCTCACCGCCCCCCTCCGGTCGCGGTTCGGGATGCATGCGCGGCTGGACTATTACGGGGCGGAGGATCTCCAGGCGATCCTCCGCCGGTCGGCGCGGATCCTCAACATCGACATCGAAGACGAGGGGGCGCGCGAGATCGCCCGCCGGGCGCGCGGGACGCCCCGGATCGCGAACAACCTGCTCCGGTGGGTGCGCGACTTCGCCCAGGTGCGCGCGGACAACCGGATCACGCGCGACGTGGCGGATCGGGCGCTCACCATGCTGGACATCGACCAGGACGGCCTGGACGAGATGGACAAGCGCGTCCTCGGCGCCCTGCTGCACAAGTTCAGCGGCGGGCCGGTCGGTCTGAGCTCGCTGGCCGTATCCGTCGGCGAAGAAGCGGGCACGATCGAAGAAGTCTATGAGCCCTACCTGATCCAGGAGGGCTATCTCAAGCGGACGCCCCAGGGCCGGGTGGCCACCGAACGATGCTACGCCAAGTTCGGTCTCCCGCCCCGCGCGGGGCAGGCGGAACTGTTCTGACGAACGGATCGGGAACCGGTTCATGAAGCTCAAGACCCGCGTGCTGATCATTCTGATGGCCGTGTTCATCCCCGGGCTGGTCCTCGTCTACGTGGCCATCAGCCAGTTCATCAACGTCAGCCAGAACCAGCTGGATGAGGCGCATGTGCGGCAGGATGTCCAGCGGGCGCTCGGCGCCATCGAGGGCGAGGTGGTCCGCATGAGCACCATCTGCCACGATTGGTCCTCGTGGGACGACACGTACGCGTTCGCGACGAACGGGGGCCCGGCCTACCTCTCGGAAAACATGATGCCCGAGACCTTCAGAAACCTTCAGTTGGACCACATGACGATCGCCGATCCGCATGGCCGCGTGCTGTGGGCGGGCCACTACAACTCCATCCGGCACGAGGTCCAGCCCTGTTCGGACACGTGGGAAGAGCTGTTGCGGAGGAATCCCGTCCTGACGGCTCCGTACGAGGACGGCGGAGACGACTGTCGCGTGGGGTTGCTGATCATCGACCAGCACCCGCACCTCGTGGTGGCGCGCGCGATCCTGACCAGTGTCGACCAGGGGCTGCCGGCGGGCACGTTGATCATGAGCCGGCGCATGGGATCGTTCGAGGCCAAGGACCTGCAGAAGCAAACCGGCCTGCCGGTGGAACTGGGCCTGTTCGCGGACCTGGAGGCGGCGGGCGATGCCCCCTTCGTCCGGCCGACGAAGCTCGAGCCGGAGCATCCGAGGGTCGGAATGCGCGCCGACATCGGGCTCCAGAGATTGGATGAAGGATGGCTCCGCGGATACGCGCACCTGGCCGACGTCTCCGGCCGCCCCGCGGTGACGGTGGAACTCGAGCGCCCGCGCGACCTCCACCTCCAGGGCCTGGAGATCCTGCGGAAGGTGGCGATCTACGTCACGATGCTGGGCGGACTGTTCCTGGTGATCACCCTGGGGCTCATCGAACGGGGCGTGCTGCGCCGGATGGAGCGCCTCGGCCGGGAGATCGGCGGCATCGGCGGGGGAACGGACGATGCCGCGAGGGTAAGCGTCGATGGACGCGACGAGATCTCGGAGCTGCAGGAACAGATCAACGACATGCTCAAGCGGCTGGAGATGGCACGGCAGCGCTTGCGCCTGAGCGAGGCGAAGACGCGGGAGTTGTCGCAGCACCTGGAATCGGCGCGCGAGGAGGAATCCGCGCGCATCGCGCGGCGCGTGCATGACGAGCTGGGGCAGGTCCTGACGGCGGCCAAGATGGAGATGGCGCGGCTGGAGAAGCTGCCGCCCGGCTCGGAGGCCGCCCGGGAATCCTGGCAGGAGCTGCATCGCCAGATAGAGGAGTCGTTCAACCAGGT
The DNA here is from genome assembly GCA_964610105.1 of uncultured Verrucomicrobiota bacterium. GTDB lineage: Bacteria > Verrucomicrobiota > Kiritimatiellia > PWTM01 > PWTM01 > CAZSUU01. Next base: position 183,309 of record CAZSUU010000002.1, on the reverse strand, counting down.
TCGCAATCTGTCGATCGAGCTCCGCCCGATCATCCTGGACGACCTCGGGCTGGCGGAGGCGATCGCGTGGCAGGCCCGCGAGTTTCAGCGCAGGAGCGGCATCCCCTGCAACCTGGTGGTCGAGCCGGAGAATCTCGAGATCCGCGGGACGGCGGCAACCGCGCTCTTCCGCATCTTCCAGGAGTCCCTGATGAATGCCGCGCGGCACTCCGGCGCGACGCATGTGGAAATCGTACTGGACCAGACGCGCGACGAGCTTCTGCTGGAGATACGGGATGACGGACACGGCATCACGGAGGAGCAGGTCTCCAACCCGCGCTCCTTCGGCCTGGCCATCATGCGCCAGCGCGTCCTGGCGTTGGGCGGCCGGCTGGAAATCGAAGGAAGGACTGGCCAAGGCACCCGGGTTGCGGTTATACTCCCCGCCGGGTCCATCGTGTCATGACAGGCGGAACACAACGCGTATGATAAAGGTATTGGTGGTCGACGATCATCCGATCGTCCTGAACGGGATCCGCCAGGTTCTGGCGGACAGCCCGGATGTCCAGGTTGCCGGGCAGGCAACCAGCGGGGCCGAGGCCCTGGACTTGCTGCGGCATTCGAAGTTCGACGTCGTCACCCTCGACCTCGCCATGCCGGGGCTGAGCGGCCTCGACCTGCTGAAACAGATCCGCGACGAGAAGCCCAACCTCCCGATCCTCGTGTTGAGCATATACCCGGAAGACCAGTATGCCATCCGCTGCCTGAAAGCCGGCGCCTCCGGTTACCTCAACAAGGCCAGCGTGCCGGAAGACCTCGTTCGCGCGATTCACACCGTTGCGGACCGGCGGAGATTCATCACCCCCGAGCTCGGGGAGCGCCTGGCCGACCACGTGTCGGAGCCTGACCGTCAGCTGCCCCCTCACGAGCGTTTGTCTGACCGGGAATACGAAGTCATGCGCCGGTTGGGGTCAGGCAAGTCGGTCAGCGAGATTGGCAACGAGCTGTTTCTCAGCGTGAAGACCGTCAGTACGTACCGCGCCCGCATACTGGCCAAGATGGGTTTGGAGAACAACGCCCAGATCATGCGGTACTGTTTCGAGCACGGGTTGGTCAAGTAACCCGCCCGTTTTGTAAGAGCAATTCTTACAGAATCTTCAGCCGATTAAGGCGTGTCTATGCTTTGCCCTTCCGTTAACCACTGGGTATTTTCGCCTACAGAGAGTCATGACGGCGAGCTATCCATTGGTGATGAAGGCAGGGGAGTTCCGTCCTCAAGCGGAATGCGCCGGCTTCTCGCTGGCCGAGATGTTGATCGCGGTCCTGATCCTCGGCCTGCTCGCGGTGATGGTGACGCCGGCGATCGTCTCGCGCCTGCCTGACTACTTCCTGAACGACACGCAGGACCACCTGGTGGCCCAACTGCGGGCCGCCCGCATGACCGCCATGGCCGATTCGGCTCCGGTCCGAGTCTCGTTCGACTCGTCCACCGGCCGGGTCACTGTCTGGGCGGACATGAACAACAACCACGCGGTCGACGGCCAGGAAACCCAGACCTTCGATCTCGTGTCGAGTGCCCGGGTGAGCGTGTCGGTCTCGCCCGTCCACGGCACCTTCACCCCGTCGGGCGAGTTCGTCAGCGGCAGCTCCGATCAACCAACCCTTCTCATCGGCATGGAAGCTTCCGGCGCGGGCAGCCGGCGCGGCATTCGCGTCTGGCCCTCGGGCCGCGTGGAACCGACCCGTATGGTCATATCGGCAGGACCCCTACCCGAACCATGAAAACCAACCGCGGAAGATGCTCCTGCACGGCGGGATTCACCCTGGCGGAGGTGGTCGTCGCCGCCTTCATCATGGTGGCCGGGCTCTTCGCCCTGTTCAATCTCGTGCACCACCTGATGCGGTCCACGCACTGGAGCACCCGCACGACCTCCGCGACCCAGCTCGCCCAGGAGCGCATGGAGAGCCTGATGGGGCAGGGTTTCGACGCCGTGGCCAGCGGGTCCGACGCGGTCGGACTCTACCGCCGGTCCTGGACGGTCTCGCCCGAATCGGACGGCCGCAGGGAGATTCAGGTGCGGGTGAACTGGACCTACCCCGCCGGCAAGACCAATTCGGTGGTGCTGCGCTCGATGATGTCGGATCCCAAGCCTTCCACCCAGGGCCTTTCGTTCACGAACTTCCCGCAGGGCGTTTTCTGATGCGCCGCAGGTTCCATCCTCGTCTTCGCGACCGGCGCGGGTTCACGCTGACGGAGCTGCTCATCGCGTCGGCGGTCGCCACGGTCGTGATTGCCGCCATCCTGAGCACCTACGTCAACATGCGGCGGAGGATCGTGAGCCAGCAGATCCTGGCGGATATGTATCAGAACGTACGATTCGCCTCGACGTACCTGTCGCGCGACCTGGCCATGGCCGGCTACGGCCTCACCGCCATCCCCTTCAATCAGCTGAACTCCTGGCTCACATGGGTGCCGGGCTTCACGGCGAATCCGCTGATCGCCCAGGGCGCGTCGGATTCGGTCATCCTCGCCGCCGCCTACGAGCGCAGCTCGCGCCTGGGCGCGGCCGTCGGCGCCGGGGCGACCTCGATCACGGTGGCCAGCGGCGACGGCGCGAAGTTCAGCGATGCGTCGCATCGGGTGATCTACATCGGGCGGAGCGAGCTGGCGCGGGTCACCGGGATCAGCGGGGACACGCTCAGCATCAGCACGGGCGTCACCACGTCGAAGGGCCTGAAGCATGCGCACTCCAATGGCGTGCCGGTCGAGATGGTGTGCGCCTACCGCTACACGGTCCAGCCCGCCACCGGCGACCATCCGGCGTTTTTGCGGCGGGAGAATCTGGGCATGTCCGGCGCTACGATTCAGCAGGAGATGATCACGGAGGGCATTGAGGACCTGCAGCTGCAGCGCGTGAACGATACGGTACAGGTAGTACTGCGAGGGGTGGCAACCCGGCCGGACGAGACGGTGTCCGATGAGGGCGACCGTCTGCGGCGAGTAACGGTGACCAATGCGGTGTCCCTGCGCAATCTGTGAGGTGCGGCCATGAAAGAACCTGCGGCGTTCAAGGTGTCGGCCAAAGCAGCGACGAAGAAGGGCGGCGTGGTGCTGGTGACGTGCCTGCTGCTGCTGGGCATGCTCTCGCTGTTCGCCCTCTCGCTCTACCGGACCCAGCGGCCCGAGCTGATCTCCTCCGTCTACCAGCGGCGCGAGCGCGAGGCGTTCCATCAGGCCGAGGCCGGGGCGCACTACGTGGTCAGCCGCATCAGCCAGGACCTCGCGGCGAACACCCTTGACCTCGCCGATCCGGTGGAGAGCGTCAACTACAGCCCGGTGGACGACTTCCATTTCGACCCGGTCACGGAGCTGCTCCGCCTGCCCAACGGGCAGTATGTCTTCACGGTGACGGGGCACTCGTTCAACGCGCGCTCCGTCCTCGAAGTCAGCGTGGGGCGGCACGATCTCACGGGACGCCTCGGGGTCTTCGGCGATGTGCAGATCGATCTGCAGCCGAACATGTGCGTTTACAGCTACGATTCGAACGTGATCTCGAATCCTACCCCGGCCGATTCCACCGGCGAGGCTTCTGTGGGCTCCAACGAGCAACTGAAAGTGCAGCCGGGGCTGACCCTGGACGGCACGTTCGTGGCCGGCGCCAGCGAGATGGGCACCGTGCCGGCCGCGCCCGACGGCTTCGATTGCCAGTACGTCGGCCGGATCGAACCCGATCCGCTGGGCGCCATGTCGAGCACCGGGGCGATGGGGCGCGCCTTCACGTACTTCTCCACCCGCCACCAGAACGCGACCCGGGGCACGATCACCACGGTCGGGAAGAAGGGGGCGACGACTACCGCGCCGATATCGGGAACGGCCATCGATCTGAAAGGGGACGAGATCCTCACCCTGCAGGCGGGGAACTACTACCTGACCCAGTTCGACCTGGGCGTGAAGACGACCCTCGTGCTCTCCAATGCCACGCCCGCGAACCCCGTGGTCATTTACCTGAGCGGCTCGATGTGGATCCAGCCCCAGCAGATCATCAACCCCGTCGCCGCGGGCGGCAGGCCGACAAACTTCTTCATCTTCTGCAACACGGATGACGAGCTCCGCATCCAGCCCAACGGCGACTTCGGCGGATTCGTCTACGCTCCCGGCTCTGACCTGAAGATGCAGCCGAACGGGGAGCTGCGAGGGGTCTTCTGGGGCGACATCGTCACCCTGCAGCCGGGGAACAATGTCTTCATCGACACCGCGCTGCTCGACCGGTTCCGCAGCAGTAACGTCGGCATCACGCAGTGGCGGTCGCTGTACTGATTCCGAGACGATCCGGACCCGCCGCCTTGCCGACCCATCGCGCGCAGGGAACACGGGCAGTCTGTGAGGCCTGCGCCGGAGAAGGGTACGCCTCCCCCCCGACGCGCGATTTGCCGTGACACGAAGGCCCGCGGGTAGCATCTTCTCGCCAGTTCCGGAACAACGGAAGGGAGGCGCCCCCCCGGGGGCGTAGCGTCATGAAGAGTATGAACTCATCTCTCGCGAGGACCGCGATGGTTCTCGGCGTTCTGTGTGTCTCGGTACAGGTTCAGGCCGGCGACTGGCCCCAGTGGCGCGGCCCCCATCGCGACGCCAGGGCGGTGGGGTTCGCCGCCCCCAAGACGTGGCCCGAGAAGCTGACGCAGAAGTGGAAGGTCACCGTGGGCCGGAGTGACGGCTCGCCGGCGGTGGTGGGCGACAGGGTCTATGCGTTCACGAGGGACGACACGGGAGAGGTGACCCTCTGTCTCGAAGCCGCCACCGGGAAGGAGCTCTGGCGCGAGAAGTACGAGGCCGACGCGGCAAAGGAACCGATGGGGCAGCACCCGGGGCCGCGCAGCTCGCCGACGGTGGCCGAGGGGAAGGTCGTGACCTACGGCGTCCGGGGGACGCTGTCGTGCCTCGATGCGGCCACCGGGAAGATGATCTGGCGGAAGGACGATTTCCAGGGCACCTGGCCCAAGTTCTTCACGTCATCGTCGCCGCTGGTCGCCGACGGCGTCTGCTTCGCGCAGCTCGGCGGGGAGGAGAAGGGCGGCCTCGTCGCCTACGACCTCGCCACCGGCGCCCAGAAGTGGACCTGGAGCGGCGATGGAACGGCGTACGCCTCGCCGGTGCTGCTGGCCGTGGGCGACACGCGGATGGTGGTGGCCCTCACGGCGAAGAAGGTGGTCGGAATAGGAGTGGCGGACGGCAAGGCCCTGTGGGAGATGCCCTTCGCGCCCGAGGGCCGGGCGTATAACGCCGCCACGCCCATCGTGGACGGACAGACCGTCATCTACACCGGATCGGGTCGCGGCGCCAGGGCCGTGAGGATCGAGAAGACGGACGCCGGATTCACCGCCAAGGAGCTCTGGAGCAATCCGGACAACGCCGTCCAGTTCAACACGCCCGTCCTGAAGGACGGCCGGCTCTATGGCATCTCGCAGAAGGGCGATCTGTTCTGCATCGATGCGCGGGAGGGGAAGACCCTGTGGACGGCCCAGATGGGCGGACGCGGCTTCGGATCGGTCGTCGATGCGGGCGCGGTCCTCCTGGCGCTCACGCCCCAGGGCGAGCTGACGGTCTTTGAACCCGGCGGGAAGGAATTCAAGAAACTGGCCGCCTACGCGGTGGGCGTCGATACGTATGCGCACCCGATCGCCGCGGGTCCCGGGCTGTTCGTGAAGGACAAGGAGACCCTTTCGCTCTGGACCGTCGAGTGAGCGCGAGCGATCCGTGAGCACGAGACCGTCCGCCCATTCCGCCCCCGCGAGTCTCACCCCGGCCCAGGGGGTCGTGGTCGCCCTCCTGCGCATGGCGATCGGCTGTCATTTCCTCTATGAGGGGGTCGTCAAGATCGTCCACAAGGGCTGGACCTCGGCGGAGTACCTGGCGCAGGCCAGGGGATGGTGGGCCGGGGGATTCGATTGGATCGCCGCCCACGCATCGGTGCTGCACGTCGTGGACGCGGCGAACATCGCCGCCCTCACCCTCGGCGGCCTGGCGTTGATGTTCGGCCTCTTCACCCGCGCGGCGTCGGCCGCCATCGCGCCGGTGGCCGCTCAGCGCGGCCTCGATCCGCGGGGGTCGGGGGCGCGGGTGAACCGGACGCCGTCGTTGAAGAAGTGAATCATCTCGTTCGGCTCCCGGTCCCTCTTCACCAGGACAATCAGGTCCGAGTACCGCTCGCTGCCCCGCGTCATCAGCCCGATGATGTCGGCGTCCGCCTCCAGGGAGATCTCCCCGCCGCGGTAGTAGGAGGCCATCTGCGACATCTCGGAGGGCGAGGGCACCGGCCGGCGGACGTAGATCGTCACCCGCGGGTTCGATGCGGCGTTGGTCTCGATGACCGCGAGATCGGGCAGGCCGTCCAGGTTGAAGTCGGCGGCGACGTACTCCGTCTCCGCGACGCGGGGGATGTTCGTGGCCGCCACCGTCTCGTTGGTGGCGGTGAACGCAAAGATCTGGGCCGGGGGAGGCGGCGCCTGCCGCGGGCACCCGCACACCGTGATGACCACCACCAGTCCTGCGATGACACGCCGCGTCATGGCTTGCTCCCTGCCGGCCGCGACGCCGTTCCGCCGGCGCCATGGCGCACGGATGATACCCCCCCGCGCCGCGGAATGTCGACGCCGATTCGCCCCGATGGTGAATCGGAGCGGCATCCCCGGGCTGGCGTGTGCGATTCTCCGGCGACGGAGCCTCCTTCGCGCCGCGAGCCATGGGGGCCAGGCCGCCGGAGCTACAAGGACGACGAGCCCGCCGCGCCGCCGCCCTCCTTCGCCTTCTCGCGGGCCTGGATCCGTTCGGACGTCTCGATGAGGTCGACCAGGTCGGCCTCGTTCCGCCCGAGGGCTTCGATCGGGCGGGACGTACCGGCGACCCGGAGCACTTTCCCCGCCTGCAGCACGCGCACGAGGTAGCCCTCGACCTTGCTGCCCGTCTCCTGCTTGTAGTACGTCGTCGCATACACGGTCGACTGCAGTTCGCGGGACACCAGGTTCAGGTTCGTGCCGATCATGCCGGGCAGATCGAGAAGGCAGTCGCCCTTGTCGTAGATCCAGCGTGTGCCGCCGTTCAAGGTCTTCGCGAGGAAATACCACTCGACGCTGACCCGCGCGGGATCGCGCCCCATGTTCTTGACGGTCGCGACCATCTCCAGGGTGCGCGCATACTCCTTGTCGGAGTACGAGTAGCCCGCTGACCGTGTACTGGTGACCTTGCCCGTCGTCTTCCGCTGCACACCCAGGAAGACATTGGCGAGCGGCGCCTGCGCGAACACGCCCGCGGCCACCGCCAGGCCGACCCCCGCGGCCCATCGTCTGCTCCATCTCTTCATCACCGATGCTCCCCATTCGGGCCATGTATGGCCGTGCAGGCCCTCGCCCGGACCATGTCTACGGCGCCTGCATCTCGTTAATAACGTACGCGGGAGATGGGAATCTTCAAAATACGTGTAAAAACTTCCGCGGCGCGCCGGCCGCGCTTTCCTTGCGCCCCCTCGCCGCGGCCCCGCCCGCCCCGCGTGGACGGGGCTTCGGACCATGTCACACACTTTACAAAGTGTGGGACATGGCCTGACCGCCTCGCTCGGCGTGGGGATGCGGGGGCAGAAGGCATCCCGCGCTGTCGTGCAGACGGCCCGCCGCACCGCGGGCCCCCTGCGCGGGGGTCTCCGTCCGCGCGCAGGATGGCGCGCGGGGGCGACGTGCGTTCCCCCTTCCCTTCGTTCGGCCGCCGGGTCATAATACACGCCCTTCTCGAACAGAACGATGGAGCGAATAACCATGACGGTCCGGACCCGTTTTGCGCCCAGCCCGACCGGGCACGTGCACATCGGCAATATGCGCGCGGCCCTGTACAACTGGCTCTACGCCCGCCACACCGGGGGGCGGTTCCTCCTGCGCATCGAGGACACCGACCGCGAGCGCTCGACGCCCGAGGCGTGCCAGACCGTGCTCGATGCGATGGACTGGCTCGGGCTGGACTACGACGAGGCGCCGCTCTACCAGTCGCAACGACTCGACGCCCACCGCGCCGCCGCCGAGGAGCTGATCGCGAAGAGGGCCGCCTATCGCGAAGACAAGGGCGGCACGGGCCGGGGCGAGTGCATCGTCTTCCGCATGCCCGGCGGGGACATCGGCTTCCACGACGAGGTCAAGGGCGACCTGCTCAAACGCGCGGCGGATCTGAGGGACTTCGTCCTCGTGCGCTCCGACGGCACCCCGGTCTTCCACCTCGCCAACGTGCTCGACGACATCGCCATGGGCGTAACGCACGTCATCCGCGGCGACGATCACGTCGAGAACACCTTCCGCCACATCGCGCTCTTCCGGGCGCTCGGCGCGCCGGTGCCGCGCTACGCGCACCTCCCGATGATCGTCAATGCCCAGGGCAAGCCGTATTCCAAGCGCGACGGCGCCGCGTACGTCGGCGACTTCCGCGAGCGCGGCTTCCTGCCGGACGCCCTGTTCAACCACCTGGCCCTGGTGGGGTGGTCGCCCGGCGACGGCCGCGAGCTGCTGTCGCGCGAGGAGATGATCGCCCTGTTCGACTTCGACCGCGTGCAGTCGTCGCCCGCGCAGTTCGACGTGACCAAGCTGCTGTGGATGAACGGCGAGTACATGCGGCGACGGCCGGCCGCCGAGCGGCTGGACCGGCATGTGGCGGACCTTCGGGCGCACGGGTTGTGGAAGGAAGGGGACGATGCCGCCTACGCGCGGCGTGTGTTCGAGATCATGGAGGACCGGATCAAGCTGTTCAGCGACAGCGCGGCGCAGACGGCGTACTTCTTCACCGAGGAGTTCCCCTACGACGACAAGGCCGTCCGCAAGCGGCTTATGAAGGAGGGGACCCGCGAGGGCCTGGCGGCGCTCCGGGAGCGGTGGGCGGTCCTGCCGGCCTTCGACCCGCCGGCGCTGGAGGAGGCGCTCAAGACGCTCGCCGCGGAGCGGGGGGTCAGCCCGGGGGACTTCATCCACCCGGCGCGGGTGGCGGTCTCGGGGAGCGGCGTGGGGCCGGGGCTCTTCGCGATGCTGGCGGTTCTCGGCCGCGATCGCGTCCTCGCCCGCATCGATCGCGCCCTGTCGCGATTCGGCGGCGCGACAGGTGCGTCTTCGCCGGGCACCGCGCCCCCGCCGGTCGCGGGGTAAAGCGCGGCGGCCTTGGCCCGCGTAGCTTGCGGCGACGCGGGCTCCCCGCACCGGACTCGCGGGACCAACGCGCTTCGTGGGAGGGCCGGTCTGGCCGGCTTCGCCGAAGGCTGCGCAAGGCAGGCGCCGAGGCCGACGCCGATCGGTTCATTCGTGCTCGCGGCCGCCGGTCCCATGGCGGGAGCCGCGCGTCATGTTCGCACACGCGATCGGACTGAGATTCAGGCCTCAGACTCGAAGCTCCGACACCGGCGCCCGTCCGGGGCCGCTCGATGCGCGCGGACGCGACACGCAAGGGCCATCAGAACCCGCCCGGCCAACATACCGTTTCGATGATACGATCGTATCATGGAAATGGTATGTTCTGGAGGCCCCGCAAGGACCCCGCAATGGCATCTTGCGCGTCCCTCCGCGGTCCCGGCATCGCCGGTTCTCGCCCTGCCCGCGCAAACATGTGTAGAATGGCCCGGCCGGATGGAGAGGCGACATGGGCACCGTGCGGATCACGCTGGCGACCAAGGTGACGCTGCTGCGTTTCCTGGGCATCCCCGTGTTCATCCTCCTCATGACGTACTACCTCGTCGGTCTCCGCGGCGACGGCGACAGCGAATACTACCGCGTCGGCGCACTGACCGTCTTCCTCTTCGTCGCCCTGACCGACGCGCTCGACGGCTACCTCGCCCGCTCGCGCCACGAGGTCACCGCCCTCGGCCGCATCCTGGATCCCATCGCCGACAAGTCGCTGCTGCTCTCGGCCGTGATCATGCTCACGCGCCCCGGCATGCCGGAACTGCACCCCCAGCTTCCGGTGTGGTTCGCGGTGGCGGTGTTGAGCCGCGACGTGATCATCCTGCTCGGCGCCTTCGTGGTGCACCACCTGGCGCATCACGTGGAGTTCCGCGCGCGGATCAGCGGCAAGGTGGCCACCTTCCTGCAGATGGGCTCGGTCCTGTGGGTGCTGGCCGACGCGCCCGCGCCGCCGTTCCCGTGGATCGCCGGGGCCGCAGTCCTCTTCACGGCACTGTCGGGCGCGCAGTATGTCCTCGACGGCATCCGCCAGGTCGAACACGCCGCCCACCCCGAGGCGGACCGTCCGTTGCGGTAGCTCCCCGCGCGCGGGCCTCCGCGCGCCGGCGTCCGCCGGACTCGCTTTTTTCGTCCGCGACGCGACCCGTGATTGCAATTTGGTGCGCGGTTCCTAGGATGACGGGCGGGGCGGGGCCGCCCGCGGCTTCCCGAGAGTGGTGCCGGGGCCGGGGCGGCGGCGCCGGGAGCCGGGAATGTTCAAACCCGATACGCTGACACGATGGACGGTTGAGAACGCGGTCGAATTGTACGGCATCCGCAACTGGGGCGCCGGCTACTTCGACGTGTCCGAGAAAGGCGAGGTGATCGTGCGGCCCAGCCGTCAGCCCGACGGCGTGGGCGTGAGCCTGCTCGACATCGTGCACGGCCTGCGGGACCGCGGGTTCAACATGCCGGTGCTCCTGCGGTTCGACGACATCCTCGACTCGCGCATCGCCCTCCTCAACGAGGCCTTCGGACGCGCCATCCGCGAGGCGGGGTACCGCAATGTCTACCGCGGCGTCTACCCGATCAAGGTGAACCAGCAGCAGCAGGTCGTCGAGAAGATGTCGTCCGGCGGCCGCCGCTATCACTACGGCTTCGAGGCCGGAAGCAAGGGCGAGCTCATCGCCGTGCTGGCCTACATGGACGACCCCGAGGCGCTGATCATCTGCAACGGCTACAAGGACGAGGAGTTCGTCGACCTCGCCCTCTACGGGCTGAAGATGGGCCTTCGCACCGTGCTCGTGATCGAGATGCCCGAGGAACTGACCCTCATCCTCGATCGCGCCGCGCGGCTCAACGTGCGGCCATGCCTCGGCGTGCGCTGCAAGCTCTCGGCGCGCGGCGGCGGGCACTGGACCGAGTCCGGCGGCGACCGCAGCATGTTCGGGCTCACGTCGTCGCAGATCATCGACGCGGTCGACCGCCTGCGCGAGGGCGGCCTGCTCGACTGCCTGCAGATGCTGCACTACCACATCGGCTCGCAGGTGCCGAACATCCGCAACATCCAGGGCGCCTGCCGCGAGGCCGCGCGCATCTACGTCAACCTCGTCAAGGAAGGCGCGCGGATGGGCTACTTCAACGCCGGCGGCGGGCTGGCGGTGGACTACGACGGCTCGCACACCAACTTCGCCAGCAGCAGCAACTACGCGCTCGACGAGTACGCGGCGGACGTGGTCGAGGGGGTGATGAAGATCGCCGACGAGGCGGGCGTCGACCACCCCCTGCTCGTCAGCGAGTCCGGCCGCGCCGTCGTCGCCCATCATTCGGTCCTGCTGTTCAACGTGCTGGCGGTGTCGCGGTTCGAGTCGGGCACGCTGCCGGAGACGCTGCCCGGCGACGCGTCCGAGCCGCTGCGGAACATCATGGAGGTCTGCCGGGGCTTCAGCGTCAAGAATCTCCAGGAATCGTACCACGACGCCGTCTACTACCGCGACGAGATCCGCTCGCTCTTCGAGCACGGCCTCATCAGCCTGCGGGAGCGGGCGCTCGGCGAGCGCGTCTTCTGGAACATCATCGTCCGCGTCGCCGAGGCCGCCGGCGGGAGCAAGTACGTGCCCGACGAGCTCGAAGGCATCCAGGCGGCGCTGGCCGACGTGTACCACAGCAATTTCAGCGTCTTCCAGTCGCTGCCCGACGTGTGGGCGATCGACCAGCTCTTCCCCGTCATCCCGATCCACCGGCTCAACGAATGCCCCACGCGGGTCGGCACGATCGCCGACATCACGTGCGACTGCGACGGCAAGATCAGCCGCTTCGTCGACCTGAAGGACGTGAGCCCGGTGCTCCGCCTGCACGACATGAATGGGGCGGAGTATTACCTCGGCGTCTTCCTCGCCGGCGCCTACCAGGAGACGCTGGGCGACCTCCACAACCTCTTCGGTGACACGAACGTCGTCAACATCCGCGTCGGCGCCAACGGTGAGATCATCTACGTGCGCGAGTTCGACGGCGACACGGTGGCCGACGTGCTGAGCTACGTCGAGTACACCCCCTCGGAGATGATCGAGCGCGTGCGCAACACCGCCGAGCGCGCCGTGCAGCAGGGCCTCCTCGCCCCGCAGGACCGCCGCCAGATCCTCGACGCCTACGAGAACGGGCTGCGGGGCTACACGTATTTCGAGCAGTAGATTGTTCCGCCAAGACATGATGCGCAGGTGCGTATGATGTTTTCCGTGAGGTTCCTCCGTGGAGAAGGGCGGCGGAACAATCGCTGAAGGCGGCGCGGTTGCACGGAGGAGCGGAAGGCATGGAGTGGGCGCATTGAACGGCCAAGACCTTCTAGTTGCGGCTCGCCGCCTTGGATTCTCGCGCCGGTCATCGTCGGAGGGCGGGGCCTCCGGACGCGCCGCCTTGCCGGGGTCGAGGCCGCTATCGGGGTCGGTATCGATGCCCTCCTCGACGGTGATGGGCCAACAAAGGAGCAAGGAGCGAGCCCGATACCGATACCGACCCCGACAGTGTTGCCGATCCCGTCACTCGCTCCCGTCGCGAACAGGGAACGCGGGCAGGGCGGCCCGCGGTACGGGTTCCGGGCGTACCGCGCACAATCCGGCATAGCGGTGACAGGCACATGGATGCGCCTTCCCGCCTGGAAGCAGTGCCGATTTCGATCCGACAAGCTGCCTTCTCGTAATTCGGAACACGGCGGAGAACATCGCAGCGTTTGACCGGATGATGACCGCGATGGACGTCTCATCGGTTCAAGTCGAGATCGATTCTTCCTTCATCGCCTTCGACCGGAAACTGATCGAGGAGGTTGCGCGCAACTCCGACCGCGCCGCGCCGACGGGCGAGGAGATCAAAGCGCTGTGGCGGCAGGGGAAGGGCCGCCTCGTTGCGACGGCGAAAACGATCACTCGCAGCGGGGTCAATTCAATAACCAAGGGGGTGGGAGAGGTCATCTATCCAACCGAGTTCGAGCCCTCGCTGCCGCCCGAGAAGTCCGAGCCCGCATGGGAGAATCTGGATGTACTGCCCAGCAGTCTCGAGACCCGCGAAACCGGTATGATCGCCAATGTCACGCCGGTGGTGGGCCCCGACGGCTACACGATCGACCTCACGATGGTGCCCGAGTTTTGCGAGTTGCTTGGTATGGACGACGTCGGCATCAGCAAGACGCAGGCGGACGGCAGGAAGGCGTCGGTCCATCTGCCCCAGCCGCGCTTCCACTCGCGCAATACAACAACGTCGATCATGGTGTGGGATAGCCGTACGCTGGTCGCCGCCGGCATGCCCAACAGCGACGGTACCGAGATCACCTACCTCTTCCTCACAGCTCGCCTTCTCGACCCGGCGGGCCAACCGATTCGTGCCCCAGGGGCCGGACGCGCGTCGCAACCCGCGGCCATCCAGCCCGAATTGAGGAAGCCGGTGAGATGAACTCCCGCCCGCAGAGCCCGTGGACACTCGTCGCCTGCGCCGTGTCTTTCTGCGTGCTTCTTCTTGCGGCGAGGGTGTGCGCCGAGCCCGACACGGGCGCGAGAGGGCAGATCGAGATCGACGCGTCCTTCATCGCGTTTGCGAAAGCTGAGACTGAGGTGATCGCGCGGCGGGCGGGGAGCGCGGCGCCATCGGCAACGGAGATCAAGGCGCTCTGGCGCAGCGGCTCTGGTCGGCTCCTGAGCACGGCCATGGATGCGTTCCTCTACTGGTGTGTTTTGTTCACCGGACCCTGACCTCTGACCGCCACGCAGACCCCCGGACAACTCTGCCCGGGTGATGTGCATCCTACGGGAGCATCGCATTCCGGGCAAGCACGGATATCCCCCATCCGACGGACGGGCCCTCGCTCGACCGCAACGGAAGCCATGCGGTCGCTCACGCCTCTCGATAAACACGCGCGACTGTGGCATCATGGGAGGCATGGGGCGGTTCCTGCGAGCCTATGTCCAGTCGATGCGACTCTACTATGCGTTCGTCACGGGCATAGCCGGATGGTTGGGCGTCTCCTTCTACCAATTCTGCGCGCCGGAGCACACGCACTGGGCCCGCAACACGCTGATTCTGACCCTGCTCTTTCTGAGCTGGGGGATCAACCAGGTGGTCAACGACTACCTCGGACTCAAGGAAGACCGGATCAACGCGCCTCATCGACCGATGGTGACGGGGGAACTCGATCCCCGGCGGGCGCTGGCGGTCTCGCTGTCGCTGATGGCCGCGGTGTGCGTCCTGTCGTGGTTCCTCAATCCGTGGTCGGTCGTCCCCGTGGCGGCCGGGGTCGCGCTGAACGTCGTCTACGAATTCGCCAAGGCCTGGTCGCTGTGGGGCAATGCCGTCTTCGGCGTGAGCATCGCGATGTGCACGGTTTACGGCTTCCTGGCGGCGGGCCCCCTGCCCTCGCCCCTGTTCACCAGCAACCGCCTCTGCGCCGTCGCGCTGGTGGCCGTGCTGAACGGGCTGATGACCTACTACACCTACTTCAAGGATGCCGCCGGCGACGCGGCGGCCGGCAAGCACACGTTCATCGTCCGGCACGGCCTGCACGTGTCGCGCTGGGCGGGGTTGGCCGGCGCCTTTCTGCCGACCTTTCTCTATCTCGGATTCCATCTCCTCGGCTGGATGCCGCTCGCGGATGTGCTCTTCCCCCGCGATTTTCTCTTCTGCGCCGTTATCACGGTCTTTCTCCAGCTCTGGACCGCCGTGCTGTACTTCCGTTACCCGCAGGGTGAACGCACCTACTTCAGCCTGGTGACGAACTTCCGCGCCTGCGTCGCCGGACAGGTCACGCTCATCGCCATCTTCAACGGGACGCTGGCGCTCTACCTGCTCTCGGCCAGCTATGTGTTCATCGGTTTCCTGTTCGATCTCTACAAGGACCACCGCTCATGAGCCGCCGCGCGCACTTCGTCACCGGCCCGGCCAAGGGGTGGCTTTACACACGCATCGCCGCGCGCGTGGCCGCGCACTACGCGGTCCGCCCCGCGCTGTGGGGATGGAATCCCCTCGCGTACCTGCGGCTGCTCCGGCGTGCGCTGCGGTTGCTGCTGATCTTCCGCCACAACAAGCCGGTGCGCGTGCGGGGAGGATGGAAGCTGCATCTGTACCTGCCCGCCTATCCCGGCCGGCCGTTCTTCCGCTCGATCGAGAGCAAGCTCCTCCGGCGGCCGCCCGGACCCGTGACGGTGGTTTTCTCGATGACCAAGGCCTGCGCCTACCGCTGCACCCACTGCTACCAGCGCCTCGACGCCGGGGCGGACCTGCCGGAGGAGCGCCTGCTCGCCCTCGCCCGCGCCGTGCGCGAGGCGGGGACCACGCTGTTCGACATCGAGGGCGGCGAGCCGCTGCTGCGGTTCGAGCGCACGCTCCGCCTCGTGCGCGAGCTGGGGCCCGGGGTGGAGGCGTGGATCAACACCACCGGCGACGGCCTCAAGGACGGCATGCTCGAACAGCTCCGCGACGCCGGCCTCTTCGGCCTCATGGTCTCGATCCACTCGCCCGATCCCGCCGTGCACGACGCCCTCACCCACGTCCCGGGTTCGTTCGACACCGCGTGCGAGGTCATCCGCAAGTGCCGCGCCCTGGGCCTGGTGGCCGCCGCCAACAGCGTGCTCGCCGAGGACGAGCTCCGCGCGGGCGGGCTCGACGCGCTCATGGAGCTGGCCCGGAGCCTGGACTGCGATTTCGTGCAACTGATCCATCCCAAGCCCGCCGGCCTGTGGCTGCATGCCAGCCCGCCCATGCAGGCCGATCCGGCCCTGCTGGAGCACATCCGCCGGGAGCATCTGCGCTTGAACGGCCGCGGCTGCCGCGACTACCCTTCGCTCGCCGCCCAGGTCTTCGAGGAAGCGCCGCACGTCCTCGGCTGCACCGCGGGCGCCGTGGACCGCTTCTACGTCAACGCCCACGGAGAGGTTCAGCCCTGCGAGTTCCTGAACATCTCCTTCGGAAACGCAACGCAGGAGCCGTTCGAGACCGTTTTCGCCCGCATGCGCCGGGCGTTCCCGGAACCGTGTGTCGACTGGCTGTGCTGCACCCAGGCGGGGGCGATCGCCCGGCATCTCGCCGCCATCGGCCGCGACCAGACGCCCCTGCCGTGGCCGGAGACGGAGAAGCTGATCGCCGAATGGCGCCGCGGCGAGCCGACACCCGTCTACCGGCGTCTCGGCATCTACAAGCCATGAAGCGGATGCTGCTGGTTCTCAATCCGGGCTCCGGCGCCGGCGCGGGCCGCCGGCGCTGGGACGACTGGATGCGCGGCCTCCGCGGGGCCGACGTGGCCTTCGATTGCGTCAAGACGACCGCGCCCGACGACGCGCGCCGCCACGCGGCGGAGTGCGGCGACGTCGACGCCGTGGTTGCGGTCGGCGGCGACGGCACGATCAACGGGGTGCTGAATGGTCTGATGGAGCGGGGCGAGCCGCGGCCGGCGTTGGGGGTCCTGTATGCCGGGACCAGTCCCGACTTCTGCCGGTTTCATGGCCTTCCGGTCGAGCCGCGGGCGGCCCTGGAGGCGCTCTGCCGCGGCGGCGAACGGCGGGTGGACGTCGTGCGCATTTCGTACGGCGCCTCCGACGGCCAGCGCACCGCCTTCTTCGGGTGCAGCGCCAACATCGGCATCGGGGCCGGCGTGGCGGAACGGGCGAACCGCTGGCGGCCCATGCTCGGCGACACCGCCGGCACCGCCCTGGCCGCGCTGGCGTCGCTGCCCGGTCCGCATCCCGACGTGACCGTCGGCGTCGACGACGACGCCCCCCTGGTCCTGCGCCGCTGCTGCAATCTCACCATCGCCAAGAATCCGTTCCTCGCCTCCGGGCTGAGATTCGACGACACGTTGTCGCCCGACGACGGTCGCCTGTCGCTGCTCGCAGTGCACGGACGCAGTCTCGCCGGTCTGTTGGCTCTTCTGCCCGCGTTCTACACCGGCCGAGTGTCGGCGCGCCGGGGCGTGCTGCACCGCGCCTGCCGGCGGGTGACGGTGACGTGCGAGACGCCGTGCGCCGTGGAGTTCGACGGCGACCCGCGCGGCCGGCTTCCGGTCACGGCGGAGGTCGTGCCGAAGGCCCTTCGGCTCATCGTGAGGGAATCCGTTCCATGAAGGAGTACGAGCTCATCCGCCGCCTGGCCGGCCGGTTCCCGCGGAGTCCGCGGCAGCGCAACGGCGTGCTGGAATGCGACGCGGAGCTGCTCGACCTCGACGGACGGCTCTGGGCGGCAAGCCTCGACGAATTCAGTCCGGCGGAGGACGGTTTCACGGACGATGACCCCGGCCGGCTCGGCTGGAATCTCGCCGTGGCCACCCTTTCGGACCTGTTCGCCTGCGGCGCCCAGCCCGCGTTCTTTCTCCAGGCGCTCTGCCTGCCGGCGGGCTCCGCGCCCGAGTTCGCCGACGGGATCGCCAACGGAATCCGGGACGCCCTGCATGAGACCGGTTGCTTTCTCTGTGGCGGCGACCTGGGCGTGGGGGATTCGTGGCGTTTCACGGGGTGTGCGCTCGGGCCCGTCACGGGAGACCGCGCGGTCACCCGGCGCCTCGCGGTGCGGGAAGCGGATCTGTGGGCAAGCGGCCCGTTGGGCGACGCGAACCTGGCCCTGGCCGCGGGACGTCCGACGCCCCGGTTCGAGCTGCGTCTCGATCTGGCGCGCGAGATGGCCGGCCGCGCGGCGGCCGGCATCGACACCAGCGGGGGGCTATGGGACGCGCTCTGGCTCCTTGCGGAGTGCAATCCGAATCACCGCTTCGAGCTGGAGATCGACGCCATCCAGTTCGCGCCGGGGCTGCGGGAGTTCTGTGTCGACGCAGGCATCCCCGCGACCGCGGCGCTGATCGGCGGCGCCGGGGAGTATGAACTGCTGTTCGCCGTCGAAACCTCCGCGGTGTCCGCGGCGTCGCTCGAACGGCTCGGGGCTTATCGCATCGGCCGTGTCCGGGAGAGGGACGCGCCGGGATTCTTCGTCGGCGCCGGGAGCGCGATGCGACCGGCCCCGCCGTGCCCCGATCCGCGGGCGTTCGCGGAACGGACGCAGTATGTCGCCGAGGTCATGCGGACGGCCGCCCTGCTGGGAGCCACGCCGTGACTGACCTTCCAACGCTGCTTCGCTCGCCGCTGGAGCTGCGCCATGCGCGGCTGCCGAACCGTCTGATCCGCTCGGCGACGTACGAAGGGATGGCCGACGCAGAGGGGGCGCCGCAACCGGCCCTGGCCGCCCTGTATCGCGCCCTGCTCGACGGAGGGGTCGGGACGATCGTCACCGGCTTCGCCTTCGTCTCACGGGAAGGCCGCGCCGCGCAGCCGCGCCAATGCGGCATGGAGTCCGACGAGCGGATCGCGCCGTGGGCGTCCATCCTCCGCGCCGTGCGCCAAGGGCAGCCCGACGCGCGGATCATCGCCCAGCTCGCCCACACCGGCCGCCAGACGCTGGCCCGCGTCACCGGCCGGCCGGTCGTCGGCGCCGGGAGGCGCGCCTGCTCGTTCTTCCGGCAGCGGGTGCACGTGCTGCGCGCCGACGAGGTCGCCGCGCGCGCCGAGCAGTTTGGCCGCGCTGCTGCCCGCGCGCGCGAGGCGGGGTTCGACGCCGTGCAACTTCATGCCGCGCACGGTTACCTGATCCACCAGTTCCTCTCGCCGTGGACCAACGATCGGCGGGACGAATGGGGCGAGCCCGCGCGGTTTCTGCTGGCGGCGGTCGAATCGGTCCGGCGCGAGGCCGGCGCGGATTTCCCGGTCTGGGTGAAACTGAGCGGCGCCGAGGACCGCCGCCCGGGGATCACCCCCGACGCATGCGCGGCCACCGTCAGGGCGCTGGACGCGGCGGGGATTGACGCGGTGGAGATCAGCTACGGGACCATGGAATACGCGATGAACATCTTCCGGGGAGCATGCCCCGTGGAGGCGGCGATGCGCGTGAATCCCGCGTTGAACCGCATGCCCCGCGGGCTTCGCGCCGTGTGGCTCGCGACCGCCGGCCGTCGCTACCTGGCCCGACTCAGGCCCTTCGAAGAGAACTACAACGTCGAGACGGCGTCCCGGCTGGCGCAGGGGACGTCGCTGGCGGTGATCCCCGTCGGCGGCATCCGATCGACCGCCGGCGTGGCCCGCGCCATGATCGACCGGCGGTTGCCGGCGGTGTCGCTCTGCCGTCCGCTGGTGCACGACCCGGCCTTCGCCGGGCGGCTGCTGGCGGGCGATCCCACCCCCTCCGGCTGCACGAACTGCAACCTGTGCGCGATTCACTGCGACGCGGACCGTCCGCTGCGCTGCTACGCGCGGCGCGCGGGCGAAGCGGAAGCCGGTTTATGAAAACGGATGCGTCCCAGTTCGAAGGCTACCTGCCGGGTGGCCCCGAGGATATCTTCCACAAGGTGGCGGAGCTTTCCGCCTTCCTAGCGGACCACGAGGTGCCATGCCTGGACGCACTGGGCCACCAGCTGCTCGAGCGCGCGGGGCCGAGAACGGAAGTCCGCGGCGCCGACGGCAGGGTGCGGCGCGTGGTGATGATGGCCTCGAACTCCTTTCTCGACCTGGCGCGGCATCCGGAGGTGACGGCGGCCGCGAAGGAGGCGTGCGACCGCTATGGCTACGGCATGGGCGGCGTGCCGCTCTACGCGGGGACCACCGACCTGCACCGCAAGCTCGAGGTCCGGATCGCACGGTTTCTCGGGCGTGAGGATGCGATCCTCTTCCCCTGCGGCTACTCGGGCAACATCGGCGTGATCTCCGCCCTCTGCGGTCCGGGCAACATCGTCGTCAACGACGCCGCCAATCACGCCTCGATCTTCGACGGCTGCCGTCTCTCGGGCGCGGATATCCGGATCTTCCTGCATGCCGATATGCGGCACCTCGAACGCACGCTGAAGCGGCTGCCCGAGACCGCGCGCGGACGGCTGATCGTCACCGACGGCGTGTTCTCGATGGATGGCGACCTCGCGCCGCTCGACCGCATCTGCGACCTGGCCGAGCGGTACGGCGCCCGCGTGATGGTCGACGACGCGCACGGCATCGGCGTGGTCGGTCCGGGCGGGCGGGGCACGCCCGAAGCGAAGGGTTGTCTTGACCGAGTCGACGTGCTGTACGGCACGCTGAGCAAGGCGCCGGCGGGGATTGGCGGGTACGTGGCGGGGTCTGCCTCGCTGGTCCGGTATCTGCGGTATTACGCCCGCACGTACTTCTTCTCCTCCAGCCTTCCCGCGCCGGTGGTGGCCGGTCTGCTCAAGGTATTCGAGCTGATCGAGCAGGATCGCGCGGGCCGGCGGGAGTTGTGGGCGAACATCGATTACCTGAAGGCCGCGCTCGACCGGCTGGGATTCGACACCGGGGCGAGCCAGTCCGCCATCGTGCCGGTCATGGTGCGTGACGAGGACGTCCTCGGCCGAATGCACGCGGACCTGGTCCGCGACGGCCTTCTCACCAACGTCGTCTCATACCCGGCCGTGCGGCGCAAGGAGTGTCGGCTGCGGTTGAACGTCATGTCGTCGCATACGCGTGAGGATCTGGACCTGGCGCTTGACGCCCTCGCGAGGGCCGGCCGGCGGCATGGGTTGATTCCGGGGGCTCATTGACCGGGTTACAGGAAGGGAGGAGACAAGGATGACGAGGGACGCTGTGACCACGGATCGCATTCAAGAAGTCATCCGGTTCTACCGGGGGCAGAAGGTCATGCTGCGCAGCGAACGCGCTGTCCGCGTGAACATCGAGAGAAGGATGCGGAGTCGTGCCTGATGCCCATCCCAGAAGCCGCATCGGTTCCGTGGGGGATGCCTCCTCCGGCGGCGCGCCGGTTTCGAAGCCTCGGGCGGACGGAAAGGCCGTGCTCGTCACCGGCGCCGCGGGTTTCATCGGCGGGCATACGGCGGAGGCGTTCGCGGCGGACGGCTGGCGCGTCTTCGGGCTCGTCCACCGGCATGAATCGGCGCGCCTGAACGCGCTCGCCGCCTCCGGACGGGCGGAGACGCTTCGGGGCGACGTGTCAGACGAAGCGCAGGCTCGGGCGGTGCTCGATCGGTGTCGCGAGAGCTGCGGGAAGCCGCCGGACGCGATCGCCCACTGCGCCGGGCGGGCGTCGGACACCGGCTGGCGTTCCTCTTTCCGCCGCGCGAATCTCGATCCGGTGCGGTTTTTCGGGGCGGCCGTGAACGACGGCCTGGCCGGCCGGCTGGTCTTCGTATCGACCACGGACGTCTACGGCCTGCTGGACCACCGGGCGGCCGACGAGGACCGCACCCCGCTGCGCGCCGTGCCGCGCAACCCGTACCCCGCGTTCAAGATCGAGGCGGAGAACTGGATGCGCGCCCACATGCCGCCGGAGCGGTGGTCCATCGTCCGACCGGCGGCGGTGTGGGGACCGGACGACCCCACTCTCACCCGCCGGGTGGTGAGCTTCCTCCGGTGGTCGCCGTGGATCGTCCATTTCGGCCCCTGGCGCGGCCGGAACCGTTGGCCGCTGGCGCACGTGCGCAATGTCGCGCAGGCGATCGTGCTGGCCGCTTCGCTGGACGAGGCGCGCGGGCAGGCGGTCAACGTGCTCGACTCCGAGCGGACGACGATCGACGAGTTCTACCAGATGGTGGCCGGGGCATTCCTGCCCGGCCGGACTTACCGGACGCTTCGCCTGCCCTTCTGGACCGGCCGGATCGCAGGCGCGGCGGTCACGGCGGTCAGCAACCTCCTCAACACCGCGCATCCAGTGGCCGACCCCACCCTCTACGCCCTGTATTCGGTGAGTCGCGATCTCGACTTCTCCAACGAGCGATGGCTGTCGTGGATGCGGCGCGCCGGCCGCGCGCCGGTCGCGAAGGATGAAGGCCTTGCTCACTGGGCGGGGCGCTGACGCCGCCGGACCGCGCCGCCGACCGCCAACCGTCGGGGGCGAACGCTATGGCGCGGCCGCGCATTCCGCCGCAACGGCCGCCGTGTTCCAGCCCTCGGCCTCCACGCGGACCGATGCCGGCAGATCCCGCTCCCGGCACTCGATCGTCACGCTGCGCGACGCGCCGGGGGCGAGGGTGAGGTAGTTGTCGCCATAGAACACCGGCAACACGCGCGCCCCGGTCTTCGCGTCCTTCAAGGCGAGGCGCACCATGATGGCGAACTGCCCGGAGGGGTTCTTCAGTTCCACGCTCACGCGGCCGGCGCCGGCCTCCCGCCGCGCCGTCGCCACGGCCTGCAGCTTCGCCGCGGGCTCCCGCAGGGCCCGCAGGTCCTCGTCCTTGTCCGCTAGCCAGTAGAAGTTCTCGCTGCGGAGCCGCCCGGACGCGTCCTTCAATTCGAGCCGCGCCAGCCGCGCGGTGGAGGCGGGAGCGCGCGCGGCGGGCAGTGTCAGCACGTCGCAGACGGCATTGGCGGCCACGCCGGTGACCGCGCTGGCGCGGCCCAACGGCTTGGATGCGAGGTCGAACGTCTCCGCCGTCACCGTCGCGCCGGCCAGCGTCTCGTCGGAGGTGTTGACGACCGACACCGTCCCGTCGCGGGGATGAAGTTGGACGTGCACCGGCTCGCAGGCCTTCTGCGCGCCGAAGAGCGCCGCGGTCGGCTCCAGGTCGTGCGCGTAGAGCTGCCAGACCGTGCTCGGCCAGCAGGGGTGGCTCATCCAGAAGAGCAGGCAGCTCGATCCCCGCCACATGCGCAGGTTCCATGCCTCGAGCGCCGCCCGATAGGCCTCGTAGTTGAGCATCTGCGCCTTCCGGCAGAAGTCGTCGATCCCCGCGGGCGCGCCGAACTTCGCCTCCATCGTGCCGAGGTAGGTGTCGACCGCCATCGCCCCCTTCCGGCAAAAGTCGTGGTACGCCCACGCGTCGCTCACCGGCCACCAGTCGCGCTCGTCGAGCATCGCTTTCATGCTCTCGGCCGTCGGCGGGCACGGGATGCCGAGCTCCGTCTTGAATCCGCGGTTGATGGTGAAGTAGTGATCGACGGGCATCAGACGGTACGGACCGCGCCCGCTGGCGCCGAAAGAGGCCGAGTCGGAGAGGAAGATGCGCGTGGTGTCGTGCTTCCACACCGCGTCGTAGAGGTCGTCGGCAAAGAGCGGTTTGGGCGTGCTCTCGTTGCGCGCGCACCAGAGCACGATGCTCGGGTGGTTGCGGTAGCGCAGCACGACGTCCTCCGCGTTGCGCAGGAACAGCCGTTCGTCCTTCGGGTCGGGGCCGTCCCACGGATTCGCCAGCCAGAAGTCGCTGAACACCATGATCCCCATCCGGTCGCAGGCGCGGAAGAAGGCCTCGCTCGTGTCCTGGCCGACCCAGTTGCGGACCATGTTCAGGTTCGCGTCGCGGTGCATGCGCAGCCACGCGTCGTAGCGCTCCGGCGGCACGCGCTTGAGCGCCTCGTCGAGCCCCCAGTTGCCGCCGCGGCAGAAGATGCGCCGTCCGTTGATCTTGAGGATCAGTTCCATCGCCGCGTCGCGGTGGACCTCGTAGCTGAGCTCGCGAATGCCGAACGTGACCCGTCGCGCGTCGGAGGTGGAGCCGTCGGCGCCGAGGAACGCGAGGTCGAGGTCGTACAGCTCCGGCCGGCCGATGCCGTTCGGCCACCAGAGGCGCGGATGGCGGATGGTGAGCTGCGGATGCGACGATGGCATGAACGAGAGCGTCAGACCCTTCGGCCCGACGTCGTTCGCGGGCTGCTCGAACGACATCTCGCCGATCCGCCCGACCAGCCGGCCGCCTTGTTTGCCGCCGCCCGCGTTGCGCAAGCCGACGGTCACGGCGATCTCGGCGCGGGAGGGATCCGGCACGGTCGTGACCACCTGCGGATGCTCGATCAGCACGGGGCCGGTCGCGCGGAGGGCGACGTCCTGCCAGAGGCCGCTCGCGCGGTCGCGGATGCCGGGGATCCAGTCCCACCCCATCGTGCAGCCGAAGGTCGGGCCGTCGCCGACCAGATCGCCACCGTTGCGGCCGGCGCCGAGCCCGAGCGACTGCTCGTGCGGCCGGGCGGGCGTCGGCGGCGGCGAGATCCGCACCGCCAACACGTTGGGGCCGTCGCGCCGGGCGGCGTCGGTCACGTCGAACTGCCCGCGGATGAACGCGCCCTTGATGTCGCCGACCTTCTTTCCGTTCAGCCACACCTCGGCGGCGTAGTTGATGCCGTCGAACTCCAGCCACAGCCGCTGTCCTTCGAGCCCCGCCGGCACGGCAAACACGCGCCGGTACCACCAGTCCTGCCGGCAGTACTTCTCGGAAATGGACAGGTTGTTCAACCCGTGCAGCGGGTCCGGCTCGATCCCCTGATCGATGAGGGTGGTCATGACGGTGCCGGGCACCGTGGCGTCCAGCCAGGCGGCGGTGTCGAGAGCCGGCCGTGCGATTTCCTCGGGTTTCAGGTTTGTCTCAGGTGCGGCGATCAAATCCCAGCCCCCGCGCAGCAGCCAGCGGCCGGCGTCATCGCGCTCGACCAGCGCGGTCGATCGCGCCCGCTTCGCCTTCCGCGCCGCCGGCGGATTCACCGGCTGACCGGAGGGATCGCATGCCGCCACGCCGACCCGCGTGTCGGCGCAGCCGTAGTAGAGCAGCCAGCGGCCTCCGAAGAAGACGAGTCCCTCGGCGAAGGTGCCGCCGGCGTCGTACTGCCCGGTGGTCTCGAAGGGCAGTTCCGGTTTGAGGCACGGCTCGGCGGTGCGGTCGAGGACCTTCAGCGGATCGGTCGGATCCAGCAGCGCCTGCCCCACGGCCCACGGTCCGGATATCTCGCCGCCCGCGGCGTTCTTCACCGGCGCGCCCCGCCCGTTGTAGAGCAGGACAATCCCGCGCTCCGTCAGCACCGGCGGCGGACCGGGGTGGACGGCCGCGGCGTCGAAGCGGCCGGGGCGCGGCGCGAGCACCACCGCCGGCTGGCCGTCTCCACCCTTTACCGGTGTCCACCGGAGCAGATCGCCGGACGTGGCCGCCCGGATCTCGTCGCCGCCCCAGAACATCCAGTACTTGCCGCCGATCTTCGTCGCCACGATCCGCCCGTCGACCAACCGCCCGACGATGGCGCCTCCGGTCGGATTCGGCGACAACCCCGCTTCGAACGCCGGCCCGTGTTTGATCCAGCTGATCAGGTCTTTCGATGTCGCGACCGCGAGTTGGGCCTGCTTGCGGTTCCACTGCGTGTAGGTCACGATGAAGGTCCCGTCCTCCGCCTCGATCGCGCGCGGGTTCTCGCACCCGCCGTCCGACTCGAGATCCTTCTGCGCGTCGGCCGCCGGAAAGAGGACCGGGGCGGACTGGCGATGGAAATACAGGCCGTCCGTGCTCTCTGCGAGACCGATCCGCGAGACATGTCGGTCTTTCCCGTCTCGGGAGAAGTCATCCTCCGCGCGGTAAAGGATCGAGACTTTCCCCTCCTTCACGACGGCCGCGGGGTTGAAGGTGAACGACCCTTCCCAGTTCACCGGCTGGCCGCGCAGCGGATCCTGGAAGACGCCCAGGCGCGCGGTGATCGCGGGGTTTGCGCCCCGCGGCCGCTCGAAGCGTCCCCATGCCCACGGCGCGGGCGGCTCCGCCGCCATCGCCGTCCCCGCCGCCCATCCCACCCCCACCGCCCACCGCCATCCAGTTCTCATGTTCGCTCCTCGCAGCGCTCAAACCCTCTTTCCTCTCCCCTGCTTCATCATATATCGAAGGAACGAGATCAGTCCCGAGAATCTGTGCTCATGGTCGACGTACTTCTCGACCACGTAGAATGCGAAGTAGTAGGCGCGACAGAAGGCCCAGCTCATCAGGGCCAGCAGGGCGGCGGTCAGGAGCGTGGGACGGTCGAGCCAGACAAGGGCTGAACAGGTCACGCCGATCGCAAGGAACATCGCGGCCTTGAGGTACATCCACTTCGGATTCTGGAGATCCATCATCGTTCGCGCACGTGGTAGAAACGGGAGGGGGCGTTCATAGCGTCTATGCTCCCCGAGCGGTTGGCCGGCACGGATTCCTCTCCGGCATCCGCTGGATGTTCGCATGAATTCAGAAGCATGATCCCACCTTATCTCTCCATCGGGCTGTCACGATAGCCGGTAGGGGGAAGAAAGCACAAGGGCAAACCGTCGTGCGTACGGCGCAAGGGAACGACATGCAGCGTCCCACGGAACTTCTGATGGATGCCCGCCCGACGACCTGACCATCGAGCCGGGATGGACAGCCGTCACCGATTGGCAGGCGACCACTCGAGTTCCGACATCACCAGCGGTTCCACTTCCCGCTGCAGACGGCGTTCTACATCGGATGGCAGGGCATGCCGAGGCGACGGAAGTCCGACAGGTTGAAGGTGGCCACCGCGTCGCATCCCTTTGATCCGGCAAGTGCAGCGATGTACGCATCGGGAAACTCCACCCCCGCAGATCGCGCCAACCGGATGGCCTCGCCGCACACCGCCTCATCCGTGAATTCAAGGCCAGGAGCAGCCAGAATAGCCTCCAAAACGTCCAGTACGGCCGCGGCTTCCTGCTTGTAGGCCGAGCGAAGTGTCCATGCCACCTCGAACAGGACAGGCGGGCCGGTCACGAGCGCGAACTCCCCTGAGGTCGCAGCACGAAAGAGCCGCACGGCGCGCGCGTGCTGTCCCGCGTCATCACACGTGAAGAAACGCAGGAATAGATTGGCGTCCACAAAAATGGACTTCACCTTCGCCTCCTTCGCGCCGCCGCCGCGGCCATCGCACCCCGTTCTTCCGAACGCGCCACGGCAGGGCCGAGGAATCCTTCAAGCGCCAGGAAATCCCGCGCGCGCCGTACGACGATTTCATCGCCGCGCGTCTCGATCGCCAGGCGGACCCCGGCTTCAAGTCCGAGACGCCGCCGGGCCTCCGCCGGCAGAGTGATCTGGCCCTTGGAGGACAGAGTAGCTGTGGTCATAGTGCCTTCGCGAACGTTATGCATGCCTTTGCACGCGGCATCTGTAGCCCCGTCGCTGTACGACGCCCACGCCGCACCCTGTGCGGCGAAGCGAACGGCCCTTGCCGGATCACGAAGAAGCAAGCGGCGTGGCTACAGCACTTGGGTTGCGGGCGTGAGTTCGCCTTCACGTCTTGACCGTTTTGCATGCGGGTATTATGTAAAGCACAAATGAAGATGTAAAGTACGATTCGCTGTGTAAAGCGTGCCCTGTCGGTTCACGGCAGCGGCGGGGTGAGGCCCCAGGACGTGTTCGGCTGGGGGCCGAGGACGAGTTCCAGCTCGCCGCCTTTCGCGAGATCCTCGTGGTAAAACCAGCAGGCCGTGAGCGGGCGGCCGTTGAGTTTCGCGGACTGGATGTAGACGTTCTTCGGTCCCTGGTTGCGCGCCACGATGGTGAACGTCTTGCCGGGGTAGTAGGCATTGTTGAGATGGAACGTCACCTTGTCGAACACGGGCGCGGTGATCTGCCACGTGGGTTTGCGCGCCGCCCCACCCTGCTCGTCGAACAAGCCGATCGCCATCAGCGCCGCGACCGAACCCATTTCGCCCTGGTCCTCGTCGCCGTGGTATCCGTCCTGCGGCGTGATGCTGCTGAACACCGCCTGCCGCACCGCCCGCACCCACTTCTGGGCCAGCCACGGTCGCCCGGCGTAGTTGAACAGGTGCGCCATGCCGGTCGAGGGCTGGTTCTCGTAGTCGATCCACGCCGCACCGTGCTGCCCGTGCGGCACGATGAACTTGTTCGGCGCGGCCAGTTCGAACTGCTTCTCCAGCGCGGCGGCATATCGGTCCGGACCGCCGAAGAGCCGCACCAGGCCCGCGGGATCGTGAGGGACGAAGTGCGTGTAGATCGCCCCCGTCGCCTCGCAGAATCCTTTGGTCGTGAAAGTCTTCCCGGTCGAGACGGGCGAGAAGTCCTTGAGCCACGAGCCGTCCTTGTTGCGCGGCCGCATCCAACCGACCGATCCGTCCCAGAGGTTCGTATAGTTCGTCGCACGCGACGCGAGGAGCTTCGCGTCGTCGGCTTTACCGAGTGTGGCCGCGAGCTCGGCGAGGCACCCATCCTGGTAGGCATACTCGAGCGTCATCGAGGCACCGTCCTTGTGCATGCCCTTCCCCTCGATGCCCTCCGGCACGTGGCCGCGCTCGACATAGTACCGGATGCCTCCGCCCGCGGCGGTCGCCCGGTCATGCTCGTAGCCGGCGTGGGCGCGGATGCCGCCCGGGAAGGCGTTTTTGCGGAGGCCCTCATAGGCCTTCTCGACGTCGTAGTTCCGGATGCCCTTGTGCCAGGCGGCCGCGAAGAGCGAAGAGGCGGGATCGCCGATCATGACGAAGGTGTAGTTGCCACCCGACGGCCCCCGCGGGATGAGACCGCCGTTGCGGCACATGTCGATCATCGTGTTGCAGAAAGCGTCCATCACCTCGGGGTAGCCGAGCGACCACAGCAGGTTGATCGACCAGTGCGCGCCCCAGAAGGCATCGAAGTTGTGGTGCGGGAAGAGCGGCTTGCCGTCGGAACCCGCGCGCACCTTGCGGATCTGCGTGGTCGCGCCGGTGTTGTCCGCGTAGGCGCCGTCGGCGTCGCTGACAATCCGCCGCCCGAGCAGCGCGTGCCAGAGGTCGGTGTAGAAACGCGTCCGTTCCTCCGGCGTCCCGCCCTCGACCTCGATCCGGCCGAGCCAGCGGTTCCATTCATCGCGCGACTCGCGGACGACGCGGTCGAAGTCCCAATGCGGGAGTTCCGCATCGAGATTCCGGCGTGCGCCATCCACGCCGGTGTACGAGATCGCGACCTTCATCAGCAGCGGCTCGGCGGCGGGGGCGAAGGTGACGAAGGCGCCGGCCGCCTTGCCTGAAACCGACTCGACCGGCGCGGGGAGCGGCCGGCCTTCGCGCCAGGCGCCGAAGGACTTCATCGGCCGGTTGAACTGTGCGACGAAGTGCACCGTGAACGGCTTCGGGCGGCGCGACGTCGGGGCCATGACTGCCATCCCCTCGATCTCGGTGTCGCTCACGCGGTGCACTTCGCTGGAGGAGATCTTGTCCATCAACGTGGCGCCGGTATCGAAGTACACGCCCCCGGCTTGGCCGGCGGGGAAGGCGTAGCGGTGGAGACCGACGCGCGGAGTCGAGGTCAGCTCGGCGATGACGCCGTAGGTCCCGAGCACGACGCGGTGGTAACCCGGGCGCGCCTCCTCGCCGGCGTGGCTGAATTCCGAGGCATAGGCGTCCATGCCCTGGTGGCCCTTCGGCTCGCCGGTGAAGGGAAGGACGGCGATTCCGTAGAGCTGCCAGCCGTGGATGTGGCTGAAGCAACGGATCTTCGTGTCCCCGTACAGGTAGCCGTTCTCCCAGTCGCCGCCGGTGCGGGTGTCGGGACTGAGGTTGACCATGCCGAACGGCCGGCAGGCGGAGTTGAAGAAGAACCAGCGGCAGACGGCGGTGCCGCTCTGCGGCGACACCCAGTCCGCCGGCGCGGGCGGTTCCGATTCCGGCCACGGGCTTCCCGCGACCCCAGTTGCTGCCGCGAGGCCCGACAGCATCACGGCTGTGAGGGTTGCACAGACCGTGAACGACTGTGCGCTGTGCCGTTGTCGCAGGCCTCGGGTGAAACGCGACCTCCCGGGCCTCCGCAACCTTGGTGCAGGAGGCCGGGCGCGTTCGGCCGGCTTGCCACAAGGGGGTGCACCGCGCGTCAACGCCGCCCGGAGGTCGGCGTCCACCATATTACGTTCGAATCTCAATGGTGGGCGTCCGCCGTCCGTGGTTCGCAGAGAGATAGACTTCCGAGATCCTCCGTGCCCCTTTTTGCTCCGTTCGTTCTCGCATCCATTCGCATTCATTCGCAGTCCCTCTCTTCGCGCAATTCTCGCGCAAAGACGCACAGCCGCCAAGGTCGAAGGGCGGCGGCGGGGGTAGTGCCGTGGGCGATTTCTCACAGCTCGCCCTATCAGTGAAGGATGGCCCTTGCGGGTAGGGCGAGGTCTCCGACCGAGCCGTTCCGTTTCTGAACCCAACGGACATCAGAAC
>CAZSUU010000002.1:0-153152 GCA_964610105.1 uncultured Verrucomicrobiota bacterium | reverse complement strand
TTTCTGAACCCAACGGACATCAGAACCCTTCGCGCCTTGGCATCTTGGCGCGAGAGACTCATCTCTCCTCCCGCAAAGACGCAGAGCCGCCAAGTTCAGTCGTCTTCAAGTCCGTTCACAACTCTTGTTATGCCGTCCTTCATGAGGGCTTCACCGAAGTTCAGAAGGAATCCGAGTTTGCAGCGGGTCAGTCGCAGATATGTCTGGATCTGTTTCTTGTGCGCAGGAGAGACGTGTTCGACCGACTTGAGTTCGAGGATCACCTTGCCGTCCAAGATGATATCTGCTCTGAACCCTTCGTCGAACGTCAACGATTCGTACTCAATCGGCACCGGAACCTGTCGCTTGACCGTCAAGCCGCGTCGGTCGAGTTCATACGCCAATACCGTCTCATAGACGGACTCCAGCAATCCCGGCCCCAGCGCACGGTGTACTTTCACCGCCGTGTCGACCACAATTCGGCCAATTTCGTTCTCTGTCACTGGCTTCTTCCTTCTCCCTTCGCGCCTTGGCGCCTTGGCGCGAGATACTCATCCTCTTCACTCGCGCAAAGACGCAAAGCCGCCAAGATTGAAGGCCGGAAAGGGCGAGGTCTCCGACCGAGCCGTTCCGTTTCTGAACCCAACGGACATCAGAACCCTTCGCGCCTTGGCATCTTGGCGCGAGAGACTCATCTCTCCTCCCGCAAAGGCTCTCTCTCGCTCTGGCTCTCAGATCCGGCTCTCGAACGCGTATCGGCCGGACCCGGCTTCGAACACGGCGCGGCCATCCTCGAACCGCAGGAACTTCAGCCCCTTCGCGCGGTCGGCGGGGCCCCCGCCCTCCCGCACGGAGGCGGCGTCCTTTGCCGGGACAAACACGGTGGCGGTGACGTTCGCGGGGATCTCCACGTCGAGGCGGAGTGTGCCATTTTTCGATTCCCAACCGCTCGCGATCCGACCGCGGATGGAGTCGTAGAAGCCGCGCGCATGGGCGAAGCCGCGCCCGGACGGATCGAGCGTCGGCCGGATGACGATGCGCGAGAAGCCGGGGGCGTCGGTGTCGATGCCCGCCACCGCGCACTGCAGCCACTCGCCGACACATCCGAGCCAGTAGTGGTTGAACGAGTTCATGCCCGGATCCTGAAATCCCTTGTCCGGCAGCCAGCCATCCCAGCGCTCCCACATGGTCGTCGAGCCCAGCTTCACCTGCAGCAGCCATGACGGGTAGTCCTCGTTCAACACCATCCGGTACGCGAGGTCCGTGTAGCCCGCCTTCTGGAGCGCGAAGAGGACGAAGGGCGTGCCGAGGAAGCCGGTCGCCAGGTGGCCCTTCTGCTTCTCGATCTCCGCGGCGAATTGCGCGGCCGTCGCGGCGCGACGCTCGGCCGGCACGAGGTCAAGACCGAAGGCCAGCGCGTAGAACGTCTGGCCCGTTTCACCCTTGCTGTCGATGATGCGGCCATCCTCCTTCATGAAGCCGGCGACGAAGGCGGCGCGGATCTTCTCCGCCAGGGCACGGTACTGCTCCGCGTCGGCCGACTCGCCGATCGCCGTCGCCAGTTCGGTCATCAGGCGCGCCGCGTAGAAGTAGTAGGCTGTTCCGATCGCGTCCGAATGCT
This sequence comes from uncultured Verrucomicrobiota bacterium, assembly GCA_964610105.1. Taxonomy (GTDB): domain Bacteria; phylum Verrucomicrobiota; class Kiritimatiellia; order PWTM01; family PWTM01; genus CAZSUU01. Next base: position 151,552 of record CAZSUU010000002.1, on the reverse strand, counting down.
GCGGGCCGGCGAGGCGCAGCCAGTCGCCGTAGGCCCCGGTGCCCCGCACGTGGTTCTTGCTGGTCTTCGCGAGGAAGTCCATGAAGCGCTTCAGGGCGGGATAGTGCCGGCGCACCACCCGCGTATCGCCATAGAGCCGGTACATCTGCCAGTTGCACACCGGGCCCGCGTCGCCCCAACCGGTGTTGCCGAACCCGACGATGCTGATGTGCGGCGCGACGTCGCCCAGCGCCCCGTCCTCGCGCTGCGAATCGGCGCAGAGATCCGTCAGCCACTTGGTGAAGAACGCCGGCGAGTCGAGGTTGAAACAGGCGGCCTTCATGAACACCTGCGCGTCGCCCGTCCAGCCGGCGCGTTCGTCGCGCTGCGGGCAGTCGGTCGGCACGTCGAGGAAGTTCCCGCGCTGTCCCCACACGGCGTTCTCGACCAGCTTGTTGACGAGCGGATTCGAGCACTCGAAGCCGCCGGCGCGGGGCAGGTCGGAATGCACCACGATGCCCGTGACATCCGCGGCGGCGGGGCGGTAGTCCAGACCGGTGACCTCGACATAGCGGAAGCCATGGAAGGTGAAGTACGGCTCGAGCGCGCGCTTCGGGCCGCCGCCGAGAATGAAGGTGTCGGTGGCCTTCGCGGCGCGGAGGTTGACGGTGTAGATCGTGCCGTCCGGATTGAGCATCTCGGCGTGGCGGACGACCACCTGCTGCCCCGGGGCCCCCTTCGCCTGCAGCCGCACCCAGCCGACCATGTTCTGGCCGAGGTCGAAAACGTACACCCCCGGCTTGGGCTCGGTCACGGCGCGGGCGGGCAGTTCCTGGATGCGCCGAATCGGGACGCCGGGATGGGCCTCGAGATTCGCCTGCACCGCCGCGTCGACGGTGACGGCCTTCCAACCGGCATCGGCGAATCCGGCCGCATCCCAGCCGGCCTGCTCCAGCCGCGCGTCGTAGGTGCAGCCCATCAGGAGGTCCGCGGACCGGACGGCCCCGTGCGCGGCCTTCCACGAGCCGTCGGTGGCGATGACCTGCGACGTGCCGTCGTCGAAATCGATCCGCAGCCGGGCAATGAAACGGGGCTTCTCCCCGTAGTAGTGGCGGCGTCCGGTGAAGGCGAGGTAGCCGGCATACCAGCCCTCGCCAAGGATCGCCCCCAGCGCATTGGCACCGCGGCGGATCTCCTTGGTCACGTCGCAGCCGATGTAGTGAACCCGTTTGCGGTAGTCGGTCCAGCCGGGCGAGAGAACATCGGCGTTAAGGGGCTTGCCGTTCAGATGCAGCTCGTACACGCCCAGGGCCGAGGCGAAGAGCAGCGCGCGCTTCACCGGCTTCTCCACGGCAAACGACTTGCGGAGATAGGGAGCCGGAGGGAGCGCCTCCAGCGAGACCGACAGATCGCCCCACGGCGCGTCGCCGTGCTTGGCGATGGCCGCGGATTCCGTCCAAGCGGAGTCATCGAAATCCGCCGCTTTCCAGTTGCCGGCGGCGGTGCGACTGCTCTTCCAGGAGGCGTCGACCGGGACGACGAGTGGCTCGCCCGTCTCGAAGAGCACCGCCAGCCGGCCCATCAGCCCCGCGGGCGTGGGCTTGTCGCCGCCATTGACGACCTGGATGGCCAGGGCGTTCTTGCCGGGCTGGAGGCGGCCGGTGACTTCGACGGCCTTGGGGGTCTTCCAGTTGCTACCCTGGCCGGCGTCGTGACCGTTGATGTTGAGGGTGAAACTGTCGTCCGCCGCGATTATGAACACCGCCTGTGCGATCTTCGGGCCGGCGGGGAGTTCGATCGATTTGCGGAAATAGGCCGGACCCGCGGGCTGATCCCCGGCCTTCGCGCCGCCCGTCCAGATCCACGGGCTGTCCTTGAGGCGGATGAGCTCTTTCAGTCGGCGTGCCTGGGGGTTCTCGGCGTCAGGATCGCCGTCGAAACCGATCCACTTCGCCTGCCAGTCCGCGGGCTTGAGGAGGCCCATGGTCCAGCGGGCAGGCGGGCTCCATTCGGACTCGCGGCCGTCCTGGTCCCACACGCGCACCTTCCAGAAGCAATCTAGCTCCGAGACCAGCTCCCGGCCGGCGAATTCCACATGGACCGACTGGTCGGAGGCGACTTTCCCGCTGTCCCACAGGTCGCCGCGATCCTGGCGAAGGACATCCGGCAATGAAGCGACCATGACTTGGTAGGCGGTCTGTCGCAGCCCGCGCGCTTTCGCGTCGGCGGCCGCCGGCTCCCAGCTCAGGCGGGGGCGCGCGGCGTCGATGCCCACGGGGTCGGTCTTGTACTCGCACCGCAGCTTCTGGACCTTCATGCTCCCCTCCGCCATCGCACCGCTCGCCGCCGCGAGGAACGAGGCCGCAAGCAGCCAATGGAATCGCTTGGACGCACCTGTGGTTCTCATGCGTGTCTTCCTTTCGCATTCAGAGACTGAATCTCCATACACAAAGAAGCAATCGGATGGAAGGAGGATTCGTCGTTGGGGTCAGCCTTCAATCATCGACATTCGCCTTGTTCTCTCTGCCTCCACAAAACGGCGGTACGCCGCGCGGCGTCCCTTTCCGCTCGCGGTCGGGAGGGCCAGAATCGGTCCTGCATCGGATGGAGCAGCTCATGCGGGGGGTGCTGGCATCAGTCGCATCCAAACGATCTTCCGCGACCACGCCACGGCCTACCTGGATCGCTCCGGCGCGACGCTATCCGATCGCCAGCGCCGGGCGCTGCGCGCCATCGGCGAGTGCCATTGTTGGCTCAGTTCTTCTCCGCTATGTGAAGCGCCTTGGCGACCGCTGCGAGTCGTCGGTCCTTCGTCCACAGAGCCGTACGACTCAACAGCGATGACGCGAGAATGTGAACATCGATCCACCCCAGCCCCTTCCCGTGCAGCCCCTGGGCGTTGACCAAGTGAAGCACTTCCGCGTGAGACGCAAGGTCAACCTGCGGCAACGCCTCGAGAAGACCCAGAATGTCACTGCGATGCCGCAGGTTCCCACACGACAGCTCCCCGATTATGAAGGGATGCGTGACCACTTGACCGGATGAAAGCAAGTCATGTAGCAGTCCTTCTCCGTGTCGAAGGTGGTCCACCCACACCGACGTGTCGACCAGAATCATGACTTCCCTTACACCCGCCGGCGACGTACGCGCCGCAGCTGTCGCTCTGTGCCGCCGAGCTTCGCGAGGCGTTTAGCGCTCTCCAGCGAAATCAGAGCCTCCAAGCCCATGTGAACCAGAGATGTCTTCTCCTTCACCCCGGTTACCTCGGCCGCCCGGTGAAGGACTCGATCATTGATGTTGAGCGTCGTTCTCATGTGTATTGATATGCACGATTGATACATCTACTGCAAGTCCTTTCCAGTTGAGCCAACGACCCGAATGAGCCGCGAAGGACCCGCGACGCGCGGGTCCTGAGCAGGCCGAATGAGCTGGGGCTGCTATTCTCTCATCAGAGTCTGCAGTTCGTTCTTAAGGAGGCGATAGTCCTGTCCACCACCATGCTTCCACCTGGGATGCATGCATTTGACACGTACCCAAAGCGCGGTCGAGTCGGAACTCGGGCTCGTGCCGATAGAGACGTCAATCTGAACATCGGACACGTTCCCATATGTCCCCGTGAACCGTGTCTCGCGCTTTGAGGGAACTGCCATCTCGCCCTCGTTACGTAGTCCGATGGCCGTCAGGTTAGAAACGATCGTCGAATAGCGGTCTTGGAGCTCCGCGATCCGGCTCGGTTCACGGCTGAATGCTCCCATCCCGAATCTCTCTTGAACTTCCGGCCTAAGGCGGCGAGGCCGCAACCCAACGGCGTTGGCCGCTCAATGCTCTCGCTCCATTCCTTCCGTTCGTCCGTGCAACGGCGCCGCCTTCAGAGATTGTTCCGCCACCCTTTCCACGGAGGAACCTGACGGAAGACATCATACGCATTTGCGTATCATGTCTTGGCGGAACAATCTAATCGCACGGAGTCCAGCGCCGAGGCCTACCCACACCGCGAATACCAGCACCGCCTTGCCCATCAGTCTCATAGCTTTCATGAACCGAGCGCCACCCCTCACCGGATTCCGAACCCGCCGCGGGTGAGGAATACGGTGGAGGCGTGGCGTTGGCAGATCTATTTGTATGCGTCCTTGCGATCATCGATCGTCAGAATGAAGACGACCCGTTTCTCTTCGTCGACGCAGCAGAACACCCGGTAATTCCCGATACGATAACGCCATGTTTGAGGGGTGTATCCCCGGAGCTTCTTGATGTTGGGGCCGTAGTAGGGTGCGGTCCGCAACTGAGGATAGACATAGCCGGAGAGCTTCTTCTCGATGACTTCTCTCTGGCCGGCAGTGACCTTGTTGAGTTGCGTCTGGAACTCGTCGGTCTCGAAGATGCGATAATCAGACAAAGCGGCCCCTCCCGGCTTTGACGTCCTTCAGCCCCCGTTTCATGCTCGCGTTGAGCGCCTCGTTGCCCTCGATTTCCGCCATTTCAAACTCGTCGACGACCTCGTGATCCTCGATGAATCGCAGCGCCGCTGTCTCAATGAAGTTGGAGAGAGGCCGGTTGTCGCGTTTGGCCCAACTCCGGAGCTTGCCATACACGGTGTCATCAACTCTCAGCGTCACGGTCTTGGACATTGCACACCTCATTCGTTTGCATATAAATAGAATACGTTAGCATGTGATAGATGTCAATGTGCTTTCTGCCAACGTGACCATCAGGCGCGCTGTAAAGCGTCGCCTGCATGGGCTGGTTCGGCGGCGGTGTCACGGTCTCAAAGCCATAATAAGAATCCGGATGCCGACCAATCCAAGCGCCACAGCTAGACTGCGGATAATCCACACTCCATGCACACGGCAGGAAAGCCAGGCCCCCCCTTGCGCGCCGATCAAGACTCCTGCCCCCAGCAATACAGTCTCGTAGACAGAAGACTGCGAGAAAGAGCCGTTTGCAATGTGAACGATAGTCCCCGCCAAAGCCATGATGGCCAAGACGAAGTGTGAAGTTGCCGTCGCAATATGCACGGGGAAGTTCAGCAGACGGACAAGGACAGGCACATGGATAATGCCACCGCCTATACCCAGCAGACTTGATGCGTATCCGACAAATACGCTCAACACGATGCCGAGCCGTAGATTAAATGAAAATGTGTGAGTGGCACCGTTTTTCTCAACGATAACTCTGGTGGCATGGCCTTTCCTTCGGGCCTCCTTGGCTCCCCTTTTCTCGTCCCCGTGGAAAATCAGATAGAGCGCCGCGACTATTATCAAGACGCCGAAGATGCCGTTGAACGCTCGGCGGGGGATGTAGTCAGTGGTCAATGCACCTGCAATCGCTCCCGGCACCGTAGCGATCGCAAGCAACAAGCCGGACTTATAATCGATACGCCCCAAGCGTGCGTAAGCCGCTGACCCTGACAAGGCGTTGAAGAAGACGACAGCCAAGGAGATACTGGTGATAGTCTCAGGTGTTTGATGCGGGTACAAAACAAGCAGGACGGGAACCAAAATGAACCCCCCGCCAGCCCCTATCAGTGTTCCAAGGGCACCTAGCACCAGTCCCAACGCGATCAGCCATACCTGATGATCCATCCGTCTCTACTCCTTCGACTGTAATGCTGCATTCCCACCGGCGCAGATCGGTCAGCGGAAATCCTGATTCGAACCACTTTCAACCTCAATGCATCGACCAAGCATGGGTTCCAGCAGTTCTTGTGCTTCCGGTTCAAAAACAGCCGGTCCCAGAATCCCGATGTCGACCACCCATGCACCGTGGCGTAATTCGTCAGAATACATCTTCTCGGCCACTTGTCTGACAAGTTCTGCTGCGGAAAGCGAACCTTTCTCGCTCAAGACTTGGCAAACCATGCGTTCGTATTCGTTCCTTGCTTGTTCTGACCTAACGAGGCGCAAAACTGTTTTAGGAGGAATCATCCATTCTCCTTTCGTTCTCTTACCGCCGAACGAATAGCGTTTTATCCCACGTGAGGCGAGGCTAACACCATGGGACTGGGAGGCAAGGGGGAACCGAGCCTCATGAGGGATAAAATGTGTTGAACGGAGCCGCCTTCGCCTTCGGCTACGCCGGCTCACGGGCCGCTTTGCGGGGGGCGCTATGGGTGCTTGAAGGCGGATTTCGGGGATGCGGGGGCGGACCGGCGGGTGGGAGCTTGCGCCGGACGGCCGGGCTGGGTTTCGTTTTGGGCGGACAGGGGCGGCGCGGAAGGCTTTTCCGAAGGACGGATGGGGTCGCGGGAAGGGGGCGGGACGTATCGGAGGCAGGCCGGCCCCTTCTTCGCCAGGGGGGCGGCGGACCGCGGACAGGATGGAGGGTTCACGCGCATAGGGGTTAGGGCGGCGCCTGGGCATGGTACGGAACGATACGGATGCTGGCGTTGGCAGTACGTCTTCCCGGCGGACACCTATTCCAAGGACCCCCGCTCGGGGCATGTGCGGCGGCACCACCTCGATGAGCAACAACTGCAACGGGCCGTGCAGCAGGCCGTCCGGGAGGCCGGGCTGACGGTGCGCTTCACGCCGCATTGCTTCCGGCATTCGTTCGCCACCCACTTGCTTGAGGCGGGGCAGGATATCCGTACCGTTCAGGACCTCCTGGGCCACGCCGACGTGAAGACGACCATGATCTACACACATGTGCTCAACAAGGGACCGATGGGCGTCGTCAGCCCGGTGGACACCCTTTGATCCGCGTGTCCTCCTTTCAATCCGCCCGCGCATCTATCGTCGGCACCGGATACTTCTTCCCCCGACTCACTTCCCCCGCCTTGAAGTGCTGCGCAGTGCCGATGGCGCTCAGGACGGCGTTCCAAGCCTGGGCAGCCATGTTGCCGGCGGGTCCCAAGGCTCGGAAGATGCCGCTCTGGCCGGTGGTGTTGGCCGACCATGCGAGGCCGACGCCTTCCGGCTCATCCGGGCTCGCGGTAGCTCGCCCGCCTTCACCCTTCGGGCTGCGGCGCGACACGCCTCTCCATCGCGGGACCCGCGCGCCTTGTGGGTCGTGCCGGCGAGGTTGCGTTGGGGCTCGATTCTCGCGCCCGCTTCGCTCAAGACGCGAAGGCGCCAAGCGAAAAGCGGACGCCGGGGCCGGCGTCCCTCCCCCGGCGTCGACCGGGCGCGGGAGGGTCCGCGGCCCCGCGGACCGTCTCCCTGCGCTCACCCTTCCCGCACATCCGCCCCATGTTGAACCCGTGGGGCGCTGCGAATGGAGCCAGCGAGGCGGACGCTTCAAGATTCAGAACACAAACTCCATACAGGGTGGCTCGCCAGGGATCCTGCTCCGCTTGTCGCTGCGCCGATCTTGCGTAGGGGCGCCGCTTGCCGACGCCCGCGGTCATGGGTGTGGTCATCCCAAAGGCGTCGCACGCAAAGCCCCTACACAAGTGAAGCCCCTGTGCAGACAGCGGCTCGCCATTTCACGGCGCGGGCTTCATCACCCGCACGCCGAAGACGCCGCCGGCCCACGCGCCGGGCCGCGCCTGGAACCGCAGCGTGACCCGGTCCTTCCCCTTCACGACGTCCGGCGGGATCGGGTAGACCTGGTCGAAGAACGCGTCGGGCTTGTTCCGGTCCAGCTTCTGCGTCGCGATCCTCTCGCCGTCGACCAGGATGTCGAACTCCCGCCGCCCGGTCTCCCCGCCCCAGTAGGTCACCCATAGCTCCTGCGCCCGGTCGGGCAGCACCTTCACCTCCCACTCGAACCACCCGCTGTCGGGCGCATGCCGCCACTTGCGCGAGTTGAAGTCGCCCGTGTCGGTGTGCTCGCCGCGCAGCTTGTGGTCCCGCTCGTTCTGCTCCTCGCCGGGATTGACGCGGTCCACCGTCCGCGCCTCCAACTCCTTTTCCTTTTCCAGGACCTTGCGGTACTCGTCCTCTCTGGTCCGCCACTGGTCCGGCGTGAAGGCATCCCAGTAGACCACGTAATGCCGCGCGCCGTGGATGCGGAAGAACGGCTCCAGCGTCACCCCGGCCCCGCCCCCGCCCGGCACGCGAAAGACATCCGCCGGCCCGGCAAAGGTGTGGGGTTTCCCCTCAACGGCGCGCAGGGCCGCCGGCGCCCCGCCCTCGCCGGCCACGACCGCCGGGAACGGCCGGACGGGATCCACCTCCGCCCCCAGCACCACCGGCCCGTTCAGGAAGGCGAATCTCCGCGGATCGTCGCGGAATCCTTCCGTGCGGAGCGCGAACGGCATCGCGATCTCCACCGTGTCGCCCACCTTCCACGCGCGCCGCAGCGCAATCCAAGATCCCGGCCGGCTCGCGAGCGCCTGCCGCTCGCCGTTGACCGTCACCGTCACGCCCCGCTCGGCCCACGCCGGGTGCCGCAGGTTAAGCTCGAACTCCGTGGGCCGTTCACACGCCAACATCAGCTTCGACCGTCCCTCGTCCGGAAACGCCGTCTCCTGTCGCACCCGCACGCCGGCCGCCTTCCAGTCGAGCTCCGAGGCGATGAACAGGTTCACGAAGAGCCGCTGCGCCCCGTCGTGGAAGTAGATGCTGTCGCCGTACTTCGCGTGGTTCTCCACCCCCGTGCCCGTGCAGCACCAGAATCCGTCGAGCGGGCCGTTGTAGTTCTTGCGGGAGCCCGAGCGCAGCGGGACGTAGTAGCACATCATCCCGGTCTCCGGATTCTGCGAGGCGAGGATGTGGTTGAGCAGCGCGCGCTCGTAGTAGTCGGCGTACTCGGCCCGCGGCTCCCACCCGAAGAGGTGGCGCGTGAGCCTGAGCATGTTGTAGGTGTTGCACGTCTCGGTGGTGTTGGGGCCGAGGGCCTTCGACAGCGACTCCTTCGGACTGAACATCTCGCCGTCGCTGTGCCCGCCGATCACGTACGACCGCTCGCGCACCACGGTGTCCCAGAAGAACTGCGACGCCGCGCGCAGGGTTTCGTCGCCGGTGAGCTCGTACTGCCGCGCCGTGCCGATGAACTTCGGAATCTGCGTGTTGGCATGCAGGCCGGTGAGGGTGTCCTCGCGCCGCGCGGCCGGATCGATCACCGCCCGGTGGTTGAAGCGTTTCGAGATCGCCAGGTACTTCTCCTCGCCGGTCAGCGCATACAGGTTGGCCAGGCATTCGTTCATGCCGCCGTGCTCCTCGCCGAGCATCGCCTCCATCGCCGCATCGTCGAGGCGCGCGTTGCGCGCGATGACCCAGTCGGCGAACCTCCGGCCCACCTCCAGCGCCTGCGCGTTGCCGGCGTGCACATGCATGTCGAGCAGGCCCGCGTAGAGCTTGTGCAGCGTGTAGTACGGCGCCCAGACGCGCTGCCGCTTCTCCACGCGGTCGAAGAACGCCTCCGGGAAGGCGCTGAGGTAGCCGCCGCCGAGCCGGGCCTGGCACTCGGCGAGGCCGGCGACCACGGCGTCGCCCTTCTCCTTCAGGCGCGCGTCACCCGTGCTCGCATACATGAGCGCGCAACCCGAGAGGTAATGCCCGACAAAATGCCCCCGCAGCTCGCACTTCGGCTCCTCCCACCCGCCCAGCGGCCGGGCGGACGACGGCAGGCCGGCGTTGAGGCGGAACGTGTGGAGCAGGCGGTCGGGCTCGAGCGAGAGCAGGTACTGCCGGTCCAGCTCCATCGCGCGCTTGAACGGACCGTCCAGCAGCCGCACGGCGCGCAGGTCGAAGGCCCGGGCCTTCAGGGCCACCCGGTTGGTCACCTTGAGCATGGGATCGTCACCCCCCGGGGCGTCCGCGCGCGCCCCGCCGGCCGCGAGGCCTGCCGCCAGGGCGGCGAGACCTGCCGTCGTCTTGATCCATGTGATCATGATACCTCCCTCATGAGGTCAGGCAGACTGGAGTCAGGCGTCAGAATTCCCGTCTTCCCGGCCACTCGAAAGGCTTCGCCCCAGCTCACGCCCGCCTCTCACTGCCTGATCTCCACGAGCCCCGCCGACAGCGGCGGCAGGGTGAAGCGACACGCGCCGCCCCCGGTCTTCACCTCCCACCCTTCCGCCCGCACGCGCTCCGCCGCGTCGAGATCGTTGCGGACGTTCAGGCCGCCGGGCGCCACCACGTCGAACTCCGCCTTGGGCGCGCTGAAACCGGACACCTTGAGTTCGACGTCGACCGGCGCGTCGGTCGGGTTGACCGCCTTGAAGACCACGGTCCGCTTGTCCTCGGAAGCCGCCGCCGTCACGTTCAGGGGGCCGGTATCGCCCTCCGCCGCGACCCGCAGAGGCTGGTGGTGGTCGCGCCACAGTTTCATCACCACGTAGTTCGGCGCCGGGAACCAGGTGCGATGGTCGAAGTTGATGAAGGCGTTGTCCCAGTCCCTCGCCGACACGTGGCGGAGAAACAGCGCCGGCGCCGCCATGCCGACCACGTCGCCGCACCGCTCGAACGCGTTGAGCAGGCCGCCCGCGTAGAGGCCGGTGCGCCAGTCGGTGCTCTGCGCGTTCCATTCCGACACGAAGAGCTGCAGCTTCGGGTTCTTCGACGCCCGGATCTGCTCCTGCGTGTCGCGGATGAACCGTTCGAAGTGGCCCGGCCCATCGCGGAAGCGGTCGGGATTCTCGTAGTGATGGATGCTCAGATACTCGACTAGGTCGGCGCACTGCTCCACCAGCACCCGGTTCCACGCCAGGCCGTTCCCGCCCTGGCCGAGCCCCCCGCTGCCGCACATCAGCAGCTGGATCGAGGGATCGGCCCGGCGCATCGCCGGGGCGAACCGCTTGACGAGATCCGCGTACGCCTCGGCTCGCATGTGCCAGGTCTCGTTGTCGATCTCCCAGTATTTCACCTTGTACGGCTCGGGGTGTCCGTGGGCGGCGCGCACCTTCCCCCACGTCGAGTCGGCCGGCCCGTTGCAGTACTCGATCCACTCCAGCGCCTCCTTCAGGAAATCGTTGTCCAGCACCCCGCGGTTCCAGTTCGTCGTGCCGGCGTTGATGACGATCAGCGGCTCGGATCCGACGCGGCGGCAGAGGTCGATGAACTCGTCCGTGCCGAGCGAATTCACGTCCACGTCGTCCCACATCGCGCGCGGGTGAATGACGCGCTTCGTCTGCGGGCCGATGCCGTTCTTCCAGCGGTAGGGCGACGCGTAGCAGCCCCCGGGCCAGCGGATGACCGGCGGGCGGAGCTCGGCGATGGCCTTCAACAGGTCGGGCCGGAATCCGCCGGCCTGCGCCCACGCCGCGGGCATGAGGCTGATCTGGTCGAGGAACATCTCCCCCTCGCCGGCCAGACCCACCTGGAAGGCGGCGTTGGTGGAATCGTCCGAGGGTTGGAATTCGAACGGCAGTTCCTTCCAATCCCCGGACACGCCGGCGAATTTCTTCTCGGCCAGCACCCGCGCCCCGTCGAGCAGGCGGACGACCAGGTCGCGCGGCACCGGCCCGCGGGCCCAGACCGAGCCGCGCAGGGTTTCGCCTTTCCTGAGGTTGAACGGTTTCTGCTCGAGGCCCGCGCCCCCGCTCCCGTGCGACCGTATCCGCGCGCACCGCGTGCTGTTGAACGGCTCCTGGTCGTCCATGCCAAAGCTGGCCGGACCGTAGGGGCTCCAGTAGCGCGGCGAACCGGCGGTGGAGGGCAGGCCCTGGAACAGGGTCCGGCCGTCGAGCGTGGCGACCTTCAGGTTGCGGAACTTCGCCTGGGTGGACCACGTGCCGATGCCCGGCCGGCCCTTGAGCGGACCGGAGCCGTCGTCGAGATAGTCCATGATCCGCTGGTCGTCCAGCCACGCCTGGATCTGGCGGCCTTCGCAGCGGATGCGGATCCGGTACCAGCGCCCGCTCTCGATCGAGCCGTCTCCGAGCGTCATCACCGTCGTCTGCCGCGCGTCGCTCGTGCGATGGCGTTCAAGCCCGTGGCGCTGGTTCTGCCACCCGCCGAGGTTGAGCCAGAACCACTCCCGGTCGCCCGCCGCCCGGACGAGCACGAGAAAACCCTCGGCCCCGCCGGTCTTCTGCGCCTCGAGGGTGAACTCGTAATCGCCCCACGACGCGTCGCCGAACGTCAGCCGGACGTCCGTGTCGTCGCTGGTCTGTTCCACGACGCCGTCGCGCACCCGCCAGCGGTGGCCGCCGGGGACGTCCTCGAAACTGCGGTTCCAGATCAGCTCGCCCCAGAGCCCGCCGTTGCACGAGTGGTAGATGTGCTCGAGGAAATGCCCGTAGACCGGCGCCTCTATGCGGTGAAGGACCTTGCCCGGATCCACCGTCAATGTCACGGGCGCCGCACCCGCCAGCGCCGCCCATGCCAGTCCCACCCCCCATACCCGAATCGTCTTCACTGCGTTCTCCTCATCTGCATTGCCGCGTGCGACCGAGGTCCATCCCATCCGGACCGGCCGTATGGTTAGCACGTGAGGCGAGCGAGGGAAAGCATTATTTAGCAAGATTTACTTATCGGTCAAAAACGAACGGGGGCACGGGTGCGCGCGGGAGATCCCTCGGCAGGACGACCGCCCCCTCATGTCCGAGGCGGCGAGCCGCAACCGAGAGGTCTTGGCCGTTCAATGCCCCGACTCCGTGCCTTCCTTTCCTGTGTGCCACCGCGCCGCCTTCAGCGCCGGTTCGCCCATTGCCCGCGCGGCGGAGGCCTCCGCCAGCACCCGGTCGGCCGCCGCGATGACGTCGGCCGGCGAGCGGATGGCCTCGAGTCCGCGGCGCAGCTCCAGGGCGCCGGGCAGCCCGTGGACGTAGCGCAGCAGGTGGGGCCGGAAATGCCGCGCTCCGACCACCTCGGGGTCGATCTGACGCCGGCGCCAGGGGAGCTCGAGCCGCGTGAGCGCGACCAGTCCGTGCAGGTGGGTGACGATCGCCGCGCGCCGCTCCTCCAGCGAGGGCGGGGTCCACGTCCCGCCCCGCAGCAGCGCCCGGGCCTCGGCGAAGATCCACGGGTTGCCCATGGCCGCGCGCCCGATCATGACGGCATCCACCCCGCTGCGCCGCAGCGTATCCACCGCCTGCGCGGCGGTGAGCAGTCCCCCGTTGCCGATGACGGGGATGCGGAGCTTCGTCTTGATGCGGGCGATGACATCCCAGTCGGCGGGCCCGCGGTGTCCGTGCGACGCATACCGCGCGTGCAGCGCCAGCGCATCCGCCCCCGCCCCTTCGAGGCCCAGGGCCAGCTCGTCGATCGGGGTCTGCCCCGGCGCGGAGCCGATGCGGGTCTTCACCGTCACCGGCATCCGCACCGCCTGCTTCACCGCGCGAACGATGGCGTAGAGCCGTGCCGGCGTCTTGATCAGGCCCGCCCCCGCCCCCCGTCGGAGCACCTTCGGCACGGGGCAGCCCGCGTTGATGTCGATGGCGGCGAAGCGGCCGAGGCGCTCCACGTACATCGCCGCCTTCGCGAACATCTCCGGCTCCTGCCCGTAGAGGTGCGCCACCACCGGCCGCTCGGCGGGATCGGTGGTCAGGATGTGCCGCGATCCGCCCTGGTTGCGTGCGAGGCCGTCGACGCTGCACATCTCCGTATAGACCAGCCCCGCCCCCTGCTGCCGGGCCAGGAGCCGGCACGGCAGGTCCGTGTACCCGGCCATGGGCGCGAGCACGATCGGCAGGTCCGCCACGAGCGGGCCGATGCGCAGCTCGGGTGGTTTCGTCAGCGTCGACATCCGGCCGACTCTACCTGATGGCGGGGAGATTTCGAGTTCTTCCTCACGTCCGCGTTTCCGCCGGCGCGACCTCGTTGCGCCCGCCGCGGCTGCGGCCGGGGGGGGGCGATGCCCAAGCCGTCGTTCGTGCGCAGGGGGGCGGGGAACGCGTCGAGAGGCTCGCGCGCGCACGTCATGCCGAGCGGGAGGCGCACCGGATCCTCCTCCGTGCCGACGGTCCCCGGCGCCACCGATAACATACCATTTCGATGATACGATCGTATCATGAAAATGGTAAATTCGCCGCGGGCGCGTCCCGAACCCCCGCGCTGAACAGGGTTGTCTTTTGGGCGGGGTTCGCGAATCATAGGGGCATGCCGGGGTTTCCCATCGCCGTCCTGCTCGCCGCCGCGTATCTGGCGGGGGCGATCCCGTTCGCGTTCCTCGTGGCAAGGGCGAAGGGGGTCGACATCCGGAAGGTCGGGAGCGGCAACGTGGGGGCCACCAACGTCTTTCGCGCGGTCGGCAAGGGGTGGGGCATCCTGACGTTCGCGCTGGACGCGGCCAAGGGACTCCTGCCGGCCCTGCTCTTCCCGGCCGTTCTCGCGCGATGGACCGGACAGCCGTCGCCGGCGGTGATGGGCCTGGGGTTCGGCTGCGCCGCCATTGCCGGGCACAACTGGCCGGTGTTCCTCGGGTTCCGCGGCGGCAAGGGCATGGCCACCAGCGCGGGGGTCCTGCTGGGGGTGGCCCCGGCCGCGATGGGCATCGGCCTGGCCGTCTGGGTGGTTCTGTTCCTCATCAGCCACTACGTCTCCCTCGCCTCCATCGGCGCCGCCCTCGCCGTGCCGACCGCCGCCTGGCTCCTCTACGCCGCCGAGGGCGCCGCCCGGCCGGCCGTGCTGACCGCGCTGGGCCTGCTGGCCGTGTGGCGGCACCGCAGCAACATCCGGCGCCTGCGCGCGGGGACGGAGCATCGCTTCGAGTTCGGGCGCGGCAAGGCCCGCGCGGAGGGAGGCGCCGCGTGAGCCGCGTGACGGTCCTGGGCGACGGGGGATGGGGCACGGCGCTCGCGCTGCTGCTCCACCGGCATGGACACGCCGTGCGGCTCTGGAGCCCGTTCCCCGACTACGCCGAGCAGCTCCGCCGGACCCGCGAGAACGCGAAGTTCCTTCCGGGCGTCCCCCTTCCTCCCGACCTCTTGATCACCGCCGACCGCGCCGAGGCCGCGGCCGACGCCCGGACCGTGGTGCTCGCGACGCCGTCGGAATTCTACACCGGCGTCCTCGCCTCCTTCGCGGCGTTCCTGCCGCGCACGGCCGACGTGGTGAGCGTGACCAAGGGTCTCGATCCCTCGACGCACCGCCGGATGAGCGAGGTGGCCGAGTCCATCCTGGGCCGCGGTCCGATCGCCGTGCTTTCGGGACCCAGCTTCGCCGAGGAGGTCGCGCGCGGTCTGCCGGCCGCCGTCGTGGTGGCGGCGGGCGACGCGGCCCTGGCCCATCGCCTGCAGCGATTGTTCGGCGGCGAGACGTTCCGTGTGTATACTTCGGACGACGTCATCGGCGTGGAACTCGGCGGGGCGTTGAAGAACGTCATCGCCATCGCCGCCGGGGCCTGTGACGGACTCGGGCTCGGCTTCGGCGCCAAGGCGGCGCTGGTGACCCGGGGACTGGCGGAGATCACGCGGCTCGGCGTGGCCGGCGGGGCGCATGCGGCGACGCTGGCCGGCCTGAGCGGCGTGGGCGATCTGACGCTGACCTGTTTCGGCCGGCTCAGCCGCAACCGCCAGGTGGGCGAACGGATCGGCCGCGGCGAATCGGTCGGGGCCATCCTCTCCGGCATGGCCCAGGTGGCGGAAGGGGTCCGCACGGCCGGAACCGCGTGCGCCCGGGCGGCGGACGCGGGCATCGAGATGCCGATCGCGGACGCGGTGCGAAGACTGGTGCGCGGCGACCTGGACCCGAGGCGGGCGTTGAAGATGCTGATGACCCGCGACCCGCGGCCCGAGCGGGACCGGCACGGCTGAACGGAGCGAGGACATGTCATGACCAAGATCCCGTGGATGCAGGCGATGGCGGTGGCGGTCGTGCTGGGGGCGACCGCGGGGTGTCAAACCGACCCGGCGACGGGGCGGAGGCGTCCGGCGAGCGGCCTGGCGCCGCAGGTGGATCGAGAGACCAAGGCCTTTCTTGCCCGGGCCGCCGATCCGCGATCGTACTCCATCACGCTCTACCAGCAGGAGCAGGATGACCGGCTGGTGGTCGTCAACGGCAACCGCATCCGTGCCGGGCGGCAGGCGGGCCTGCCGTTTCTCTCCCCGGCGGGCACCCCCATTCCGCTGGTCGAGGCGAAGACGGACCGCAACCAGCCGTGCCAGGTGCTCTTCGACGCCTCGACGCCTTACAGCTGGAGCGCCACCGACCGATCCATGCTGCTCGGGCTGGTTCCGCTCGGCCCGCCCGTGCAGGCCGTGACGCCGACGCATGTGATCGACAACGTGCCCGGCTATCTCAGCGTCATCCCGGCCCTGCAGCTCGACCGCGTTTCGATGGACGCCGTGCTCGTCTACTCGCGGCCGGTGTCCGGATCCCTGTGGCCCCTCAGCCGCCATGCCAGCGCCGGCGGGGCGGCCGTGGTGTTCGGTTTCGACCTGATGCGCTCGTTCTCCTACGTGCAATGGGACTATCCCACGCGCCTCGTGCTGCTCGGCGCGGGCGCGCCCTACGAGGCGACGGAGAATCGCGTGGCCGCCTCCATGCCGTTGGACCCGGAGACGGGCGTGATGGCGGTCAAGGCCAGTTTCGACGGACGCCTGGAGACCGCCGTTCTCGACACGGCGGGCGATTACGAGGTGGCCATGCCCGATCCGCCCTCGGCCCTGTTGAAGCAGGTCACGATCGGCGAGGTGGTCTTCCGGCAGGTCCGGGCGGCATCGGCCCGCGAGCTGGGCCTGGGGCAGCAGGACCTGGTCCGCATCGGCGCCCGGCTGCTCAGCCGGTACTGCATCACCTTCGACGTCCGAAAGAACGTCGTGTACTTCGAAATCCCCGATGCCGGCGTCCCCAAGCCGCTGTAGGCCGCTTCTGCCGGCCGCCGTCGTGGGCCTCTCGTGCGCGGCCGGGTGTGTCCTGCTCCCCGGCGGGGACGCGTCCTCCCCGGCCGCCCGTTCCGTCGCCCTGCGGGCGGCCGCCCGTTCCGCCGAAGAACTGGGGATGAGCTGGCACACGACCGATGGGGCGCCCGCGCTGCACCCGGTGAGGATGCGCGTCGCGTCGCATCCGGTCGTGCTGGACTTTCACACGCGGCCGGGCGAGGAGGCGCCGCCCGTGGTCCGCGTGCGCGTGAACGACCGCACGACCTACGCGCTGATCGACACCGGCGCCGCGGGATGCCTGGCCGACTGGCCGGGCGCGCGGCGGCTCGGCATCGTCCCCCTTCTCCCCCCCGGCGAACGCGGCGGGCTGATGGCCCTGCCCGGCCAGGGCCTGGGCCTGCCGTTTCGGCAGTACCTCGGCATCGCCCTCGAGGTCCGGGCGGGCGACACGTGGGTCCGGCACGTGCCCGTGGGCATCCTGGACGCCGACGGGGGGATGGTCGAGCGCGGACACTACGGATCCACGCGCCTGGAGATCCTGCTGGGAATGGATTTCCTGCGCGTTTTCGACCGGGTCTCTTTCGACTTTCCGCGCGAACGGCTGGTGCTCGATCCGCCCGCCGGCGAGGCGTCCGCCCGGTCCGGCCCTACGGTATCCGCCTCCCTGAAGGCCCATGGCATTCCGGTGATCGAGATGGAGCTCGAGGGCCATGGGGGCGTGGACGTGGGGTTGGACACCGGCGGATCGTTCGCGCTGTGGATCCCCGGTCGACTGGCCGCGGAATGGCGCCTCCCGCGCGCCCTGACGGCCCGCCCGACGTACGCCGCCGGCGTCGGCGGGGTCGCCCCGTCCACCGCGACCGCGCGCCAAACCCTGCGCCTGGGGGATCTCGTGCTCCGGGACCTGCCCGCCGTCATCGGTCCCCAGGGCGGCGGCCGGCCGGACCTGCCGTGCGTGCTGCTCGGCCACCGCGCCATGCGCGACCTGAGGATCACGCTCGACTTCGCCGGCGGAGTGGCGCACATCCGACGTTCGTGACGCGGCCGGACGACACGGCGATTTTGGTTTCATATAGGGCTTGCAACCGGCTTTGCTTCGGAAGAACATCGCACCTGCGCGGGGCGTCGCAGGGCGTCCCGATATGCAGGGGCGGTCAGCCGGCGCCATCGGGCGCGGGCGGAGGTTGTGCGACGGGATGTTGATCGGGAGGACGCGCGATGAATGTGCAGGTGCGACGGTTCTTCACGGCATGGCGCAACGGTGTCGGATTCCTCGCGGCGACGTTCCTGATGTTCAACACCGCGGCTTTCGGTCAGACGATCGCCAACTCCAGTTTCGAGGCCGACGCGTTTGGCACGGCCCCGGGCTACATCAACGCCAACGCCCTGATCACCGGCTGGAGCGACAACCGGCCGGACCTCGCCGGCCTCAATCCCGCAGGTGGGCAGAATCCCTTCGCCAACAACGGCGCGGTGCCCGACGGCGCGCAGGTGGCCTTCATCCAGGGGGCGGCCGGCGCGACGCCGGCGCTGAGCGCGGCGATCTCCGGCCTGACCTCGGGCGAGACCTACAAGGTCAACTTCCGGCTCAACTCGAGCACCAACAGGACAGGCTACGCCAGCCTGAAAGTGGCGATGGACAGTATCTTGGCGGTGGGCCTGACCAATATCCTCCCCGTCAGCCCCGTCAGCGGCACCAATCCTTATCGCCCCGTCGCCTTCGATTTCACCGCCACCGCCTCCACGCACACCCTCAGTCTGACCAATGACCGGTCGACCGACAGCGCGGCCCTTCTGGACGATTTCACCATCGGCGTCTGGACCAGCGGCTGGTCCATTGCCCTGTGGACCAACGATGCGTCGTCGGGCGTCGACGGCTCGCGCTATTACACGCACGCCTACAACTTCGACACCACGTCCGCCGACGCGGTCATCAACGGCGTCACCTTCCGCGGCCTCGCGGGCGCCAACCCGGTCGTGGCGGGGGAGATGTTTACCAGCGGCTTCGGCAGCACATGGGGCAATGCCGGTACGATTGATGCCAACGTGTTGACAGCGGGCGGCGGAGGCAGCGCGACGCTGGCGAGCCGGTTCATCTACAACGGCTGGCCCCAGTCCATCACGATCTTCGGGCTGGTGCCGGGGGTGGAGTACCTCGCGACATTCTACCTGGTCGGCTGGGACGCGACCGAGGTCTACCGCTCGGCCACGTTCATGGCCGGAAGCGACTGGTTGACCGTGAACCAGGACCACTTCGGCAACAACAACGGCGTCCTGGTCTCGTACCGGTACGCCGCGCCGGCCGACGGGAAGATGACCCTGAGCTACATGCCGATCCGAGACGGCCACACCATTCACACCTACGGCTTCAGCAACCACGAGTTCTCCCAGACCACTCCGTTCGCCGCCACCCCGCAGCCCGCGAGCCAGGTCTCGGCGCCCGGCGCCACGGCCAGCTTCCGCGCCCGGGCGGCCGGTACGCGGCCCTTGTTCTACCAGTGGCTCAAGGACGGGGCGGAGATCACCGATGCCACCAACGCGCAGTTGAGCGTGGCGGTCGCCGGCGGCTCGGACGCCGGCGGATACTCCGTGATCGTGTCGAACGCCCTCGGGGTGGTGACCAGTTCCGTGGCGACGCTGGACGTGGGCATGATCGCGAACCCGAGCTTCGAGCTCGACACGTTCTTCATCTATCCTGGCTACATCAGCGCCAACGGCGCGATCAGCGGCTGGACCGGCACCAACCTGGACCGGGTAGGCCTGAATCCCGTCGCGGACGGACGGGCGGCGTTCGCCAACAGCGGTACGATCCCCGACGGCCAGCAGGTGGCGTTCATCCAGAGCGCATCGGGGATGGTGCCGTCGTCGACGCTGAGCACGGCGATCTCGGGGTTGACCCCCGGCCAGACCTACACCCTGAGCTGGCGGATCAGCGCCCGCTCCGGATATACGAAGCCCAGATTGCACGCGGCCCTCGACGGGCAGCCCGTGGTGGACATGCAGGTGTCGGCGGCCGCGGCGGGCAATCCGTACGGCTACGCGGCCTTCGATTTCCAGGCCACCGCCGCGAGCCACACCCTGTCGCTCACCAACGACATCGCCGCCGACACCGCCGCGATCGTCGACGATTTCCGTATCGGCGTGTCGACTTCGAAGTGGTCCTACGCGGCTTGGAACGACGATGCGTCGTCCGACGTCGATGCCTCGCGCCACTACACGCACGCCTACAGCTTCGGGTCCGCGGGCGACACCGATATCAACGGCGTGCACTTCACGGGGCTCGCCGGCGGGAATCCGGCGGTGGCGGGAGAGCTGAGCACGGCGGGCATGCCGAACATCTATCTCTGCCACGCGAACAACGTCCGGAGCGCCGGCGGAGGCGGAGCGGTGCTGGCGCGCGATTTCATCTACGGGGGATCGCCCCAGTCGGTCACCCTCTCGGGCTTGGTCCCGGGCGTCGAGTACGTGGCCACCGTCTACGGGGTCGCGTTCGACGCGAAGGCGACCGGACGGGCGGCGACCTTCGACGTCAACGGCGACCGGATGACCGTCAACGTGGATCACTACGACCTGAACAACGGCATCCGGGTGTCCTACCGCTACGTGGCGGACGCCAGCGGCACGATGACGCTGACCTACGTGCCCACCGATTCGGCCTCCACGTTCCACACCTACGGCTTCAGCAACTACGAGCTCAACTCGACCAACGCGCCCACCGTGTACCGGCAGCCGCGGGGCATCCAGTGGATCGGCGCGGGGACGGGCGTGGTCCTGCAGGGACTGGTCGGCGGCCAGTCGCCCCTCTCCTTCCAGTGGCAGAAGGACGGCGTCGACCTGTCGGGCGAGACCAACCTCGCCCTGAGCCTGACCGGCGTGACCGCGACCAACGCGGGCGTCTACACGCTGGTGATCTCGAATGCCAACGGCACGGCGGTCACCTCCAACGCCGTCGTTGAAGTCGGCCTGCCCGTGGAGAATCCGAGCTTCGAGGCCGATGCCTTCCTGGTGTATCCGGGCTACATCAGGGACAACTTCCCGATCACCGGCTGGACCAACACGAACACGAGTGCCGGCTTGAACCCTGTCTCCTACACGAACGACGCGAACAACCCCGGCTACAGCCCGTTCGCCAACAACGGGACGGTCCCGGATGGACGACAGGTGGCCTTCCTCCAGGCCGACAGCGCGATGAGTCAGGTGGTCACCGGGTTCACCGTCGGGGCCACCTACGTCGTGAAGTACTACGAGAACTCCCGCAGCGGCTACGCAACGCCGTCGAACTACGTCACCGCCGGGGGCGCGATCGTGGTGCCTCTGCACGGGGTGACCTCCGGCGCGTACCGCGTGATTACCAGCGAACCGTTCATGGCGACCAACGACGCGCTCGAAGTGACGTTCGTCAAGATCGGTGGCGAAGCGATCCTGATCGACTACGTGGGCGTGATCGAGGTGGATGCCTATCCGCCCGAGATCACCCTCGAACCGCAGCCCGCGGAGCAGTGGGTGGCGGTGGGGTCGACCGTGCGGTTGACGGCCAGCGCCACGGGCTCGCTTCCGCTGTTCCTCCAATGGCAGCAGGACGGGATCGACCTGGCGGGGGAGACGAACGGGACGCTGGACATGGCGTCGATCGGGCTCGGCCAGGCCGGCGCCTATCGCATGGTGGCTTCGAACGAGTTCGGTTCGGCCACCAGCGCCGTGGCCTTCGTCCAGGTGGGGCTGTCGTTCTCGGAGCTGTTTAACACCGGCGTCGACGACAGCCACGCCCTCGCCGCCGGCGCGTCGACCGACCTGCACTACGAACTCTCCGTCAGCGCCGATCCCTCCTATCCCGGCCCGGCGGCGATCGTGATGGCGGACCTCTGGCCGATCCCGCCCTACATGACCAACGGGCCGCTGTCCAAGTGGATCTCCCCGATGCTGAACGCCACCGACTACGGCGGGAACGTGCCTGGAACGTATATCTACCGCACAACCTTCCTCCTCGACACGATGGATCCAGCGGCGGCGCGGATCGATGGACAGTGGGCGATGGACAACGACGGCACCGACATCCGTCTCAACGGAACCAGCCTGGGCCATATCGCCTCCGGATTCGCCACCTGGTCGACGTTTGTCATAACGAACGGATTCCAGGCGGGAACCAACATGCTGGAATTTGTCACCAGTAACGGCTCGCCGACCGGTCCCACCGCGCTGCGCGTGGAATTGCACGGAGTGGGTCTGCCGCTGCCGCCGGGGCTGCCGCAGATCCTCGATGAGCCCCAGAACCAGCTCGCGCAGCAGGGGGGCGATGCGACCTTCGCGGTCGTGGCCTCGGGAGCGCCGCCGCTGGCCTATCAGTGGTATGCCGGAGCCTCCCAGCTGACCGACGAGACGAACCGGCTGCTGAGATTGACGTCGGTGGACATGCCGGACGAAGGCGGATACCACGTCATCGTCAGCAACGGCTCCGGCCCGGTGACGAGCGCGGTGGCGACGCTCACGGTCAACCGGCCGCCCACCATCTCTCCGATCGCCGCGGGGACGGCGCAGGACCACGCGCTGGTGCTCCAGGTCGCGAAGCTGCTGCTCTACGCGGGCGACCCCGACGGCGACACACCGGCCGTCGCGGGGGCCGGCCCCGGCAGCGCACAGGGCGGATCGGCCTCGCTGGGGACGACCAACGTGACCTACACCCCGCCGTCCGGGTACGTCGGCCCGGACGCTTTCGACCTCCTGATTTCAGACGGTCGCGGCGGCATGACGACGGGGACGGTAACGGTGACCGTGACCTCCGGCGGGGCGGTGTCGATGAACATCGTGTACGGCCCGGTCGTCACCGGCGGCGTGTTCAACGTCCGGTTCGCCGGCGTGCCCGGCTACACGTACACGATCGAATCGACCGAGACCCTCGTCGATCCGGTCTGGGTGGCGATCACGAATCTGGTCGCGCCGGTGGTCGACCAGGGCTATGGCATCGGCATCTTCGATTTCATAGAGCCGGCGGGGGTGGCCAGTCAGCGGTTCTATCGGACGGTTTCACCGCCGTAGAGCGTGCGGGAGGGGTACGGAAATGGACACATCGAGACGCGTGACGGACGGCGCCCGGAACGGGTGGCGACGGGGCATCGTGGTTCTGCTGACCCTGTGGGCGGCGGGACCCGCGGGGGCCGATTTCACCGAGTCGTGGGACGGCAGTCAGGCCCTGCCGGACAACGATCCGTCGGGCTGGACCTACACGTTCACGCCCTCGGCGCCCGTGGCCGACGTGACCGACGTGAACGTGACCCTGCAGATCGACGGCGGTTTCAACGGGGATCTCTTCGCCTACCTCGTTCATGCGGGCGGATACGCGGTGCTCCTCAACCGAACCGGCCGGGACACGGGGCTGATCTACGGGTACAGCGACCCGGGCTTCTCCATCACGCTGGACGACGAGGCCCCGCTGGTCGGCGGCATCACGGCGCCGGACATCCATGTCTACCAGTCGCTGTCGCCGTCGTACGACGGCAGCGGCCGGTTGACCGGGCTGTGGCAGCCGGACGGGCGCACCGCGGATCCCGCCGCCGTCGTGACCGGCTCTCCGCGAACCGCCTTCCTGTCGAGCTTCGACGGACTGACCTCCGACGGCTCCTGGACACTGTTCCTCGCGGACATGTCCCCGGGAGGAGTGTCCACCGTCGAGGGTTTCTCCATCGACGTGACGCAGATTCCGGAGCCTTCCGCGCTGGGCCTCGCGTTCGCCGCCGGACTTGTCGCCTGGCGCATCCGGCGGTGGCGCACCCGTCCTTCGGATCCGGCCGGGCTCCCGCCTCCAGCCGCGCACCCCCCGGAGAAGACGGGCGCGTAGCGCGGTCGGGCGGGCATGTCCCTGTGGATGCGAATGGTTTTATATCGGACTTGAATCCCGCCCCCGTTTTGCGGACGATGATGACCGTGTCGGCCCGTCGGGCCGCCGCGAATTGAGGAGTGTTCGGCCGACGCCCGTTTCCGCAGGCGAAGGCGAGATGATGGAAACGCGATCGGGAGGATGTGCGATGAAGGTGCATGCAGAACGGATGTTCACGGCGTGGCGCGACGGACTCGGGATTCTCGCAGCGACACTTCTGTTGATGAATTCCCCGGCCTTCGGCCAGACGATCCCGAACTCCAGTTTCGAGACCGACACGTTCACCACGGCCCCGGGCTACATCAATGCCAACGCCGCGATCACCGGCTGGAGCGCCAACCGGACGGATCTCGCCGGCCTCAACCCGGCCGGCGGATCGAGTTCCTTCGCCAACAACGGCGCGGTGCCGAACGGCGCGCAGGTGGCCTTCATCCAGGGGGCGGCCGGCGCGACGCCGGCGCTGAGCGCGGTCATCTCCGGTCTGACCCCCGGCCAGACCTACAAGGTCAACTTCCGGGTCAACTCGAGCACCGGCAGAACGGCCTATGCCAGCCTGAAGGTGGTGTTGGACAACGCCCTGGTGGTCGCCCTGACCAATATCCTCCCCGTCAGCGGCACGAACCCCTACCGCCCCGTCGCCTTCGACTTCACGGCCACCGCCGCCACGCACACCCTCAGCCTGACCAACGACCGGATGGCCGACAGCGTCGCGCTCCTGGACGATTTCACGATCGGCGTCTGGACCAGCGGCTGGTCGGTCGCGTCCTGGAGCGACGACGCGTCCTCGGGCGTGGACGGCTCCCGTCCCTACACGCACGCCTACAACTTCGACAGCACCTCCGCCGACGCGGTCATCAACGGCGTCACCTTCCGCGGCCTCGCGGGCGCCAATCCGTCCGTCGCGGGAGAGATGGTGACCAGCGGGTTTGGCAGCCAGTGGGGCAATGCCGGTGAGATTGATCCCAACGTGCTGACGGCGGGCGGCGGGGGTAGTGCGACGCTGGCGAGCCGGTTCATTTACAACGGCTGGCCGCAGTCGATCACGATCGGCGGACTGGTGCCGGGGGTCGAGTACCTCGCGACGTTCTACTCGGTCGCCTGGGATGCGACGGAGATCTATCGCTCGGCCACGTTCATGGCCGGAAGCGACTGGCTGACCGTAAACCAGGACCACTTCGGCGACAACAACGGCATCCGGGTGTCCTACCGGTATATCGCGCCGGCCAGCGGAAAGATGACGCTGAGCTACATGCCGATCCGGGACAACCACACCATCCACACCTACGGCTTCAGCAACCGCGAGTACTCCCAGACCACCCCGGTCGTGGCCGCTCCGCGGCCCGCGAGTCAGATCTCGGCCCCCGGCGCCACGGCCACCTTCCGCGCCGCCGCCGCCGGCACGCGACCGTTGTTCTACCAGTGGCTCAAGAACGGGGCGGCGATCGGCGGTGCGACCAGCGCGCAGCTGGACGTGGCGGTGGCCGGCGGCTCCGACGCCGGCGGGTATTCGGTGATCGTGTCCAACGCCCTCGGCGTGGTCACCAGCTCCGTCGCGACGCTGGACGTCGGCATGATCGCCAATCCGAGCTTCGAGGCCGACCAGTTCTTCGCGTATCCCGGCTACATCAGCGGAAACAGCGCGATCAGCGGCTGGACGGGCTACAACACGACGCGCGTGGGCCTCAACCCCATCGCCGACGGACGGTCGCCCTTCGCCAACACCGGCCTAATCCCGGATGGAAGCCAGGCGGCGTTCATCCAGAGTGTATCCGGCGCCGTGCCGCCGTCGGCGCTGAGCGCGGTGCTGTCGGGGCTGACCCCCGGCCAGACGTACAGCGTGGACTGGCGGATCAACGCCCGTTCGGGCTACACGAAGCCCGTCCTGCGCGCGGCCATCGACGGGCAGCCGGTGGTCGACATGCAGGTGTCGGCGGTCGGATCGACCAATCCGTACCGCTACGCCGCATTCGACTTCTTCGCCACCGCCGGGAGTCATACGTTGTCGTTCACCAACGACGTGGCCGCCGACACGGCCGCCATCGTGGACGATTTTCACGTCAGTGTCTCCACCACCAGGTGGTCCTGGGCGGCCTGGAACGACGACACGTCGTCCGACGTGGATGCGTCGCGCCATTACACGCACGCGTACAGCTTCGGATCGTGGGGCGACACCGACATCAACGGCGTCCATTTCACCGGTCTCGCCGGCGGAAATCCGAGCGTGGCGGGGGAACTGGGCACGGTGGGATTCCCGAATATCTATCTCAACGACGAGAACTTCGTCCGGTGGAACGGCGGGGGCGGCGCGGTGCTGGCGCGCGATTTCATCTACGGAGGATCGCCCCAGTCGATCACCCTTTCGGGCCTGGTGGCGGGCGTCGAGTACGTGGCCACCGTCTACGGAGTC
The DNA here is from genome assembly GCA_964610105.1 of uncultured Verrucomicrobiota bacterium. Taxonomy (GTDB): domain Bacteria; phylum Verrucomicrobiota; class Kiritimatiellia; order PWTM01; family PWTM01; genus CAZSUU01. The sequence continues at coordinate 125,647 of CAZSUU010000002.1, read as the reverse complement.
GCGTTCGACGCGCGGCCGACGCCGCGGGCGGCCACCTTCGACGTCAACGGCGACCGGATGACCATTGACGAGAACCAGTATGACCAGGACAACGGCATCCGCGTGTCCTACCGTTACGTGGCGGATGCCAGCGGGACGTTCACGCTGAGCTGCCAGCCCACCGATGCGGCCGCCACCTTCCACACGTTCGGCCTCAGCAACTACGAGCTGAACACGACCAACGCGCCGACGGTGTACCGGGAGCCGCGGAGCCTCCAGTGGGCCGCGGCGGGATCGGACGTGGTCCTGCAGAGCCTGATCGGAGGCCAGGCGCCGCTGTTCCTCCAGTGGCACAAGGACGGCGTCGCGCTCGCCGATCAGACGAACGCGACCCTGACCCTGTCGGCGGTCGGGACGGATCAGGCCGGCGTCTACACGCTGGTGATCTCCAACGCCCTCGGCGCCGTCACCTCGTCCACCGCCACGGTCGAGGTCGGCCTGACCTTGATCAACCCGAGCTTCGAACTGGATGCCTTCTATGTGTATCCCGGCTACATCGGGGGGAACTTCCCGATCACGGGATGGGATAACACCGACGTGAACGCCGGGGTGAACCCCATCTCGTACACCGGGGCGGCCAACAATCCCGACTACAGTCCGTTCGCCAACAGCGGCGCGATTCCCGACGGCCGGCAGGCGGCCTTCATCCAGGCCGACAGCACCATGAGCCAGTGGATCCTCGGATTCACGGTCGGGGCGACCTACTGCGTGAAATACTACGAGAATGCGCGGAGCGGGTACGCCGCGCCGTCGCTGTCGGTGGCCGTCGGAGGCGTCACGGTGGTTCCTCTGCACACGGTGACTTCCGGCGTCTACCGCATCATCACCAGCGAACCGTTCGAAGCCACGTCGGACATGCTGGAGGTGGCGTTCAACAAGAGCGGGGGCGAGGCGGTCCTGATCGACTGCGTGGGCGTGCTGGAGGTGCCCGCCATCCCGCCGGAGATCACCATGAATCCGGGGCCCGTGGAACAGTGGGCCGCCGCGGGAGAGACGGTGCAACTGACGGCCGGCGCGGTCGGCGCCATGCCGCTCTATCTTCAGTGGCAGCGCAACGGGATCGATGTGCAGGGGCAGACGAGCACCGTGCTCCAGATCGTCGGGATCGCGCTCGATCAAGGCGGACTGTACCGCCTGGTCGCCTCCAACCAGTACGGCTCCGCCACCAGCGCCGTGGCGTCCGTCCAGGTGGGACTGCCGTTCGCGGAGCTGTTCAACACCGGCGTCGACGACAGCAAGATCCTCGCGGCCGCGGGGTCGGCGGACCTGCATTACGAGCTCGTGTTCAGCGCCGATCCCTCCTACCCCGGCCCGGAGGCGATCGTGATGGACGACATCTGGCCGATTCCTCCGTACATGGGGAACGGCCCGATCTCGAAGTGGATCTCGCCGATGCTGAACTCGGCCGGGTACGGCGGGAATCTGCCCGGGACGTACACCTACCGCACGACCTTCCTGCTCGATACGATGGATCCCGCGGCGGCGCGGATCTACGGCCAATGGGCGATGGACAACACAGGCGTGGACATCCGCTTGAACGGAACCAGCCTGGGCCTCACCGCCTCCGGGTTCGAGGCATGGACGCCGTTTGTCATAACCAACGGATTCCAGGCGGGGACCAACGTGCTCGAGTTCGTCACCAGCAATGCGCCGCCGACCGGTCCGACGGCGATGCGCGTCGAGCTGCGCGGGATCGGCATGCCGCTGTCGGCCGGAATGCCGCAGATCCTCGGCCAGCCCCAGAATCAGCTCGCGCAGCTCAACGGCCCGGCGACCTTCGCCCTTGTGGCCTCCGGGGCGGCGCCGCTGACCTACCAGTGGTGCCGCGGCACGACGCCGCTGCCGGGTGAGACCAACCGGCTGCTCAAGTTCACGCAGGCCGTCAAGGCGGACGAAGGCGGCTACCGCTGCATCGTCGTCAACGGCTCCGGCCCCGTCACGAGCGCGGTGGCCATGCTGGCGGTCAATCTCCCGCCGCAGCCGGGCCCGGACGTGCGCGCGGCGGTGATGGACGGGACGCTCGTCTTCCCGGCGACGGGCCTGCTGGTCAACGACTCCGATCCGGAAAGCGACGCCCTGGTGGTGACGGCGGTGAGCGCCACGAGTCTCATCGGCGGAACGGCAAGTCTCGCGGGCGGGAGCGTGACGTACAGCCCGCTCCCGGGCTACAGCGGCGACGACGAGATCACGTACACCGTCACCGATGTCAGGGGCGGATCGGCCACCACCAACATCGCTCTGGTCGTCGGCCCGGCGTCCATGGTGGGCGGCGCGATGAACGGGGCGGCGATGGCGCCCGACGGCGCCTACGTCATCGGTTTCCAGGGAGTGGCGAATTGCCCGTACACGGTGGAGGCGACGACGAACCTGATGGGCGTCTGGACCGCCATCACGAACCTGATCACGAGTCCGGCCGGACTGCTGCAGGTGGAGGATCACGTCGGGCCGCCGAAACCGCGGACCCGGTTCTACCGGATCGTCTATCCCTGAGGCGGCGATCCGCAACCGAAAGGTGTTGGCCGTTCAATGCGCGCACTTCATGCCGCCCGTTCCTCCGCGCAACCGCGCCGCCATCTGCGGTTGTTCCGCCACCCTTTCCACGGAGGAACCTCACGGGAGAACATCCTACGCATCTGCGTCTCGTGTCCTGGCGAAACAATCTAGTCCGCCCGCCATGATCGTATCGGGGATCCAGCGGGAGGAGCGACCGCCCTTCTGTCAACTGAGCGGTCGGGTGACCGCCGCGGGTCGGGGCGCGGACGGTGGGGAGGCGTGGTTCCGTCTGCCCCGTGAGTTCGCGGGCTTCGCGGCGGCCGGAGGAGACGCCTTCCTGCCCGCCCTGCTGTTGCCCGCGATGCTCGCGGGCGAGGATCTGCGGATCGAAGCTCCCGTGTCCGGACAGCTCCTGTCTTCGATCGTCCGAATCCAGGACATCCTGCGGCTCTGGGTGCCGGGCGCCCGACGCATCCGCGTCGAGGCCCCCGCGGGGGAGGCGGCAGCGGGGGAGAATGCCGCCCGCGAGGCGACGTTCTTCTCCGGCGGTGTCGACTCGTTTCATACGTTGCTGACGAACCGGGAGAGGATCACCCACCTGCTGCTGGTCCACGGGTTCGATATCCCCCTGGAAAACGAAGCGCTTTTCGCGCAGGCCCGGGCGGGCGTCGAACGGGTCGGACGCCACTTCGGCAAGACGCCGATCCCGGTCGCCACGAATCTCCGCCTCCTTTTTCCGCGGATTGACTGGGAGATGTACCACGGATCCGCGATGGCCGCCGTCGGACTGGCGTTGGGTCGCGGGTTCGGCACGGTGCGGATCCCCTCGTCGTTTCCCTATGGACGCCTGCAGCCCTGGGGTTCGAGCCCGTTTCTTGACCCGCTGTGGTCCACCGAATCCACCCGTTTCCTTCATGACGGCGCGAACGTCGGGCGGACGGCCAAGGTCCTCTCCACGGTCAGCCGATGCGACCTCGCCCTTGAAACCCTGCGCGTGTGCTGGGAGAACCGCGGCGGCCGCCTCAACTGCGGGACGTGCGAGAAATGCGTGAGGACCATGCTGATGCTGCACGCGGCGGGTGTGCTGGAGCGCTGCACGGTCTTTTCCGGTCCCCTGTCGCCGCGGCGGGTCCGGCGCCTCCGGTATACGCTCCTGTCCAACGTCGGCATGATGGAGGAGGCGTATGCCGCCCTGCCCGACCGGACGCGCCGCGATCGCGCGCTCCGGCGCGCGCTGCGGTTCTCGATCGCCGTCAGCCGGCTGCGCCTGGCCGCGCGGGTCGCGCGTGGGCGGCCGATATGAGCGGCGCACCGGGAGGGGCATCGCTTGCTCCGGGAGCCCGCTTCCCGTATGCTGGCGGACATCCGGTGAACACGATGGCCGTCGGCATCCGTCTCGAGAACGTCGTCAAGACCTTCGGCGCGACCCGCGCCGTCGACGACATTTCGCTCGCCATCGAACCCGGCGAGCTGTTCTTCATGCTCGGCCCGAGCGGGTGCGGAAAGACGACGTTGCTGCGCTGCATTGCCGGTTTCTACCTCCCCGAGCGGGGACGCATCCTGATCGGCGACGAGGATGTCACGCACCGTCCCCCGAACCAACGGGACACCGGGATGGTGTTTCAGAGCTACGCCCTATGGCCCCACCTCACGATCCGCGAGAACGTCGCCTTCGGCCTCGAGATCCGCCGACGCCCGAAGGCGGAGATCCGGGCGCGCGTCGATGAAGCCCTGCGGATGGTGCGCATGGCCGACCGCGCCGATCATCGCCCGGCCCAGTTGTCCGGCGGGCAGCAGCAGCGGGTGGCCCTCGCCCGCGCGATGGTGATTCATCCGAAGTGCCTGCTTCTCGACGAGCCGCTCTCGAACCTCGACGCCAAGCTCCGGCTCGAAATGCGCACCGAGATCCGCCGCATCTGCAAGGAGTCGGGGCTGACGGCCGTGTACGTCACGCACGACCAGAAGGAGGCGCTCTCGATCGCCGACCGGCTGATCGTGCTCGACCGGGGACACGTCGAGCAGTGCGGCCGGCCGCAGGAGGTCTACCAGCGTCCCGCGAATCGTTTTGTCGCTCACTTCATCGGAGAGACCAACTTCCTCTCCGGCACCGTGCTGGAGAGGTCGGACGGATCGGCCCGCGTGCGGACGCCCTTCGGCGAGCTGCGAAGCACGGTCATCGGCGACGCCGCGGCGGGCGCGGCGGTGACCCTGTCGATCCGCCCCGAATGCCTCCGCCTCGATCCGGCCGCCGTAGAGGCCCCGAACGTGCTCCCCGCCGTGGCCACGGACACGTCGTATCTCGGCGAGGTGGTGCAGCAGACCCTCCGGCTCGAAGCGCCGGACGCCGAGCCGGCGTGGCTGAAGGTGTTCGAACTCCGGCCGACCGTGGTCGCCCGCGACGGCGCCGTCGTCCCCGTCCGCGTGCATGCCGCGCCGGAGGACGTCGTGACGCTGACGCGGTGAAGGCGGGCGCGCCTGCCGAACCCCCCCCTGCCCCTGCCCGCGGTCGGTGTGCCGCTCCCCGACAGGTCGACGACCGCCCTCTTTTTCCTCCCCTGGAGACGGACTGTCCCCCCGGGCCTCCGCGGACCGCGCCACGGCGGAATCCTTCTTTCCCCCCTCTCGCACCCGGGACGGTCTACCGCACTGCCAGCGGATGGCGACCGTTGCGGTGATCCACCGTCTGGGCACTTCGGGCGGTCACGGCCCGCGCTTCCTTGCGGGCATGGGCGCCCGAGACCTCCTTCGACTTCTCGTACTTCAGAATGAGATCCGGGTTATTGAAGCCTTCACATCGTCTATGCCGCCACTTGAGGACCGGTTCGGGGTAGACCGCGCAGCGATCAACAAGGTTCAGGGGACAGCCATGGCATTCGCGAACCGGCTTGGGATGGGTCTTCATGTCACCGCCTCCCTTCCACAGAGACTGTACGCCTCCCGTGAGCGGACGCACGCCGCCTCGCGCCACTTTTTTTTGGTCGTCAGTCTTCCTGCGGTTCCTGGTGGGGACAGGGGATCGCGGCTGACCGCGCAAACGGCCCAGAGACACCATCCCCCGGCTTCAAGCCCTCCGGACCCGCCGCCCTGCCTGCGGCACGTCAGGGATGCCGCGCCCGTCCTAACGTTTCTTCGCCACCTTCACCGCCTTGAGACGGCCGACGGCTGGCAGGGCGCCGACAATCGGCCTCGCGTAGTCGAGGAAGGCCTTCGTCACATCGTTGCTGTCGGCGTTAATGTACGCATCCGGCATGTGACGGGTCTCCCTGGCCACCGCACGGAGCTCCACCAGCCCGAAGCTCACCTGGTAGTTGCGGCCGGGTTTGCGGCGGATGACCACCGATCCGTCCAGGCTCTCCGGGCGGCAGGCGAATTTCACCGCCTGCGCGCCTACCGCACGCGCCTCCTTCGCGTCGACGTCGCTGACCACCCCGCAGAACGAGCGCTGGAGGTAGCCAAACGTGTCGGCGCGCACCCGTGAGATCTGGGCCTTCTCCTTGACGTACCCCGCCAACATGTCGCCCAGCGCCCCGGTGCCGGAAAGCTGCACGTTGCCGTGCGAGTCGGTCTCATGGGTGAACTTGGCGGCGATGGCCACACCCTGTTCGTCCGCGATGCCCTCGGAGACGGCGACCACACACCGCTTGTACCGGGCATACACGCGCTTCACGTCCTCGATGAACCGCTCCAGGCAGAACGGCCTTTCGGGCACGTAGATCAGGTGCGGACCGTCGTCCGGGTACCGTCGGGCCAGCGCCGAGGCGGCCGTGAGGAATCCGGCGTGGCGGCCCATGATGACGTTGATCTTGACGCCGGGCAGGGCCCGGTTGTCGAGATTGTCGCCCATGAAGGCCTGGGCCACGAACTTGGCGGCGCTGCCGAAGCCGGGGGTGTGATCGTTCTCCCGCAGGTCGTTGTCGATGGTCTTGCAGATATGGAAGCAGCGCATCTCGTAGCCGACGCGGCGGGCGGCCTCGTTGATGATATGCGTCGTTTCGGCGCTGTCATTGCCGCCGATGTAGAAGAAGTAGCGCACGTTGTACTTCTGGAGCACCTGGAACACGCGCTCGCAGTCCTCGGGCGTGGGCTTCTTGCGCACCGATCCGAGGGCGGAGGAGGGTGTCTTGGCGACCAGATCGAGGTTCGCGCGCGTCTCCCGGCCGAGATCGACCAGGTTCTCGTCCAGAATGCCCTTGAGACCGTGGAGGGACCCGTAGACCTTCACGATCTCCCTGTGCCGGCGCGCCTCGAGGACGGCGCCGACCAGGCTCTGGTTGATCACCGCCGTCGGCCCGCCGCTCTGGGCGATGAGCATGGTGCCTTTCAGGACCGCCTTCTTCATCTTCAATGCCATGGGTGTTCTCCCGGTTCCGCGGCGGCGCCCGCGCCCGTGCGCGGCGCCTGCAAACGCGGCGGGATGATGGGAAAAACGTGCGGCTGAGTAAAGGGGGAAATCGAACGAGCTCACACCCTGAACAACTGCCCCATCTTCCGGCCGAGGATCAGGCTGCTGCCCGCGATGGTGACGGCGAGGAACACCATCGCCCAGACGCCGAGGGCGGCGGCGAGGTAGGGGCCGCTTCCGACGAGCTGGAAGAGCTCGTAGATGGTCTTCGTGATGGGATAGAAGTCCTGCCGCTGGGCGAGCATGATGCTGTCGGACACCTCGAGCATGCTGAAGGCAAACGCCAGCAGTCCGCCGGCCACGAGGTTGGCGGAAATGAGCGGCAGGGTGATCCGCCGCAGGGCCTTCCACGGCGTCGCGCCCAGATTCGCGGCCGCTTCCTCGAAGGTCACCGATGTCTGCTGCAGGCCGGCCGAGGCCGAGCGCACCATGTAGGGCAGGCGCCGGACGCTGTACGCAATCACGAGGAAGAACGTGGGATTTGTGCGGATGTCGAACAGCACCTGCCACAGCGGGCTCTCCTTGACCCACCCCTGGTTGCTCAGCCAGGAGCTGAGGGCGAGGTAGCCGAACGCCATCACCAGGCCCGGCACGGCCAGCGGCAGCATGGCCAGCGCGTCGAGGACGCCGCGGAAGCGGAGATGCGAGCGGACGGACACCACGGATACGGCCAGGCCGAGCACGAGGTTCACGCCGACGGCCATGGCGGCATAGACCAGGCTGTTGCGGATGCCGCGGACGGTCATGGCGTGTCCCAGCGCCTCGCGGTAGTGCTCCGCGGTGAACACCTCCGGGAGCACCGTCCGGTACCAGCTCCCCGGCGCCGCCACGCTCGTCAGGATGACGCCGAGATGGGGCAGCAGGGCGATGCCGACGACCAGGACGAAGGGCGCCAGCACCATCGCCCCCCGCCATCCGCGCACGGGCACGGCGGCCGCCGCGGTGGCGGCCTTGCTCTGCATCGCGTGGGCCTGCCGGCCGAAGACCCCCTTGGCCAGCGCATAGAGCGCCACGCTGGTGACCAGCATGACGAACACCAGCGCATAGGGGAAGGGATTGGCGGCGATCTCCTTCAGCGCGTCGAAGACCTGCACCGGCGCGCAGCGGGTGTAGCTCATGATCAGCGGCGTGCCGAGCTCGGTGAAGCTCCAGATGAACACGATCACGCCCCCCGCGAAGAACCCGGGCATGATCAGCGGCATCGTGATGCGCCTGAACTTGGCGAGGCCGGTGCAGCCGAGATTCTCCGCCGCCTCTTCCATCGCCGGATCGATGTTCGCCAGCGCCGCCGACACGTTGAGGTAGAGGATCGGATAGAGCGAGAGGGACTGCAGCAGCACCACCCCGGCGTAGCGGCCGCGGGCAAGCCAGTCGACGGGTCCGAGATCGAAGAGGGTGTTCAGGACGCCGTACGGCCCCAGCATCTGCTGCAGGCCGATGGCCCCCACGAACGGCGGCAGGATCATCGGAACCAGCAGCAGGGCGCCGAACACCCGCTTGCCCGGAAAGTCATAGCGGTGGGCCAGCCACGCGAGCGGAAGGGCGATCAGGGTGACCAGCCCGAACGTGCCCAGGGCAATGCCGATGCTGTTGCGCAGGCCTTCGGCATACACCGGATTCTGGAAGACGCCGAGCAGATAGCGCAGCGTGAATCCGCCGCCCGAACGGAACCCGCCGCCGACCACCATCGCCAGCGGCGTCACGAACAGCACGCCGAGCAGGACGGCGACGGCGGCGAACAGCGCGGCATGAAGGCGTCGGTGCATGGCGCGATTCTCCCGGCCCGGCCGCGGAAGTCAATCCCGCGCCGTACGAAACGTCTGCGCGGCGACGCGCGAGGCAGAAGCGCGCATGACGCCCGACGAGGCGCTACGGGCGGCGCGCGAGCGAGAGTCCGCCGACCCGGAGGTCGCCCCGGAACCGGCCGGTCACCTGGACCTGGACATCCGCCGCGCCGGCGGGCAGGTCGAAGGTCTCCTGGGCCGCCAGCCACCCGCTGCGCCGCCGCTGGTTCGGTTCCTTGCTCACCAGGCGGACGACCGAGGCCGCCTGGCCGGCGGTGGCGGCGCGCCGCACCTCGACTTCCAGGGCCACGAAGCCGCCATAACCGGCGTCCGGACGGAACTGCCCCTCGACGGTGAGCCGCTGGCCCGGCCGCACCTCCACGGGGCCCGACCGCAGGATCAGCTCTTCGTTCGGGCTGGAGGACCGCAGCAGGAATACGTGCCCGTGATCCGGATCGGCCTCCACACGGATCGATTGGCGGCGTCGGTCGCCCAGGCGCAGCGTCCAGCCGCTCACCGCGCGGCCCGCCGCCGAGGGCCGCTCGGGCACGGCCAGGAGGTTGACGCCGGCTTCGCGCGCCTCCGCCCGCACGGCCGGCAGCGACGCGGGCGCGATCTCGCGGGCGCGGGTCGCGTGGCGGACCCACGCCAGCCCCGCACCGGCCAGCAGCAGGCCGAGCAGCATCGCCAGCACCTGCCACCGCCTCAGGCGTCCGCGCAGCTCCGTGATCTCCGACACCAGCACGGCATCGCGCACGTGCTTGTCCGCCGTGTCGGGAGGGCGGAACGCCGCGCGCGGACGCGGCGGCCGCGGGGCGACGGGCGCCGCCTCGTTGAGGAACGCCATCGAGATCGCGGCCTCGCCGGCGGGCGTCTCCGCGGCCGGCACATGGGCGAGGAAGGCCGAGGAGATCGCCGGCAGGTCCGCCGCCGCCGCGGCGCGCCGGTACGCGCCGACATCATAGGCGACCCGGCGGAAGAACACCGCCCGACGCTCGCTGTCGTACAGGCCGTAGCTCGCATCCGCGCGGCCGTCGCGCGGCTGGCCCACGGACCCGACGTTCACGATGTAGCGCTTGCCGTCCTCCATCTCGAAATCCTGCGCCTCGACCCGGTGCGGCTTGCCGCTGGCGCCCAGCAGGAACAGCGCCGGCTCATGCGTGTGTCCGACGAACAGGAGGGGCTCCGTCACCGCGCGCCACGAGGGCATCGCGTCCTCCGGTTCGACGATGTACGGGAAACGCCCGGGCTCGGCGAAGTCGCTGTGGGCGCATCGAAAACCCTTGCCGCGGAGGGTCAGCGGCCAGGCGGCGAACCGCCGCCGGACCGCCGGGGCGAGGCGGCCGCGTGTCCATCGGATGATCTCCCGCGCCTCGTCGTTGAAGAGATCCTCGTCCATCTTCCCGCAGAGCGCGGCGTCATGGTTGCCGAGAAGGAAGTGGGCGACGTGCTTCCGCAGCTCCTCCAGCACCTCGGCGGGCGCGGGGCCGTAGCCCACCGTGTCCCCCAGGCAGATGACGCGGTCCGCCCGCATGCCGGCGATGTCGCGCCGCACCGCCAGCCACGCCTGCAGGTTGGCGTGAACGTCCGATACGATGGCGTACCGCATCCTTCGCTCCCTGGGTCGCCGCTTCCTTGAACGGCCCTGAATACGGCCGGATTATAGCGCGCGGCGCGCGGCGCACAAGAGCGACCTCCGAGCCGACGACGCGCGGGGAGCTCGACCTGCTGTTGCTTCGAGGCGATCGGCGAATCGGTTTCGAGTTCACGCAGGGTGATGCCCCGGAGCTGACCCGGTCCATGCGCACCGCCATGGCGGACCTGAAGTTGGACCGCCTGTTCGTGGTGTATCCTGGCGGGCAGGCCTTGACGCTCGCCGAACGGGTGGAGCTTCTGCCCCCGAGAAGCTGGCCCCAACGGGTCCACCTGGTCGGCTCCGAGCGGCCGAATTCAGTCTGCCCGCCGTCGCCTCGATCCTCCGCTGCGTCCTGTTCAGTCAATTCGGGGTTGTGGGCGCACGCCCGCTCCACAGTATTCCACCGCATCCTGGCGCGCAGAGGCGTGGGGTTCTACCGGCCGTCTCTCATCGGGACGTGAAATCCAGAGTGACGATCGTCACTTTGGATTTTCTCCAGCCTCTCCGGTGGCTACACGCGGCCAGGCGCGGCAAATAATCTGAAGACTGCTCACGCGGCGGACGTAGTATAGTGGAAACAGCGCAAGGGCCGGGGCGGGTGGCCCCGGCCGTGTTCTTGGACATACGTGGGCGGCGGGACGGCCCGCCCAAGGGTTGCATCGGGAGGACGGAACATGAAGATCCGGCTGGTTTGGGCGGTCGCTTTCGCGACCTCGCTGGGCGCCGCGGAACAGGAGATCGGTTACGTCGAGACCTTCAGCCTCGCCGCCGATCGCGAGGCGGCCCTGAAGGAGCTGGTGCCCGGCACCGACGACTACTTCTTCTACCACGCGCTGCACGCCCAGAACGGCGGGCAGGGGGAGAAGTTCCAGGGGTTCATGGACCAGTGGATCCGGGCGCGGAACGGCGGGATCGGCGCCGAGGCCCGCGAGCTGCTGAACCGGCAGGCGTTGCTGGACTACGAGAAGGATCCCCAGAAGACCCTCGCTTACCTCCGCGAACAGCTCGACCTGCACTTCACCCACGCCCGCAAGACCGGCGAGCGACGCAGCGACGCCCCCACGAAACTGGACCCCGCGCGGATCAGCGTCGAGACGCTGCTCAAGCGCGCCCTGGCCGAAGAGCGGGCCAACCTGGAGAAGATCGAGAACGCCGGGCTGGAGCTGGTCGCCGGCGCGGCGATCAACGACGAGCAGCGGCGCAACCTCCTGAGCCGGCTCGAGCGGCCCGATTATCCGGGCCTCGTCGACCTGATCATCGCCGACCTTAACTACCGCGACAGCCGCGGCTTCGGCCACCACAAGATCCACCGGAACCTCACGCTCGCCCAGCTCGACGATCTCCTGCGGAAGAGACCCGACCTCCGCAACCAGGTCCAGTTCGTCACCGCCTACCTCTCCAAGCTCGTCCCGGAAAACGAGGTCGATCTCGACACCGACGCCGCGGCGCGCGAGGCCTACTACGAGCGCGTCTGGGCCTTTGTGAAGACGCTCGATCCCGTCCACAACTCCCGCAAGGCCAACACCCTGTACAACCGCCTCCGCCACGACCAGCGGAAGGGCGTCTACGACCACGACCGGTTCGTCGAGTACCTGAAGCTGCCGCGCAATGTCTATTACCTGCGCGAGGAGATCCGCAAGGCGCTGCCGCGCGGCGATCACCTGGCGCAGTTGGACCAGGACTTCAACCTCATCTGCCTGCCGCCGATCGTCAACGAGGAGCCGCTGGTCCGCGAGTTCCTCCTGCATTTCCTCACCGCCGCGGAGAACTACAGCGAGTTCACGCCGTGGATCCGCGACGACTTCCTCAAGCGCGTGTTCGCGGAGGCCAAGATCGTCAACGGCGTCGGCGACCCGCAGCAGTGGGCGCCGCTCCTGGCCCCGGACGAGTACAGGCGGCTGAAGGAGCGGGTGGACATCGATTTCGCCCACGACAACCCGGAGCTGCTGGCCGCCGGCGATCCGGTGAAGCTGACCGCCTTCGTCAAGAACGTGCCCTCGCTGATCGTCAAGGTCTACGAGATCAACACCTTCAACTACTACCGGGAGACCGGTCAGCCGCTGAACCTCGCGATCAACCTCGACGGCCTCGTGGCCTCGTTCGAGCGCCGCTTCGAATACAAGGAGCCGTCCGAACGCCGGATGCCGCGCTCGTTCGAGTTTCCGGAGCTTGGAACACGCGGCGCCTACGTGGTGGAACTGATCGGCAACGGCAAGAGCAGCCGGGCGCTGGTGCAGAAAGGCCGGTTGGGCGCGCTGCAGGAAGTCACGGCGGCCGGTCACGCGTTCACCGTGCTCGACGAAGCCAACCGGCGGCTCCCCGACGCGCGGGCCTGGCTGGGCGGCCGCGAGTTCGCGCCGGGGGAGGACGGCCGCATCGTCGTGCCCTTCAGCACCGCGCCGAAGTCGGAGACGCTGATCGTCCTGCAGGGCGGGTTCGCCTCGCCCATCCGTTTCGACCACCTGGCGGAGACCTACGACCTGCGCGCCGGGATCTACGTTGACCGCGAGTCGCTGCTCCGCCGCGAGAAGGCGCAGGTGGTGCTGCGGCCGGTCGTGCGCGTGAACGGGCGCCCGGTAAGCCTGAAGCTGCTTGAGGAGATCCGTCTGGCGATCCGCTCGGTCGACCTGCAGGGCATCGCGACGGAGAAGGAGATCCCCGGCCTCGCGCTCCGGGAGGACGCGGAGACCGTCCACGACATCCTGGTGCCGGACAACGCCGTCAGCCTCTCGGTGACCCTGAAGGCGAAGATCCAGAACGTCAGCCTGAACAAGAAGCAGGACCTCTCCGACGGCGCCGCCTTCGCGCTGAACGGCATGGACCGGACCCCGGCGGTGCAGGATCCGCACGTCAGCCGCACGGCGGCGGGCTACGTGGTCGATCTGCGCGGCAAGAACGGCGAGCCCCGGCCGGGCGAGCCGCTGGCCTGCGTGTTCAAACACCGCCTCTTCCGCGACGAGGTGCACGTCGAGCTCAAGACGGACGACCAGGGGCGCGCGTGGCTGGGCGAGCTGGCCGGGATCGAGCGGTTCCGCGTGAAGGAGCCCATGGGGGCGGAGCACACGTGGCAGCCGGATCGCGGGGCCTGCCTGCGGCCGGCGGCCCTGCACGGCCGGGTGGGAGAGGTGCTGCGCGTGCCGGTGGCGATCGACAGCGCCGACGTGTTGAAGCAGACCTCGCTGCTCGAAGTGCGCCGCGGGCAGTTTGTCAAGGATTGGCATGAAGCCGTGGCGGCGGAGGGCGGTTTCCTTGACCTCCGCGGCCTGCCGGCGGGCGACTACTCGCTCTACCTGAAACCCGAAGGCCGGGCGATCGAGGTCCGCGTCACGCAGGGCGAGGACCGCGACGGGTTCACGTTCTCGCCCCGCCGCGCGCTGGAGCGTCCGCGCCTGGCGCCGCTGCAGGTGACGGCGGTCGAGGCGGCCGCCGACGCGGTTGAGATCCGGCTCGCCAATGTCACGCCTTTCACGCGCGTCCACGTGTTCGCGACGCGCTACCTGCCCGCCTACGACGTCTTCGCCCGCCTGGGCTTCGCCGGCACGCCGGGCCTGCGCCAGCAACCGTGGCGGCCGGCGCGGACGTTTTACGAATCCGGTCGCGACATCGGCGACGAGTACCGGTACATCATCGACCGCCAGACCGCGAAAAAGTTCCCCGGCAACATGCTGGACCGCCCCGGCCTGCTGCTGAATCCGTGGGCGGTGCGCGACACGGAGGCGGAGGCGGAGGTGCTCGAAGGCGGAGGAGTGTACGCCGGCCGGCCGGCGGCCATGGGGCAGGCGGAGGGCGCGGCCGCCGCGGCGAAGGATGGCAAAGGCGAGCCGCCCGAGGGGTATGCGGCGCTCGACTTCCTCAAGCAGCCGGCGGTGGCCCTGCTGAATCTTGAAGCGGACAAGGAAGGGCGCATCCGCATCCCGCGGGCCGAGCTGAAAGGCCTGCCGCACCTGAGGATTCTCGCGGTCGACCCCACGACGACCGTCCTGCGGCAGGCGGCGCTCGAAGATACGCCGGTGGAGACACGCGAGCTCCGGCTGGCGGCGGGGCTCGACCCGGCGAAGACCTTCTCCGAGCAGAAGATGATCACGCCCGTGGCCGCGCAGGGCGCGCTGGAGATCGCCGACGCGACCACGGCGCGGTTCGAGACCTACGATACCGTGGCCAAGGCGTACCGCCTCCTCGCCACGCTCGGCAGCAATGCGACTTTCGAGGAGTTCTCCTTCATCACGGGCTGGCCGGACCTCGACGCCGCGGAAAAGCAGCGTCTGTACTCCAAGTATGCCTGCCACGAGCTCAGCTTCTTCCTGTACCACAAGGACCCCGAGTTCTTCCGCGCGGTCCTCGCGCCCTACCTGAAGAACAAGAAGGACAAGACCTTCATGGATCTCTGGCTGATCGGGGCGGATTTGAAAGACTATCTTGAGCCCTGGCGATTCGCACGGTTGAATTCGGTCGAACGGATCCTGCTCGGCCGGCGAATCCGCGAACAGGAGGCGTCCGTCGCGCGCGACGCGCGTGAGCGGAGCGACCTGATCCCGCCGGATATCGAGGACTTCAACCACCGCTTCGACACCGCCGTGCAGACCGGCGCGCTCGAGGCCGGGGGCGCAGTGGGCCAGGCGATCGAGGAACTGCGACGCACAGAGGTCGAGAAGCGAAAGGCGGGCCTGGCCGGCTTGAAGCTCCAGGACGCGGCGCCCGGCGAGGCCGCGCTGGGCGCCCTTGCGGTGGCGCATGCCGCGCCCGCGCCGGCGGGCTTCGGAGCGACGAGGATGCCGGCCGCGCCGCCGGTGACGGCCGCCGCGAAGTTGGCGGCCGATCGGGCCTCTTCCGTGGTGCGACAGCGCGGAATGGCGCGCAGACAGGCTGCGGGCGAAGACAAGGAAGCGGAGGAAGCGAAGGCCGAGGTGGCCGCGGAGGCGTTCTTCTTCGATGCCAACGGGGTCGTGGCCGAGCGTCTGAAGGAGCGACGGTTCTTCCAGAAGCTCGACCAGACGAAAGAATGGGCCGAGAACAACTACTATCACCTGCCGATCGAACAGCAGTTGGCGGACCTCGTGGCGGTGAACGAGTTCTGGGCCGATTTCGCGAAGCACGACGGCAAGACGCCGTTCCTGTCGAAGGCCTTCCCGCAGGCCACGCGCAGTTTCACCGAGATGATGCTGGCCCTGGCGGTGCTCGATCTGCCGTTCAAGGCCGGCAAGCACGACGAGAAGCTCGACGGTCTGCGCTACCGCGTGCAGGCCGCGACCCCGGTCGTCGTCTTCCACCGCGAGATCCGCGAGGCGCAGCGCGCGGACGAGCCGGGCGCCGTGCTGGTCGCGCAGCATTTCTTCCGCGCCGACGACCGCTACCGCCACGAGAACAACGAGCAGTTCGACAAGTACGTGACCGAGGAGTTCCTGCCCCATGTCGCGTACGGCGCGCAGGTGATCCTCACCAATCCCACCGGCAACCGGCAGAAGCTGCAGGTGCTGCTGCAGATCCCGATGGGCGCGATCCCGGTCAGCGGCGGCTTCTACACGCGCGGGACGCACGTGGCGCTCGAGCCCCACAGCACGCAGACGATCGAGTACTTCTTCTACTTCCCCGACACCGGGAAGTACCCGCACTACCCCGTCACCGCGGCCCGCAACGACCGCGTGATCGCGGGCGCGGCGGCGTTCGCCTTCAACGTGGTGAAACAGCTCAGCCGCATCGACAAGACCTCCTGGGCGTGGCTCTCCCAGAACGGCTCGCCCGAGGAGGTGCTGGCGTTCCTCGACTCCGCCAACGTCCACCGGCTGGACCTCGTGGAGATCGCCTGGCGCATGAAGGACCGCGACTACTTCAAGAAGGCCACCGCCCTGCTCGAGGCGCGCCACGTGTACCACGACGTCCTGTGGTCCTACGGCGTGCTGCACAACGACCCGGACACGATCCGGCCCTGGCTGCGGCACTCGCGGTTCGCCGACCTCTGCGGCTTGTACCTCGTCTCGCCGCTGCTGACACTCGATCCGGTGGAACGGCTGGACTACCAGCACCTCGAGTACGCGCCGCTGGTCAACCCGCGCGCGCACCAGGTGGGCGCGAGGCGGAAGATCCTCAACAACCGTTTCCGCGAACAGTACCAGCGCCTGATGACGGTCCTGCGCTACAAGCGGGCCCTGACGGATATCGACGAACTGGCGGTGACCTACTACATGGCGCTCCAGGACCGCGTGGGCGAGGCGCTGGAGTGGTTCGCCCGCGTCGACCGCAAAGCGGTGCCGGAACAGCTGCAGTGCGAGTACCTCGACGCCTACCTGGCGATGTATCGAGGGGACATCGCGACCGCCCGCAAGATCGCGCAGGCGCACGCGAAGGAGGGCGTCGACCGCTGGCGCAACCGGTTCGGGCTGGTGATGGCGCAGCTCGACGAGCTGGAGAAAGGCATGGCCGCCGCGGTCGACAAGGAGAGCCGCGACCAGGCGCAGGGCGCGCTGGCGGCGACCGAGCCCGCGCTGGAACTTCAGGTCGAGGCTGGCCGAATCCGGATCGACTACCGCAATCTGAAAGTGTGCACGATGAACTTCTACCCGATGGACATTGAGCTGCTCTTCTCGCGCAGCCCGTTCCTCCAGGAGGGATCGGCGCAGTTCTCGTACATCCGGCCGGTCCTCAGCCGGGCGGTGGAGCTCCCCGCCGGCAAGGACACGCTGTCGGTCGACCTGCCCGCGGAGTTCCGCGCGAAGAACGTGATGGTCGAGGTCTTGGCCGCCGGCGTGCGCAAGACGCAGGCCTACTACGCCAACACGCTCAAGGTCCAGATGATCGAGGCGTACGGACAGCTCGCCGTGACCCATGCGGAGACGCGCAAGCCGGTGCCCGGTGCGTACGTCAAGGTCTACGCCCGCATGAAGAGCGGCGAGGTGAAGTTCTTCAAGGACGGCTATACCGACCTGCGCGGCCGGTTCGACTACGTCTCGCTCAACACGAATGAACTGGACGACGCCGCTCGCCTGTCGGTGCTGATCCTCAGCGATGAGTTCGGCGCGGTCGTGCGCGAGGCCGCCCCGCCGAAGAAATAGGGCCCGTACCGGACAAGTCATGGGTGGAGCGGCTTGGCCTTAAGAGGCTATGCAGGCCAAGGGGCGGTGAGACTCCATCGCCCTGCGCTTCAGACATCGTGACCGGTGGGGACGCGGTGCCCTCACCGCGTTTCTCCGCTTGCCCAGCCAGCGCAACCGGTGTCGATTCCTTTCCCCAGCCACGCTCGCCGCAGCCGCTTGAAGACGTCACGCGCGTTTGCGTGTCATCTTTCGTCGGAACAACCTACTCTTCCCGCACCGCAAGCCGCAGAAAGAGCCGGGCGTCCTCCGGCGTCACCCGCACCGCGCGGGCGAAGCGGCCGCTCGCGGGCAGGTAGAACTCCTCCGACACGCCGACCGGCGACCACGCGGCCGGGAGGAGCGAGGACGTCCATTCGACCCCATACCGCAGCGCCGCCGACTCCCTGAAGTACTCAAGCATGAACCACCGGTCCCCGCCGTCCGACCGCCAGCCGGCCGCGGGACAAAACAACCCGGCATCGGCGAGCAGAGGATTCGAGCCGAAGGCATGTTCGAGGGTGTTGGGCAAGCCGTCGACATCCGGATCGGCATTTTCGCCGCTGATGTCCGGGTCGGCCAGTTGTCCCGCGGTGAAACGCGCATGTCTCCACGCGTCGATCGCGCGGTCGCGAATGGTGACCGTCGCCGATGTGGGTAATCCAACGACATACGCCGCATCGGCCGCGAGCGTGAGCACGACCGTCTCATCTCCTTCGGCGACGGTGTCGCGAAACGGCCGAACCACGACGGCCGCGGACGACGCGCCGGCGGGTATGACGACTGTCCCGCCCAGCGCCTCGTAGTCCGCACTGGCGGTCGTCGTGCCGGACACCGTGTACCCCACCGTCAGGGGGAGGTCGGTCGCTCCTTCGCGCAGCACCAGCAGCCGTGCCGTGTCCGCCCCCGACTCGGCAGCCGTCGCATCGTCGGCCACGATGCGCACGGTTGGAATGCCCGACGAAAACCGCACGGCGTCGGCGATGACGAAGCCGCTTGTATCGGTGGTGCGGATCGTCACGCTCCCGGATGAACCGGCCGCGAAATTCGTGGTGAGCAGGCGGTTCCAGACGCCTCCGTTGGCCTGCTGGTTCACCACCACGGTCGTCGTCCCGGCCGAGTGCGCGATGTCGACGGGCACATTCGTCGCCCGGTTGGTGTGCTCCGTCCAGCGCACATAGACGCTATATGCTCCCTCCTCCGCGAGGGTTGGAGTGAACGTCACCGACTTCGTCCCCTTGCCGACGTTGCCATCGTGCAGGTAGTTCGTGCCGTAGAATCCGGTGGTCGCGTCGCTGGAGGTCCACGCGCCCATTACGGTCACGCCGGTGGCGCTGGCGTTGTCGACGATGAGGTCCGTCCCGCTCGGCGGCGCCGTCTTCGACACCACCTGACCGGCCGCCGCCAGGTGCAGGCGCAGGCGCTCATAGTCGACCTGTTGAACCGGCACGCCGTCGTCCAGCGCCTGCACGGCGGCGGCCGCCGCGGACTGCGCGAGCACCATGAATACCGGTTCCATCCGGATCGATCCGTAGGCAATGTGGGTCGCCGAAAGGCACACCGGAACAAGCAGGTTCTGTACGCGGTTCGTGGGCGGCACGATCGCGCGGTAACTGACGCCGTAGGCGCCGTGCGCCGGCGCGACCTGCACGTCGCCTTCGTTTCTCACGTACCCGCCCGCGTTCACGTGCCGCTGGACGTGGTGGGAATCCATGTTGTAGACGCCCATGCCCACGGGATCGTCCGCCACGAACCCGGACTCCTGGTCGACATGGTGCTCGGTGATGACGTAGTCGCCTGCCATCCTTCGCGCCTCGCGGATGTAGAGCTGGTGCGGCCAGCCGCCCGTCTCGCCGAACTCATCGAGCGGCAGGCCCCACACCGCCCAGGCGCCGCGGAGGGCCGACGGCACGCGCGCGTGATTCTGCAGCGTCCAGATGAATCCCCGCTGGTAATACTCGTGGGCCTGCCGGATCGCCTCGCGCTGCGCGTAGCCGGCCTCGGCGTAGTTCCATCCGCCCGTTACGCTGCAGTTGCCGCCGATGAAGTCCATCGAGGCCCCGCTGTCGTTGTTGGAATCGGTTTTTCGATTGGGCATCGGCGAACGCTTGAAGAAGCGGTCGGACTGGCCGGCCTCGATCGACCGAAACAGGATCTCGAAGTCCTCTTCGCGATAGCCGGCGGGTTGTGCGATGGGCAGCCGGTTCGACGCCACGTCGGTGAGGCAGAGCCGGTAGCAGTAGGCCTGCAGACGACCATCCCCCGTCCCGTCGGCCCCGCCGGCGTCCGTCTCCACGCCCGGCAGAAGGCCGCTCGCGGGCTGGCCAGGGACAACGTAAGGGTCGATTCCGCCGGGCAATTGGTTGCCGGTGGCCCTCGCGGTCTGGATGCCGTTGAGCGTCTCGCCGTGGACCGCGTTCGCCTCGCGCCCCACGGCATAGGGCACGCCCGCCTCGGCCATCAGATCGCCTTCGTACGTGGCGTCGATGAACATGCCGGCGCGCACGATCGCCGCGCCGTCGTCGGTCACGATCTCGCGGATTCGCGCGCCGTCCAGGATCACCCCGCCCCCGCCGCGCCGGAGCCGACCCGGCACCACGGTCACCCGCGCCTCGGCGAGCATCTCCTCCAGGATGCGCGCCGCGACCTTCGGCTCGAAGGTGAACATGACGCGTTGCGTGTCGTCCGGATCCATCGACGAGCGGGCGATGTACTGCGCGCGCGTCTCGCGCGTCCAGGCATTGGAGTCGGCGTAGTGCAGGTACACGCGCCGATAGAACTCCCGGGCGATGCCTCCGATGATGTTCTTGTCCGAGCCGACATCCGTCCAGCCGAGACCGCCGCTGGTGAGCCCGCCGAACCGCCGCTCCGGCGAGACCAGCACGCAGCTCTTCCCGCGGCGGGCGGCCTGAACCGCCGCGGCCACACCGGCCGCCGAGCCGCCGTAGACGCAGATGTCGGCGTCCACCCGGGCGGGGCCGGGGCGGTTGGTGTCGACCATGCGCACTTCGCCGATCAGCCTCTCCTTGAGCAGCGGCAGCGTCACCGCCGCCGTGCCCGCCGCCACGGGGTGCACGCCATCCGGCACGCAGGCCTGGAAGAGGGCGGGGTTGGTGAGCTGCAGTGTCTTCCAGTTCGGATAGTGGTCCACCAGAAGCACCCCGCGCGCGGTCGCGACATCGCGATAGGTCTGGTAGCAGTCCGGCAGGCTGGCGCGCACGGTCGCCGACGTCCCGCTGCCGCCCGGCGAGTCCCAGGCCGGGTTCATCGTCTGGAGGATGATCTCCGTGTCGGCGCGGTTGGTAAGGATGCGGTCGATCATCATCAGCAAGTTGGAGTGAGCCTGGGTGACGGAGATGTTGTAGTTGGGGTCGGCGTACGCCGTGAAGGCGTCGTTCATGCCGAACTCGATGATCACGGTGTCGGGGCGATGCGCGAGGACCTTGGAGTCCAGGCTCTCCAGGCCATTCTTCGAGTTCTTGCCGCTCAGGCCGCTGTTGATGAGCGTGAGCGTCCCCGCGTACGTGTGGGTCAGCCAGTCCTGCATCTGGCCCACCCACGGCCCCCCGGCGGTGAGGCTCGTGCCGTAGACGACGACCTTCTGCGGCTCGCCAGCGGCCAGGCGGTGCAGGAAACGCGCGCCCGAGGTCTCCGGCGGAGGCGCCCAGACGGGAGGCACGGGGCGGATCGCGACGTTGTCGAACTCGATGTCGTTCGCGCTGCGCGGACTGAACCGCAGCCCCACCTCGGCCGAGGCACGGGCGGCCAGACCCGTCAGCACGAGGCTCGCGCACGACGCGCCGGTCCACAGCGACAGCACCGGCTCGCCGCGTGCATTCGCCGCGAAGCCGATCTCGATCCGGTTGAGCCGGCCGTCGGTGGTCACGCCCGATTCCACGGCGGCCGCCTGGATCAGCGCGCCGGCCGATGCGGTGTGCGGATTGCCGTTCGAGGAGAAGCGGAAGAGGTCGCTGGCCCCGGCGTTGTCGACGTTGAACAGGGCGAGGTACGCGTCGGCCGGATCGGCCGGATGGATGAAGTAGACGCCGAAGGAATTGCTCGCCGTCCCGTACCGCACATCGGCCACCACGGAAAGGGGCGCCGCGAACAGGCTGCGCGTGGAGGCGCCATCCGCCGGCGTGGCGTCATACGCGATGACCAGGCCGCCTGAACTCGTCTGCACCGTGTCGTTGTCCGGCTCGCCGGCCGCCGGATCGGTCTGCTGCGCCGTGCCGGTGCCGCTGAGGTGGCGGAAGTGGTCCACAAAGTCGCCCGCGGACTCGAAATCGATCCGGACATCGCCAGCCCCGCACAGGGCCGGGCACCACAACGCGGCGCACGCCAGGAGCCGTCGGAAAGACCGTGACCTCCGCCGGCATCGTTCGGAATTCATAGACCGCCCAGGATACCCTCGCCGCCGCGCCGTGTCAGCACGATCTCGGTTCCGATTGGGATTGGAATTGCAGTGCCGACCGATGCGGCTCAAACCGGGCGGGCGAACCGATTCATTTAAAAGATGGCGAATGACCACAACTCATCGCGTACGGACACGCCGCCCCGCGCATTCACGAGAACGGAGACACGGCCCCGGGGCTCCGCCACCCCCCCCGTGCGGTTGGGTGTTGACCCGCTTCGTCAAGTGGACTAAGTTTATGACCATAAATACAACCTTAATCAATATTCACGAGGCGAAAACGCATCTGTCGCGCTTCGCGCGGCGGGTGCGCAAGGGCGAACGGTTCATCCTGTGCGACCGCAACAAGCCCTTCGCGGAGCTTCGCCCCCTTCGCACCGATAGCAGTGGGCGGCGGCCTTTCGGGCTGGCGCACGGACGGATCCACGTCCCCGACGACTTCAACGAACCGCTTCCGGAGGTCGAGGCCCTGTTTTCAGGGAAGGAGTGATGGCCTCCTACCTGCTGGACACCTGTGTAGCCCTCTGGCATTTCGAAGGGAGTGCCCGCATTTCCGCCGACCTGCGGGACGTGCTGACCAACCCTTCCAACGATCTGTACCTGAGCGACATCAGTATCCTCGAAGTCGTGATCAAACACCGCCTCGGCAAGCTCCCCTTGCCCCGCCCGCCGTCGCGCATCCTGCGGCCGCTGGCCATGAAGCATCTGATGGATATTCTCCCCCTGACGACGTCGGCGATCTTCCGCCTCGAATCGCTGCCCGATCTTCACCGCGATCCGTTCGACCGCCTCCTTGTCTGTCAGGCTCTCGACAGCCGCCTGGAGTTGATCACACCCGATCCGCTGGTCCGACAATACGGCATACGCACGTTCTGGATGTGAACGGCGGAGGCGGTGGGATGGACCGCGCGCCTCGGGTCGCCGTCCTGGCGTTGTACGCGGGCGATGCCTTTCCAGATGGCTCCAGACCTGGTCCTCATGGGCGGGCTGGGCGTAGTCGGTCAGCATCGTCGTGCCGCGGGTGGAGGCGTCTGGACAGGCCCGCATCGCGAAGGTGTTGCCGAACCGGGCGTGTCGGGTGGGCCATACTGCGATGTACGAGAAGGACCATGACTGCCATCAAGATCATGAGTGCCTTGGCGGCCCGGGGCGTGCGCAAAGACCCCGAATACTCACGGGGCGCTCGTCGTGCACGGAATCCCGCGCTTGACAGGGGCGCGGCGGGCAAACATCCTGCGCGCAACAGGTAAGGCGAGGGTGCTATTGGGAGGGCGACAGCATGCCGTCATCGATCGTCGCTCAAGACAGAGAGGCCGCGATCCCCAAGCCGATTCGCACGCATGCGTCGAGTCTGCTGCTGGCTTCTCTCTGTACCGGCTGCGTCGCGCTGTGGCCGGCGGACGAGCGGCCGGTGAGTCCCGTGTCGGTCGAAGCGCGGAGGATCATGGCCAACCTGAAGGAGACGAAGTACCAGTTCACGATCGTGGCCGACGAGTCCAGGGGTCTGTACCAGATGGACTGCTCCGGCCTGGCCGGCTACATTTTGAAGCGGGTGGCGCCCGAGGCGCACGCGGCGGCCGCGCGCGCCGACCGCGCGGCGCGGCCGCGGGCCTTTGCCTTCTACGAGACGTTCGCGCGCGCTCCCGCGGAACCGGTTTCCGAAACGCAGACGTGGATGCGGATCGCGCGCCTGGCCGACGCCCGCGCGGGCGACATGATCGCCTGGCGCAAGCCCGTCCTGAAGGCGGGGGAAACCACCGGACACATTGTCATTGTCGACAGCCATCCGGTTAAGGCGCGCGACGGACGCTGGCGCGTGCGGATCATTGACGCCACGACCCGCGGACACGACCGCGACACACGAAAGGAAAGGCAGACGGGGGTCGGCCGCGGGACGATGTGGTTCACGGTCGACGAGGAAGGCCGGCCGAACGGCACCATGAGCCGGTACAGCAGTCCGCCCCGCACCAACCAACCGATCGCCATTGGCCGGGTGGTTCCGCGGGGGACGGACCCCGCCTCGATGCCCGTCCGGCGATAGTTCCGGAACCGCGCGGACCGGCCGCGTGAGTTCACCGCCTTCCGCCGCCCCACGGTTCATCCGGCGGCGCCGAGCAGGCGGCGGCGAAGGAGGTCGAGGGCGAACTGCGCGCTCCACTGGCGGACGAGATCGCGATCGCCGCCGAACACGCGGTTTCGCGCGACCGTTCCGACGCCATCCGCGACGGCCCACCAGACCGTGCCGACCGGCTTCGCCGGCGTGCCGCCCCCGGGGCCGGCGATGCCGGTGACCCCGACGCCGAAGGACGCCCGCAGGCGGGCGCGCACCCCCTCGGCCAGCGCCCGCGCGACGGCTTCGCTCACGGCCCCGTCGCGCGCCAGTGTTTCCGGAGGCACCCCCAGCATCTCCGCCTTCACCGCGTCGGCGTAGGCGACAATCCCCCCCAGATAGTAGGCGGAGCTGCCGGCAACGGCGGTGATGCGTTGCCCCAGGAGGCCGCCGGTGCACGACTCCGCCGTGGCGAGCGTGGCGTTGTTCCGCTGCAGGAGCCGCCCGACCACCGCCGCGAGGTCCTCCCGCGCTTCCGCGAACGCATGGATCCCCAGCAGCCCCCGCACCCGGCCGACGGCCTCCTCGAGCAGGCGTTCCTCGCCGGGCCGTCCGGTCAGTCTGACTTCGACATTCCCGGGAGCCGCGCAGTATGCCACCTCGAGAGGGCCGGGATCGAACCCCGCCTTCGCAAGCAGATCGATGATGTCGGATTCACCCAGGCCGCAGATCAGGAACAGATGCCCGGGGGCCGGAGTGACCTGCGGCCGGTTCGCACACAGCCACGGCATCACGTGCGCCGCCAGGATCGCCTCGAATTCCCGGGGCGGGCCCGGCAGGACGAACAGAACCCGCCCCCCTTCCTCGATCCGCTGTCCCGGCGCCGCTCCGGCCGGGTTGGCGAGCACCGCGGCGCCCTCGAGCACCCGCGCCTGGCGCGCGCGGGATTCGGTGAGCGGCGCGTCGAGGCGCGTGTAGCGCGCGCGCAGCGAGTCCAGCGTGGCGGGGTCGGTGACCATGGCCCGGCCGAACACATCGGCCAGCGCTTCGCGCGTCACATCGTCGCACGTCGGCCCCAGCCCGCCGCTGACGAACACGACCGCGACCCGGCCGAGGGCGCCCCGGACCGCTTCCGCGATCGACGGCCGGTCGTCGCGGACCGTGGTGTCGCGGACCAGGCGGAACCCCCGCGGCTCAAGCGCGCGGCCGAGCCGCTGCGCATGCGTGTTCACCGATCGGCCGGTCAGCAGTTCCGCCCCGGTGGAAACCAGCTCGCAGTCCATGGCGCACAAGGTCGCAGAGATCCTGAAAAGGTCAAGCAGGCGATGGTGTCTGGAGCCTGGAAAGGGGAGTCCGGGGTTCGGAGTTCAGAGTTCCGGACTCGCGTGGAGGGTCGATCGCGGCCCCCTTCTCACGGCCCGGAACGGTCTACGAACGGTACCCCCGTGGGTGCTTCTGATGCCAGCTCCACGCGTGCTGGACGATCGTACGCAGCTCGGCGAACTTCGGCTTCCACTGGAGATTCGTCTTCGCGCGGATGGCGCTGGCGACCAGCCGCGGGGGATCGCCCGGCCGGCGCGGTTTGATCTCCGCGGGTATCGGGTGGCCGGTGACATGGCGCGCCACGTCGATCACCTGCTTCACCGAGTAGCCGCTTCCGTTGCCGAGGTTGAACGCCCCCGTCTGGCTCCCCGTCAGCGCCAGTATGTGCGCCTGGGCAAGATCGACGATGTGGATGTAATCGCGGATGCAGGTGCCGTCGGGCGTGTCGTAGTCGTCACCGAAGATGCCGACCTTCTCCTGCTGGCCGAGCGCCACCTTCAGCACGTTGGGAATGAGGTGCGCCTCGGGATCATGATCCTCGCCGTACCGCTCCGTCGCGCCGCAGGCGTTGAAATAGCGGAGGAACACGGCCTGGATCCGGTGGATCTGCTGGTACCACGAGAGCATCTTCTCGAATGCGAGCTTCGATTCGCCGTAGGGATTGGCGGGCCGCTGCGGCGTGTCCTCGGCGATGGGGACGCGCTCCGGCTGCCCGTAGGTCGCGCAGGTGGAGGAGAAGATGATCCGGGACACGCCGACCTTCCGCATGGCCTCGACGAGGTTCAGGCCGCCGACCACGTTGTTGGCGAAGTAGATCTCCGGCTGCTGCATCGACTCGCCCACCAGCGCATAGGCGGCGAAGTGCATCACGGCGTCGGGTTTCACCGACCGCATCGCGTCGAGGATGTCGTCGGGCCGCTGGAGATCGCCGAGGATGAACTTCGCCCGGGGATCCACGGCCTCGCGGTGGCCGCGCGACAGGTTGTCGAAGACGTGGACCTCGTGGCCCTGGTCGAGCAGCTGCTCCGCCGTCACGCTTCCGATGTAGCCGGCGCCGCCGGTCACGAGCACGTTCATGGTTTCGAGTCTCCCTCCGGCTCCGTTCCGCCCTCGCCGCCCTCCTCGATGTGCTTCTGCGCCTGTTCGAGCGCCCAGGTCATGTCCTCGGCCTTCTCCCACACCTCGGGGCGCACGAAGACCGGGCATTTCTGCGCCATGGCGAGGGCGATGGAGTCGCTCGGCCGGGCGTCGATCTCCACCACGTTGCGCCCCAGCTCGCTCTCCTGGAGCAGGTACAGCCGGGCAAAGAAGGTGTCCTCGCGAAGATCGTTGATCACCACCTTGGTCACCCGGGCGCCGAGACCGGCGAGGATACTGAGGATCAGATCGTGGGTGAGGGGCCGGGGTTTCTTCATCTTCTGGGCGAACATGGTGATGGCGGCCGCGACGAAGGGGTCCACGAAGATCGCGATGATCTTCTGCCCGTCCGTCAGGAACACGCCCACCCCCTGCGGCGTCGGCAGCAGCGCCTTCAACGTAACCAGGATGTCGTCGCTCATAGCTCCGGAATGCGCGGGCATGATAGTCAAAGACGCCGCCGCCCGCAACCCAAGGCTTGACGCTCGTGCGGCGGCCTCCCCGCCATGCGCCGTTCGGGGCCGGGTGAGGGCGGCGCATGTCCGGGTGCGGTCAACGGCCGGATTCCGGGCGGGGGGGGCGGCGAAGGGGCGGACCGGTCGGTATCGCCTTGATGCGGCCGCGGGGGGTCGTATACTGCGCGACAGCCGGCACGGATGCCGCGCAAACCCGGAAGGAAATGGATGCGATGAGAACGATGTTGGAGTCCCGTCTGTCTGCGGTCGCCCTGTTCGCCTCCGCCCTGGCCGTCGCCGCCCAGCAGCCGGCCCCGCCCGCCCCCCCGACCACCCTGGCCGCGGGCATCTCCCTTACCGACGGCAACACCGACTCGACGCAGGTGAACGGAAGCTGGCTGACCGAGCTGAAACCCGCGCCGCACGAGTGGCGGTTCGGGGCTGAGGGGAACTACGGCGAGACCGAGGACACCAAGTCCTCCGACAACGCCAAGGGGTTCATCGGATACCGGTACCTGTTCACCGACCGCTGGTTCGCGGCCGTCAACCTCTCCGCCATGTACGACCAGATCGCCGACATCGACTACCGGCACATGGCCTCGCCGGGGATCGGGTATTACCTCGTCAAGACCGGCGCCACGTCGCTGACCCTCGAAGCCGGCCCCGCGTTCATCTGGGAGGAGGTCGGCGGCGAGGAGGACGACATCGTCGCCCTGCGCGGCGCCGAGCGCTTCGAACACACCTTCGGCACGGGGGCGAAGATCTGGCAGGCGGTCGAATACATGCCCGACACGGAGGACTTCGACAGCTATCTGCTGAACGCCGAGGCCGGCGCGGAGGCCATGCTGACCCAGCAGCTCAGCCTCCGGCTGGTGGTCAAGGACCAGTACGACAGCACGCCCGCGCCCGGCCGCGAGGAGAACGACGTGTCGGTGGTCGGCTCGATCGGAGTCAAGTTCTGATTAATGAAGAAGACCTACATTCTCGACACCAACGTCCTGCTCCATGATCCCAACGCCATCCGCCACTTCGAGGACAACACGGTTGTCATCCCGATAAGCGTCATCGAGGAAATCGACAACTTCAAACGCGATCTGACCGAGCTCGGCCGCAATGCGCGGCACGTCTCCCGCTCGCTCGATGAGCTTCGGGGCCGGGGGAAACTCTCGGAAGGGGTGCCGATCGAGCCGGGCGGCCGCGTGCAGGTCGTGATGTCCGGGACGCTCCCCCGCCGGCCGACCCCCGGCTACGCCGACCGTGAGATCCTGGAGCTGGCCCGCGAGCTCCAGCAGAGGCTGGACGGCGAGCCCGTGATCGTGGTCAGCAAGGACATCAACCTGCGGATCAAGGCCGACGGCATGGGCATCCCGGCCGAGGACTACGAAACCGACCGGGTCGACATCAACGAGATCTACCTGGGCTATTCGGAGCTGGAACTGGCGCCCGACGCCATGCAGGCGTTTGCCGAAAAGGGACTGCTCCCGTTCGTCGGCGCGCCCCGGCCGCCGAACGAGTACCTCATGCTCATCAACACGGCCGATCCCCAGCACACCATGCTGGCGCGCATGGATCCCGAGGGGAAGAACATCATCGCCCTCATCCCGCCGCCGCGCGAGCTGTCCGCCCTCCGGCCGAAGAACAAGGAGCAGTACTTCGCCATGGACGCCCTCCTGGACGAGCGCATCAAGCTCGTCACCATCATCGGCAAGGCGGGCACCGGCAAGACGCTTCTCGCCGTCGCCGCGGGTCTGTTCGCCGCCCTGGAGCGCAAGCTGTACCGCAAGCTGCTCGTCTCGCGCCCGACGATGCCGATGGGGAAGGACATCGGCTACCTGCCCGGCACCGTGGAGGAGAAGCTGAATCCCTGGATGCAGCCGATCTTCGACGCGCTGGACCTGATCTTCTCCGAGCGCAAGGACGGCAGGAAGACCACGCGGGAACTGATGGAGAACAACGACCAGGTGTCCGTGGAGGCGCTCTCCTTCATCCGCGGCCGCAGCATCCACCACCAGTTCGTGATCATCGACGAGGCGCAGAACCTGACGCCGCTCGAGGTGAAAACCATCATCACCCGCGCGGGCCACGGCACGAAGATCGTGCTCACGGGCGACATCTACCAGATCGACAATCCCTACGTGGACAGCACCTCCAACGGGCTCTCCAAGGCGGTGAACAAGTTCCGCGCCCACGGCATCGCCGCCCACATCGGACTGCAGAAGGGCGTGCGCTCGGAGTTGGCCGAATTGGCGGCGAATGTGCTCTGATCCGGACGAAATTGGGGGTGGACGAACCGATCGGACCGCGTGTAGTCTGCCGCGGTGTGTCCGAGCGGTGAACCGGCGCGGCGGGAACGAGAAGGGAGCCCGAGCATGACGGCTGAGAACGTGGCGAAGGCGGTCGGGAAATACCGATGGATGATCTGTCTTCTCCTGTTCGCCAACACGGCCAACAACTATCTCGACCGGCAGATGCTCGGCATCCTGTCGCCAGACTTGAAGTCCCGCTATGGATGGACGGACGCGGACTGGGCTTTCATCACGAACTGTTTCCAGGTGGCGTATGCGTTCGGGTTGCCCTTTTTTGGACGGCTCGTCGACAAGTTTGGAACACGTGCGACCTATGCATGGGCTACGGTCTTCTGGGGCTTTGCCGCGTATGGCCATGGCCTCTGCTATTGGATAGGCAAGGAGTCAACCGTCGGTTCCCTCTTTGGGACGGATTTCGGCAGCACCATGTTGCTGACGGTGGCGGCCTTTGCGACCGTGCGCTTCTTCCTCGGCATCGGCGAGGCGGTCAACTTCCCCGCCGCCATCAAGGCCGTGACGGAGTGGTTCCCCAAGAAAGAGCGCGCGCTGGCAACGGGCATCTTCAACTCGGGAGCCAACATTGGCGCCGTCATCGCCCCGGCGCTGGTTCCATGGATCGCCCTCGAATTCGGCTGGCCCTGGGCCTTCGTGCTTGGCGGCTCGATCAACTTCATCTTCGTTCTCTTCTGGTGGCCCATGTACCGTCGCCCCGAGGAAAAGAAAAACTTGGACCCCAAGGAGTTGCGCCATATCCTGAGCGACAGCGACGAAGAGGCGGAGAAGGTGAAGATCCGCTGGAGGGATCTCCTGAAGTACCGCGCGACGTGGGCCTTCATTTTTGGCAAGGCCATGACGGATCCCATCTGGTGGTTCTTCATGTTCTGGCTGCCCCTGTGGCTCAACAGCAGTTTCAAATGCGACCTGAAGACGCTCGGCTGGCCGCTGGTCATCGTCTACTCGTTCGTTACGATTGGCAGCGTGGGCGGCGGTTTCCTCTCTTCCGCGTTGATCCGTGCAGGGAAATCAATCAACTTCTCCCGCAAGATGGCCTTCTTCATATGCGCATGCCTTGTGATGCCCGTCTCCCTGGCCAACCAGATTGGCAACATGTGGATTGCCGCGCTGATCATCGGCCTCGCCATGGCTGCGCATGCCGGATGGTCCGCCAATATCTTCACCCTGACCTCGGACTGCTTCCCGAAGAATGCGTTAGCCTCGGTGGTCGGCCTGGGCGGTTTTGCGGGAACGGCCGCTTCCGTGGGGCTGAACTACTTCGTGGGTTGGTGGCTGACCAAGCACCCGGGCGACTACAACATCTTCTTCATCATTGCGGCCTGCTCGTATATTACGTGCCTCGGCCTCATCCATCTTCTCGTGCCAAAGATCAAGATGGTGACGATCGACGCGGAACCGGCCTGAGCAACCGGGCAGGTCTGCTGCGGGATACACCGCACACCGGCGATTCGGCCTCACCCTCGAAAGGGATGAGGGGGGTGCACGAAGCCGGAGTCGCGACGTGCACACGATCCATGGTTCTCACGGTTGCGGCTGTTCGTCTGCCGTTTCCGGTGGTTGTGCCGCGTGATGGAGGGCGATCCGGGGCGGATGGGGCGGCGGGGGCGGTTGACACGGCCGCGGGCGGAACCGCCTATAGCCGCTTCAGCCCCTCGGTTCCCCGCACGGTTTCGATGCGCCAGCCGTCGGCGGTCTTCACCCAGTTGAGCGTGAACTGGCGGATGACCTGTTCCCGCTCGCCGTGAGCGCCCCCCACGGCGCGGGCGGTGAACTGCATCGCGGCGGCGGCGCGGTCGGGGCGGACCACCAGCGAACGGTCGAAGATCTCCACGTCCAGCCGCTCAGCCATGGTGCGGGCCTGGTACAGCGACGACGCCAGCTCTCCGCGTCCCTCGAACGGCACAGGGAAGTTCTGGATCTCGATGTCGGGCTCCGCCACGAAGTATCCCGCCGCCTCGCGCGCCTTGGCGGCGGAGGCGATCGGCGACTCCGTTCCGTTCTTCTCCACCAGTTTCTCCAGATTCGTCAGGGCCCGCCACAGCCGCGCCTCATCGCGACTGCGGTGCCACCACCAGCCTCCAACCGCCAGGCCGGCGGCCAGCAGCAGGCCCAGGCCGATACGCTTCACCATGCGAGTTCTCCCGCGATCTGCCGCCGCCGGGCGATCCCGGTGGCATGCGCTTCAATCGGCCCGCTGCGGTTGTCGCCGGCCACGTAGTACTCGTCGGGTCCGAGCGTGTATGCCCGGGTGGTCCATCCGCCCCGCAGGACGACGTACGGTTCGGCCAGGAGCCGACTGTTCACGTAGAAGAAACCGTTGCTGAACGCGATCCGCTCGCCCGGAACCGCGAGGATGCGCTTGAGGTACATGACACGATCGCCGCCGATGCGCACCACGACGATATCGCCGGTTCTGGGCGCGCGAAACCAGTAGCGGGCGAGGTTGGCCCAGCGAAACGTGCGGGACGCGATCGTCGGCTCCATGCTCTCGCCTTCCACCCACACCGGCCGCCAGACAAAGCGGAAAAAGACGAAACAGGCCACGGCGAGCACCGCCGTGCGCAGAAGGGTCCGGCGCGGATTCCGCCCGACCACCAGATGGGACCATTTCCAGGCCATGCGTCCTTCGCACTATAGCCCCAAGGCCGCCGGTACGGCAAATGGCGTCCCATCCCTTCCTCTCGGCCTCCGACCCGGACGCCCCCTTCGCACCCGCGATCGCAGTCAGGGTCACGGCGGGGGAGGCTCGGTGCCGGCGTACACATCGTCGACGTACACGTCGCCGGGATCCTCCTTGCCCTGGATGTTCACGAAGAGGAGGATCTTGGCGAGGCCGGGCATCTGGTCGCGGGTGGGGACGACAAAATCGAAGGTCAGCCGCTCCCACCCGCCGCCGCCCGACGCCGGGCGGGAGACGGTATGTAGATCCTTGTTGGCCGCGCTCCTCAAGGTCACACCGAAGACCACGCCGTTCGAAGGGCCGGCGGCCGTGCGGACCCATGCCGATGCGAAGACGCGGTCTCCCGGACTGAACCGGCCATGGAGATCCTGGAGGGCTCCCCCGATGGTGAGACCCTCGCCGCGCTGCATCCGAAGGCAGTACCGGCCGCCGCGCGCCTGCTTCTCGCCCAAGTCCGCCTTCGTCCGGGTGGGGCGCACGCCCCACAGCAGCCAGCCTTCCGTCGAGCCCTCGAACCCGGGGGTCTCGACCCGGTTGAGCTCGGCCGCTCGCCGCGCGATGATCTCGGGCGGCGTGAAGAAAGGCACCTTCGAAAGCCCGGCGAGCCGGTCCTTGACCTCGTCCAGCTCCGCCCGTACGCGGGCGGCGGCGTCGAGGTCCCGCTGCTGCGTCACCCGGACAAGTAGATTCTCGAGATCCCGGGCGTAGTTCTGCAAGACCGGCCGCATTACTCCCTCGACCTGCCGGTTGTACCTCTCCCGTAGGCCGGCCAGCTCCCGCGGCTCGTCTCCTGCCCCCAGGGCGACGGCGGTACCCACCGCGAACAGCGACATCCACCTCCAGGCCGGGACGTATCTTTCCATCGCATGTCCTCCCCAAGGCGGCGAGCCGCAACCCGACGGTCCTGGTCGCTCAACGCTTCCGCTCCAGTCCGTCCGTTCCTCCGTGCAACTGCGCCGCCTTCTGAGATTCTTTCGCTCATCCTAGCGCCGGTTGAAGCGTTGTGCACGACTTTGCCTGGTGTGTTTCGCCGATGCCCGCAGTCGCGGCCATCTGGCGCATCCGAGCGGCGCGATGCGGGAATTGCCATCGTTCACAGAAACACGCAGGGTGCCCTCGAGGACCAGACGCGTTCGGGCGTGGACAGACACACCGCTAGACCGTGCAATACATATACGTATGAAAAGCACATTATAAATACAAATGCGTTGTGATTATTACTTCTGTGCGCGATCGTTTTAGCAATCGTTATCCACTGCATGGAAAGGGGTTACATCATTCACTTTCCCGCATGGCACGCAGCCTGCTATGACGCCGGGGCGATTGGACTGGTCTGGTGGGATCGACGGCCATGCGGGAGGGACTCCATCGGTCTCTCCCCGGACGGGTGGTGAAGACCGGCGGAAGGCGAGTGGAAAGGAAAGGATGCTCATGAGCAGGACATGTAACAAGGCGCGGGCGGCATGGCTGGCGCTGATGGTGTCAGGGGGCGTGGCGGGAGGCGCGTCCGCGGCGGATGCGCCGGCGACGATTGGATCGGCCTCGCTGCCGGTCTTCTCGGCCTATGTGTGGCGGGGACAGGTGTTGAACGACGAGCCGGTGGCGCAACCGGGCGTCACGTTGTCGAAGGGCGGATTCTCCTTCAACACGTGGGGCAATTACAACTTCACGGACGCAGTCAGTGCCGACACGGAGAACGAACTGAGCGAGGTGGACGTGACGGCCTCGTACTGCCATTCGTTCGGTCCGGTGGCGCTGGGGATCGGAATCGTGCAGTACATGTTCCCCGGACAGACGGTCTCCGCGCCGGACGTCTCGTATGCCGCGCTGAACACCCGCGAGGTGTACGTCACCGCCGGCATGCCGGACATCCTTCTGGCGCCCGCGTTGACCGTCTACCGCGACGTCGACGAGGTGGATGGCTTCTACGCCGCGCTGGGTGTCGGCCACAGCTTCGAGCTGAGCGAACGGGTCTCGCTTTCGCTCGGTTTCTCCATGGGTGGAGGCGACGAGGAGTACAACACGATCTACTTCGGCGTCGCGGACGCGAAGCTGAACGATGGCAACGTCTCTCTCGGCCTTCCGATCAAGATCAACGACCTGTTCACGGTCACTCCGCTGGTGCAGTACACGTGGCTGTGGGATTCGGACCTCGAGGATGCCGCGGGCGTCTTGTACCGGGACGACTCGCTGGTGTGGGGCGGCGTGACCCTGTCCATGTCCTTCTAGCGCCTTTCCCTGCGCCATCGCCACCCCTTGCGCCTTCGTCCGCCCAGTCACCGGTTGAGTTTCCTCCCCGGCGTGCATCGCGGGCCGGGCTGACGGAACCGCGACGCAGATGCCCCGTCGTCCCCATGTGGCGATTGGGCTTGAATTCCATGCCATGGCAGGTCATATTGTCCGCACTTTCGGTCGACGGCCGCCGTTTGTGCAGGCGCCCGGGGCCGGTCAACGGATGAGCAAAGAACAGCAGATCGATATCGAGACCATGCGGCACAGCGCGGCCCACGTGATGGCCGCCGCGGTTTGTCGGCTGTTTGGGAATGTCCAGCTCGACATCGGGCCCGCCACCGAGGACGGCTTCTACTACGATTTCGATCTTCCCCATCGTCTTGTTCCTGAGGACTTTCCGCGGATCGAAGCGGAGATGGCGAAGATCGTCGCCGAGGATCGTCCGTTCGAACGCCTCGAAGTGTCGCGCGAGGAGGCGCGGAGGATGCTGGAGGAGCGCGGGCAGAGGTACAAGCTGGAGCGGCTGGCCGAAATCCCGGAGGGCCAGCCGATCTCGTTCTTCAGGAGCGGGGACTTTCTCGATCTCTGCCGCGGCCCGCATCTGTCGAGTACGGGCGGTATCGCGGCATTTAAACTGCTGAGCGTCGCCGGTTCCTACTTCCACGGCATCGAGACCAACCCGATGCTGCAGCGCCTCTACGCCACGGCGCACGCGTCGCAGGCCGAGCTGGAGCGCCATCTGCATCTGCTCGAGGAGGCCAAGCGCCGCGATCACCGCCGCCTGGGGCGCGAGCTCGATCTGTTCAGCATCGAGGAGCAGGTCGGCCCCGGCCTGGTGCACTGGCATCCCAGGGGCGCGCGCGTCCGCGTGCTGATCGAGGACTTCTGGCGCCGCGAGCACTTCCGCGGCGGCTACGAGATGCTCTTTACCCCGCACATCGGCCGGAGCCGGCTGTGGGAGACCTCGGGCCACCTGGGCTTCTACCGCGAGAGCATGTACGCGCCCATGCAGATCGACGAGAACGAGTATTTCATCAAGCCGATGAACTGCCCGTTTCACATCCAGATCTACCAGGGCCAGCGCCGCTCCTACCGCGACCTGCCCATGCGGCTGGCGGAACTGGGCACCGTCTACCGCTACGAGAAGGCCGGCGTGCTGCACGGCCTGATGCGGGTGCGCGGGTTCACGCAGGATGACGCGCACATCATCTGCACCCCGGCACAGATCGGCGACGAGATCCGCCGCGTCATGCGTTTCGCCCGCGACATCTGGCGCGCCTTCGGCTTCGACGATATCAAGGCCTACCTCGCCACCCGGCCGGAGAAGGCGGTCGGCGAAGAGGCGCGATGGAGCCAGGCGACCGAGTCGCTCGAGGCCGCGCTGAAGGGCGAGGACATCGCCTACGAGGTGGACCCCGGCGGCGGCGCGTTCTACGGACCGAAGATCGATCTCAAGGTCCTCGACGCGATCGGGCGCGAATGGCAGATGAGCACCATCCAGTTCGATTTCAACCTCCCCGAGCGGTTCGACATGACGTTTACGGGCGAGGACGGCCAGCCGCACCGGCCGTACATGGTGCACCGCGCGCTCTTCGGAAGCCTCGAGCGCTTCTTTGGCATCCTGATCGAGCACTACGCCGGGGCGTTCCCCCTGTGGCTGGCGCCCGAGCAGGTCCGCCTGCTGCCGATCACCGAACGGCAGCTCGATTACGCCCGCGGCGTGGCCGACCGCCTCCGCGCCTCCGACTTCCGCGTGGGCCTGGACGAGCGTTCGGAGAAGATCGGCGCCAAGATCCGTCAGGCGCAGATGGACAAGGTGCCGTATATGGCTGTGGTGGGCGGCCGCGAGGCCGAGGCCGGGAAGGTGGCCCTTCGCGGGCGATCCGCCGGCGATCTCGGCCCGATGGCCGTCGATGACATGGTGTCTCGAATGAGACAGGAAGAAGCCGGGAAAGGACTCGGCGAGATCCGCGCATGAACCGGGGAACCCCCAGGGCTCCCCTTACCCCAGGAGGAGATCATTAACCCTTCGAGATACCCGATCCGCACGAATTTCCGGATCCGCGTGCCGGAGGTCCGTGTCACTGGAGCCGACGGCTCCCAGCTCGGCGTGATGCCGACCCACCAGGCCCGTGAACTCGCGCAGCGCCAGGGATTGGACCTTGTCGAAATCGCCCCCACCGCGACTCCGCCCGTCTGCCGGATCATGGACTACGGCAAGTTCAAGTACGACCAGGACAAGCGGGAGCGCGAGACCCGGCGCAACCAGGTCCACGTCAGGGTCAAAGAGGTCAAATTCCACGCGAACGTCGAGGAGCATGATTATCAGACCAAGCTCCGGCACGCGCGCGACTTCATTCGGGAAGGCCACCGGGTGAAGGTGAGTCTGTACTTCCGCGGACGCGAGAACGCCCACCACGAGCTCGGGTTCGAAGTGCTGAATCGGGTCATGCGGGATTGCGAGGACATTGCCATGCCGGAGCAGGTCCCGAATCTGCAGGGCAAGCTGCTGATGATGATGCTCGGTCCCCGCCGCGGAGCCCGGCAGCAGGCATCGACGCATCCCCAGGCCGTCCGTCCCGCCCCCGCGCCATCCGCGGTGCCGGTGGGGGCAACGGCAGGCGGGGCGGGCTCGTTCCCCGGCAACACCGTCCTCCGCTAGGCGCGCCGAAATCCTCACTTGCACATCCGATGCCGCCGGGCATATTGGTCCGTGATCACGACCGTACGGTTTCTGGTTGCGATCGGCGGACTGACCGCAGCCGCGGCATCGGGTATCGACGCGTCCGGCGTATCAGCCGCGCTGGAGCTTTCCGTCGCCCGATTCCAGCCGGGCGTCCCGTTTCACGCCGGCCTGCGCCTGCGCATGCCGGAGGGCTCGCACACCTACTGGCTCAACCCGGGCGACTCCGGACTCGCCACGACCATCCGGTGGACGCTGCCCGAGGGATTCCGCGCGGGGCCGATCCGATGGCCCGCCCCGAAGCGGTTCGTCGCGGGCGGCCTGGCTTCCTTCGGCTACGACGGCGAGGTCATCTTCCCCATCGAAATCGTCGCGCCGCCCGACTGGCCGGCGGGGCGGACCGCCGCGCTGGCCGCCCGCGTCGACTGGCTGGAATGCCGGGAGACATGTGTCCCGGGTCGCGCGGATCTCGAACTGCGGATCGCGGCGGCCGATCGACCGGAGCCGTCCGCCGATGCCCCCGCGATCGCGCGGGCGCTGGAGCAGGTGCCTCGCACGGATCCCGCCGTCCGCGCCGAGGCCGTGGCGGAGCAGGGCGTCGTCCGTCTTCGCGTCGCCGGTCTCGCGGGCCGGGAGCCGGACCTCTTCATCCCCGAAGCGGAAGGGATCATGCGGGCCGCGGCATCGCCCCCGTGGCGGCGGCAGGCCGACGGCGCGTGGGAAACGCGGCTTCCCGTCGAGAGCGGGATCGCCCCGCCGGACCGGCTCGCGGGCGCGCTGCGGCTGAGAAACGCATCCGAACCGGAGACCGTCCGGCTTGAATTCGGGATCGCCGGAGGTACGGTGAAGGGCAGGAACAGCAGAACAGGAGTCGATCCATGAAGAACGGACTCATTCTCGCGGTGACAGCCGCCGTGGCGATCCGATTCGCCCCGGCCGAAGCGGTGCCCGGGCAGGACGCGCCGGCGTTCCAGGCGAAATGCACGGGCGGCAAGGTTCATACGCTGGCCGACTTCAAGGGCAAGTACCTCGTCCTCGAGTGGACGAATCCCACCTGTCCCTTCGTGCAGAAGCACTACGGCTCCGGCCACATGCAGAAGCTGCAGAAGGAGCTCACGGACCAGGGGGCGGTGTGGCTGACGGTCAACTCCGCCGCGCCGGGCAAGGGCGGGCACATGACCGCGGAGAAGTGGAATGATCTGGCGAAGCAACAGGGGGCCGCCGCCACGGCGCGGGTGATCGACGAATCCGGCGAGATCGGGCATGCGTACGGCGCGAAGACCACGCCCCACCTGTTTGTCATCGGCCCGGAGGGCAAGGTGCTGTACGCCGGCGCGATCGACGACAAGCCTTCCACCGAGCCGGCCGACCTCGCAGGGGCCGTGAACTACGTGAGAAAGGCCTTCGAGGAAGCCAAGGCCGGCAAACCGGTGTCGATGCCCCGGACGAAACCCTACGGTTGCAGCGTGAAGTACTGAGCGCGCGAAGGGTGGGCGGGCAGAGGAGCCCTCGGGGTGCGGTGCGCCTTCTTGAATGGCAGTGGCGTCACGGGTCGAATGCTCCCATTGTCGTTCGCCCTTCCCCGCCGATTTCCCCCCAGTGGCCGCACCTGCGGCGAGAGACCATCAGAACGGAACCTGCGGTCTCGATTTCCCCACCCGGCTAGCGTTCTTCCGAGCGCCATACACGCGCTATTCACGCTTCTGTTTGGCGTCTGCAGCCGCATCGCCGTGCAATGCACACGCCGCATAGCGGCAACGACGGCCCTCCCGGATGACGGTGTCGAAAGCCCGCTGCGCGCCGATGGGCGGTTCCGTCAATTCGGCAGACCCTTCAGATCCTCGGGCAGCTCCGCCCGGTCGTCCTTGCGCAGGCTCTCCAGCAACCGCTCAAGCTCCCGGACCTTCTGCGGATTCTCCGCCGCCAGGTCCTTCCGCTCGCAGGGATCGGCGGCGAGATTGAACAGCTCCCGCTTCTTTCCCTTGTGGCTGGCGATCAGTTTCCAATCGCCGTGCCGCACGGCGTCCGCCGCCGCATAAGGGATGTAGATCGTGCGGGGGCCCGGTTCCTCCACGGAGCCGGTGAGCAGCGGCCACACGTCCCGGCCGTCCCATTTCAGGTCTTCGGCCGGCGTGTATCCGGCCAGTCTCGTCAGCGTCGGCATCCAGTCCGCCGCGTGCATCGGCGCGGCGACCTTGCGCGGCGTCAGCCGGCCCGGCCAGTGGACGAACGCGCTGACGCGGATGCCGCCCTCGTAGAGCTGCCCCTTCTGGCCGCGCAGGGGGAGATTGCTGCTGAGCACGGGCGTCGGCGGCACCTGGCTGATGTACGGATTGCCGCCCTTCAGCAGGCCGCCGTTGTCCGAGGTGAACACGACGATCGTGCGGCTGCGCTGGCCGGTCTTTTCCAGCGCGGCGATGAACTCGCCGATCTTCGTGTCCATCTGCGTCACGTAGGCCGCAAACCGGCGGGCCGAGTCGTCCATCGCCGGATCGCCGTGAAACCTCACGCCCGCATAGAGTCGCTTGTACTCCTCCGGGGCGTCGACCGGGATGTGCACGGCCTGGAACGGGACGTAGAGAAACCACGGTTCCTGCTTCTGGCGGATCCACCGCACCGCCTCCC
Source organism: uncultured Verrucomicrobiota bacterium (assembly GCA_964610105.1). GTDB lineage: Bacteria > Verrucomicrobiota > Kiritimatiellia > PWTM01 > PWTM01 > CAZSUU01. The sequence continues at coordinate 86,309 of CAZSUU010000002.1, read as the reverse complement.
GCGCGACCAGCTCGGTGGCGTTGCCCTCCTCGTCGACGAACCGTTCGTCGCGATGCCAGGTGTTCGAGTACGGCCCGGGACGGTACTGGTGCGTCCAGGGATCGGCGGCGCCGGTGAGCGTGCCGTAGCTGCGGTCGAATCCGTACCGGTTCGGTCCCCACTCGACGCGCGATCCGAGATGCCACTTGCCCGACAGGGCGGTGTGGTAGCCGACGGTCTTCAGCGCCGAGGCCAGCGTGACCGTGCCCGGCGGGAACGCGCGGAGGTTGCTCGGCGACCGCACATGCGGCCCGAAGCGGCTCGTCCACCGCCCGCTCATCAGCGCCGTGCGCGTGGGCGTGCAGACCGGCTGGACGTAATGCCGGTCCAGCTCGACCCCGCCGGCCACCAGCCGGTCCATCACCGGGGTCTTGTTCCTCGATCCGTGCCAGCCGACGTCCGCCCAGCCAAGGTCGTCGGCCACGATCAGCAGGATATTCGGTTTGGCGGCCGCGGCATCTCCGGACACCCGCTTCGCCGACTCGATCCGCGCGGGCAGATAGCCGACCATACGATTGACGTAGTCGGCTGTCGGGCCAGGGGCCTTTCGACCCGCCGCACGGATCGCGGAGAGCGCGGGCCGGGCCCGCGGGCCGAGGCGATCGAGCACGTTCAATGCCGCCAGCCTCACGAGGTCGTCCTCGTGCCGCAGTGCCCCCTCAAGCACCGGTAACGCCGCGGCGTCATCGCCCAGCAGGGCCACGGCCTCGGCGGCGGCAATACGCACCTCGGGGGCGTCGTCGGTCAGCGCCTTGCGCAAGGCCCCCCCCGCCGGGCGCGCCTTCCCCTCAAGTGCGACCAACCCCAGCGCGCCCCACCAGCGAAGCGCAGGGTCACTGTTCTCCAGCAGATCTGCCAACTTGGGCGCGTTCGCCGGGTCCGCGGCGTTCGCGAGACGCACCGCCTCAAGCAGCGCCGGAAGCGGGTTGGCTTCGAGATCATACAACGCGCGTCCGCCGGCGCGCTGGTGCATTTCGCACTCCGGCAGCAGGCCGAGATCGCCGGTGTCCAACATCCAACGCTCGCACGCGGCCCGCAACCGCTCCAGCGCGGCGCGGTGCGACGAATCGTCCGCCAGGTTGTGGACCTGGTGGGGATCGGTCTCGACGTCGTACAGCTCCTCCGGAGGCTTGCGGGGCTGGAAATAGCGGGCGGGAGGACCGGCGAGTTTCCCCGCGTCGGCAAGCGCACGCCAGGCCTGCATGGTCGGCATGGCTTCGGTGTAGCTCACGAATTGCGACCAGGGCAGATGAGGCAGGAAGTTGCGGTGATACTGGTACCGCCGGTCGCGGATGACCCGCACACAGTCGAATCGCTCGGCCATGCGGTCACGGATGGCGCAGACAAACTCGCGCGCTGCGCCGACCCGTTCGCCGAGGAAGGCCGCGCCCTGGAAGTGTGGCCGCAACTCCACGCCGGCGAGGCTCAGGACCGTCGGCGCGAAATCGACGAAGCTCACCATCCGATCGCTCACGACGCCCGGCGCGCAGGGAGCGAGGTGCTGCCATTTCTCGGGGAACCGGATGATCAGCGGGACGCGCAGACCGGACTCCCAGACCCACTTCTTGCAGCCCGGCATGCCGGCCCCATTGTCGCCGAAGAAGAATACGATCGTGTCCTCCGCCAGACCGGCCTCCTCCAGCGCCCGGAGCTTGTCGCCGATCTGGTAGTCCATCGCGGTGAGGTTGTCATAGTAGCGCGCCCAGTCGCGGCGGACCTCGGGCGTGTCGGGATGAAAGGGCGGAAGGGGCGCCTTGGCCGGGTCGTGGCGCTGTTCGGCCGTAAGCCGGGCCGTGTTGCGTCGGTACTGCGCCTCGGGTACGCGGATCTGCCCCTCGTGGGAGACCTCGTGGTTGAACACGGCGAAGAACGGCTGGCCCGCGCGGCGGTTCCGATGGTGGGCGGTCCGGCTGCAGTCGTCCCACGCGCCTTTGGGCACGGCAAAGTTGTAGTCGGTCTTCGCATTGTTGCAGCAGTAGTAGCCGGCGCCGCGCAGGTACTCGGGGAAGCACTTGATCGACTCGGGCAGCGTGATCATCGAACGCATTCCGTGGCTGCCAAGCCGGCTCGGGTAGACGCCCGTGATGAGGCAGGATCGGTTGGGCGCGCACACGCCGGTGATGCCGAACGCGTGGGTGTAGCGCACGCCCTCCTGCGCGAGACGGTCGAGGTTCGGTGTGATGGCGTAACGGTCGCCATAGCAGCCGAGGTTGGGGCTGATGTCCTCGGCCGTCAGCCAGAGGATGTTCGGTCGTTCGACGTCCGCACGTGCGGTCGATGGGGTTGTAGCGAGGATGCCTGCCACCATCATACCGGTCGCGAGCAGGTTTGCCTTGGCGCTCCACGGACGGCAGACGCCGCCTCCGGAATCGGTTGTCGGCCGAACGGTTCTCATGCCCGCTCCACTCCTTCCCGCGCGCACACGCACCCGTCGTCGGTTCTTCATGCCGGACCGGTCCCATCCTGCGGCCGGACCCTCCGCGACGGCAAGCCCGTTTCGGCTCCCCGTTTCGGCTCCCCCATTTCGGTATGCGCTCTCCCGTGTACGCTCGATCCGTACATGATCACCGACACGGAGTGGAGGGATGCTGGCATGAGCCGTTGGGCTTCTCCGCGTCGCACCGACCGCGGCACGACCCGCTTGCCGCGACGCGCGCGAGACACCCCGAGACATTCCCATGACGGGAAGGCATCTTGACAGCATTAGTCTGGAGCATCATGATGCCTTCATGAGGACAACGGTCACTCTGGACGGCGATGTGGAGAGACTCCTGCGCGATGCCATGCACCGCTCGCGAAGGACGTTCAAGGAGACGCTCAATAACGCGGTGCGGGCGGGCCTGGGCCGCGCAATGGGAATGGCCGGGCGGAAGCCTTTTGTGATCCGGGCGAGGCGATTGGGCCTGCGCGCCGGGGTGGATCCGACCGGCTTCAACAAGTTGGCGGACGAACTGGAGGTGGGCGCTTTCGCCGGTGGGAGGGGCGCGAGGCGAAAGGCATGATCCTGCCGGACGTCAATTTGCTGCTTTACGCGGTCGACTCCGGATCGCCCTTTCACGCACGTGCAGCGGCGTGGTGGCGGGAGTGCTTGTCGGGCTCGCAGCCTGTCGGCCTCGCACCGGTGGTCCTGTTCGGCTTCGTCCGCGTGGGCACGCATGCGCAGGTATTCGAGGATCCCATGACGCCTGCCGAGGCGGCTGCTCACGTGCGTTCCTGGCTGGCCCGACCGATGGTACAGGTGCTGGAGCCGCGGGCGGACCACGTGGCACAGGTGTTGAGTCTCCTCGAAGCGGTCGGGACGGCGGGGAGCCTCGTGACCGACGCGCGGATTGCGGCGCATGCGATCGAATACGGGGCAGTGGTGCATACCGCAGACGCGGATTTCCTCCGGTTCCCAGGTGTACGCTGGCTCAATCCTCTCACGGGACGATCCGGCGGGAAGAGATGAGCCAGCCGAGCTTCGTCCCCGAACGCCCCGTTTTTCGGCGCGCCCGGTCACGCCATTCACCGGACCGACCGGGTGGGCTGGCTACGGAAGGCGTTCGGCCTGGCCTGCGCGGAGTACGACCGGCTGAACCTCGACCGCGAGGATCCCGTGGCGCAACCGCAGGCGGAGTTCGCCCGCGGCCTGGAAGGCCTCCCGGAACCAGAGACCCACTGGCCCAGGCGCTCCGGTCCGGACGAAACGACGGGCCGGCTTCGCCCCGCGGGTCGGGTGGGCGCCTTTCGCGGATTCGGAGGATCCTTCCGAGAGCCGCCGCGCGTGGCCACCGCCGACGGCCGATCCGTGGTGACCAACGCCGGCGATAGCGGGGTGATGACCGCGGACGTGCTCGGCGCGACCTTCCACCGGGCCGCGCCCGCCGAGACCGAGGGCACAGCGCGGACCGCATCGACGCGGTCTCGAACCTGCCGGGACGGACGGAGTAGACGGACGACGGCACGCCCCCTCGTCTCCGTCCGACCGTGCCGAGCCACTCGCGGGCGGAGCGGCCGCGAAGCGTGACACCGGAATGCCCTGCCCCCGGACTGATTGTGAGTACATTTGTGTACTTTAGGATTTCAGCCTGATCACATTTGTAGGCTTTATCTAATTTCTGTGCGCTTATGTGATTGTTATTTGACTATTCTTAATCTCTTGTGCTCAATGTGTTGAGTGATTCTCCGGGGCATCCTGGCCCCATGTTGGCACTGGTCGTGCTCTAGCGCCGGCGCATCCCACCGTGTGGCGGCGGACGTTCGCACTGCGGGGGTGGGGTATTCGCCGAAGCACTGAGGGAAGAAGACTGGAGACGGAGATGAGCACGGGAAGCGGCAGAAGAAGGCTGTGGGCGGGCGGGATGGCGTTCGCGTTCCTGGGTGTGGCGGGCGCCTTCGGGCAGGAGGGGGCCGCGCCGACGGCGCCCGAGGCCGCGAGGGAGGCCATGAGCAGCCTCCGTATCGGGGTCGACACGGTGTGGGTGCTGGTGGCGGCGATGCTGGTGTTCTTCATGAACGCCGGATTCGCCCTCGTGGAGAGCGGCTTGGCGCGGGCGAAGAACACGGTGAACATCCTGGCCAAGAATTTCATCGTCTTCGCCGCCTCGACCCTCTCCTTCTGGGCGATCGGATGGGGGCTCATGTTTGGTGACGGCTCGCCGTGGCTGGGTCTCAACGGCCTGTTCTTTGCGTCGGGCGCGGACAACTCCCCTGCGCTCGGCGAGGCCTACGCGGCGATGAATCCGTTCTCGTCGGCCCGGTACGAGGGGGTGTACTCCGCGCTCAACTGGACGCCCATCCCGTTCTGGGCCAAGTTCTTCTTTCAGCTCGTGTTCGCCGGCACCGCGGCGACCATCGTGTCGGGCGCCGTCGCCGAACGCATCAGGTTCGTGTCCTTCCTCGTGTTCAGTTTCCTGCTCGTCGCGTTCGTGTACCCGGTCACCGGACACTGGATTTGGGGCGGCGGCCTCCTCGGCTCCGCGCCGGGGAAAAGCGGCCTGGCGGGACTGTTCGGCAACTTCCGCGATTTCGCCGGCTCCACGGTCGTACACTCCGTCGGCGGCTGGGCGGCGCTGACCGGCGCGGTCATTCTCGGACCGCGGCTGGGCAAGTACCGCGCGGACGGAAAGGTCAAACCGATCCTCGGGCACAACATGACCTCGGCCGCGCTGGGCGTGTTGGTGCTGTGGCTCGGCTGGTTCGGGTTCAACCCCGGCTCCACCATGTCGGCGGGGAATGGAACGGCGATCGCGCACGTCCTCGTGAACACCAACATGGCGGCGGCAACCGGTTCGCTCGGGGCGCTGCTGGTCTCCTGGTGGCTTCTGAAGAAACCGGATCTCAGCATGATCCTCAACGGCTGCCTCGCCGGCCTGGTCGCCATCACCGCCCCCTGCGCCTTCGTCAGCATCGCCGCGGGCGCGCTGATCGGCCTCATCGCGGGCGCCCTGGTTGTATTCGCGGTCCTGATGTTCGACCGCCTGCGGGTCGACGACCCCGTGGGGGCCCTGTCGGTACACCTCGTCAACGGCGTGTGGGGCACGCTGGCCCTCGGTCTTTTCTACAACGACCCGATCGCCACGGACGTCGCCGCGCTGGCGACGGGGCTATCGCGTGGCGCCCAGTTCGCCGCCCAGCTCAAGGGCGTTTTGCTCGTCGGCGCGTTCGTCGTGGTCGTCTCCAGCGCGCTGTGGCTGGCCACCAAGGCGGTTCTGGGCCTGCGGGTGTCGCGGGAGGAGGAACTGATGGGGCTCGACATCGGCGAGCATGGAAACGAAGCCTATCCGGACTTCCAGGGCTTCCTGACCAAGTAGGATCGGCGGGGGCATGGAAAGGACAACGCGCATGAAACTGATCATCGCAGTGATTCAACCCGAGCGACTCACCGACGTGAAGAACGCCCTGGCCGAGGCGCAGGTTACGAAGATGACGGCCCTCAACGTCATCGGCTGCGGCCAGCAGGGCGGCTATCACGAATCCTACCGGGGCGCCGAGCAGGAGATCAACCTGTTGAAGAAGGTCGAACTCCAGATCGCCGTGAACGACGGCTTCGTCGAGCCGACGGTCGACGCCATCGTGAAGGCCGCGCGGACCGGCAAGATCGGGGACGGCAAGATCTTCATCCTCGACCTGCCCGAGTGTATCCGCATCCGCACCGGCGAACGCGGCGGCGACGCCATCGGCTGACGGGAAACGCCCGCCGAATTTCATTGCTCTGACAAAGCCGGCCGCGAGGCCATGAAGGAGCTTGCCGAGGAGTGAACCGCGCCGGCACGCGCGTATCGGCCGCCGCTGTCATAGCGCTACGCCCGCTTCGCGGCCACCGCGTCCTCCGTAGCTTCCGGCGAAGAGTGGGTCGTGACCGGCGAAGCGCTCGGGCGAAGCCGGTTCGGCCACGAATCGCGATGCTCGTGCGGCCGTGTGCTTCGAGACGCTGTTGCGGCCGGGATACCCGTTGCCGGGCGACACCCGCACAGATCCCGGCGTGCCGTCATCCCGCACGGGGGCTCTTCGAGGTCACCAACCCGCCCATGAGCGCGTCCCGTCTCTCTTCGCGCCCGTCCGGTTGTGCCCCGCCGTGAGGCTTGCCGGTCGCCAGCAGGCGTTCCCTTCTGCATCCTGTGTCCTTTGCGGGTTGCGTGACCTCGTGGCGCCCTTCCCCATGTGATCGATCTTCCCGTCTCCGAGTACTATCGAGCCATCGGACTCCTTCCCAACGTCAACACTCGGTACGGGTGGTTCACTACTCCTTCCCCGACGGGGTCATTCTCCCCGCACGAGGGGACTGAGTTGCAGCGATCGGATCTGCCATCCGACAAATCAAGCCCATCGTTCTCGAGAAGGCTGCTCGTTGCGCATCCTGCGCCTCTTGCGCGCCGATGACGCGACTTGACCGCATGCCGACACACTGGCGCCACGGTTGATCACCACCGCAAGGGCAGCCGGTTCATCCCGGAAGCGACTTCAGAGAGAAAGAGGAAGAAACGAGCGGTTGACATGGATCCTCATAGAAGAAGGATGCGGCATCCTGACGCGCCGTCGGACTGATCGCGCGCAGGATTGCGCGCGGTACGCCCAGGACCCGTACCGCGGGCCATCCCGCCCGCGCAGTTTGCCGTCGATGCGACTGGGGACAGACACTTGCCGTCCCGTTCCCGTCCCGATCGCCTCGCGCAAAGCCGCAAAGTCCGCCAAGGGAAGGGCCGGCGCTGCTCTCTGTTCGACCTTGGCGCCTTGGCGCGAGATGATGTTTCGTACACATCGACTGCCCATGCTGTTCCCGCGCGTGGGTGGAGGAACAGGCAAACAGTGCCAGACGACTCCCGTCAGTCTTGTTCTGTCGCCCGCGTTTGCTCTCGTGGCAAACAAACGAGAGCGCGTACGGGCTGGAACGACCGCATCAATCAACGCCAGCACAGTTTCTCCAAGCGAGCTTCCCCAACTCGTTGCTTTCCAAGCAGTTGTTACTCGCCACGGATTGCCCGTCCCCAATGTCGTGAAACCCGCCGCTACGTTCCAACGACACATCCAACGCCCGTTACCTCCTGTTTCGCCGCTGCAATGACACAGATTGCCCGTCCCCTGTTCCTTCGCTAGTCTTTGATGGGCGACCCCGTTTGTAGCCCCCGCCCCATGCCAATCAGCAGTACTTCTGAACTGACAATCTCGAAGTCCGCATATGTCTTTTTGATGTGTCCTTGCCGCGCGGGAGTAGGAACCGAATCCAGAAACTCGACCGTCCACTGAACCAAATATCCCGACGATTCCCTGCGGAAGTCGTTTCTGAGGTAATACCGAGTTTCTGTGAATCCGGCCTCAGATTCCCCGCAGCAGATCGTCCTTACACGAAGGGACTGGTTTCCGTTCGTTTCCCCTACATTGTCAATTCGAACAACATCGGACAGCCAGTAATCACAGGCAAAGTACCGCACGATCACATCGCCCGCATCGGCCAGAGGTATAACTCGTATGCTCGCGCGAATACCTGATGGCTCGTTGTAGACGATCTTCCGGTGCCGTGCGTCCAGGTCATGACTCCACGGCGCGATCTCAGGAGTGTCTTCACGAAAGACAATCTCCGCCTTGGAATCCAGCCTGACAAAGCGCGGGCGCGTCGGCACACGAGATGGCCTTGGGTGGTGAAAGTGTCGGACGAATTCAGTGAGTCGCTCGCTCGACGCCACGAGAGTTCGCGACGATGCCTCGTAGCCGGATCGCATGGACACACAGGCCGTTTGAGCACCGAAGACAGTAAGAAAGAGCAGACATGTGAGAGTAATCGGTGATGTCTTCATCGGGATTTGGGGGGATTGGGGTCGTCACCTTTGACCGCCGTGTACTGAAAGGGCTTCGTGAGGGTTCCGTCACAACACTTGTTGCACCCATAAGACCAATTGATGATCACGGAGTCCCTTTTACCACTGGTACCCTTCCGGGCACCATTATGGAACCAGACGATCACATTCGCGTGCCCCTCCGCGGTCTCGGGGCAATAATCTCCTCTAATTGTGTACTCGCCTTGCCATGACCAGTACTGGATGACAGGTATCGGGCCGCCGGGCCACGGCCACAACTCAGTGTCTAGGGGCATGGTCGGTTGTCCGCCATCAACTGGTTCAATTGAGATCTCGTTGCCGTCAACAAAGACCGCGCCTCTCTTTACCTCTTGGACAGGATCATGACCGGGATGTTTGTTCATTTCATGGTAGAAGAACATGATATTGAGGTTGATCTTGCCCGGGATGTCTGGATCGCAGAGATAGTCGGTCGCAACGGTGATTTGAATCCATCCGCCGGGGTCCTTTATTGGGAGGCGATCGAGCGGTAGGAGGTTGTCAGTACTTCCTCCACCAACGCGATTTCCAGATTCCATCTTGCCAAGCATGTCGACCAAGTCGACCGGGTTGTTTCGCACGAAGGCAAGAACATGCAGCGACACCCATTCACCCAACGGGTCACGGCCGACAAACCGGCCATCGTAAGGGCTATAGTATCTGAAGCCGTAGTACACCAACCCCGTCTCATCATCGATGTACTTCGTCGAGAAGCGGAATGGATTCGCTGCCGCCTTTGCCCCGGTCGCGCGCAGGGTGTTGCCGAAGGGGTCGTATTCGTAGCTTGCCACGATGGACTTGTCCGCCGCGTTCACCAGCGCCATGACGTTGCCGTTGCCGTCGTAGCAGTAGAGGAGGCTGGAGGCGGGAGACTGGAGGCTGGAGCAGGAGAGGAGGCCGCCGACGCCCCCCGCCGTCGCTCGTTGAGCTATGGCGGGCAGGCCGGCGCCTTGGAGGGTGCCGGAGAGGTCCAAGCCCCAGGTGTAGGAATTGCGGATTTCGGATTGCGGATTGTGGATTAGCTCGGCCACGAGGTTCCAGCCGTCGTAGAGGTAGGCGGTCTCGACAATCGGGTTGCCACCGATTGTCGAGTAGACCTTCTTGCCTATACGGCGGGAATTGGCATCGTAGGAGAACTCGAGGCGCCGATACGGGACGTTGGCGTCGATCGCGGCCTGAATGGTTTCCATCTTGATCAGCCGGTTCTCGGCGTCCCACGTGTACGTCCAACGGCCGTCCTGCTTCAGGTTGCCATCTTCGTCGTAATCGAACACCTCCGGCGTCTTCGCCACGAAACGCTTGCCCTTTGTCTCCGCAAGGTACACGTCCGGATTCCCTGTCTGGCCGACAATCGCCTTGATCTCAGGATATTGCGGCGCGTCCGTGTTGTCGACCTTCACCTGCGCGCGGAAATGCGCCGCTGCCGCAGAGCCAGTCTGCCGTTCACGACCCCTCGCTTGCCCTCCGTCGCCTCACCATCTTGCTGGCGACGTCGTTCGTGGGGGCGCCGTGAGACGCTATCGACATTCCGGCGAGGCCGCGCCGCCTTCTGAGCTTCAGCCGCCGCGTCCGACCTCAGGCCAGCCCGCCCTCGAAATTGCCGGGCGTGGATTCGTCCGGCGCGCGGCCCGCACGGAGCCGACGCCACAGATCGCGGACCTGCTCCGGCCCGTATGGCCGCCACTGAAACGCGACGCGAAACCGACGGGCGCCCATGGCGCGCAGCTCCTCCAGCCGCCCGGCCCAGCACAGCGGCGCGCGGCCGAGCACCACCGTCCGGCCCCGATGGCAGACCTGAAGCGCGGCATCGCCCCTGGACGAGGTGAGCGGGATCGCACAGGCGCGCGTGCAGCGGGAAGGCGGAATGCCGTCCGCGTCCAGCGCGCACGCGCCGATCTCGGAAATGAAGAGCGGCACGTCCTCGTAAAGCGGCACATCGGCGTGCGCCGCCGCGCCGGGTATAAGCTCGCGCAGATTGCCGCGGCCGTCCTCGGGCGAAAGGGTGACCGACGTGAGTCCTCCCCCGATCCAGAAGCGGATGGCCTGACGGTTCAGCGCATACAGCGGCCAGCCTCCGCACAGATCAAGTCTCTCTGCCGGCAGGAGCCGCCAGCCGGAGAGATTCGAGATCTCCCACCGGTTCCATCCGTCGCGCAACAGGGCGTCGATCGATTCCCGCAGCTCCGTCTCGTTCCACGCGCGCGTGATCACGGGCAGGGCGAGGCGTACGCGTTCGCGTCCGACCCGCTCCGCCAGGCGCGCCGCATCCGCCACTGCCGCCCCAGGGGCGCAGAATCCGATGTCGAAGATCACCTCGTCGAGGCGGGTGAGATCCGTTGATGTGAACGTGTCGAGCAGATCGACCCGGTCGATCTTGATCCGCCACGTCTCCTGCCGCCCGGTTCCCTGGGTCGCCGGCGGCAGGGCCGAGGAGTCATCGGCCAGTGCCCGTGCGACCCGCGTGGCCAGGGCCTTTTCCCATTCAGCCTCCACCGCCGCCGCGAGCTGCCGGCGCAGATCGTTCAGAACGGAGGCCGGGGCAAAAAGGCCCGCCGGATTTTCGACGATCAGTGCGCCGACGGACAGGCGGGTATCGCCGAGTTTGCCGAAGGCGCGCTGCACCGCATCGTGTGTCCCGGCCGCGTTCCGCGCCGGCGAGAGCCCCCCGCCGATGCTCACGGACGCCTCCACCGGCGACTCCCGCGCATGCCGCGGGGCCAGCCGCCCCGTGGCGGAGAGTCCGTGAACGGCGAGCGAAACGGTCACGTCCATCGCCCGACGGACGCGATGGAGTCCCGGCCTGGGCCGGTCGAAACGGTAGCGGCGCCGGACGGCCTGCGACGAGGCGCCGTAGACGGTCGCGCCGATGGGGATCTCCGGGGCGTCGGGCGGGAGTTCGATTTCGATCGGGTCCCCGGGCCGGGCCTCGAACACCTCGCGCGGCGGACGATGGCCTCCGGCGCCGATGAAGAGGCGGTCGACTGGAAAGCCAAAGGGCCGATCCAGTCCGGCCACGTCGATCTGCAATCCGTCGTGCCGCTCGACCGCCAAGGACGGCGTGAAACGCAATCGCGAGGAGCCGCCGCGCCGCAGAACGGCCTCGACGGCGCCAAGGGGCGTGCCGCGATGGCCGACGAACGCGGAATCGACGACCGCGTCCGGGTCGCGTCCGGCTGCAAAGAGCGTGGTCCATGGCCGGCTGAAGATGGACTGGAGATCCTGTTCCATCGCGCGTCGCTCCGCCGGCCTCGCGGTGCCGTCGATCAGGCGCCGGTAGAAGTTCGTCACGGCCGCGACGTAGAGCGGGCTCTTCTTGCGGCCCTCGATCTTGAGCGAGTCGACGCCCGCCGCGGCCAGCGCCTCCGTTTCGGCCGGCAGCGCGAGGTCTTTCATCGAAAAGCGGAAGGCGCCCCGTTCTCCGCCGCCGCCGGCTTCGGCAAACCGGTCGCGGCAGAGATAGGCGCAACGCCCGCGGTTCCCGCTGCGGCCGGTCGCGAGCGAGGAGTAGAGGCAGAGACCGCTGTAGCAGTAGCAGAGGGCGCCATGGACAAAGCACTCGATCTCGATGCCCTCGACGCCGGCGATCACCGCGATCTCATCGAGCGTCAGCTCCCGGGCCAGCGTCGCGCGGGCGAAGCCGAGGTCGCGCAACCGCTCGACGCCGGCGCGGTTGTGCACCGCCATCTGGGTGCTGGCGTGCAGGCGCAGCTCGGGGAAGTGACGCTGCGCGATCCGCACCAGGCCCGCGTCCTGTACGATCAACGCGTCGACACCGAGATCGGCCACGCGGGCGAGATGCCTCGTCAAGTCGGCGATCTCGCGGTCGAGGATCAGCGTGTTGAGGGCGACGTAGACGCGTCGCCGCGGCTCGAGCGCGTGCGCGAAGGCGACGAGCTCGTCGAGCTGCTCCGGCGTGAAGTTCTCGGCATCGGCGCGCGCGGAAAACTGCCGCAGGCCGAGATACACCGCGTCGGCGCCATAATGAAAGGCCGCGAAGGCGGCATCCGGCCCTCCCGCGGGGGCCATCAGTTCCGGCCGGCGCCGGCTGGGGCGTGTCGGATTCATGTGCTCACGGGGGCGCAAAGAACGGAAGAGCCCGGCGAGCCGTCGCGGCCTGCCGCAACCGTTGCTTCACCTGACGCCTCATTTCCGAAGCAGCGGGTCGTCGAGCTTCTCCTGCCACTCACGCAACCGTGCCCGGAGGCGCGCGAGCGTCGCGGCGTGCGCGGGGTCGGCGGCGAGGTTCTTCGTCTCCCACGGATCAGCCGCCAGGTCGAAGAGCTGCGTGTGACGTTCCCCCTTCACCTCGTACTCGATCAGCTTCATGTCGCGCGTGCGGACCGACCGGTGGAGATTGAGGTAGCCGAAGAAGAGATCGTCCCGGATGTCGGTCTTGTCCCCGCGGATCACCGGCGCGAGACTGACCCCTTCCAGCCCCGCGGGCGCGGCGACGCCCGCGAGGTCGCACAGGGTGGGGAAGAGGTCGAGCAGATACGCAAAGGCATCGGTCCGTTGCCCGGCCGGGATGCCGGGGCCGGCGATCAGCAGCGGCACGCGCACGCTGTGCTCGTACACGCTCTGCTTGCCCATCAGGCCGTGCTGGCCCAGCGCGAGGCCGTTGTCGCCGGCGAAGACCACGATCGTGTTCGCCGCCCGCCCGGATTTCTCCAGGGCGGCGAGGATGCGCCCGATCTGCTCGTCGAGGTGCGAGATGCTCGCGTAGTAGTCGGCGATGTGGCGGCGGATCTCGTCCGGGCTCCGCGGAAAGGCCGCCAGCTCCTCGTCGCGAATCTTCAGCGCGCCGTTGTCGAACGGGTGGTGCGGCAGGAAGTTCGGAGGCAGCTCGATCTTCGCGGGATCGTAGAGATCGTGAAACCGTCTCGGCGCAATGCGCGGATCGTGCGGCGAGGTGAACGGCACATAGAGCGCGAACGGCTTCTCGTCCCGATCGTCCTGAAGGAACTTCACCGCCGCGTCGGCGAAGAGCTCCGTGGCGTCCTTGGGCGCCGGCGTGGGCGCCCCCAGCGTCTGGCCGTCGTAGGAGACGACGGGGAGCGTAACGATCTTCACGCCGCCGGCCTCGCCCGTCTTGCCCATACCGCCGAGAAAGATGGGGCCGCCGCCGCTGAAACTCCGGACCACGGCCGCCGGCTCGTTGTGCCACTTGCCGGCGAGGAAGGTCGTGTAGCCCGTCCGGCGGAACGCCTCGGGCCATGTCGGGTGGTCGCCGATTTTGTTGTTGAGGCGGTAGGGCGTCCGGCCGGTCATCAGCATCGCCCGGCTCGGGATGCAGACGGCGCCACTGGTGCCGCCCGGGATGCACGCGTGCGTGAAGGCCGTCCCGCGCCGGACCAGGGTGTCGAGATTCGGCGTCCGTACGGGATAACCCAGCGCCCCGATCGTGCTGAAGCGCATGTCGTCCGCGAAGAGGAAGAGGATGTTGGGCTTCTTCGTCTCCGCCGCGCGGCCGCGGACAGCCGCCACCGCGGCCGCGGCAAGGAACTGCCTTCGTGTCCACCTGTTCATAGGCTCAAGACGGCGGAAGCCGTCCTCCCTCGGCGCCCTTTCGCGCCGGCCGTGTCGCCCGGACGGATGCCCGGGCCACGCCCACGGCACGAGCATGACATCGCGCGGCGGGAGAATCCATCCCCTTCCGCCGACGGAGCGGCGGAACTACAGCGCGTTCGGCCTCGCCGCTCCTGCATCTTCGGCGCCCTGCCGGTCCATCCGCGGCGGCTCGTAGCGTTCGTAGTAGCCGATCAGACAACCTGCCCGGTCGCGCACGGCCCGCATGAAGATCCGGTGCCTGCGGTTGTCGGTGATCAGCCGCTCCTCCTCGCCGGCCTGCATGGCGGCGAATACCTCGCGGATGACCCGGCGGGATCGTTCGTTGTGGCAGTCGAGGATTGACCGGCCGATCAACGACTCGCCTTCCTTGTAGTACGCGATCGCCGCGCGGTTCATCCGGCGGATCACGTGCTCCGTGTCGACGAAGAGGAACGGGGCGTGAAGGCTGTCGAGGAAGGCCTCCAGCAACGCCAGGTCGGCAACAACGGGAACCGGTTTCACGATCTCAGCCGGGCCGGGCGGTCCGCTGCTGTTCCAGACGCGCCCACGTGTCCTTGAGCGTCACCGTCCGGTTGAACACCGGGGCGCCCGCCTTCGAGTCCCGGGCGTCGGCGCAGAAGTAACCGATGCGCTCGAACTGGAACCGCTCCCCCGGCTGCGCCGCCGCGAGCGCCGGTTCGACCACGGCGGATGCGTTTCTCAGCGAATCCGGATTCAGGAAGTCCTTGAAGTCCGCCTCTTCCGGGGTCTGGGACAGATCCTCGACCTTGAACAGCCGGTCGTACAGGCGCACATCCACCCGCGCCGCCTGCGGGGCCGGGACCCAGTGGATCGTCGCCTTGACCTTCAGATTGGCCGCGGGCGGATCCCAGCGGCAGAGAATCCGGCTCACGGCCCCCGCGGCGTCCGTCTCCACGCCCGTGCACGTGAGGAAGCCGGCGTAGCGGAGGCGGACCGAGCGGCCGGGGGAGAGACGGAAGTACTTCGGCGGGGGCGGGTCCATGAAATCGTCGCGCTCGATCAGCAGCTCGGCGCCAAACGGCACGTCGCGCTCTCCGGCGGCGGGATCCTCGGGGTTGTTCACCGCGCGCACCGAGGCCGGAACGGCGGCCGCGTTCTCGATCCTCACCGGCAGCGGATCCAGCACGGCCATCCGCCGCGGCGCCGTGCGGTTGAGCTCGTCCCGCACGCAGTGCTCCAGCAGCGCCACGTCGGTCAGGCTCTCGTACTTGGTGACGCCGACCTCTTCGCAGAACTGGCGGATCGCCTCGGGGGGATAACCGCGGCGGCGCATGCCGGAGATGGTGGGCATGCGCGGATCGTTCCAGCCGTCGACGTGGTTGCCCTGCACGAGCTCGAGCAACTTCCGCTTGCTCATGACGGTGTAGGTCAGGTTGAGGCGGGCGAACTCGTACTGGTGAGGCCGGTACGGCAGGTCGAGTTGATCGACGACCCAGTCATAGAGGGGACGGTGCACCTCGAACTCGAGCGTGCAGAGCGAATGCGTGATGCCTTCGAAGGCATCTTCGAGCGGGTGCGCGAAGTCGTAGGTGGGATAGATGCACCACTGGTCGCCGGTCCGGTAATGCGGCACGCGCATGATGCGGTAGATCACCGGATCGCGCAGGTGCATGTTGGGCGAGGCCATGTCGATCTTCGCGCGCACGCAGAGCGAGCCGTCGGCGAACTCGCCGGCCCGCATGCGGGCGAAGAGGTCGAGGCTCTCGGCGGGGGGGCGGCCGCGGAAGGGGCTGTCGCGGCCCGGCCGCGTGGGGACGCCGCGGTACTCCTTCCATTCCTCCTGCGAGAGCTCGCACACGTAGGCCTTGCCCTCGCGGACCAGGCGGGCGGCGCACTCGTACATGCGTTCGAAGTAGTCGGCGGAGTAGTAGAAATGCTCGCCCCAGTCCCAGCCCAGCCAGCGGATGTCCTCCCGGATCGCCTCGACGTACTCCATCGACTCCTTGGTCGGGTTGGTGTCGTCCATGCGCAGATGGCAGCGGCCGCCGAATTCCTTCGCCATGCCGAAGTCGAGGCAGATCGCCTTGGCGTGGCCGATATGCAGGTAGCCGTTCGGCTCCGGGGGGAACCGGGTCACCACCCGCCCGCCGTTTCTCCCCGCCGCCACATCGTCCGCGACGATCTGGCGGATGAAGTGCATCGGTTTCGCCGCGTTGTTCGTCTCGCTCATGGTCTGGTCCACCGGCTAAGAGCCGCCATGTATACTCCAACACGGGACCTCCCGCAACCGCCCGTTCCCCGTCCGACTCCTCCCTCTCACTCCGCCTCAAACTCGCCCTCCCCGCGCGGCGTCCGATTCCCGCGTCCGGAACGCCAACAAGCGGGCGGCGTTTCGGCCTGTCATGAGTGTGGCGATCGCACATGCTCGGCCTGCGTCGGAAACAAGAGAAGGGGTCTATCATGACAGAAGCCACACCGCCGTCCGTGCCCGCGAATGTGACGAACTACCTCTGGCAGTCGATCGTGGTCACCATCCTCTGCTGCCTGCCCTTCGGCATTCCCGCCATCGTATACGCCGCAAAGGTCAATGGGCTGATTACCCAGGGCAACATCGCCGGCGCGCAGGAGGCCTCGAAGAAGGCGAAGTTCTGGTGCTGGATGGCCTTCGGGTTCGGCCTAGCCGGGATCGTCATCTCGATCTTGGCGCAAGTGCTCGGCCTCGGCCTGGCCATGGCCGGAGCCGCGGCCCAGGGTCAGTAGCGGCCCATGTCCGGGTCTTCCGGGCGGACGGGCCTGATCGCCGCGGCCGCCGCCGGTCTCGTGGTCGCCGGGGTGCTGTTCTTCAGCGATCCGTATGAGTCGGGCTGCAGTCCATGGCTGCCGCCGTGCCCGCTTTATGCCCTGACGGGCTTCTACTGCTCCGGGTGCGGCTCCACGCGCGCGCTGTACCGGCTGCTTCACCTGAATCTGGCGGGCGCCTGGCGGATGAATCCGGCGGCGGTGCTGGCCGTCCCGCTGATCGTGGGCCTTTTTCTGAAGGACTGGCTGGCCGTGCGCCATCCATGGGCGCGCCGGCCGTGGCCGGCCTGGTTCATTCCGACCCTGCTTGCGGCGGTCCTCCTCTGGGGCGTTCTTCGCAACCTGCCCTGGTGGCCCTTCACAACGTGGATCCCGCGCCCCTGATGCCTCCAGACCGAAGCCCCCGCGCAGGCGACGAAGCCGACGCTTCTCGGTTGATCGGGACTCGCGGCAGCTCGTCCCTCCACACGCGAAACCGGCGCGCGGCGTGGAGGGCCGGGTCACCCCGCTTCGCCCGTCGAGCCATGGAGGCCCGCGGCCCGCCGTGAAAGCGGCGCAGTTTGCGCGCGGTCTGGGCCGGCCACGCACTCGTCAATGATCTGTCTCCAGCGCGGCTGCAGACAGGTGTGCCAGTCATAGCGCGCCTCCACCAGGCGTCGTCCGGCGGCGCCCAGCGCCTTCGCCCGCCCGGGGTCGGCGGCGAGGTCGAGGATCCGTGTCGCGAAACCATCCGGTTCCGCCAGGATGTAGTCGCGGCCTGGCTCGCCGGCGATGCCCTCGACGCCCTTGGCGGTGGTCACCACCGGCCTCGCCCAGGCCAGGTACTCCAGCACCTTCAGCCGCGTGCCGGAGCCGCTGAACGTCGGCGACAGGCACACCTCCGCCCGCCGGAGACAGGCGGTCAGCACGTCGTCCGACACCTTGCCGGCCGCCACCACGGCCGGATGGGAAAGCCCCGCGGGCAGCGCGCCGCCGCAGACGAGCAGGCGGAAGCGTCCGGGCTCGCGCGCTTCGAGAGCGGGCAGGACCGTCCGCACGAGGAACGTAAGGCCTTCGGCATTGGGCCGGTAGGCGGCATTCCCCATGAAGAGAAGCGCCACGGCGCTCCCGAGCGCCGACTCCAGCGCGGGGGGCAGCGGGGGACGGCTCTCCAGCTCGGCGGCGGACGGAACATGCACGCCATTCGGCACGACCGCCAGCCGCTCGACCGGCGTGCCGTACATGCGGATAAACAGATCGCGGTCGACGTCCGAACAGGCGATCACCCGGTCCGCCACCCGCAGGACACGCCGCTCCCACGCCCGCAGGGTGCGCGAGATCGGATGCCCGGCGCCGAAGCGGGCGGACATGATGACATCGTTTACGTCGTGGGCGTCCCAGATCACCGGCACCCCCGGCGGGGCGCGGCGAAACGGCGCCCAGGTCCACATCGAGGTCAGGACCACCGCCGCCGGGCGCAGGTTGCCCACCAGGCGGCGGAGACGCCGTGCGGTCGACGGCCAGAAGAAGTTGAGAAGGCCGAAGTTGATCGGGCGTCGCCATCGGCCGAGGTCGGGGGCGTACGTCACGCCCGCGTAAACCGGATGGGCGGGGGCCGGCTGCACGAGAAAAACGCGGTCGCGTCCGATCGCCTCCAGCAGCGCGGCCACCCGCCGCGTACCGCCCGCCGCCGGCGCATTGAGGTTCCAATACGACGGCACCAGAATGGGGCGGGGCGGATTCACCGATCCTTCTCGGTCGCCCGTCACCGGCGCCCCAGGTAGTCCTGCCGCCGCACCCGGTAGAGAATCTCGTCCTGCGCGGCGCGGATGCGGTCCAGCATCTCCGCCACCACGCCGACGAGATACATCACCATGGCCGCGGCGCCGAAGGCGCCCGCGACGAAGCCCGACCACTTGTGGGGGGTGAAGACGCCGGTCCGGATCTTGACGGACATGAGAAACGCGAAGAACCCCAGGCCGAAGATCATCAGCACCGCAGCCAGCCAGCTGAAGAACCGCAGGGGCCGGTAATCGCGGTACGTGCGCAGGATGATGCCGGCCGTCTGCCAGCCGTAGCGGAGCAGATTGGAGGCCACGCGCGACTTCCCGTGCTCGCGCACGCCCCGCACCGGCACCGGCACCTCGCGGATGCGGAGGCCCGCGAAGGCCAGGCTGAGGAACGTCTCATGCGTGTAGGTGAAGGTGCCCAGCAGCACCAGGCGCAGAAACGCGGCGCTGGAGTAGGCGCGGAAGCCGCACGAGACGTCATGGAACCGCTGGCCGGTCAGCGTGCTGATCCAGCGCGCCATGAAATCGTTGCCCCATCGCTTGGCCCGCGGCATCTCCGGAAGGAGCGCGCGATCGGCGAAGCGCGAAGCGGTGACGAAATCCGCCTCGCCGGCCAGGAGAGGCGCGAGAAGCAGCGGGACATCCTCCGGCCGGAACTGGCCGTCGGCGTCGATGGTGACGATGACATCCGGTCGGAGCTCGATTGATGTCGCCAGCCCGGTGCGGAACGCGGCGCCTACTCCGCATGGCCGCGGGTGGCTGACCACCTGCGCGCCGGCCTCCCGCGCCAGCTCCGCCGTGCGGTCGGTGGAGCCGTCGTTGACGACCACAAACGCCAGCTCGTCGATCCCGTTCATGGGACGGGGCACGCGCCGGATGACGTCGGCGATGGTCTTCTCCTCGTTGAGTGCGGGAATCTGCACCACAACCTTCACGTGGCGGCCCGACCTTTCTTGTTTGCCGCATCCTGATACATTCACGGAAGCGAATCAAGGACTTCGCTGGCGGCGGCCCCGGCGGAACCGTCGAGGGGGGGGAAAAGTTCGGGCCGCGCGCTCTGCGCGATCAGCGATTCCGTCTGCGGAGCCCCAGGGCGAGCAGCGCCGCGCCCAGTAATCCGAAGGTGCCGGGCTCGGGAATGGTGGTGGAGAGCGCGAAGTTCTCGACGTTTCCATACGTGTCAGGGGCCGCCGAGCTGCCCAGGAATCCGACCATGGCCGTGTGCGTGTCGTCGAAGGCCGTGGTGTTGCCGAGGACGCCGTAGTCGGCGGTCGAGCCGGCCAGCTGAATCCCCCAGATCGCGCCCGAAGCGGTGTCGATGTTGTACGACAGCGTGTAGTACAGGTTCGCGTCGAACGTGCCGCCGCTGAAGGCGATCATGTTCGCCTGGTCGGCCACTCCGTTGAGCACGCGGTACAGATCTCCCTGCGGCGAGAGCACCAGTCCGGTGAATCCCGTTCCCACCTCCACGCCACCGTCTTCGTATCCGCCCGCCACGTAGAATCCCAGCCCGACGCCGCGCGAGTACTGGTAGTCGGTTCCCACGAAACTCCCGATCCGCAGGTCGCCCTGCAGGTTCATGAACGACGGCTTCGTGTACTCCCCCGCCGAGGCAATCGAAATCGCCGCGCCCGCGTTGGGGCCCAGGACGGCCGCGCCGTTCTGGACGTCGACGTGAAAGGCATCGTTCATGCCCGTCTCCGTCCAGGTGGCGCTGCCGGGACGGTTGGCATAGTCCGGGGTCGCGTTCGCGTGAGTGATGTTCTGCCCGTTCGCGCTGCCGTTCAGGCCCGCGAACGAGGTGGCCACGATCTCAGTCGAGGGATCCGCCTGGTTGGCCACCGCGTAGTAGTGCCAACTGGAAGCGCCGTTGACCGGAGTGTTGGTGACGCTGATCGATCCGCTGGCGTCCGCCTGCACCCGCCACGTGTGCCGGAAGCCGTTGTCGTTGCCCATCTCGGGATGGTACAGCATCACGTTGTCACTGCCGTTCACGGAGAATTGCGAGAGCCGGTCCGACGGCTGGTCGTCCCATCCGACGGAGAAGACCGAGGTCTTGTACCGCCGCCCGGGCAGAAGGCCGCCCAGGGCGACCTCCTGGCCGCTCCCCCCATAGATGAAATCGGTCGCCAGTGTGCCGCTGCCTCCGCCGCCGGCCGTCACATTGTTGCCGTCGCCGTTGAGAACGCCGGTCATGCCGCTCGCGGTCGAGAAATTGGCGCCGCCCACCCCGGCCGACGGCGCACCGCCCCCGTAGCCCGTGAAGGCCACGCCGTTGACCGTCGGGCTCGCGGTCGAACCGAAGTTCAGCGCGTGCGAGTACTTCGCCGCGGAGCTGATGCCGCTGTCCGCGTCGCCGGTCCAGTGGTAGATCGTCAACCCCATCGCATCCGCCGCCCGCTGCACGCGCACGTCGTCGAGCAGCACCGTCCCGTCGCCGCCGGAGGCCGTCGGCAGCGTGTTCTGAAACCTCAGCGCGTGCGAGTCGGCGGTCGCCGTGAACTCATAGGCGCCGAGAAAATACGGGTTGGTTCCACCCACCACGGGATAGCGCACGCTGTTCTGGAGGACCGTCGGGGTGGCCGTGTCGAGGGTGGACAGAATCTGGCCGTTGGCGACGTCATAGTTCCGGGCATTGTAGCGGTACGACACCCGGTACGTCTCGCCGGACACGAGGCCGCTGACGGTGGTTTGCAGATAAGGAGTGGCCCCGTCCGTGGCCTGGATCAAGGCGACGTTCGCGCCGTCCGGCACGGTGCCGTTGTCGGCGAAGGGGCTCCCGCCGGCGGGATTGAGCCCCGTGCGATCGCCGACATCGGTGGTCCATCCGGTGATCGGCCCGTTGCCGCTGACGTAGCCCGGCCAGACGGTGAAAGTGTCCGTTTCGAAGCTGCCATTGGGAACGGTCTGTCCCTCGAGCGCGCTCGCGCCCGCGAACAGCATGCATGCGACCACACCCGCCATCCGTCTCCGCGACCTCTTCATCGGCCTGCCCTCCGACGCGACACGAACCCTGCCCCTCTTCCCGCGTGTCGCCCGATGGTGCCACGGCACCCCCCATGGCACAATCGTTTTTTTTCGGCCAGCCCGCCATCTCTCGAGTGTCCTGTTCCCTGTTCGTGCTCTGACGGATTGGGCCATCCGGATTCCTTGAGGCGGGCCTGTGCCCGCAATCCAAACGACTGTGGCCACGCCGCAGTGCGGCGTGCGCGAATCCTGTGGACCTCCCAACTCTGAACTCCGAACTCTGATCTGCAGGCGCTACACTCACGCGAGAAGGGAACATCCGATGAAGAACGTCCTGTGCCCGATGGTCATCGCATGGCTGGCCGCGGGGGGAGCCGTGGCGGCGGAGGGGCCCGCGGACTGGCCGCCCATCACCCGCGAGTGCAGGCCGTGGGCGTACAACTGGTGGCCGGGGAGCGCGGTGGACCGCGAGAACCTCGCGCGCGAGCTCCGGCGCTACAGGGATGGAGGGTTGGGAGGCATTCACATCATCCCGATCTACGGCGCCAGGGGCGCGGAGGCGCGCTACATCGAATACCTCAGTCCGAGATGGATGGAGATGCTCGCGTTTGCGATCGACGAGGCCGCGAAGCTGGACCTCGGGGTCGACCTAACCACCGGCACCGGCTGGTGTTTCGGCGGTCCCTGTATCACGAAGGAACTGGCGGGCTGGAAGGTCGTCGTCACCAACGGGGTGTTGGCCGCGGCCCCCGCGGCCCCGAAGGTCAAGCGGGCCGGGCCGGGCGGCGAGGGCCCCATGCTCAACCCGTTCGACCCGCGGGCGATGAAGACCTACCTGCAGTGGTTCACGCCCGTGTTCGACGCCCCCGGCGCGCCGCGGCCCCGCGCGATGTACCACGATTCCTACGAGTACTTCGGGCCGAACTGGTCGGACGCCGTTCCCGCCGCGTTCGAGAAGCGCCACGGCTACCGCCTCGCGGACGAGGCGGAGGCGTTCGCGGGGAAGGGAGACCCCGACCGGGCCGCGCGCGTGCGCTGCGACTACCGCGAGACGCTCTCCGAGATCCAGATCGACGAGGTCTTCGCGCCGTGGGCCGCCTGGTGCCGCGAGCGGAGCATGCGCACGCGCAACGAGGCGCACGGCGCGCCGTGCAACCTGCTGGATTTCTACGCGATCGCCGACATCCCCGAGACCGAGATGTTCGCCCGCGGCACGCGCGATCCGCTCAAGTCCGGATTCGACGGGCGGTTCGGGGAGGGCGACCGCAATCCGCTCGTGTCGAAATTCGCCTCCTCCGCGGCGCACGTCGCCGGTCGTCCGCTGACCGCCGCCGAATCGTGCACGTGGATGGCCGAGCATTTCTGCGAGACGCCGGAGGA
The DNA here is from genome assembly GCA_964610105.1 of uncultured Verrucomicrobiota bacterium. Taxonomy (GTDB): domain Bacteria; phylum Verrucomicrobiota; class Kiritimatiellia; order PWTM01; family PWTM01; genus CAZSUU01. Next base: position 63,514 of record CAZSUU010000002.1, on the reverse strand, counting down.
GTTCAAATGCTTCATCGACCTGCTGTTCCTGTCGGGCGTGAACCATGTTTTCTACCACGGCTGCGTCTATTCGCCCGACGACGCGGCGTGGCCGGGCTGGTTCTTCTACGCGTCCTCGCAGATGAATCCGCGCAACCCGCTCTGGCGCGTCGCGCCCGCGCTCAATGCCCATATCGGGCGCTGCCAGTCCGTGCTGCAATCCGGCCGGCCGGACAACGACGTGCTGCTCTACTGGCCGATCCACGAGACGTGGTCGACCGGCGGGCCGTTCCAGTTCACGGTGCATAGCCGCGGATGGCTGCAGGAGGCGCCGGTGGGCCGGACGGCGGATTGGCTTTGGACGAAGGGCTTCGGGTTCGACTATGTCTCGGATCGGCTGCTCGCCGGGGTGCGTGTCGAGGGACAGGCGCTCCGCGGGCCGGGCGGCAATGCGTGGCGCGCGATCGTCGTCCCGCCGGCCCGGCTGATGCCCGACCCCACGCTGGCGAGGTTGCTGGACCTCGCGGAGCAGGGCGCGACGGTGGTGTTCGAAGGGGGCCTGCCGGAGGACGTCCCGGGTCTCGGGCGGCTGGAGGAGCGGCGGGCGCGGATGCGGGAGCGCCTGCGGCGGCTACCCGAGGCGGAGGCGGATGGACCGTTGCGCGCGACGGCCGTCGGCCGCGGACACGTGCTGACAGGGCCGCTCGATGCCGCCCTCGCGCGCGCCGGCCTGCGGCGCGAGACGCTCGTGGATCACCCCGGCGCGCGCTTCATCCGGCGGACGCGCGACGGCGGGCGGCACTACCTGATCGTGAACCACGGCATGACACCGATGGAGGGTTGGTGTGCGCTGTCCACGCCGATGCGGTCGGCGCTGGTCATGGACCCGCTCGGGGGCGCGACGGGGAAAGGAGAAGTGCGGCGGGGTGCAGACGGCGCGGCAGAGGTGCGGCTTCACATCGAACCGGCCCACTCCCTCATTCTGCGCACCTTCGAGACCGCCGATGTGGACGCGCCGCCGTGGCGGTTTCCTGTCGTTGGACAATCCCGCGCGGCGATTTCCGGTCCCTGGAAGGTTGAATTCATCGCCGGCGGGCCGGAATTGCCGAAGCCATGGGACACGCAGGAACTGAAATCATGGACCCTCTCCGGCGATCCGGCCGCCGAGGCTTTCGGGGGGACGGCGGTATACCGCACGACCTTCGATTATCCGCCTGACATGCCCGATACCGCGCAAGGAGTTCGAGATCCAGAAAGCGCAGGCAACGGCGCGGGGCGATCGGCCATCGGCCATCGGCCATCGCCCATGCTGCTGGATCTCGGCGACGTTCGCTGCGCCGCGAAGGTCACGCTCAACGGTCGCGAACTCGGCACGCTGCTCATGCGGCCGTACCGGGTGGCCGTGCCGGCGGAGCTGCTGAAGCCAAAGGGGAACAACCTGGAGGTCGAAGTGACCAATCTCGCGGCGAACCGCATCCGTGATCTCGACCGGCGCAAGGCGCCGTGGAAGATCATGCGCGACATCAACATCGTCAACATCAACTACAAGCCGTTCGACGCCTCTAGCTGGCCGGTGTTCGAGTCCGGCCTTCTGGGACCGGTGACGCTTCGTACTCTGGCGGAGGAGGCGGTCGGCGCGGGGGGACGGTGAGGTGGCAGCTCGGCGCTCCCGCGCGGAGTTTGTGCCGTACAGCCTGAGGTCTGCGCCATTCGGCCTCATCCGCATCGCGCCTTCAACCTCCGATTACGGCGCGGGATTCCCCTCCATCCGGCGGCTTCGCTACCGGTCCGCCGCCGCCCGGGCGTTCTCCTCGATCCAGGCGTCCAGCAGGCTTCCGGCCGTGCGCGAACGCGATTCGATGGAGAGTTCCAGGTCGGATTTCATGCGGTCCATCGCGGCGCGCTGCGGCGGGGTCAGGATCGCGCGCAGCGCGCTGGTCAGCCGGCCGCGAAGGACGTTCAGCTCCTCGTCGAGAGCCGCCGCCCTGCGGCTGGCCGCGCGCACGGCCTGCTCGTCGAACGGCTCGGCGTGTATGGCGTCGAACAAGGCGCGGCGGGCCTCGCCCGACTTCTTCAGCGTCGACTGGATGGCGTCACGGTGCGCCTGCATGATCGCCGCCGCCTGCGTCTTCTGTGCGTCGGAGAGCTGCAGCACCGCGTTGGTGAGGGCGGAGGAGGCCGCGGCCGGCGGCGCACGGGTGTCGGGGGGCGCCGGAGGACGTTCGACGGCCCGGCCCGCCGGTGAGGCCAGGAGAAGCCCGACGAGGAAGATCGAGATCCGAAATCCGAATCCCGAAGGAATCTCTGAACATGGAATCCCGAAACCGGGGGAACGGGATGCGTGCAAGCCCGACGTCCCTTGCCTGTTTCCCTTTTCGGGATTCCCGGTTTCCTTCGGATTTCGAGATTCGGATTTCGGGTTTGTCGCTTTGTGCTTCATGCGTCCCCCGCGCCCGGTATAGTAGCCGCCCGACTATACACATGAACCGTCCGCCCGAGAAAGCCCTGGTTCTGGCCGCCGGCTACGGCACGAGGCTGCGTCCGCTGACGGCGCAGGTGCCGAAGCCGCTGCTGCCGCTGTGGGGACGCCCGATGATCGAGCACGTGCTCGCCCGCCTGCGCGCATGGGGGGTGCGCGAGGTGCTGGTGAACCTGCACCACGGGGCGGACGCCCTGCTGGAGTGGGCGCGGCGCCGCCGGGCGGACGGCCTGCGGATCAGCCTCTCCTTCGAGCCGGACATCCTCGGCACGAGCGGCGCGTTGCGGCGCGGGGCGTGGTTCTTCGATGCGGCGCCGTTCTGGGTCGTGAACGCCGACATTGCCGCCGAGCTTCCGCGCGATCCGTTCCTGCGCGCCCTGCGGCATCCCCGGACGCTGGCCGCCGTCTGGCTGCACGCGACGCGCGGGCCGCGGACGGTCGAGATGGAGGACGGCCGTATCGAATGCTTTCGCAGCCATCGTCCGGGCACGCCGGGCACATTCACGTTCTGCGGTCTTCAGCTCGTGCGGCCGGAGGCGCTCCGCTATGTGCCGGAAACCGGCTTCGCCACCCTCGTGCACGTCTACGAGGCCGCGCAGGCCGACGGATGGCGGATCGCCGGCGTAGCGTGCCCCCGCGCGTACTGGGCGGATATCGGCACTCCCGCGCAGTACCTGGCGGCCCATCGCGAGGTTCGCGAGGCCGCCCGGCGGCATGCGCCGGGACACACGCTCGCCTCCGCCGAGGCGCTTCGCCGCGAGCGGGCGCTGCGGCGCGCCGGCGTGCATATCGCGGGGTTCGCCAGCGTGGGTCCCCATGCCGTCGTCGAGCGGGATGCGCGGCTGGAGGACGCGGTGGTCTGCGACGGCGGACGGGTGACGCGGAGGGCCGATGTGCGGCAGGCGGTGGTCGGACCGGGCGCCCTCGCGCGCGGACCGGCCGGCCATCTCGTCGTGCCGGCCCGCACCGCCATCACGTCCTTCGAAAACGATGCGCTGGCCGACCTGCGCCGGCCCGTCGGCGACCTGACCGCCATCGTGCTCGAACCCCGCGGATCGGACCGGTCGTTTGTGCGGCTTGAAGGCGCGGAATGGACAGGCATGCTCATCCGGTACGGCCACGAGCGCCCCGAGAACGAGCGGTATGCCGGCCACGCGCGGTTCCTGCGCCGGCTGGGGCTGCGCGTGCCGCGGGTCCAGGCCGAGGACAGGGAGAGGCGCTTTCTCATCATGGAGGACTTCGGCACCGACGATCTGCAGGCGGCCGTGCGCGCGGCCGGACCGCGGGGCGCGTCTGCCCTCTACCGCCCCGTCATCGCCCAGGTCGCGCGATGGCACGTGCGCGGGACGGCGGAGGCGGCCCGGCTGCGTCTGGGGCTGGAGGAGCCCTTCGCCCCGCCGCTGTACGATCGCGAGCACCGCCTTTTCACGGAGCACTACCTGCGGCGACGGCGCGACCGCTCGGCCAGCGAGGTCGGCGCGGTCCTGCGGGAGCTTCAATCCGTGTCCGAACCCCTGGTCCGCGCCCCGCCGGTCCTCGTGCATCGCGACCTGCAGTCGAGCAACATCCTGCTCACGGCGGGCGGGCCCGGTTTCATCGACTTCCAGGGCATGCGTCTCGGACCGGCCATGTATGACCTCGCCTCCCTGCTCTGCGATCCCTATGTCGAACTCCCCGAACCGGTCCAGACCGGGCTGCTGGCCGCCTACGTGCGGCGGGTCGGGGCGCGGACGGCACGCCCTGACCTGTTCTGGCTGGCGGCGGTCCAGCGTCTCACCCAGGCCCTGGGCGCGTACGCGCGGCTGGGCGCGCTGCCGGGGGCGGAGCGATTTCTGCGGCACATCCCCCCGGCCCTGCGGATGCTCCGCCGGGCCCTCGCGCACGCCCCCCTCGCCCTGCCGGTGCTGGCGGAGCTGGCGGAGGCCGGTTGTCGAAGCGAGAGTTGATGGCATCTTTCGTGGAGTGTTGCGCTTGCTGGTCCTAGCAAGCGTATTCTGCATACGGAGCGTGCGATGCGGATGGGGCCGAACGGATCGCGCGTGATCCCGGCCCATCTGCGGCGTTGTCGCGGGCGGCGCGGACATGAGTCCAGCGCCCGCCCGCTCCGCCTTGCATCTGGGCCAGGCTGACGCGTTGCCGTCCGGGGAACTCGCGGACTCGCCCGATCCCATCCGCATCGCAGTCAGCGCCGCCCGGCCACGGGGCAGCCGTGGCCGGGCGGGATGAAGCATGACCGGGCAAGCCCTTGCAGACACAGCGCATTCCGACTGAACAAGAAGATCGAAAAGAACGGGGAAAACAAGCTCATGGTGAGCAAGGAGGCAGGAAAGACTGCTTGCGATATGCGAGAAGGGGCGCAGAGCACGCGGCGAGCCTTCAACCCCGGCCACCTTCAACGACCAAGGCATACACAATGTGATTGATGAGCGCGTCGGTAAACTTGATGCGCGCCTCCAGCGGGACGAGTAGGTCCTTGGCTTTCTGGAAACGGGTGCGGATTCCGTCTTCGTCGGAGTCCCTGAGGTGGACATTTTGCGCCGCCAGCCGCTTCGCATTTCTCCGCAGGTGAGCAAACACGGCGGCGGTTTCAAGGGTCCAGAATTCATCGAGCTTCGTCTTCGGGGCGAGGCGTCTCTGCCGAGCCGGTTTCTTGACACAGCCGTGGGATTCTCACGTGCCGGGCAGAACCGTCATGTCGCCCTGTGCTGTTTCTCTTGGCGTCCCGTGCGCCTTCGTGTTCAATCCTCCGCATGCACGAGTTCTCGATCTGCCAGAGCTTGTTGGACCTTGTCCTTGAAGAGATGGAACGCCGCGACATCGGCCCGGGCCGGCTCAGAGTGACGCGCGTCGCCGCCGGCCGGATGCACCAGATCGTCGAGGACTCGCTGACGACGATTTACGACCTGCTGGTGAAGGACACGCGGGCCGCCTCCTCCCGGCTGGAGATCCGGGCCATCCCGGTCCGCTTCCGCTGCCGCGCGTGCGGCGCGGAACAGGAGGCCCAGCCTCCCCGGTTCCTGTGCGACACGTGCGGCAGCGGGGATGTGGACATCACCGCCGGCCGCGAGCTGTACCTCGAAAGCCTGGAGATCGACGACGAACGCGAGGCGGGCGGCTAGCCCCTTTTCGAGCGTGATGCGCGCCTTTGTGTAGCATCTTCTTGTGGGTTCCCGGGGCGTTCTCGCCGTCTTGCGGTGCGGGCGCGACGATGCCGCGCGGAACGGCGCATGACGGTGGCCGGAGGCGTCAGCCCAGCGCCCGCGCCGTCAGGGCGCGATCGATCTCCGTGAGGAGGGCACGGGCCTCCGCAAGCAGCGCGGCGGCGGTCTTCTCTTCGAGCTCCGGGCCCCGTGCGGCCTCGCGCAGGCGGACGATGAGAGCGACCGTCGACTCCGGAAATTGCAGCGCCTCGAAGGCGGCTGCGATCTCCGCCGCCGGCATGTCGGCGGGCAGATCGGTCGCGTCGCCGGGCCGCGACGGAAACATCCATGCCGCGCGCACCGCTTCCTCGACCGCGGCCGCCACGGGAGGCACCGCCTCGCGCGTGAATCCGCCTCCGGCGAGCAGTTCCGCCATTCGCCCCTTACGCCGCGCCTCGGCCAGGTGCTTCATCGCCGCCTCACGTCGCCGTTCGTCGCGCGCCTTCGCCTCTGCCGCGACGGCGCCCTCGCGGTGCCACACGCGGACGAATCGCTCGTCGGGCCGCAGCATGCCCGCGGCGATGAGGCGTTGGATGGTCTCATAGGTCGAGCGGTCCAGGAGCTCCAGCTTCGGCGGCGCATCGGCGCCGGCGAACCGTTCGCGCACCAGCCGCTCCGCCCAGGGCGCGACCTGGTCGGCCGCGCCGTCCACCACGGCGAGCGCCACCGGCCGGCCTCCCGGCGTCTCGTGCGACTGGAGCATCAGGAGGCGGGTGCCGAGGCGGCTGACGAGGTCTTCCCGCAGGGCCTCGTAGGGCGGAACGGCGGGTTTGGGCGCGGGGCCGGCCGCCGCGGCCGCGGCGGGCGCCGCCGCCGAAGGGGCGCCCATGAGCGACTGAAGCCGTTCGACCATCGCGGCTCGCCCGCTGGGCATCCGGATGCGCGCCAGGTCTCCCCGGCCGTCGAGCACACCGTCAGCCAGCTGTCTCTTGCCGGCGAGGAGTCCGAGCATCCGGTGCTCGATCGAGTCCTCGGTCACCAGGTTGATCACCCGCACGGAGCGCGTCTGATGCTTGCGCCAGGCGCGCGCGATGCGCTGTTCCAGCTTCGCCGGATTCCAGGGGAGATCGAGGTTGACCACGACGTTGGCCGCCTGCAGGTTGAGTCCCGTGGCGCCCGAGTCGGTGCTCAGGAAGAGCCGGCAGGAAGGATCGTCCTTGAACCGCCGGATTTCGTCCCTGCGCTTCATCTGGGGCACGCTGCCCGTGTGCCAGGCGAACGGGACACCCATCTCCGCGGCCAGCTCGCGCACCAGTTCCAGCATGCGCTCCCATTCCGAGAACACGATCGCCTTGTTCTCCCCCGCCGCGAGCACCTCCTCCAGCACCGGCTGCAGCTCGTCGAGCTTGGGGCACAGGCGGCATTCGGGATCGAGGATGTACGGCGTGTCGCAGAGCATGCGCATGCAGGCGAGCCATTTCTGGAGCTTCTCGAACTCCTCCCTGGTCAGCGGTCTCCGCAGGCTGATCATCACCAGCTTGGCCACGCGGGTCTTGTATTCTTCGTATCGCGCGGCCTGCTCCCCGGCCATGCCGACGAAGAAGTTCTTATCAGTCCGCGGCGGGATCTGGTCCTCCACCTCCTCCTTGCGCCGCCGCAGCATGATGGGACACAGCCGCCGGTGCAGCTCCTCGAGGTTGCGGTAGCCGGCGGGCCGGCCGCGCTCGTCAAGGTCATAGAACTCGCGGTTGAAACGGAAGAGCGAACCGAAAATCGCGGGATCGAGGAACTCGGCGATGGAATACACCTCGTCGATGCGGTTCTCCAGCGGCGTGCCGGTGAGGACGAACGCGCACGGACTCGCCAGCCGCTTGATCGAGCGGGCGGTTCGGGTCTGCCAGTTCTTGATGCGCTGCGCCTCGTCGAGGATCACCACGTCGGGCGCGAGAATCGCGTTGAGGTCGGCGACGTCCGCCACGGCCTGCTCGTAGTTGCAGAGGGTGAAGAAGGGAGGGTCGCGATACTGTCGGAGGCGGGCGGCGCGCGGACCGACCACGATACGCGAGGGCAGGTCCGTGAACCGCGCGATCTGCTCCTCCCATTCGCCCTTGAGCGAAACCGGCGAAACGACCAGCACGCGACCGATCCGCCGGGTCTGCCGCAGCAGAACGCAGGCGGCGATGGCCTGGATCGTCTTGCCCAGCCCCATCTCGTCGGCCAGCATCGCGCGCCGTCCGAAGGCGAGATGGAGCAGGCCGTCAACCTGGTACGGCAGAAGCTTCGCCTTCACCACGTCGAGCGAACGCTTGCCAGCCTTGACATCCGCGAGAAACTGCTCCCGTTCCGTCTGCTGCTCGCGGCGGCGGCGGAGTTCGGCCGCCCACTCATCGACGTCGCGAGCGATGCGCACGCAATCGCGGACGGCGGGGGGCGCCGACGCCACGGCCCGCGTCAGAGCCGGCACCGCGTCGGCCGGATCGGCCAGCAGGGCCTGCCCGGCCGTGAAGAAGGGCGAGACGAGGGCATGGACGCCGGGAGGGACGGACGCCGGCCACCGGACCCGCACCACCGGCTCGCCCCGGCGCGAGAGATACACCTCCACGAACGGAGAGCCCGCTTGCGCCGCCTCCCCGTATCTGCGCCTTCCCTTCTTGCGGAGACGAAGCCGCACGGTCTCAATGTGCTTGCAGGTGCCCAGTCCGTTTTTGCGGAAATCCGGGCAGTCACAGGAGTTGTCGGTGCCGTCCAAGGTTCGGATCTCCACGCGGTACGGCTGGCCGGAGCCGGAGCGCACGACGTAGTCGCCGTGGAATCCGTCGGGGGCGTGCAGCGCCTTGATGTCGAACGGCTCGGTGGCCGCGCGCAGGACGCGCCGCTCCACCTCCTCCTCGTCGGTGCTCAACCATCCGCGCGACGGCGCCTTGCGGTCCTGCACCTTGCGCGATGCCTTCGGACGGGCGTCCCCATGGGCTGTCTTCATGCGCGCCGTTATGCAACAACCGGTCCTCCGACGCACGCAGAAACGCATCGCTCCGGTGCCGGCCACGGACGGTTTCTCGTCCCGGTGCGGGAGGGCCTCGCCCCCAAGGCGCCGGCCCGACCCGCGGCTCCCCCCGCCGCACGCGTGTTGTGCATCCACCGGGTGCGATGCGGATGGGGCCGCCGCAGGGCGGGGAAGACAGGACCGCCGTTGCCCTCGTTGTTCTGTCCGCTGGTTCTGTTGCCCTCTGCTGGCCCCCAATTGGGCTGCGGGCGTACGCCCGCCTCACAGACTTCGATTTGCGTTGAGATGTCGGCGCGATTGGGTTTCAGTCGGGGCGGTCGTGAGCTTGTGGGACGAGCCGCCGCTCTTCCGGCCGCCGGCGGAGGCGGAGAGCGTGATTGTGCGGGTGGCGTTCGGCTGTCCGCACCCGCCGTGCGCGTTCTGCGGCATGTACCGGGGGAATCCCTACCGCGAGCGGCCATCCGCGGAAGTGTCGGCCGAGATCCGCGCCGCCGCCCGGGCGCAGCCGGAGGCGCGCCGGGTGTTTCTCGCCGATGGGGACGCGCTGCACCTTTCATTCGAGCGCCTGTCGGCCATTCTGGCCGAGCTGTCCGCCGCCTTCCCGCGCCTGTCCCGCGTCAACACCTATGCGAACGGCTCTTCCATACTCGCGCTCGGGGAGGAACGACTCCGGCGACTGCGCGCCGCGAGACTGAGCACCCTGTATCTGGGACTGGAGAGCGGCGATGGCGCGACGCTCCGGCGCATGGGCAAGACGGAGTCCGTAGACGGGATGGTCGAGGCGGGATGTCTCGCGCGGGAGTGCGGGTTGCGGATGTCGGTGATGGTTCTGCTCGGCCTCGCGGGGCCGGAGCGCAGCGCGGAGCATGCGCGCGCGACGGCGGAGGCGCTGAACCGGATGCAGCCGCGTCTGCTGTCGGCGCTGCGCGTCATCCCGGTTCCCGGCACGCCGCTCGCCCGGTGGGAAGCGGACGGCTCCTTCCGGATGCTGTCGGAACACGAAGCGGTGCGGGAACTCCGCGACCTCGTTGCGGCGCTGCGCCTGGAGTCCACGGTCTTCCGCGCCAACCACGCCTCGAACGTCCTGCCTGTGGAAGCGCGTTTCCCGCGAGATCAACCCGCGCTCCTGGCCGCTCTCGACTCGTTACTCGCTTCCGGCACCCTCGATCGCGCGCATCCCGCCCCCAAACCGCCGTGGCTGTGAGTTGAGACGGGCGGGCAGGAGTTCGGATGCACGACGCATTTGCGGGCATGCCACTTGCGTCTCCGCAATCCGATGAAGACCGATCGCTTTGGGCACAGGGTGTGGCATGCGCGTTGCGCAGCGACGCAGCTACAAGAACGCACAAAGACGTGTATCAGGCGCGAAGAGGCGCTATTGTCACATATACGATGAAACTGCTCATTCTCGCTGACATCGACGACTTCCATTGGAAACATGGTGCAGGCGAAGCCGATGTCCTCCTTTCGTGCGGCGATGTCTGCGACCAAGTCATCCTGGAAGCGGGCCACGCGTACAGATGTGCCCTTATTCTCGCAGTGAAAGGCAACCACGACAGCAACGCTCCGTTTGCCGAGCCGATTGAGGATGCGCACATCAACATCCGGGAATTCAAGGGCCTCAGTTTTGGCGGCCTCAATGGCTCGTGGCGATACAAGCCGCGGGGGCATTTCCTTTACGACCAAGAGGATGTCGAGGATCTCCTGAGAGGCTTCCCCCGTGTCGATGTGTTTTTCTCGCATAACTCTCCCCGACGAATCCACGACCAGGAAGACGAGGTTCACTTCGGCTTCGAGGCGCTGAACACCTACATCCAACGGGCAGAGCCTGGTTTGGTCATCCACGGACATCAGCATACGAACAGTGAATCCAAACTGGACGAGACACGGATCGTAGGCGTGTTTGGGCACAGACTAATGGAGATTTGAGCAAGACACTGCGGGGCACCAATCGGCCGAGTATCAGCACCGCTGTAAGACGACCCGGGAGGCCGCGTCTTAGTACTTCTGCAGGGACGCCCTCACGGGCACGCTGAAAACGAGTCCACTTCCTGGAAGCGCGGTTCGTAGGGGCGCCGTGAGGCGCTATCGACCTCGTTGGGACGCAGACAGACGAGGATGTGTTTCGAACAAGACTCCCGACGAGAGGCAACTCTCAACCCGCCGAACCGGCAGGGCCGGCATCCGTCGGCATCAGCGCCCGCCGCTGCCGCAGGATGGCCCGGTAGCGCAGCCAGACCAGCAGGGCGGGAACGACGCACAGCGCCATGTTCACCACGACAACGATCCCGGCCGGGGCGGAGGGGTCCTTGAAGGATCCAAACAGCACGACTACCTGCCCGAAGACGCTGAATGACGCGATGAGCAGACTCTCCGATGCGGCCGCGAGAATAAGCGGGCACAGGAAGCACACAAGGGCGATGAACCACAACAGCACGGTGATCCGCTCGTGAACGGGCTTGTACAGGGTGTGCAATTCGACAAGCAGCAGCAGGAAGAGGTAGGCGGAGAATACCACGGCCAGAATGCCAAGCGCGTGTCCCCTATGGGCCTCATCGGCTGCCGCCATGACCAGTGTGAGTGGCACCCACGCGGGGAAAAGCAGAAGGCCGGTCATGAGATTCGAATGCATGAACAGGCCAGCGGCAAATGCGCTATCCGAGCGCCCTTGTGCCAGCAGGATGCGGCCTCTTTCCAGGTAACTGGCCACCCCCTTGAGGCTCCCGAACGGCATGGCGAAGATCACAAACTGGGCAAAGAGGACGAAGCACCCAAGGGCAACGGTGTTCCGACCGGCATGGGGCATGCATAGGCCGAGCAACACCAGGCCCAGGAGGGCGGAGAAGCAGATGGAGCCCAACCGGCTGAACATCGGGAGGGAAGGTTGGCGCAACTTGCGCAGGATACCGGCGATTGCCCATCCGGCGAAGTAGAGGAGGAGTGCGGAGGCAAACACGAGCGTCGGCACAGACAGACCGGCAAAGGGTATGCGCCACGCGGCGATGCCTGCCGGGGCTTCCACCGTGAAGAAGAAGGCCGCGGGCCCGAAAATGACCGTCACGAAGGTGGCCAGGGCTATGAGGCTCGACATCTCCGGCTTGCGCGGCGACTGCAGCGCGCCCAGCAGGCAGACCGCGGACAGGAATAGCGACCCCGCCCCCAGTAGCAGGGCCAGATGAAGCAGGGCCGCCATCGGCACTCCGCCCACGGCGCCGACGATCAGCGCGAGCAGGCCGTTGATCGCAGCGGTGATCAGCGCGAACGCATTCGCGCCGACCAGGATGCCCGTGGCTTTTCGGGCGGGCGACAGAGGCAGGAGGGTGAAGAAATCGTACGCGTTTCTCAGCATCTCATTCCGCATCGCCAGGACCATGTTCCCTGGGCACCAGAACCAACACACGGCCATCTCCAGCAATAGGAGGAGCGCGAATACCCCTTCCACAAACCGGCCCCAATCCACCGGTCCCACAGAACTGATTTCGCGCACGTAGCAGCCCAGCAGAATGAGCGGCACAAGGGTGCAGTAGATCAATCCGAACATCCATGCCTGCCGCGGCCGCAACGCGCTCAGGCGGTAACGGTCAAGGAGAGGGTTGTCACTCATGTGCGCTCCGCCTCTCGTCGTGAGGTGGCCCGGACGAATGGGCGAGGCTCAGGAGAAACACATCCTCCAAGGACGGTGCATCCTCGGAGAGTCCGCACACGGGAATCCCGTGCGATACGAGCAGTCGGTTGATGTCCGCGGCGTCCGCGAGGCCGGGAGCGTCGGCATCCAGCGTGACCGTCAGGTGTCCGGCTTCTCCATAGCCGACGGTCATTCCGGCGATCCCGTTCAATACCGCGGCCGCCGCAGTGGCTTCGCCCCGGACCACGATGCGGATGACTCGAGGACCCGACTCCGGCCGGCGGATTCCCTCAATGGGTCCCTGCCTGACGAATCGGCCTCGGTCCATGATCAGCACGTGTGTGCAGAAATCCGCGAGCTCCGTCAGGATGTGGGAGGAGATGACCACGGTCGCGCCTTCCTTCCCAAGGCGCGTGAGGACATCGCGCAGATCGCGTCGCGCGGATGGATCGAGGCCCGAAGCCGGCTCGTCGAGCAAGAACAGCCGTGGACGTCGCACCAGCAGGCAGGCCAGCCCCAGCTTCTGCACCATGCCGCGGGAGAGATGGAGGATGAATTCGTCGGCCTTCTCCTCCAATGCTACGTCGCGCAAGGCCCTTTCGATGCGGCCGGGAATGTCCGCCGGGGACACATCATAGGCCCGCGCGAAGAAGGTCAGACACTCACGGATGGTGAGATCGTGATACAGGTTGAAGAAGTCGGGCACGTAGCCGATGGCCCTGCGCACGGCCAGCACATCGCGACGCACGTCGAACCCTCCGATGGCGATCTCGCCGTCGGTGGGCTCCAGCAGGGTGGCCAACACGCGGATCAGGGTCGTCTTGCCCGCCCCGTTGGGTCCGATCAACCCGACGATCTCGCCCGCCTCCGCCGTGAAGGACACTCCATCCACGGCCCGGAGGGTGCCGTACTCCTTGACGAGGCCGCTAACCCGTATGACGCTCATCCTCGGATGCCATTTCCCTGGAATCTACGTTCCCCAGCGCCATCTGCGAACTGCGATTCACGTCAGCGCCTTCCTCACCCGGTTCAATTCCGCCAGCGACACGCACTCGATATTCTCATCCATCGGGTATCCGGTCGTGCCGGGATAAACCACCCACAGGCGCTCCAATTTCAAATCCTGCATGGTGATCCGCATGGACTTCGTGATGGTCGGGGCGTCCTGGTATTTGATCTCGAAGCCCCAGCGTTTGCCTTTGGCCAGCACCATCAAGTCCAGTTCGGCGCGGCTGTGCGTGGCCCAGAAGTAGGCGTTCCGCTCTCCCGCCCAGGACAGGATCTGCTCGAGCACGAACCCCTCCCACGACGCCCCCAGTTTCGGATGCCCCTGCAACGCCGCCAAATCCGGGATGCCCAGCAGCGTGTGCAGCAATCCCGAATCCCGCACATACACCTTTGGCGACTTCACCACCCGCTTGCCCAGGTTCTCGAACCAGGGCGGAAGCTGCCGCACCATGTAAGCCCCGGTGAGCAGATCGAGGTATCTGCGCGTCGTGTGGTGTGTCACCCCCAGCGACCCGCCCATCTCCGATCCGTTCCACAGTTGTCCGTGATAGTGCGCCAGCATCGTCCAGAACCGCCGCAAGGTCTCCGCCGGTATCTGCACCCCAAGTTGCGGCATGTCCCGCTCCAGAAAAGTCCGCGCAAAAGCCAGCCGCCACGTGTGACTGTCTTCGTCGGTCTCGGCCAGGAACGACATCGGGAAGCCGCCGCGCAGCCAAAGCCGGTCACGCTGCTCCATGCCTATTTCCCCCAGCGTGAATCCGCTCATGTCCACGAAATGAACCCGCCCGGCCAGGCTGTCCGACGCCTGGCGCATCAGGGCGGGCGACGCACTTCCCAGCACGATAAACCGGCAGGGCAACGGGTGCCGGTCGGCCAGCACCCGCAACAACATCGTGAGTTCCGGCCGTCGTTGAATCTCATCCAGAATCACCACCCCGCGCGCTGCCTCCAACACCAACCGAGGATTGGCCAGCCTGGCTTGATCGTTGGGGTCTTCCAGGTCGAAATACGTGGCGTCTCGCCGCTGCCCAATCTCCCGCGCCAGCGTCGTCTTTCCGCACTGCCGCGGCCCAAGAATCGCAGTCACCGGGCCGTGCTTCAGTCCGTACTCGACCCGCCCAAGCAGTTCAGCCCGCCGAATCATGCGCGAAATATGGAACGGCTTCTTCCAAAAAGCAAGGATGTCATTTTCGGCTTTGTGTGCATGGATGATTGCACCGAGAGTGTTCCGGCAACGTCTGCCTGGTTGTGCGAGCGGCGACCGGGGGAGCCGTCGTCAGCAACTTGGATGGCGTGGCGCCGGGGTCGACGGACCCGAGTGTGGAGTTCATGCACGAATGCCCTCACGGGCACGCTGCAAACCGACCCATTCGCCAGAATCGCGGTCTGCAGGGCGCCGTGAGGCGCCATCGGCGCTACCGCTGCGCAGAGACGCGGACAGGACAGCGACTGGATCTCTGAAGCCGGGAGGCGGCTTGCCGCCACGAGCGCCTTCGGAGAGAAGACGAGGAGGATTCCCATCAATCCGCTGGCGAAGCGGCGGGCGCGTGATAGAATCCCCGCGATTACCGACCCTGAAGGCGTGTGGACGTGCGCCATCCGCCTCCGCTGTCGGATGCGAGAAAGGAGACGGAGATGATCGACGGGAGAAAGGTCGTCACGACGATGGGTGTCCTCGTGCTGTGTCTGACCCTTGCTCCGGCATGGGGACAGGGAGGTCTGACCCCGCCCGGTCCGCCGGGTTCGACGATGCGGACCTTGGAACAGGTGGAGCCGCGGATACCCCTGTCGAACGCAAGCAGGCTGATCACGGAGCCCGGCTCATACTACCTGGCGAGCAACATGACGGAAACCGTTGTGATCGACGCCGACTACGTGACCCTGGACCTGATGGGATTCGAGATCGCGCCGGCCGCCAGCAACGCCATCTACATCGTCGCCGGGAAGGGAAAGCACACTGTCGTTCGGAACGGCGACATCAGGATGGCGCCCACCTCGGCCGCCGTCGACGGCCGCCACATCGTGCACGGCAACAGCCGTTTCGAGGACCTGCGGATCGACGGGCAGAGAAAGGCGATTTACGGGATCATCGCCGGCTCGGGTTGCCTGGTGCGCAACTGCCACGTCTTCGACTGTGCCAGTTGCGGGATCTCCGGCAACAGCACCAACGGGGGGCTAGAAGTGCGCGACTGCCGCGTCTCCGGGACGGGGGTGGACGGGGTTGCGGTCTACAAGGAATCGCGGGTCATCGACAACGTGATTGAGGACAACAGGGAAAACGGGCTGATCGTCGCGGGGGCCGGAACGTACGTGTCGGGCAATATCGTGCGCGGCAACGGGGACAACTACGAGCTCGCATCGGGCAATCAACTGAACCTGGTGATCAGCGAGATCCCGGAACTGATCGAGTGGCCCTGTTCCGTGAAGCTGGCCGGCACGCTGATCTGCACGCAGACGGATACCAACGGCCTGACGGTCAATGCCGACGACGTGACGATCGACCTGGCCGGGCACGCGCTGGTCGGCCCGGGCGCCAGCAGCGGGCATGGGATCAGTCAATCCTCCAGCAATCGAAATCTGCGCGTCTTCAACGGCAAGGTGGTCAACTGGCGTGGACCTTGGTCTGCCGGTGTGAGCGCGCGCGGCCCGGGTTCGAACCTGTCCGATATCCAGGCGTCCACCAACTACTACGGCATCTCGACGGGGCCGGGCTGCCTTCTCCGCGATTCCGTGGCCGCGAACAACACCTCGATCGGCATTCGGGTCGACGAGAACTCGGTGGTGAACCGCTGTGTCGCGCGATACAACGGCGACACCGGCATCACCAACGGCACGGCCAGCGCAATCGCAGATTGCACAGCTTTTCACAACCGAGGGCACGGGATCTCCACGGACGGTTGCTGCCTGGTGCACGACTGCATCGCCTACGCCAACTCCGTCGATGGCATCCGGATCACCCGTAATTGCCGGGTGTCAGGGTGCGTATGCAGCCTGAACGGATTCACCACCCTTGACGCGGCAGGGATTCATGCAACGGATGGCTATAACCGCATTGAGGGCAACACGGTCCGCAACAATTACCCGCGGGGTATTGATGTGGATGCGGCCATGAACATCCTTCTCCGCAACGGCGTCGGAAGTAACACTCTGAATTGGGATGTCGCGGTCGGCAACGTGTGTCTGGTTGTAAAAGCGGCGACCGGAGGAGCGATCAGCGGCGACGCGGGCGGCGTGGCGCCGGGGTCGACGGACCCGAGTGTGAACTTCACGTATTGAGCCGCGCCCATGGGGACCCGGTGCCCTCACCGCGTTCTTGCCGCGCTGAGTCTGGTTCGCCCTTCGCGCTCCGCAGGACAAGTCGCGAGCCAGGGGGCAGCGAGGCCCCAACGGAGACGGTAACGAGAATGGTCGCTCAGCGATGCCGCGGTTCCTCCACCGCCGCCGCGGCGGGCGGGCTCCGGTTGTTCGAGTCGTCGAAGGCGGCCACCGCGACATGAACGGCGTTGGTCGCGTCCGGACACTGGACGACGAATCGCTCCGACTTCCCGGGCTTGGAAGGCAGGGGCTCGCCTCCCACGTTCTCGGCCCGCCAGAAGCTGCGCCGGCTGCCGCCGTCGCGGACGAAATCGAATTCGGCGTCCGCCACGATGGGAAGCGGCGCGAACTTCACTTGGTAGCGCGTGACATGCCCCCCGCCACGATCCGCGGGCGCCGTGAACCGCAGCTCCACGTGGCCGGCGTCCAGCCGCGCGGCGCGCAGATCCCGGATGACCTCGGGCGGATCGGTGTCCGCCCGCGGATGCGCCCATTCGTGGAAGAGGCGCGCCGTGGACAGGGCCAAATCGTCCTTGGGCGGGACATGGTTCGCGAACATGCCCACCTGGTCGGGGCCGGCTGACAGCCGCGGCTTCTGGTAGCCCCGCTTGCTGCCGTAGTGCCAGAACTCGCGCGCCCGGTCGAGGAGCGCGGGGTCGCCGGCCAGCGAGAACGCCTTCGCGATCGCGTCCGGGAAGAACCGCGTGTAGTAGCCGTCGTGCACGCAGCCGTCGCCGTCGCGGGTCGCGGTGTGCTCCGGCTGGAAGCGCCACGGATCCCACGCCTCGCCCCGCACCGGCACGTCCATGTAGGCGTAGTACCAGGTCTGGTGGCATTTCGCGCTGAGGAGGTGCCGGGCGGCGAACCGGCCGAAAGCGACGGCGAAATCGGCCATGCCCTCGTCGCCCGTCGCCCGCGCGAAACGCTCGGCCGCGGCCTGCACGTAGAAATGCTGCCACGTGCCGCCGAGGCAGACCACCGGCCAGCGGCGGCCGGCGCGGTCGGTCAGCCACCCGCGCTCATCCATCGCGACACCTTCGCGCTCCATGAAGGCGCGCATCTCCGCGGGCAGGTCCCGCTTCGGGTCGAAGCCCCCGAAGCCGGTGCCGAGATGACAGGGCGCGAATCCGCGCTCGTCGAGGTCCGGGCACTGCCAGAGCACGTCGCGGCACAGGCGGGCCAGATCGCCCACGAAGGCATCGCCGGGCCGCGCCTCCAGTACGCGCGTCACGACGTAGAACCCGCGGCCGAAGCCGCGCGTGTCGCTGATTGTCGTCCGCCCCGGCGTGAATTCACGGTGCTTGCGGTACTCGGAGTTCTTCTGCTCCGCGAGATCGACCGCCGCCTCGAGGAAATCGCGCTCGCCGGTGAGGAGAAAGAGATCCACCAGCCCGGCGCCGTAGAAGTGGCAGTAACAGGACTTGGCCTGCACCAAGTGCCACAATTCCCGGTCGTCCGGGCTCCCTTTGTCCCAGTGCTCGTATTTCACCTCGGCGGGGCGCCGCGCCGGCTTCGTGCCCAGCGGACCGCCCTGCGGGAACCAGATCGCGCCGTCGTCGTAGACCCACCCGTCGGTGCGCCACGCGTGCAGGTTCGCGTGGTAGCGCGCCCACGCCTCGCCGACGTCGAAGTACCCGCGCTGGCCGGTCCGGACGGCCATGAGCAGGAGGGCCTCGGCGCTGTCGGCCTCGGACTCGTAATGGTTGTCCTCCCACCGCACGAACGCCCGCGGATCGGACGCTCGCTGCGGAAGCTGCTTCTCCTCGTATCTCCAACCCCAGCGGCGATAGACAGCGATCTCATCCTCGAGCGATCCGAACGGCCCCACGCCGAGCGCGTCGCACTCCGAGTACCAGGACGATGGGGCAAACGCCATCAGCCTTGCTCGCGCCGCGCGCGCCCGCGCCGCCGGATCGCCGGCGGGCGCGAAATCCACCCACACCTCCGCGCCTCGGTGCGAGAGGTCGTAGAGCCACAGGTGCTCGCTCCTGAACGGCGCACCACGGGGGCCGGGAAACTTCCGCGCAACGTAGTCCAGCGTCAGCCGCTCGCCGCCGGCCTCGAGGCGCCGCGGCGGATCGACGGAGAAATCCCGGTCGCAGATCCACAGTCCCTGTTCTCCGCCGCGCAACTCGATCCAGCCATCTGCTTCCGCGCCGGTCCACCGCGTGTCTCCGTCGGCACCCGCGGCGGCGGCGTTGGTCACGGCGCCGCCGTCAGCCCGCCGTTCGAGGCCCTGGTGAAGCCACGTCGATTCCGCGCCGGAGAGCGACATCGGCGAACCGCCCGCGCCGAGGACGCAATTCGCCGACCTGCCGAGGAAATGACGGAGCCCAAGTGAGGCGCGCTCGAGGCAGACGTGCCGGACCTGCTCCCGGTCGGAGTTGGCGAGGATATGCTGCACGCGGATGTCCGTGCGGCCGGCCCAGGCGGTGATGCGCGTGATCCCCTGCAAGCCCGGCTGCCCATCGCACTCGTACGTGAAATCCACGCGCACAGTCGCGCGGAGCGGACCGCGGCTTTCGATTGTCATGGAAGACGGCGGGCCGGCCGTGAAGCGGCGGCCGGTCCGGGCTTCGACATAATCGACTTCACCACCCGCGACGATCGATCGCCCGTCGATTGCGACTTCGGTGAGAACACCGAAAGGCGCGGTCTTGCTCACCCGGAGGCGCAGACGGCCGGTGTCGAGGGTCACATCCGTGTCGGTTTCCTGACACCGCAGCGACGACGCGGGCCGGGCGCGCGGCGCGCGGGTCCTCAGCGTGAGCGACTTCCTCTCCCCCGCGTCCAGCGAGAGATGAGAATCCAGCAGCACCCAGCGCAACGTGCCGTTGGTCGCGACGACGAGCGGTGCGGTCTGCAGCGGGATCTCGGTCTCGCCGTCCCACAGGCTGAACGACTGGTCGGCGGGGAACATGTCGCGAGGCAGGCAGATGCCGCTGGTCACCGGCGCCGCGGTCCGGGCCACCCCGGCCGGTTCTTCGACGGTGAGCGGGATATCGAGCCCACGGGCGGCCGGCACGGCGACGGCGGCCGCCAACAGAAGGAAGATCGGCGCGCCCCGGGGCGGGTGACGCGGATCGACAGAATGACTGGCTGCGCGCATCCAGCGGCCCGAGGCGACGGCGGCCGCACCGGAGGTCGCGCACGAACCCGGTCCGCCGCCGTGGAGACGTCCGCCTCCGGACGGCAGAGACTCGCCGGGAGTCCCACTCGATGACAGGTGAAAGAGGTTCATCGTCAGCCTATCATACACCCACACACCGCGAACGACCCCGCGAACCGGGGTAAGCCCCGATCGTATGAACGACGCGTTCGCCGATCTCGCGGGTACCGCCCGCTGGCGGAAGTCCCGACGGGTTCACCCGGCAGCGAGGCAGTCGCGGAGCGGGCGGACGGTGATCCGGTCGTCCAAGGCATAGGATCGCGTGCCGGGATACACCACCCAGAGCTCGTCCAGGCCCACGTCGGCCATCGCCAGGCGCATCGAACGGGTGATGGCTGGAGCGTCGGCTCGTTTGAACTCCACACCGATCCGGCGGCTGCGGCACTCCATCAACAAGTCCAGTTCCGAACCGCTGTGGACCGCGTAGAACCAGGCGTGGTCGGGCTGGTGCGCCCGCAGGATCTCCTCCAGCGCGAAGCCCTCCCAGGAGGCGCCCAGCTTCGGATGGGTCAGCAGGCCGGCGGCGGTATGGATGCCGCAGAGGGTGTGGAAGAGGCCGGGATCGCGGAAGTAGATCTTGGGAGCCTTGACGAGGCGCTTGCCCAGGTTGGCCTGCCAGGGAAGCAAGCGGCGGATCATGTAGGTCTGTTCCAGCGCATCCAGGTAGGCTCGGGCGGTGTTGGGAGCGATGCCCAGCGAGGCGGCTATCTCGCTGCCGTTCCAGCGTTGGGCATGATAGTGAGCCAGCATGGTCCAGAACCGACCCATCAACGAGGGCGAGAGTCCGAATCCCAAGGCCGCAAGGTCCCGCTCGAGAAAGGTCCCGATGAAGTCCTTCCGCCAGGTCGCGCTGCCCTCCTCGTCGGCGGCAAGGTAAGATCGCGGAAAGCCCCCGCGACTCCAGAGTGTCTCCTGGGCGTCGGGCGGCAGTTCGCCCAGATCGAACCCGCGCATTTCGACGACTTCGACACGCCCGGCCAACGACTCGGCCGCTTGTCGGGAAAGCTCGGGCGATGCGCTGCCGAGAATCAGGAAAGTCGCCGGGGACTCCGCTCGGTCGACCAGCACGCGGAGCGCGGGGAAGAGCGCGGGTTGGCGCTGCGCTTCATCGATCACCACCAGTCCGTGCAGACCCCGCAGGGCCGTCATGGGTTCACCGAGGATCTGGGCAATGACCGGATCTTCCAAGTCGAAATACTGAGCATGACCGGCCGGCAATACTTGGCGCGCCAACGTAGTCTTGCCGCATTGGCGGGGTCCCAGCAGGGCCACCACGGGACTTCGCCCCAAGGCTCTCCGGACTTTCGCAAGGTAGCTCGCGCGCGGAATAATAGTCACGTGCGAAATTATGCAACGCGATTGCCGATTTTCAAGTTGAAATCACCGATCGTCGTCCGCGTTTTTCGCCGGGAACACCCCGCAAACGAAAGTGGAACGCGGCCTTCGGGCGCGTTTATCGAGCGACATCCGTCGAGTCGGCCCGCTTTATGCTTTCCACCGCGCCGGGCAGCGGAGAACGCGCCCGGCCACCTTCGCCAAGGCTACGGAGGCCAGGGAGGTCGCGTTCCACCGCAGGCAATGAACCGGAACTGACTGGCATTGGCCGCTCACTGGTGCCACTCGCCGATGAATGGTTCGTAGTGCGTCCGCCACTCGCGGCGATGCCAGACCGGTGAAGAAGGGAAGCCCTCCTGCCCGAGGGCATCCACCGCGACAACATAGTAACGTCGCGTCGCCTCGCCCGCACCTGCATCGCTATAGGTTGTCACGCCCACTGGATCCGCCGTGAGACGGGAAATGGAGTCCTTCTCCCATCGGCCGTCCATGCGGTAGACGCGATGGCCGCGCAGGCCTTTCTCCAGCCCGGCCACCCACTTCAGATGGCACGTTCCGCCCTCCTCCCGGCTGAACAGCCATTGCGGCGGACCGGGGATCGTGAACAGGGCGGGCGACGGCCCGCTTTCTGCACCGTCAGCGCCGATCGCGCGGATGCGATAGGCGAAGACGGCGAAACGGTACCGACGGCCCGCGGGGTCGAGCTCATCCGTGTGGGGCGTCCATTCGCAGACGGGCTCGCCTTCCGCCGGCCCGGGCTTCGACAAGTCGACTTGCGTGTCGGCGAATGAAGCATCCGCGATCGGCGCAGCCGTCAGCCGCATGAACGGCCCGATGCGCCGGATCGCTCCGACCGACGGTTCCGCAAG
The DNA here is from genome assembly GCA_964610105.1 of uncultured Verrucomicrobiota bacterium. GTDB lineage: Bacteria > Verrucomicrobiota > Kiritimatiellia > PWTM01 > PWTM01 > CAZSUU01. The sequence goes on along the minus strand of CAZSUU010000002.1, from coordinate 41,591 downwards.
AGGGGCGACCTTGCGTTTGAGCCGGGTGAGCTGATCCTCCGTCAGCACCTCCACCGAGGCCCGCTCGACGTGATAGCCCGCGAGCTTCGTCCCGGCAGGGGGCGTCCAGGAGAGGTCCACACGCACCGGCGAGATCACCGACACCACCGCGTCTTCGACGATCGGTGGACGGGTGGGCGCGGCGGAGGGCGGAGGGAGGGGGACGGGCGTCTTCACATCGGCGTACCGGTAGGTCCAGACCTGCTGTTCGCGGGGGCGGGCGGTGCAGTTCTCGAGGATGAAGAGATTCAACTCCGGCGCAAAGACCAATTGGCGCGCGCGGTTGCCGGCGGGATCCGGCTCGACGACGGGATTCATCCGCGTCCATCGATCCGCGCCGGTGTCATAGGCCCACGTGTGAACGACATGCTGGGACGAATCGTCCGTGGAAGACCCGCTCTTCACGAGGGCAAGCACGACCCGATTGGCCGTGTCGAAGGCGAGCACGGCGTCGTTCTCGCGGGTCGGCGGCGAGGGAGATGGCCGGCGGGGTGTCCAGGTGTTCCGCGACAGGTCATGGACCCACGTTTGCGGATCATCGGTGAACTGCGCGCCGAAGAGCACGTGCAGGCGGCGGGCGATGTCATAGGCCAGGGTGCCGGCGCTGCGGCCTTCCGGCTCGAGCGGCGGCTTGGGAACGCGCCATTCGTTGAAATGCGGGTCGTAGATCAGGGTGCCCTCGCGGCTGCCCTCGCCTCCGAAGATGAGCGCGACCCCGGCGTGCGCGTCCCAGGCGGCGCAGCGCAGCGGCGCCAGTGCCGGCGCGGGCAGCGGCCGCAGGTTCCGCCAGAGGTTCGACGCCGGGTCGTAGGACCACACGGAGGAGTCGTTCAGGTAGATCTCGCGCCACCACTGCCAGCCGTGGCTGCCGCTGAAACGGGGAAACCGCAGGTAGCGGCCGCGGACGGGGTCGAACAGGTTCTGCGCGTTGCAGCATACGCCCGGCGGGGAGGTGTTCGGCTCCTTCAGCGTCCATCGCCACGTCGCCGGATCGAGCGTCCACACCTCCGATCCCTGTTCCCCCCCGCCGCCTTGGTTGTGCCCGCCGTAACGGATCACCTGCCGGCGCGCGGAGTCCCACGCGCACGCGCCCTCGTAGCCCATGCGAGGTGACACCGGCGCACCGGGCGCCGGGCTCCGCTTGACCCACACGTTGAGCGGATGCGGCGGCGGCGCCGCTGCGGCAGTGTGAACGGCCACCGCGAGCATCGCCGCGATCGACACGGCTGTCCGCCATGTCCTGTTCCCCTCCGGCATGGCCCCGCTCATGTGACCCCTTCCCGTCCGCGCCTGCACGGACTGAAGCACCCCGTCCTTCGTGCTATCCATATCGCAGCCGGTCCCCGCACCGCAAGGCGCGTTTGCCGGACGGCGCGGCCATCCGACCCGACGCACCCGGCCCGCGGCGTGACAGGACGGGCGGATTCCCATAGACTGCCTCGCCATGACCCGCGAAGAGTCGCTTCGGCAGTTCGTCGACTGGTGCGCCCAATTCGTCAGGGGCGACGAGAAGGGCGAAGCGCAGATCTTCCTCGACCGTCTTTTCCAAGCCTTCGGACACGGCGGGCTAAAGGAGGCCGGTGCGACGCTGGAAATGCGCGTGACGAAGGCCGACGCGGGCGGCACCGCGTTCGCCGATCTCGTCTGGAAACCCGTCGTTCTTTTCGAGATGAAGAAGCGCGGCGCGGCGCTCGGCAAGCACTATCCCCAAGCCTTTGACTACTGGACCCGCCTCGTCCCCGGCCGCCCGCGCTATGTCGTGCTCTGCAACTTCGACGAGTTCCGCGTCTACGATTTCGAGACGCAGATGGATGAGCCCGTCGACACCGTCGCCCTTGCCGATCTGCCGGCGCGATGGGGTCCGCTCGCCTTCCTCGCTCCCGGAGCGCCCAATCCCACCTTCGGCAACGACCGCGTCGCGGTCACCCGGCAGGCCGCCGATGCGCTGGCCGTGCTCTTCCGGCGCATGGTCGACCGCGGCGTCGAACGCGCGCTCGCCCAGCGGTTCATCCTGCAGAGTCTCGTTTCCTTTTTTGCCGAGGACATCGGCCTCCTGCCGAAATACACCGTCGCGCGCCTGATCGAGGACTGCGGAAACGGCCGCGACGCCTACGATGTCCTGGGCGGCCTGTTCGAGGCCATGAACCGCCCGTCCCCCGCGACGGGCGGCCGTTACAAGGACATTCCCTATTTCGATGGCGGCCTCTTCGCGGACCCCGCGCGGGTGGAACTCACCGACACCGAGCTGATCCGCCTCGGACAGGCCGCGACGTTCGACTGGCGGAACGTCCGCCCGGAGATCTTCGGCACGCTCTTCGAAGGCTCCCTCGACGCCGCAGAGCGCCACGCCTTCGGGGCGCATTTCACCAGTCCCGCCGACATCATGAAGATCGTCGGACCGACGATCGCGACCCCCTGGCGCGAACAGGTCGAATCGGCAAAGACGGCGAAGCGGTTGCAGGAGTTGCTCGATCACCTGCACGGCTTCCGGATTCTCGATCCCGCCTGCGGATCGGGGAACTTCCTCTACATCGCCTACCGCGAACTCAAGCGCATCGAGGCGCGGATATTCGAGCGGCTGGAAGAGTACCCCAGCAAGGCGGAGGGTGACCAGATGCGCCTGAGCTTCCTCAGCGCGCAGAACTTCCACGGGCTCGACATCAATCCCTTTGCCGTCGAGATCGCCAAGGTCACGATGATGATCGCCCGGAAACTGGCGGTCGACGAGCTGCACATTACCGAGCGGGCGCTGCCGCTCGACAATCTCGATGCCAACTTCCGCGCCGCTGACGCCCTGCTCGACGCGGAGGGCAGGCCGATGGTCTGGCCGAAAGCGGACGTCATCATCGGCAATCCTCCGTTCCTCGGCGCCAAGCGCCTCAAGCCCGAACGCGGCCCCGACTACGTCAACGCCCTCCGGCGCGCCTACCCCGACGTGCCCGGCATGGCCGACTACTGCGTCTACTGGTTCCGCAAGGCCCACGACGCCCTGCCGCCCTGCTCCGACGCCGACCCGCTCGCCGGCCGCGCGGGCCTCGTCGGCACGCAGAACGTCCGCAACAACCAATCGCGCGTCGGCGGACTCGACCACATCGCAAGAACCGGCACGATCGTCGAGGCCGTCGACAACCAGCCCTGGTCCGGCGAGGCGAACGTCCACGTCTCCATCGCCAACTGGATCAAGACACAGGATTCTGCGCTTCTGCCGAAGACGCGGCGTCTCTGGTCCAAAGTAGATCCCGCCGTCGGACCCAAACGCCGCCGCGGCGCCGGCCCGGCTTCGAAAACCTGCGAACTCGCCGTCCGCGAGTGCGCGGCGATTAGCGCTGCGCTATCGGACCAGACGGACGTGAGTAGCGCCGCACGTCTGAGGTGCAACTTCGAGCCTCAAGTGTGCTTTTCTGGGCAAGTGACTGGACATGAGGGCTTCATCCTCACGCCAAAGGACGCGGCGGTGCTGATCGCTGCAGACGCGCGTAATCGGGAGGTCGTTCATCCATTCCTCATCGGGCGGGACATGCTCACTGGCAAGGGCAAGCCCACCGAATGGGTCATCGATTTCCAAGAGCGCACGATGATCGAAGCGAGCTCATACGAGCAGCCGTTCGCCAGAATTCAGAGGCTAGTCCTTGCAACACGCCAACGGAAGGCAGAGGAAGGGAAGACGACAAATGGCGAGCAGCGCTCCCATCACAAGCAGTTTCTGAAGCACTGGTGGCGGCATTCGTTTGATCGCCCCGAAATGGTCGAGTTGCTGGCCAAGATGCCACGTTTCGCCGTGTGCTCGGACACGACCAAGCGCCCGGTGTTTGATTTCATCTCCTGTATGATTCGCCCCGACCACAAACTCCGCGTGTTCGTGTTTGCCGATGATTACTCGTTTGGAGTCCTTCAGTCACACGTTCACTGGCTCTGGTTTGTGACAAAATGCTCCAAACTGAAATCGGACTTCAACTACACATCAAGCAGTGTCTTCGACACCTTCCCCTGGCCGCAATCCCCCGCCGTCGCCCAAGTCAACGCCGTGGCGGCGGCGGGGCGGGAGATCCGGCGGGTGCGGGCGGGGGCGTTGGAGAAGATAAAGGGCGGATTGCGGGCGTTGTACCGGACGCTGGAATTGCCGGGGGCGAATCCGTTGAAGGATGCGCACGCGGCGCTGGATGCGGCGGTGCTGGCGGCCTACGGCTTCGATCCGAAAGGCGATCTGCTCGCCGAGCTTCTCGCCCTCAACCAATCCGTCGCCGCCCGGATCCAGCGCGGCGAACCGGTCACCGCCCCCGGCATCCCTCCCGGCCATCCGGACCCCGCCTCCCTGGTGACTGACGACTGCATCCGCCCGCCGCCGTAGCGCCGAAATCCGTTCGGCGCGAGTGAACCATGCAGCTACCGCATCGGCGGCGCGGCTCCAGCGCGCACTTCTCCGCGCTGGGGCGGCGCGCTCTCGGGGTTTGTTCCGCAACTCGGGCGCCGTCCTGTCGGGTGGAAAAGGATTGAACGCCCCGGCCCAATCGCATACACACCGGCATCGGCAAGGATGTCGTTCGGCGCACAAGGTCGCCGGCCCGGTTTCTGATGAGCGAATGTGAATGACTCAGGGAGTACGCTGATGCCAGGCGTGAAACGGCGGTGTCGGTGGTGTCTTGCGGCCGTGGTTCCTCTTCTGATTGCGGCCTCGCTGCCGCTGAGCCCGAAGGAAGAGACGATGACAGGCATTCGCCGCGTCGATTCCTGGCAGGATCTCGTGAAGCGGTACCTGGTGTACCGCGAGCAGATTGCGGCCATAGTTCCACCGGCGGACCGGGAGTTGCCTCGCGATATGTCTCTCCTGCCGGCATCGGTGGCGCGTTGGCAGAAGGAACCGGACTGGTATTGCACATTTGGCGATGGCATCTGGTACTACCCGGACAAAGGCGCCTTGGCGGCACATCTGCAGCCCGGTATGAGCGTGCTCGTGGCCGAAGACGCTGCACGCGGAGAGATCGTCGTCCACGTCGATGACGACGGCGACACAGCACCTCCCATCGAAGTTGCCGCTTTCCGGGCGCCGACGCTCGAAATCGACCCCACCAGCGATCTCGGGCCTCAACTGAATCCCCGGCGCGTGGTGCTGCAGGCTGTCCTGCGACCCCTTTCACAGGCACAAGACGATGCCGAAACGGCGCGAAACGAGACCTTTCTGTTCACCATGACCGAAGGCGGAGGAGGAGCGGCGCGGCCGGCTTCGGCCGACACGAACATTGTCCTCTTCGACATCCGGCCCGATACCAACGGCATGCGCATCGCCATCGGCTATCCCACCGGCTTCACCAACGGGCTGGATCTGTTCGTGTCGGACGACCTCAGTCAGCCACGCTGGACTGTCGTTGCGACCCATGTCGACACATCCGGCGCCAACGCCTTGGATTGGTTGGATGAATCGGGGCTCGATCAGGCAAACCGGTTCTACGCCGCTGGCGACGCTTCCGACGACGCCGATGGGGACGATCTGCCGCGCATGCGGGAGATGCTTGCGCATGGGACGTTGCCTGATGACCCCGACTCCGACCGCGACGGCATCCCGGACGGATGGGAAGTGAGACACAACATGGATCCCCTCGATCCCTCCGACCCCCAGCAGGATCGGGACGGGGATACCCTGACCGCCCTTCAAGAGTACCGACTGACCGCGGATCCGGACCAACCGAACGTGATCGTTGACGCGGGTTACCCCGATCTGACGATCGAGCGCCGTTCCGTGCTCGTGGAACTGCCAAAGTATGGTTTCGATCAGTATGTCCCGATTGCCGGAGAACCGCCCCGCCGCTATCTGCAGGAGACCAATTTCTACAGTTCCGATCTCACGGGCAACGGTGGCGCCGACTACGAGCGCTGGGATCGCACGAATACGCTCTGGATCTCGTCGCCCACGGATCCCTCCGAACACGACTCGGCCGATCACGCGGGGACGTATCGCAATGCAGGAAGCGGGTATGAGGGCGCGTGGGAGCTCCATGCCATCGACGGCGCGGGTCTCTTCAGCGGGTCGGAGACCGATCTTGTGACGGGCGAGATCACGCAATGGGAGGATCCGGTCTCCAGTTACCAACCTGATTTCAACTGGGATTGGTCGCCCTTCGATGCTGTCCCCGGCCTATGGGTGATCGACGACTGGGTTGCTCCCACCGAGAGCTATTGGAAGGCCGGCAGTCTGTTCAACGGCTTCGTGGGCGCACATTCCATCTGCCGCCAGCGCGTCAGCGAGAACACCACCGAAATGCTGACGAACAACGCCGCATCGTTTCTGGGCGCCCCGGCCGAGATGGAGGAAATCGAGTGGGGCTACAGACGGCGTTGGGGCGAGGAGACGCCCCTGCACATTCCTTCAGAGATGCACACCGCCCAGCGGGATCTGTGGACGGACCAGTTGCAGGTGTCGCTTCAGCGGACCCAGTACCGCCTTCGCCTCTCGACCACGCAAGCCGGCGTGGTCTACCGAGCAACAGTGGCTCATCTCTTCGCGTCGGAAGCCGGTGGACCGGAGGAGGTCGTCGCGGTGTCCAATTACTTCGTGTTGGGCACGGGTGGGGAGGTGGTCTTCCCCGGCGAGGCCGTCACGATCGATCCACCGGAGACCGATGGAACGCTGCGCGTCGCCGCTCCCCGTGCCCGGCTCTTCTCCGTGCTGAATCTGCGCGTTCCCGAGGTCGGCGACTTCGCATCCGAGTACGACCCGCACGGCGACGGCCGCGTGTTCCTGGATACGACGGAGGAATGGGACGGCGGCGATCTCGTTCCGGCGCAGTTCGACAAGCAGCGTGTGACGCTCTCGGCGGCAGTCGATCTCGAGGACCTGCCCGTGGAGCGGTGCCGGGTGCGTTGGATACTCTACGACCCCGACGATCCGTCGTCGCATCCCGCGATCGACGCGGAACCGACCGGGGGCGACAACACCGGCACGGCCCACGAAGGCGCCGACCACTGGTTCACGACGGCCTATCACGCGGTGACCGGCCGGGGCGGAACGGCACCCGCCGTGCCGGCTGCGGTCGGGATTCCGAAGGAAGTCGCGGACACGGAAGTCGAGTTGGAAGAAGGCGACGGGGCGTGCTCCACCGTCACGCTCAACCTCTCGGACGACGGGGGCGACAACTACCGGGTCCGAGCCGTGCTGGTGGTGGACGGCCAGCCGCTCGGAGGGGACCTCGGCGGCACCTGGACGATGTGGCGGAAGCGAACGCTCTGCGTCGACGCCATGGAGAAGCTCGACCACGGCGGCATCTGGTATCCTTCCGACGAGCCGACCCTCGCCGACGTGCAGGAGACTGTCCGTGCGGCGTATGCCAATCCCGACCCCGACCACGCCTGCTACCTCGACATCGTCGCGGTCGAGGGGAAACTGAACATGACTGTATCGGGTCAACTCGACTGCTATTCAACCGAGGGGATAGGGGCTTACCAATGGAACAACTACCTGCACGGCGAGTTTCACAACCTCGACGCAACTCATGCGAATGCGACCTTCCACATGGTCGGAGCCTATGAACTCGGACTCGACATATGCCCCACGAATGACCTGATCGGCGTCGCAGAAAACGCGCCTGATGCCGGCGTTTCGGTGCACTTCATCCTGACGGAGCCAGAGTTGGTCGGGCAGGGAGCCCTCGTGTCGAAAGCAGTGATCCATGAGATCGGTCACCTGACCGGAAAAAGCGCGGCGATGCACGACAACCATACATGCGGTGACGTGGACCCCTTCTGCGCGTTCGAAGTGATGGCGCAGGGAGCTTTCCGGCCCCATACCATATGTGAGAATCATTGCGTACAAGTGAGGAAATGGGGCGTTCGCTCGTGGAGCGACCATTGTCTGAACGAAATAGGGCGAAACCATGAGGACGATAGTGCGCGATAGCTGGACAAGACAGATGAAGAACCCCCTTTCTGCGGACAGTGCTGTTCTCTGTCTCATTGGTGTCCTTGTGACTTACGCAATGTTGTGGGCTGCTGAAGACAATCCCCACATCCCCGTGATGAGTTGTCGTGTGGAGACGCCTCGGGACTTCTCTGCAGATAACCCCATCGTGATTGTCATATACTCCAATACCAGCCCTTCTAACGCCATAAGATTGCTGATCCCCGTGGACGAATATGAAAAGCGGATGCTTGTGCCGCAGACGTCTTTCGACGGGAATCCTGTGCAGTACTCTGATCCCGAGTTCGAGAAGCACGAGCGGATACCTCGGCACGGCGAGTGGGTGGAACCACAGCAGGAATTCCGTGTCACATACGCAATCGCTGATCGGTTCCTTGTTCCGGCGAACTGGCAGAAGATGAGTGTAACGCCGGTTCACAGTCTTCAGTTGGCCATTCAACAGTCGACATTCGATCGCACGGGTCAGCTTCTGGCGGTAAAGCAGATCGCGAACCACACCGTCGCAGAACTGAGAGAACAGATCTGCCGCGTCCCCCGCATCCGTAAGGCACTGCTCGAAGACACGCTTCGCGTGCCGCGGCCGCCGGCCGGAGCGGAATCTGGCGGGACCACCACTGCCGTGCCGCCGGCTGCTGGTTCGGCGAGGCCAGCCGAAGCTTCATCGCGTCAATCGGGACGCGCGGGAGTCGCACCGACGAACGGAGAGGTCAAAGACGCTGCCGTCCAGCCCATTCAGACGCCGCAGGGTGGCTTGCCGTGGGGCATCCTGGCGGCAGGCGCGGTCGTCGCCACGGCGGCCGTCTTCGCGCTCGTCCGCTCGATGCGGAACCGGAATACGAAAGCCGAGGCGACCGACAACTGACCGCTGCGGCACCGGCGCAATCCACGGTTATCGTGCCCGAAAACGACGACGGATGCCACACGCACCCGGGGCGGGTCGACAATCCGCCTCCGCAGCGCCGAAATCCGTTCGGCGCGAACTTCTCGACCACTTCGTCATGCGCCCGACGGATTCGGGCGCTACGGAAACCGCAGGCCGGCGCTCACCTCTCCACCAGGACCACCGGCCGCACCAGCCCGCCGAGAAACAGCTCCGACATCTGGCGGTTATCGACGCGCACGGCGAGCGTGTTCGCGCCCGGCCGGACGGCGGGCGTGACGTCGACCTCGAAGGTCGCGCGCCGGCGCGGGGCGCTGGTCGAGCCGCCCGGGTCCGCCGCGTCGAGCCGCCGGCCGTTGACGAACACGTCCGCGAGGCCGTCGACCTCGACGAAGAGCATCGCGAGCCGGCCGCGCGTATCGGGCGCCTCGAATCTCGTGCGGAACCACATGATCTCCGTCCGGCTGAGGCCCTGTGCGCTCAAGGATTGCGAGCGCGTGCGGACCGCGGTCCATGCCGCGTCGTCGAAGTCCGATCCCCCGTACCGGTTGGTCACGCCCTGGTCGTCGGGATCGAACGCCATCCGCCATTCGTCCGGCAGGACGGCGCGCACGCGCGCTGGCGGGGCGGTCGCCGCCGCCGCGGCCCGCAGGTTCTCCCCCAGGAACCGTTCGAGGTACGAGGTGCCATACTCGGGGTTCGCCCAGCCCTTCGCCACCAGGCCGCGCAGACGTTTCATGAGCTCCTCGTACAACGTCAGCGCTTCCCCGAACGCGCCACGATCCATCGCCGCGCACACCGCAAGGTAGTCGGTCGCGCTCTCGAATCCCGCGGCGTGCAGGGCCACGCGCTCGGCATGACGCGGATCCGAGCGCGCGGCCGCGGCCGCCCGCTCGAGATGCGCGCGGCATTCGGCCGCGAGTGCCGGCGTGTAGATCTCCTGCAGCCCGTAAAAGCCGCCGGCATGTCCCGGATACGCAAGGAGCGCGCGGTCGATCCCCATCCAGTAGGCCTCCATGTGCGGCGCGGGGCCGGGACCGTAGAAGCGAATCCAGTAATCCTTCATGATCGCCGCGGCGTCGGCGCGAGGGTCATAGGCGAGCCGCAGCCCGAGGTACACCTGCGGCCCATAGATGTGCCAGTTGGAGAGGACCTCGAGCGTCATCATGTCGAGCCCGCGGTCGGCCAGCCACGGCAGCTCCTTCCGGAAGGCCGTGAACTTGAAGAACGGCAGCGTCGCGTCGGCGAGGTTGTACGTGTAGTTGTAGTAGCCCAGCCGCGCCGCCTCGCGCGCCCACCCCTCGACCATCTCCACCTGTTGCATGCGGCTGGGGCAGCCGGCGTGGCCGAGGGGGTGCAGACGGCAGTAGCGAATGGGGGCGATGACCGCGCAGAGGTTCGTCGACAGTCGCCGCCCCAGCGCCGGTGGCTGGGTGTAGTCGGCGTAGCAGTAGAAGCTCAGCACCGATTCCGGATGCACCTTCGCGACGCGGCGGGCGACATCGTCGAAGAAGTCGGCATAGCGGCGCGAGACGGACACGGCGCCGCTCGAGGGCTCAACGACCTTCGGATCGTCCTGGGCAAGACAGACCGGGCACCGGCAGTAGCCGCGGCCGTCAGGCGGCGAGATCGACGGGTTGCGCGTGCCGGCCTCGACGGCGGCGATGACCTCGCGGGCGAAAAGCGCGCGAAGCTCCGGGTTCGATGTGCAGAGCCAGTCGCCCTCCTTGCGGCGGCCCTCCCGGTCCATCGCGAAGTACTCCGGGTGGTCGGCGAATAGCCCTTTCGGGATGTAGCGGCCCCAGGCATGGGCGTGATTGATCGCGTCGCCGCCCGCGCCGTTCCAGAGCTTCCAGTAGCCGCCGCGCCACGACGGGCCCTTCGGATTGCGGTAGCGCAGCCCCGGCTTCTCCGCGAGCGACAGCTTCGAAACCGACAGGTCGCGCTTGCGCGGGTAGACCTCGCCGATCGGTCCTTCCATGAAGTAGCGGCATCCCAGTTGTTCGAGGAAGCGGCAGACCGCCTTGACCGTCGCGGTGTCGTTCTGCCCCGCGATCAGGGCACGGTGTTCGTCGACCGCCACGCGCAGGCCCTCGCGGCTGGGGCTTTCGATGTCGTCGAGCTTCAGTCCCGCCGCGATGGCCGCGCGGCCGACGTAGAGCGCCGGCCGGTCCACCTCCGCCTTGGCCACCACCGGCAGATCGGCATCCGTGATCTTCCGCACCCAGTCGATCAGGATGCGAACGGCGAGCTCCTCGCAGCCCTCCGCATCGTTCCTCGCCTTCGGCCGGCCCTTGGCGTCGGTCTTCGCCGCCGGCGCGGCCTCCGCGGCCGCGACGATGACCGCCGCCGGCCGGCCGTCGCGCACGAGGTCAAGGCCCCGGGCCTGCGCGCCCCGGAGGGTCAACGCCGCGATGCCGGCGAGAAGACAGGAACTCGTGCCCGAGAATGGCGGGAAGGAACAGGGGGCGGAACTGTCATTCGCGCGCTTCACGGCATTCATCCTCCGAGGTCTACGGCCCCATCATGCTCCCATGCCGGCGCTCGCTCCAACTCGAAATGCGAATGTCGTGCGGAGACGGAATCCGGTCCGCAGCGAGCCGCGAGCGACGACAGCGCACCGCGTTTCCTGCGCGCGATGCGTCGGCAGGGCGGCGAAACAAGCTGTGAAGGCGGCGCCATTGCACGGAGGAACAGGAGGAACGGAGTCGGCGCATGGAGCGACCAGAACCCTTGGGTTGCGGCTCGCCGCCTTACGGCTGGTCTTCGATGCGCACGCGGATGCGGTAGGATCGGCCGGGTTGAAGGGTCGGGACCGGATACAAGGTCGGCAGGCCGGTGCCCTCGATGTTCACGCACCCGTCGACGTTGGACCAGACATTGTCGCTGAGTCGGCTGCTGTACTCGAGATCGTAGAAACGCCGCCGGCCCTGGTAGCCGGGGCCCTCGGCGCGCAGGGTGTCGAACCAGATCACGGGCGGGACGGCGTTCGAGACATTCAGGGTGAGACGGCTGGCCGCATTGCTGACCGCCGTCCCGGCCAGGAATTCGCCGCCGTCCTTCAACCGGTCGCCATCCGCGTCACCGCTGCCGTCCGTGAGCGCGATGTCGCCGAGCTGGTCGATCTCCCACTCGTCGGGCAGACCGTCACCGTCCGAATCGCCGCTCGACAACGGTGCGCCGGGTGTGCCGCCCGGCAGGCCGGCGCGCCAGGTGGCCGGGTCATTGCCGAACAGGCTGAGGCTCACGCGTTCGATGGAACGTCCGCCGATCCGGCCGGCGGCGGGCCACGGCGGATCGTCGTCGAACTCCACCTCGTCCACCACGACGTACGGCACGTACCCGTCGGCTTCCGGGTCGCCGGGTTTGCGCAGGCGGACCCGATCGCCGCCGGCGTCCAGTTGGCCGGAGAATGGCCCGTAAATCTTCACCGAGGCCGGAATACCGTTGCTCGCGCGGAAGGCGAACGGATCGTCGGACACGACCACCGCGTATTGGCCGCCGGTGATGACGCACCCCGGGGGGAACTCGTAGGAGATGCCGCCCGTGAGTTTCCACGTGTTCGTGGGATGGGCCGGATTCCAGAGCTGCAAGACGCCCGAGGTGGCGGCATAGATCTCGATGAACTCCTGCCCGTCGGTCGGCGGATCGTACAGGATCTCCGAGAGGACCGCGGGCCCGACCCTGGGGTAGACGTTGGCGCCGCCGCGCGTGGCGGCCGACATGGCCGGGAAGACCGCCCGCCCGTCGGTGCGGACGTGCCGTCCGAAGGTGATCTCCCGGTCGGAGGCGTCGAATACGACGGATTCGCGATACGAAAGAGCCTGTCCGTTCGAGACAGCCGTCAGGTGGACCTCGTCGCCGAGTTCGCTCAAGGCGAACGGGACGACGCAGCCCGGGTGATTCGTGTTGTCGAACTGTCCCTGGTCATACACGACGAAGCCGCCGTTCGAGAGGACGGTCCCGGTCGGAATGACGAATTTCCTCGGTTCGGCCAAGTCATCGCTCAGCCACCACCCGCCGATATGGACGGGGGAACCGGCCAGGTTGCGGATCTCGATCCAGTCCGTCTCTGCATCGGTGTGGGGAAGGGCCTCGTTGATCACCACGGTCCCGATGGGCCACTCCGGCTCGTCGCGGCCCGGCGTGCCCTGCCAGACCGTGCCGCCGGCCCAGTTCGCCTTCTCGCCCCAGACGTCATGAGCGGCGCCCTGGTTGGTCATGATCAGCGAATAGCCACCGCCATCGGCGAGCGCCGACCACCCATCCTTGTAGTCGAACTCCAGGATCGTCTCGTCGACCGGATCCTCCAGCTTCACCGTCTCCCCGTTGTCGCCGAGGTAGTCCAGGTAGCCGCCGACCACGAGGATGTCATTGGTGTCGTAGCGCGAGGCGAAGGCCGCGAGATTGCGGACGACGGCCACGAGGCCGCCCGCCGGCAGGATGAAGTCGTTGGTGAACGCGAAATCGATGCCCTGCGCGAATCGCACTCCGTTGAGGTTGAGCGCGTTGGTCGATGTGTTCTTCAACTCCACGAACTCGTACTCGTCCCGGGAGGGGATGGGCGCGCTGTCCGGCGGCGACGTCGGCCGGTACATGATCTCCGTCACCCTCAGCGCCTGCTGCCACGCGGACGGCGACGCCGGATAGTTCGTCGTGGCCGCCCGCCCGCCCGCCCGGTCCCACAGGTCGATCTGCTCGCCCCACGTCGACAGGTGGCCGCCGTAGGGGCCCGTGACGAACAGGGTCTCGTTACTGTGCGGGCTCACCGGCCGCGACCGGAAGGCGGCGGCGTCCGGCGACACGTAGACGCTCCCGCCCGAGGGAATCACCGTCCCGCCGTGAAACACGAAATCCACCGCGTTGCTCAACACCCAGCCGGAGATGTCCACGTAGTAGGAGTTGGTGTTGAGGATCTCGATGTACTCCTGGTCCTGGTTGCCCGAGGCGGGCGAGACCTCGACCCGCTTGACGATGAGCAACGGATGGGCAGGCTGCGAGTTGGGGATCTCCCCCCCGTAGTTGACGCTCATCGTGTAGAAGAGGTACTGCCGCCGGCCGGGGAGGAACGTGTAGAGGATGCGGTCCTTCGCCTGTCGGAGGGAATCCATGTTTCCCCATGAAGCCCACTTGGCGAAGTACGCATCATAGTCGGAATACACATCCGGCGGATCGATGAGGTCGGCCGCCGCCTCGAGCCTCGGCTCGAAATAGAGGCCGTTCGTCTCGCCGGGGGGGCGAAGGAACTCGTCCATCAGCGTCCGCATGCGGCGCATGATCATCTGTCGCGGGACCGTGAGGTTGTACATGGCCCAGTAGAAGCGGTTGTCGGAGCCGGACCAGTTGAACGTGTTGTTGGTGAAGATCGTATCGTCTAGGTACTCGTTGTTCGTCGTCCAGCAATGCCCGAGACAGAGGTCCGCGTCCCAGGGCAGGATCGTCCATTCCCCGGTGCCGGTCGTGTCGCGGCAGACGTAGTAGTTCTTGTGCCCGTGATCCTTGTCGTTGACGAGGCCGCGCGTGGTGAAGTAGTTGACCGCCCGCGGCAGGTCGATCGTGTCGAAGACGTACCGCGCGAGCGCCGCCAAGTTGCCGGTCTTGCCCAGCTCGGTGATGAACGACTGCAGGTCGCTGTTGTCCTCGTCGCGGCGGGTCTTCTTCTCGGCTCCGGGCGGGGTCCACCCGTTGAAGGTGTTGTACATCTTGTACAGCGCGCCGTCCGGGTTGAGCCCCACGCGCTTGAGATAGCGGTCGTCGGCGTCCTCGACCATGTCGAACAGCGCATGGAACGAACCGTTGCGGTGGACCCGCACCGGGAAGGCGAAATGCGCCGGCAAGTCCGCGTCGCGCATGAAGCCGTACGCCGTCGCCACGCGCATCTTCGCCTTGTCGGGCCAGGTGGTGGACAGCAGGTCGATGTCATGGACCTTCCGTTCGCCGGGCGCGTAGAGGAAGTCGTCGTCGGCATTGAAATCGAAGTTCTGGCTCTTGAACGGGAAACCCACGGAGCTCTGACCGTGGAGGTCCACCCCGACGTTGTCGTAGTAATTACTGAGGAAGTAGACCGAACACCGGGTCCCCGCTTCGGTCTCCGCGGCGGCGGTCGATAAGGTGAACCAGTAGAAGATCGGCAGATGGGAGGTGACGCTGGTGTCCTCCACCACGGCGCCGTAGTACTGCGCGGAGTCGGCGAAGTCGTAGTAGGACGGGAGCTTGGACACGCGGTTCGACACGTCGCGCGCCTCGAACCGCCAGCGGAGCATCTGGCTGGTCGTCAAGCCGGTGGCGGGCAGCACGCCGTAGTAGAGGCCGTCGCCCGCCACGGCGTCGCCGCCCGCGCCGTCGTCGCGCAGCGAGACGGCCGACTCGGCGCCGTACATGACGCGCCAGTACGCGGTGACGGTGGCGATCTCGTTGAACGTGCGCGAGACGCGAGCGGTGACGGCGAGCGACGCCCCGGCGGCGATCCCCACCGCCCGGTCGGTCGTCCATTCGATCATCGGGCCGTTGATGGTCCGCAGGGGGTTGTTCGCCTCGCCGGGCGAGGGAGGCTTGAAATACGCGAAGGAGAGCGCCCCCGTGCCGGGCACGTCCACGACCGCCTTCAATTCGGGCACGATGAGAAAATCGACGTTGCTGGACGAGCGGTTCATGGCGTGGAGGGCGAAGATGTTGGTGCCCGGCTCGAGGCGATCGTACGGCTGCGAAATGGGCAGGTTTATCCACGTCGAACCGGGGTTATCCGCCGTAGCCGCGGAGTTGTAGTTCGGGGTGCCGGTGGGCGCGTTCTTTCGAAGCACTTCGCGGCTGTTGAGATACAGGACTAGGCCGTCATCCAACCGGGCGCTGAGATAGAGGGCGCGCACCGCCGAGGGCTTCGTGACCTGGAAGGGGATGCGCAGGTACAGGCCCGGCCGCTGGTTGTACATCAGGTTCGACACGCTCGTGGCGATGTAGGGGTTGTAGATCCCGTTGCGGTCAAACCCCAGGCCGGTGACGCCGTTGCTCCAACCCGAATCGTCGAAGTCCGCCCACGACCAGTAGCCGTCCACCGAGTTGTTGACCGGAACGATGTACGTGCAGGCGGCGCCCTGGGCGATGAGGGTGTTGGTCACCACGCCGCGGACGATGCCGTAGGAGGCGTCCTCCAGCTGGGGCGGGTAGACGGGTTTGAACTCGTGCGCGATCGCCCCGGCGGGCGTGACCAGCGCCAGGTACTCGCCTGACTTCTTCAGCTCGAAGTTGGTGTGCAGCTCGTCGCCGGGTTCATATCGGTCCTTGCCGGAGGCAAAGACGATCACATGCCCGCCGGCCGCGATGTTGGTGGCCGGGAAGACCCACTTGGCGAAGTCGTTCGTGCTGTCCGTCAGCCGCCAGCCGGCGAGGGATACCGCGCCGGTGCCCGGATTGTAGACTTCGATCCAGTCGGAGAAATCCTTGTTTCGGTCCCGCAGACCCGAGAGGTTGGAGGCGCAAAACTCGGAGATGACCAACTGCGCGGGGCAACACATCCCCCTCGCCAGCAGGGCGACAATGCCCGCCAACATGACGGCGCGAACGCTCAATCTTCAATCCTCAGTACAAGGCAATATACACAATCGCCCCTCGGGTGACAGGGTGTAAATGCGGACCCGAGGGTGGCCGCCCGCGACCCGGTTCCATGGGCCTTGACCCCCGGCCCCGCCCCAAGCCGCGAGATCACCCGAAACGGGAGGGGCCGCGGCCTCGCGGTCCGATGCGCATCGCGCCGCGGGTTGCGGAGCGCGCATTCGAACGCAGACGCAATTCGGAGTGGCGGGCGTTGACACGCCGGAAAGACGCCCTGTACAATGCTGCGCCATAGGGCGGTATCGGATTGTTCCGCCGCAGGATGACACGCGGACGCGCGCGAGGTCCTGCGTGGTTTGGTGGTGGTGCGGAGGGCGGGGGAATGATCCTTGAAGGCGGCGCCATTGCACGGAAGCACGGATGGACAGGGGCGATGGCACTGAACGGCCGGAGCCGTTTGGGCGCGGCTCGCCGCCGTGGGAGCGGGCCATGAAGAACCGGATACTGATTTCGGTGGCGGTCCTTGCGGCCCTCGCGGGGGCGGGTTCGGTCCCGACGCGGGGGGCGGAAACGGCGCCGGCGCCGGAGGGGGTGGCCGTGGTGATCGTCTACGACACCTCCGGCAGCATGAAGGACTCCGTCAAGGATCGGAACGGCCGTCCGGCCCCCAAGATCGACATCGCCGCGCGGGCGCTGGCCGCTCTCGCGGAGCAGCTGAAGGCCTTCCAGGCCGGCGCCGCCCAGGGTTCCCGGCGCCTGGAAGTCGGCCTGCTGGCGTTTTCCAACGGCGGGGTGAAGGAATCCGTTCCCCTGGCGCCCTTCGACGCCGAGCGATTTCAGAGCGCCACCGGCCGGCTTCCGCGCCCCCAGGGCGGGACCCCGCTGGGCGAATCGCTGCGCGCGGCCTCGCGCATGCTCTTGCGATCGCCCCTGCCGCGCCGGCACATCCTGGTGGTCACCGACGGCGAGAATACGGTCGGCCCCGATCCCGCCTCCACCTGGCCCGAGGTGGGGAAGGCGGCCGCCGGCAAGGAGACGACGCCCGGTTTGCACTTCGTCGCCTTCGATGTGGACGCGAAGGCGTTCAACGCCGTCAAGAAGCAGGGCGCGACGGTGGTGGGCGCCGCGGACGAACGGCAGTTGAACACGCAGATCGATTTCATCCTGCAGAAGAAGATCCTGCTGGAAGACGAGGAACCGCCCGCGGCGAATCCGCCGCCGGCCCGATGAAAGGAGCCATGCCATGTTCCGAGCCCTGAAGCGGTTGTTCATCTGGTTGGGCCTGATGGCGGAGAAGGCGACCGAGACGGATGCCATCAACGAGGCGGTCGTGGAGCGCGGTATCCGCGACGCCCGCGCGCGGGCCGACAAGGCACACTACGCCAACGGCCAGCTCGCCGGGCAGATCGCCCTCATCAAGGAGCAGGTCAAGCGGCAGGAGAAGCAGCGCGATGAGCTGCAGGGCCTGCTCCAGGCGGCGGCCGCGGCCAACGACGAGGCCAACGGAAGCCACTATGCCGAGCAGCTCGCCGATCTCGATTCGGAACTCTCGGATAACCAGTCCCAGATGAAGAGCCTGGAGGATCTCTACCAGCAGAACAC
The DNA here is from genome assembly GCA_964610105.1 of uncultured Verrucomicrobiota bacterium. Taxonomy (GTDB): domain Bacteria; phylum Verrucomicrobiota; class Kiritimatiellia; order PWTM01; family PWTM01; genus CAZSUU01. Next base: position 23,613 of record CAZSUU010000002.1, on the reverse strand, counting down.
GCAGGTCATCGCCCAGAGCCTGCGCGAAATTCAGAAGTTTCAGCGGGAGTTCGAGACGCTGAAGACGCGCGTGGCCCTCGGGCGTTCGCTTGAGGGCCTGGCGACGATGATGAAGGGTTCGATCACCGAGCTGCAGGGCATGATGGGCGGCGAGGTCGGTCAGTCCATGCAGCAGCTCCGGCAGTCCGCCGCCTCCGGCGAGGGGCAGATCCGGGCGACGATGGACCTCGCCAAGGAGATGGGTTCCAACATCCAGCGGCAGCAGGACATGCGCAAGGCCCGCGGCAACATGTTGTTCCAGGAGTATCGCAAGAAGATGGGCATGGTGCAGGGCGAGGCGGCCGCGGCCCCCGCCCCGGCGCCGCCGCGCGAGGAGCGGCAGAAGATCGCGGAGTAACCACGCGGGAGCACTCAGGGTGGCAGATGGAGGGATGAAATCATGACAACGCGCGGGAAAGTCGTTCTGACCCTTTTGATCCTGGCCGTGGCCGGGTTCGGGACCTACCGCTGGTGGGGGAAGATCGCACCCACCGGCAAGCCGGCGGTGCCTTCGGTCGATCCACAGGCGGTGAAAAGGGAAATGGCCGCGACGTCGGCCGCCGCCCAGCAGAAGCCGCCGCCCGACATCAGCAGCAAGCTGCTGGCGGGCGACAAGGCGGTCTCGCTCGTGGACGGCTCGGCCATCCCGCCGGTGGCCGGCGTCAGCGACTACGACAAGCCGATGCGCGACGGGAAGCTCGTCGTGCAGTTCCCGATCAACGTCTGGCCGGGCTGGGCGCCGATCATCATGGCCAACAACGGCATGGCGCCGAACGAGGGCAGCGTCTTCTTCAAGAAGTATGGGTTCTACCTGCAGCTCTCCCTCGTCGACGACCCGGTGAAGGCGCGCGATCTGTTCGCCAGCGGCCACAGCCACGTGCTCTGGGGCACGCTGGACATGATGGCCCTCTTCGCGCCGGAGCTGTCCAGGGACACGCGCACGATCCCGGTCATCTGCCAGCAGATCGACTGGTCCGACGGCGGCGACGGCGTGGTCTCGCGCGGCGAGATCCGCACGATCAACGACTTTCGCATGAAGGGCGGCAAGCGCCGGAAAGTCGTGCTGGCCCAGAACTCGCCCAGCCATTACCTGATCACGTCGCTCCTGATCGACGCCGGCATCGACCCGGCCGAGGTCGATTTCAAGTGGGCCGGCGACGCGCCGGCGGCCGCCAAGATCTTCGTCCAGGACGCCTCGTTCGACGCTTTCGTCGGCTGGGCGCCCGACATCTACACCGTCTCCGAGTCGGTGCCCAGCACGCGGCTGGTGGTGAGCACGGAAAGCGCCAACCACCTGATCGCGGACGTCTGGGCGGTGCGCAACGACTTCTTCCGCGACCATCCCGACATCGTCGCCAACCTCGTCCGCGGCATCTTCGAGGGCATGGACATGGTGCGCAAGGACGTCGCCGGCGCGGCGCGGCTGATGTCGGCCGCCTTCAGCCTGCCGGTCGAGGACTGCATGGCAATGATCGGCAAGGACGGCGGCATCGTCGAGGGCGACGCCCACCTGACCAACTACCGCGAGAACTCGAACTTCTTCCTCGACCCGATGAACCCTTCGAACTTCGAGGTGGTGTGGAACCGGGCCTCGATCATGTACCGCTCCCTGGGCGCCATCACCGACCCCGTCCCGGCCGCCAAGGTCAAGGCCGCGGGGGTGCTGGCCAAGATGTCGGAGGAATACAAGGACGTCCGCGACCTCTCGCAGCCCACCTTCAAACCGGGCGCCATCTTCAAGACGGCGGAGGCGGAGACCAGCGAGATCCTGACGAAGGCGGTCATCATCTCCTTCGAACCGAACAAGGCGGTGCTGAATCCCACCTATGACGCGACCATTCCGAAGGTGCTGGAGGAGATCGGCAAGCTCGCCGGTTCCTTCGGCAACGCGTACATCGTGATCGAGGGCAACACGGACAGCAGCCGCAAGGGCGTGGTGCCGGCCGATCTCGTCCGCCAGCTTTCGTACGACCGCGCCGACGCCGTGCGCAAGGCGATCATGGACAAGTACCAGTTCGACCCCAACAAGTTCAAGGTGGTGGGCAACGGCTGGGACAATCCGCTGGCGGGGATGACGGATCCGAGCAATATCGAGCACAACCGGAAGAACCGCCGTGTCGAGGTGAAGGTCTTCCCGCTGGAGAAGGAATAGTGCTCGGTTTTCTCGTCTTCGCCGTCGTCTTCGTGGTCGTGCTGACGCTGGTGGTCAGGGGGGCCGGGTTGCGTGTGCGCCAGCCGATCGTCCACGTGCGGGAGCTGGCGCTGACGGCGGCGATGGTGGGCTTGGTGGCGGCGGGGTGGTGGCTGGCCACGCGCGGCGCCCGCGTCGAGGACCGCTGGGTGGCGCCGCTGATCCTGCCCAGTCCGGCCGAGGTGCTCGCGGCGTTTCCGCGGCTTCATTTCGAGCAGGCGCTGGTGCGCAGCGCGTTCGTGTCGTTCGGCCGGGTGACGATGGGCTTCGCCCTGTCCGTGATCTTGGCGGTGCCGCTCGGAGTCTACATGGCCACGTTCCCGCCGGTGGCGGCCTTCTTCCGGCCGCTGGCCCTCGCCGGTTCCTACGTGCCGATCGTGGTGTTCGTGCCGCTGACCCTGGTCTGGTTCGGCATGAGCGAGCTCCAGAAGGTCGGCTTCCTCTTCATCGGCTGCTTCGTCGCCCTGCTGCCGCTCGTCATCAAGTCCGTCGCCGACATCCCCTCGGCCTACGTGGACGTCGCCGTCACCAAGGGCGCGACGCAGTGGCAGATCGTCCGGCACGTGCTGTTCCCCGTGGCGAAGGCCGACATCTGGGACCACATGCGCGGGGTGTACGGCGTCGGTTGGGGCTGGATCATCCTCGCCGAGGTGGTGAACGCGGAGAAGGGCCTGGGCTACCTGATCTCCATCTCCGAACGCCGGGGCCACACGGACTCGATGTTCGCCATTATCTTCGTCATCGTGGTCATCGCGGTCGCCTGCGACCAGCTCTGGCGGTTCGCGGGCGGTCTGCTCTTTCCCTACCGGAGCCGGAAATGACCGGGACGCCGGACGCTCCCCCTCCCGACACGCCCGCCGCCGCGGACGCACTGCCCGAGCTGGTGAGCTTCCGGGATGTCACCAAGGCGTTCGGCGAAGGCCCGGAGGCCCGTGTCGCGATCGAGAACGTGTCGTTCGCCGTGCACGACCTGCCGAACGTCGGCGAGCTGGTCACCATGGTCGGCCCCTCCGGCTGCGGGAAATCCACCGTCCTGCGCATCATTGCCGGACTCGGTCCCCACTTCCCGCCGACCCGCGGCGAGGCGCGCGTGCTGGGGCAGCCGATCGCCGGACCGGGCGCGGACCGGGGCGTGGTGGACCAGAAGTACTCCCTGCTGCCGCACCTGACCGTGATCGAGAACGTCGCGTTCGGATTGAAGCTCCACGACGTCCCCCGCCGCGAACGGCGCGACCAGGCCCGGGAGTGGATCCGCAAGGTCGGACTCGAAGGGGCGGAGAACAAGTATCCGTTCGAGCTCTCCGGCGGTATGCAGCAGCGCGTGGCCATCGCCGCCACCCTCATCCTCAAGCCCAAGATCCTGCTGATGGACGAGCCCTTCGGGGCGCTGGATCCCAAGATCCGGCTGCGCATGCAGGAGCTGCTGATCCAGCTCTGGAAGGAACAGGAATCGACCGTCTTCTTCGTCACGCACTCGATCGAGGAGGCCCTGTACCTCGGCGATCGCGTGTTCCGCATGGCGGCCAATCCGGGGCGTCTGGTGGAGATCCTGCAGGTGACCCGGCCGGACGACCCGCCGGAAGTCCTGCGGAAACAGAAGTGGTTTCACGAAATGACCCAGGAGCTGCTGTCGCGGCTGGAGACGGACCTGCCGGCGGCGGGCGAATTGAAGGGCAGTCCGCGTCCGCGGTGATACCGGCCCGTCGGGGGGGCTCTTTGCCGTGGACGGCGTCCGCCGCGGCGGGCTACATTGACGGTCGATAGACATGGACCAGGCGACACCCAATTACCGGCGCGAGTTCCTCGGCAGCGGCCACCACGCCGCGCTGGGCCTGCTGACGCTGGGCGCCGGATTCCTGTCGACCAGCCTGCTCGGACTGATCGTGGGCGCGACCGCGTACGCGCTGGGGTGGATCTACCTGCCGGACCTGGGATTCTTCCGCCGCAGCGTCGACCGCCGCCGCGCGGAGCGCCGTCGCGCCGAGATGGCGGCCCAGGTCCGGGAGTTTGCCCGACGCCGCGACGCGATGCTGGCCGCCCTGTCTCCGGCCCGCAGCGGCCGGTACATGGCCCTCGGCGAGGTCTGCCGCAACATCGAAACCGCCACCATCGAGGATCCGTCGGTCCCCATCGTCAGCGACCAGGATCCGCGCCTGCGGAAGCTGGACGAGCTGATGTGGACCTATCTGCGGCTGCTGACGATCGAGGAGTCGCTGGAGCGGTTCCTCGAAATCGAGGGCCGCGAGGATGTGCCCCGCCTCGTGACGGAAGGCGAGCGCGAGGTGGCGGAGCTGACCGGGGAGCTGGAGAAGGCCCGCGCGGACAAGCGCGGGAACATCGAATCGCGCGAGCGGCTGCTGGGCTCCCGCCAGGAGCGGCTGGAGGTGCTGCGGAAGCGCCTGCAGCGCCGGGATCTCGCCCAGCAGAACCTCGACCTGGTCATGTCGGAGCAGGAGCGCCTGGACCAGCAGATTAAGCTCATCCGCGCCGACGCGATGGCCAGCAAGAACGCGCAGAACCTCACCGCCCGCATCGACGCGACCGTCGCGCACCTCGACCAGACCAACAAGTGGCTGTCCGAGCTCGATGAATTCAAGGACGTGGTCGGGGACCTGCCGGCCGCGGACATGAGGATCGGATACGGTCCGGTGGTGTCCGTCCCGGCCGTCGCCGCCCTCCGGCCTCCGCCTGTCCCGCAGACCGCCGCCCACGCCACGCGTCCGCCACCGACGCGGATGCTGCGGAACCAACGCTGATGAAGAAACCCGCGCCGACGAAACCCGCCCGTGCCGACGAAAGAGTCGCCGACACGCCGGGGCCCGCCGCCGCGCCGGCGGCGACCGCCGGGAAGCCACCCCTGACCGCCTGGGCCCGCGAGTTCGTCCGCCGGTGGAACAGCGGCTCCTACAGCCTGTTCATCCTGCACGGAAATGTCTTCGACATCTACCCCATCCCGGCGGGCGACCGCGTGGAGTATCTCTCCCTCAAGGCCTACCTCGGCCGCCGGCTGTTTCCCGACCGGCCCCACCTGCTCTACTACGACATCAGCGAGGGCCTCACGTTCGGCGCCGCCGACATGCAGCGGCGCTTCTTCGAGTGGCTTGAGATCTATGACGAGGTCGAGAATACCGACTACCACCGGCAGGGTCCGCCGCGCGATTTCGTCCGGCTGACCCCGCTCCTGCGCCGCTATTTCGACCACCTGGCCGACCAGCGCCCGGGGCTTCCGGGGGTCACCCTCGTCGTGGACTTCGCGGAGAAAATCGTGCCCGCGCAGGAGGAGGCGGGGACGCCGCCCGACGAGCGGCTGTCGCTGGTGTCGCTGCTGAAGTGGGCCTCGACACCGGACTTCCGCCGGCTCGACATCGGCGTGGTGCTGGTGACGGAATCGGCCGCCGAGCTGCACGCCGATCTCCGGCAGAATCCACACGTCGCGCAGGTCCGGCTCGATCTGCCCGATCCCGACGAGCGCCGCCGTTTCCTGGGCTCCGCCTGGCTCGCGGCGACGGCCGGCGGGAAGGCGTGGACGGAGTGGTGCGACCTGCCGGAGACGGATCTCGCCGCGCGCACGGCCGGCCTGAACCTGCTGCGCATCCGGCACCTGCTGGCCGAGGCGGTCAGCAACGGGGAACGCGTCACCGCCGCCCACCTGGCCGCCGGCAAGAAGCGGTTGATCGAGGAATACTGCCAGGGGCTGGTCCGCTTCAAGGAACCGAAACCCGGGCTCAGTCTCGACGCCGTGGCCACGCACGCCGCCGCCAAGCGCAAGCTGCGCGAGCTGGCCTGGCTGATCCGCAACCAGAAGGCCGAAGTCCTGGAGCGAGGGGTGCTGCTGCCCGGCCGGGTCGGCGTCGGCAAGTCGTTCCTCGTCGACTGCTTCGCCAGCGAATGCGGCCTACCCGTGATGGAGCTGGGCGAGTTCCGCTCCAAGTGGGTCGGCGACACCGAGCTCCAGCAGGCGCGGATCCTGATGACCATCCGCGCCCTCGGGCCCGTGGTCGTCGTCGTCGACGAGGCGGACGCCGTTTTCGGGACGCGCGAGGCCGAGGGAGACAGCGGGGTCTCCGGGCGCGTGTTCGCCGCCTTCGCCGCCCATATCGGCGATTCCTCGCTGCGCGGCCGCGAGCTGTGGATCGCCATGACCTCGCGGCCGGACCTGCTGTCGATCGACATGAAACGGCAGGGGCGTTTCGGCCTGTGCATTCCGCTCTTCCCGGCGCAGTCCGCGGACGAAGTGATCGAGCTGTTCATCGCCGTCGCCCGGAACCGGAAGATCGCCCTGGGCGAGAGGATCCTGTCGCACATCCGGTCGACCCTGGGGGACCGACCGCTGACCGGCAGCGATGTGGAGGCCATCCTGGTCCGCGCCCGCGAGCGCGCCGTGCTCGACGGCCGCGACCGGGACGTGCAGGTGAAGGACCTCCGCGAGGCGGTGGAATCGTTCATCGATCCGCTGGACCCCGATCTTCTGCGTCTGCAGGAGCTGGCGGCCGTCCTCGCCTGCTCCGACCGACGCTATCTGCCCGCGCGCCATCTCGACGCCGACCGCGCCGCGCTGATGGGCGAATTCCTCCTGCTCAAGATGCGCGTCGGACGGCGGTAGACGAGCCCCACCGCTCTCCCCCGCGACCCCGACGATCCGCGCCGCCTCGGGAACCAGCCCGACGACGGACTGGTCCCACCCCTCGACAGGACACCCCAGATTCTGCTTTTGCGGCAGCGCCGCCGTCCGCTACGATGCCGCCCTGTGCAGGCAGGTCGCGGAATCGGGGATCCTTGTGAGCCGGGACGAAAGCGGGATTGACGGATTGAGGATCGACCGGACGGAGGCGGACGACGAGCGTTCGCCCGTCGGGATGATCCTGGTGGCGCTCGCGCTTCTCGCCCTGGCGGCCGGGGGAGCCTACTGGTTCCGCGTGGGTCGGATCCCGAAGGTCCGCACCGTCATCACGCGCGAACGGTCCGCCAGCCCCGGCGGCCACCGCACGGTGTTGAACGCCTCCGGCTATGTGGTGGCGCGCCGCCAGGCCACGGTCTCGTCCAAGATCACCGGCAAGGTCATCGAGATCCTCGTCGAGGAAGGGATGAAGGTCGAGAAGGACCAGGTCCTCGCCCGCCTCGACGACTCGAACGTGCAGGCGAGTCTGAGGCTCGCCGAGTCCGAGCTCGCCGCCGCCCGCTCGGCCCTGGACGAGACCCGCGTCCGGCTGGAGGAGGCGGAGAAAGAACTCCAGCGCGTCCGTCAGCTCGCGGCGCGGGAATTCGCCTCCGCGTCCGACCTCGACCGCGCCGAGGCCGCCGCGCGATCGCTCAAGGCGCGGCTCACGCAGCAGGAATCCCAGGCGGTCGTCGCCGAGAAACAGGTGGCGATCTGGGGGCAGCAGGTGGAAGACACCGTCATCCGCGCGCCGTTTACCGGCATTGCCGTCTCCAAGAACGCCCAGCCGGGCGAGATGATCTCGCCGGTCTCGGCCGGCGGCGGCTTCACCCGCACCGGCATCGGCACCATCGTCGACATGGACTCGCTGGAGATCGAGGTGGATGTCAACGAGAGCTACCTCAACCGCGTGACGGCCGGCCAGCCGGTCGAGGCGACGCTCGACGCCTATCCCGACTGGAAGATGCCCTGCCGGGTCCTGGCCATCATCCCGACGGCCGACCGCCAGAAGTCCACCGTGAAGGTGCGGGTCAAGTTCGACCGGCTCGATCCACGCGTCCTGCCGGACATGGGGGTGAAGGTGGCCTTCCAGGGCGGCGGGGAGGAGACGGCCGCCGCACCGGCGGTGGTCATTCCGGAGGCGGCGGTGCGCAAGGAATCCGGGCGCAGCGTCGCGCGGGTGGTCGAAGGGGGGCGCATGCAGATCCGCGCCCTCGTCGTCGACGACACCAGCGCCGGCGAAGTCGCGGTGACCGGCGGACTGAAGGCCGGCGAGAAGGTGATCGTCGAAGGCCCCGCCGGCCTCGCGGAAGGCAGCCGCGTACGCGAGGCCAGACCCTGAGTGACGCGCGAAACCGTGGATGGCGATCGAGAAGACACCGGCCGCATGAACCCGACGCCGCAACCGGCTCAAAACGATGCGCTGGTCCGGGTGGAAGGCGTGGAGAAGGTCTTCCGCCGCGGCACGGAAGTCGTGCACGTCCTGAAGGACCTCAGCCTCGCCGTTCCGCGGGGCGAATTCCTCGCCCTCATGGGACCCTCCGGCTCGGGCAAGAGCACGCTGCTCAACCTCATCGGCGGGCTCGACCGGCCCACGCGCGGACAGGTGATCGTCGGCGGCGAGCGGATCGACCGGCTGTCGGACCGCCGGCTCGCCGCCTGGCGCGCGCGGCACGTCGGGCTGGTCTTCCAGTTCTACAACCTCCTGCCCGTGTTGACCGCGGAGCGGAACGTCGAGCTGCCGCTGCTGCTGGCGCCGCTGACCCGCGCGCAGCGCAGGCGCCATGTCGCCTTCGTTCTCCAGCTCGTCGGACTCTCCCACCGCGCGAGACATTTTCCGCGGCAGCTTTCGGGAGGCGAACAGCAGCGCGTCGGCATCGCGCGGGGCATCGTGACCGATCCGACGCTCGTGCTCTGCGATGAGCCGACGGGCGATCTGGACCGGACATCGGGCGACGAGATCCTGGACCTGCTCCAGGCGCTCAACCGCGAGCACGGCAAGACGATCATCATGGTCACGCACGACCCGCATGCGTCGGCCCGGGCCTCGCGCATCGTCTACCTGGACAAGGGGCAGCTCAGCGCGGAGAAACCGGAATGATGAGGTTCCTCCCCCTTATCTGGAGCAGTCTCCTGCGCAAGAAGCTGCGCACCTCGCTGACGCTGTTGTCCATCCTCGTGGCGTTCATTCTCTTCGGCTACCTCTCGGCCACCCGCCGCGCGCTGGATCAGGGCGCGAGCGTGGCCGGGGCGGACCGCCTGATGGTCCGCCACCGCGTCTCCATCGCGCAGCCGCTTCCGATCAGCTACAAGGGCCGCATAGCCCGGATCCCCGGCGTGACGCTGGTCAGCCATTGCTCGTGGTTCGGCGGGATCTACCGGGAGGCGCGGAACTTCTTCCCCCAGATGGCCGTGGAGCCGGAGGATTTCCTGGCCATGTACCCGGAGTACCTGCTGCCGGAGGAGCAGCGGCAGGCCTGGCATCGCACCCGCACCGGCGCGATCGTCGGGCGCAAGACCGCCGAGAGGTTCGGCTGGCGCATCGGCGACCGCGTGCCCATCCAGGCGACGGTCTGGCGCAAGATGAGCGGCGACATCAACTGGGAATTCGACCTCGTCGGCGTCTACGACGGCGCGGAATCGGGAACGGATGTCACGAGCTTCTTCTTCCGATACGATTACCTCGACGAGGCCCGGCTGTTCGGCAAGGGGCTCGTCGGCTGGTACGTCGTCCGCGTGCGGGACCCGGAGGAAGCCGCCACGACCGCGCGGCTGATCGACGAGGAATTCGCGAACGCCGCGTCGGAGACCAAGGCGGAGACCGAATACGCCTTCCTGCGCGGATGGGCCAAGCAGATCGGCGACATCACCACGATCATGGTGGCCGTCCTGAGCGCGGTCTTCTTCACCATCCTCCTGGTGGCGGGCAACACCATGGCCCAGTCGGTGCGCGAACGCATCGAGGAGATCGGGGTCCTCAAGGCCGTCGGATTCACCCACCGCCGGGTGCTGGCGCTGGTGCTGGCCGAGTCGTGTCTTCTCTCCTGCCTGGGCGGCGCGATCGGGCTGGCGGTGGCGGCGATGCTGATCGCGGCCGGCGATCCGACGCACGGCACCCTGCCGATGTTCTACTTCCCGGCCGGGGACGCGCTGATCGGCCTGCTGCTCGCGCTGGCGCTAGGCGTCGTCGCCGGCCTGATGCCGGCCGTGCAGGCCATGCGGCTGCGCGTGGCCGACGCGCTGAGAAGGACATGAAGCGCGCAGGGGTCAGCAACTGGATCTCGCAGGTGGGCTCGGTCACCAAGCTGAGCCTCGAGACCCTCCTCGAGCGGAAGGGCGCCTCGGCGGCGGCGGTGTTCGGCATCGCCGGCGTCGTGGCGGTGTTCGTGGCGGTGCTGTCCATCGCGCAGGGATTCCGCCGCGTGATGACCGTTTCCGGCGATCCCTCCTCGGCCCTTGTCCTGCGCGCCGGCTCCGACACGGAGATGATGAGCATCATGTGGGGCACGGGGATGCGGATCATCGCCGATGCGCCCGGCATCGCGCGGTCGGCGGCCGGCCCGCTGGCGAGCTCGGAGCTGTTCGTCGTCATCAGTCTGCCCAAACGTTCGACCGGCATGGACGCCAATGTGCCCTTGCGCGGCCTCAGTCCGAACGCGTTCGAGGTGCACGACACGGTCCGGATCGTTGAGGGCCGTCGGTTCACGCCCGGCTGCAACGAGGTCATCGTCGGGGTCGGCGCGGCCCACGAGTTCGCGGGGCTGGACCTCGGGGCGGAGCTCAGGGTCGGCCGCAACGTGTGGAAGGTGGTCGGCCACTTCGCGGCGAACGGCGAGGTGGCGGAGTCGGAGATCTGGACCGATGCCGTGGTCCTGCAGTCGGCGTATAACCGCGGCAACAGCTTCCAGACCGTGCGCGTGAAGCTGAGATCCCCGGAGGCCTTCGACGAGTTCAGGGGCGCGCTTCTGTCCGACCCGCGGATCACCGTCAAGGCGCTTCGCCTGCAGGACTACTACGACGAGCAGTCGCGCACCGTCTACAACCTCATCACGGGGCTGGGGACCGTGATCGCGGCGCTGATGGGCATCGGCGCGGTGTTCGGCACGCTGAACACGATGTACTCGGCGGTGTCCACGCGGACGCGCGAGATCGCGACGCTGCGGGCGCTGGGATTCGGCGGCGCGCCGGTGGTGATCGCGATCATGGCCGAATCGCTGTTCCTCGCGGGGCTGGGCGGATCCGTCGGGGCGGCCTCCGCCTACTTCGTCTTCGACGGGTTCCGGGCCGCGACGATGAACTGGCAGAGTCTCAGCCAGGTGGCCTTTGCGTTCGACGTCACACCGGCCCTGCTGGCGCAGGCGGCGGTGTATGCCATGCTCATCGGGCTGATCGGCGGCTTGTTCCCGGCGCTTCGCGCCGCCCGGCTGCCGGTGGCCAGCGCGCTGCGGGAGATATAGCGCCTTTCGAGTGCCGTGCTTGAGGATGGCGGGTCGCGAGGCGGGATCTGGGACTCGAACGTCGGACCCGGAACCGGGCGAGACGCGGAGGCGGTCAGGCCATGCCGAGGAAATGCTTCACCCAGCCCATGAGACCCGCGGCGCCCTGCGCGTAGTACTTGTGCGGTTCCGCGCAGCTGTCCTTCGCCACCGTCACGAGCGGCAGGTAGCCGCTGCGGCCGTTGTGCACGGAGTGCTGAAGGAAAAGCCCCTTCTCGCCGCTGGTCGCGGAGAGCACGATGATCGGGATCCCCTGCGCCTTCCCCTGCCCCTCGTACTCCTTCTTCAGCGCCGCGATCACGTCCCATCCGTCGAGCACGGGCATCTTGAGGTCGAGGATGATCAGCGTCGGGTCGTGGTGCAGCTGCAGGCGGATCTCGCTGAGCCGCGTCAGGGCGGCCTTGCCGTCGGCCGCCTGCTCCACGACGATGCGCGAATCGAGGGCGTGAACCATGCGCGTAACGAGGCTGCGGATCTGCACGTCGTCGTCGACGACCAGCACCACGGGCGGTCCGTGTTCCGTGTGACGGGTGACGGCGTGGACAAGCCGGTGCCCATCGGCCGTGCGGTGCGGATCCGACGGCGGCGGCATCGGAGTCTTGGGACCAGGCATCACGCGCATCGAATAGCAGAAACGGGCACGGAATGGCGATGCAAATCTTCTTCAAAAGCGGTCGGAAGACCGCCACGCACCCCCCGATCGGCCGACCGCCCCCCTGCGGGGACGCCGGGGACCGACCTGATCGGCCGATACCGCGAGGCGCGGGATCGGCGGTTCGTCGCCCGGCGCCGAATGCGAACCCGGATTCGACCGAGTTGTCCGGGGCCCGGACCAGGGGGACCGGCGCCGTTCCAAGGCCCGGACGCGCGCGGGCCCCCGGCGAACCGCCGATGGGGCGTCGGAGGAAACGCTACGGCGTACGCAGCGTGTCGAACCATGCCTTGGCCGCGAGGAACGACGGCAAGGCGCCGTCGCCGTGGTCCGCCGCGGGCGCCGGGTCCACGAACGAGACATCGGTCGCCCCGCGGGCGAGGAAGTTGGAATACGCGACGAGCGAGTTGGCCTGCGGCACGACGGTGTCGCCGGCGCAGTGATAGAACCGCGTGGGCGCCTGCGGGGTCCAGCGAAACGTGTCGTTGGCGCGCAGGGCCACGTGGAAGGGATGGTTGGTGTTGGCAGCGAAGTCCGACACGAATTCATCCTTGAAGATCTGCTTCGGCACGACGGGCATGGCGTGGCCGATATCGCTTCCCGAATGGGCGCCGTCGAACAACGGCGGGAGGGTCGTGTCATAGGGCGCCTTGAGCACGTCGGAGGGCGACGTGAAGAAGCCGTAGACCGCGTTGTATCCGAACAGCAGGTAGGGCACGTACTCGGGGTTGGAGTACGCCGTGTCGGAGAGCAACACGGTCTTCATGGTCCCCGACAGGTCGTGCGGTCCGGCCATCGGGGCGGAGGCGGTCACGGGGAACTCGGCGGCGTGCCGCTCTTCGAGCTCCCGCTGAAGCGCCAGCGTCGCGTGGCCGCCCTGGGAGTAGCCGGCCAGGAAGAGCTGACCGTTGGGGCGGATCGCGAGGTTGTTCGAGATGAACGTGCCCGCCGCGCGCAGCAGGTCCACCGACGCCACCGCCTCGGACCGGGCGTGAATATAGGGGTGGACCGGCGGCGAGTTCGTGCCGAGGCCGGGGAAGTCGGGAAGGGTGACGATGTAGCCGCTCGTGGCCAGCCCCACGCCCACCAGCTGGTCCTCGGTGTTCGGATTCGACGGCGCCGCGGTGCGCTCGAAGATCGTGCCGTGCTGGTAGGAGACAACCGGGGCCTGCGTGGGGCCGACGGGAACGATCAGGGCGCCGCTGACCAGGGTCGACAGGCCGCGATGGTCGAACGTCTCGTAGGCGATGCGGTAGATCGTTACGGAATAGGTGGCCGACAGGGGAATTCCATAGAGAGAGAAGAAGATGTTGATCTGGCTCGCGGTGAAACTGCTCATCGCCGTCCCGGCCACCAGCCGCCCGCGATCGGTCCGCGCGACGCAGAAGAAACGCGAGGGACCGTCCGCGGTCGCGAGCCGGTTGGAGCCGCCGACCGGCCAGGCATCCGCCGTCTCCGCGAACGCCCACGCGCCGGCCGTCAATTCCGGCCGGGATAGAAGCGCATATCCGTCGTTGGGCGATGAATCCCGCCAGTGGATCCGCACCCCGCCGTCCTCCGGCGGATCGATGTCGACCGTCACCGCGGCTTCGCACGCGAGCCGCGCGAGCGCTCCGGACAGCGCCGCGGCCGCCCACATTGCGCGCACCCGGCGATGCCGGCCGGCGGGTCTCCGTGTCGTTCTGCTGAACAGCGTTGTCATCATGGCGGCGAGCATAGACCACCTCCGCGCCGCTTTCCATCCGCATCGCCGTGACACCGCCCGGCCGCCGGCGATCCGCGCCAGAGCGAGGAAGAAGACGTCTCCGTGCTCCACGGCCTGCGCGGCCTTCGGTTCGGTCGGAGCGGGTTGCGGGCGCGTGCCCTCTACCGCCCGGCCGACGGCGCCGCGCCCTCCGGCGCGGGAGGGGGGCCCTGCCGGATGACGAAGCGATACGCGAACGTCGCCGATCCGCCGGCGGGGATCGTCAGGTCCCCGGCGCCCGCCGGCTTCTTCTCGAAGGGGTGCTGTCCAAACGGATTGGCCGCGAAAAGGCCGTACTCGCGCACATGCCACCAGGTCGGATGGCGCGGATTCCGCGGATCGTCGTGCATGATCACGGTGTAGGTCTTGCCGTCGACCGGCCCCGTGTAGGCGCACCACTTCGCCCGCTGGCCCCAGGCCGCGGCGTTCTCCGCCCCGCCGCTCGTGACGATGCGGCCTTCTCCGATCCTGCCGTCCGGCCGTTTCACGCGCATCTGCTCGTTCAGGCGGATCGCCATCGAGCCTTCCTTCGTGTCGCCCAGCACGACCGGCTTGTCGCCCGCCTTGAGCGTGACCTCGAAGTCGAACCGCCGCTCCGACGGGTCGGTCCGGTGGACGCGGAAGACCCGCTCGTCGGTGCACACGACCGTCCCGTCCGGCGCCACCCAGCGATCGGCCGAGCGGATCACGCCCTCCGCGGCGCCGCCCTTCACCTCGAGAAACCGATCGTGCACGATCCGCCCGAAGTTCCTCTGCTCACTCCAGAAATCGACGCCGTTCACCGATCCGTGGGTGAACCAGAGCGACCGGTGATGCGGGTGGTCGTGGTCCTCGCCGGCGACCTCCTTCATCGGGTAGTTGCGGGTCATCGGCGCGCCGCCGGGCCCGATGAGCGGATAGAAGAAGGGGCGCGGCACGTCCTTGAACCAGTACTCCGTGAACAACTGGCCGTCGATTTCGACGCGCAGCCGGCCGTCCGCCTCGCCGATCCGGATCCCCTCCGCCGCGTTCGCGCGCGCGAGACCGACCAACGCGCCGCATGCGAGGCTCAGGGCCAGCCGAGAACCGCGGATGACACTCATGCCGCACATCCTGCCAGAGGGGGGGCGGGAAGGCAAAGACGGAGAGAGGAACGCCGCTCCGGCCTTCCCCCTGACGCGCCGTCGGCAAGCGATGCCCCTGCGAACGGTCTGCGCAGCGATTCTCAGGGGCCGAGCAGGCCCGCCTGGCGCGCCAGGGCCGAGATCTGCGCCACCGTGGCGGCGCCGGTGGTGCCGAGTTGGTGGACGACAATCGACGAGGCGACAATCGCCAGCTCGACCGCCTCGCGGAGGTTCGCGCCGGCCGCCAGGGCGGCCGCCAGATTGGCCGTAACCGCGTCACCCGCACCGACCACATCGATCGGCCCTCGCAACGGAAGGGCGGCCAGATGCGCCGTCGCGCCCTCCGGCGTCGCCCCCACGATCCCGTCGGCGGCCATGGTGACGAAGACCGCGCGGCCGCCCCGCGCGGCGAGGTCGCGCGCGGCGCGTTCGGCGGATGCGACGTCCGGCGCCGCGCTGAGGCCCTCCAATTGCGCCAGTTCCGACGCGTTCATCTTGTAGATCAACGGCGGATAGCCGCGCAGACCGCGGCGCGAATCGGCGAGGACCGGCCGGGCGGGCGGGAACGCCGCCAGCGCGGCCAGCACCGGCGCCGTGACCGCGCCGGTTCCGGCCGCGTCCACCTGGTCCATCACGACCACCGCGTCCACGGCATCCCGCAGAAGCCCGAGCGACCGGACCATGGAATCCGCGACCGCCGCCGGGGTCGGCGTCCAGTTCATCGAATCCAGGCGGCTGAGCTCGCGCGGCGGCTGTCCCGGTTCGATCACCAGCGGCTTGCAGTAGCAGAGCGTCCGGCGCAGCGGCGTGGTGAGGAAGTGGTCGAGCCGTACGCCGGCCAGGGCGGCCATTGCGCGGCGCAGCTCGAAGCCCTCGCCGTCGTCGCCGCAGAACCCGACGGGGAACACTTCGCCGATGCCGAGCGCCACGAGGTTGTTCAGGACCGTCCCCGCCGCGCCCGGCTGCGCGCGAACGCGGACTACGTGGTGGACGGGCAGCCCGGTTTCGATCGAAGTGCCGGTCCTCGCGGGATTGATCTCCAGGTACCGGTCGAGGCAGAAATCGCCGACCACGGCCATGCGGAGTCCCGCATAGCGGCCGGTGAGGGTCTGGAACCGTGCCGTGTTCATCCCGCCGACAGATCGTGCCAGAGGTGGTGCGCGAAGGCCGCGTTGTCGCACTGCACATAGCGCATGGCGCCTCCCATGCGGGAGTAGCTCTTGCAGAAACGCAGGTAATAGGCCGGATTCGTCTTCGGCGGTTCCCCGCGGCTCCAGTCCCACCCGCCGCCGTCCTGCAGGTCGACGACGAAGATCGCGTGACCGCTGATGGCGGGACGGCCTGCTTGCCGTCGCAGATTGTTCACGCAGCTCAGGCTCTTCTCGAAGACCTGAGGGCCCATGACGGCCGAGCCGACGGAGAGGACCACGCCGCCGTCGAGGCCGGCGACGGAACCCCCGAACAGCCTGAAATCGAGCTCCCCGGCGCGGCCTATCACGCCCCCGTTGAAGGCCGGGTGGTTTGCGATGATGTCGTACCCGATGCCGGGATGCACCGTCGCCGGCACCCCGTGCCTCCACGCCGCGGCGAGGATGGAGGCGTCCTTCCAGCGGTGTTCCACGCGCAACCGCCCGCACGCGGGCCGGCTGACGAGCATCGCACGCAGCAGGTCGGCCCGCGCGGGTGTGAGCGGATGGGCCGGGTCGTCGCGGATCAGGTGCTCCAGCCGGTCCGCCTCCGGGATGGTCGCGCCGTCTTCGCAGATGAACCGGCCCAGCGCGCGTCCGAACCCGAGGCCGTCGAGCGCGCCGGCCATGAGCGCGGCGTGGATGTGCTCCGACGTCTCCTGCCACGCGCCGAACGTCCCGTCGGCCACGTTGTCGGCCACCTTCTCCGTGCTGGCCCCGAGCCAGGCATACTCCCAGTCATGGATCGCCCCCGCGCCGTTGGTCGCCACGTGGCTGAGCCATCCGCCCGCCATCAGGCGGTCGAGGATCGCCGCGGCGCCGTTCCGCAGCAGGTGAGCGCCGTAGATCAGCATCACGGCGGCCTCGCGGTGGCGCGCGGCGCGGATCGCGGCGGCGCACTCGCGAACCGCGGCGGCCGCCTTCTCGGGCAGCGGCCCGGGAGGGGCATCGGGCGGGATCAGGATGTCGCCGACACGGGTCAGGCTCCGCCGCTCGGCGAGCGGACGCAGGCGCAGCGCGTGCGGGTCGAGCGGTGGAACGGGTGGGTTCATCGGCCGAGAAGATAGTCCATCAGGGCCGCCGCGTCGCGATAATCCGGCATCACGGCGTCGGCGCCGGCGTCCAGCAGCTGGCGGCGTTTGAATGCATCCGCGCGGCCCGAGCCGTTCTGCCGCTCATCGCTGCACACCCCGATGGCGATGCCTCTGAGGGCCTTCGTGTCGGCGATCTCGACCGGCCCGTCGCCGAACGAGAGCCATGGCCGGTCGGATGCGCCCTCCGTGTGCAACAGGCGCCGGAAGACGTCCCTTTTGGAAAACCGGGCGGGATCGCCCGTGCCGCCGTAGATGCGCCCGCCGAAGAACGGCGCGATGCCGAGCATCTCCGCTTCCTCCACCACGCGTCCTTGCGGCGTGGTGCTGAGGATGACCAGGATCAGCCCGTCGCTCCGAAGCTTCTCGAACAGCGGCCTCGCGCCAAAGACGAGGAACTCGTCCGGCGCGGCCCGACCCTCCCGGATCCGCTCCATCCGAGCGGCAATCTCCCGGTCGAGCCGGCGCTGGTACTCGAGATGAAGCTCCTCGGGATCCGGCGACGGCCCGCCGAATCGGCGGGAGTACTCGGCAAAGCGAGTCATCTGCACGAGGGTCGGCCTTCCGTTCAGACCGAGCACGATCTCCCGCAGCGATTCGTCCACCCTGCGGTCGGCCGTGCCGGGCTTGAACGGGAGACGCTCGCGGAAAAGCCCCAGCATGATCTCCGGCCAGCCGTGCCGCAGCCAGGAGATGGTGCCGTCGAAATCGAAGACGACCAGGCGGATGCCCGGGTGCGGACGAAGCGACGTCCGCGCCTCGACCGTCGGCATGAGTACGCCCGCCTTGGTATGTTTCACACGGTGGTCTGCTGGCATACGCTCTCTCACGCACATCTCACTGGGGCGGCCCTTCCACCGGCGGCGACTGAGGCGTGACGCCCGAACCGGGGGGGAGCGGCCGAACCAACAGGATAGCACAGAATCCGGGCGGTTGTCAGGGCGGGCGAAGCCGGGTGGTACCGCGCGGCTTTTTCCTCGCCCTGCGGTGCCCGGCGCGCTACATGGCATGCATGAAGACGGTTGCCTTCGCCGTGCTGTCCGCCGCCGCGACGCTTGCCGCGGAGTCCGAGTCCGCGTCTGACGCGGTTCGAAGATTCGCTTGGAATGGCTTCGAGCGACTCGACTTCACGGTCGACGGCCGTGAATGCCTGCTGGTGCTTCCGAAGGCGCCCGCGCCCGGCCGGCCGTGGATCTGGAGGACGGAGTTCTTCGGCCACGAACCGCAGGGCGACCTGTCGCTGCTGAGCAACGGTTTCCACGTGGCCTACATGAACGTGCAGAACATGTACGGGGCGCCGGTGGCGCTCGACCACATGGACCGGTTCCACGCACACCTGACCCGCACATACGGGCTGTCCCCGAAAACCGTGCTCGAGGGCTTCAGTCGGGGCGGGTTGTTTGCCTTCAACTGGGCGGCCCGACATCCGGACCGTGTTGCGGCCCTCTACGTCGACGCGCCGGTGTGCGATTTCAAGAGCTGGCCGGGCGGCAAGGGAAAGGCCGGCGGGGCGCCGGCCGACTGGGAACGGTGCAAGGCCGCCTACGGGCTGACGGAGGAACAGGCGCTGGCGTATGCATCGAACCCGGTCGACAACCTCGCGCCGCTGGCGAGGGCCGGAATCCCAATCCTCAGCGTGTGCGGCGAGGCGGACACCGACGTGCCGATGCAGGAGAACACGCTGATCGTGAAAGAGCGGTACGAGAAGCTCGGCGGAGCGATCACGGTCATCGCGAAGCCCGGTTGCGCTCATCATCCGCACAGCCTTCCCGACCCGGCGCCGATCGTGGAGTTTGTGCTGAAGGCCGTGTCCGCGAAGAAGTAAGCCGGCCCCGCGCCGGAGAGGGGGACCTCGTGAGAACGATCGCCCTGGGCACCGATGCGTTGACGGTCAGCCGCCTGGCCTACGGCTGCTGGCATCTCGTCGGCACATGGGAGCCGTCGCAGGTCACGCCAACCTCCGCGGCGGCGCGCGGCGTACGCGCCTCACGACGCGGCGGGCTTGGCGCCTTCCCGGATCTTCGCCTTGATCTTCTCCACCAGCACCTTCTCCATGTCGGGGGTGCGCCTGAGCTCCGCGGCGGCGGCCTCACGGCCCTGGCCGAGCTGCTGGCCCTCGAACGAAAGCCAGGAACCGCGTTTCTCGACGAGCCCGTACTGGACCGCGGCGTCCATGATCGAGTTCCACCATGAAATGCCCTCGGCGTAGAGGATGTCGAACTCCGCCTCGGTGAAGGGCGGCGCGACCTTGTTCTTCACCACCTTCACCTTCGTGCGGTTGCCCACGACGGTGCCCGAGGGGTCCTTGATCGTGGTCATGCGGCGGATGTCGAGCCGCACCGACGCGTAGAACTTGAGCGCCCGCCCGCCCGGCGTCGTCTCGGGATTGCCGAACATGACGCCGACCTTCTCGCGGATCTGGTTGGTGAAGATGCAGCAGGTCTTGGAGCGGTTGATGATGCCCGTGAGCTTGCGCATGGCCTGCGACATCAGTCGGGCCTGGAGCCCCACGTAGCTGTCGCCCATCTGGCCCTCGAGTTCCGCGCGGGGCGCGAGGGCGGCGACGGAATCGATGACCACGACGTCCAGGGCGTTGCTGCGGACAAGCGAATCGGCGATGTTCAGCGCCTCCTCGCCCGAGTCGGGCTGCGAAACAAGCAGGTCATCCAGGTTGACGCCGATGCGCTTGGCGTAGGCGGGGTCGAGCGCGTGTTCGGCATCGATGAACGCCGCCATCCCCCCCGACTTCTGCGCGTTGGCGATGATGTGCAGCACCAGCGTCGTCTTGCCCGACGACTCCGGGCCGAACACCTCGATCACCCGCCCGCGCGGCACGCCGCCGATGCCGAGCGCGAGGTCCAGCGTGAGCGCGCCGGTCGAGATGCAGGGCACCTGCGCCGCAATCCCCTCGTTGCCCAGGCGCATCACGGCGCCGTCGCCGTATTCCTTCTGAATCTGCGCCAGCACGTTCGCCAGCGCCGCGGGCAGTTCCCTCCCCGCGGTCTTCACGTCCTTCACATCCCGGGCCGCATCCTTCGGTACGCCTGTCGACTTCGCTGCCATGGTCATGCTCCTTTCAAAAAGGATTCGTGCAGGAGGGTGTACCGCGCGCCCTGCGCCAGCAACGCACTCCGCATGAGGAGAACCCGCGACACGTCCACCGTGCCCGCGCGGGTATTGATACGTTCCGCCATCGCCGCTGTCAACGCCGCCGCCCCCCGCGCCGACCGTACCCGGCCGAGGGTGAGGTGCGCCTTGTAGGGGCGGTCCTCGATCCGCGCTCCCCAGGCGGCCGCCGCGGCCGCGCAGCGGCCGTACAGGTCGGCCAGGGCGGGGGGCGCATCGGGCACGCCGGCCCACACGACGCGCGGCGACCGGGCGGAGCCGAACCATCCCACCCCCGCCACGTCGAGGCGGAAGGGGGCCACCATGGAGGCGGCGGAGTCGACGGCCGCCACCAGCTCGGGCACCCGCGCGGCGAAACCGTCGCCCAGAAACACCAGCGTGAGGTGCAGGTTCTCCGGCGGGACCCACGAGACCCGTGCGCCGGTGCGGCGCAGCGTCCGCTGAATCTCGGCGAGCTGCCCCCGCACGTCCTCCCCGATCCCGATGGCGAGGAAGAGCCGCCATACCGCGTCCGCTCCCGCGCCCGCCGCTTCCGGGACTGCCTGTGCCTCTCCGCCCATGTGCATCCTTCCGTGCGCCCTCTATTCTACACAAAGGAAAACGTCCTGCCGATTTCCGAAAAAAAGCGCGGCCTTTTTTCGCGGGGCGGGTCACACCCCGTCTGCGCCCCCCCTCATTGCCCCGCGGCCATTGCTGACACCACGGCTCCCCTTTGCGCTTCTTGCGGTCATTCTGCCTCAAGAGATCGTAGGGGCTTTGCTTGCGAAGCCCGCGCCTGCGAAGTCCGTTCCGGCCAACGCGTTCCACCTGCCCTCCGCTGCACTGGGTAGAGCAGCATCGCCTGAAGATGCTTCATTGTCTCCCGCCAAGCCGCGAAGTCGCCACGGGAAGGGCGGGCGCTGCTCTCTGTTCGACCTTGGCGTCTTGGCGTCTTGGCGCGAGACAAGATGTGGTGCGGAACGCCACGAATTCCCCTGTTCCTTCCTATTCCACCCCTTCAGAGGATGTTCCGCCGCCCCTTTCCACGGAGAATCCTCACGGAAGACATCATGCGCATTTGCGTGTCATCTTCCGGCGGGATAGCAGGGATGGGTGACCCCGGTCCCCTTATAGCCTGCGCAACCCGCGTCTCTACTTCGAAGCCTTAAAAGGACCGAAGCGCCCAGAATGACCAGGACCACCATCGAGGGCTCGGGGATCACCTGCAAATCCAGCGTGGCATCGAAGTACGTACCGGCCGTGAAACTGAGATGATCCCAATTGAACGCCACGGAGTTGTCTTCGAAGCTGGCCCGCGAATCGTCCCAGCCTCCTCCCAGGCTGGTGGAGATGGAACTGAATCCGGCGACGCGGGTCAATCCGTCCGCTCCATCCAGACTGGTCGCCACCAGACCGTTGAAGCCGTCTGGAACGCCGCTGTCCCAGGTGTTTGGGCCGGCCCTGAATACCACATGGACACTCTCCGCCTCGATATTGACGGTGTACAGATTGTAGTAGAAGAGCACCCGATCCACGGTCCCCGATTGAACCGTGATGTTCACGGGCCCTCCGCCAGCGGCCACGGTTCCCAGAGAAGGGGAGTGATGCGCGATGGTCACTACGTCCCCGATCAGGTCGGCATTGACCGGGCGCGTAGACGACAGCAACAGCGCGATACACCCGATTATCCGAAACCACGCCATGCGTTCGGGGATGGGGTGCGCGTTTCGGCCCATGGAGCCGGGAGCTCGCCTTCAGCGCGCTCTTTCATCATTCCCTCCCCCTAGAAACTCGCCGAATCGCGACACACGCGGCGAATCAGTGGTTTCCTTTTCCGATTCTATTTTGGACGCTAATACCGCGCCGCGCAGCAGTCAAGGGGTTTTCTGGGCCTCTCGGCTTGCGGGCGGAATGGCGCGCACCGGGGTGGAGCGGGTGGAGGGTGGAGGGCCAGGCAAACAGTGCCAGACGACTCCCGTCGGTCTTGTTCTGTCGGCCGCGTTTGCTTTCATGGCAAACAAACGAGAGCGCGTACAGGCTGGAACCACCGCATCGATGAACGCCGGCACAGTCCCTCGAACGGAGGTTCAACAACTCGTTGCTTTCCAAGCAGTCACTACCTGTCACAGATTGCCCCCAATGTCCCCGGCATGGCTATTCATCGCCTGCAATGTTTATTCTTGAAGGCTGACCCGAATGGCGCTAAGAGAAGCGAGGTTTGCGACCGGGTTTCTTTTGGATGCGTTTGCCGCGGTGTGGGATTTCGCGGTAGCGGTGGCGCGGTTTGGTGAGCAAGGCATACGGCTTGCGTCTGCGCTTGAGGGCGCGGGGTTCGTAGCGGCCGGGACGAAGCGGAACGAGGTCGCGGGCCAGGATTTCGAGCAACCGGCGATAGAGACGGCGGACGTGCCGTTGGGAGCGGGCCAGGCGCATGGCCTGATGGAAGCTGCGCGCGGTATCCACCGCGCCCTTGAAGCTGATGCGCGTGCGGCAGACGCGATGTGCGCTGGCGGCCTTGGCGATGAGACAGCGCATGAAGTTGTGCGCGATCAGAAAGGCGAGCAACTCCTTGTGCGCCATGGCGGGCGTGCGACAGCGCAGTTCCTCCATGCCCATGGTGGTTTTCAGGTCGCGGAAGCATAGTTCCATATCCCAACGCCGCCGATAGAGCGCGGCGATCTGCTCGGCGGGGTAGGCGATCGGGGCGAGGAGCGTTGTGGAGATCCAGAGCTCCAGGGTGCGGAAGCCTTTCTGGTGAATCCGCACATGGATGATGCGTACCGTAATGCTCTCGGGCACGGCGGCCCATTCTTCCGGCGTGAGATAGTCGGGAGGCATGGGTGGTTTGGTCCATGTCACGAGCCATTCGCCTGCACCGATGCGCCGGCCGTCGCGGGGCCGGAAGCGACGGCCCTGGTGCAGGCGGCTGACGACATCGACGCCACGCAAGGGTAAGAGGGCCAAGATCGTGTAAGCACCGAAAGCCCGGTCGCCCATGAGAATGTCGCCGTCGTGTAGATCGGGCCATAGGGTTCGAAGCAGAGGCACTTCATGGGCGAACCATGGGGACTGGACTGTATCCAGGATGGCCCCGCTGCTCAGGGAGTACAGCCCGCAGAATCGCATCACTGGGAAACCGCATCCCGGTCGTTGCCCACTGGGATAGGGATAGGCCTCGCGGTTCTCAGCGGTATCGGGTAAGCGTACGCTGCTGGCATCAACGACCTTGATGGGACGCGTCCAGTCCGGGATCCCTTGCCGGGATAGCCAATCCGCGGCCTCGGCCGAATCGCTCAGGCCCATCTTCTACAGTTTGCCGGAGCGAATGCGCGAGTTTCCTAGAAAACT
>CAZSUU010000001.1:241978-354256 GCA_964610105.1 uncultured Verrucomicrobiota bacterium | reverse complement strand
AACAGTTATTATGCCTCACAAATATCAACCCCCGCAGGGATGATATGCCTCAAATAGAGCGTTGACAGCCCTGCATTTGCGGTGATATGGTGAGGCATATGAGCGAAGAAGGGAGGGTTGATATGTCTCACGGTCTGACGACGGCACCGGCCAACCCTCCGCCGCGGTGGCCCTCGGGCTACATCGAGGCGCTTCGGGAAATGGGGGCGCAGGAGAAGGCTATTCCGTTCTGTATCCGATGGGTCCGCGGGTTCTTCGCGGAGCATCCCGGGCGACGGCGCCGCGACCTGGGCCGCACGGAGATCGAGGCGTTCCTTCGGAAGGTGGCGGCCCGTCCGAACGTCACGAACTGGCACGTCCAGCAGGCACGGGAGTCCCTGGAGGTCTACTACGAACGATTCCGGGGCATCGCACTGGCACCCCGCCCCGACGGCGTCGCCACCCCCACGGCCGAGAAGCGCCCCGCGCCGCCGCGTGAGACGACCCGGTCGCGGCCGATGGATCAGGATTCCACGATCGTCCAGCATCCAGCCCCCCCGAAGTCCATGCCTGATGCCCGAAGCTACGCTCCGGGGCGTGCGCAGGTCAAGCCTGACTTGGAGACTCCCAGCCGACCGCCGGTCCCGGAGGCCGGAACCGCTTCGGCTTCTCGGCCGTCCGCCGTCCCTGGGCAACCGCCAGGCAAGACTGCGGCGGGCAGTCGGCCGCGCCGGGCGGCTGCCGAACGCCCGGCCGCGGCGCGGAACGGGCCGGGCAAGGTGGATTGGCGGGCGCTGGAGGCCAAGGTGGTCGAATGCCTGCGGCTGGAGCACTACTCGTACCGCACGGAACAGACCTATGTGGGCTGGATTCGGCGGTACGTGGAGTTCCATGGCTGGCGCAAGCCCTCGCAACTGGGCGCCGCGGAGGTGCTGGCATTTCTGAAGCACTTGGCGCTGCGCATGCAAGTGGCCTCCTCGACGCAGAATCAGGCGCTGAATGCGGTCGTCTTCCTCTACAAGAAGGCGATCAAGAAGGACATCGGAGATTTCGACGAGTTCCCCCGCGCTCGGAAGGGGCTGCGCCTGCCGGTGGTGGCCAGCCGAGCGGAGGTCAAGGCTGTACTGGATCGTATGCAAGGTCGCGAGCAGTTGATCGCATGCCTGCTCTACGGAACGGGCATGCGCATTGAGGAGTGTCTCGGCATGCGCATTCAGGATGTGCAATTCGACCAGAACCGCATTGTCGCCCACGGGAAGGGCAACAAGGACCGGTACGTGCCGCTGCCGGCGAAGTACGTCGCCGACCTGCGGCGCTGGCTGGAGCGGCGGCGGCTGTTGTACGAGGAGGACAAAGCGAAGAACATGCACGAGGTGTACGTGCCCGACGCGCTCGACCGGAAGTATCCCAAGGCCCCCTACGAATGGCGCTGGCAGTACGTCTTCCCGGCGGACACCTATTCCAAGGACCCCCGCTCGGGGCATGTGCGGCGGCACCACCTCGATGAGCAACAACTGCAACGGGCCGTGCAGCAGGCCGTCCGGGAGGCCGGGCTGACGGTGCGCTTCACGCCGCATTGCTTCCGGCATTCGTTCGCCACCCACTTGCTTGAGGCGGGGCAGGATATCCGTACCGTTCAGGACCTCCTGGGCCACGCCGACGTGAAGACGACCATGATCTACACACATGTGCTCAACAAGGGACCGATGGGCGTCGTCAGCCCGGTGGACACCCTTTGATCCGCGTGTCCTCCTTTCAATCCGCCCGCGCATCTATCTTCGAAACCGGATACCCGGGGATCGGCGTCATCTGGTAGCCTCCCTTCCCCGGCCCTCCCGAGGAACACGGAAGAAGCGCGGTTGTGTCGACGGCGCGCATCGGCTAAGAGTATGCCATGAAGCGACGCACGTTCCTGCACTTGGGCGCGGCCGGCGCGGCCGGCTTCGCGGTACTCCCCTCCCGGCGGCTCTTCGCCGACGAGTTCGCCGACATGAAGAAGCGCGTGGGCCTGATCGGCTGCGGCTGGTACGGCAAGAGCGACCTGTGGCGGCTGCTCCAGGTCGCGCCCGTGGAGGTGGTGGCCCTCTGCGATGTGGACCGCCATCTCCTCGCCGAAGCGGCCGACATGGCGGCCGCGCGGCAGGCGTCGAAGAAGCGCCCGCGCACCCACGGCGACTACCGCGAGATGCTCAAGGAGAAGGACCTCGACATCGCGCTCGTGGGATCGCCGGATCACTGGCACGCCCTGCAGATGATCGCGGCCGTCGAGGCGGGCGCCGACGTGTACGTGCAGAAGCCGATCAGCGTCGACGTCGCCGAGGGCGAGGCGATGGTCGCGGCCGCCCGCCGGCATAACCGCGTGGTGCAGGTCGGCACGCAGCGCAAGAGCACGCCTCACCTCGTCGAAGCGAAGAAGAACATCATCGACGCCGGCCTCTTGGGGAAGATCGCACACGTCGAGATGTGCTGCTACTACCACATGCGCGCCAACGGCAATCCGCCGGTCGAGCCGGTGCCGGACTTCCTGGACTACGAGATGTGGACCGGGCCGGCGCCGCTGCGCCCGTACGATGGGCTTCCGCACAAGCGGTGGTGGCGGACGTTCACGGAGTATGGCAATGGCATTGTGGGCGACATGTGCATCCACATGTTCGACACCGCCCGCTGGATGCTGGGCGTCGGCTGGCCCCGCCGCGTCAGCTCGTCCGGCGGCATCTTCGTGCAGAAGGAAGGCAAGTCGAACATCTCCGACACGCAGACGGCCACGTTCGAGTATGACGACCTTACGATGGTCTGGCAGCATCGGACCTGGGGAACGCCGCCCGATCCCAAGTACCCGTGGGCGTTGACCCTCTACGGCGACAAGGGCACGCTGAAGGCCAGCGTGACGAGCTACGACTTCGTTCCGCAGGCCAGGGAGGCCCAGCCGATCCACCGCGATTGCGTCTGCGAGCGCGAGCAGTTCCCCGCGGACGTCACCGAGAAGGACATCGAGCTCCACGCCGCCCCGGCCACGCGCGGCCACATGCGCAACTTCCTCGCCGCCATCGCCAGCCGCGGCCGGCCGGTGGCGGACATCGAGCAGGGGCACATCTCGACCGCGAGCTGCATCCTCGCCAACGTCGCGATGAAGCTGGGCCGTCCGCTGTCGTACGACCCGGCGAAACGCGAGATCCCCGGCGATGCCGAGGCCACCCGCCTCCTGCTCCGGCCCTACCGCGCGCCGTGGATCCACCCGGGGACAGCCAAAGCATAGGGCAGCGAGGCGAAGCTCGGAACATCGAATGGACGCCCTCACGGGTGGAGCGCGATCTCCGGGCGCGGGAGAACCGCCAACAGTCGGGTTGCCCGTACAGGTCGATCGATGCCATTATTGTCACCGGTGATAATAACCATATGGACCCGCGAGCAGTCTCGACCCAGTTGCGAAGGCGGCGGACAGCCCTAGGCCTGTCGCTGGCCGAGGTCGCGCGGCGGGCGAGCACGTCATCCGCGGCCCTCTCGAGATACGAGAACGGATGGACCCAGTTCGGGTTGCCCACCCTGCGCAAACTCGCGGCCGCCCTCGGGTGCGAACTGCACATCACGCTGCACCCCAAGGCGGCGAGCCGCAACCCAACGGCTTTGGCCGCTCGATGCTCTCACTCCCTTCCTTCCCTTCGTCCGTGCGACGGCGCCGTCGTTGGAGATTGCTCCGCCGCCCATCGCAACGGAGAACCCGAACGGGAAACATCATACGCATTTGCGTGTCATCCTACGGCGGAACAATGCAAGAGACCGGTGACCACGTCCCGTCCGAGTCGCGCCCGCGGGATGGCACGCCTGAAACGACTATTCTGGGATCGAGATCTCCGGCGGTCCGATCTCGACCGGTACCCTCTGTGGGTCATGGAACGGGTGCTCGACTACGGCACGCTGGATGATGTTCGCACGATACGTCAGCTCATGGGAAGACAGCGATTCCTGGCGACGGCTGCCCGGGCTGCGCGGGTGTCGCCGAAGACCAGGAATTTCTGGTGTCAGATGCTGGCCATGGAGGGGATCGAATGTACGAGCGAGTTCTCCCGCGACACAGCCTGGAACTGCTGAAACGACTGGAGTCGGACCCCTCCCCCGCGTTGAGAGGGTGGGTTCTTGCAGGTGGTACAGGATTGGCGCTTCGACTGGGTCACCGGCTATCGGACGATCTGGACTTCTTCCGCACGGACACCATGTCGCCGCAGGATCTGCACACGGTCCTGACGTCGCATGGCGCGTACGAAGTGCTGCAGGAAGCCGACCACACCCCTTCGCCTGTATGCCGCGGAAATATGGCGTCGGCCGCGTGAACACCTATCACGTGCTCAGAAGCCTGACCTACTTCAAGGATGCCGAATCGGAGCCCATGCCGAGAATGCTGGTACCGCCACTACCGGCCGTGTCCGCGCGCACCACGCGCCCGTCAACGGCCCAGACGCCCCGTCGGCCGTCGAGGGTCGTGGAGGAAAGGGCCGTGACCGTCCGGTCGTCCTTCACAAAGAGCGCATTCCAGAGCTGGGCGGTTCCGGACGCCGGGGGAAACGGACAGGAGGGCGAGGCGAAGCGGCGGGCCTCGCGGTCGCCGATGCACACGACCATGCGGGAGGAATTCATGTTGCCGTCGTCCGCCTGCTGATAGGAGAGGAGGGTCTCGCCGGACGGCAGCTGCCGGAGGAACGGTGCGCCGGCATAGGCGGCCGACGGCAGCGGCTCGGCCAGTGCGCCCCAGCGATTGGAGCTGGCCGCACCGACGGGGCCGGAGCGCCAATCGTCGGCCAGCGAGGTGTGGACGATGACCGGCTTGAACGCGCCGTCCAGCCCGTTGTCTTCGATCGCCACGGCAATGCCCGCGCCGCCGGACAGCACCAGCGGCGAGGGCATGCCGTCGCGGTGACGCGGGCGGAAACTCACGGTGACGGGCGCGGACCATTCGGATTTGCCGGGCGGGAGCCGTCGCATCGTGATCTCCTGCTCGCCGCTGGCGGGGTAGGGGCCCTCGTTGGCGAAGTAGACTTGCACCTCGCCCGATGGAAGCTCAACGGCGGCGGGCTCCCAGCAGCCGGCGCGCGATCCGCCGCGGACCGCGTACAGGACGGACGAATCGGACCATGTCGCACCGCCGTCCGGACTGAAGGCGGCGCGGATGGTGTACGCGGGAGCCGGAGACTCCGCGGAAGGGGCGGAATCCCGCCGCCCCCCCGTCGCCAACGGCCGCTCGTTGAACAGGCATAACATGCGGCCGTCGCGGAGGACGAGCAGATCGGCGTTGGTCAGGTGAGACTCACGGACCCGGGCCACCTGGATCGCATCGAGCCATGTCCGCCCTTCATCGCCGCTGTGCCGGAGCCGGATGCACCGCTGGTGATCGTAGACGCACACCAACCGCCGGTCCGGCAGGCGGGCCATGCGCGCATAGGTGCCGTGTTCCTGGATCAACACCCGGGTCTCCGGATCCCATTCGATCCGCACGACAGGCGGGGCGGCCGCGCGCAGGTGGGACGCCGCGGCAAGCGTGAGACTCCACAGGGTCACGCGGGCCAATGGCTGCCGAATCGCATGCACATCCATGTCCGCGAAATGTGCATACCGGGCGGGGGAATAGCAAGCGGGCAAAGCCGTTCAGTTGCGGCTCGCCACCTTCAGATGTTCGCGCCATGATCCCCCGCAACGGAGCGACACCATGAAACCGGCCATCGCAGTCATGCTCGCGGGGATTGTCCCTTGTGCGCCGTTCACCGTCGTGCGGGCGGCCGACGCTCTTAAACCAAGCATCCTGTTCATGCTCTCGGACGACCACAGTTACCCGTTCGTGGGCGCCTACGGCGACACGAATGTCCGGACGCCCAACCTCGATCGCCTGGCCGCTGACGGGGTGAAGTTCCACCGTTTCTTCACGGCCGCGCCGCAATGCGTACCATCGCGCGCGGCGCTGCTCACCGGCCGTTCGCCGGTGGCCGCACGCATCACGCGCTTCTCGTCGCCGCTCGCGCGGGACGAAATCACCTTCCCCGAGGTGCTGCGGGAGAAGGGCGGCTACTACGTCGGTGTCTGTGGGCGGTCTTACCACCTCGACGGCTCCGGACGGCACAGCGGAACGGCCGTGGGGGAGCTTTTTGCGAAACATGGTCTGATGACCTTCGAACAGCGCTTCGACTACGTCAAGCAGGGCTCCGATGCGCAGGCGGTTGAGCAGATGAGGGAATTCCTCGATGGCCGGCCGGCGGACAAGCCGTTCTGCTTGTGGCTGAACTTCAGCGATCCCCATCACGCATGGACGGCGCCCGAGTCCGACCGTCCGGATCCGGCGTCGCTGAAGCTGCCCCTCCACCTCCCCGATCTTCCCGGCGTGCGGCAGCAGCTCGCCGACTACTGCGCGGAGGTGAACCGGCTTGATCGTAGCGTTAAGGCCGTCCTGGACGTGCTCGCCGAGCGCGGATTTGCCGAGAAGACGCTCGTGGTTTTCATCGGGGACAACGGCATGGCGTTTCCGCACGGCAAGGGGTCGCTCTATGACCCCGGTTGCCACACGCCGCTTCTGGTGCGTTGGCCGGGCGTGGTGAAGCCCGGCGGCGAGTCGCGGGCCCTGATCAGCGGGGAGGATCTCGGCCCCACGCTGCTGGCCGCCGCCGGACTGGCGGCCCCGGCAAAGATGTCGGGCGTCAGCTTCCTGCCGCTGCTGAAGGGCGAGCCCTTCGCCGCCCGGAAACAGGTCTTCCTGGAACGTGGGCCCCACGGTACGGCGCCGGTGAAAGTGGATGCGAGCAATGCGTCCTATGACCTGAGCCGCGCGGTCCGCAGTGACCGGTACAAGTTCATCTACAACTGCACACCGTGGATCCCCTACGGTCCGGTGGATTCGGCCGGCGGAGAGGCATGGAAGCAGATGCAGGCCGCCCAGGCGGAGGGGAAGCTCGCGGCCGGCCTCTCGGCCACCTATTTCACCGCACCGCGGCCGGTCTATGAACTGTACGACCTCGAAGCGGACCCTTCGGAGTTGAACAACCTGGTCGGACAGCCGCGGGTTGAAGCCGTCGAACGCGAGCT
Organism: uncultured Verrucomicrobiota bacterium; assembly: GCA_964610105.1. GTDB lineage: Bacteria > Verrucomicrobiota > Kiritimatiellia > PWTM01 > PWTM01 > CAZSUU01. Next base: position 347,215 of record CAZSUU010000001.1, on the reverse strand, counting down.
GCGCATGGCCCTGATGGAGAAGATGATCCTCGATTTCGACTATCTCCCTCTTCCCGCGGTTCCATCCGACCCAACCCAGGGCGTTCGGGCGGGGAGAAGCGGGCCGGGCGAGAACCGGGTGGCACTGTTCGAGCAGAAAGACACGAACAAGGATGGCAAGCTGAGTCTCGAAGAGTTCAGCGTGGGACGGGCGGCCGCCGACGCCGCGGCCTGGTTCAAGGCTCGCGACCGGGATGACAGCGGCGATTTGAGCAAGGATGAGTTCACCGCCCGCACTGTGGCCAACCCGCGCCAACGCTGAGCGGAGAGCTTCCAGGGGCTCTCCTTCACGCCGGATTCATAACTCTGGCGTTGCTATACGGCGGCGACCCGCCACCCTAGAGTGTTGGTCGCTTAATGCGCCGACCGCGTTCCTTCCGTTTCTCCGTGCGACCGCGCCGCCTTCAGAGATTGTTCCGCCATCCTTTCCAGCGAGAAACCTCGCGGGAAACAGCATGCGCATCTGCGTATCCTGTCTGGGCGGAGAATCTAAACGCCCGCCATTTCGCCGCCGGCCCGACGTCGGTACTGGGCGGGTGAGAGGCCGACGGTCTGCCGGAACTGCCGCGTGAAGGCGCTTTGATCGGAGTAGCCGCATTGCTGGGCAATATCCGCGATCGGATCGCCCGTCTCGCGCAACTGACGTTCGGCGGCATCCATGCGTACCTTCAGGATGAACTGGCCGGCCGTGATGTGAAAAATCCGCCGAATGCGCTGGTCGAACTGGTACGTGGACAGGCCGGCCCGCGCCGCCAGGCTCCGTACGCGAATCGGTTCGCCGTAATGATCCTGAAGAAAGCACACAGCTTCCGCCACCCGCGAGTAGTCCTCGCCGCGCTCGTTCGGAGTCTGCAGGTCCCGCGAGAATCCCACGAGGCCGACGATCTGGCCGTGCACATCCCGCAGCGGGAGCTTGTTGGTCACGCACCAGCCGGGGCCGCCGGTGCGGCAGATCTGCAGCTCCAACCGGTTCAGGATCGGCTCGCCGGTCCGTAACACCCGCTGGTCCTGAGCCCGGTAGAGCAACCCCAGCGGATGCGGGTACACCTCGTCCGGCGTCCGTCCGATCACTTCGCTCTTGTCGCTCTTCCGGCAACGCACCGCGAGCGCCTGGTTGATCACCACGTACTGACCGCGGGCGTTCTTGACGAAGTACACGAGGTCGCTGAAGCAGTCGAACACCTGCCCGGCCGTAAAGGGCGGAAACACGACGGAGAGCAACTCCTCCTCCAGACTCCGGCATGATGACTTCATGGCCATTTGTACCAAATTCCCAGCGGGCACTCATCAACCGAACAAGACGGACGGGCCTTCATCACCGTATTGTGCGGACCGGGAATCCCACGGACAACCGGGAAGGAAGCTCCATGAGCAGTCTGACATGCACCGCCGCTCCGACCACCGTCCGCGCGCCCCGCGCGGAGCCGCTGGAGGCCGCAATTCGCGCATGGGGCGAGAGGCTCTTCGGTCTCATCGACGCCGCCGGAACGCCCTCGTTGTTCAGCGCGAAAGGGCTCTATGGGGCGCTGATGGACTGGGCGATGAAGGACGAGGACTTCAAGGTCCAGCTGTTCCGGTTCGTCGACGTCCTGCCCACCCTGATCTCGTCCGCCGAGATCGCCCGGCATCTCGCCGAGTACCTCGACAACGAGCGCGTGAACCTCAATCCGGCGCTGCGTGCCGCGCTGAAGGCGACCGGTTTCGCCGGCGGGCTCCTGGGCGGCGGGATCCGTTCCCAGGTGGCATCCATGGCCCGCCTGTTCATGCTGGGCGACAACCCGAACGACGTCGCGTCGATCCTCAGGCAGTATCGCGGTGCCGGCGCGGCATTCACGGTGGACGTGCTGGGCGAGGCGGTCGTGAGCGAGAAGGAGGCCGACGAATACGCGGCGCGCTATCTTGCGCTGATGAACCGGCTGGCCCGCGACACGGCGGGATGGGAGAAAGCCGGGCCGTCGGACCGGACGCCGCGCGGCGCGGAACCCGTTCTGAACGTGTCGGTCAAGCTGTCCGCTTTCTACTCCCAGATCCACGCCGCCGATCCCGACACGGCCGTCGCCGTGCTGTCCGCCCGCCTGCGCCCCGTGCTGCGGCACGCGCGAGACCTCGGCGCCTTCGTCTGCGTCGACATGGAGAGTTACGCGCTGAAGGATCTGACACTGCGGCTGTTCAAGACCGTCCTTGCGGAAGACGAGTTCGCCGCCGGCCCGCCGTGCGGCCTTGCGATACAGGCCTACCTGAAGGACAGCGAGGCCGACCTGCACGGACTCGTCGCCTGGGCCCGCGCGCGGAAACGCCGGATCACCGTCCGGCTCGTGAAGGGCGCCTACTGGGACTACGAAACCGTGATCGCGCGGCAGCGCGGTTGGCCGGTCCCGGTGTTTGAGCGGAAAGCGGAGTCCGATCTGAGTTTCGAAAGACTGAGCCTCTATCTGCTGGAAAACGAGGACGCGGTCGGCGCGGCGTTCGCCTCGCACAACATCCGCAGCCTCGCGCACGTGCTCGCGCAGGCCGACCGGTTGGGACTCGACCGGCGGGCATTCGAGATGCAGATCCTTCACGGCATGGCGGACGGCATCGGGGCGGCGCTGCGCGAGGCCGGATGCCGCCTGCGGGTGTACTGCCCCGTGGGCGAGCTGCTGCCGGGCATGGCCTACCTCGTGCGCCGCCTGCTGGAGAACACGAGCAACGAGGGATTCCTCGCGAACACGTTCGCGAAGGGCGCCAGCCGCGACGCCCTGCTGCGCAATCCCGCGGAACAGGTCCGCGAAGCCGCGGCGCTTCCTTCGCCGGCACCCCCGGAAGCGCGGACCGTCGGGTGGCCCGGATTCCGGAACGAACCCCTGGTGGATTTCACGCGCGCCGCCGAGCGCGACCGGATGCGCGCCGCCCTGCGCGATGCAAGGGCCGGGATGGGACGGCGTCATCCGCTGGTCATCAACGGCCGGCGTATTCCGACCGACCACTGGGCGCCGTCGCTCAACCCCGCCAACCAGCGGGAAATCGTGGGCTACTCAGCCCGCGCCACCCTCGCCGATGCCGAGGCCGCGGTCGCGGCCGCGCGCACGGCGCAGAAGGAGTGGGGACGGACGCCCGCCGGCGAGCGGGCGCGCTGCTTCGAGCGGCTGGCCGACCTGCTGTGCCGGGAGCGGGCCGCGCTCAACGCCCTGCTGGTGCTCGAGGCCGGCAAGAACTGGACGGAGGCCGACGCGGACGTGGCGGAGGCGGTGGACTTCTGCCGGTACCATGCCGCGGTGATGCGCGACGTGGGCCGCCCGAAGAGCACGCAGGTCATCGCCGGCGAGACGAACATCCAGCACTGGTGGCCGCGCGGAGTCGGCATCGTCGTCTCGCCGTGGAACTTCCCGCTCGCGATCCTGGCCGGCATGATGAGCGCCGCGGTGGTGGCGGGAAACGCGGTGATACTCAAGCCCTCGGACCAGACCCCCGTCCTGGCGGCGCGCCTGATGCGGCTGGTCGAGGAAGCGGGGCTCCCGCCCGGCGTCGTCAACCTGCTCACCGGCCGCGGCTCCGAGATCGGCGCGCACCTCATCGCACACCCGAAGATCGACTTCGTCGCCTTCACCGGTTCGATGGAGGTGGGGCGGGATATTTGGGAGGTCGCAGGCCGCACACCGGCAGGGCAGGCCGGCCTCAAGAAGGTGGTGTGCGAGATGGGCGGCAAGAACCCGATGATCATCGACGGGGATGCCGATCTGGACGAGGCCGTTCAAGGGGTGATCCACTCCGCCTTTGGCTACAACGGGCAGAAGTGCAGCGCGCTCTCCCGCCTCATCGTGCTGGCGGATCACCACGACCGGTTTGTCGACCGCCTGACCGCGGCCGCCGCCAGCCTCCGGATCGGTCCGCCCGAGGAACCGGGCAATATCATCGGCCCGGTGATCGATCGTGCGTCGCAGCTCCGAATCCTCGCATCCATCGACGAAGGGCGGCAGGAGGCCCGCCTGGCCTGGCAGGGGACTCCGCCGCGGGATCCCAACGCGTGCTACGTACCACCGACCGTGTTTGTCGATGTGCCGGCCTCGAGCCGTCTGTTCCGCGAGGAGATCTTCGGCCCGGTTCTGAGCGTCAGCCGTGCCCGGGACTTCGACGAGGCGCTTGCGCTGGCCAACGACTGCCCGTTTGCCCTGACCGCCGGCCTCTACTCGCGGAGTCCCGCGCACATCGAGCGGGCGAGGAACGAAATGGTCTGCGGCAACCTCTACATCAACCGCGGCATCACGGGCGCCGTGGTAGGCCGCCAGCCCTTCGGCGGCTTCAAGATGAGCGGAGGGGGAACCAAGGCGGGGGGAGCGGAGTACCTCGAGAACTTCATGATTCCGCGCGTTATCACGGAGAACTGCATGCGCCGCGGTTTCACGCCGGCAGGGGATGAGCGTGGCGCGGCCGCGAGATCCTGATTCCGCGCCGCTCGTCGTGTTTCTCCGCGAGTGTCGTTGAAGACGGCGCCGCCGCACGGAAGAGCGGACCGATGAGAGAGGCGACACCCGGCGAGCAGAACCATCGGGCCACGGCCCGCCGCCTCACGGTTCCACCCCGATGATCTTCTTGACCGAAAGGGTCCCCGACCGCGCCTCGGCAAACGGCTTCCCGGCCCGGATGCCGGTCGTGCCGAAGCCGGCGCCGGTGCAGAGGAATGCGCGGAAGTCTCCCTCCGCGCGCGGACGGATGCGCAGGGTCTGATCCACGGCGTCATACCGCGCTCCCGTCAGCGCCTGCAGCAGGGCGTAACTCGACATGGCGCGCGCATACCAGTGGCCGCACTCGTATTCGTTGAACGGATTCCGCCGGACTCCGTCGTAGCGGCGGCGGCAGGTGCGCACGACGTCCAGTCCCTCCTTGACGTAGCCGAGCATGATCAGGTGCGCCGCCGCCTGATACTCGATCCCGGTCCACACCTCGTCGCTGTATACGAAGGGAAGCAGCGGCTTGCCGCCGCGCGGCCAGGAGCACAGGAGCAGCCCCCCTTCGTCTCCAAGCGCGTAGGTCGGCCGCTGCGGATTGGCGTGCATCGAGAGGTCGTGCACCAGGTTGTGCGTGTAGACTGACTGCAGGTGACTCCGCACCTTGGCCGGATCGAGGAGTTCCTGGTCGATGCCGCAGACGGCCGCCATCCAGATCCCCAACACGCCGTCCGACAGGCACCCCGTGCCGTACTGGTACTTCGGTCCTTCGCGATTCACGGCCTCGGCCACCGCGCGGTAGTGCTGGCTCTGCGCGGCCGGATCGATCGGCCCGAAATTCCGGGTGAGCCCGTCGGTCGCGACCATCTGAATGAAATACTCGCCGTTGAACAGCTCGGCCTCCATCCGCCGGCGCCCCTTCGCCAGCAGCTCGCGGTAGAGGCCGACATCGTCGCCGACCGCCTCGCCCATCCGGATGGCCGCCGCCAGCGCGCCGAGGTAGAAACTCCCGCAGTGACCGTCCGGGCCGAAGTAATTGATGTCATACGTATTGTGGTGCTCTTCCTCCAGCAGCCCCGTGTGCCGCGGGTCCCACTTCCGGATCGCGTACTCGAGGCTCCGGCGGACCCTCGGCCAGAATTCGCGGAGCCAGGCGTCGTCGCCGGAGATCCGCCATTCACGGTGGGCCTTCATGATCCCGCCCAGCTGACCATCGGCGGCGTCGAACGCGCTGCCGCCCGGCGAGATCGGCAGGTTCACGCGGAACGCCTGCCGCCCCTCGGCGTCCAGTCCCTCGCAGAACTCGGCGCTGCGGAGGGTCCGCTCCATGGACGGGAACAGGTGGCAGATCGACTGCGCGTAGTTCCACACGTGGGCGCAGGATCCCGCGCAGCAGCCGGAATCGTCGCAGCAGCCTTCCCAGCACCACAACCGGCCGTCGTGCTGGCGCAGGACGGTCGGCGACTTGAGGATCGTGAGGTTCGCCGCCACCGCCTCGACCACCTCCGCGGGCAGGGTGGTGTCGTAGAAGGCGTCGCGGAACGCCGCGCTGCGGCCGCGCAGATCGTCGTAGTTCGCCCGCCAGTGGGCGGCGACCTCCCCGATGTGCCGGAAGCGGGTGCTGTACCAGGGCACATAGGCGGCAGGGATGTTCGTCGCGGCACAGGCGCATCCGCCCTCGCCCGCGGGCGTCGGCGATTCGGCCACCCAGGGCGCATAGGAATCGCCCTCGAAGTCGGCCAGGAGTGTCACGCGTTTCGGATCGGCCGTGATGGCATGGTCATCGCCGGTGCGCAGCGCCGCGAGGGGTTCGTCGCTCAGCACGAAGTGGTCGGCATTGATGTGCCCCCACGGGCCGGAATGACGGTCCACGATCCGGATGCGTCCTTTCTGCGCCTGTCCCGCGAGTTCCGCGAGATCGAGGGTGGCCCATTCCAGCCGCTCGGCGTCCCGCCCGGTGACGGACCGCAGCACCCGGTCGCCCGCCATCAGATCGACGCACGTGGAGTCCGCGTACTGCCCGCCGCCGACGAGGAAATGCAGGAAGCGCCTGTTCAGATCGAACTCGGGCGATGTGAGCGTGCCGGTGAGACCGTCGCCGTCCGGATCGAACGTGTTCACCAGGCCCCTGCCCAGGTAGCCGGCGACCGCCTGCTGCCCCGCGGCGGCGCCGCGGGATGGCTTCTTCCGAAAGGCGGGTCCGCCTGCATCGCGTCGACTGCCGGACTTGAGGCCGCTGCGGGGCACGTACCAGCAGGTGTGAAGGCGCAGGGTCTTCTCCGCGCCCGCCGCGAGGTCGAACGGCACGAAAAGAGACGCGCCCGGGGCCTTGCCGGGCTCCGGCGGATTGGTGACGGCCAGGCCTTCCGACACGTTGCGCCACGCGAGGGTCAGGGGATCCCACCAGCCGCCGCGGAACCAGCAGTGATCCACCGTGGTCGCCGGATCGTCCGTGAAGAACGCGAACGCGCCATCGCCGTCGCGTTCGGGTCCGGCCGCGGAGTACAGGACAAAGCCGCCGTCCATGGAACCGATCGATCCCTCGCCCATGAAGTTGCGCGTGTTGAAGGAGAAGACCACGCGCTGGGGACGGCCGGAGGTGTTCCGGATCCGGTACTCCAGCGCGCCCGCGGGCAGGCTCGACGGATCGGGGTCGGGCGGCGTGAACGGACTCCAGCCGGTGATCTCCACGTCGAGCGGAACCGCCTCGTCCCGGAGATGGATCGCGGCGAAGGGGAAGCGGGCGAGGAACGAACACTGCCGGAAGCGCGGGAAACCATAGGTGCGTCCGCCGCCGCCATTCCCCGTTCCGCCGCCGCCGAAGTACTTCCAGTCCGGAACGGGCCCCTCCAGGACCCGCGTCACCGGCGTCCCCTCGCCCGTCGGGCGCACATGCACCGCCGCGAAGGAGGTGGGCTCGTTGAAGAACTGCATCTGGTGCCGCACCGACATGTGCGAGATCGCGCCGCTGCCTTCCAGGCAGTACATGCCCGCCCCCAGCCCGCCGATGGGAAAGGCCACGCGGTTCAGATGCGCGCCGGTGTAGGGGCCGTTGAACTCGTGCTCCGCGTGGACAGCGGCGCAGGCCAGCAGACTCAGGGCGACGACTCGCGGTGACAACATGGCTGCACTCTCCTTCCGTTTCATGCCGGTCTCCATCCCGGGGAACGTGCGCGGCCGGGCTCCGGCGCTTCACTCGTCTCCGACCACTTTCAATTCGATCGGTGCGGTCTTCCATTCCATCTGCTTCGGCGGATCGCCCGCGGAGTTGCAGATCAGGACGGCCGACAGCTTGTGGACGCCCGGTTCTGTCCACCAGCACCCGCGGGCGATGCCGCGCACGCCACTGCGCAGGCTCTGGATCGGGATTTCGTGACGGGCGCCCGGCGCCAGGGTGATGGCGGTCCCGAAGCGGTACTCCATCGTCATGGCGATCATCAGATCCGCATTCACCGCACCCGGCCCCTCAAGCGTCAGGACGATCCGGCTCTCGTCGCCGCCGATCTTCAGGGTCTGCGGCGTGTCACCGCGGTTCTCGATCTCGAGGGTGACATCGACGGCCGGCGGCGCGAACGGCACCTTCCCCTCCCGGGCGGCCTTCCGGATCGTCTTCCGGACCTCCTCTCCGCGCAGGCCGGCCGCGAGGGGGTATTCACTCCGGCGCGCGACCAGCCGGACTGCGAGCTCCTTGGGTGCGGGGGCCGCACGGCCGAACTCGACCGCGGCGATGCACAGGGCAGGCACCAGAAGGAAACGGACTCCGCCACATGTACGCATGATCGCCTTCGAACCATCTGCGGCGGAGCATAACACGTCCCGGCCCGCAACAAAGCTCAACGTTGCAGGGTGATGGAACAACCGGGCGTACGGCGGCCGTCCGTCTTCACGTGAACGGCGGAAGCGCGTCGGGTGTGGTTTCGCCGCCTTACGGCAGCATCATCCGGAAGAAGGTGCAGTCCACCTTCGGATCCACGGCTTCCAGGAAGATATTGGTCGTCAAGGTCCCGGGCACGTTGAACCAGTTGGTACTGTAGCCGACGAGGACGGAGTTGGTCTGTTTCTGCAGCTGCCAGCCGATATGGGTGAGCGGCCACGAAATTGTGACCTGGCCGCCGCTCAAGTTGAGGGCGATATTCGTCGGCGTGGTGGAGGTGTCGGAGGCGATGCGCAACGTGCCGTCGGACGCCAGCGCGCTCGTGTCCCATTTGAGCCCCGGCCCGGGCGTCGCCGGGTTGATCGCGGCGAACGCTCCGCCATACGTGCCGGCTCCGAACAGCTTGAACGCATCGCCCGCGGCGAACGAACCGGCCAGGTTGCTGACCGTCAATGTGCCGCCATATGTCACGGAGATCATTCCCACGAATTGATCGAAGGTACCAGCCGTGCGGTCGATCTCCACCTCGGTGACGCTGCCGGCATCGAGGTTCAGCGTCCCGTGCACCGTGAGTGTGCCGATCGACGTTCCGGGCGCCAGGTGGCCGCCGCCGAGCACGGTGACCGATCCCTCGATGGTCCCGTTGCCGCCGAGGACGCCGCCGCTGACCACAACGCTGGGGCTCGCGAGGGAGCCGGTCACGAGTAGCTGACCTTCCTGGTTGGTGGTCGCACCGGTGTAGCCGCACGCCCCCGACAGCGTCCAGGTGCCCGTCCCCCGTTTGGTCAGGATGACATTCGCGGTGCCGTTGTTGATGGCCCCGCTCCACACGCCTTCGCCTTCGCCCTGAAGATTGAGCAGACGATCACCCGTGCCGTTGACTTGTGAATAGTCGCCCGCCATCGTGAGCACGCCCGCGGCCGACTCGATGTTGTACTGATTGCCTCCGGTTGTCGCCGTGATCGCCCCGCTGAGGGTATTGGAGCCACGGTCGTTGACAATGTGCCCGGCGAAAGCGGACGCGTTGGGTGCCGGCTGACGCCCGCCGAGAAGGATGGGTTCCGCGAGCGACGTCGCACCTCCCAATGCCAACCGTGAAACCGCCGTGTCGCCGGCCACCGTGGTATGTCCCTCGACCGTGCCCAAGGCATCGCTGCCAATCGGCATCAAGGTACCCGCATTGATGGCCGTGACGTTTCTATACGTATTTGCACCAGTCAGGGCGAGTGTGCCGGCTCCGGCCTTGGTCAGCGTGCCTGAGCCGCCGATCACATTGTCAATCGCCATGTTGGCACTGCTGTTGAACACCAGCGCGGCATCGTTGGTGATCGTGCCCGTCCCCAGGCTGCCCGCCAGGGCTCCCGCGCCGATCTGCAGTGTGCCCGCGGTGATTGCCGTGCCGCCGGACCAGGTGTTGCTCTCCGCCGTAAGAATGGTGGTCCCGGTGCCATCGTGTGTAAACACCCCCGTGCCGGCCATGGCTCCGGGAATCGTCAACACCCCCGTGCGGCGGATGGAAAGCAGGGCGTCATTCGTGACGGGGCCGGCGCCGATCGACCCCGTCGCGGTGTCGTTGCCGACCTGCAGCACGCCGCCGCGGATGACGGTCGGACCGGTGTACGTGTTGTCATTCTGCACAATCAGTATGGCCGCGCCCATCTTCGTCAGCGACATCGGGCCTGCCAGCGTTCCGTTGCCGCCCAGCGTGCAGGTGGCGGACGAGAGGCTCGCCGTCACGGATCCGGGCATAAGCGTGCCGACAACGCTGATCGCCGCGTCGTACATGCCGGTGTCGTCAAACCGCGCATGGTCGCCGGTCTGGTAGGCGACCGGGAAGGTCTTCGTGGTTGCGTTGGACCAGTTCCACTGCCACGTGTCCCAGTCGTAGTTCCAGGTGTACGAGTTGTCCCACACCAGCACATCCACCCCGGCGCGGACGGTGAGCGTGGCGACGGAGCTGGTGACGGGCGTGCTGCCGGGGCCGGTGATGACGACGTCGTAGCCGCCCGCGTCCGCGGGCACGACGGAGGCGATCGAATAGATGGAACCGGTAGCGCCATTGAGAACGGCCCCGTCTTTCCGCCACTGGTAGCCGAGCGGCGGGACACCCGAAGCGCCGACGGTGAATGACGCGGGCTGACCGGGGGCCGCGAAGACGTCGGACGGCTGGCTCTCAATCACGATCACGGAGCCGGCGAACAGCATCTGGCCCGGGCCGCGGGCGATGCTGCTGATGCGGACTTCGTCGATCACGCCCAGGAAGTTGTTCAGGGGCGGGTTGCGACCATTGTTGCCAATCGTGAAATCGGGGCTGCCCGCGGCGAGATCCAGGGTCATGGTGGCCGTGCCGATGAGCGTTGCGTTGGTGCGGCCGGCATCCACCGTCGTCCAATAGAAGCGCATGTTGTCCATTGCGCCGGCGTTTCCGTCGTAGGTCACCGCCACATGGTACCAGCCGCCCTGCACGATGGCATCGACATCGCTGGTCGGAACGGGGACGTTGAGCCACTGGATGGCGGAGGCCCTGTTGAGATTGATGAACTCCAGCAGCACCGCGTCGTTGAACGTGTCCGCCGTTCCGATCGGGAGGAGGCGAAACTGGAACAGGCGGTTGGCGTTGTTGCCGCTGATCGTTTCATCGTCTCCGTTGATGATCTGCAGCGGGGTGTTCCGTCCATTGCCGCCCTCGGCGAGCGTGCCGTAGTTGGCGGCGGGGTCGAAGTCGATCCGGATCACCGCCTCGAAAGTGAAGGCGCCCGACGCGGCGTCCATGTATGTGATGGCGGTGTTGTCCCCCGCGCCGTTGACCAGGTTCGTCGGCGCGAGATAGGCGTCCTTGTCGACGTTGTTCGTGCCGTTCGGACCCCCATCGCTCGTATTGAGGGCGGTGCCCAGACCGGTGAACGACGCGTTGCCGAGCGTGGCGCCATTGGCGAGGGTGGTCAGATTGACGGCGCCGGTCGATGCGCTGTCCAGGCAGGGCGTGGTCGTTTCATCCAGGTGCCAGAGGTGAAGCGTGGCGGCATCCGGCGCATAGGGTCCGACGATGATCGCCTGCAGGCTGCCCGGCAGGGCGGTGAACACGATGGCCGCGAGGAACCTGCGCCAGGTCGTCTTCATGGTGTGTCTCCCGAATCGCCAGGGGGAGGATACCACGACGCGCCATCGGCGCGAATCAATAAGCCTGAGGCGGCGGGCCGCAACCGAAAAGTCCCGGCCGCTCGACGCTTCCGCTCCAATCCGTCCGTTCCCCCGTGCAGCCGCGCCCTGGCGGATTACCGGGATCCGCGCGACTTCTCCATGTCGGCGGGGGCGGCGGTCTCGGTCGTCTCACGCAGCCGGGAACGGGCCCGCCGCGACGCGAGCTCCCGTTCGTAGGCCGCGCCATCGAGCGGAAGGTCGACGGAACGCCCGGTCCAGGTCGAGAGCAGCATGGCATTGGCCAGCTCGAGCGACTCCAGACCCTCCTCCGCCGGGGCCACAAGCGGTTCACCCCGTTCGATGGCATGCACGAAGTTCGCCAGGGCGGGCGCGTGAAGACGCGCGGCGGCGGGGATCTCCCGCGACTCCGCCTCGGACGGCGGCGGTCCGAATGACTCGCGCGTCGTCCGGCTGTACTCTCGCGCGGGGAACCGGTTCCGTACGAGGGTCAACCGGCCGCCCTCGAGCCGCAACAGGCCGAGATCGCCGGCGATCTCCAGCCGGCTCACCCCCGGGGCCTCGCCCGTGCTCGCCGTGAAGACGCCGGTGACGCCGTCCGGGTACTCCAGGCAGGCGGTGACCTCGTCCTCGACTTCAATGTCATGGTGGCGTCCGAAGCGGCAGAACGCGGTCACGCGCGACGGCATGCCGAGCATCCACCGGACGAGATCCAGGTTGTGCGGGCACTGGTTCATCAACACGCCGCCGCCTTCGCCCGCCCAGGTGCCGCGCCAGTTCGTGGAGCGGTAGTAGATCTCCGGGCGGAACCAGTCGGTCACCGTCCACGCCCATCTCCGCACGGGGCCGAGCGCGCCCGACTGCACCAGCCGGCGGATTTCCGCGAACCGCGGGTCGAGGCGGAGCTGGAACATGATCGCGAAGCGCTGCCCGGCGCGGCGTGGCTGTGCGAACAGGCGCTCCGCCTCCGCCTTGTGGAGGGCGAGGGGCTTGTCCAGCATGACGTGCATGCCCGCCACGAGGGCGGCGTGGGCGGCGGAGGCGTGGAGCCAGGTCGGCAGGGCGATCACCACCGCGTCGGCGGCCCCGGCGCGCAGAAGGCTCTCGAGGTCGGCGAACCCGGCCGCGCCCTTCTGCTCGTAGGGCGCCCGCGCCGGGGCCGAGCGGCTGGCCACCGCCGCCAAGGGCGCGCCCGCCGCGCCGCCGCCGGCGATGCAGTCCGCGTACACCCGTCCGATGTTGCCCAATCCGACCACGCCTATCCGGACCATGCTACCAGCCTCCGCATGCGGCCATCATAGCGGCCCGTCGGGTCTGCTGCCCAGCGGGAAGCGCACGAGGGAGTATCGCGCGCTTCTTCGCGATCAGGCAACCCCCGATCGCCTCCCCCGGCGCGGACGGGTCGCCGCGCCACAGCGGCGTGGCGGCAAACCTCGGGTTGCGCGCGCCCGCCTTGCCCTCTTCCCCGCGGCCCTCCGCTGCTTGACAGTGTCTTTCGCGCGGCCGATGATTCCCCGACAAGGGACGGAGAATCGTATGAACGCCCCACCGCGATCAATCGGGAGGAGTCAGACATGCCTGTGAACATACGTCATCCCATTGTGGTCATCCGCCAACCGCAGGGGAGCAACCTGTGCTGGGCGGCGGCGATCGCGATGGTGCTGGGCGACGGGACAACGGCCCCGCAGGTGGTGCAACGGGCCATCTCCGCCGGGCGGACCGTCAACCGGGACGGATCGATGCCGAGTCTCAGCCCCACCAACGCGTCGTTCATGGCGCTCACATTCCGTCTGCGCATGACCGATGTCTCAAACACCGATCTCACGGTACGGCTGCTCACGCCGCTCATGCGTCCCGGCCGCATCGCCATCCTGGGCAGCTTCAGCTACCCCTGGGCGAGCGGACAGGCAAGCCTCCACGCGGTCTGCGCCTTCAGCCTCGTGGGGGGCGGCGGCGACAATGACACACGGTTGGGTTATGCCGACCCATATCGGCAGGATACCGCGGAGCGAATTTTGAGCCAGTTGCTCGACGACTTCCTTACGTATCCCCACTACATCTTCCACCGGTGAGGGGATCTTCGGCAGGCGCCGGGCGCGGGCGAGCCGGGTGCTTTTTTCGTGCGGGGCACACGTGGCGCGCGGCAGCGGCGCTGGCGGCAGGGGGATCCTTCCTGCGCAGGCGGCGCGATGGACGCTGGTGCAGTTCGGCACGAACGACGCGTCGTGCGTCACGCCCTACGGCGGCGGATGGACCCACGCGATCCGGCACGCGACGCGCACGCAGTATGTCTGGCCGGACGCGGATTCGAAGCACTGGGGGCTTGTGGAGACCGCCGGGATTCCGGAGGGGCCGTGGGCCTTCTTCGGGGTGCGCGGCGCCACCCCGATTGCCCTGCGGCCGGGGCACAGGACCGTCGCGACCTTCGCTGGGAAACCGCGAACGACGGTTCGACCCAGCGCGTGGAGGCGCTGGACGCGTACGGGCCGACATCGGCGTGGGCCCCGGTTGGCTCACGGTACGTGGGGGACGGCACCGGCAAGTCGCGCACCCAGGACGTCTCGGGGTTGGTGTCGTCGCGCTTCTACCGTGTGCGCGTCGAGCCCGCGCCCTGAGCCCGCCGCTCATGGATGCGCCGGTCGGTGAGGGACTTAGAGAAGGGGTCGCGAGCCGCCCGAGGCAACGCGGGCTTGGACTCCGCCGCGCATGGGGGAGGTCCGGGCGCCGAGCGGAGTCTCGCCGGGACCGGCGGCCGGCCCCACCGCGCCGCCGCCGAATATACCGTTTCGATGATACGATCGTATCATCGAAATGGTATATTCCGATGCCGCTGCTGCCCGGAACGCGGCGCGACCGCAGTATGTCATGGGGCTGACATGAGGTGGAACATGAGGACGACACGTACGCTGTCTCCTGCGGTGTGTTTGCTTGCGACCTTCCTGTGCGCGCGCGGCGGGGCCGCCGCGGCCGGTGACGAACCGGCGGGCGCGGTGGCGCCCAAGCCGCTCTACCGCGATCCGGTCCATGACGGCGCGGCGGACCCGGTGGTGGTGTGGAACCGGGCCGAGAAGAAGTGGTTCATGCTCTACACGAACCGGCGCGCCAATGTGCCGGGGCTGAAGGGCGTGTCGTGGGTGCACGGAACGCGGCTGGGCGTGGCGGAGTCGGCGGACGGCGGGGCCGCCTGGACCTATCGCGGCACGGCCGACATCGGGCTCGGCGGGGCGGAGGACTCCCACTGGGCGCCCGAGGTGGTCTGGCACGACGGCGCATACCACATGTTCCTGTCCTTCGTGGCCGGGATGCACGAGGACTGGTCCGGCACGCGGTTCATCCACCACCTCGTCAGCACGAACCTGCTGCGCTGGACCGACCGGGGGCGGCTGCCGCTGGCCTCGAACCGCGTGATCGATGCGTGCGTGCTGCGCATGCCCGACGGAAACTGGCGGATGTGGTACAACAACGAGCCGGACCACAAGGCGATCTATCGCGCCGACAGCCCCGATCTCGAGACGTGGACCGACAAGGGGAAGGTCATCGGCGACAAGGCGGGGGAGGGGCCCAAGGTGGTCCGCTGGCGGGGCAGGTACTGGATGGTGGTCGACCAGTGGGAGGGGCTGGGCGTCTATCGATCGGACGACGCGGAGAAGTGGGAGCGCCAGCCCCGCAACATCCTCGCGCAGCCGGGACAGGGCCCCGACGACCAGGTGAAGGGAGGGCATCCGGACTTCGTCGTCAGCGGCGACCGCGCCTGGATCTTCTATTTCACGCATCCCGGCCGGCGGGGCGCCGAGGCCGGCAAGGACACGACGGAACAACGGCGAAGCTCCATCCAGGTGGTCGAAGTGGAACTGCGCGACGGCTGGCTCGTATGCGACCGGGACCGCCCGACGCACATCCGGCTGGTTGCCCCGACCGAGCCATGACAAGGCAGATGGGCGAACATACTTCTGCCGTATGAGTCACACATTGACCATTCGTATTCAGGGGGAGCTTGCGCGATGGCTGGCGGAATCGGCCCGGCAGACCGGCAGATCTCAAGGCCAGATTGTGCGGGAGCAACTGGAGCGGGCTCGCCAGGATGACACCCGCAGTCAGCCGTTCATGCGCCTGGCCGGTTCGGTGAGATTGGACAGCCGTCGGTCAACCCGGAAGGGCTTCGCGACGTCATGAAGGGCAGCGCCGACACCGGATTCCTTGCGGCATTTGCGAACGCGCGTGACATCCATCATGACTGGGCGGTGAGCGTCGCCAGAAGAGTGACAGAGCCGCTGCTGACCTGTGAGGCGGTATTGGCGGAAACCGCATTTCACCTACGCAGCGCGTCATTGGTGCTGGGCATGATCGAGACCGGCCTGATCAAGCTGGCCTTTCGAAGCGACGAACATATCCCGCATTGGCTGGGGCTGGCCGGGAGGTATGGCGACCGCGCTCCGGATTGGGCGGACCTGTGTCTGGTGCGCATGAGTGAGCTCTTCCCCAACCATACGGTGATCACGGTTGACCGCGGTGGTTTCAGTGCGTATCGCCGAAACCGACGCGAGGTGATTCCCTTCTGTGCACCGCCCACCGAGAGGACCTGAAGGGAGCCCAGCGGCCTGCCCTTCCATGCCCTGTCGGGTCTACACCGTCCACGGCGCGCGCAGGGCGCGGCTGCGCATCCGATTGGCGGTGTCGTCGCCCAGGAATAGCTCGGCCGCGGGATCCCACCGGAGCTTCCGCCCCAGCAGCATCGCGGCGTTGCCGAGGTGCGCGATGGTGCTCACGCGGTGGCTGATCTCGGCGGGGAAGTAGGGCTCCCGGCGCGAATGCACGCAGTCGAGGAAGTTGCGGTGCTCGCCGGCGAAGCAGGTGTCGAGCTTGATTCCACCCGGCCCGACCGGGTCGCGCAGCAGGGCGGGGGCGCTCGCCTCCAGCGGGCCGATCCAGCCATTGTTCCCGACCCATCCCTCGGAACCCTCGAACCGCAGCCGCACGGCGCCGGTGTCCACGAACATCTTCACGCCGCTGGCATAGGTGTACTCGAGGTGAAACTCGTAGGCGGCGTCGTAGATGCCCTCGGCCGGGAATTTCCCCTGTCCTTCGACCGCGACAGGGCCGCTCCGTTCCGTGTCGTTGGCCCACTGCGCCGTGTCGAAGAGGTGGGCGCCCCAGTCGGTGAGGATCCCGCCGGAGTAATCGTAGATCCAGCGGAAGTTCCAGTGGCATCGGGCGGCGCAGTAGGGCGCCTCCGGGGCGGGACCGAGCCACATCGCATAGTCGAATCCCTCGGGCACCGGTTCCGGGCGCTGGCGCTCCAGCGCGATGTCGCGTCCCCCGCCGGTGGGCAGACCGACCCGGATCGTGTGCAGCTTCCCGATGCGGCCGTTGCGGACGAGCTCGGCCATGCGGTGATAGACGCCCAGCGAACGGTCTTCCATGGAGGTCTGGAACACGCGGCCGCTGCGGCGGACGAGATCGCTCAGGAACCGCCCTTCGGCGATCGTGAGCGTGGGTTTCTCGCAGATCGCGTCCTTGCCCGCGCGCAGGGCCATCGCGGACATGACGACGTGCCAGTGATCCGGCGTGGAGATCTGCACCGCATCGATGTCCGGCCGGGCGAGCACCTCGCGGAAGTCGGCGTATTCCGCGCAGCCCTCGGCTTCATAATGCGTGTTGACCGTCTCCCGCGCCTTCTGCCGGCGCTCGCGATCGACGTCGCACACCGCGACCACCTGCGCGTCCGGCTGCCGGAGGAAGGCGTTGAGGTTCTTCATCCCCTCGCCGCCGAAACCGACGCATCCCATCACGATCCGGTTCGAGGGGGCGGTCGCGCCCTCGGCGCCGAAGACACGCGAGGACAGGATCTGCGGCAGCACGGCGGCCGGAAGCGCGTGGGCGAGGAAACGGCGGCGGGACACTCCGGCCGATGGAGGGGACGGTTTCATGCCGTACGTATGCCCCCCCGCCCGCCCGTGTGCAAGCACGGAACCCGCGGGCGAGACGCCCCGAAGGGCACCGCGGGCGGTCTGCGCCGCCTGGCCGCGAATCCGGGAGTGAAGCGCGTTTTCGAGTCGGGGACCGCCGCCATCGGGTAAGGCCGTCGCGGGTCCGCGGGAGTGTCGATTTCCGTGTGCAGCCGGAGGCGAAGGGCTGTGAATCCGGTCGGAAAGGCGGGTACGCCCCGACCGCAAGGCGGTGAGCTGCAACCCAGCGGCCCTGGTCGCTCGATGCTCTCAGTCCACCACACCTGTTCATCCGTTCGTTGACGCCGCCGGTCAGAACACGTCCAGGATCCCCGCGCCGAAGGTGAAGCCGCCGCCGAACGCCGTGAGGCCAAGCCGGCCCCTGGCGTGGCCGGGCACGAGCGATTCAAGCGCGAGCGGGATGGTGTTGGACGACGTGTTGCCGTAGTCGCGGATGAAGTAGTACACCTTCTCCGTGGGGAATTTGATCGCCCGCTGGATGGCCTCGATGATGCGCTCGTTCGCTTGGTGCGGCACGATCATGTCCAGATCTCCGACGGTGATGCCATCCGCCGCGCACGCCCGCTCGAGCATGTCGATCATCTTCTTCACCGCCACGCGGAAGACGTGTTTGCCATCCATTTCAATGTGATCGCCGCTGTTCATGGCAGGGACGAACAGGACCTTCTCCTCCTCGCCGAGCGCGGACAATACCGGTCGGCTCACGCGGGAATGAATGTTCCCGGACCGCGATTCACAGCAGATGAGGGAGGCCGTCGCCGCGTCGCCAAAGAGGAACAACGTGCCGGGGTCATCACGGTTGAGCACAGGCGACAGGGTCTCGGAGGTAATGAGCAGGATGCGCGCATCGGAGTCATGCCGCAGCATGTCGTACGCCTGCTGCAGGGCGTAGAGGTAGCCGGTGCAGGCGGCGTTGACGTCGTGCGCTTGCATCTGCACGGCCCCGGGCGTCGGGTTGAGTTCTTTCAGGATGCGGCAGGCGAGCGACGGCGTGGTGGAAAGCGGCGTCCCCGTGCTGCAGATGATCGCGTGGAAGTCCGCAATGCTGAGGCTCTCGCGCTCGAAGAGCTTCCGGCATGCCCGGACCGCGAGGGTCACGGCGGTCTCGCCTGGGCCGATCCAATACCGCTTTGCGATGCCGGTGCGCTGGACCACGTCGCGCGGATCCCAGTCCGGGTAGCTCTTCACGAGTTCCTCGTTGGTGACCTCGCGCGAACCCAGCGCGGAGCAGATGGAGGAGATGACCACCGGCCGCGCGCCGGCCGCCGGGGGCGCCGCGCGGACGGGCGGCGCGGCGACCGCGCGCCGGCGCAGGACGGGCCGCTCCTCTTCCGCCTCCCGGGCCGCGCGGGCCGTCGCGGCGGTCGCGTCGGTCTGCAGGCGGAGCAGGGGATCCCCGGCCCGGAGCAGATCGCCCTCGCCGGCGAACAGCTCCTCCACCATTCCCGATTCGGGCGCGGCGATCTCGCTGGCGGCCTTGTCCGCCTCGATGGAGGCGAGGATCTGCCCCTCGCGCACGGAGTCGCCTCGCTTCACGTGCAGCCGCACGATGCGGATGTTCTCGTCCGACGGGCTGGCCCCGATGGCCCGGACCGTCCGTCGGCCCGGTTCGTCCACGTGCGGCCGTTCCCACTGGAGGTCGAGATCCAGCATCGCGGCGGCCTGTTCCAGCAGGCGGCGGACGGAGGGCAGGAGCGCGAGCTGCAGCCCGTAGTGGAACGGCAGCAGCGAGTCGGGAGTGACGACCCGGGCCATGCGGACCGGCGTCCGAACCGCCTCGCCCACGGTGGCGAGGATCTCCGCGCCCAGGCCGCAGGTGTGCGTGTCCTCGTGCGTGACGATCAGGCGCCCGGTGCGGGCGGCCGAGGCGGTGACGGTGGCCTTGTCCCACGGCGAGAGCGTGCGCAGGTCGATCACCTCCGTCTCGATCCCCGCCGCGGCGAGGGCCTCGGCGGCCTTCTCGCAGAGCGCGACGGTGTTGCCCCAGCCGACCCACGTCAGGTCGCGTCCGGGTCGCGCCATCCGCGCGCGCCCGATGGGCACGAAGTGCCTCTCCACGTCCCCCGACGTCGCCAGGCTGCGCTCGTTGAGCAGGTTCTTCGGGTAGAGGAACACCGACGGCCGGCGCGCCTCGAAGGCGGCGTTGAGCAGGCCGGCGGCGTCGGCGGCGTTGGACGGCATGAAGACATCGAGTCCCGGCACATGGCACATGACGGCCTCGGGACTCTGCGCGTGATAGGGGCCGAGGCCGGGCCGATAGCCGCCGGTGACGGCCATGACGATCACGGGCGCTTCCCAGCGGCCCGCCGTCCGCCAGTGCATCGCCGCCAGCTCGGCCTGGATCTGGTTGTAGGCCAGGGGGAAGAAGTCGCCGAACTGCAGGAACACCACCGGGCGGCCGCCCGCGAGGGCGCGGCCGACGGCCATGCCGACGATCGTGGATTCGCTCAGGGGGGAGTTCTGCACGCGGCCGGGGAACTCGGTGGAGAGCCCCCGAGTCAGGCCGAAGACGTCGCCCTTGGGATCCTCGATGTCCTGGCCGAAGAGCCAGACGGCGGGATCGGCCGCCAGCTTCGAACGCAGCGTGGCGCGCATCGCCTCGATCAGGCTGAGCCCGCCGGCCGCGTCCGGGGCGGCGCCGCGGTACTCGCGCGCGGCCGTGTCGGCCCCGTGCGGCAGCAGGCGGCGCGTCTCGCCCGGCGAGGCGGGCGCGGGCGCGGCGCGGGCGGCGGCCAGCGCCTGGCGGAGACGCTCCTCCACCTCGCGGTCGATCGCGCGCAGCCGTTCCTCGGGCACGCCGGCCGCGCGCAGGGCGTCGGCGAGGCGCGGGATCGGATCGTTGCGCCGCGCCGCGCTCAGATCCTCGTCCGAGCGGTAGATGCTCTGATCGTCGGAGTTGGAATGGCTGAGGAGCCGTTCGCACTGGAAGACCACGATCCGCGGGCCGCGGTCCCTGCGCATGGCGGCGACGAGGCGTCCGAACGCCCGGTAGGCGGCCGGCACGTCGGCGCCGTCGAGCCGCCGGATGGGCACGCCGTGAAACGCCCGCGGCTCGCCGTCGGGCCGCGAGTAGAACGTGCGGCCGGCGGTCGGCGTGGAGAGGGCGTAGCGGTTGTCCTCGAAGAGGAACAGGACGGGCAGGCGCGAGCGGGCGGCCTCGGCGATCGCCTCGAGCACCTCGCCCTCCTGCGCGCCGCCGTCGCCGTTCCCGCACAGCACGATCGGACGACCGGGGCCGTCGCGCACCGCGGAGGCGACGCCGACGGCCTGCAGCGCGTTGTTGCCGACGAGGGTGGGCTGGCTCAGCACGTGCAGGGAAGGATCGGCGTGGAAGGGCGGCATGCGCCGCCCCTGGGCGTCGGCCTCCGCCGTGGCGAGCAGGTTGTGGAGGAACTGCTCGACCGGGAGGCCCCGCAGGAGCAGCAGCGCGCGGCTCCGGTAGTGGCAGTGCAACCAGTCGTCCGGGGTCAGGTGCGGGGCGAGCGCCGACGTGCCCTCGTGTCCGGATCCGCCCAGGTGGAACGACGCCTCCCCCCGCCGGGAGAGGTCGTATCCCAGCTCGTCGATGCGCCGCGCCGTCCGCATGGCGCGGTACAGGTTCAGGAAAACATCCGTCTGCATGCCCATCCTCCGCGTTCGCGGCGGTCTGTTCAGTCCGGTCTTCACGTGCGATCCAATGTCCGGAAGAGCCGGCGCCCCCGATGTCCGGTCGCCGGACCCCTTCCCGCGGTTCTCAGTGCTCCGTTGTCGTGTACAGCTCCTCGCCCGAATCGGCGCTCTGGATGCTGAAATCCTCCAGATGCTTCGTCCCGTCGGGCACGAATCCGAGTCGTCCGCCGTACTTGGTTTCCATGGCCACCAGCACCGCCTCATCCTCCTTGCGCAGGCGCTCGAGGATGATCGGATTGACGCTGACGCGGAGGTTCAGGGGCTCGCCGTTCTTGCGGTGCCTGCGCATCACGCTGCCGATCTGGCGCTGGATCTCCACGCTCATCGAGAGCGACGACTTCACCTTGCCGCGGCCGCGGCAGTAGGGGCAGTCGGACAGGACCGAATCGCGGATGCTCTCGTCCGTGCGCTGGCGGGTCATCTCCAGCAGGCCGAGGGCCGAGAGGGGCAGGAGGTTGGTCCGCGCCTTGTCGCGCCGCATGCACTCCTTGATGCGGCGAAACACCTGGCTCTGGTCCTTGCGCGACTTCATGTCGATGAAGTCGATCACCACCAGCCCGCCGACGTTGCGCAGGCGGAGCTGGCGGGCGATCTCGTCCACGGCCTCGAGGTTGACCTGGAGGATCGACTCGTCCTGGGTCTTTCCGCCCTTGTGCCGGCCGGTGTTCACGTCGATGGCGACCATGGCCTCGGTCTCGTCGAGCACGATGCAGCCGCCCGACTTGAGCCACACCTTGCGGCGGAAGGAGTTCTCGATCTGGCGCTCGACGTCGAAGTACTCGAAGATCGGCGCCTCCCCCTCGTAGAGTTTGAGGGCCCCGCGGGCGCGGCGCGAGATGCGGGCGACGAGGTTCTTGATGCGCTCGTACTGCTCGCGGTTGTCGATGACGATGCGGTCGATGTCCTCCGTCAGCGCGTCGCGCACGACGCGTTCGACGAGGTCGGGTTCCTGGTAGAGGCGGCAGGGGGCCGGCTGCTCGCGGATGCGCTGTTCGATCTGCGACCAGATGTCCAGCAGCGAACGCAGGTCGCGCGCGAAGGCCGTGCGCTTGGTGCCGAGCCCGGCGGTGCGGACGATGATGCCGAGGTACGAGGGGATCGGCAGGCGGGCGAGGACCTTCTTCAGCCGCTCGCGCTCCTCGCGGTCCTCGATGCGCCGCGACACGCCCTTGAGCGAGGTGCCGGGCATCATGACGAGGTAGCGTCCGGGGACGCTCAGGTTGGCCGAGACGCGCGGGCCCTTGGTCCCGATGGCCCCCTTGGTGACCTGCACCACGATTTCGGAGCCGATGGGGTAGCGCTGCGCGATCTCGGCGGCGAGCTGCTTGTTCCGCCGCTGGCCGCGGTGGCCGCCCTCTAGGCCTTCCTCGGCCTCGAGGCGCGCGGCATCCTCCGGGATCATGTCCCAGTAGTGGATGAAGGCGTTCTTCTTCAGGCCGATGTCGATGAACGCCGCCTGCAGGCTGTCCTCGAGGTTCTGCACCTTGCCCTTGTAGACGCTGCCGACGATGCGGTCCTCCAGCGAGCGCTCGACGAAGAAGTCGCTGAGCTCGCCGTTCTCCAGCACCGCCACGCGCGTCTCCAGGCGTTCGGCGTTGATGATGATCTGGTTCTTCACTTCGCGTTTCCCGAACAGCATTTCAATGACCTTTCTGATCACGGTTTCCTCCTCAGCCGGCCGCGAACCGGCGCGCATACACGCTCTGCACGAGCCCCAGACTCAGCATCGTGGCGGTCATGAACGACCCCCCGTAGCTCACGAGGGGGAGCGGCTTCCCGGTGATGGGCAGCAGTCCGATCGTCATGGCCATGTTCACGAAGACGTGAAAGAAGAGCATCGTCGCCAGTCCCGCGGCCAGCAGTTGTCCGTACTTGTCCGGGGCCCCGGTCGCCGCGCGGATGGCGCCGCCGAGCACGACGGCATACAGTCCGAGCAGCACGACCGAACCCACAAATCCCGTTTCCTCGGCGATGACCGAGTAGATGAAATCCGTCGGCGCGACGGGTCGGGGCAGGTAGCCCAGCACGTTCTGCGTGCCCTCCAGCCAGCCCTTGCCGTGCAGGCCGCCGGAGCCCACGGCGATGGCGGACTGGATCTTGTTCCACCCGGCGCCCAGGGGATCGAGGCCCGGATTGAGGAACACCCGCACCCGTTCCTGCTGGTAGCCGTCGAGCAGGAACCATCCGGCGGGGGCCACGAGGATGGCGGCGGCGGCGAGCGCGAGCAGCAGCCGCGGGGGCGTGCCCGCGATCAGGAGCATCACCCAGGCCACCGGCACCAGGACCATCGCGGTCCCGAGATCTGGTTCGACCGCGATCAGCAGGAACGGCGCGCCGGCCAGCACCGCGGTGCGCACGAGGATCGACCAGTGGCCGAAGTCGAGATCGACGCGCGAGAATTCGCGCGCGAGCATCAGCACGGTGGCGACCTTGGCGAACTCCGAGGGCTGGACGTCGGTGCCGAAGAGGTTGAGCCAGCGCCGGGCGCCATGGATCCGGGTGCCGGCGAAGAGCACGAGGACCAGCACGGCCAGGGCGATCAGGTAGAGCCATACCGCCTGGTCGCCGAGCCGGCGGTAGTCGATCGCGGCAACGCCGAGGAGGATGCCGCACCCGAGCAAGGCCCAGGCGATCTGGCTGCGGTAGAGGTGCGCCTGATCCGGGCTGAACCGCCCGGCGCTGTAGATGAAGAGCACGCCGGTCACCCCCAGCGCGACCGCGGCGCACAGGCCAAGCCAGTCCATCCGCGACCACCGGTGCAGGAGCGCGCGCCAGTTCATCCGCGGCCCTCCTCCGTCCGCGGGGGCGCCCCGAGGAGGCCCGCGAACAGCGCCTGGAGGCGCGGGGCGACCGTGAGGCCGCCCGACACCGCCCGCTCCATCATCATCGCCACCGCGTAACGCGGCGATTCGTACGGACCGAACGCGATCATCCAGCCCCGCTTGAGCCCCGCGTCCTTGGGGCCGTACTCGGCCGTGCCCGTCTTGCCGGCGAGGGCGACGCCCGGCACGGCCATGCGGCGGCCGGTGCCGTCCTCGTCCATCACCACCGCGCGCATCCCCGCGCGCACCGCCTGCACGTGCGCCGGGTTCCAGTCCAGCCGCCGGACCACCTCCGGCGGCTGCTCCACGAACGTCCGCGCGCCCGGCGATCGGACCGCCCGCAGGATCCGCGGCCGGTAGACCGTGCCGCCGTTGGCGAGGACCGACGCGACCACGGCCATCTGCACCGGGGTGGCCATCAGCGCCCCCTGGCCGATGGAGAAGTTGCAGGTGTCGCCGTCGCGCCACCCGTCGCGTCGCGCGCGCCGCTTCCAGTCGGGGTCGGGCACCAGGCCCGCCGCCTCGGTCGAACGCAGATCGAGGCCCGTGCGGGCGCCGAGGCCCATTGCCCTCGCCATGTCCGCGATCGGCTGCGGCCCGGCGGCGAGGCCGAGGTGGAAGAAATAGACGTTGCACGAGTGCTTGATCGCGTCGTGCAGGTTCAGCGTGCCGTGGCCCAGCGTGTCCCAGCAGTTGAACCGCGCGTGCCCGAGCAGGTAGTGGCCCGGGCACTCGTGGATCGCCCCGGCGCGGGCGCCGCGGTCGAGCGCCGCCATGGCGACCACCGGCTTGAACGTGCTGCCGGGCGCGTAGGCCGCCGCCGTCGCGCGGTTGATGAGCGGCGTGAGGGGGTCGTTCATGAGATCGGCCCACGCCGTGCCCGTGATCGACGGCACGAACGCGTTGAGGTCGTATCCGGGGGCGCTCGCCATGGCCAGCACATCCCCGTTGGCGGGATCGAGCACCACCACCGCGCCCGCGTCGTCCCCGAGCGCCGTCTCGGCCAGCCTCTGCACGCGGAGATCGAGGGCGAGCTGCAGGTCCTCGCCGGGCACCGGATCGCGGCCGCCGATCTCGCCGTGGTGAAAGCCCCCGACGTCGACGCGCACCAGGCGGCCTCCCGCCTGTCCGCGCAACCGGCCGTCATAGCACTGCTCGATCCCCGCGCGGCCGGCCATGTCAGGCAGGTAGTAGTGGAACGGCTCGGACTCGTCGGGCTCGATGTCGGCGCGGCCGACATACCCGAGCAGGTGGCAGGCGGAACGGCCCTGCGGATACACCCGCACGGCCTCCGGGTAGAGGTCCACGCCGGGCAGGGCCGACGCGGCCTCGGCCCACCGGGCGACGGCCGTCTCGTTCAGGTCGCGCCAGGCGACGAGGGGGAGCGGCAGCCGCTTGCGCACGTGCGTGCGGATGTCGTCGACCGCGAGCTGGCGCGGCAGGCCGAGGCGGGCCTGCAGCTCCTCGATCGTCTCTTCCACGCGCATCATCGTCGTCTCGCCGCGCCGCCGGGGGCGGAGCTCCTCCAGGTACAGCGCCACGCCGTAGCTCGGGCGGTTCTCCGCGAGCGGGGTCCCGTGGCGGTCGAACACGAGTCCGCGCACCGCCGGCAGGCGCACGCGCCGCATGCTCTGCCGCATGAGATCGCGGCGGTACTCCTCGCCGTGCGCCACCTGGTGGTGCCAGAGCGTGGCGGCGATGAGGGCGAAGCCCGCCAGCATGGCCAGGTACACCATCCGCAAACGCAGGATCTCCCAGTCGGCGGCGAGGCGGACGCGGCTCACGGGCGGTCCTCCGCGCGGCGGCGATCGAAAACGGACCGTCCGCGGGCGAAGCCGACCGCCGCGGGCGCCGCCTTCAGAGATGGTTCCGCCGTCTGTTTCATTCACACTCTCCGCGGCGACATGATTCCGAGGGTCGTTTCCAGTCGCTCCACGGTGGCGTACACCCACGGCGTCGACACCGCGCCCAGCACGGTCGCCCCCAGGAGCTTCAGCGCCACGTGCCCCGGGGCCAGCCGGAGGCCGGCGCCTCCGGCGAGCAGGAGCGCCTGCAGCAGGGTCGCGCCGGCGGCCGCCAGGGCGCCGAACACCAGATGGGTGACCGCCGCCCAGATGAACACCTCGTCCCGATACCGGTTCAGCAGCAGGCCCGCGAGGCAGAATCCGCAGGACGAGTATCCGAGGGGGACCGGCCCGAGCGCGTCCTGCACCACGCCCGCCAGCATCGCCGCCCAGAGCACCGTCGTTCGCCGCCGCGTGAGCGCATAATAGACCACCAGCGCCGTCAGAACCGGCACCGGCGCATGGCCCAGAAGGGCGAAGGTCGGCAACAGCGCCTGCAGCATCCCGCCCACCAGGAACACCACGACCATGGCCAGAACACTCATGGAGGCCCCCCGAGAAGATGGCGGATGGGGGATGGCGGATGGAGGATGGCGGACTGCCGGTTGTCGATTGCCGATTGCCGATGGGAGAGGGGGGATTCGGGACCGCGGAGTGCGGATGGCGGATTGGAGTCTGCGCCTTGTGACTTGGAGTCTGTACCTTGCGGTTTCTCCCCGGAAGCGCCGTCGGTGAGCACAAAGGCGTGGCGGAGGCGGCCGATGTCGGCCTTGGGAAGGATGATGGCGCGGCGGTAGAGGCCGGATTCGTCGGTTTCGACCGCCTCGACATAGCCGATCGACAGATCGGCCGGAAAGACGCCGCCGAGGCCCGAGGTGACCACTTCGTCGCCGGGCCGGACCTCGTGATTGCGGTTGATGAAGTCCATCCGGAATCTCACCGCGCCATCATGTCCGACCCCCTGTCCGGCCACGACGCCGAACGATCCGCTGCGCGGCAGGTGGGCCGATACGCGGCAGTTGGGGTCGGAGAGCAGCAGGACGTCGCAGGTGTTCGCCGTGGCGTCGAACGTCCGGCCGGCCAGGCCGTCGGGGGTCACGACCGCCCGGTCGATGCCCACGCCGTCGCGCAGCCCGCGGTTGAGACGGACGGCCTGCCACCAGCCCGAGGCGTCGCGGGCGATGACCTCGCAGGCCACCAGGGGATACGCGGTCCGCGCCCGGAAGCCGAGCAGCTCGCGCAGCTCGACATTCTCGAGCCCCTGCGCCTGGAGCGCGCGGAGTTCGTTGCGCAGGCGGAAGGTCTCCGCCTGCAGCTCGCGATTCTGCCGGGCCAGGCCTCCCAGGCCCCGGACCGTGCCCGCCGCCTCGCGCACCCGGAGGGCGAGCCCGGCGAGCGCCTCGTGCAGCGGGGCAAGCCCTTCCCGCACCGCCGCCTTGGCCTGGCGGGCGAGGGGCAGGGGAAGGTTGAGGAGCACCAGCAGCAGGGCCAGCAATCCGATCCAGACTATGACGCCTCGCTCCCTCACGCAATCCACATCCGGCGAGCCGCCGGCACGGCGGGTTCGGCAGAGGCGCGCGGACAGGCGGATGGAGGCCGCCGGCAGCGCGGGCTGCCGGGGCGGCTACATGAAGCGAGGCGGACGTCAGTACGTGTCGGAGCTGGCCACCCTGCGAAGGAAGTTCAGCTCGTGCAAAACCACGCCGGTGCCCTCGGCGACCGCACTCATGGGGTCGTCGGCCCGATGGACCGGGAGTCCGGTCTGCTCGGCGACGAGACGATCGACGCCGCGCAGAAGCGATCCGCCGCCCGCCAGGACGATGCCGCGGTCGACGAGGTCGGCTGCCAGCTCGGGCGGGCAGCGTTCCAGCGTCATTCGCACGGCCTCGACAATGGTATTGACGGGCTCCTGAAGAGCTTCCCGGATCTCCTGTGACGTGATGGTCAGGGTCTTCGGCAACCCGGCGATCAGGTCGCGTCCCTTGACATCCATGGTTGATTCATCCCCAAACTGGTAGGCGGAACCGATGGTGATCTTGATCTCCTCCGCGGTCCGCTCCCCGATCATGAGGTTGTAAACCCGCTTCATGTACTGGACGATCGCCTCGTCCATCTCATCACCGCCGACGCGCACACTGCGGCTGAACACAATGCCGGCGAGGGAGATCAGCGCCACCTCGGTGGTGCCTCCCCCGATATCCACGATCATGTTCCCGGCGGGCTCCTGCACAGGGAGCCCCACCCCGATAGCCGCGGCCATCGGCTCTTCGATCAGATACACTTCCCGCGCGCCCGCGTGGGTGGCCGAATCCTTCACGGCGCGCTTCTCTACCTCCGTGATCCCACTGGGCACCGCGACAATCACCCGGGGACGGACCATCTTGCGGCGCCCATGCACCTTGCGGATGAAATAACGCAGCATCGCCTCCGTAATCTCGAAATCGGCGATGACGCCCGCCTTCAGGGGCCGTATGGCCACGATACTGCCCGGCGTGCGCCCCAACATCCTCTTGGCTTCATCCCCTACGGCCAACACCCGGTTCGTGCCTGCCTGGATGGCTACGACAGAAGGCTCCCGGAGAACGATGCCCCGGTCCTTCACGTACACCAGGGTGTTGGCGGTCCCCAGGTCAATCCCTATGTCCGACGAAAAAAGCCCCAGCAACTTGTTCAGCATACGAACCTGCCGCAAAAAGACCGCGGCTCCGTTCAAAAGGCTGACTTTGTAGCTTTTACGGAAGGGGGTCAAGTGTTAAACAGATGCGGATCTTCGGCCGAAACAGGGCAGAAGCGCGCGAAACGCCCCCGCCTCTCCACGATGCATCTGCGTTCCGTGCATGCGCCCTCACGGACGAGCGACCGACCGTTCCGCACCGTCCACGGCCGCCGCAATCCCCGTCAGCGACTCCGTGCGCGCAGGGGCCGACGGCTCCCGCAAACACACAACTAGGAATAATTAGTTGAAAGCGGGCACGCTTTTGCTACAGTCGTGGCCAGAAAGGCACAATTCGTCGCGCGACAGGATGCGCGGGAAGGCAGGGAAGAATGCCAAACATAGCCAAGGTACTGAAAGATGAGATCGCGCGGATTGCCAAACGACAGGCGCGCGCATTCGCCGGGCCACTGAAGAAGCACGCGGTGGCACTGCGGCACGATGTGGCCGAGCTGAAGCGGGTCGTAGCCGGACTGCAGAAGGACAACGCCCGCCTGGTGAAGGAGGCTGAAGCGCGCGCCTTTGCGAAGCCCCAGGTTCCCGAGGAGAAGGTCCGTCGCATGTGGGTCTTCGCGAAAGGCGTGCGGTCCATGCGCAAGAAGCTCGGGCTCTCCCAGGCGGAGTTCGCCAAGCTGATCGGCGTGTCCGCGCAGGCGGTCACCCTGTGGGAGAACAAGGACGGCAAGCTCGATCTTCGGAATTCGACCAAGGAAGCCATCCTCGGTATCCGGAGCCTGGGCGCCCGCGAAGCCCGCCGCCGCCTCGACACGATGGGCGTGGTCAAGGCGCGCCGCGGCCGCAGGCCGGCCGCGACCCCCGCGCCACGGAAGCCGCAGAAGAGAGCGCCCAAGACAAAGTAGTCCGGCGTGGCCTCTCCATGCCCGCGCCGGCGGGGTGGAACGCGATCCGCAACGACCACGCCGCCGCGCCCTGTCCGCTGGTGCCGGGAGTCCCGGAGCAGAGGGGCGGAACGCATTCGCGTGGGTTCCCGCCGCGCTCATCACGCTTCCGGCGGAGGTTGAAGGACCTCGGCGCGCCGGCGGTGACACGTTAGCGCAAGAATCACAGCCTCTGTCGGCACGGGCGGCACACCGGTGGGTGAAAGCGCCCAGACGGAATGGGGAATACCCCCCAATTGCCTCATGCCCGCCATCACATGTGTCGGGAGGCGGTAATATATCGTCATAAACACGAGCTTTTTACGGTTCTTCGCGACCGTGGATGGCACGCTAAATGCAGCATCCGAGAAAGAAGACAGGCGCCGCGTCCGCCGGCCGACCGATGGCCCGTCGCATGGAGTGCCGGCGGGAGGCGGCGCCGGGAGCGATGGAGTATGAACGATGCCGACCGCACGCAACTGATCAAGACAACGCGGGCATACTCGGCCGTCCGCCACATCCCGGCCGCGGCTCTCGAGAGGGCGATTGCCGCAGACAACGCCTATGCGGCGGCGAGCGATGGCATGGCCGCGGCGCTCGACGAGAGCCTTCGCATCGCGGGAGAGTGCGCCTCCGCCATGGCCCAAAGTCATCAAGCCGTGGATGCATGGCTGGCTGCAGTGAAGGACATCCACCCTCCGCACGGCTGCCAGGATGACCCTCGCGGTGGCGGTGCGTGTGCGCATTGCCCCATCGCCGCGGCTCACCGCGACGGCGAGGATGGATGAAAAAGAGGACGGCAGTCGCCATTCTGGGCCTGCTTCTCGTTTCGGGCATCGCCGTGCACGGCGGCTCGGTCGCAGGGCGCGTCACGGCCGTGTCGGGCGGAGGATTGACCAATGTCTTCATCGATCTGTACGACGAGTCGGGGGACTATTTTGACTATACCGTGACCGACAGCGTAGGCAATTACCGCTTCAGCAACGTCGGGCAGGGGAAATTCTTCGTACACACGGACACCTTGGGCGCCTACGTGGAGGAGTGGTTCGATAATGTGCCGGGGGCATCCGACGACACGTTCTTCGATCCCATCGCGGCAGGGGCTACGCTCGTCCCCGTTGCCTACGACGCTGCCGTCACCGGCATAAACATCGCGCTGGAGAAGGCCGGTGTAATCTCGGGACGAGTCACCGACATAGCGGGCGCGCCGGTGGCGAATGCGTATGTGGACGCCTACCTGCCGCCCGGAAGCCGCTTCCTCTTTGACCTGACCGATACCAACGGCGTGTACAGGCTCGCGGGCCTGCCGGCCGGTTCCTACGCGGTACGCACGGATACGCTGGGGGCGTTCGTCGACGAGTGGCACACGGGCAGCGTGGCGTTTGACTCGGTGAGCCCGGCGGAAGCCGGTGTCTCCTCCCTCACCGTGGCCTCGGGCGGCCAGATCTCCGGCGTCAATTTCCAGCTCGGCGTGGGTGCGGAGATCCGGGGCGTGTTGCGCAACGAGGCGGGAGATTCGATACCCGGGGCGTACGTGGACCTGCTGAGTTCGTCTGGAACGCCCCTGGAGTTCGACCGGTCCGACACGAACGGGGTATACCAGTTGAAAGGACTGCCGGCGGGCGGCTACTACCTGGGGTCCGACACGCTGGGCAGCTACGTGGAGCTCTGGTATGACCAGAAACTGATGGCGACGCCGGGTCAGCCGGCGCAGGATGGGGCGGATCTGGTCCCCGTGACCGCGGGCCAGACCGTCGCGGGATGCGATTTCACCTTCGACCTTGGCGGCGCGATCTCGGGATATGTCGTCAACACGGGTGGGCAGGCTATTGCCGAAGCCTTCATCGATGTCTACCGCGGCTCGAACTTCTTCGACTATGGCGTGAGCGACTCCGTCGGCGAATTCCGCATTGGCGGGCTCCCGGACGGGCTCTACTACGTGAAAGTCGACACGCTCGGCGAGTACCTGGACGAATGGTATGACGATGCCATCGTCCGGAACATCGACGATCCCGCTGGCGACGGGGCCGCCGCCGTCATGGTGACCAACGGGGGCGCTGTCTCGGGCCTCGCTTTCGAGCTTGGCGTTGGAGGAGAGATCACCGGTCGTCTTTCCGACGTCGCGGATCAGGGGATCGCGAACGTCTATGTTGACCTCTACGATGATTCCGGGAAACGGCTTTTCTATACCCGCAGCGGCACCAACGGTGAGTACCGCCTCGGCGGGCTCCCGCCGGGCACTTACTTCCTGCGCACGGATGCGGAGGGGCGGTACGCCGACGAGTGGTATGACAACCGGCCGGCTATCCTGGCGGCGAATCCGACTGGCGACGGCGCGCTG
Source organism: uncultured Verrucomicrobiota bacterium (assembly GCA_964610105.1). Classification (GTDB taxonomy): domain Bacteria; phylum Verrucomicrobiota; class Kiritimatiellia; order PWTM01; family PWTM01; genus CAZSUU01. The sequence goes on along the minus strand of CAZSUU010000001.1, from coordinate 315,486 downwards.
CCCCTGGTTCTTTCTTCTGGGCAGAGTCGCATCGGGGTCGACCTCCAACTGCGGCAGGGCGCCGTTCTCTCCGGAACGGTGGTTGGCACCAACAGCGTCCCGCAGGCGGGGACCACGATCCGCCTTTTCTTCGGCAGCGCCCCGTTCGTCAGCCGCACCACGGACAGCAACGGCGCCTACCGCGTCGCCGCCCTGCCGGCCGGCACCTACTACCTGCGCACGGACAGCGCCGGCGGATTCCTCGACGAGTGGTACCGTGATGTGTACATATTCAACGCCGACCTCCCTCTTTCCGATGGCGCGACTCCAGTCGTCCTCGCCGACGACGAGCAGCGCGCGGGCGTCGATTTCGCACTGGGTCTGGGGGCGGTGATTACGGGCATGGTGAAGACGGTCGCGGGGCAGGCGATAGAGGGGGTCATGGTCGATCTCCTGGACGGTCAGGGCCGGCTCTACGACTGGGCGGTCTCGGAGGGCAATGGCAGTTACAGGATCGAGTCGCTTCCGTCCGGCCCATGGTACGTCGGGACGGATTCCCTCGGAGCCTACTGGGACGAGTGGTTCAACGACGTCCTCCGCGACCACTTCACGGATCCGGCCGCCGACGGCGCCACGGCGCTGACGACCGTCGACGGATCGACCTGCACGGCCAGTTTCCTTCTCGCCCTCGCGCCGCCCATGCCCGTGGTATTGGGCATCGGGGGGATGCCACTCGCCCCCCCGGTCATCGAGTGGCAGGCGGTCGCCGGCCGGGCTTACCAGGTGGAACGAACCGACGAGTTGGCCACGGGCATCTGGTACAGCGCGCCGTCGGGCACCGCGGAAATCGAGACCAGTTTCAAGGTCGCGGGGCAGGGCGGACTGCGGCAGTACCGCGACCCCTCTCAGCCCGCGCGCGCCGTGTATCGCGTGCGGTCGTTGTAGGCCATGGCGTCTCGCCGAGCCGATGGCCCGAAGACGGGCCCCGGCCAGGATGCTCGGCGCGGGCAATCGCTCAGGGATGGCCGTTGCCCGGGACGGTCAGCTCGAAGGAAGTCCCGTCCGGTCCGGTGTGGAGGAGATTGAGTTCCGCCGCGAAATGGCGGCACAGTTGACGGCTGATGCTCAGGCCGATACCGCTTCCCTCGGTCTTGGAACTTGCCCCCGGCTCGAAGAGATGCTGACGACGCCCTTCGGGTAGGCCGGAGCCGTGGTCGGTCACCGTGAAGCGGCGGAGTCCGTCACTCACTTCGAACCGGCACTCCACCGCTTGGCCGGCGCGCGAGGCCTCGATGGCGTTGTTCAGCAGGTTCTCCAGGACGAGCAGGATCAGATTCGCGTCGCGATTCAAGAACACCCGGTCATGAACCGCCTCCGTGTTCACGACGACGCCCCTTGAGGCCGCCCGCGGCTGTGTCCGGCCTCTTGCCAGTTCGAGAACTTCCCGGGCCGTCAGCTCGTAGGCAAGGCCCTGCTCCTCCTCCTTGATGACGTCGACGACGTTCTGGATCATCCTCTCAATGCGTTGCGCGCTGGCCCGTGCGTCGGGGAGCGCGTCGCCGTTCTGCGCGATGGCGACATGAAGGCCCGAGACCGCGTTCTTCAGGCCGTGAAACAGATGTGAAGAGACCGCCCCGATGGCCGCCGTCCTCGCGTGCAGCGCCAGCTCACGGTTCGCCGCGGCCAGGTCGCGGTTCTTCTTCACGATCTGCCGCATACTGAGGAGGAGAATGACGGCGATCAGCGCGCCACCGCCGAGGAAGACACTCGATGATTGATGGAGGAGATCCCGGTCGAGCCGCCGAAGGGCCTCCAGCGTCGGCCGCCCGTCCAGCAGAAACTCCGCGAATCCACCGACCGCCCGGGCGTCGCCGGCGCGGATTGGCACGAACACGCTGAGTATGGGGATCGCGGTGTCGCCGAGTTCGTTGAATGGATCGGTATACACCGTGCCCAGGTAGACGTTCTCGGAGAGTCGCGAGATCGTCCTGGGATGCCGCAGCAGATCCCCGTCGAGGACGCCCGAAATGAGATTGTCCGGGAGGGCGCGGACGAACCCGCCGCCGGCATCGAAGATGCGCACGCCAATGACCCCCTTGAGGTCGACCATCCGCAGCACCATGCCCAGAAGCGGTTCTCCGCCGCTTCCGGCCTCCCGCTGGGCCATGGCATCCAGGGTCCATCCGTCACGATCGAGGATCTCCGCGCGGATCCGGGTCCGCAGACGCAGGGTGACCAGGGAGACGCCTCCGGCGAAGATGAGCAGCGTCATTGCGACAAGAAGCGCGGAGGTGTGCTTCGCGGAAAGCGTCATTGTGGCGAGGAGGGCAGGTAGACGTCTCATGGCTCTTCCGGCGGCTGAGCCGACACCTGGAGGATACGGTCAACGACGACTCGTGAACACATAGCCAATTCCCACTACGGCCGACGCATGGTTGTAGACCTCGAATCTGTCGTTCGAATCGTTGTCTTCCCAGTTCGCCTCCGTGAACACGTTCCAACGGCGGTGCCACTGCCGTTCCGCCCTGCACCCTGCCACCCATCGCTGCCGGGACACGGGTGGGCTTGCGGGGTTGCCCGCGTCGGACGGACGCTCATCGTAATCGGTATCGGCATAGGACACCCGGACGTCAGCGCTCCATCTTCCAAGCTGCCCCCGCAGGCCGAGGCCGGCCTGCGAGCTCTCATAATCATAGTATCCGCCGCCATCGTCCTCGCGGCAACGTTGTGCGACCCAGCATCGGGTCTGCCACCTGTGTCGGGCATCCCAGAACCACGAGCTCTCGATGCGGAGGTTGTGGTTCCGAATCTCCACCGGGTCTCCCGGAAGCGGTTCTCCGGCGGCCGACCGCTTGCTGCGCGAGTCGTAGTCGTCCACGTGATAGCGGTAGTGCGCGGCAAGGGACAGACCGAAGGGGGTGCGACCCGTCAGCGACGCGGAAGCCTCCGGCTGGCGATAGTCGTCGTCGGAGTCCTCCAGACACGCGTACTTGAAGGCCCCGCCAAGGCGGGCCGTGACCGCGGGATTGATGGCATATGCGACGTAGGATTCGAGCCCGACGTCCTGCTCCGTCAGACGCGTGGTGTCCGTCTCGACGTCGGAGATCGACGTGTCGAGGAACTGGTCCACATAGTAGTAGTGCGCACGGACCCCGGGCGTCGAGCGGCGCATGCCGCGGTACTCCCAACCGGCCTGCACAATGGCGGTCGCCTCGGTGTTGTCTTCGTCCAGATCGAAGTAGTGCCGGTGGCTCCCGTAGCCGTAAAGGTCGAGGGCGTGAGGCGAATCCGCCCTCCGAAAGGCAAGGAGATCCGCTTCGACGGACGAGAATGGGCTGTCCCGTTCGGCGAAGGGACTGTACAGGACGTTCCAGGCATGGCCGCCGCCCAGCCGTATTTGGGCTTCCCCCCGCCATGGCGACGGGATCGGTTTCCTGGCCTCCGCGCCGATCAGCGCGTCGAGGATCTCCTCCGCGGATGCGTCCGGGTCGTAGGCAGGCTCTTGCGCCTGAATGGTGCCGGGTGTCCCGGTCAGCAGCAGGAGAACGAAGGCCACGTGCTTCGTCATATCATGAGGATCGTCATTCGAGCGCATCACTTCGGGCCCTTCCGTCGCCGGGCGCAGCTCCCCGCGCGCCACCGTCGCGGTCCGGTCCCCATCCGCATAAGATCGTGGCGGCGCTCTCGGCGAGCGCCGCCACACACCCTGTCATACCGCCCCTGATTCCTCACCTTACTGGCTGACGCGATCCCTGTCGTTGATTCGGATGCCATCGCGGACGGTCGCCTGATCCTGTTCCGCGGCGTTCTCCGCCGCCTGGTCGCGGTCGCGCAGCCGGTCCTGGGTCCTGAGCAGGTCGGCGCTCTCCTGCAGGCGCGTGCGCAGGGCCGCCACCGACGCATCGCGGTCGGTCTGCTCGCGGCGGACCTGAATCTCGTTGCGGGCCTGTTCCATCTGCTGCATGCGTTCCGCGCGATGCTCCATGACGATCTCCCGGCGCTGCTGCTCGGTCGCCGCGTTGCCGAGTTCCTGTTTCAGCGCCAGTCGGGCCTGCTCCCTGGCCTGGTGCTGTTCCTTCAACTGGGCCATGAAGGCCTCGCCTTCCTGTTCTCCCAGCAGTCCGGCGTCCTCTCCGCCCTTGCCGCCCTTGGGAGGCGCCGGTCGATTCTCTATCCACCACTCCCGGATCTCCTGCCGGACCGCCTGCATCGCTTCCCGCACCTGGGCCAGGCCGTCGGCGTGGTCCTCGCGCCACTGCTCCACGATCGCCCGGCGCTCTTCGGTCGTCGCTCCCGCGTTCTTCTCCAAGAGGGCCTTCAGCTCCTCAAGCAGCGTCGCACGGGAATCTCTGACGGCATCCAGTTTGGCCTGCAGCTCCGCCGGCAGCTCGCGCTGAACCTGCAGGGCGCCGTCCGGGGGGCCCGCCGGCATCTCAACCGGTCCCGCGGCCAGAAGGGTTCCCGCCGTCAGGAACACCGCTGCGATTCCAATCCACCATCCTGCTGTCTTCATCCCGCCATCTCCTTCCCTTTCCGATTCATATGTTCGTTCTCTCACCGGTCCGTTGTCTCTCGCCTGCCGCGCGGACGGCTCATTCGTATTGCACGTTCCGTGCCAACGGTGGGAACCGGACAATACAATCCTTTTTTCCCCAACGGGTTAGGAGTATTCCTGTCTGAGCGGTCCTGTTGCGCCTCTCCCGTGTTGGGAAATATCGCCCACCCCGGTCGGGCAATACTCCCCAAGTGGAGAAGCCATCGGCCCTGCGTGTGACACCGGAGATGATCCGGGCGGAGGCCCCCTCACCGCCGGGCGAGCCGATACCGAACGTAGTCCCGATTGACACCGAGCAGGCGGGCGGCTGCGGATACATTCTCGTCCGTCTGCCGCATGGCCAGATGAATCAACCTCATCTCGGCCTGTTCTATCGAGAAACCGGTCTCGGGGAGACGCCAGTTCGGATTGAGCCAGTCCTCCGGAGCCGCGCCATCCCGGGCCGTCCCCGCCTCGGGCAGCGTGTCCAGATCCAACGGGCCGTTTCCATGCAGCACGAGCTGCCGCTCCAGTTCGTGTTTCAACTCGCGGACGTTGCCCGGCCACTTGTAGGCGAGCAGCCGCTCCGTGCCGCGCGGGGAAATCGCGGCCTCAGGCGTCCGATACTGCCGTTTCAGGGAGCTGAGCAGGTAATGGGCCAGGGCCGGAAGGTCATCCGCGTGCTCGCGCAAGGGCGGGATGTCGATCCGGAGCACATTCAGGCGATGGTACAGATCCGCGCGGAATCGGTTCTCGCTGACCCGCGTCTGGAGATCGTCCAACGTGGCGGCGATCAGGCGGACATCCACGTCGATCCGTTCGTTTCCTCCGACGCGCCGGATGCAGCCGTCCTCAATGGCCGTGAGCAGCTTCGCCTGTGACGTCAGGGGAAGGCTGGCGATCTCGTCGAGCAGGAGCGTCCCGCCATCCGCCGCCTCGAACAGGCCGATTCGTGTTCCTTTGGCATCCGTGAAGGCGCCACGTTCGTGACCGAACATCTCCGATTCGATCAGGCCCTCGGGGAGCGTCGCGCAGTTCAGTTCGACGAACGGCTGCGCCGCCCGGGGTCCGGCGTAATGCACCTTGCGCGCGACCGTCGACTTGCCGGTCCCCGTTTCTCCCACGATCAACAGGGGCGGGGGGCGGTCACGAAGCCTGCGATCCGTCTCCAGGATCCGCTCCATCTCCCGCCGGATCCTCTCGAGCCCCTGGCCGAAGAACAGGTCGTCGCCGCGGGCGGCCTCGCGGGTCCGCTCGTGCTCCAGCCTCCGCCGGGCCTCCCTCCGCTGCTTGCATCGCTCGAACACCAGCGGCAGATGAAACGGGTCGAACGGCTTGACCAGGTAGTCCGCCGCCCCGTATCGCAGGGCCTCGAGCACCGTGGCCAGTCCACCCTCGGCCGTCATGACAACGACGGACGTCGTCTCGACGAACACGTGATCCTTCAGGAGGTCGAGACCGTTTCCGTCCGGCAGATGGACGTCGAGGAGCACGAGGTCGAAATCGGACTCCGATGCCTCCTTCCGGGCTTCGGAGAGGGATGCCACGGCGCGAACGGTCGCATCCTCCTGCATCAACAGCGCAAACAGACGCTTGCGCAAGGGCACATCGTCTTCGACGATCAGGATCCGGCGCCCTTTGAGTGAGGGGCGGACGGAGTGGGGTGACTCTGGTCCACCGAATGCCATGTGTTCAGCTCCGCCGCATCTGCGGGTCATGCTACGGCGGAGCCATCTCGGTTGTCAACCACGCCACAGGACGCCGCGCCTATGCGGCGGGTCCGGCGGACGCGGCCGGGATCTCGGGCCGGCGGTACACCGTGTCGAGGACGTTGCGGACGTACTGCTCGTCGGTGAGATCCTCCGCCGTCTCGGGGGGCATGGGCACGAGCCGGCGGAACGAGTCGGCCAGTTCCCGGAACAGCTCCAGCCGCGCCGCCGGCTCGAGTTCGTCGCGGCGCAGGACCGCCTGCAGGGCGATCGAGGCCTCCGCCGGCGAGATGCGCTGCCGCAGCCGCGCCTCCAGGTGCGGATGCAGGCGGAAGGAGTTGAACCGGCCGGCGGTGATCTGCTGCACGTCCGGCGACTCCGTCCGCGGCACGCGGACCACGATGGTGCCGGCCGCGAAGTCCCCGAGCCGCTGGCCCAGCCGGCTCGCCAGCGCCGCGCAGCCGCCCACCAGGTAGAACAGCGGCAGGGAGTCGACGAAGCGCAGGAGGTTGCGCACAACCACCTGCGGGAAGCGCAGCCGCAGCCCCCGTTCGTCCATCACGCGCAGCCGCACCACCCGCTTGCCCAGGGTCTGTCCGCGCCACAGCCACTCGAGGGCGATGCCGTATCCGATGGAGAGGGCGAAGTAGACCAGCGCCATGACCGCGGCCGCCGTGTCGGGGGAAACGAGGCTCAGGCCGCGCAGCACGACCGCCACCACCGATTGCGCGGCCGCGATGGCGGCAAGGTCGACCGACCAGGCGAGGAACCGCGAGACCGGGCTCGCGAGCCGGAGGGGGAACTCGATGCCCTCCGGCGTGCGGATCGTGAGGACGCTGGTGCGCGAGGCCGTCACGGGGTCCCGGCCTCCCGCCCCGCGCGCGCGAGGAACAGCGCCAGGATCGCCAGCTCGGCGACGCCGAAGGCGATCTTCAGCTCATAGGGGAGGATCGGTTCGTGGTACTGGGACAGGAACGACTCGACCACGCCGGCCCACACCAGCAGCACCGCCACGCCCCCGATGAGCGTGGAGAGATCCGGCAGGATCGATCGAAGGCGTTTCCGGAGCGGATCGCGGTCGCCCCAGCCGATCAGCGCGCTGCCGAGCAGCAGTCCCGCCTGGCCCCCGATCAGGATCGCCGGGATCTCCACCGCGCCGTGCGGCAGCAGCCAGCCGGCGAGGAATACGCCCTGGCCGGCGGCGAGATAGTCCGCGCACACCGCGCCGAGGATCACGCCGTTGAAGAAGAGCAGGATCAGGGTCCCGACGCCCCAGGTCATGCCCAGCCCCAGCGTGAAGATCGACACGCGCGTGTTGTGGGTCATCAGCTGCGCGGAGAACGTCTGCCGGTCCTCGGCGTGGCGCCGCTCCCGGCGCGCCTCCTCCTCGGCCACGCGGTCGGCCGGATTGCCCTGGAGGTGCTCAAACGGGATCAGCGCCGGCTTCGCGTCGCGGTCGAACAACAGCGCGCCCGCGCCGAAGATCGAACCGACCAGCGTCGCGGCCACGGCCAGGGCGAAGTGCCGCGCCCGGCGCCGGAACGCCTGCGGGAAGGTCCGCGCGAACCACGTCCATGGCCGGAACCGGACCCCCGTCACTCGGGCGCCGTGAATCTCGCCGTAGGCCCGCGCCACCAGCGTCTCCAGGTTCGTGCGCAGCTCGGGCTCGGAGACCAGGTCGCTCATCTTCGCCAGGTCCGCCGATGCCCGTTCGTAGAGGTAGTGCAGGCGGCGGATGGCCGCGATGTCCAGGCGGTGCGCCGGGTCCGATTCCAGGCGGTCGAGCTGCGAAGCCAGCTCGTCCCAGAGCGGTTTCTCCGTCTCCACGAATCCGGGAAGATCCAGGATCATCGTCAGATCATCTGCCGGTTCTTGATCATCATGTACTGCGACACCAGCGCGGCGCTGAGCCGCTCGTGGTCCATCGGTTCGAACGAGATCCCCATCCGCCCCAGCTCGCGGGCGGTCTGCTGCAGGCGCCACCAGGTGGCATGGCCCTCCAGCCGCCGGTACAGGTCTTCGACGGCGTCCACGTTCGCGTCGGCGAAGAGCGGCTGCGCGCCGGGAGGCCGCATCATGTGCACGGTCACCAGGTGCTGGCGCCGCACCAGCTCCACGCCGCGCAGAAAGGCCTCGGCGAGAATGGAGTCGTCCAGGCTGGTGAGCACGACCAGCAGGGCGCGCCGCCGGAGGCGCGTGCGGATGAACGAGAACAGCTCGGCGTAGCTCGGCGACACGCGCTCGGGGGCGGCGGTGTAGAGCGCGTTGCGGCAGGCGTCGAAGTGCGCCTTGCCGCGGCCCGAGCGGACGAACGTCCGGACGCGGCCGCTGAACTCGATCAGGCCGAACCGGTCGCCCTGGGCCTCGGCCGCGAGGACGAGGGTCAGGCCCGCCGCGATGAAACGGTCGAGCATCGTCGCGGGCGGCTCGTCGGCCCCGGTCTCCCCGGAGGCGCGCGGGGCCGGCCGCGCGCTGAGGCGCGACGAGTCGAGCACGACGTACACCTCCTGCGTGCGCTCGATCTGGAAGATCTTGGTCACCGGGTGGCGCCGCCGGGCGGTGGCCTTCCAGTGGATGTCCTCGTAGCTGTCGCCGGGGATGTACTCGCGGAGCTTCTCGAACTCGCGCCCCTTGCCGACCTGCCGCCAGCGGTGGATGCCCAGCGCCCCGCGGCGCAGGAACACCGCCGCCACGCGCCGGCGCTCGGTCCGCAGGTCGGGGTACACGCGCACCTCCGAGGCCAGGGGCTGGCGGCGCCGCACCTGCCACAGGCCCCACGGCGAGTCGGACTCGAGACCGCACAGGGCGAGTCCGAACCGCCCGCGCCGGCGCGGGCGGCAGGCCCACGGCACCAGGTAGTCCTTCGCCGGCTCCGGCAGCGCCGCGGCCACCACGCCCTGGGCCGACCCGAGATCGGGCGGCGAGGCCAGGCCCAGACGCACCGCGGGGACCCCCGGCCCCGGCGCGCGCACGCGCAGGAGCACCTGCCCCTCGCGCCCGCACGCCATGCGCACCACGGCCGGCGCCGTCACCCGCACCCCCGCCATGCGCCGCCAGCCCCGCCACGCGTCCAGCAGCCCCGCCGCCGCCATGAGGCCGAGCAGCCCCGCCAGCAGGGGCGCGGCGGACGCCAGCGTCGAGGCGACGGCGGCGCAGGGGAGGCCGACGGCCGCCACCCATCCGAGGAGCCTGGGGGAGGGGACGATCACCTCGGCACCGCAACCTCGCCCAGGATCTTCTGGATCACCTCGTCCACCGACAGCCCTTCGACCTCGTATTCGGGCCGCAGGATCAGGCGATGGATCAGCACCGGTACGGCCATGGCGCGCACGTCGTCGGGCGTCACGAAGTCCCGTCCCGCCAGCGCCGCCGCGGCGCGCGCCCCGAGGATCAGCGCCTGCGTCGCCCTCGGCCCCGCCCCGACCAGCACGCTGTCGCTCGCGCGGGTCGCCCGCACGAGATCGACCACGTAGGAGACCAGCTCGTCCCGCACCGTGATCGCCTCCGTGGCGGTGCGCAGGGCGGCGAGCGCCTCCTCGGTGATCACGGTTTGCACCGCGTCCCGCTCGAGCATCCGCTCCGGCGCGTCGTCCCCGAGCGTCCGCACCGCCAGCGACACCTCCTCGTCGCGGGCGGGATAGCCCATGAAGATCTTCATCATGAACCGGTCCTTCTGCGCCTCGGGCAGGGGGTAGGTGCCCTCGTACTCCACGGGGTTCTGGGTGGCGAAGACGGTGAAGTTCGCCGGCAGCAGATGGGTGATGCGGTCGATGGTCACGCGCCGCTCCTGCATGGCCTGGAGGAGGGCCGACTGCGTCTTGGCGGGCGCGCGGTTGATCTCGTCGGCGAGGAGGAAGGTGGTGAAGATGGGTCCCGGCACCAGCGTGAAGGCCTGGGTCTGGAGGTTGAAGATGTTGGTGCCGGTGATGTCGGCGGGCATCAGGTCCGGCGTGAACTGGATGCGGCCGAAGCCGCAGCCGAGCACGCGGGCAAGGGTGCGCACGAGGAGGGTCTTGGCGACCCCCGGCACGCCTTCGACCAGGGCGTGCTGGCCGGTGAAGATGGCGATGAGGGCGAGATCGATCACCGGCGCCTGGCCGATGATGACCTTGCCGACCTCGGCGCGCGCCCGCGTGAGGATGTCCCGCAACTGGTCCAGATCGGGGAGGTTGGTCATGGTTTGCCCTTCTCGTTCAGCATCTCGGCGAGGCGTCGGTACACGGCCGCCGGCTGCCCCGCCGCGGTTTCGGTGTTGGACTCCAGGAAGGCCTTCATCCGCGCGGCCCGCTCGTCCAGCCGGGGGGCGCCCCGCGGGCGGGTGCGGTCCCACTCCTCGAAACAGACCGAGGCCAGCCTCCGCGCGGGGATATGGCGGCGGAGCAGATTGAGGAATCCGCCGCGCGCCTCCAGGCCGCCGGCCGTTTCGTCCGCGTCGGCCGCCCACGCATCGCGCGGCAGGAGCGAGGTCGCGTTGCGCCACAGGAAGAGCAGGGCGAGCAGGGCCAGCGCGGCGAGCACGCCGCCGAGCCGGTACTTGCGGGCCAGCGTCACGATCCCCTGGCCCTCCTCGATGCCGAGGTGCCGCTCGTCGAACGCCATTCGCGGCCCGGGGCCGGCGATCCAGGCGAGCAGGACCGGATGCCGCTCGCGCAGCAGGGCCTCGTTGCTGAGGAAGTAGCTGTCGGCGGCGAGCACGATGCTGCCGCGTCCCCAGGTCCGCTCGATGATCACCGGCCGGCCTTCGCACTCATACCGGACGCGCCACGCGCCGCCCGTGGGTTCGAAGTAGACGGCGGAATGCCAGGACAGCAGGTCGAAACCGGCGTGCGTCCCGCGGGCCGGTATCGCCCGGACCGCATTCGTGGCGCTCGCCGTTGCCCGGCCGGCGCGCGGCGGCCGCGGGGCCACCCGCACCGCCACCTCCCATGGCGGAGGGGCCGGCCGCCGTCGGGCCAGCCGCCGTCGCAGCTTCTCGAGGCCGTCTTCGTCCCCGTCGTTCCCGACCTCCTCCGACGGGCCGTCGGCCGGCTTCGTCGCCTCCTCGCCGGCCTCGCCCTCCCCGGCTTCGTCGGCCTCCGGCCGGGTCTCCTTCGCGACCCGGTTGGTGGCGGCCGGCCGGCCGGCCTCCCGCCGATCCTCCGGTCGGAAGGTCATGACAATCCGCCCGCCGAGAAAGGCGAATCGCGAAAGGGCCTCCGTCTCGTCCCCGAACAGGTTGAAGTCCTCGCGGGCGAGACCCGCGTAGAAGAGGGTCGCCGACGGCGCCAGGCGCGCCTGGGACAGGGGCTTGTAGAGCCGCTCGACACGGAGGCCCGGCATCTGGGCGAGGCTTTCGTAGAAGGCGCGCGCCCCGAGCGGATCGGCGCGCAGGGTGGAGTAGGGCGGATAGACGTCGCCCCCGCCGAACCGCCACGCGAAGAGCTGCGCCAGGCCCCACGCCAGCAGCGCGGCGGTTCCCGCGACGGCCAGCCACCCGGCGGACGGTCCGGGGCGGCGCGGGACGGGGGCGGGGGCTTCCTTGTTCGTGCGATGAAGCGGAGAACCGACGAAGGCGCTATTCCGCTTCACGGCGCAGACCCTCCAGGTTGCGGTGGATGGCGTCGAGCGCCTCGCCCGTCACCGGGTGCCGGCCATACCATCCCCGCTCGAAGACCGCCACATCCTCGGCGAACAGCGGCGGGATGGCGTCGCGGCCGCGCGTGCGGCGTTCGAGCTCGCGGCGGTAGTCGAGGTTCGATTTCGAGGGGCGCAGGTCGATCCAGCCGAGCCGGCCGATGCAGGCCAGCGTGCCGAGGAAGAGCGCGCGCATCGCCTTGCGTAGCTCGCCCTCCCGCCGCAGCCCGTCCGCGAGCCGCAGCCACTCCTCCTCGGGCAGCTGCGCGGCGTGGACCGCCTCGTCCTCCAGATCCGGCGCGGCCGCCGCGGCGGGCACGGCCACGGCCTTCGCGACGGCCATCCCCTTGCCGCGCCACGTTCGCAGGAGCCAGAGGATGCCCGCCGCGGCGAGCAGCACCACCAGGGCCCACATGATCCTGCGCAGGTGGCTCAGATCGCCCGTCTTCGAGGCGCGGCGCCCCGGTTCCGAGCGGCCGACACGGTCGGCGATCCAGTCGATGAGCTTCTTCGTCGCCCGCGCCGCCCACCGGATGAATCGCTTGAAGGGCTGGGCGACGCTCTCCAGGAACCGGTCGAGCGGCGATTTCGTCTGCGGCGCCTCGACGGCGTTGCGCGGCAGCCGCCAGGCGAACTCGGGTCGCTGCAGGACATGCTCGACGGCTTCGTCCAGCTGGCGTGCGACCGGCGCCGACAACCGGGCGGCCGGCGGGACCTCGCGGGGCTGCGCGGTGCCCTCGAAGGCGGCCCGCGCGCCCGGCGCCGCGGCCAGGGCGAGCAGCGCCAGGGCCAGCGCCGGCGCGGGGGCGCCGGAGGCACGGCCCGCGCGGCGCAGGTCCGCCCGCAGGTCCGCGCCGGTGTGAATGGCCTCGCCGTAGTGGCACCGCAGCGCGTACACCGCCTTCACCAGCGGATTCACCGCGAGGTAGGCGAGCGCCATCAGCGCCGCGAGGAAGGTGGTGTTGAACATCCAGAACGGATAGCGCGTGAAGTCGCTCTCGATGCCGAGCAGGGCCTTGGCCAGCCACGGCAGGAAGACCATGGCGGTCAGCAGGTTCAGCCAGACGAACACGCCGAAGAGAAACAGGAGCGAAAGCGCGTAGTGATTCTGATGCGGCCAGAGCCGCGCGAGCGCCCACGCGCGGCCCGCCGCCCCCTCGGCATCCTCCGCCGGCCGGTCCGACACGGCGGCGAGGTTCTGGTGGAAGGCGTAGGTCCAGGCCATCGGCAGGATGGCCAGGGCGGACGGTGGAAGCAGGAGCCATGACCACACCGACGCGCGGAGCTGCATGCCCGCGGCGGCCAGCCAGTCGCGCGCCGTCCACGCCGGCGCCGTCCGTCCGGCCGCCTGCGCGCGCAGGCGGGCGCCGAACCGCGCCTGCCACGTGCGCATCCACAGGTAGAGCGCCGCCAGGCCCAGCGCCTCCGCGCCGCAGCGGGTGAACGCCATCGCGCCGCGGCTCATGTCGGACCAGAAGAACAGCAGCCCGACCGCGAACGGCACGGCGCCGACGTGGAACGTCGCCCACGCGGCCGCCGGCGCGAGCCGGAGCAGATGCACCGCCTCCTCGATCAGGTCCAGGGCGCCGGGTCCCTCGTGGACGATGCGGCGCTTCATTCCTCTTCCCCCCACCATGGCGCCTCCTCCCAGAGGGTGCCTTCGTGGACGCTGGAGGGCAGGCGCAGCAGGAGCTGCCCGCACACGTGGAACGCGATCCAGAGGACGGCGAAGGCCGCCGCGGCATTGAGCCAGCGGCCGGGTCGAAGACGCCGGCGCGGCCGGCGGTCCGCCCCCCGGGCGAGACGGCTGAGACATCCCGCGCAGAGGATGCGGCCGGCGTGCTCGGTGACGCACTCGCGGCAGAAGAACCCGCCGCATTCCGGGCACCGCGCGGCGGCTTCGCGGGCGGGGTGGTTCCGGCATCGCTGGTGGCGGAGACTCACGGGGGAGGCGCCTCCGCCACGGGCGGGCCGGGGGACGGAGCCGGCTCGGGGGCCTCCGCGGCCGGCGGCGCCCCGTCCTCGGACGCCTCGCCCGCCGGCTCCGCCGCGCGTCCGGCGTCCGGAAGAACGGCGGCCGCCTCGTTCCGGGGTGCGGAAGCCGCGGGGAAGGGCGGCGGCTGCGGAGGGGCGCGCTGGCGGAGGAGCGCCGCCCCGATCGCGCCGAGAAGGAACGACACGATGCCGCCCACCGCGGTCATGGCGGTCATGAACGGACTGTCGTGCAGCCAGTCGGTGAAGAGGCGGATCACCCAGTCGTCCGTGGCGCTGCTGCCCGGCCCGGTCGACATCACCTCGCCGATCATCCGCGCCATTGCCCAGGCGTAGTCGACGATGCCGCGCGCCATCTGCCACATGAACAGCCCCCAGGTCCACTTCCGGACGGCCGGGGCGAGGTGGCGTATCCCCTGCCGGATCAAGGCGGTGACGATGAGAAAGAACAGCGCGCAGGCCACCGCCATTTGCGCGACGAACAGGCCGGTCATCGGGAAAAGCATCGCCAGCGCGGCCGCCAGGGCTTCGATCCAGAGCGTCAGGCAGACGAGCCGGTGCACGAGTCCGTTGTCGACGCGCGGCGGAACGACCGGCAGCGGCCTCGCGGCGGCCGCCGCCCCGATCGGCCCGCGTGCCGTCGGCTCGCCGGGGCGTCCGGCCGGCGGGGCGGCCGCGGCCGCCGCCAGGCCCTCCGCGGAGAACGCCCCCTGGGCGTCGCGGACGAGCGGCAGCAGCCGCGCCACCGCCCGCCTGGCCGTGCGCGTTCGGTTCCAGCACCGCATCGTTTCGCGGCTGACGCGCGTGGACAGCGCCACGCGGCACGTCGGGCCGAGCGCGAAATGCACGGCGGTTCCCAGCAGCAGCGGCACCGCCAGCAGGGCCCACCAGAAATTGAAGAGCACCAGGACGAGCGCGCACCCGGCCGGAATGGCCCAACACAGACCGTACGTGCGGTACCGGAGGTCGGGCTGGATGACGATCGATTCGATGTCGCGATAGAAGAAACGACGGTAGCGCTCGAGGTAGAACGTGTTCTCGATGCAGAGGAGGTGATCCGGACCCTGCCAGACGCTGAGGTGCGACACGGGGGTCGTCCCACGGCCCGGGAGGCGGCGGTACATGCGCGGCGGGCGCGGTTTCATCCTCCGCCTCCGCCGGTGGACGTGTTGAAGAGGTCGCGCGAGGCCATGACGATCAGCACGCCCCAGCCGATCACGACGGCGAGGGCGAACAGAAACGCAACCACAAAACGCCAGCGCATCCGCGGCAGGACGCTCATCGGCTGGCGCCAGTACCGCACGACCAGGAAAAGCGCCACGGGCGCGGTGAAGATGCTGAGGCACCAGAACGGGAACAGTACGACCGGGCCCGCCGCGAGGGCGAGCGCGAGGCTGTCGAACTGCATGTAGCGGGGCTGGAGCGTGTGGGTCGGACCGCGTCTCTTCTCCGCCTCCAGGCAGGGGGCGCAGAGGTGGCGACCGTTGAACTCGATGTCGCACAGGCCGCAGAGGAACCGGCCGCACGCCTCGCAGGCCGAGACGGCGAGCTTGCCCGGGTGGTAAAAACAGGCGGCGTCGCCCGGCGGAGCGACCGCCGCCGCCGTGGCGTTCTCCATCGGACGGTAGAGGGCCGGGAAGGCGAACACCTCCGCCGGCTGCGCGCACTGCGGACACGGTTCCTCATGCCCGGTGTTGAACGTCTCCGGCGGCCAGTCGGCCCCGCACGAGGGACAGGTTATGACGGCGGGCGAATTCACCATCCCGAATCTCAAACCCCAAGCTTCAACCTCCAAGCCCCAAGCCCCAATCCGCAATCCGCACTCCGCACTCCCAGATTCCTCGTCACTTCTTCACCACCCGCGTGCTGCAGATGATGTCGTGCAGCGCCTTCTTCTCCTTGTCGAACCCCGCGATGATATAGCCGATCCCGAGCGTGAAGGCGTTGATGTACTTGGCGAAGTGCCGCCCGGCGGCGCGCCCGTAGCTGACGCGGCCGCCCTCGGCGGTGACCACCTTCAGGCTGCAGGCCATCTTGCCGACCGTGGCGCCGAAGCGGCCGACCATCCAGATCTCGTAGGCGGCGCTGATCGCGAGGGACAGCAGGTTGGCCACGAGCTGCAGGCCGATCATGAGGAAGGGACTCGCGTCGTTCCCCGCCATCATCGCGGGCAGGATGATCAGAGGCATCATCACGATCATCTGCGCGATGGCCATGATCCAGTAATCGATGAACCACGCGAGGACCCGCCACCAGAACCCGCCGTAGCGCATCGCGGCCGCCCCGTAATGCACCGCCCCGGCGACCTCCGCGTTCTCCTTGAGCCGCTGGACGAAGGCCGGTTTGCAGTCCGCGCACACCCGTGCGTTCTCGAACGCCAGGAGGTCGCCGACCGGAAAGACCCGTCCGCACACGCTGCACGGGAAGGGGGTGGCGTCGCCCGCCGGGCCGGCGGGGATGACGGAGGGCTCCGCCTGCGCCTCCGGCGTGGCGAGCTCGCCGTAGTGTTTCCACGCGTCGAGCCCGGCGTGCCAGACGAGGGTGTCCGCCGTGATCCGGTGTTCCTGGACCAGGCCGGCGAATTGCTCGACCGTGAACGGGCCCGCCTGCTGGCCCTTCTCCACGTAGTACCAGGATGCTTCCGATCGCGTTGTGTCCGGCATATACACCTCGTCGGGCGGCTTCCGCCCGAGGGCTTTGTAGTGGAAGTGCCGGGTGTTTTCAAAACATCAATGGACAAAACCGCACAGGCAGGGCATCAGCCGGCATCGGGATTTTTGGACTCCAACTCCTCGGGCGCCGGCGGGATCGCCTCGGGGGGCAGGGGTTCGGCGGCGGATGCGGCCTCGTCGGACGCCCCCGGGAGCGCCGGCTGCGCGCCGCCCGGGGTGGAAGGGGCGGCCGGGGCGGCGGCCGCCTGGAGAAGCGGCTTGAGCATCGCGTAGTGCACCATCAGCCAGATCTCCGCCGCGATGACGCCGGCGACGGACAGGGAGGCGATCGCCTGGGTGGCGCCGATCCGGTGCCGACGCCGCGCGGGCGCCGCCGTCACCACCTCGATCCTCAAGCGCGTGCCGCCGAGGACCAGCCCGCCCGCGGTCCCCATCTCCAGCTCGCCGGTCAGGAGCTTCCGCCCGTCGACGTTCACGCCCTGCACGGGGTCGAGATTGCGGAGAAACAGCCGCCCTTCGCGTTCCTCGACGAGGGCGTGGTGATCGGCCATGGCGGGATCGGAAAGCCGGACGGAGCAGTCGGGGGCGCGGCCGATGCGGACCGTGCCCTGCTGCACGGTCAGGCGCCGCCCCTTCAGCTTCCCGTTCAGAAAGGTGATCCGGTACATCCCATCCTCATGTCCGCCCGTGCCCGGGGCGGACCCCGCCCCACGCGCATGTCCGCGCGCGCCCGCCCTCCAGTCCTCGCGGGCCCGCCGCCCGCCGCCTTTGCCCTTCCGCATGGCGCCACGGGACGCCGCGCGCCGTTCCATGCGCGGGGAGGAGGGCGCGCCCAACCGGACAACATAGCCCGAGCGGGCTTGACCTCGCAAGCCCGCTCGCGCACCATGCGGCCGTTCGTATTCGGGCTGCAAGACGTCGGAAAGAGAGAAGGCATGAAACCGAACGACTACGTGGTGGGCATGGATGCCCTGACCGCCCTGTGCAAGCGGCGGGGGTTCATCTTCCAGAGCTCCGAGATCTACGGCGGCATCAACGGCTTCTGGGACTACGGCCCGCTCGGTTGCGAGCTCAAGCGGAACATCCGCGAGGCCTGGTGGCGCGCCATGGTCGTCCGGCGGGAGGACGTGGTCGGTCTCGACGCCTCGATCATCATGCACCCGCGCGTCTGGGAGGCCTCGGGACATGTCGGCGGTTTTGCGGATCCGATGATCGACTGCCGCCAGTGCCGCAGGCGTTTCCGGGCCGATCAGCTCTGCGAGGAGAACGGCCTCAAGCTGGAAAAGACTCCGGATGGCAAAAGTTTCCTGCTGCCCGCGGGCGCCAAGTGCACGGTGTGCGGTTCCGCCGATCTGACCGAGCCGCGGGCCTTCAACCTGATGTTCAAGTCGCATGCGGGGCCCGTCGAGGACGATTCGACGGTCGTCTATCTCCGCCCTGAGACCGCGCAGGGCATCTTCGCGAACTACAACAACGTGGTGGACACCTCGCGGGTCAGGATCCCCTTCGGCATCGCGCAGATCGGGAAGGCCTTCCGGAACGAGATCAATCCCCGCAACTTCACCTTCCGCTCGCGCGAGTTCGAGCAGATGGAGCTGGAGTTCTTCGTCCGCCCGGGCGCCGACGCGCAGTGGCACGAGTACTGGGTGGCCGAACGGATGAAATGGTACCAGTCGGTCGGCCTGCCCGAGGGACGGTTGCACCCCTACGTGTACCCCCGGGAAGAGCTGGCGCACTACGCGAGCGCGTGCGTGGACGTGATGTACGACTTCCCGTTCGGCGCGCAGGAGCTGGAGGGGATTGCCGCGCGGGGCGATTTCGACCTCCGCCGCCATCAGGAGTTCAGCGGCAAGTCGATGGAGTATTTCGACGACGAAGCCAGGGAGAAGTTCATCCCCCACGTCGTCGAGCCGTCGGCCGGTGTCGACCGCATCGCCCTGGCGATCCTGTGCGAGGCCTACCGCGAGGAATGGGTCCCCGGCGGCGAGACGGGCGGGGAGGTCCGGACCGCGGAGCCCGGCGTCCCCGCGCCCGCCGGCTGCGAGACGCGGACGGTCATGCGGTTCGCCCCCTGCATGGCGCCGATCAAGGCGGCGGTGTTCCCGCTGCTCAAGAACAAGCCGCCGCTGGTGGAAAAGGCGCGCGAGATCTACGGGGCGCTCAAGCGGCGCTGGCCGGTCTTCTACGACCAGACCGGCGCCATCGGCCGGCGCTACCGGCGGCAGGACGAGGCCGGCACGCCGTTCGGCCTCACGGTGGATTTCCAGACGATCGAGGACGGTACGGTCACGTGGCGCGACCGGGACACCATGGCGCAGGCGCGCGTGCCGGCGGCCGAGCTGTCGGACCGCCTCGCCGCGGCGCTGGAGTAGACGGTTCCAGGGGATTCTCCGTGGAAACGTCGGCGGAACCATCTCCGAAGGCGGCGCGGGCGCACGGAGGAACGGACGGATTGGAGTGAGAGCATTGAGCGGCCAGGACCGTTGGGTTGCGGCTCGCCGCCGTAGGGCGCCCGGTGTACGAACGCCGGATGCCAGGCGCAAAGGGAGCCCATCATGGCATTGATATCTGTGACGTGCGCGCAGTGCGGCCATACGACGGAGGCCGACGACTCCATGGCGGGGCAGAAGCTCTACTGCCCCTCCTGCCAATCGCCCGTGATCATCGCCGCGCCGGGAGCGCCGCCGGTCGACGCGGCCGCGGCGGCTCCCCCCGCCGCCGCGCCGGAGCTCACCCGGCCCGTCCGGTACGGGCTGCGGGTGAGGAGCGACAGCCCGCCGGACTCCAGGGCCGTGGGCGACCGCGAGGCCGTGCCGCAGGCGGAACCGACCGAAAGGCTGCGCGTCGCCCATGACCGTATCGCCTCGGGCCTGGGCAAACGATGCCCGAGCTGCGACGGGCCGATGGACGAAGGAGACGTCGTCTGCAGCTCCTGCGGGTTCAACCTGAAGCTCGGTCGGTCGATGGTGGCCATCGAGCGGGAGAAATCGCAACGCAAGCAGCGGATCCAGGCCGCGGCGACCCTGGCCGTGCTCGTGGCGCTGGGGCTCGCCGCCTGGCAGATGGGCTGGTTCCGCCGTCCCCCGGCCGCCGAGCCGGCCGACGCCGGGGCCGGCGTGTCCAATGCGCCGGTGGCCGCGGGCGGCATCGATTCCCTTCCCAAGGAGGCGGTGGACCGCACGCGCGCGGAGATCGAGGCCGAGCTGGCCGCACGGGCGCCGCTGCCGCAGGTCGGAAAGCCGCTGGATCTGGAGATGACGACCGGCCGGGTGCTGCGCGGCACGTTCCAGGGCTTCGAGGGCGCGGGCGTCTTCAAGCTGGGGACCGACGAGGGCGAGATCCGGGTGGACGTCAAGCAGCTCCGTCCCTCCTCGCGTCTCCGCATGGATGCCGAATACCGCTCGCAGGTGGTCGAGCAGACCCTGAAGCAGCGGCTGACCCTATAGGTGGTTCCGCGCTTCCGGGGAGGACGGCACGGTCGAGTCGGGGCCCGGGTCGCCGTCTCCCGCCGGCGGCGGCGGCGTGTCGCGGCGGGCGGACGACTCGGCGAAAAGGCGGGGATGCGGCGTCTGCAGTTCGGACCGGGGCGTGCTTCCGTCCTCCTTCTCCGGCGCGCCTGGAATCTCGATCTCCGAAACCTGCGCCTCCGGCGGGGGCGCCGCGCGCGCAACCTGCTCGAGCCTCGCCGCCTCCTTGCAGGCGCGGGCCGCGAGCCGCGCGGCGCCGAGCGCCGCCTCCTCCCGGCAGTCGGGCATGACGAAGGTCAGATCGAACACGTCGCGGGCGATCTGTTGCAGCAGCGGATTCCGCCGCAGGGCGTTGCCGCTGCCGACGAGCCGCCGCCGGCCCAGAAGCGCCTCCTCCGGCAAGAGATCCCTGAGCGTGCGCATGATGCCGATGGCCAACCCGCGCGCCAGGGGTCCGAGACGGAAGTTCGACGTGTCGAGCCGCGCGATCGTGCCCCGCAGCGAGGGATCGTGCCGCTCGCCCAGGAAGTGCGGCCGCACCTCCACCGAGGTGGCGGCGCCGGCGCCCAGGTCGTTGAGCCGCGCGAAAACGGCGTTGCGCTCGGGCGTCGGCAGCCCCATGTCGCGCTGCCAGGCGATCACCGCCTCCGCCAGCCAGGCCCACGCCGCGCCGCCGCAGAGCGAGGCGCCGACCAGCAGCGCCCGGTCGTCGAGGAACGGCCGGGCCTCGCATTTGCGCCGGCGTCGCGCCAGCGAGCGGGCCTCGCCGGCGGCCATGACCACCCCGACCTGCCCGCCGGTGCCGAGCGTCAGGGCGACCTCCTCGGCCGGGGTCCGCAGGGTCGCGAGGATCGACGCCTGGTTGTCGCCGATCGCCACGGCCACCGGGATGTCCTCGGGGATCCCGAGCGCCCAGGCCATGGGCAGGATGACCCGGCCGAGCACCGCGCCGCACGGAAGCAGCTCCGGCAGCAGCGAGTCTGGCACGCCGATCGCCTCCGCGACGCCCGTGTCCCATTCCGTCCGATCCGGATCGAAGATCCCCCAGCTCGCGGCCCCCGAGAAGTCCGTGGCCGGCCGCGCGCGCCCGCACAGGCGGGCCGCCACGAGGTCGTGGATGGTGCAGGCCGAGACCGTTCCGGCCGGCAGGCCGCCGTGGTGCGCGTACCAGGCGAGGGTCGCCCCGCCGTAGCCCGGGCGAAGCGGCGCCGGCAGCCGCTTGTTCAGATCGGTGAACCACGCCGGGTCCTCGAGGCACCGCTGGTCCTGCCAGGTCACCAGCGGCCCCGTCACCGCCCCCTCCTCGTCGAGGGGCGCCAACCCGTGCATCTGGCCGGTCACGCCCACCGCCTGCACGTCCGCCAGGAGCTCGGCCGGCAGGCGGCGCGCCATGGCCCAGGCGATGGCGATCAGCCGCTCCGGGTTCTGCTCGCTGTGTCCCGGCGGGGCGGGCAGGTCGGCCTGATGGTCCTGCGCGGTGTCGACCACCAGCCGGCCCTCCTCGTCCGCCAGCACCGCCGCGATCTTCGTCGTGCCGATGTCCAGGCCCAGATACATGTCCGTACGCTCTCCCGCGTGCGCGCGTCACCTCACGGCGGAACCATCTAGAACACCTTGACCCGCAGGCCGAGGACCTCGCCCAGGAGGCGGAGATCCTCGAGGTGCCGTCCGTACACCACCGCCGTGTGTTCGCGCGAGATGTTCTCGACGAATCCCGGCAGATCGCGGAACTCGATCAGCCCGCTCTGCTCGCAATGCGGCATGCCGCGGTGGTGCGTCGATTCCCGCACCCGCCCCTCCGCCAGCAGCAGCGTGCGGCCGTCGAAACACAGCTCCACGACCGTGATCGCCTCGCCCGCGCGCAGGTCGCCCGCGTTCCCGCAGCCGCGCCCGTCGCGCTTGATCTCCCACGTCCCGCCCCATGCCTTCAGCGGCGTGACGCCCGCGGGCGTCATCTCCGGCGAGACGACGCCGACGTAGCCGCAGTGGGCGAGCCGGGCGAGGTTGCGCCAGCGGTTCCGCGGATACGCGCGGCCGGGCGAGAGCGGGTTCCCGCCGAAGTGGTCGGTGAGCGCCCCGACGTAGCGCACGGGGTACATGTTCGACATCAGGCACGGCCGGTCGAGGTGGAAGGTGACGAGCGCCATGCTGATCAGCGCGCAGTAGTCGCCGTCGCACGCCGCGATGTAGCCGTCCTCGCGCGCCAGCGTCTGCGCGAGACACGGCACGTCGCGTCCGCCGCGGATGATGAGGTCGCCGAAGCAATTGACGCCGAACCCCCACGCGCGCTCGGCCTCCAGCACGCCGCGGATGGCCAGGTAGGTCCGGAGGGCCTGCCGCAGCTCCGCCGGCGCCACGCCCGCGAGCCGGTAGCGCGGCCCGCGCCGGGCCCAGACCTGCTCGATTTCGCGGTCTCCAATGTCCGGATAGCGGCGGCGGAAATCGTCCAGCGGCCGGACCACGAGCTCCACGCCCAGCCCCTGCCTCATCAGGTGCCCGCCGGCCGTCGCGTTCCACGGGAAGTTCTGCTCGCCGAACACCACGAGGCGGCTGCCGCGCAGCATCCGCCGCACCGCCAGCGCCCGCAGGAGGGCGTCGCCTTCGCGGGCGGTGCGGACGATCCGCGCGTCGACGCCCAGGGCCCGCAGGAAATCGCGCGCCGACCACCGCCAGAAATCCGGCTCGTCGTGGTCGAGCAGCGGCCAGAACAGCACCGGGAGCCCGCGGTCCACCAGCGGCTGCGGGTGCGAGTTCCAGACCTCGGTCGGATAGGCGGGGATGCTGACCGGCAGGATGGCGTCGATGTCATCCCCCAATCCTCGAATCACCCGTTCCCAATGCCCCGGGGACTCGATCGGGATGAGGTCGTTCAGCACCGCGCAGTGCCGGACCGAGGCGGCGAGTTTCGCCACGTCGAGACTCGGGCGTCCCGCCCCGGCCAGCACCGGCTGCAGGCGCGCCAGAGGCCGGCGCAGGTGGGGCGGCGGCTCGCCGATCAGAAACCGCTCCGGTGTCTTCATCCTTGAGCCCATGACACGCATCCTCTTGAAACCCCGACAGTCTGTCCCTTCGCGCCGGCCGAGGGCAAGATCCAAAACCGCCCAGGCGGCGCGGATCAGAAACCCGCGAGACGGCCGGCCTGGTGCACGGCCAGGGTGAGGACATAGGCCAGCAGGGTGAGGCCTCCAAGCTGAAAGAACGGCCATCGCCACGAGTCGGTTTCTCGCCGGACCGCCGCAAACGTGGCGACGCAGGGCGTGGCGATGAGCATGAAGAGCATCATGCAGAAGCCGGAGAGCGGCGAGTAGTTCGCCCTCAGCTTCTCGCGCAGCGGCACGGACCGGCTGTCGGCATCGACCTCGGCGAACACGATGCCCAGTTGGGCGACGAAGACCTCTTTCGCCGCGAAGGCGCCGATCATCGCCGCGCCGATCCGCCAGTCGAATCCCAGCGGGCGGAGGGCGGGTTCCAGGGCGCGGCCGATCCGTCCGGCGAACGAATGCTCGAGGACGGCCGAGCGGGCGCCCGCCCGGTCGGGGGCGACGGTATGTCCGGGGGGCGGCCGGGGGTAGGACGACAGCGCCCAGAGGACCACGGACACCGCCAGGATCAGGGTGCCGGCTTTGCGGAGGTAGAGCCACCCCCGCTCCCACATGTGCAGCAGGACGCTGCGCGCGGTCGGCAGGCGGTAGGGCGGCAGTTCCATTACCAGCGGCTCCGCCTCGCCGCGGAACAGCGTCGACCGCAGCAGCCGCGCGGCGACGATGGCGAGGAGGATGCCGGTCAGGTAGATCGTCCACAGCACGGGCGCGTGCCAGCGGTCCGCGAAGAAGGCGGGGATGATCAGGGAGTAGATCGGCAGCCGCGCGCCGCAGCTGATCAGGGGGATCACCATCATCGTCGTCAGCCGGTCGCGCCGGTTCTCGATCATGCGCGTGGCGAGGATCGCCGGCACGGAACAGCCGAATCCGATCAGCAGCGGGATGAAGCTCTTCCCGTGCAGACCGATGTGGTGCATGAGCCGGTCCATGATGAACGCGGCGCGGGCCATGTAGCCTGAATCCTCGAGCAGCGCGATGGCCATGAAGAGCAGCACGATGTTCGGCAGGAAGCTGGCGACCCCCCCGACACCGGCGATCGCGCCGTCCACGAGCAGCGACCGCAGGAGGCTGTCCGATCCCTCGGGCCACCACGCGGACACCGCGCTGGAGAGCCAGCCGAAGAAGCTCTCCAGCCAGGCCATCGGCGGGCCGCCCAGGCGGAAGGTGAGCAGGAAGACCAGGTACATCAGGCCGAGGAATATCGGGATGCCGAGCACGGGATGCGTGAGGACCTCGTCGAACCGGTCGGAATTCGTGTGCCGCCACTCCGCGCTGGTGCGCACCGCCTCCTGGCAGGCGCCCGAGATGAATCCGTAGCGGCGCTCGGCGATGAGCATCTCGGGCTCTTCCCGGAACAGCCCGCGCAGCCGCGCGCACGCCGCGTCGCACGCCGCCGTCACCTCGGGGTCCGGGAATCGGGCGGCCACCTCCGCGTCGTTCTCCAGGAGTTTCAGCGCGGCCCAGCGGGCCTCCTCCGCGGTGGCCGTGCGGCCGGTCGCCGCCAGGAGCGCCGCGAGGCGGGTCCGCGCCTCCTCCATCTCGGTCCCGTAGACGATCTCCGGCTGGCGGACGGGGGCGCGGCCGGCGGCGACGTCGAGCACGGCGTCGACCAGCTCCTTCATGCCCGCGCCGCGGTTCCCGACCGTCGGGACGATCGGGCCGCCGAGGAAGGCGGAGAGCTTCGACAGGTCCATCGACACCCCGCGCAGCCGAGCGAGGTCGTCCATGTTGAACGCGAACACCCGCGGCGCCCCCATCTCGATCAACTGCACCCCGAGGTAGAGATTGCGCTCCAGGTTGGACGAATCGACGACGTGAACGACCACGTCCGGCTTCTCCTCGAGGATGAACCGCCGGGCGATGCGCTCCTCCTCCGAGCCGGCGGCCAGGCTGTACGTGCCCGGCAGGTCGACGAAGGTGATCTCGACGCCGTCGCGGACGAGCGTGCCCTCCTTCTTTTCGACGGTTACGCCCGCGTAGTTGCCGACGCGCTGGCGGGCGCCGGTCAGGCGATTGAAGATCGTGGTCTTGCCGGAGTTGGGATTGCCGGCGAGGGCGACGATCAGGCGGGACTTCATGACGCCTCCGGCACCACCATCACGGCGCTGGCCAGCCCGCGGCCGAGCGCCAGGCGCGCGCCGCGCACCGCCACCACCACCGGTCCGCGCGCGGCCGCCCGCATGACGGTCAACGGCGTGCCCGGCAACAGCCCCATGGCCGCGAGCCGCAGGCGGGCGCAACGGCCGGCCTGGACGTGCGAGATGCGTACGTGTTGTCCGCGCGCCGCGCGGTTCAAACACAGGACGGGGGTCGGAGTGGTCGAAACGGGCACGGGGGCGCCGGGATTCACGGGATGCCTCCCGCCGCCGGCGGCCGGAGCCGGTTCACCAGGGCCTCGATCCGCCGCACCGTGTCGTCCGAAACCGCGTGCTCCATGCCGCAGGCCTCGCGGTCCGCGCGGCCGGCGGGGACGTCCAGGGCCTCGCGGAGGAACGCGCCGAGGACTTGATGGCGGCGGCGGACCTCCTCCGCCTGACGGCGGCCCCGCGCCGTGAGGCGCACGGCCCCGTAGGGTTCGTAGCGGATCAGCTTCCGCCCGGCGAGGACGCGCAGGGCGCCGGTCACCGACGGGCGGCGCACGCGCAGGCGGTCGGCGATCGCCGCCGGCCGCGCCGCCGGCCCCGCCCCCGCGGCCGCCAGGATCGCCTCGAGGTAATCCTCCAGGCTGGGACTCAATGGACCCCGCGTCTTCATGTAAGTTAGGTTGCACTAACAATAGCGGGTGGCGCGCTGGGCGTCAATGGAATATCCGGAGGGGCCGGCGGGAAACGGACCGGCGACGGCCGCCGCCGGGGACCTTGCGACACCGTGCCTGTCCCCATCGCTCCGCGAAATCGGCGGGTCCAGAGGCCCCGCTCTACCTTGCGCATCGAGCCGACGACGGGTGGGGCGCGGCATCCTGACGCGCCGTCGGACTGATCGCGCGCAGGATTGCGCGCGGTACGCCCAGGACCCGTACCGCGGGCAATCCTGCCCGCGATCAGTCTGCCGTCGATGCGACTGGGGACAGATACTTGCCGTCCCGTTCCCGTCCCGATCGTCTCGCGCAAAGCCGCAAAGCCCGCCAAGGGAATGCCCGAGCATCCCCTCAGTTCAAGCTTGGCGCCTTGGCGCGAGACAAGATGTGGTACGGAACGCCACGAAGTGCCCGCCACGAGGTGCCTGTCCCCATCCCCCTCATGCGCATCTGCGTGTCATTCCAGGGGGAACAATCCACCACCGTCCAGACACCCTCTGCGCGCATGCGACTCCACACGGGTTACGCGCTGACGGCGCGACGTGGCCGCATGCCGAAGGAAAAGGGAGCGCGGCCCTGCGGGATCCACGCCCCCCCAAAAACCAACCCATCCCGTTCAGCCCCGCAGCCGGCGACGGATCCACAGGACGGCCGCCAAGGCGGCCATCAAACCGAAGGTGCCCGGCTCCGGGATCAGGGCCATCTGATTCCCACCGTAAGCGTAATCGATGGAGTACCCTGAAGGCAGATTCTGCACGGAACTGAACTGCGAACCGTTCACGCTACCGTACGAGGCGAAGACATACACGGGATCATCGAGCCCGTTCAGCGCGATGAAGTTCACCGTTGCGCCGGTGATGTCGAATACGCCGGACACATTCAGCAGATCCGCCAGTCCTGCACCCGTCCCGTCCACCTCGACATCCAGTGTGCCGCCCAGCGTGAGGTCGCCGGTGACCGCGAAGGTGCCGATCGAATTGCCCGGAGCGAGCGTGCCATTCACGGTGCTGGCGCCGCTGACGGTCCCGTTGCCCGACACGACGGCGCCCGCCGGCGCGATCAGGCCGCCGCCCCCCGTGATGCTGCCGTTTATGCTCAACTCGCCCGCCTGAACGTCAGTCTGCCCGGTGTACGTGTGCGTCCCCGACAGCGTCAGTTTCCCTGTGCCCTGCTTCGTCAGCCCACCGCCGCCACCGCCATCCAGCAAGTCCTGCGCGATGGTGTTGGTGATGCCCGCGGGCGTGTCGATGATGGCGTCCCCGGCCAGGACATACGCGGCCGTCCTGCCGGAGAGGAGGGTCGCATCGTTCTGAATGCCCCGCAGCGTGCCGCCGTTGAAATTGATCGTGCTCGTTCCCGCATTGCGGCCGCCGATCCACGTGGTCTCCAGCGTACCGCCGTTGAGGTTGACCGTGCCGGAAGACCCCGTATTCAATCCCACCTCGATCCCCGTCTGCACTCTGACCAGGCCGGAGCCGGAGATCGTCAGTATTCCCGCTCCATCTTCGCCGATGTTCAGGTTGCCGCCATCGGGCTTCAGGAATGTGCCGCCCGAGACGTCGATCTTCCCCTGGGAGGTTGCGCCAAAACGGCCGACTACGGTCCAGGAGTGGAAAGTCGCCGTACCGCCGTCCTGATTCCATTCCCCGTATCCGTCCGCGCCAATCATCATGTTCTGCCCGACTTCGAAGGTGCCCCCGTGCATGTTGTACTGGCCCCATCCGTGTCAATCGCCTTTTCCCACTGTCTTGCTCGAGTCTCGGCGTCGGCTCCCCAGCATGGCGAAACAGCGACCGCGCATAGGCGAGGCGCAGGGAGCACACATGTGGGAGCGGCTTCATGCCGCGAGGACTGCGGTCATGGGCCGGATCGCGGGGTAAACCCGCTCCCACAGGGGGAGGGACAGGTCCCCGGACACAGGTCTGCACACATGTGGGAGCGGCTTCATGCCGCGAGGGCTGTGGTCATGGGCTGGATCGCGGGATAAACCCGCTCCCACAGGGGCGGGACAGGTCCCTGCACACACAGGTCTGCACACATGTGGGAGCGGCTTTATGCCGCGAGGATTGCGGTCGGCGGCCGTGGAATGACCGTGCTTGCGGTTGCCGGAAGGGCTCCCTGCGGGTGTTCCGGACGGAAGGATATGAGACACGCCGACCCACAAAACGAGCTTATTTGGCACACATTCTCCGGTTTCGCGCGGTTGGAGGCCGCCTGATTGCAGTCATAGTCCATTTGCGAATAGGTAGTTACATCAATAACACGGATTGACGCTGCGCATGTCTGGCATGGGGACTGCTCATATACGGCGAACAGAGCATATTCTGTCGAACGACTTTTTCGGGAGAGTCTCATGTCAAAGGTCTTGGGAATCGATTTGGGCACGACCAACTCGTGCATGGCGGTGATGGAAGGCGGCGAGCCGGTCGTGATCCCGAACGCCGAGGGTGCGCGCACGACCCCGTCGGTGGTGGGCTTCGCCAAGAACGGCGAGCGGCTGGTGGGGCAGGCGGCGCGCCGGCAGGCGGTGCTGAACTCGAAGAACACGGTCTACTCGATCAAGCGGTTCATGGGCCGCAAGTACAACGAGGTTGAGCAGGAACGCCAGCGCGTGCCCTACGAGGTCGTCCGGGCGGCCAACGGCGATGCGCACGTGAAGGCCATGGTTGGCGGCGAGGAGAAGACCTTCTCCCCGCCGGAGATCTCGGCGATGATCCTGCAGAAGATGCGGGCGGACGCCGAGGCCTACCTCGGCGAGAAGATCACCCAGGCCGTCATCACGGTCCCCGCCTACTTCAACGACAGCCAGCGGCAGGCGACCAAGGACGCGGGCCGGATCGCCGGGCTGGAAGTGCTGCGTATCATCAACGAGCCGACGGCGGCGTCGCTGGCGTACGGGCTCGACAAGAAGAAGGATGAACGGATCGCGGTCTACGACCTGGGCGGCGGGACGTTCGACATCTCGCTGCTGGAGATCGGCGAAGGTGTGTTCGAGGTCAAGGCGACCAATGGCGACACCCATCTCGGCGGCGACGATTTCGATGAGCGGGTGATGAACTGGGTGATCGACGAGTTCAAGCGCGAGAACGGCATCGATCTCAAGAAGCAGTCCGACGCGCTGCAACGGATCAAGGAGGAGTCGGAGAAGGCGAAGATCGCCCTGTCGAGCGCGCAGGAATACGACATCAACCTGCCGTTCATCACCGCCGACGCGACCGGCCCGAAGCACATCGTGCGGAAGATCAACCGCGCGCAGCTCGAGAAGCTCTGCGACGACCTGATCGATCGCTCCATCCGCCCGGTGGAGAACTGCCTGCGCGACGCGGGCGTGAGCATGTCGCAGGTGGACGAGCTGGTGCTGGTGGGCGGCATGACCCGCATGCCGAAGGTGGTCGAGACCGCGCGCCGGCTGATCGGCAAGGCGCCGCACCAGGGCGTGAATCCCGACGAAGTGGTGGCCATCGGCGCGGCGATTCAGGGCGGCGTGCTGAAGGGCGAGGTGAAGGACGTCCTGCTGCTCGACGTCACGCCGCTGACCCTCGGCATCGAGACGCTCGGCCACATCATGACCCCGCTGATCGAGCGCAACACGACCATCCCGACCCGCAAGAGCGAGATCTTCAGCACGGCGTCGGACAACCAGTCGACCGTCGAGATCCACGTCCTGCAGGGCGAACGCAAGATGGCCACCGACAACAAGACCATCGGCAAGTTCCACCTCGACGGCATCCCCCCGGCCGCCCGCGGCGTCCCCCAGATCGAGGTGACGTTCGACATCGACGCCAACGGCATCCTGCACGTCAACGCGAAGGACCTCGGCACGGGCAAGGAACAGAAGATCACCATCACCGCGTCCAGCGGCCTCGACAAGGGCGAGGTGGAGAAGATGGTGAAGGACGCCGAGCGGTATGCGGCCGAAGACCAGAAGCGGCGCGAATCCGTGGAGACGCGCAACCAGGGCGACAACCTCGCGTACGGGACGGAGAAGTTCCTGAAGGAGAACGGCGACAAGATCCCGGCCGACAAGAAGGCCCGTGTGGAAGAGGCGATCAAGAAGCTGCGCGACGAGGTCAAGGGCGAAGACACCGACAGGATCCGCGCGGCGATGGACGCGCTGAACTCCGAGATGCAGGCGATCTCGCAGGATCTGTACGCCCAGGCGCGCGCGCAGCAGCAGGCCAGGGGCGCCGGCGCCGCGGAGGCCGGGGCCGGACCGTCCGAGGGCGCGCCGGGGGGCGCCCCGGCCGGCGCCACGGGAGGCGCGGGCGGCAAGGATGACGTCATCGACGCTGAATTCACGATGAAGGACGACAAGAAGAAGGGGTAATGCGCGAACAGCGCGGTCCGACCCGATCCGTCATGATGCGTGGGAGCAGAGCTTACGTTGGGCGCGCCGCCGGGTGGCGGTCGCAGCCGGTATGTAAGGGAACAACAAACCAGCAGGAGGAGAGAAGAGCATGAAGATTCAACCTCTCGCCGACCGCGTTCTCGTCGAGCCGGTCAAGGAAGAGGAGCAGAAGAAGGGCGGGATCATCATTCCCGATACCGCCAAGGAAAAACCGACCACCGGCAAGGTCATCGCGATCGGAACCGGCAAACTGGACGACAACGGCAAGAAGATCCCGTTCAGCGTCAAGGTTGGCGACAAGGTCCTGATGCCCAAGTACGGCGGGACCGAGGTGAAACTGGACGGCAAGGACTACCAGATCATGCGCGAGGAGGATATCCTCGGCATCCTGGCCGACTGAGCCCGCACACGGACAACCCCAACGGAGAGAGAAAACCATGGCAGCCAAGCAACTGAGATACGACGCGGACGCTCGACAGCTCATCCTGAGCGGCGTTGAGCAGCTCAGCCGGGCGGTGAAGGTCACCCTCGGCCCCCGCGGCCGGAACGTGATTCTGGACAAGAAGTTCGGTTCCCCGACCGTGACCAAGGACGGCGTGACGGTCGCCAAGGAAATCGAGCTGAAGGACCCCTTCGAGAACATGGGCGCCCAGATGGTCCGTGAAGTCGCCAGCAAGACCAGCGACGTCGCGGGCGACGGCACGACGACGGCGACGGTCCTGGCCGAGGCGATCTATCGCGAGGGCCTCAAGAACGTCACCGCCGGCGCGAATCCGATGAGCCTCAAGCGCGGCATCGACAAGGCGGTCGAGGTCTGCGTCGAAGAGCTCAAGAAGATGAGCAAGAAGGTGAAGGATGCCTCGGAAATCGCGCAGGTGGCGACGATCTCCGCGAACGGCGACACCGACATCGGCCAGATCATCGCCGATTCGATGGACAAGGTGGGCAAGGACGGCACGATCACGGTCGAGGAAGCCAAGAGCATCGAGACCTCGCTGGAGGTCGTCGAGGGCATGCAGTTCGACAAGGGCTACCTCTCCCCGTACTTCGTGACGAACGCCGAGACGATGGAGGCCGCGCTCGAGGACGCCTACGTCCTGATCTTCGAAAAGAAGATCTCCAGCCTGCAGGACCTGCTGCCGCTGCTCCAGAACGTGGCGAAGGCCGGCCGGCCGCTGCTGATCATCGCCGAGGATATCGAGGGCGAGGCGCTGGCGACGCTGGTGGTGAACCGCATCCGCGGCACGCTGCAGGCCTGCGCGGTGAAGGCGCCGGGCTTCGGCGACCGCCGCAAGGCCATGTGCGAGGATATCGCGATCCTCACCGGCGGCCGGTTCATCTCCGAGGACCTCGGCATCAAGCTGGAGAACGTCCAGACCTCCGATCTCGGCAAGGCGAAGCGGATCACGATCGACAAGGACAACACCACGATCGTCGAGGGCTCGGGCAAGACCTCCGACATCAAGGCGCGCATCGAGCAGATCCGCCGCCAGATCGACGAGACGACCTCGGACTACGACCGCGAGAAACTCCAGGAGCGCCTGGCGAAACTCGCGGGCGGCGTGGCCGTCATCAATGTCGGCGCGGCGACCGAGTCCGAGATGAAGGAGAAGAAGGCCCGGGTCGAGGACGCCCTGCACGCGACGCGCGCGGCCGTCGAGGAAGGCATCGTGGCCGGCGGCGGCGTGGCCCTGCTGCGCTGCATGTCCGCCCTGGACGCCATCAAGCTGAGCGGCGATGAGGCCATCGGCGTCCAGATCGTCCGCAAGGCCTGCGAGTCGCCCCTGCGGCAGCTCGTGGACAACGCGGGCATCGAGGGCGCGGTGGTGGTCGAGGAAGTGAAGAAGGCCAAGGGCAGCAACGGGTACGACGTCGCGGGCGGCGCGTACGTGGAGATGTTCAAGGCCGGCATCATCGATCCGACCAAGGTCACGCGTTCGGCCCTGCAGAACGCCGCGTCCATCGCGGCCCTGCTGCTGACGACCGAGGCCATGATCACCGAGATCCCGGAGAAGAAGGAAGCTCCGCCGGCCCCCGGCGGCGGAATGGACTACTGATCCGGTTCGTACCGGAGACTGAAACGGGGCGCCTGCGGGCGCCCCGTTCTTTTTCGTCAGCGGAACAGCACGCAGACGGGCAGCGCCACCCGGGCCTCGTGCCCCGCGGGCGCCAGCCGGCCGGTGTCGGGATCGACCCGGAAGACCACGATATTGCCCGAATCCTGGTTCGCGGCCAGGAGGAAGCGTCCCGAGGAATCGAGCGCGAAGCTCCGCGGCGTGCGTCCCCCTGTCGCCTGATGCTGCACGGGAGAGAGCCGCCCGGTCGCGCCGTCGATGGCGAAGACCGCGATGCTGTCATGGCCGCGGTTGGAACCGTAGAGGAAGCGGCCCGAGGGGTGCACGGCGATCTCGGCCGTGGTGCTCCGGTTCGTGCCGCCCGGCGGCAGCGTGGACACGGATTCCCGTCGCTCCAGCGTACCGCTCCGGGCGTCCCAGGCAAAGGTCGTGACGGTGGAGTCGAGTTCATTGATCGACCACGCGAGGGCCTTCGAAGGGTGGAACGCGAAGTGGCGCGGACCCGCGCCGGGCGGGAGGGCCGCGAAGGCCGGATCGTGCGGCGTCAGTTTCGCTGTCGGGGCATCCAGCTTGTAGATCATGATCCGGTCGATGCCGAGGTCGGGGATGAAGGCATACCGGTTCGACGCGTCGAACGTGACGCCGTGCGCATGCGGCCCCTTCTGCCGCTGCGCGTTCGGCCCCGTGCCGGCGTGCGGAATCTTCGATACCAGCGCCCCCAGCGTTCCATCCCCCGCAATCGGGAAGCTCGCGACGGTGCCGTCGGCGTAGTTCGCGATGACCAGCGCGCGCCCCGTCGCGTCCACGGCCAGATGGCACGGGGCGGCGCCGCCCGTGGGCTGGCGGTTCAGCTCCGTCAGCCGGCTGGTCGCGGGATCGACGGCGAAGGCCGCCACCGCGCCGCTCGGCTGGCCCTGGTAGCGGCCGGTTTCGCTGACCGCGTAGAGGAAGCGGCCGCTCGGATGGAGCGCCAGGAAGGACGGGTTGTCCGCCTTCGCCGCCAGCTCCGGGGCCGTCAGACTCCCGGTATCGGCGTCCATGCGCATCGTGTAGATGCCCTCGCTTCCGTTGCGCGAGTAGGTGCCGACGAACACCTGCAGCTCCCGCGCTGGTACAGCGCCCGCATCCATCCCGGCGAGCGCCAGGACACAGATGCATCCGAGCGATTTGTTCACGACGCATCCTCCCACAGCAGGCTGAATCGGGCTCGCGTCCGCACTCCAATTCCGATTGAACAGGAGTCTAGCACAGGCCGTTTCCCGTATTCTGTGTTGTGTTGGGGTTGGCCTGCGCAGTCGACATCATGTGCTTCAAAAAACCGCCTTCCAGTGTGGTGACAGAGTATGGCCACGAGGGTCGGACGACAAGCGGTTTATGGTGCGCAGGTTCTCGGGCGGTCTGTGCGACTGTTCCACCGCCTGACTCCTCGGCACCGGACACTTCTTCCCCTTGGTCGCATTCCCGATCTTCATGTGCCCGGTGGCGCCGAGGGCGCTCAGGGCGGGGAACACGGAGGACGGAGAAGCGGAGGAAGATGGGGGGAAGAACGGACGCCGGGGCCGGCGTTCCTCCCGACCTATGGACGGAGCGCGGTGAGGGCACCGCGTCCCCAGCGAAACGCGCCGGGCTCGAAGTGCGGCTGAAAGGCCGTCTCAGCGGGGCTTGGGCCCCATCTCGAACACCAGCCGGCCGCCCTTCATGATGTCCTGGTGCGCGATCCTGATCGTGTCGACGGGCTTCCCGTCGAGCGCGATGCCCTGCACGTATTTGTTCTCCTTGGAGAGGTTCTTCGCCTCCACCGTGAAGGTCTTGCCGCCCGCGAGGTTCAGCGTGATCTTCCCGATCTGCGGCGCGCCGAACACGTAGCCGTCGTTGCACGGATTGAAGGGATAGAAGCCCATGGCCGAGAAGATGTACCAGGCGGACATCTGGCCGCAGTCGTCATTGCCGCAAAGCCCGCCGGGGAAGTTCCTGTACTGGGTGTCGAAGATCTCGCGGACGATCTCCTGCGTCTTCCACGGCCGGCCCGCGAAGCCGAAGAAGTAGGCCACGTGGTGGCTCGGCTCGTTGCCGTGCGCGTACTGGCCGATCAACCCCGATACGTCGAGCACAAACCCGCTGCCCTCGACCTTGGAGTCGAGCTTGAAGAGCGTCGACAGCTTGTCGGCGAAGGCGTCCTTGCCGCCGACGAGCGCGATCAGCCCCTCGGGATCATGCTGGACATGCCAGGTGTACTGCCACGCGTTGCCCTCGGTGTAGTCGAAGCCGCTGTCGGCCCCGTGGTTAAGCTTGAAGGGATCGAACGGCGTGCGCCAGTTGCCCTTCGTATCGCGCCCGCGCATGAACTTCGTCTCGGGGCAGAAGACGTTCTTGTAGTAGTCGGCCCGCCTGGCGAAATAGGCCGCGTCGTCGGCCTTGCCCAGCGCCTTGGCGAGCTGCCCCGCGCAGTAGTCATCGTACACGTACTCCAGCGTGCGGGAGACGCTCTCGCCCTTGATCAGGTCGAAGGGCAGGTAGCCGTACTTCATGTAGACGTCCCAATCGGACTTCGGGTGGTTCTTCGTCAGCGAGCGCTTGATGCCCTCGAACGCCGCCTCGGCATCGAAGCCGCGGAAGCCCTTGAGATAGGCGTCCGCGACCACCGGCACGGAGTGGTTGGCGATCATGCAGTGGTTCTCCTTGCCCCACAGCGTCCAGATGGGCATGTAGCCCTGCGCCCTGGTGTGCGCGATGATGGTGCGGACGAACCCGTCGACGCGCTCGGGCGCCAGGACCGTGTACAGCGGATGCGCCGCGCGGTAGGTGTCCCAGAGCGACAGCGTCGAGTAGTAGGTCTTGTCCGGCGCCGTGAGCACCTTGTCGTCCGCGCCGCGGTACTGGCCGTCCACGTCGGTGATGTCGTTGGGCTGGATGAACAGGTGATACATCGCGGTGTAGAAGTTCTCCTTCTGCTCCTGCGTGCCCTCCACGACCGCGCGCGACAGCAGCGTGTTCCAGGCGGCCGTTGCCTTCTGCCGCACCTCCGCGAAGTCCCAGCCGGGCACCTCCGCCTCGAGGTTCTTCTTCGCGCCCTCGACGCTCACGGTGGAAAGCGCCACCTTGACCTGCAGGCGCTCGCCGGGCTTGAGGTCGAAGTCCAGCACGTACCGCGCGGCCTTCTCGCCCTCCTGCGCCGGGAGCTTCTTCAGGGCCGCGATGGGCTTGTCGAACCTGATCACGTAGTAATAGTGGCGCGTGACCCAGGCGCGGGCCTGGTTGTGGCCGGTGAGGGTGTACGCGTCCTCCTGCGCCGACTCGCTGGCGAGGATGTGGTTCCGCAGCGCGTCCTTGCCGCTGACGATGCCGTACTGCAGATCGACCAGCAAGCGGGCGGGCGACGGGTTCTTGTACGTGTAGCGGTGGAAGGCCACCCGCGGGGACGCGGTCAGCTCCACGTCAACGCCGAAATCGGCGAGGGTCACCGCGTAGTACCCCGGCTTCGCCTTCTGGGTCTCCTTGCTGTAGGCGCTGTGATAGTTCTCGCGCTCGATCGCGCCGGTGAACGGCTGGAGCTGGATGTCGCCGAGGTCCGGGCAGCCGGTGCCGTTCAGGTGGGTCTGCGAGAAGCCCCAGATCTTCTCGTCGAGGTACATGTACCCCGAGCAGTATGTCCACGTGCAGTTGCCGGTGTCCGGGCTCGGCTGCACGAGGCCGAACGGATAGCAGGCGCCGGGGAACGTGTGCCCGTTCTCGGCGCCGCCGATGAACGGATTCACATACTGCGTGTAGTCCGGCGCCTCGGCCCGAACGGAGCAGACGAACATGGCGCTCAACACCAACGGAGCCAGTATCAGGGCGACGGTCTTCATGGTACGCTTCTCCTTCTCACGAATACCCGCCTACGGTGCCAGATTGCCACTCGATTCTCAACCTCCCAGTGTGGATCCGAGACAAGCTCCGGCGATGCCCGGCAATCCACCGAACAAGACCACTCGCATGTTCGGATGCTGATGGCTCATGTCCTTGGATACCCCCCGCCCCGCCCCGCCGAGTGGGCGCCGGCGAACTCCGGTCGCGCAGCCCGACACCGGACGAACCGCTGCATGGTCAGTACAGGTTCTTCGGGTCATAGTCGGGGTTGCGCACCTTGATCTCAGAGTCGCTCGGCTTCTCCACGAGCCACAGGACAAGGGTCGCGATCCACGCGATCGCCTCAGCGGCAATGGCAGCCCAGCAGAGGACCTGGACGGACAAGGAAAGCGGGGTGAAGGTTTCGTTCTCGCCCATGACATTGTGTGTCAGCACATACACGCCGCCCGCAAGTGCCGGGAGGAGGAGCCCGAGGCTGATGCAGAGAAGAAGACGTGCCTTGTGGCGACCGTGGACTCGCATGAGCACCCACCCGCCGCCCGCAATCAAACTGGAGGGGTCTGTCATCTCGTGATCCCGGCTGAACACCACTCGCTACAGGATGCCCACCACTCAAAGCTCAGGGAATACCACCGGATCCGGCTGGCCCTCTGTCCGCGCCCGTTCCGCCGGCTGCTCCCCGCGGATGACTTCCGCGAGGCGGCGGTAGATGGTGTGGCTGCGCTCACAGGCGTACCACAGCTCGTCGCTTTGTTCGTGAGTGTCGTAGGTCCAGTAGAGCCAGCCCGCCAGTCCAAGCTGCCGGAATCGTCGTGCGAGCGTCGCCGCCCAGGCGGCCGCATCGTCCAGTTCGGGATGCGGCCGCTTGAAGACGCCGAACTCCCCCACGAGGATCGGCTTCCCCCGCTCCCGCGCGATGCCGCGGACGGCCTCGAACTCGATCGATACCAGGTCGCGCTCGAACTCGTCGGCATTCGCGGGATAGAAGTGCAGATCGAGATAGTCCGCTTTGGAGTCGAGAATCGCGAGCGGCCGGAAGGGCAACCGGTTCCTCCAGTCGGCCGAGTCCGGCGTGAAGTCGCCGGGACCCCTCCGACCCACCGCGCGGAAGGTGAAAACGCTCGCGCCGACCAGCGCGCCCAGATGCGCCGCACGGATGGCTGCACACATGCGGTCGATGTAGTGGACGGCGGACTCCTCCGCGAGCTCCCGCCGCTGCTCGGGCATCGCATAGACCCGGCCGTTGGCGGAGGTGATCGCCCCGGAGACCAGCGTGAACGGCGGGGCGATGTGATAACACAGCTCGTTCTGCAGATCGTAGGCGAACACGGCCTCGAGGCATGAGGCGTCCTCCGCCTTCAAGCCCCCGATGAAGTCGCGGAGGAACGCGGCCTTGGCCTCCAGGTGGCCGGTGTCGAGATAGTGGGCATTGGCCGGGTGAATCTCCGGCGGGAGGGGGCGCAGCCGCTCCACATACGGCGACACGCGCGGGAAGGTCTCCGTGTCGAGCATCACGGCGATCCCCGTGCGCCGCGCCTGCGCGAGGGAATCGGCGACGTTTCGCAGATATGCCCTGGACAGGCCCGGCGCCCCGTTCGTCGCCACGGCGCCGGGCAGGCGAGCTTCCGTGTTGATGAACACCCGCACGGTGTTAAAGCCGTCGGCCCGCATCCGCCGGAGCGCCTCCCCCGCCGCCGCATCGTCATATCGCGCCGGATCGAACGTGGCATGCCAGGGACCGAGCCGGATGTAGTTGAACCCGCGCGGCTCGAACGGCCGGCCGGTGGCGCTGACGACAAAGCCGCCGTTGCTGATCGCGATCGGGCCGAGCGGAGCCGGCGCTTCAGCCCCGAGGCATGTCATCGCCACCGTGCAGGCCATACACAGAGTCCGGCCGATAAACTGAAACCGCCCCTCACGCATGAGCTCTTCCTTGCGCCCGGATCTCAGGGCGTGCTTGCGCCCACCGCCCCATCGCATTGAACACAAGGTAACAAAGGCGGTAGAGAAGACAAGGAGAGCAACGGCGACCCTGTCTTCCCCGCCCTGCGGCGGCATCGTCGCTGCAAGGTGGCGTGACCGCCATGCGGATGGGGCCGGGTGAGTCCGCGAACCTGCTTCGCCCAAGGCTTCGCAGGCAAGAACCCGATTCGGTCAGGGCGGCTGCGCAGGTCAAGCCCCGCGAACGGGTATGCGTCAGCCCAGGCCTGGACCCACCCTCAAGAGTTTGACCACACCTTCACGTAATAGACTTCATCTCACACCTCGCGAGGTGTGAGATGGTGTGTCCACCCAAAAGTCAGGATCACGCGCGATCCGTTCGGCTCCATTCGCATCGCCGCGCGGGATGCAGAGAAGGCACTCGAGAACAAGGGGGAGGGCGATTCTGCGCAGAACCGCGCATCGTGTCGGCGAAGGCGCTAAACCGCCAGCGTCCACGGCGCCCGCATCGGACGCGACATGCGCTTCGCCGCCTCGGCATCGTGGACGATCGTCTCCGCTTTCGGGTCCCACTCGAGCGGACGCCCGAGCCGGATCGCGATGTCGCCCAACTGGCTGACGATGTCGGAGCGGCAGGCGGACTCGACGTCGCTGACCGGCTGACGTTTCTCCAGGATGGCGTTGATGAAGTCCGCCCCGTGTCCGCCCTTCACGGCCGTGCCCACCCGGCTGTTCCCGTCCGGCAGGGGCATGGTCATGAGCGTTCGATAGTCGTCGCGATCCGAGGCGAGGGAGTTGCGGTCGACGCTGATCCAGCCCCTGGTGCCGACGAAGGTGTTGCCGTGGGTGTTCATCTTCGTCTTCCCGTCGCTGATATGCGGCACCTTCCGTGTCACGGCCTCCTTGCTGGACATGAAATGCAGGGGCGTGCCGTCTGCGAATCGCGCCTCGATATCCCATTGCGTGATCGTGTTGAAGAAGCCCTCCTTCGGGATCTCGCCCCGGCCCTCCAGGCGCACGGGCGCGCCCTTGCCCGCGAGGTTCGCCCACCAGTCGACGATGTCCAGCGGATGGGAACCCCACCCTGCAATGTAGCCGATGGCGTAGTCGTAGACGTGGAAGATGCCCTTCACCGCGCCCTGCCCGAAGCAGCGGTCATGGCAGAAAGGGGCGTCCGGGGCGGGGCCCAGCCACATTTCGTAGTCGAAGCCCACTGGGACCGGCTGCGGCGTCGGATCGCCGCCGGTCAATCCGATGGGCGCCCAGGCGAACGCCTCCTTGACCTCGCCGATGTAGCCGCTGAGCACCAGATCGATCGCCCGCCGGTACTGCGCCATGTTGCGCTGCTGGGTGCCGTACTGGAAGACGGTCCCATACTTCTTCACGGCGTCCCGGCAGGCCTTGTCCTGTTCAATGGTGAGTCCGAGCGGCTTCTCCGTGTAGGTGTGCTTGCCGGCCTTCGCGGCCAGGATGGTCAGCGGCACGTGCCAGTAGTCGCCCGTGGCGATCCAGACGGCGTCGACGTCCTTGCGCGCGAGCGCCTCGCGGAAGTCGCCATAGGGCTTCGCGCCGGGGAAACGCTCGATCATCTTCGCGCGGCGCGGCGGATACGGGTCGACCGCCGCCACGACCTCCATCGTCGGCAACTCGGGCACGGAGCCGGAGGCGCGGTCCCCGCAGCCGAAGATCGCCAGCCGCACCCTGGTGTTCGGCGACGGCCCGCCCGCCTGCCCGAGCGCGCGCGCCGGAAGGATCAGCGGGAAGGCGGCCGCGGCGAGCGAGGCGCCCGCGGTCTTCTTCATGAACTGCCGACGGTTCGTGGACCCTCGCCTTGTGGTCTTCATGACGGCTTCTCTTCTCTGGTTCCCGGCTTGCCGGTCCTTGTACCACACCGCTCGTCACCGGGGAAGCAGAGGCGATGCCGGCGTGCACATCGCCGAATGGGTATGCGCATCTGCGTGTCCTGTTACGGCGGAACAATCTGGAATCGCGCGAGCCGTCGATCGAGGATCTTCGCGACCTGTGCCGCGACCTCAACGCCCGCGGGGCGGAACAGACGGTCATCGGCGGATTCGCCTTCCGCGCCGCCGTCCCTGCCATCGCACTTACGGCCCCTCGACCGTGAACCGGTATCGCCCCGATCCCACGGCCAGACGCATGCGATCGCCCGCGGCGCCAAGCACGCGGATGCCGTCGGCCTTCTCGACGGGCTGCCCGCCTTCCGTCACCGTCGCCCCCGCTTTTGCGGGCAGGACAATCGTCGCCATGGTGTTGGCCGGAATCGTCGCGTCGAGCTCGAACCGGCCCTCCTTGCGCGCCCACTTGGACTCGATGCGGCCGCGGATGCTGTCGTAGCCCACGCGCGCGGAGGCGAGCCTCCCGCCGGGTTCGGGCGCAAGCACGATCTCGCGGTAGCCCGGCCCCGCGTTGCGGATGCCGCCGATGTTCTCGACCATCCACTGGTACACCGCGCCGAACGAGTAGTGCGCGAACGAGTTCATGCCCGGCGTCTGGAAGCCCTTCTCCGGCGTCCAGCCGTCCCACCGCTCCCAGATACTCGTGGCGTCATGCTTGATCGAGAATCCCCAGGACGGGAACGTCTCGTTGTGAATCAAACGGTACGCCAGGTCGTTCCTCCCGATCTTCGCAAGCACGAGCATCAGGTCCTTCGTGCCGATGAAACCGGTGGACAGGTGCCCGCGCTGCTCGATGTCCTCGCCCAGGTACTGCGCCGCCTTCTTCGCGAGATCGCCCTCGACGAGATCGGACGCCAGGGCGAGCACGTACCCCGCCTGCGTGTCGCCCTTGATGCGCCCGTCGGGCTGGATGAATGCGCCACGGAAGCCCGCTTTGATCTTCTCGAAAAGGGCCTCGTACTTCGCCTGGTCCTCTGCCTGCCCCAACACCTCCGCCGCCCTCGCAACCAGCCGCGCGCTGTGGGCGAAGTACGCGGTGTAGATCACGTCCTTGGGGGTGCTGGCCTGGATGCTCAGCCAGTCGCCGTAGCAGTGATATTTCGACGGCGGGAGACCCTCGGGCGTGCTGCGAGAGCGGCAGAACTCGATGAACCGCTTCATGGACTCGTAGCGCCGCTCCAGCAGCCGCCGGTCGCCGTAGACCTCGTAGACCGTCCACGGGCAGATCACGCCCGCGTCCGCCCAGGCCGGGCCGCCGTCGGCGTCGGTCACCAGCACCGGCGCGACCTTGGGGAACTGGCCGTCTTCGCGCTGCGCGTCCTCGAGATCGACAAGCCACTTCGTGAAGAACGACTGCACGTCGGCGTTGAGCGTCGCCGTGCGCACGTACACCTGCGCATCGCCGGTCCAGCCAAGCCGCTCATCCCGCTGCGGACAGTCGGTGGGGATGTCAATGAAGTTCATCCGCTGGGTCCAATAGATGTTCGAACGGAGCCGGTTGAGCATCGGGTCCGAGCATTCGAACGCGCCGGCATCCGGCGTGTCGCTGCTGAGGGCCAGCCCGACCACGGTCTCCGGCCCGGGCTTCGTCTTCAGCCCGGTCACTTCGACATACTGGAACCCGTGGAATGTGAACCGCGGCGTCCACGTCTCCACGCCTCCCCCGCGGCAGAGGTACGTGTCGGTCGCCCGCGCGCCGCGCAGGTTGATCGTGTAGATCGTTCCGTCGGGATTCAGGCGCTCGGCGTGGCGGAGCGTGATCGCCTGCCCCGGCTCGCCGCGGACCTGCAGCCGCACCACGCCGGCGAAGTTCTGGCCGAGATCCAGAACATACACACCGGGCTTGGGCTCAGTGACCTTCTGCGCGCGGAATTCGCGGACGGTCACGACCGGGGGGCCCGGATGCGCCTGTAGAACGGGCGACCGCTCGGCGCCCGTGTCCGCCGCGGACCACGCGGAGTCGTCAAATCCCGCCGCATCCCACCCGGCGATCTCCTTCCGGGCGTCGTACGCCTCGCCCATCAGGATGTCCGAGCCTTGGACGGGCCCGATCGCCGCTTTCCAGCCGGGACCGCTCGCCACCGTTTCGCGCGAGCCGTCGGCGTACTCGATCTCCAGTTGCGCCAGGAATCGCGGCTTCGCGCCGTAGTGGTCGCGCTGGCCGTACCAGCCGATGTAGCCGCTGTACCATCCGTCGGACAGCACGGCCCCGAGCGCATTGACGCCCGGCCGGAGCAGGGCGGTGACGTCGTAGGCGCGGTAGTAGACGCGCCTTCGGTAGTCGGTCCAGCCGGGATTGAACCACTCGTCGCTGACGCGCCTCCCGTTGAGGTGGACGTCGAACCAGCCGAAGGCGGAGGCATAGAGCATCGCCCGCGCGACCGGTTTGCCGGTGGTGAACCCGGTGCGGAGATACGCCGCGGGAGGCATGACGATGCCCGCAGCCTTGATCCGGCCCCACGGCGCGATGCCGTAATCGCCAATGACCCGGCAGGCCGACCAGGCCGCGCGGTTGGTGGCGGCGGCCGCGGGCTTGTCGGTGGCGAGCCACGAGTCATCGGTGACCCGCGTGACGGTCT
Organism: uncultured Verrucomicrobiota bacterium; assembly: GCA_964610105.1. GTDB lineage: Bacteria > Verrucomicrobiota > Kiritimatiellia > PWTM01 > PWTM01 > CAZSUU01. The sequence goes on along the minus strand of CAZSUU010000001.1, from coordinate 272,914 downwards.
TCCCGCCGGCGGTCTCGACCGTGAGCTTCACGAGCAGGCCGGCCGGACTCTCCACGGCGTTGTCGACCACCGCCCGCACCTCGTTGTCTCCGGGGACGAGAAACCGCTTCACGTCGAGCTGGGCGGCCTTGCGGAAGGTCTCGCCGCCCGGTTCGCTGACGGCCACGCGCATGCCGTTGAGGTTGAGCGTGTAGCTGTCGTCGCCCGTGACGAGCAGGTCGGCGCGCGCGATCTCCTCGCCGGCCGGCAGCTGGAGGGTCGCGAGGAACGCGCGCTTGCCCTGCGGCGCGGCGGGCGATGGGTCCTTCGCAAACCAGATCCACCGGGCGCCTTCGAACGGGGCATCGGGCAACGCGCCGGGCCGCGTCCGATCGAAACCGATCCATTGGGCTTTCCAGTCGGCGGGCCTCAGCAGCCCCATCGACCAGCGGGCCGGCGGGCTCCATGGCGACTCGCGCCCGTCGCGGTCCCACACCTTCACCTTCCAGAAACACGCCTGCCCGGACGCCAGGGGCTGGCCGGCATACACGATGCACGTCGTATCGTCGCCGGCGGTCTTGCCGCTGTCCCACAAATCGCCCTCGTCCCGGCCGAGCCGCTCCGCGTCGTCGGCGACCAGCACGCGGAAGGCGGTCTGGCGCTGCGCACGCTGGCCGGACTCGACGATCCAGCTCAGGCGCGGCGCCGCCTCATCGATGCCCCGCGGATCCACGCGATACTCGCAGCGCAGCCGCGCTGCGGTCAGTCCGTCCGCGGCCGAAGCCGCCATCGCGAGCCCAACTGACACCACACCTGCCGCCGTGCTGACTCTTGCCTTCATGCGTCTGCCTCCGGTCATACGTCGGTTCTGCGATTCATTTCCCCTGCAATCGCGACACCCAAGCTCGGAAGAGAGGACTTCACGGCTCGTCGTCTCCGCGTTCCAAATCTTCCAGCGCAATCGGCAGCGAGTCCGGTTTGACCGAAAAGACCGGGAATCCCGAACCCGACGCAGACAGGCCTTTTGTGCGGAGTGCCCGCAAAAGCAAGATCCGTTGCGATTTGACCAGCAGGCTTCTGCCGGCGCCTTGCCATCGCCTCGGCGGCTCCGATCGGAACATCATCCGGCACCGAAGTCTTTCTCACGGCGAGAGTCTATCCGCCTTTCGAGCGATATCAAGATGCCTCGGCATTCCGGCACTGCCGCACGCTCTACGGCGCTGGTCCGACCTCCACGCACAGGCGGGCGGCCGCTGTCTCGCCCTTCTCATTCGCGCGCTCGACGCCGACGAGATAGCGCCCCGCCTCTTTGAAGCGATGCTCCGTCACGGCATAGCCATCGCGGACCAGCGATTTCACGTTGCCATCCGACTTCACCTTCACCGGCGCGCTGCCGTCGCCGAAATCCCAGGTCTCCTCTCCGTGCGTCGTGCCGAAGCTGCGGACCTTGAACGTCACCGGATCGCCCGGCCGGATGCCGGCCGTCGGGTGGAACGAGGCATGGATCGAGGGCGGCGACACGCGGCGGGCCGGATCCGCCACCTGCACCACGGCGAAGTCGTAGGCAACCTCCCCCGCCGGTCCGACGACACGCAGGGTCTCGGCATACGTGCCCGGCCGCGGGTAGGTCCGCTGCACGCGCGGACCGGCGGCCGTCGTGCCGTCATCGAAAGTCCATTCATGGCGCGCGATCCTCCCGCCGGCGGACCATGAGAGCGATCCGTCGAGCGTGACGGTCGCCCCGGCCGGGACGAGCCGGTGAGGCCGCGCGACGGCAAGGATGCGGGGCGCGTGCTCGCGCCGGTAGGCCTCCCACGCGTAGGCATAGGCATCCTGCACGCCCCACTGGCCCGACGGTTGACGGCTGGTCAGATCGAAGTGCAGGTGCGACCATCCGCCGCTGCCGCCTTCCTTGCCGAGCAGGCCGATCCGCTGGCCGCGCCTGATCGTGTCGCCGGCCTTCACGTCGATCGTGTGCAGGTGACTGTACCGGTAGAACCAATCGCGCGCGTCACGGATGTAGACCACGTCGTACCGCGCCTTCGCCGGGGAGTTGGTGTGGGCCGGAAGGGTCGTGCCCGCCGCGCTGACGACGAGCCCGTCGGTGGCGGCGACCACTTCGGTGATCCCCTCGCAGCCGCCGAAATCGAGACCGTAGTGATAGTAGACATTGGTCAGGCCCGGCGTGTCGCACGCGTTGACGAAGCACGGCTCGTTGCCCATCTGCGTCCAGCCGGCGAACCACCGCTGGCGGAGCGGATAGCCGAAGGTCCCCGGTTCCATCCACGGCGAACCGGCCGGCCAGAGGCGCACCCGCGCATCCTTGCGCAGGGCCCACGCGTTCCCCTTGCTGTCGTTGGCCGTGTAGCCGCGCGTGACCGGACAGTCGATCTGCACCCCCCCCGCCGCGACCGGCAGCCGGTAGCTGGCGGAGACCAGCGTCGCGGTGGCGCCGTTGACGTCGACGGTCACGCGCGCCTCGCGCACCGCATGGCGCAGCGGATCGCGGTCTTCCTCGAGCGCGATCAGCTTCACGCGCGCCCGCCCGCCCCCCGGCCAGGCGGCCTCGCCGGTCTCGCCCAGATCGAGATCGAGCGTGCGCAGGGCGACGGGAATCGCTGCGGCTTCAGGTGCCGCCGGCGCGGAGATTCCGCCCAGCGCCATGCACACGATGGCTGCGCCCAGGGCTCGACCGTTCGCTGCTCTCTTGGGATTCATGGCTTCTGCCCCTCTCGGAAGAACTCCTCCACGTTCGGCGGACCCTTGAGCCAGCCCAGCGACGCGAGGAACTCGTCGGTGCGCCGCAAAGTGTCGAGGAACTGCTCGGTCGGCCCGTTGCGGTAGTTGAAGAAGCCGTGTTTCTGCCCGTCGTAGCCGACCAGTTCGCAGCGGTTGCCGAGGCGCTTCGATTTCGCGGCGAAGCATTCGATCGAGTCGTAAGGCACGGTGGTGTCGGCCTTGCCATGGAAGACGATTCCCGGGCGTCCGTTGGTCGGCGCCGGTCCTTCGGGCATGAACACGAAGAGGCGGAGTGGGGTGCCGCCGACGGTCTTGTAGACCTCCGTCTGTGCGCCGGGCATGTCCGGCGGGTAGGCTCGCGCGTTCTCCCGCCCGGCCCCCGCCGCGGATCGTGCGTCCGCCGACTCCCGCGCACCCATCACGCCCTGCGCCAGGAAGGCCAGAGCGATCCACCGCACTCTCATCCTCATGGACGGGCTCCATCCCCCGGCCGGCTGTCCGGCAGGAGATCAAGATCTCTTCACCACACGCTGAGTAACGCCGAGATCATACTCGCTGAACGTCCCCGCATGATACCCGTCCTGCCACGCGGGACAACCCGCCGCCCGCGCCGGGCCATTCTGGGACTCCAAGGCCGTCCCCTCTGGCGATTTCTTGATGTCACCGCGCAAGGCCAGATGCACATGATCCGGCATCGCCGACAGGCGGCAATTCGATGGCCATGCTGCGCCGCGACCGCGAATGCGGTGTCGCGAATCCGTCCGAGTGTCGCGGGGTTGGTGATACGAAATCGGTCCGCCACGACCAGGACGAGATGCAGGTTGTACCAGTAGCGGCCGCTGTTCGACTCCGATGGATCGCTCAGAACAACATCGGCGCAAGTGACCGTGAACTCGCGCAGGGCCTCGCGAAATCGCGAATCGGCGAGATCTTCTTTGCCGGCTTGCTTGCGGAGGTAGCCTTCCACCACGGGCGGCGATGGCGGTGCCGGGCGGAAGAGACGTCCCGGCGGTGGGCCACCCGGTCCAGTCGTAGCGGAGCTTCGCGACCGGCCGGACATTCCGGCCGGTGTAGAGTGGCGGACTTGTCAGGCGCGATGTGCCCTCGGAGCCGGGATCTTGCTCCCGGCGACACAAGGTCGCCGGGGGGCCGGTCCCCTGCGGGCTTGCCCCGCAGGGACCAGAGACGTGTCGGCCTGGACTTCCCCCGTTCACGGCACCGTCCTCTCGGACGACATCCCCTGCCGACTTGCCCGGCAGGGGATCAGAATCTCCCCAAAGACTACCGCCCGGCTGAACCGACCGTCACCCGCGTGAACACGATGGATTCGTACGGTGACTTCTCGCCGCGTTCGTAGAGGCAGCCCGCCATGCCGCTGCTCCTGCCAGGTCTTGCCTGCATCCCGGCTGACCGCCGTCTGACGCAACTTCGCCGCTTTGTCGTAGTTGCGCATGTTGAGCATGAGGCGTCCGCCCGTCAGTTCGACCACCTCGCACTCGTTGACCTGGTCCGTAAGCGTGCGGCCGCCAAGGGTCCAGTGGGCGCCGCGGTCGCCGCCATGCTCCTTGCGCCCTTCGCAGAACGCCAGCAGCACGCCGCTCGTTGTGGCCACGACGGACGGGATGCGGAACGTGTGATAGCCCGATTCGCCGCGCGCGAAGACGGTCACGTTGATCTCAACGCATAGCGCCACGGGTACTTCCTCTGCGCGGACCTGCGCGGCCATGTTGAAGACCACCCCGGCCAGCCCTGCTTTCGTCAACCACGACCGCGTCATGTCTCCCTCCCGCGCCTGCAGTCCCAGCCCACCGTCTCATGCCGGACGGCATTCATAGCACCGCTTGGCAGGACATCAAGGCACGCGAGAGCGACGGTGGCGGTGTGGCATTCACTGCCATGTTCGTGCCCATCGCGGTGGACGCCGACCTCCGGGCGGCCCAGGCGGGTCGGTTGCGGCTCGCCTTGGGTTCATCCTGCGTCCCGCTACTCCTCGCTGACGTCCTCTTCATCCTTCGGCGGATGGGCCTTTCGTCCGGCTTCAGCCGGCACGGCCTCCGGCAGCAGGTGTCTTGGCATGAACGCCATGTTCGCGATGAGCGTGGGGATCACCGCGCTGGCGATCACCGCCGCAACGAGGAAGGAGTACTGCGCCTGCGACACGATGTGGTGGGTGAACCCGTACAGTGCTGAGATCGTCCCGAACGTCAGCCCCGTGGACATCATTAGGGTGTAGTACCAACGCTCGTTCCGGTTCTGCCGGAAGGCGGCGACGAAGGGATAGAGCCCGAGGATCTTAGACGCCACCTTCCCGGCGAGAAGCCCCAGGAAAACCAGCGGGGCCGCAACAAGGGCGGGCAACGCGACAAGTGAACCCGCCCGCAGGAAGTAGAACGGTGTCAGGAAGCCGACCGTCAATGTGCGAAGCCGTCGCATGAAGTGCAGATCCTCCGACGTGAACTCCGCGAGCACCATTCCCGCGATGTACGCCGGAAGCACGGCCTCGCTTCCAGACCAGAGCGCCAGCGCGCCCAAGCCGAACAGTACGAACACGATCCACTTGGTTCGAATCGCCGCCGTCCGGTATGCGTACCGCTTCGTCAGCCACGTAGTCAGAAACGGGAGCGCGAGGAACGCAGCGATGCACCCGGCCACAAACACGATCGTCTTGTACGTAAATGGAGCAAAGATCAGTCCGAGTGCGATGACCGTCCCCAAGTCATTGATGAAGCACGCGCCCAGGATGCCTTTGCCGAAGTCCGTCTTGTTGAAGCCCGTCTCCAGCATGACTGCGTAGACGACGGCCATTGAGGTGGTCGACAGCGCTATGCCCGCCAGCCAGCTTGCCCGCGGGTCCCACCCCAGGACATACCGCGCCACGGCGGCACACCCGAGGAAGGGGGCAAAGAAACCCACGAGCCCGACCACCGAGACTTCCTTCAACTTGGCCTTCATGACTTCAGGCTCAAGCTCCGCTCCCGCAAGGAATGTCAGGAGCACCGAGCCGGACGAGGCCAGGAACTTCAGCCATTCGTCGTTGTTGTGCAACGCGTCGGCCCCCCAGAAACGGGAGGCAACGGCGGCCGCGACCACACCGACGCAGATCTCCATCAAGGCGATGGAGACCTTCAGATGGTTTGCCAACACGGCCGCCGCAACGGCCAAGAAGAGCCAGATTGCGGCGTGGATATAGAGTGCTTCCATACTTAGACGGCTCCGAAGGCCATGATACCAGACAAACGCGGCGACGCGGTCAGCGCGTCCAGCCGAAGATCGCCGCGCCCAGCTCTGCTTCCATCTCCAGCAAACGATTGGACTTGCAGGTGCGCGCGCTCCGGCAGGCCGAGCCGGTCTTGATCTGGCCGCCGCCCATCGCAACGGCGAAGTCCGCCATGAAGGCGTCCTCTGTTTCGCCCGAGCGGCGGGAGATCACGTACGTCCAGCCCGCCGTGTGGCACATGCGGATGGCCTCTGCAAGCAGTTCGCGCGTTTCGTCGTTGCCCTTCGGGTTGGGCGCGAAACCGCCCTCGTCGCCCACGCTGGTGGCAGAGCCCTTCTTCGCCAGAATCTCCATTGCGCACATAGACTCGATCGTTCGCGTTCGCGTTCTCCCGTTCTTTGGTCTGACTTGCCCAAACAAGAAAGCCTCGCCGGGCAGCGAGGCTTCTTCAACGGGTCCCGCTGCCGCGACATCCGACAGCAGGAGTCATCAGTCCGGGACCGCCGGACAGTTCAGGGGGGACTCCATCCCCACCGAAATCAAGCGACACCCATACCCTGCCCGGCTCGGGAATACAAGCCCCACCTGCTTTCGCTCCACAGCGCCTTTGCCGCGGAAGTACGCGTCGAAGCGGCGGGGCATCTGGGGTCAGCCCTCAAGAATCAACATTGCGATCTGTACGGGCAGCGATGAAACAGGCACGTTGCGTGCCGGTGCGTTACGTGCCGCACAGTGTCCCGCGCGAAGACGGGCCGGGAGGTTGGGCTTGACACCTCGTCCACCGCGGGTCACGTCCCTGGTCGAGCATCGCCCGCCCTGCTCACGTGCGGTCCCGGGCGGTGCGGGCGGTAGAGGTAGTCGGGCCAGAGAGGGCAGTTCAGATCGATCCAGCATTTCACCCGGTGCATGTCGTCGCGGCTCAGTGTCACGTCGTGATGCCCCGCGCCGAGCACCTCCCACAGGCGGCTGCGCAGCGTGCCGAACGTCATCGGCTCGGCCTTGGAATGCCGGAGGCCCCAGGTCATGTCGAAGTAGTGCACCAGCCCCTGCCCGATGAGGGTGCGGTAGGACGCGGGAATGCGATCGTCGCCCCGCACACCGGTGAGGTTGATCTTCCGCGGATGGTCGGCCCCGTGGCAGCGGGTGCAATGCGCGTCGAGAACGGGCTGGACGACGTCTTCGAAGGACAGCGGCCCCGTGCCCCAGGGCGGCGCCTCCGGCGGGCCCGCCGGCCGCCGCATGGCCAGCGGCGGGCGCGACGGCACCGCGGATTGACGGGATTCGTGGCAGCCGACGCACCCGCGCCGTTCGCCGGGCTGGAGCTGGACGACGCTTCGCATACGTTGGAGTTCATTCAGATCCTTGTCCAACGCCTGGAAGTAGAGCACCCGCCCCGCGGGCGCGCGGAAACGGGCCGAGCCGTCGCGCTCCACCGGCACCACGCCGAGCGATGCCTTGGCGACATAGCTCGGCCAACCGTTGGGACCATTCACGAGGTGGACCGGCGCCGCATAGAAGTCCAGGAACGGTTCGTGGTCGTTCCGGTAGGAACCGTCCGGCAACCGCTCCAGCTCCGAGCGCACCTCCTGGCAGACGCGGAGGTAGGCCACGGCCCCGGCCTTCACGTGAGGCTCGAGGCCCCGGTACACATCCTCCAGCACGAACTCGCCCTCCGCCGCGTCGCCGCCGGCCGATGCGGGCGCCAGCACCGGCGGGACCGGTTCGGCGCGCAGCAGGGTCGGATTCATGCAGCCGATGGCGGGGTCCCAGTGGATCAGCTCGCGGTTGCCGTGGCGGTCGATGACATACAGCCCGAAGTGTCTTTGGGGCGCATGCGAGCAGAGGAACAGGTCGCGCGACACCGGCACCGGGTCGCGGAAACACTCCCGCTGAGCCCAGCTCATGTTGTAGTGCGGCGGGGAGTCGGGCGTGATGTTGACCACCGCGCCCGGATCAAACGGCCCGCGGGCGAGGTCGATGAGGCCGATCGGCCCATTGAGGTCGCCGCCGTGGGAAATGAGCGTGCAGCAGATCTCGCGGGTCCCCGGCACCTCGCGGCCGTTCATGTAGCAGTTGGGCGTGTTGTTGCCGAAGACCAGCTCGGGGTGCGTGCCGTCCGGGCGGATGGCCCAGAGCGTGTGACCGAAGTCCGCGCCCTTGTCGAGATATTCGGAGCGCGTCCAGAGGATGCGTCCGTCGCGCATCACCGACGGCGCCCACTCGCTCAGGTTGGCGAACGAGAGCGCCCGGATGCCGCCCCCGTCGGCGTCCATGCGGAACAGGACGAATGCCTGCGGCCGCCAGCAGAGGAACCGCGCCTTGCACCGGGTCGAAATGAACGCGAGACCGCCGTCGGGCAGCGGGCACGGGTAGTAGTCGTGGAACGGCCCGTCGGTGAGGCGGCGCGCGCCGCGCCCGTCCGCTTCCACCGCGTACAACCGATAGTACGCGTCGGCCGCTTCGCGGTAGCCGAAGTAGACGGTGCGGGCCGCGAAATCCGCGGCGGCATCGCGCGCCACCCCGCTCTTCGCGTCGAAGAGCGTGGTCACCCGGCCGCCCTCGGGATCGAGACGCCCGCCGCGGTGCGGGATCTCGAGGACGCACACCCCTCCGCCCGGCCGCCAGTGCGCGTCGAGGATGTCGCTGTAGTTGTGCGACGGCTCGTACGGGTGGCGGCGCACGAACAGGATCCGCCGCAGCGGCGCGAGATCCGGATCGCGCAGGAAGAGCCGCCGCTTCGCCAGTCGCGCGTCGTGATACGCCGCCTCGCGGGCCGCGTCGTCGGCCGTCGCCTCCCGCTGCGCCCAGTCCTCCCGGCGCCGCAGGAGATCCGACCGCTCGGCCGCAAGGTCGAGGCCGCGGGCCGACAGGCGGGCGATCGTCGCCTCCGTCTGCCGCAGGACGCGCGCAACGGGGTCGGCCGGGTCGATCCGGGACCAGGTCTGCTGCTCGCACAGGAAGGCGTAGCGGAGGAACTCGTCCCATCCCGCGTCCGGACCCGGCGGGGCGGGCCCCCCGCGGCGGGCGACCGTCTCCCACGTCCGGCCGTCGAGCGAAAGCTGCACGGCGTAGGCCGCGGGCACCCGGTCCTTGAAGCGTCCGTCGCGGTCGCGGGAGACCACCACCCGCGACACGCTGTTCGTTTCCGGCAGCTCGATCTGCGCCCACTCGTCGGCCATGCCCGCGGCGATCCAACTGTGGTCGTTCCCGTACAGGCCGTCATTCAGGTGGGCCACCTGGTGAATGGCGTAGCCGGGCAGGCACGAGGAGGCCGTGGCGCGGGCGCCGTCGCGCGACAGGGCGAGGTTGCGCGCCCCGTCGGTTTCGTACACTTCGAGTTCGTCCAGCCCCGGCTCCGCGGCCGATGACTCGAGGATGGCGAAACGCACGAAGCGGGCGGGGCGCGCCGCAAAACGGATCGCCGTGGGGGCCGACGGTTGGACGGCCGGCCCCTCCGCGCCGGATGCGGATGGAGAAGCGGCGATCACCGCCAGCGCGCACCATACCCCCGCCCGCCCGCCCCATGCTCCGATCGGGTCGCCGCGGTTCCCCGTCCCGGAGGCGAAACAAAACCACGTCCGCGCTGTCATGCCGGCACTCATACCACCGAACGCAGCGGCAATCCATCCTTGTGCGCCGTTTCGATTCGGAGAACGGCAAGAGACCCGGCTCCCGGCTCTCTTCGCGGCCTTCTATTCGAACAGCAGGACGAACAGGGACGGGAAGGAAGACGCTGCGCAGAAGCGCGCAGAGTGTTCGGAAAGGCGCTAGAGATCCGCCAAGAGTTGTTCAATCACCCGGCGGCGGGCCTCGATGCTCTCGCAGAGGCGGAACTGCACGCGCGCCCGGTTGAGGTTCTGTTCCGGATCCCGAACCTTGAAGTAGATATTGCCGGCCAGATAGTCCTGGAAGAAACGCAATCCGAGCTCGAAGGTGATGAGGCGGATCGCGGGGAAGAGATACCGCCGGTCCGCCGGCGTCAGGACATCGTGAACGCGCGGCATGAAGCCGCGGCAGAAGGCCTCGCACAGATCCAGATCGAACACCACCTGGCTGAGGCTCTGCTCCTCCTCGCCCGCCGGGTTGCCGATGGAACGCAGGGCGTCGCCGAAGTCGTAGTGCAGCAGGCCGGGCGCGACCGTGTCGAGGTCGATGATGGCCGTTCCCTTCCCCGTGATCTCGTCGATCATGATGTTGCTGACCTTCGGATCGCCGTGCATGAGACGCATCCGGAGCTCGCCGGCCTCCAGCGCGTCCTGCAGGGTGCTGGCCAGGGCACGACGCTCCTCGACGAATTTCCGCAGACGACGGGCCTCGACCGATGCCTTCAGCCGGGCCTGCGCCGCGGGCGTGGCCGTGGTTTCGTCGTACTTGCGCAGGTACAGCGGGGTGATGTGAAACCCCGGCAGCGGATCCTTCAGCCCGGCCGGGTCGAGATCGGAGACCAGGTAATGGAACTGACCCAGCACCGCGCCGACCTCCATCGCGTGCTCGGCGCCCTGGGCCTCGCTGTAGGCCGTGGCCGAGGCGATGAGCGTGATCGCGCGCCAGTACTCGCCCTCGTCGTCGATGAAGAAGCCGTTGCCGTCGCGCAGCGGGATGATCCTCGGGAGCTGCCATATGCGGTCCGCGTGTTCGGCCTCGCGCTCGAGCTTGGCGTGGACATGTTCGGTGAGAATGCGCATGTTCTCCATCAGCGCCGCGGGACAGGGAAAGACCCGCCGGTTGATGCGCTGGATGATGACGCGCTCCTCGGAGAAATGTGTGCGAAAGACCGCCAGGTAGGTGTCGTTGACATTTCCGAAGCCGGTTGGGTTGATCGTCACCAGCCGGCCGCCCACCTTGAACTGTTGCGCAACCTGAGCGAGTTCCATGCCGCTTCCTTCGCACCTGGACGCCCGCCGCGACCTTCGGCGCACGAGCGCGTGGCCGCGAAAGTAGCGGAACGGACGGAGGATGTAAACCCTTCACCAACGGCGCGCGGAGTCAGCCATCCGCCCTCGTCCGAGGCTTGAATCCGCCGGCGCGCGCGGTATGCTCGCCGCATGAAGACCACAGCCTGTCCCACCCTCGGACGCCGGGCCTTTCTCGGCAGCCTCGGCGGCTTCGGCGCCGCGGCCCTTCTCGGCCAATCCCTCCCATCCGCCGCCCGCGCGGAGCCGCGCAGGGGGCGCCTGAAACAGGCGGTCTGCCGGGGGGTGTTTCGGGGACTCAAACTCGACTTCGACGGCCAGTGCCGGGAGGTTGCCCGGCTGGGCGCGTACGGCATCGACCTCGTCGGGCCGGGCGAGTTCGAGACGCTGAAGAAGCACGGACTCATCGCCACGATGGTCGGCGGCGGCAGCGGCATCAAGAAGGGGATCAACGACAAGGCGAACCACGCCGAGATCGACACCAGGATGCGCGAGGCGATCCGGGCGGCCGGGGCCGCCGGCATGCCCAATGTCATCGTCATGGCCGGCGACCGCGCCGGGCTGACCGACGAACAGGGCCTCGAGAACAGCGCGGCCTTCCTGAACAACATCAAGGGGCTGGCCGAGGAGCAGAAGGTGACCCTGTGCATGGAACTGCTCAACAGCAAGGTGGACCACGCCGGCTACATGTGCGATCGCACGGCCTGGGGCGTGGAGCTCTGCAAACGCGTCAACTCCCCGCGGTTCAAGCTGCTGTACGACATCTACCACATGCAGATCATGGAAGGGGACGTCATCCGCACGATCCGGGAGAACATCCAGCACATCGGCCACTTCCACACCGCCGGCAATCCCGGCCGCCACGAGTTCGACGAGACGCAGGAGCTGTATTACCCCGCCATCTGCAAGGCCATCGCCGACCTGAACTTCCAGGGCTACTTCGCCCACGAATACTCGCCCACCAAGGAGCCCCTGGAGACGCTGGAGAAGATGATGCGCCTCTGTGAGGTGTGAGGTGATGCGCGGATGATCCGATCGTTCATGGCCGCCCTCGCGCTCCTCGGGGGTCTCGCGGGGTCCGATGTGGATCGCGCGGCGTCCGCGCCGGTTGCCGTCGGTACGGCGACGGCCGTGAACGACCGTCCCGCCCGTTTCGACGCGCGCGGGCACGGCGCGAAAGGGGACGGCAAAACGAACGACCGAGCGGCCCTCCAGGCGGCCATCGATGCGTGCGCACGGGCCGGCGGCGGGACCGTCGTGGTGCCCCCGGGCGACTACCGCTCGGGTCCCCTCAGGCTGGCCGGCGGAGTCACGCTGCACCTGGAGAGGGGCGCGACGCTGTGGGCGAGCACCAACAAGAGCGACTATACCACCGGCAGTGCGCATTTCCTGGTGGCCGAGAAGGCCGAGCGTATCGCACTGACGGGAGAGGGTGTTGTCGACGGCCAGGGCACCGGCGACTACGGGGAGCGCTGGGGCGCGCCGAAGAAGCCGGCCTTCCGAAGCGGCACCCTGCTGTTCAAAGACTGCCGCGACATCTCGGTGAGGGGTGTGACCATCCGGAACAGCGACGCGTGGACGCTGCACTTCATGCGCTGCGAGAACGTCACGATCGAGGAGGTGACGATCCGCAACAACTACCGCCGGCTCAACTCCGACGGTATCGACCCCAACTCTTGCCGGAACGTGCGCATCCGCCGGTGCCGCATCTCCGCCGGCGACGACTGCATCGTGCTGAAATCCACCGAGGCCTTCCCGTGCGAGGACGTGGTCGTGACGGACTGCGTCCTGGAGTCCGCGGCGTCGGCCCTGAAACTTGGCACCGAGTCGCACGGCGACTTCCGCAATATCACGTTCGCCAACTGCGTCATCAGCAACTCGCCGACCGGCATCGGATTCTACCTCAAGGACGGCGCCGTCATGGAGAACGTGGTCTTCACGAACATCGTGATCGGCCCGTGCACGACGAGTTTCCGCGTCGTCACGCCGGTGTTCATGGACATCGAGCGCCGCCATGCGGATTCAAAGGTGGGGCGCATCCGCGACATCCGTTTCGAGCACCTCGACATCACGAGCGGGTCGGGGATCCTCGTCCAGGGCATGCCGGAAAGCCCGATCGAGCGGCTGGTCTTTCGCGACGTGCGTTTCCGGGCGCCGCGAGCGGATGACTACGCGAAGCGGAGCAAACCCGTGGGCGGACGTCGCACCACGCGCGACTCACGTGATACCGTATTTGCCCGATTGCCCGCCTACTTCACCGCGGCCTATGTGCGCGACCTTCAGGTGGAGGATGTGAGCGTGGAGATCGCCGAACCGGCGTTCCAATCATTCCCCCGCTCCGCATTCTGCGGACGCTTCATCGAGGGCGGGAGGCTTCTCCGCGTCCGCCGTGTTCCAGGCGACGCCCCCGCTGGTCCTCCGGTCGTGGACCTGCGGGACTGCGCGAAGGTCACCGTCGACCCTTGAAGATGCTGCTATGTGCGGGCGGACGCCGGGGCCGGCGTCCCCCCCGTACCGTTTACGTGGGATGGGAGGGTCCGCGGCCCGCGGACTGAGATGGCGGTTCCTTCTCTCGCCCGCTTCGCTCAAGGCGCGAAGACGCCCACGAGGTTGGAAGGTGGAGGCGATCTCCCCAGACGCTCTTGCCGCGGCTTGGCATCTCCCGACACGGAATATCGGGCGCGGCGTCCTTCGCTAAAGCTTGCAGAATGATACCATGAGTATTAGAATGAAGGCATGTTCAGGCAGAGGTCCATCTCCAAACGCTTGCAGGATGCCACCGGCACCTTCCGGGTGGTGGTGCTGAGCGGAGCGCGACAGACCGGAAAGACTACGCTGCTTCGGCACCTCTTTCCAGCGTGGGACTTGGTCACTTTCGATCCCGTCACGGACATTGAGAATGCTCGCGCCGACCCTGATCTCTTCCTCGACAATCATCCGGCGCCAGTCGTCTTGGATGAAGTGCAGTATGCGCCCGAGGTCGTGGCCGCGCTGAAGCGACGTGTGGACCGCGTTGGCGACAAGCCTGGACAGTACATCCTGACCGGTTCTCAGCAGTGGCAGGTCATGCGGGTGCTGGCCGAAAGCCTGGCCGGACGGGCTGTCTTCATCGACCTGCACGGAATGAGCGTGGCCGAAATGGCGGACGCTTCGGATTCACTCTGGCTTCTCGAGTGGCTGGCCCGCCCCGGGGCCTTGATGGAGCAGGGCCACGGGCGGCGTTTCGGCACGCCACTCCATCGCTGGCTCTGGCGCGGTTCGCTGCCCGGAACGCTGCAGGTGGAAGATGCCTGGATCCCGTCGTTTTGGGACGCCTATCAGCGCACCTATATCGAGCGGGATGCGCGTGCCTTGGCCGATCTGAACGAATGGCAGCAGTTCGGCCTGTTCCTGCGAATCGCCGGTGCGTTGACCGCCCAGGAAGTCAACGCCAGCCATCTCGGGCGCGAGATCGGTGTGACACCCCGCACCTCACGGAAGTGGCTGAACGTGCTCGCTGGGACCTTCCAGTGGCACGAGATCCCAGCCTGGCATGGAAACACCGTGAAACGCGTCACGTCGAAGCCCAAGGGGTACCTCACGGACACCGGTCTTGTCTGCCACGGCCAGCGCATCTCCTCGCCGGAGGCCCTGGCCGGACACCCTTTGCTCGGCGCACTCTTTGAAACCGCGATCGTGAATGACATCCGACGCCAGGCCGGCGCGATGCCCATGGCGCCTGGCGCCTGGCATTGGCGCTCTTCGGGCGGCGCGGAGGTCGACCTCATTCTCGAACAGGATGGTCGTCTCCATCCATTCGAGATTCGATTGACCTCCAATCCGCGCCCGCGAGACGTCTCCGGGCTGTCTGCCTTTCGCGCCGCGCACCCTGACCGGAATATCGGGCCCGGGCTCATCGTCTGTGCCACCGACCGCCCCCGTCGTGTCGCGGAGGACACGTACGCCATCCCCTGGGACTGGATTGTGCGCTGAAATGAGGGGCGCGTGGCGGCTTGGCGCCTTGGCGCGAGATTCATGAGGGGCTCGAGAGCGTTCCCTGCGTGGTGGGCTGCAGCAGACCGCGAATCTCGGCGACGCGTGGTCCGACACGACGGGCGCCCCGGCCGTGGTGGAAGGCGAGAATGTCCAGACCTCGGCGGTCAACGGCGTGCGGCAGTTCTTCCGCGTGCGGGAGGAATGAGATTCGCGGTGGGGAAACGGATGGACGGTTCTCTGCGGCCGAGGAGTTGAACAACAGAGAAGCGGGAAATGCGAAGGACGATGGCCAGAAAGTCTGCGTCAGTCCGTCTTGCCTTCTTGCCGCGATTACTCCTGCGCCCTCCAGAGTCCCTCAATCGGAACTGCCCACAGGCGGTCTCCAAACGGAATGATGCCGTCGCCTGCATACAAGACCACGCCCCGCACGAACCGCGATTTCAGATGGTGTGCCAGTTCCTTGAGACCGTCGAAATCGTCGGAGCGAACCGTTGAGGCGGATTTGACTTCCAGCCCCGCGAGCCGGCCGTCTGCGGCCTCGACGACGAAGTCCACCTCCTTGCCCGTGGACGTCCGGAAGTGAGTCAATGTGACCGGTGTGTTCGACCAGGATGCTTGTTTGAGCAGTTCGGCCAGAACGAAGTTCTCGAACAGGGGCCCTTTCTGCGGCGAGTTGTCCTGGTACGTCAGATGGTTGAGGCCGTTCAAATAGGCCGCGAGCCCCGAATCGCACAGGTAGAGCTTGGGTGCTCTGACAAGGCGTTTTCCAAGGTTGGCTGACCACGCCGGAATGGTGCGCACCAGGAATGTCGTTTCCAGAAGCGCGAGGTATCGCTTCAGGGTGCTGTGCGGGATGCCGATCGCGCGGGAGATATCCGCCAGGTTCAGAAGTCCGCCGATCCGGGCGGTCAGAATAGAGAGAAGCCGCGGCATGTCGGACAGCCCTTCGATGTGGGCAAGGTCGCGTACGTCTCGCTGAAGGATCGCTGTCAGGTACGAGCCAAACCAAGCGCAGCGCCTTTCTCCATCCCTGCGTCCGACTGCTTCGGGGAATCCGCCGCGGAGCACTCTCTGAACGATATCCTTCTTCGGCGAGCCCCCGTGTCCTGCCCGGAACGGCGCCGACTTGAACAGACGGGATATGAAGTCCTCCTGCACGCCTTCCATCTCGCCTTGCGACAGGGGCCACAGGGAAACAATCTCCATGCGGCCCGCAAGGGATTCGGAGACCTTGGGGAGCACGAGGATGTTGGCCGAGCCGGTCAGGAGGAAACGGCCGGGTTTGCGGTCCCGGTCAACGCCTGCCTTAATGGCCGGGAAGAGCGCCGGGGCCTTCTGGACCTCGTCAATAACGACCGTGCCCGGAAGGCCGTAGAGAAATCCTGCCGGGTCGTGGGTGGCAGCCGCCAGCACAGACGCGTCGTCCAGCGTCAGATAGGTGGCAGACGGCAGGTCACGGGCGATCTTCCGGACCAAGGTGGTCTTGCCCGTCTGTCGGGCTCCGCTCACGAACACAACGGGGGTGTCCTTCAGAGCGGTGTTGATGTGTAGCTCAATATTTCGCCGGTACATGGCGATAATTTCACCATTCCGTGGTGAATTTGCAAGCTCTATGTCCTGTCTGGCATTGCTCCGCCAAGACATGAGACGCAGATGCGTAGGATGGGGCAACCGATCGAAATCGGGATCGCTATCGGGATCGAAACGACAGGTCGCCAGGACACGAGAAACTGGACGTGTATCGCCGTCGGCAAGGCCCTGGATGAAGCCGAGAGCCAAAACGGCAAGACGGAACTCGACCGCATCGCGGCCATGCTCAGCCGACTTGGTGGGCGAGGCTACCAGGTGCGGGAAGGAACCGTCACGTACGGCTCAGCACGAGGCAGAAGTCGATCCCGATCCCGATAGCGATTTGGTGAGGAGAAGCCCCAACGACCGGCTGGTGGCGAGGGGGGAACCCGTGCCACAGCCGTAACAGCGTTCTTCGCAAGGGTTCTCCGTTGCGAAGGGTGGCGGAACCATCTCACAAGGAGGCGCGGTTGCACGGAGGAAAGGAAGGCATGGAGTGCGTGCATTGAACGGCCAAGATGAAGCGGACTCCTTCAGCAGCCACGGACCACTCGTTCCCGTGGTTTCCATGGTGATTGCCTTGACCCAAATCCCACTTGAGTCGGATACTGCCGCCATGAGGACACGAGGAGTCAGAACCCGCAACCAAGGGCGGCAGCTTGCCCGAACCCCGTCCATCCCCGGCAAACACGCCCGGTCGCCTGTTACGGGTTGGGAACGAGAAGACCATGGACAAGAGATTAGTTCTGCTGCTGGCGGGTACGATTCTCGAGCTGCCGCTGACTACACCGGGTCCCGGCTCAGCGCGATGGACGCGCCGGCCGTCTCGGTTTCTATTCGTTGCGGCTCGGGAGAGATCCCGGCCAGAGGAACGCGCTCCGCGAGGGCAGGAGGGAAGGCGAATGACGCTGGGAATGCGACGTGTGGCCGCGGGTGTGGCGGCCATACTGCTGGGCGGGGATGTCGGCGCGAGGGCGGCGGATGCGCCCGCGGCTTCGGCGCGCTCCCCGGATGGCTCGGGCGCCGTGGCGATCTCGGGCGAGCTGAAGCAGTGGCACAAGGTCACCCTGACGCTCGACGGCCCGTTCGCCCGCGAGCGCGACGACGCGCCCAATCCCTTCACGGACTGTCGCTTCGGCGTGGTCTTCACGCATGAAAGCGGTTCTCCCCGGCATGTCGTGCCCGGCTACTTCGCGGCCGACGGCGACGCGGGCAACACGTCCGCCGGGACCGGCTCGAAATGGCGGGCCCACCTGTCGCCCGACAAGCCCGGGGTCTGGACCTACGCGGTGCGGTTCGAGCGAGGACCGCTGGCCGCGCTCGATCCGGCCGCGAAGGCCGAACCCCTCGCGGCCTTCCACGGGAAGTCGGGCCGGTTCACCGTCGCGCCGACGGACAAGACGGGCCGCGATCTCCGCGCGCGCGGCCGGCTGCAGTACGTCGGAGAACGCTACCTGCGGTTCGCCGGCTCCGGCGAGTATTTCCTGAAGGCCGGTCCGGACGCGCCGGAGAACCTGTTGGCGTACGCCGACTTCGACGGCACGCGCGCCAACAGGCGTCGCGCCGCGCGCGCGGGGGAGGCGACTCCCGACGGCCTCAAGCGCTGGGAGCCCCATGTGCGGGACTGGCGCCCCGGGGATCCGACCTGGAAGGACGGCCGGGGCAAGGGCCTCATCGGCGCGCTGAACTACCTCGCCGAAAGCGGCTGCAACGCGTTCTCGTTCCTGACCTACAACGCCGGCGGGGACGGCGACGATGTGTGGCCGTTCGCGGAGCGCGACGACAAGCTGCACTACGACTGCTCGAAACTCGACCAGTGGGGCGTGGTGTTCGACCATGCGACCGCGCGCGGCCTGTACCTGCATTTCAAGATGCAGGAGAACGAGCTCGACGACAACCGGCGGGGGGAGAAGACGGAGGGCGCCATCGTGCCGGAATCGCTGGACGGCGGCCGGCTTGGGCCGGAGCGGCGGCTCTACTGCCGGGAACTCATCGCCCGGTTCGCGCACAACCTCGCGCTGAACTGGAACATCGGCGAGGAGAACACGCAGTCCGCGGAGGAGGTCCGCGACATGGCCCGGTACATCCGCGACACCGACGCCTACGATCACCCTATCGTCATTCACACGTTTCCGGGCCAGCAGGACAAGGTCTACCCGCCGCTGCTGGGCGATCGGTCGGCCCTCACGGGGGCGTCGCTCCAGAACGCCTGGAACCAGGCGCACCAGCGGACGCTCAAGTGGGTCCGCGAATCGGCGAAGGCGGGCCAGCCGTGGGTGGTCTGCAACGACGAGCAGAATCCCGCGGACATGGGCGTGCCGCCGGATCCGGGCTATGCGGGGCACAGCGGCGAGGCGACGCAGGGGGGAAAGACCTATACGCTCCACGACATCCGCAAGCTCTGCCTCTGGGGCACGCTGATGGCCGGCGGCGGGGGCGTGGAGTACTACTTCGGGTACAAGCTTCCGCAGAACGATCTCGTGTGCCAGGACTGGCGCAGCCGCGACGGGTCGTGGGGCTATGCGCGGATCGCGCTGGAGTTCTTCCGCGGACAGGCGGTTCCGTTCTGGCAGATGGAGAACGCCGACGCACAGGTCGGGAATGCGAGGAACGACAACTCGAAATACTGCCTCGCCAAGGCGGGCGAGTGGTACGTCGTGTATCTGCCCGACGGCGGATCGACGGAGCTGGACCTGTCCGGTGTCGCCAGATCGTTCACGGTGAAGTGGTTCAATCCGCGCACCGGCGGCGCGGTCGCGCGGGGCGCCGTCGCCTCGGTGACCGGCGGGGGCCCCGTGAACCTGGGCGCGCCCCCCGCCGATCCGGCGGAGGACTGGGTGATCGTGGTGCGGCGCGAGGGCGGCGGATGAGATCGAGCGCGTTCTTTCGCGCAGGGGGCTTTTCCCCCGTTGACAAATAGTGACTGGTCATGAAGACTAGTCATATGAAGAGCATCAATGCTTCTCAGTTCAAGGCAGAGTGCCTGCGCTTGCTGGACGTGGTGCATGAGACGGGCGACCCGATTGTCGTGCTGAAACGCGGGAAGCCGGTCGCCCGCGTGATTCCCGTGATCGAGACGAATGACAAGCCGTGGCTGGCCCTCGCGGGTAGCGGACGGTTCGTCGGAGATCCCTTCGCGCCTGCCGTGGAGGAAGGCGAAATCGAGGTCTTGAGATGATCCAGCCCTTGCTCGATACGCACGTCTGGATCTGGTGGCTGCTGCGCACCGATGATTTGGAACCGATGGTGCTGAAACGGCTCGACGATCTCGCTCGGGGCAGCCGCCCCCTCCTGTCGGCGATCAGCCTCTGGGAGATGGCTATGCTCGTGGAGCGCGGCCGAGTCGTTCTCAAGGGCGATTTGCGGCGATGGCTCCGGGTGGCTGCGGGACCGGAGACCGTCGAGGTGGTTCCCATCACGCCGGACATCGCTGCCGCGAGCGCGTCACTTCCGTCGAGTTTCCATCGCGATCCGGCGGACCGACTTCTGGTCGCTACGGCCAAGGTTCGGGGATGCCCTGTGCTCACGCATGATGAGAGGATTCTCACCTCCGGCCTCGTGCGCGCATGGATTCGCTAGGGCGGCGGGCCGTAACCAAACGGCAGCCTGACCGGTCGAACAGCGTTCGGTGCACGGGTTTCAGCCGGCGGTTTCTGAGGGCTCGTATATCTCGCCCCTCCATTCCCCGCCGCTGAAAAGCCTGGAGGGCGAGGCGCCGACGAGCCGGATGGCTCGCAACGGAGAACCCTCACGGCGAACATCCTGCGCACCTGCGTATCATCTCCTGGCGGAACAGTCTGGAACGGGGGGTCTTCTCATCCCACCTCGCGATCATAGCCGGATTGAAATAACGCGCGCCCTGCGGCGTTCTGTGCCAAGCTGTGTTCGGAGTGGCAGCGGCGGTGGCGGTCCCGCCGGCCGGGGGGGCGGAGACGGTGACGGCGGCCCCGGCCGCGAAGCCCGCCGGAACGCCGAACATGCGGTTCATCGTTGGCGCGACGTGGCCGGATGAATCGCCGGCGGGAAACGGAGGATGAGTGTGAAAAGACAGGCGTGGATGGGACTCCTGCTGGGCGCGGTTCTTGCGGCCATGCGTGCGGGAGCGGTGGAAGCGCCGGGGAAACGTCCGAACATCCTGTGGCTCATCGGCGAAGACCTCGGCGTGGAACTGGGGTGTTACGGCACGAAAGAGGTCTGGACGCCCCACCTCGATCAACTCGCCCGCGACGGCGTGCGGTACACGCGTTTCTACACGACCGCGCCGGTATGCTCGGCCAGCCGCTCGGCCTTCATGACCGGCATGTACGCGACCACGATTGGCGCACACCACCACCGGTCGCATCGCAAGGACGGCCACCGTCTGCCCGACGGGGTGCGCGTGCTGCCCGACTGGATGCGCGACGCGGGCTACTTCACCGCCAACATCGTGCAACTGCCGGAGTCCTTTGGCTTCAAGGGGACCGGCAAGACCGACTGGAATTTCGCGTATGAGGGCAGGCCGTTCGATTCCAACCGATGGGAGGATCTCAAGGTCCATCAGCCGTTCTACGCGCAGATCAACTTCAATGAGACGCATCGCGTTTTCCACGGTCCGCCGAAGGCCGATCCGTCCAAGGTGGAGGTGCCGCCGTATTACCCGGATCATCCGGTGACCCGCGAGGACTGGGCGAAGTACCTCGACTCCGCTTCGGAGTTGGATCGCAAAGTGGGCCTGGTGCTGAAACAGCTTGAAGTCGATGGGCTGGCGGACCACACGATCGTGGTGTTCTTTGGGGACAACGGACAGGCGCACGTGCGTGGCAAACAGTTTGTCTATGAGACCGGCTTGCATGTGCCGTTGATCATCCGCTGGCCGAAGGCCTGGCCTGCGCCGAAGCACTTCGCGGCCGGAGCGGTGGACGAGCGGCTGCTCGCCGCGATCGATCTTGCGCCCACCATGCTCGCCCTCGCGGGCGCCGCCGTGCCGCCGAAAATGGAAGGACGGGTCTTCCTGGGCGACCGCGCCGCGGCGCCGCGCGAGTACGTCTTCGGCGCTCGCGACCGGTGCGACGAGACCGTGTTCCGTCTGCGCACCGTGCGGGACGCACGCCACCGGTACATCCGGAACTTCACCCCCGACCGCCCGTTCCTGCAGCCGAACGCGTACAAGGAGAAGCAGTACCCGGTGTGGAGCCTGCTCCCCGCGCTCAACGCACAGGGCCAACTCACGCCGGCGCAGAAGGCGCTGTGCGCGCCGAGCATGCCGGCGGAAGAACTGTATGATCTGCAGACCGACCCGCACGAGATCCGCAACCTGGCGGAATCACCGGAACATCGCGAGACGCTGCAACGTCTCCGGGCCGCGTTGGAGAAATGGATCGAGGAGACGCGCGACCAGGGGGCGATTCCGGAAACGGCAGAGGCCTCGGCCGGGGGCCTCGGCGGCGCGGCGGCGGAGAAGGCCGCCGGCGCCGGGAAGAAGAGCGGAACAACGAGACCGCGCCAGGAGTAGCGCCGGGTTGCGGACGGGGCCGAACGGATCTTGAGGCGGGACGCCCAAGTGTGTACATGGAGGCGGCATGCGTGTTCTGCTCGTCAACACCAACCGGATGCGGCCGCCGATCGCGCCCGTAGGACTGGACTACGTCGGCGCCTCCGTCCGGTCGTCCGGACACGAGGTCGACCTGCTGGACCTGTGCTTCGAGGCGGATCCGTACGCGGCGGTGGACCGCCAGATCGGACAGGCCGACTACGGATTGATCGGGCTTTCCTTCCGGAACACGGATGACTGCTATTATCCGGGTCGGGGATGGTTCGTGCCCGAACTGGCCGCGCTCGTGCGGCGGATCAAGGGTCGAACGAGCGTGCCGGTCGTCCTCGGCGGCGTCGGCTTCTCCGTGATGCCGGAGGCGATCCTGCGGCGGACCGGCGCCGACTTCGGGGTGCGTGGCGACGGCGAGTTCGTTCTTCCTCGCCTGGCGGGTGGCGAGACGGACGCGCCCGGCGTGATCCGGCTGACCGGTGGCGGTCGTCCCGAGGAGCCCTGCGACCTCTCGCGGCTGCCGCCGATGCGCCGCGATCTGGCCGACAATCCGCGCTACTACCGCGAAGGCGGACAGATCGGCTTCGAGACGAAGCGCGGTTGCGCCGCCGGATGCATCTACTGCGCCGATCCGTTGGCCAAGGGCCGCGCGACGCGCTGTCGGCCCCCGGCGGCCGTGGCCGAGGAGATCGCGGGCCTGGCGGGGCGGGGCCTGGTCCACCTGCACACGTGCGACGCGGAGTTCAACCGGCCGCTGGAACACGCGCGGGCCGTCTGCGAGGCGCTGACGGCGCGGGGGCTCGGCGAGAAGCTGCGCTGGTATGCCTATTGCGCGCCGGTCCCCTTTCCGGAGGACCTCGCCCGCGCCATGCGCCGCGCGGGCTGCGTCGGGATCAACTTCGGGGCGGACAGCGGCGATGACGGCATGCTCCGCCGGCTGGGCCGCGACTTCGCGGCGGCCGATGTGCGCGCGGCCGTTTCGCGCTGCCGGGCGCAGGGCATGGTCTGCATGTGCGATCTGCTGCTCGGCGGGCCGGGTGAGACCGCGGAGACCGTCCGCCGGTCGATCGAGTGCCTGCGCGACGTGTGGCCCGACCGGATCGGCTTGTCCGTCGGCGTGCGGGTGTATCCCGGCACCCCGCTTGCGCGGATGGCGGCAGAGGCCCCCTTCGCGCTTCACGGTCCCGGCGCCGCGGCGGGCGATTTCGCCGAACCCTGCTTCTTCCTGACCCCGGAACTGGGGGAGGGGATTTTTCCGCTCGTTGGAAGGCTGGCGGGAGACGACCCGCGATTCTTCTTCTCCGATCCGACCGCCGCCGGACGGAACTACAACTACAGCGGCAACGACGTGCTCGAGGAGGCCATCAGGCGCGGCTACCGCGGCGCCTACTGGGACATCCTGCGGCGCCTCCAGGACGGCCTCCCGGCCGCCTGAGGTTCCGGGTCGCGGCGACGGCCTCGTCGCCCGCCCTGCGAAGCGCTCTGGCGAAGCAGGGTAACTCGGCCCTTCTCCACGACGCGCGTTGGCCTCGCGATGGAGGGCGAGCTACCGCGAGCCCGATTCCCCCTACGGCAGCACCTCGATCAGGTAATACCGATTGCTCGCCGCGTCCTCGTGGGTGAACGCGACGGGCATCTGATACCACGGCGCAAGTCCGCCGGAGTAGGTGTTGGTCGCGAGGGCGGTGGACGGCAGGGCGAAACCGGGCCCGTCGGCAGCCAGGACGCGGTATCTCTTCCCGCCGTCGGCGCGCGCCGACCACCGGATCACGGCCCGCGCCCCCGCGGGGTGTTCGATCGCGGCAATGCGCAGCACGGCATTGCTGTCCGTCGGATTCGTGCCCGCCACCGCCTCCGCGCCGTCGTCCGCCCCGTCGCCATCGCTGTCGGCGGCATTCACGACCGTGGGCGTGGCCGGCGAGAACGCGGAGCCGCCGATCTCGACGCGATCGGCCAGTCGGTCGTTGTCGTTGTCGGCGTCGATCTCATCGATGATCCCGTCGCCGTCGGTGTCCAACTGCGCGCGTTTGATGTCGACCGCCTGCAGGAAGCCTCCGTGATGCGTCCATCCCCCGCCGGCGCTCGTTGACACGCCTCCGGGCTGGCCGGCCGCGCTGACGTGGACGTACGCGAGGCCGCCGATCAGGACCGTATTGGTCGAGGGACGGCCCGACCCGTCCGTCACGGAGCTGAGGTTCCCGGTTTCGAGAGACTGCGGGCTGGGGGCGGCATGCGCCGGTCCCGTGAGCGCAGCCGCGGCCAGAGTCAGGCAGAGAGCGAGTGTTCTCATGGCGCTGCCTTCCCGCTCAGCGAGCCTCCGCATCGGTGCGCGCTTCGGCTGGCCGCGCCGCGCGCATCTCGCGCCGCAGCTCCTCCAACTGGCGGCGCAGGTCGGCGATCTCCCGGTCCTTCTCCTCCAGGCGCCGTGCGACTCCCTGGATTGCCGCCAGGGCCACCCCTTCGGCGTCGAGGGTTCCGATGCCCTTGTCGTCCGTCCCTCCGAGCCCGAAGGCGGCATGGAAATCCTGGGCCATGGGACCGATGTGCACGACGGAGGGATCCGAGCCGCGGTAGTTCCATTGCGTGATCGGGAGTTCCGCGACGCGCTGCAGGACCTCCACCGTGTTCACCTCCCGGAAGTTCTCCTTCAGGTTCCGATCGGATGAGGTCTTCCATGAGGTGCCGCCGGCGTCGAGGTACGGACCCGTCGTGCCCGTCGAGGTGTAGAACTTCGCGCCCCCCGTGCACCGCACGGTGAAATGGTTGTCGGCCACGGAGCTCACGTCGGCATCGGTCGAGTCGCCCCACACGAACGAGCCCGCGTGGTTGGCCACCGCGCGGCGGCCGGCGGCGAACGACCAGGAACCGAAGACCTTATTCCGGTCGCCCCCGGGGATCGCGGCGAAGTCCGCGAGGATCTGGTTTTCGCTCCCCCCTCCGATGGCCGACGCGTGGCCCTCCGCGTGGTTTCCGAAGCCGCCCAGCACCGCCGAGTCGCACGGGAAGTCGAGGAAGATGTTGCCCACGACCGTGTTCAGCCGCCCGCCGCCGATCACGGCGCCGTCGCCGCCCTTGACCAGATTGGACTGACCGCCGCAGATCACGCTCCGGGGCGCGCCGAAGAACCAGCGAAAGAGGTCGTTCGACTGCCCGATGATGAGGTTCGAGTCGCCGCCGCCGATCACGACGGCCGGTCCCATGCCATCCGCCACGGCGTTGTTCGTGCCGCCGCCGATGACGGAGGAGGGGGCGTTCGTGCCGATCATGTTCAGCCGCCCGCCGACCACGACCGCGTAGGCGCTCGTGGGTCCCACGCTGTTGCCGCCGCCCCCGAGGATGGCGGAGCCCTGCGCGTAGGACGCGTTCACCGCGTTGCCGAGCACCACGGTGGGACTGGGTGCGTCGGGCCGGAACAAGCCCACGCGGGCGTTGTTGACGCGAAGTTCCAGCGGCGCGGTGTCGGTGGTGCCCAGGAACTGGCTCGGAGCGATGCCCGCGTTGCCGGTGAGGCTCCAGCCGGCGGTCCCCCCGGAACCACCGCCGGGCGCTTCGGCGGCGCGCAGGGCGAAGGCGACCGAACCGATCCGCTCGCGCGGCGCCAGCGGGGTTCCATTCACGGTGACCTCGATGTAGGCGGCGCCCGTGGCCAGCGCGCTGGTGAGCGAGCCGGAGACGACGTCGTCGCCAATGAAGGTTGAGTAAAGCCCGTCGACCACCGGCACCGCCGGATTGGAGTCCACGCACAGCGCCACCCCGCCGGACGCGTTGGTGTGGATCGCCAGGCCCAGGCTGATCGAGCCGTTGTAGAGGTTCGTGCCGTTCAGAAGCCGGCCCTGGTAGTGGATGAGGGCGGGCACCTGTGCCTCGGCGGCCGCGTGCACAAGGCCCAGCCCCATCACCGCGCCACACCACAGACGACATGCGCTCATGACCATCTCCCGGTTTGCAGAAACCCCGAGACCCAACGTCACCGAGAGCAAATCTCGCGCCGACCGGCTTTTTGCAAGTCTTTCCAGCGTAGGACGAAATCGCATATTTTGATCGGATTTGCGGCGTCGTGTTCGGACGGGCGGACTGGTCTGTCCCCCGGCCGATTTCTCCCGGCCGATTGATGGATTGTTCCGCCAAGACATGATACGTAGATGCGTGTGATGTCTTACGTGAGGGTTCTCCGTTGCGAAGGGCGGCGGAACGATCCCAGAAGGCGGCGCGGGTGCACGAAGGAACGGACGGATTGAAGTGGAAGCATTGAGCGGCCAGGACCGTTGGGTTGCGGCTCGTCGCCTTGGTGCCCGGTGAATGAGGATCTGACCATGACACGAACAGCGATGATTCCGGTGCTGGCGTTTGGGCTCGCGATCGCCGCGGGGGCGGCCATCCCCCGCCCCGAGCATCCCCGACCCGACTTCCAGCGGACGGCCTGGCAGAGTCTCAACGGCGAGTGGCAGTTCGCGATCGACGAAGAGGGCGACGGCGAGCAGCAGGGCTGGATCACCGGGCGCGATCTGCCCCTGAGGATCGTCGTGCCCTTCTGCCCGGAGAGCCGATTGTCGGGGCTGGGCCTGGCGACGAACTACCTGCCCCACGTGTGGTATCGCCGGACGTTCGAGATCCCGGCCGATCTGCGCGCCGGCCGGCTGTTCCTTCGCTTCGGCGCCGTCGACTACCGCGCCCGCGTGTGGCTCAACGGGCGGTTTCTCGGCGAGCATGTCGGGGGATACACGCCCTTCGGCTTCGAGGTGACCCGGTGCGTGCGCGAGGGCGTCAACGAGGTGGTCGTGCACGCCATCGATGAACTGCGTTCCGGCCTGCAGCCGGGCGGGAAGCAGAGCCACGGGAAGAGCGAGGGATGCGTCTACACCCGCACCACCGGCATCTGGCAGCCGGTGTGGCTGGAGGCGGCCGGCGAGACGCACGTGCGCGATGTCACCCTCACGCCCGACCTGCCCGGCGGCCGCGTGCTCGTGCAGGCGGAGATGGACGGCCCGTCGAAGGACGTGACACTGAGGGTCCGGGCCTCGGCCGACGGCCAGGCCGTCGGCGAAGACACGGTCGCGGCCGGTTGGCGCTCGACGCTCGCGGTCGTGAAACTCTCGCGCGTCGTGCCGTGGGAGCCCGGGAAGCCGTTCCTCTACGACCTCACGCTCGAGACGCTGAAGGGCGGGGAGGTCATCGACACCGTGCGGAGCTACGTCGGCCTGCGGCGGATCGCCATCGAAGGGAACCGGTTCCTGATCAACGGGCGGCCGGTCTTCCAGAGGCTGATCCTGGACCAGGGCTTCTATCCCGAGGGCATCTGCACGGCGCCGACGGATGACGACCTGCGGCGGGACATCGAGCTGTCGATGGCGGCCGGCTTCAACGGCGCGCGACTGCACCAGAAGGTCTTCGAGCCGCGGACGCTGTACTGGGCCGACAAGCTGGGCTACCTCGTATGGGGGGAGTTCCCGAGCTGGGGCATCAACCTGGAAGACGAGAGGGCCGTGACGCGGTTCGTCGACGAATGGCACGCCGTGGTGCGGCGCGACCGCAACCACCCGTCGATCGTCGGCTGGTGCCCGCTCAACGAAACCGGCACCCAGGAGGCGATCGCGCGGATCGAACTGCTGCTCAAGACCACGATGACGATGGACCCGACGCGGCCGTTCCTGGACTCCAGCGGCTACACGCACTTCCTGCCGGAGACCGATGTCTACGACGCGCACGACTACGACGGCAACCCCGCGAGTTTCGCGGCGCGCTACGAGGTGTTCAGCCAGACCGGAGGCGATCCGTTCAACAACCACCCGGGGGATCCGCGGAGCGCCTACCGCGGCCAGCCGTACTTCGTGAGCGAATACGGCGGCATCCGCGTGAAGACGGATCGCGACGGGGACGCCGCGGGGTGGGGCTACGGCGGGCAGAGCCTGGGCGTCGAGGAGTTTTTCGCCCGCTACAAGGGGCTGACCGACGCGCAGCTGGACAACCCGAACATCTTCGCCTTCTGCTACACGCAGCTCACGGACGTCGAGCAGGAACAGAACGGCGTGTACTTCTACGACCGGAAGCCCAAGTACGATGTCGGTCGGATGCGCGCGATCAACGCGCGACCTGCGGCCTGCGAGACGCAGCCGCCGCGCGTCCGGAAGATCGAGTGGTCGACGCTTGTACCGTCGTCCGAGAAAGAGCCGCAGACCTGGCGGTACACCACCAACGCGCCGGCGGCGGATTGGTCGGCGCGTGAATTCAATGATGCCGCGTGGTCGGAGGGGCCGGCCGGATTCGGATCGCCCGGCACGGTCGGCGCCAGAGTCGGCACGGAATGGCGGACGGAAGAGATCTGGATTCGCCGGCATTTCAAGGCCGGGAAGATCAGCGGGGCGGTGACGGCCCTGCGCGTGCAATACGACGAGGATGCGCAGGTGTACGTCAACGGCAAGAAGGTGGCGGACCTGCCGGGCTTCATCCCGGAGTACCGCACCCTGATCAACGCGGAACTGGGCCAGGCCCTGGCGGAGGGTGACAACGTGATCGCCATCCACTGCCGCAACGCGGCGGGCGGGCAGTCGATCGACGCGGGAATCGAGATCGGGCGCGAAGCCGCGGAGTAGATTGTCCCGCCGAGAGGCTTCGGCCGCGCCACGAGGATGCCGACGGGCGGCGCCATTTCCCGGTCCTTCGTTGACGTAGGGGCCTCGCTTGCGAGGCCCGTTAGGAAGGCAGCTAGTTCACGAATGTCTCGCACGTGGACGTGAGACCGAGGGGCGAATATGAAGAACTGCTCCTGCCATGTGGTCGTTTGTCCCGGGTGTCGTGCCTTGCTGGCGGCGCTGCTGGCATGGGGCGTCGCGGCGGGCGCCGCGTCGTTTCCGCCTGCCGATTCCACATCGGTGGCCGCCGTTCGTGACGGTCGCCTGTCCGAGGCCCGCGCCGTCTGGTGGGGTTTTGATCCGACCAACGCCACGGCCGCTCTTCAGGCGGCCATCGGGTCCGGCGTCCGCCGGTTGATCGTGGAGAACGTCGGTGCGCCGTGGATCATCGATCCCGTCCAGCTTGTCGGCGACCAGGAAATCGTCTTCGAGCCCGGCGTGGTCATCACGGCCCGGCGAGGAGGCTTCGCGGGCAGGGGCGACAGCCTGTTCAGCGCGAACCAATTGACCAATCTGACCCTGACCGGCACGGGGGCCGTCCTCCGCATGTGGCGCGAGGACTACGCCACGACCAACTACGCCAAAGCCGAGTGGCGTCATTGTCTCATGCTTCGCGCATGCGTGAACGTGCGGGTCTCCGGCCTGACGCTCACGGAGAGCGGGGGCGACGGCATCTACGTCGGCGCCGGTCCGAAGGGAGAACCGTGCCGCGACGTGGTCATTCGCGACGTGATCTGCGCGGGCAACTACCGGCAGGGCATCAGCGTGATCTCCGCCGAGAACCTGCTGCTGGAACGGGTGACATTACGGGACACCGGCGGCACGGCGCCGATGGCGGGCATCGACTTCGAGCCGAACCATCCGTTCGAGCGGGTGGTGAATTGCGTCCTGCGCGACTGCACGGCCACGGGCAATGCGGGCGGAGGGTTCCTCTTCGCGCTGCACCAGTTGAGCGGGACGTCACAGCCGGTTTCGGTGCGACTCGAACGATGCCTGGCGAAGGATAACCAGCGGGCGGCACTCCTCTGGCACGTGGCGCCGGGACGGCCGGAAGGATCGTTGCGCGGCGGGGCCGAGTTCCGCGGTTGCGTGTTCGCGGGCGACAGCGGGCCGGTCGTGCAGATTGGAGACAATGCTGCCGGCGCGGCAAAACTGCGTTTTTCCGGATGTCGGATCGAGGCCGGTACGAACTCGTCCGCGGCCATCTCGTTTCGCACGCGGCGCGGAGGCACGTCCGATGTGGGCGGCGTGGTGTTCGACGGCGGCTCGATCGCGGTGCCGGCCGGCCGCGTGCCCATCGAGTGGCAGGATGACGGCGGATTTCGGGGGCTTCGCGATATCCGCGGCGAATTCCTGCTCCGGATCGGCGACCGCGAGGAAGCCTGCCGGCTGGACCGGCGACGGCTGACGGAGTGGATCCCCGCCCTCGCGGCGTTCGCGATCCCGCGCCACGACTTTGACGTCTCCCGGATGAGACCGGTGAAAGGGGGGTCGGTCAACAGCGGCGAGCCCCGGACATGGCGTCTGCGGCACGAAGCGGATCTTGTGGCATGGGCGAAGGAGGGGGAGGCGTTCGATCTGGCCGTCCGCGTGGAGACCGTCGGCCCCGGTCCCCACGCCATACCGATCCAGGTGACCGGTCCGTCGGGCGCCGAGATCCTCCGCACCACCGTGGAGGCCGGCGCCGAACGGCTGCTGCGGGTCGCCGCCCGCGAAGAGGGCGTTCATCGCATCACGTGCGGGACGAACGGCGCCGTGTTCAGGATTCGCTCGCCGCAATTGCCACTCGCCGCGGCCTCGGACCGGCGAGCGGTTCATTTCTTCGGCATAGTGGGCGACTACGCATTCCGCGTTCCGGCGGGTGTGCGTGAGCTTGGCCTCCGGATCACCGGCTCCGGCCCCCACGAAGGCGTGGCCGCGGCCCTCGTGAATCCGCGGGGCGAACGTGTGGATTATCGCGATGACATTACGACGCCCCACCTGTTGCGGGCCACACGTCCTGCCGATGCCCCGGGCGAAACATGGCGCCTGCGTCTAGAGAAGCCCGCCCACGTCGCACTGGAGGACTATAGCTTAATCCTGCTCGGCATCCCGCCGCTCATTGCGCCGGATCCTGCGGCCCTGCTTGACGAAGCTGACGCAATGGGAGGGCCGGCGGCCTCGCCGGCCGGGAAGAACGAATGAAGCGTGTGGAGAGCGCGGCGGACGGACCGCGGGGCCGCGGTCCCTCCCGGACGGGGCGGCGCGCGATGGGAGGGCCGGCGGCCCCGCCGGCCGGGGAGAACGAGTGAAGCATGCGGAGGGCGCGGTGGGCGGACCGCGAGGCCGCGGTCCCTCCCAGACGGGGCGGTGCGCGATGGGAGGGCCGGCGGCCTCGCCGGCCGGGAAGAACGA
>CAZSUU010000001.1:0-241878 GCA_964610105.1 uncultured Verrucomicrobiota bacterium | reverse complement strand
AGACGGGGCGGTGCGCGATGGGAGGGCCGGCGGCCTCGCCGGCCGGGAAGAACGAGTGAAGCATGCGGAGGGCGCGGCGGGCGGACCGCGGGGCCGCGGTCCCTCCCAGACGGGGCGGTGCGCGATGGGAGGGCCGGCGGCCTCGCCGGCCGGGAAGAACGAATGAAGCGTGTGGAGAGCGCGGCGGACGGACCGCGGGGCCGCGGTCCCTCCCGCGTGGGTGCCCTGATCCTTCACGGACCGCGGCGAAGAACCTCCAGTTCGCGGCGCAGCGGCTCCCAGTAGATGCGGTCACGCTCGCGCTCGGCGGCTTCTTCCTCGCGCAGTTGGATTTCCAGCGCGGCCCGATCGCCAGCCATGGCCGTATGAAGCAGAGGGCGGATTGCCGCCCGCTCGGAAGCAGCCTCGGGGTGATCACGGCTGACCTCGATGAGGATCTCGGGCGTGCGCAGTTCCTCGAGCCACAGGCCAAGTCGGGCAGCCGTCACCTCCTCGTCGCGACGAAAGTAGTCCGCTTCGAGCAGACGTCGGATCATCGGCCAGTCCTTGTCGCGTTGCGTCTTCTTGGCCTGGACGAGGTCGGCCAGGGAGAGGACGTCGATGGGGGAATCGGGATCGAGGGTGATCGTCGTTCGCCGCTCCCATAGTCTCGGAAACTCGTCCACGCCACGCATGCGGCTCATGACGTCGACGCGCATTCCGTCCGCCTCCGGGTGGTGGCATCGGAAATGGATTGCGTGACCTCTTTCCAGATACCGCAAATCCGGCGGCGGTACGGCAATGCACTCCGCACGCAATTCAGCCATGGCGGCGAGAAGACGGTTGAAGTTCCGGTCTTCCGCAAGGATGGCAATATCCGTGTCGCGGCTGAACTCAGCCGCGCCGTACAAGACGCACGCCTGGCCGCCCATCAGGAGGGCACGAACATCCCTGCATCGCAGCGTGGAAAGGACTTTGCGTATCGGATTCGACGTCAAGACTCCCTCCCAAGTCGAGGAACATGTCCCGCAACTTCTCCGCTTCGCGCCATCGCTCGCGTGGGGTGAGCCGGTACCAATCGGCCCATTCTTCGCCGCAGAGTTCTTCCGCCGTGATCACAACGCACTATAGTATTACCTTCGAGGAAAGCCAATGCCCCATCCGTCGAATATGCGCGATGGATCGCATTGCGGAGAGAGACGGGCGGACCGCGAGGCCGCGGTCCCTCCCGGACGGGGCGGTGCGCGATGGGAGGGCCGGCGGCCCCGCCGGCCGGGGAGAACGAGTGAAGCGCGGGGAGATAAAGACGGACGGACCGCGAGGCCGCGGTCCCTCCCGCACGGGGCGACGCGATGGGAGGGCCGGCGGCCCCGCCGGCCGGGGAGAAGCAATGACGCGTGCGGAGAGCGAGACGGGCGGACCGCGGGGCCGCGGTCCCTCCCGCACGGGGCGACGCGATGGGAGGGCCGGCGGCCCCGCCGGCCGAAACACGTCACACGTTCACCCGGATGGCGAAATGCGCCTTCACCTCGCCGCCCGCGGGCAGCGGGATCACGCCGTGCGTCGGATCGCCCTTCGCCAGCAGGTTCACGCCGTTGTTGGCGTTGGCGGCCGGCTCCGCGGCCCAATAGGGGCGCTCGATCGGGTTGTAGTAGACGAAGTGGGTGACGTTGGGCGAGCACTCCCAGGCCAGCCGGACGCCGCTCTCGGGCCACTCGATGGTGGCACGACCGTCGAAGCCGCATGCGCAGAGGTCATAGCGGCGGTCGCGCGGAACGGGCTTGGCCTTCGAGTAGTCGAGCTCCGGCGTCACGGGGGCGGCCGGTCCGGCGGGTATGCAGTTGCCATTCGTGTCGGGATAGACACCGGTGAACCGGATTTGCAGCAGCACCGGCTCATCCGGCCGCGTGAGCGTGCGGTTGAAATAGGGGTGCCACCCGAAGCCGGCCGGCATGGTGGTCCGGCCGCGGTTGCGGATGCGAAGTCGTTGCGCGAGCACGTCCCCTTCGACCGCCAGCTCCGCCTCCACTTCAATCGGCCATGGCCAGTTGAAGTCGACGAAGTCGGTTGACCGGAGCGTACACCGAAGCAAGTCCGCTTTCTGCTTCACGACCCTCCACGGCCGCGCGAAGACGTCGCCGTGAATGGCGTGGCCCCGCCCATTGCGCAATTGATAGTCGCGGCCCTCGAAGGTGAAACGGCCGTTCTCGATGCGGTTGGAGTAGGGGATCATCATCCAACTGCACTGTTTCATCGCGGTGCCCGGCGCGCGGCCGTCGGGCGAGACGTCGAGCCATTGGCCTTCGCGCCGCACGGCGAAGGAGATCAACCCCATGCCGTGGGCGGGGTCAGCCACCACGCGGATACGGTCGCCCTGGAGTGTCACCTCCTGAAGCGGCGCGGCGGCGGCGCCCGCTGGCGCGGGCGACTGAGCCGCCGGCGTTTCCTTCGCCCCCGTCCGGCATCCGCAGAGCCACCCCGCGGCGGCCGCGCCGGCGGCGCCCAGAATCTTCCGTCGGGTCACGGGGCTCGAAGTCGCTTTCATGGAGCTCTCTTTCCACCAGCCAGCCGCGAGCGCGCAGCCGCGCACGCGCTCTTTATAGATGCAGGGCGAAGCCGTGGCAAGCGGACGCGGGCAAGATTGCCCGGGGCTGGAGTTTGGTTCAGCTACGGGACGCGGGCAAGATTGCCCGCGGTACGGGTTCGCGTTCGTACCGCGCGCAATCCTGCGCGATCGGTGGATCTGGAGCACGCCTTCCCCGGAAAGAATGCCGAAGACGTATGGAACCGTTCCGTCCTCGACGGTCACCGGGAGAACCGGCCCGCTGCTTCTCTCCGTTCACCGCGAGAAATTGGCCCAGGGATGGGCCGCCGCGCCGCTGGTCGCCAAGGCGCCCGTGTTGGTGACGATCGGTCCGTACACGTCGCTGGCGCTCATGTGGTAGTTGTAGGTCTGTCCCACGCAGGTGTTGCGAAAGATCAGATTGTTCGTCGTATTCAGGCAATAGATGCCCCCGGAGGCGCCGGTCTGGCCGCTGATATGGTTACCCTCGATCCGATTGCCGGTGGCATACCCCAAGTGGATGCCCTGGTCTACATTCCCGCGAATCAGGCAGTTGACGATGCTGTTTCCGTCGCACTGGCCGCCGTTGCCATCCAGACTGATGCCGTAATCGCCGTTGTCGATGATCGTGCAATCGGCGATGGTATTGCCATTGCACTGGCTGGTGTACGAGCTGAGACCGACGCCTGATTCTTCGTTATGGTCGATTGTGCAATTGGCGATGGTATTGCCGTAGCAGGGGCCGTTGAAACCATAGATGATGATGCCGTCCGATCCGTTTCGGCTGATCGTGCAATGGACGATGCGGTTGCCCGCGCCCCGGGCATTGAAGTAGACACCGAACGAGAGGTTGGTCGCGATTACCAGATGCTCAAATCGGCTGTCCTGAACATGCTGGATGAGGATGCCATAGCCAAAACCGCTGACGACACCGTTGCGCACGACGATATTCCGGAGCGGAGCAGCCGCCTCGCCGTCCAGATGCACGCCGTGATCGGAAGAGTCGCGCCTTCCCGAGAGCGTGAAGCCCATCAGGTCCAGCGTGACTCCACTGGCCGTAATGACCACGCCGCCGGCGGTCGAGGCCAGGTTGCCGGCCAGTTTGGCCGAGCAAGGCTGGTCCAGGGTTTCCGGGACTTGGCACAGCAGCAGGTCAAGGAGGTTGCCCGCCGCCAGCTCGTAGTTGTCGCGGTTGCCGCGCACGATGTTCCCTTTCACGTGGGTATTCGTCGAGATCAGGACCAGCCCGTCGTCGCCGTTGCCCTCGATCACGTTGCCGATGAGGCGGGAGTTCTGGTACACGGTGATCCCGTCCACGGTCCCTCCGATGACCCGGCACTCGCGCACTTCGAGCCCGCCGTGCGTGCTGTTTCCGAGGATGCCGTTGTTGTTGCAGTTGCGAATGTCGCAGTCTCGGATCAGGCAGCCCGAGCCGGCGTAAATGCCGCACCACGCCACGTCGTTGCCGTCGATGATCAGGTCCTCGAACCGGCTGTTGCCGTCCTGGACGTAGCGCGCATCCACCCCTGCCGACGCGCCGTTCAAACGGAGCGTGCCGTTGCGGACGACCGTGTGCTTGCCCTTGCCGGTGGGGATGTCGATCGCGTCGCCGGCCGTGGGCGCCACCCGGAATCCCATCAGGTCGAGCGTGACGTAGTCCGCGTCAATCGTAATCGTCCCGTTCACATTGGTGGTCAGGTAATACGACCCCGGCTGCGAGAGGGTCACCGGCGCGCTGGAGATCGGCGTGCGCGGTTCCACCTGCGCCAGCGTCTTCATCGTGGTGGCGGGCGCCCCCGGCGGCGTCAGGCCGCCCTGCGCCCACGCGCTCGATGTGGTCGCGGCCCATGCCGCGCACGCCAGGATGCTCCATGTGGTTGTTGTCTTCACGTTCATGGTCTCAGGCTCCTTCCCAAGGCGGCGAGCCGCACCCCAACGGCCCTGGCCGCTCAACACACTGACTCGTCCCTGTCTGTTCCTCCGCGCAACGGCGCCGCCTTCAGAGACTGTTCCGCCGCCCTTCGCAACGGAGAAACCCACGGAGAACATCATACGCACTTGCGTATTATGTCTGGGCGGAACAATCTATCTTGTCTTTCGATTGGTCGCTGGATGCGGCGGGGCCAACGAAACGCCCCCCCCCCTCCGCTGAACGCTCCGGCCACATCTCTGCCATGGCCTCATAACCTCCTGACTCGGACCGGGCACGGCCGGCCCGAAGGCTTGCATCTGCCTTCGCCTCGGAGAACCATGTACGCGATCGAAGGCCGGGGCAAGCGGAATCGAAGGCGGAATCGAAGGCGATTGTCTTCTCTCCTGCCTCTGCTACCTTCTGTTCGATCCGAATGGGGTTGCAGGTGCGAATATGAAACAAGTCAAGACCGTCTATGCAGCGTTCACGCTTGCCGTTGTGCTTGCCGGACTGGAGTCCTACGGCGCGGAGGGCGGTTTGTCGTCCTCCGCCAAACGGCTGCGCCGCGCTGAGTCGTTTTTCGGCATCCATTTCGATTTCCACGCCGGGCCCGACTGCACAGACGTCGGCGCCCGCACGACGCGCGAGATGATCGCGTCGATCATCGACCGGGTGAGACCCGACTACATCCAAATCGACTGCAAGGGCCACCCCGGCTACTCCAGCTATCCGACCAAGGTGGGCCATGCCGCGCCCGGCATCGTGGGCGACCCCCTGCGGCTGTGGCGGGACGTGACCCGCGAGAAAGGCGTGGCGCTGTTCATGCATTACTCGGGCGTGTGGGACGGCCGCGCGGTCGCCCTGCATCCCGACTGGGCGGCCCGCAACGCCGACGGGAAGCCGAGCGACCGCGCCACCTCGGTCTTCGGCCCCTACGTGGACGAACTGATGATCCCGCAACTCCGCGAGCTGGCGGGCGAGTATGGCGTGGACGGGGCATGGGTGGACGGCGACTGCTGGGCCACCGTGCCGGACTACGGCGAGGCGGCCGTGAAGGCGTTCTGTTCCGCGACCGGCGCCACGAACGCGCCAGCCGGGGGCGATGCGCCGCGCTGGAACGAATGGAAGGACTTCCACCGGGAGGCCTTCCGACGCTATGTCCGGCACTACGTGGACGCGCTGAAGACCTCGCACCCGGATTTCGAGGTCATCAGCAACTGGGCCTTCAGCGACCACATGCCGGAGCCCGTGACCGCGGGTGTCGCCGCCCTCTCGGGCGACTTCTCGCCCGAGCGTAGCGTCGATTCGGCCCGTTTTGCCGGCCGCTGTCTCGAGAACCAGGGGCGCGCGTGGGATCTCATGTCGTGGTCCTTCCGACGGACCGGGCACCAGCAGAAGTCCGCGATCCAGCTGCAGCAGGAGGCCGCCGTGGTGCTGGCGCTGGGCGGCGGATACCAGGCGTATTTCACCCAGAACCGCGACGGCTCCGTGCGGCTGGAGGAGATGCCCGTGATGGCCGACGTGGCCGCCTTCTGCCGCGCCCGCCAGTCCTGTTGCCACCGGTCGGAGGCGGTTCCGCAGGTCGCCCTGCTGTACTCGCGGGCCGGGCACTACCGAAGCGCCAACGCCCTGTTTCACCCTTCCGGCAGCGACGGCATTGACGTCATGCGCACGGCGTTGATCGCCATGCTGGACCGGCAGTACGCGGTGCAGGTCGTGGGCGAGCATCACCTGGCCGGCGCCATGGCGCGGTGGCCGCTGATCGTCGTGCCGGGGTGGGGACACCTCGAACCGGCCTTCCGCGACGAGCTGGCCGCCTATGCGAAGGGAGGCGGCGCCCTCCTGCTGATCGGCGAGGGACCGCGACGGCTGTTCGAGAAGGAGCTGGCAGGCGCGTCATCGGGGATGGGACGAATCATCGCAGTGCCGTCCGCGGGAGACGATTTCGGCGTGGCGGTGCGCAAGTTGTTTCCGAATCCGCTGGTCGAGGTGAGCGGTTCGAACGAGATCGACGTCAGTCCGCGGCGGCTGGGCGGGCGGCTCATGGTGAATCTGGTCAATACGGCAGGTCCGCACGACGATCCCGCGCAAGCCGTGTTCGACCGCGTTCCACCCGCTGGACCGCTGGAGGTCTCGATTCGCCTGCCTCGTGCCCCGCGCGCTGTGACCCTGCAGCCGGAAGGCAGGGATCTGCCTGTGAAATGGACGGATGGCCGTATCACGGTCGCGGTTCCGAGGGTGGACATCCATGCCGTGATCGTGGTCGAGGAATGACCCCTTTCCCGACGTCATGCACGCTTCCGCGACCCGCGGTGCGATGCATGCGTCTGGCGGCTTGCAGTAGGTTGGGGCGGTCTGCTTTCATGAGCGTGATGCCCTGGAGAGACACGATGCCGATGGCCCTGCTCCGCGCCGCGTGTGTGCTCAGCCTCGCGGCGGGCGCGGGGGCGGTGACGTTCCACGTCGATCCCGGCGGGAACGACGCCCATCCGGGAACCACGAATCAGCCTTTCGCCACCATCGCCCGTGCGCGCGATGCCATACGGGAGATGAAGAAGAAGGAGAACGGCCTGCGGGAACCGGTTGAAGTGCTGGTGCGCGGCGGAACGTATCGGCTCTCCGAGCCGCTGCTGTTCACGCCTGAGGATTCCGGCACGGCGACCGCCGCGGTCTCCTACGCGGCCGCACCCGGCGCGGCGCCGGTCCTCAGCGGCGGCCGCATCATTACCGGTTGGCGAAAGGGCACGGGGAGCGTGTGGACCGCGCGCGCGCCCGAGGCGGAGGCGGGGACGTGGCGCTTTCACCAGCTCTTCGTCAACGGCCGGCGCGCGATCCGCGCCCGCACGCCGAACGAGGGATACCTGCGGTCGGCAGGCCCGCTGACGCCCCACCCGCGCGACCGCGCCAGGGCCGGTCCGGAATCGCGCATCGGCTTCCGGTTCAAGGCGGGGGATCTGAAGCCCTGGCCGGACATCGGGGATGCCGACCTCGTGCTCTACCATTCGTGGACCGCCTCGTGGCACGGCATCGCCGATCTCGACGAAACCAACCGCACCGTTCGCTTCACGAACCCGAGCGGCTGGCCGGTGTCATGGTGGGAGAGGGACCAGCGGTATCGCGTGGAGAACCTGGCGTCCGCTCTCGACGCCCC
The DNA here is from genome assembly GCA_964610105.1 of uncultured Verrucomicrobiota bacterium. GTDB lineage: Bacteria > Verrucomicrobiota > Kiritimatiellia > PWTM01 > PWTM01 > CAZSUU01. The sequence continues at coordinate 234,273 of CAZSUU010000001.1, read as the reverse complement.
GGGGGAGTGGTTCCTGGACCGGAAGAGCGGGGAGGTGCGCTACCTCCCGCGGCCGGGCGAGGATCCCGCGAAGGCCGAGTTCGTCGCGCCGGCGCTGCGCACGCTCGTGCGATTCGAGGGCCGGCCCGACCAGTCGAACTACGTCGAGCATGTCACGCTCAGGGGCCTTTCCTTCCAGCACGCGGATTGGGATTTCGATCGGACGCAGATGGCGGACGGCCAGGCCGCCGTCTTCCTCGGCGCGGCGGTGTCGGCCGACGGCGCGCGCGACTGTGTCCTCGAAGGCTGCGAGGTCGCGCACGTGGGCGAGTATGCGATCCTGTTCCATCGCGGCTGCCAGAGCAATCGCATCGAACGCGGCCACCTGCATGACCTCGGGGCGGGGGGGGTGCGGATCGGGGAATCGATGCGCGGCGCGAAAGACATGCCGAAGAGCGACGCGGTTCGCACCGGCGGCCATGCCGTGCTCAACTGCTTCATCCACGACGGCGGCCACGTGTTTCCCGCGGGCGTGGGGATCTGGGTGGGCCAGAGCGCGAACAACATCGTTGCCCACAACGAGGTGTGCGACTTCCTCTACTCCGGCCTGTCGCTCGGCTGGACCTGGGGCTACGGACCGCACGAGGCGCGCGGCAACGTGGTGGAGTTCAACCGCATTCACCACCTGGGCAGGGGCGTGTTGAGCGACATGGGCGGCGTGTACACCCTCGGGACACAGCCGGGCACCGTCATCCGCAACAACATCATTCACGACGTCCTGTCCTACAGCTACGGCGGATGGGGTCTGTACACCGACGAGGGCAGCACGGACATCGTCCTGGAGAACAACCTCGTCTACCTGACCAAGACCGGGGGCTACCATCACCACTACGGGAAGAACGTCATCGTCCGCAACAACATCCTCGCCCTCGCCGCCGAGGGCCAGGTGCAGCGCTCGCGCGAGGAAGACCACTGCTCGTTCGTCTTCGAGCGGAACATCGTCTGCCAGGACCGCGGTCCGCTGCTCGCGGGGCGGTGGGGCAACGGGAACTTCCGCATGGACAGCAACCTGTACTGGCGGGCCGGCGGCGATCCGGCGCTCTCCGGCATGACGATCGGAGAATGGCAGCAGGAGACCGGCCAGGACATCCATTCGGTGATCGCCGACCCGCATTTCGCCAGCATCGAGAAGGCGGATTTCGCGCTGAAGCCCGAGTCGCCCGCCGCGAAGATCGGCTTCGTTGAATTCGACCTCGCCCCGGTCGGCCTGGTCGGCGACAAGGCGTGGGTGGAGGCCCCGCGCCGGATCGAGCGGGCGCCGACGCCGTTTGTGGCATGGGCGGATCGTCGCACCTTCTCCGACAGCTTCGAACGCACGCCGGCGGGCTTCCCGCCGACGAATGCGACGGTCTCGGGGGCCGACGCGCCCGGCGGGCTGGCGGTCACGGAAGAGACCGCGGCGTCCGGCAAACGCAGTCTCAAGGTCACCGACGCGGCCGGCCTGCCGCAGGTCTTCCACCCGCATTTCTACTACCGGACGGACCTTCTGCGCGGCGCGGCCGACCTCTCCTTCGACCTGCGCATCGAACCGGGCGCCCTGCCGTGGATCGAGGGGCGGGACGCCCGCCAGCCGTACCGGGCGGGGCCCAGCGTGCGGGTGAACGGAAAGGGGGCGCTGCAGGCGGGCGACCGCGTGCTGATGCCGTTCCCGACCAACGCGTGGGTGCATCTCGCGATGCGACTCGGTCTGGGACCGCAGACGAACGGGACGTACAGCCTGGAGGTGAGGACGCCGGGGGAGACCCGCCGCTTCGAAGGACTCCCGTACGCCCATCCCGCCTTCGGCCGGCTGCAGTGGGTGGGCATCAGCAGCCTTGCGACCAATGCCGCGGTCTTCTACATCGACAACCTCGAACTGAAGCAAGAGAAGAGCAGCACCCCATGAAGACTCCGGAACGGCGAACACGGCCACCGCAGATCCACCCGTTCAAGAGCCCCGACGCGTCGCCGCCGGCATCGCCGAGGGCCTGTTCCGCCGGCAGAGCGGCGGAACGGCAGGGTTGCGGATCGGTCCGTGGGGGTTCCGGCGCTCTGTCGCCGGAATCCGGGGGCCGTGACGTGGTGCGGGCGAGGACCTCGCGGTCGCCATCCCGCCCCGGCTCGCGCGTCGTCCTCGCGACGGCGCTGGCCGCCTCGATCGCCCTCGCCAGCGGCGCGCGCGGCGCGACGGTGCTCGTGGAGGCCGAGTCGTTCACGGACCACGGCGGGTGGAGTCTCGATACCCAGTTCATCCCGCTCATGGGGTCGCCGTACCTGCTGGCCCACGGACTGGGCGAACCGGTGGACGATGCGGTGACCACGGTGTCGTTCCCCCGGGAGGGTACGTACCGCGTCTTCGCGCGCACGAAGGACTGGGTGGCCCGCTGGAAGGCGCCGGGCGCCCCGGGGCGGTTCCAGGTCCTGGTGGACGGCGAGCCGCTGAAGGAGACCTTCGGCACGCGCGGCGCCGACTGGGGCTGGCAGGCGGGCGGGACGGTGGCGATCCGGAAGAGCCGCGTGACGATCGCGCTGCGCGATCTCACGGGCTTTGACGGCCGGTGCGACGCCATCCTGTTCACCGACGAGCCCGCGCTGACGCCGCCGAACGATCCGGCCCCGATGGCCCCCTGGCGGCGGCAGTGGCTGGGCATTCCGGACACGCCCGCCCCGGCCGGCCCGTTTGACCTGGTCGTCGTCGGCGGCGGCTACGGCGGCATGGGCGCCGCGGTGTCGGGCGCGCGTGCCGGCTGCCGCGTGGCCCTGATCCAGGACCGGCCCGTCCTCGGAGGCAACGGCAGCGCCGAGGTGCGCGTGTGGCCGCAGGGGCTCACGCGCCGCGGGCTCTTCCCGCGCGTGGGGGAGATCGTCGAGGAACTCGCGGACCGGCCGACGAAGTCGCCCGGCCGGACCGAGGAATTCACCGACGCCAAGCGCGAGGCGATCCTGCGCGCGGAGCCCAACCTCACGCTGTTCCTGAACCACTGCGTCTTCCAGGTCGAGACCAACGGGCCCCGCATCGTCGCCGTGGTGGCCATGGACACGCGGACGGGGGCGCTCACCCGGTTCGCCGGCCGCCTGTTCGCCGACTGCACCGGCCACGGCACCCTCGGCGTGCTGGCGGGCGCCGATCACGCCACGCAGGAGCGCGGCCACATGGGCATGAGCAACATGTGGCGGTGGAAAGACACCGGACGGCCCGAAGCCTTCCCCGAGACGCCGTGGGCGCTGGCGCTGACGATGAAGGACTTCCCGTATCCGAAGGACGGCACCGGTCCGTGGTTCTGGGAGAGCGGCTTCGACCTCCACCCGATCGATGACCTCGAGCACATGCGCGACTGGAATCTGCGCGCGGTGTTCGGGGCGTTCAATGCGATGAAGAACGGCGACGGCCGCGACCGGCATGCGAATGCGAAGCTCGAATGGGTCGCCTACATCGGCGGTCCGCGCGAGTCCCGGCAGCTGCTCGGCGACGTGGTGCTCACCAGGGAGGACATCGTCGGGAAGAAGCCGTTCCCCGACGGCTGCGTGCCGACCACGTGGGACATTGACCTGCACTACCCGAGACAGGAATACACGAACGCCGCCGCCGGCAATCCGTTCATCTCGCGGGCCGAGTTCGGGAAGGCGGTGGACCGGAACAGGGGCTACCCGGTGCCCTACCGCGCCTTCTACTCGCGCAACGTGCGGAACCTGTTCATGGCCGGCCGCTGCATCAGCGTGACCCACGAGGCGCTCGGGACGGTGCGCGTGATGAAGACCGGCGGCATGATGGGCGAGGTGGTCGGCAAGGCCGCGTCGCTCTGCGTGAAGCACGACTGCCTGCCCGCGGACATCTACCCGGCGCGCTGGGAGGAGATGGCCGAGCTGCTCAACCAGCCCGGCGCGGCCCGCCGCGGCACCGTCGTCGAACCGCTCAGGCTTCCGCCGGGCATCGAGGCGCCGCCGCTGCCGGCCGCCGCCGGTCCGCCCGGCGAGGGCATCGACCCGGCCTCGCTGCCCGGTATCGTGATCGACGACACGCAGGCGAAACTGACCGGCCGGTGGCAGGACGGGCAGAACCTCAAGGGCTTCGTCGGGGTGAACTACCGGTACCACGCCCCCCGGTCCGTCGGCGCCGCGCGCTACGAGTTCAAGGTCGACAAGACCGGCCGCTACGAGATCCGCATGTCGTACCAGCATCACGAAAACCGGGCGACGAACACCCGCGTCACCGTGAACTGCGGCGGAGAGAGCAAGGAACAGCGGATCAACCAGCGCCAGCCGGCCCCCCTCGAAAAGGGCTTCGTCTCGCTCGGCGTTTTCGAGGTCAAGGCGGGCGAACCCTGCAGCGTGGTGATCGACACCGACGCGGCCAACGGCAACGTCGGCATTGACGCCGTGCAGGTCCTGCCGGCGCCGTGACCGCGGTCCTGCCGCGCGCGCAGCCCTGTCCGGCATGGCGGTCGGCCCCGCGGCCTGGAGGGCGAGCGGCCCCGCGGCGTGGAGGGCGGTCGGCCCCGCGAGCTGTGACACCGATTCCCAATGGCTCGCCGGCGGCTCGCCCTCCAAATCGCCGGCGGCTCGTGCGGTGCATGAGCGAGGGGTGATGGCAGGCCTGAGGCATGATCGGCGGCGTTTTTCCTCGCCCCGCGCCGACGAGGCTCTACGATGGCCGCATGAATCCGACCAACCGCCGCGCGTTCCTTCAATCGCTGGCCGTCGCATGGCCCGCCGTCCGCGCGTGGGCGGCGACGAACGCGCCGGCCAGCGTCTCCGACGGGCGCCTGCCGCCCGTCAGGGCGATCACCCGCGGGCCGAGGTTCCACTGGCGCGGGTACTACGACAAGCTGCTCTTCGATCCCGCGAACCGCTTCGTGCTGGCGAACGAGGTCTCGTTCGAACACCGCTCGCCGGCGCCCGACGACGAGATCCGCGTCGGCATGATCGACACGAAGGACGGCGACCGCTGGATCGAGCTGGGCGCCTCGCGGGCGTGGAACTGGCAGCAGGGGTGCATGCTCCAGTGGCGGCCGGGTACGGAAAGCGAGGTGGCGTGGAACGACCGCGATGGAGATCGTTTCGTCTGCCGCGTGCTGGACGTCCGCACCGGGCGCAAGCGCACGCTGCCTCACCCGTTCTACTGCCTGAGCCCCGACGGCCGGTGGGCGATCGCACCCGACTTCCGCCGGCTCAACGACACGCGGCCCGGTTACGGCTATGCGGGATTGCCCGACCCCAATGCCGGCGTGGCCGCGCCCGACGACGTCGGCCTCTGGCGGATGGACATGGAGAGCGGCCGTCGGGAGCTGCTGATCAGTCTTGCCGCCGCCGCTCGGATCCCCTATCCGGGCGGGTTCTCGAACGGGGCCAAGCATTGGTTCAACCACCTGCTCTACAACACCGACGGCTCGCGCTTCCTGTTCCTCCACCGGTGGCGGGGCGAAAAGGAGGGCAGGAGTTTTGCGACGCGGATGTTCACGGCCGACCCCGACGGGAAGAACCTGCACATCCTCGACCCCCACGGCAGGACGTCGCACTTCGTCTGGCGCGATCCGCGGCACGTCATGGCCTGGGCGTGGCACCCGTCGCACGGCGAGCGGTTCTACCTCTATCGTGACCGGACGGACGAGGTGGAGGTGGTGGGCCGGGACGTCATGACCGTCAACGGCCATAACACATACGTGCCCGGCACACGGGATGAGTGGGTGCTGAACGACACGTACCCCGACAAGCAGCGGCTGCAGCACCCGTATCTCTACCACATCCCGAGCGGGCGGCGCGTGGCGCTGGGGCATTTCCACCTCCCGCCGGCGTACGCGGGCGAGTGGCGGTGCGACCTGCATCCGTGCGCCAGCCGCGACGGCCGCAAGGTGTCCATCGACTCGCCGCACGGAGGGGAGGGCCGGCAGGTGCACCTGATTGATATGGAGGGACTGACATGAACCGCAGGGAATGGCTGAGCCGGGCCGGCGCGGCGGCCGGGGCGGCGGCGGTCGGATGGGCGGCGCCGGGGCTGGCGGCGGAGACGCGCAGACTGGCCGGGGCGCGGCCCAACATCATCCTGGTACTCACCGACGACCAGGGCTACGGCGACTTCTCCTGCCACGGCAACCCGGTGCTCAAGACGCCCAACCTGGACCGGCTGCACGCCGAGGGGCGGCGGTTCACGGATTTAATGGTGAGTCCGACGTGTGCGCCGACGCGCTGCTCGATCATGACCGGCCGGCACGAGTTCAAGTCCGGCGTCACGCACACCATCCTCGAGCGCGAGCGCATGAGCCTCAAGGCCTTCACGCTGGCGCAGGCGCTGAAATCCGCCGGGTACGCGACCGGCATATTCGGCAAGTGGCACCTGGGCGACGAGGCCGACCGGCGGCCGGACCAGCGCGGCTTCGACGAGGTGTTCATCCACGGCGCCGGCGGCATCGGGCAGACGTATAAGGGAAGCTGCGGCGACGCGCCCGGGAACCGGTACTTCGATCCCGCCATCCTGCACAACGGCACGTTCGTCCGGACGAAAGGCTACTGCACCGACGTCTTCTTCCGTCAGGCGATGGAGTGGATCGGAGAGCGCAAGGTCCGCACGCCGTTCTTCGCGTACATCACGCCCAACGCCCCGCACGCGCCGCTGGATATCGGGGAGGAATGGGTGAAGCCCTACGAGGGCAAGGTGCCCCCGAATGCGGCGAAGTTCTTCGGAATGATCGCCAACATCGATCACAACGTCGGGAAGCTGCTCGCGCGTCTCAAGGACCTGCGGATCGAGCGGGATACGTTGGTGGTCTTCATGAACGATAACGGCGGGACCGCCGGCGTGCAGGTGTTCAATGCGGGCATGCGGGGGCAGAAGGGCACGCCCTACGTGGGCGGCACGCGCGCCGCTTCGTTCTGGCGTTGGCCCGGTGCGATCGAGCCCGGCGACTGCGCGGCCCTGGCGGCGCACATCGACCTCTTCCCCACGCTCGCGGCCCTCGCGGGCGCCAAGGTGCCGGCGGACGTGGCGGTGAAGTGGGACGGCCGCAGCCTGTTGCCGCTGCTGGAGGATCCGGCGGCGGCGTGGGACGACCGCATGCTGGTCACCCACGTCGGACGATGGGAGCGGGGACAGGCCGGGCAGTCCAAGTACCGCCACTGCAGTGTGCGCAACTCGCGGTACCAGCTCGTGAACGAGGGCAGGACGGGGCAGAGAAACTGGGCTCTGTACGACCTCGCGGCCGATCCGGGGGAGAAGACCAACGTGGCGGCGGACAAGCCCGAGATCGTGAAATCGCTGGAGGACTTCTACGACCGCTGGTGGGAGGAGATCCTGCCATGCCTCGAGAACGAAGACCTCGACGGGCCGGCCGAGAATCCGTTCAAGGAACTCTATCGGAAACAGTTCGGAGATGTGCCAACCGCGGCGAAGCCGTCCTAGCGCCTTCTGAAACGTCATGCACGCTTCCGCGTAGTATCTGCTTCTTCGTTCTCGTCGTCGTCCTCGTCCTCGATTGCCCGTTCTGCAAGCCCCGGTGCGATGCGGATGGGGCCGAACGGATCGCGCGTGATCCTGGCCCATCTGCGGCGTTGTCGCGGGCGGCGCGGACACAAGTCCAGCGCCCGCCCGCTCCGCCTTCCGCCTTCGCCAAGGCTTCGGCGGACAGGTGCATCTGGACCAGGCTGACGCGTTCCCGTTCGGGGGTTCGCGGACTCACCCGACCCCATCCGCATCGCGGTCACGCCGCCCTGCAACGGCGGTACCGCCGCTGCAGGTCGGGGGAGACAGACCGCCGTTGCTCTTCTTGTTCTCTTTGCTGTCTTTGCTTTCTGTTCAAGCCGAATCAGGTCGCGGGCGTGCCCGTCTTGGCGCTTCCCCAATTGATGTTCGGTTTCGCGCATCGTTCTTCGCTCGGGTGTCAGCTTCTTTCCCGTCGTCTTCGTTTGAGGGCAAGCCGCTCGTCATCTCTGGGTGGCCCGCGACCTCCGGGCGCGGGAAGAGCGCTTCAGGCGTGCAGACACTCTGTCTTCATGCGAGGGTGCAGTCTGCGTGTATGTTCTGTCTGAATCGTCATGAATCCGAGCGATAGAGAAACGGGGAGCAGCCCCCATGTCCGCGGCATGGCGGCGATGCTCGGCATGGTGGTGCTGGCCGGGATGGGCGAGCGGATCGGCGAGCGGTTCCTTCCGCTCTACCTGCTCGCGCTCGGCGGCGGTGTGGCGGCGATCGGCGTCCTCGGCGCCCTGCAGAACCTGATCGGCGCCCTCTACTCGTGGCCGGGAGGCTGGCTCAGCGACCGTATCGGGCACCGGCGGGCGCTCATGCTTTTCACCGCCGTTTCTCTTGTCGGCTATGCCCTGGTCATCGCCGTGCCCAGATGGTGGGCGGTGCTGACCGGTTCGTTGTTCTTCCTCGCGTGGAGCGCCGTCACCCTGCCGGCCGTGATGAGCCTGGTCGCCGACGTGATGCCGGGGAACCGGCGCGTGCTCGGCGTCAGTCTGCACTCGCTGATCCGCCGCATCCCGATGGCCGTGGGCCCGCTGTTGGGCGGTCTGCTGATCGCGCGGTATGGAACCGTGACCGGCATGCGCCTTGCCTTCGGCGCGGCCTTCGCCCTGGGCGCCCTGGCCATTGCGCTCGTGGCGCGGTTCGTGCGGGAGCCCTCCGCGTCGCCCGTGCCGCCGCCCACCCTGCGCGCGATGGGCCGGCTCTTCCCGCCCGCCCTCCGCCGTCTCCTCGTCTCCGACATCCTGATCCGTTTCACGGAACAGATCCCGCAGGCGTTCGTGGTCGTGTGGGCGGTGAGACTGCACGGCATCACGGAGGTGCAGTTCGGACTGCTCACGGCGATCGAGATGGCGACCGCGGTGGTCTGCTACCTGCCGGTGGCCCATTTCGCCGACCGGTTCGGCAAGAGACCGTTCGTGCTCATGACCTTCGGGTTCTTCACGCTCTTCCCGCTGGTGCTGATGCACAGCCGCTCGTTCGGGGCGCTGGCCGGCGCTTTCGTGGTCCGCGGCCTGAAGGAGTTCGGCGAGCCGACCCGCAAGGCGCTGATCCTCGACCTCGCGCCCGAGGGCGCGAAGGCCGGCGTGTTCGGGCTCTACTACCTGATTCGCGATGTCGTCGTGTCCGCGGCGGCCCTTGGCGGCGCATGGCTGTGGTCCGTATCGCCCGAGGTCAACCTCTGGACGGCCTTCGCCTTCGGTGTGGCCGGCACGGTCTGGTTCGCGGTCTCCGGGAGGGACGGCGGCCCCGCCGTCCGCGGGCCGCTTCATTGACCGCCGCCCATCACGCACAGGTGGAACGACCGGGCGGCGAACCGGCGGGTAAGCGCGTTGAGGCCCATACGCTCCACCATTGCGCAATCCGCAATCGGCAATCGGCAATCGGCAATCGGCAATCGGCAATTCCTACGGCGCCCACACCCACCAGACGAAGGCGCAGGCGGCGAGGACGGCGGCGATGGTGAAGGGAATTCCGTAGGACATGAAACCGTTGAAGGAGACCGTGTGGCCCTTCTTCTTCAGGATGCCCATGGCCACCACGTTCGCCGAGGCGCCGATGGGGGTCAGGTTCCCGCCGAGGCAGGCGCCGATCAGGAGGCCGAACAGCAGGAGGACCACGTGGACATTCATCGCGTCCGACATCTTCTGCACGACGGGGATCATCGCCAGCAGGAAGGGCACGTTGTCGACGAAACCCGAGAGGACCACCGACAGCACCACCACCAGCGCAAACGCGCCGAACAGGCTCGATCCGGTGTGGGCGGACAGGTAGGCGGCGAGCCGGTCGAGCCAGCCCGATTCGCTCAACCCGCCCACGATCACGAACACACCCATCAGGAAGAAGGTCGTGTCCCAGTCCAGGGCCTTGAGCAGGTGACCGGGGGATTCCCATCGCGCACGGAACACGAACCACGCGATCGCCACCCCCGCCACCGCCATCGTGAAGGTCCCGGCGAACCACTTGAAATCCCTGTCAACCGTGGAGGAAAGCGACAACCCCAGGATCAGAAGCAGCAGGAGAACGGAGGGGATCCACGAGCGCGCCTTTTCCACGGCGAGGTTCTTCACCGGTTCGCGGTGGTGTCGGAAGAGCCATGCGAGGACCAGCAGCGAGGCCACGGCGCCGACCTGCACGGCAAAGAAGATGCCCGGCCGGCCTTCGTACCAGAAGAAGTCGAGGAAACTCATCTTCATGTAGCCGGCGAGGATCATGCTCGGCGGATCGCCGATCATGGTCGCCGTGCCCTGCAGATTGCTGCTGATGGCAATGCCGATGATCAGGGAGGTGGGATCGGTCTTCAGTTTCTTCGCGAGGCTCAGGGCGACGGGCGCGACGAGGAGGACGACCGCGACGTTCTCGACAAACATGGAGATCGCGCCGCTCAGCGCGCAGAGCATCACCATGGCCCCGCGGCCGGTCTTCGTGCGGTCCACCAGCCACTCGGCCATGACGGCCGGCGCCCGCGAGAGCATGAACAGCTCCGCCAGCACCAGCGTGCCGACGAACAGCCCCATGACATTCCAGCTGATCTTGTTGAAGAGCGCGTCCGCCAGTCCGAGGGCGCCGGTGAGCACGAGGACCGCCGCTCCCCCCATGCCGGCCCACGACCGCCGGTGAGGGAACACGACGAACAATATGTAGCAGGCGACGAAGACCGCCAGGCTGATCCACGCGCGACTCATAGGGGGGCCAAAATAGGCGATCAAGGGGGCGTGTCAAGGAAACCCGGCGCGGCACCCCGTGGGCGGGTGCGTCCCGTCGCCGGCAACCTCGAACTCGAATACCACGAGGGCCTCCTCGTCAAGGCGTCGTATTGGCGCTGGCCCAAGCGCAACCTCGCCGGCAGCGCCGAAGTGACCTTCCGAGGGCGTCGTTGTCTGCTGCGTAGCCAACTGAGCGGAGGCGCGCATAAGGCGATTCGAGCGGCTGGGGCAGCGGTTCCCCCCACGATCCGAGAGGGATAACGAGCGAACGGACGAACGACCAGAAGTGTGTTGGCACAGCTCATGGCTGCTGTCGCAACTCGTTGATTATGAACGATCCGATTTTTGAAACTGTCGAAGATGGGTCACAGGTGTGGGTCGTCAGGTACGGCCCGTAGTCTTTCTCCAGCCGGTTGCGTCGGCAGAGTGGCGGAACTGCAGCTGCGACCTTTTCTCTCGGCTGTAGCCGCGGCGGCTTGGCCTCCAACGCGTCCTGCGAAGCCCTGGGCGCTCCCCCACGACCATGGGCGTCGGCGAGCGACGCCCCTACGGTGGCACGGTGGCGGGAGATCATCTTCGCTTTCGGGCCCAGAGCAGCGCGCCGGCGCCCGCGGCCAGGACGCCGAGGACGCCAAGAACGGGCGCGAGCGGCAGCGATGGCGGATCGAGGGGCGGAGGCGGGGGCGACGTGCGCGCCGGCGCGGCGACGGGAGGGGCGGAGGTGGGCGCGGCGACGGTGGGCGGCGCCTGGGTCGAAACGACAGCCGGTTTCGGGGGTTCCGGCACGGACGGGGCGGGCTTGGGCGGCTCCGGCGGAGGCGCCCGCCGGAACGCCGGCTCGATCCGCTGCCACCCATTCGTCAGCTTCCGCACCATCTCCGCCCCCTCCGCCCTCCACGACTCGTCGCCCGCCAGCCGCTTCGCCAGTTGTGGCGAGGCGCGGAAGTTGGAGAGGGGATAGAAGCCTTGCGCGATGCTCAGTCCTTCACCTCGGCTCAGAAGTCCCAAGGCCCTCAGCCGTGCGGTCTTTTCTTCGGGTGACATATCGGCCGCAAATGTCTCGAAGATCCCGCGCCATCGCTCGTCGGGCGTGACAATGCCACTTAGACAGAGAATCGTTCGGCCGCTAGCGACGATGAACTCTCCCCTGCGCAGATCATTCTCCAAGCGCGACCGTGTGATGACCACGAATTCATGCAAGCTCTCATCCGGCGCAAGCACCCGCGGGGCGCGCGGGGCGGTCATGATTCTCATGTCCATCGACTCGCCGTCATGTCCATACACAGTAATGATCTGTCCTCCCGGTCCCGATTGGCCCGTGTCCGCCACCTTCGCGATGCAGGGCATCTGCGAGAGGTAGTCCATGTGCACCCGCACCCGCTCCTCGCCGGACAACCCGATGTGGTCCCAGTATCGCTTCTTGTTCCGATATACCGGATCCAGAAAGACATATCCCAGTGGGGTCTCGCGCGTCAAGGCGGTGGGCGGGCCGGGATCCTCTGTCACCGGCGGCGGTTCGGGCATCGGGAGCACCGTCCGCACGTCCACGCCGTTTTCCACCCGCACCCCATTAGCGAAGACCACGTAGCCTCGCTGCTCGACCACGTACGGCGCGTCAATGTACTGCCCGTCCACGAGCAGGTAACCGTTGTAGATCGGCTCGCCCCACGTCCGCCCGAGCCGGTTGGTGAGAAACTCGTCGCCCGGCGGCGGGGGGGCGTGCTCCCATTCGGCGGGGGAGGACAATGCCAATGCACATAGAGCGAACCACAGCACTCTCTCAGGTGCTGCACGTTGTCTCGGTCGCAGGGGCTTCGCTTGCGAAGCCCTGGGCGCTCCCCCACGACCATGGGCGTCGGCGAGCGACGCCCCTACGGTGCTGCGCACAGCCCATCGATTCGTTTGCTTCATCGTCAGAACTCCCAGGGCAGATCCCGCCCGCAGCTCATGCCGTCACCGGCCAGCTTCTTGCCCAGCTCCACTCCCGTCCACGGCGTGCGACAGTGCTCGGCGACCGCCCGCATGTGGGTCTTTACCGTTGGAGAGGTGTCCTGCGTGTACGGCCATCGGAATCCGCACAACCGGACGCCGCACGAAATCCAATCCGTGATCGAACACGTCATGTGCGCGTCGCCATCGTCCTTCCACAGCGCGGTCGGATTATACTCGACGGCCGTGTCGAGAAGCACCAGCGCGACTCCCTTCTCGTGGTGCTCCTTCGGGTAGGTGGCGACGGAACGGCCTTTCAAGGGAGCGGGCCAGAGCGTCACCTTGCCGGTCCCGGCCATCCGGTAGTCCGCGTTGTCCAGTTCGAGCCACTGGAAAGCGCCGCATGCCGTACGCCACGAGGACTGCCGCATGGCGCAAACGAGGTTGGAATAGGTGGGACCTGTATCGTAGGCCCGCGTTAAATTCGTGCACCCACAGGCAAATGCGCCGCCGACCGACTCGATGAAGCTCGGCAGGTGGATAATGGTGTTGGACAAAGCGGCACGACAGCTTATGGCGAGAAGCATCGCACTGTTGGCATCCCGCTGCGGCTTCCAGTGCGACTGGAAATAGGGTGTTTTGACCGTTACGAACCAGCAGTTGTTCTCGGTATCCTTGAATGCTTCTGCCCACTCGCTGTTCAATTCACCGGCCCATGCATATGCGTTGCTCTCTCCTTCGGTTGTCACGGGAAACGCGACAGGACAGACAACGCCCGCGTCTCCATGCGTGTGCATCACAAGGAGACTCGCTTGCACCAAGGCTGCGAAGTTCTGGGCAGTCAGATTGGTCTCGGACAGGCGAAAGTACTTCCGTGTTGTGTAAGGATTCGTGTGACAGCCAGACGCGCCTATATCGGCGTCCATTGCCTCCCGTATGCCTTCGACATGTACATGATCATTCGTGCCGTTGGTGAACTCCTCCTCCCACGTGTAAAACGTATTGCCCTCCGGCGCGATGGCGGGGCTGTTGCAGATGCTCACCTTCACGGTGTCGCGGGCGAGCGGTTGGACGGGATCGAGCCGGTAGCAGTGAAGGCCGAGAGACCAATCGACGACCGTCCAGGTGGGGTCGAGCCCCATCGAGACCAGCCACAGCGCCGAGGACGAGGCCTTGACGTAGAGGCAGTCGGGCAGGACATCTCCCTCGTCGTAGACGTGCCCCAGCCGGCTGGTCTCGTGCAGCTCGTCATGCCACGCGCTGCGCCCGACTTCGATCGTGCAGGCCGCATCTTCGTAGACCTTCACCGCCGATACCGCCCCCATGTCGGTCGAGTCGAACCACTGGAACAAGACGCAGCAGCCGGGCGGAATCACGCGCCCCGCGAAATCCAGATCGAGGTTGACCTGGACCGCCTGTGAGACGATCTCGTTGGTCGGGTTCCGCCAGTACGCGTCCTTGTCGGCAAAGAGGATCTTGCCCGGAAACGCGTTCTCGATGCCGTCGTCGTCGGGCGTGATGCAGAGGTTGTTGTCGGCGTCAAGGTCCAGGTCCACCTTGAGCAGCGTGAGGCCGATCGTCCCATCCGCGGAGGGCGGACTCACCACCGTGCCCGTCGGGTTGAGGTAGAACGGCTCGCCGGCGCTGGTGCACTGCCGCAGCAGCGGGACCACGCCGACGACCTGCGAGGTGCTCGCGCCCTCGGGGGTGAAGAGCAGAAACGCGGTGGTGGAATAAACCACCCCCGACTGCGCATTGGGCACCTGTACGCGGAAGCCCACAGCGCCGACGCTGAAGTCGACCTCGTCGTCGGCCAGGTCCCGATAGGCGTCGGTGCGGAACAGCGGATTGGTGGCGCACCCGCTTCCCGACCACTCCCACTGCGTGCCCCAGGGCAGATTGGTCCCCGACCACGGGTTGCCGCGCGTGAGGTCGTAGAGGCCGCACTGGATGAGCAGGCTGGTCGTGAACTCGTTGGAGCGCGTCTGCACGGTGGCCTGCGTCGTGACCCGCCAGCAGGGACAGGTCGCGCCGCCGGATTGACAGTTGGTGCTCTCGGAAGCGCTCAGTATGTAATGGTCGATCGCGGTCTCCGTCCAGAAACCGGGCAAATTGGTGGTGCTCCAGTCGGGGAACGACGGGCAGCCCATCTCGCCGAGCGGATCGTAGTCGTAGGCGGTCCACACGAAGTTGGCGGTCGTGCCGTACACGGTTCTTGTGCCACTCCCGTCGTATCTTGCGTTGGTCCACGTGATCGAGCCACTATACTCCTCGGTGGCCTCTTCGAGCGATCCGTCCCGATAGATCAGCCCCGCCGCGCCGCAGTACATTCGGAGGACGGGCGAGTAGGTCTCGGCGAAGGTCGACCCCGCCTGGCGCAGGCGGTTCGACTCGAAGGAATGGATGGAGACGGCGGCGAAGTAATCCGTAGAGGTCTCGGCGGCGACCAAGTAGTAGACGGGAGGGCTGACGGCCAGGAACGCCGCGTAGCCCTCTTGCTTGCTGCGGAGGCTGTCGACCCGGCGAAACTCCACCTGAACATCCTCACCCCCGACCGATCGCACGACATCGACCGCCTGCGGATCGCTGCGGGCCGTGTATTCCTGGATGTTGGTCAGTTCGTCTTCGTCGGGATTGCCGCCGGCATCGTTGATCCTCGGATCGAGCCCGTTCGCCACCTCCCACCCGTCGGGCATCCCATCGCCGTCGGAATCGTCCGACTGAGCGCTGGTGCCGAGCGCCAGCGTTTCACGCGCGTCGGGCAGACCGTCCCCGTCCGAGTCGGTGGTGGCGTCGCCCGCCGCGTAGAACCGCATCGTGCAATCCGCGGCCGACTCGTCGATCCAGTCGAGCTCGTTGCCGCCGCCGGTGGCGACGTGGGTCGCGGCCAGGGTCCACAGCGGATTGTTCAGGTCGTCCGAGGCGAACAGATCCAGTCCATTGGTGAAGCCGGTCGGGTAGGCGATGGCGACCCGCATGCCGTCGGGGCCGGGCCGGATGTCGAAGAGCACGATGGACGTATCGGCCGAGGCCGGCCGCATGGCCCCGCCGCCGCCTTCGGTCAAGGCGAGGTGGACCGGCTCGCCTTCGGCCGCGTCCGCGGCGCGAGGGGCCGCCGACTCCGGTTCAAGTACGGCGCTCAACACCACGCGGCGAGGATTCAACTCCGTCCAAGGGTCGGAAGCGGAGTCGAGCAGAAGTTCCGGGGCTCGGAAGGCGGCGACTTCCACCGGCGGGGACACCAAGGACACAGGGGCCACGTTGCCCCTTGGCCTGCGACTTGCAGTCCGAGCCTTGTCTCTCTCGCCCCCTTCCGCATGGCACCGCGGATTGAGGAAAAGGCATTCGCGATCGGTTCCGTTCAGACCGCCTTCCGCTCTTCCTCCTGCCGCCATTGTCCCTCCGGGCTGGCCGTGGAATCTGATGTTACCGGCAGAATTGAGAAGACGAGCCCCAGTAACTCGCTGCTGCTGTCATAGTCGGGGGCGCCGGAGACGTAGACATCGATGCTCTCCCCCGTCGAACGTGTCGCCACGGTTCGGCCGGTCCACGACTCCCCGACCAGCAGCTTGAGGAACACGTGATCCAGCAAGGCGCGGTCCGTCAGAAACTGTCGCAGATGCTGGCAGGGAGGGGCGGTCAGGCCGTGGTCGCCCCAGAGCCGGTGGAAGGCGGGGTTGGTGTAGGCGATCTCGCCGTCCAGGTCTGTGACGACGATCGCGGCGGTGGCGGACTGGAGGGCGCTGTGCTCCATCTGGGGCGTTGGCGACCAGTGGCGAATCCGCCATTCGAGACTCCGGATCGAGAGGAAGAGGCAGACGCGCCCCCCCAACTCGAATCGGCTGACAGAGATCTCGGCGGGAAAACGCGCGCCGCTATGGCGTTTGCAGACCCCGTCCATCACCGTGAACCGGCCGTTCCGCAGTCCCGCCTCGATACGTTCCAGGACGGCGGGTCGGAGTCCACTGATGAAATCCGACACCGGTCGGCGCAGGCATTCCTCCTTCGGGCGGCCGATCCAGCGGAGGGCGCGCTGGTTGAGTTCAAGCACGCCGCCCTGCATGTCCACGAGGATGATCGACTCGTACAACGCCCGAATCAATGGCTGATCGGCCTTGTCGACATCGGCTCCGCGACTGCTTGCCCCCTTGCGGCCGGCGATCGGTGTCGTCTCAGACATGGTCGCACAGTCCATACATCCTCCCGGTCTGTTTCGTGCCTTAATCCGTGCTATCGCAATGACTAGCAGAAAGCATGCCGACATCGGTCAGACCAGCAGGTAAGACGGATTGGACGTAGTGTTGTCGGTGAAAACAAGTATCGACCCTCATCTCGGCGTGCTCGAAGATCTCGCCCTGCCCGCGATGGACCGACCCGCATGACGCCGGGACGGGAGCTGATCCCACGCCGCCCGGGGATCGGACGGAACAACGAAACTGAACACCGAACACTGAACACCGAACACTGAACACCGAACACCGAACACTTTTCTCCGTCCCCGTTCACTCACTGGCCGGGGAAGGAGGGGGGGGCTTGGGTTTAAGGACCACGTACGTGGGCAGGCCGAGGGCCTTGAAGCGCGCGAGTGTGCCGCGGGCAGGTTCGCGGTCGGGGCGTTCGGCCTGGTACTTGACCACGATGAAGTCCTTGAGGCGAAGCTGCACGTCCGGATTCTGGAACGTCGTTTTGTCCATGGCGTGACAATTCTTGCACCAGGTCGCCCAGAAATCGATGAACACCGCCTTGTTTTCGGATTCCGCTTTCTGCAGGGCCGCCGCCAGCGCGCGTTCCTGGGCGGCGGGGTCATAGGCGGCGGGGCGAAACAGTCCCCACGCCAGCCACCCGTAGTAAACGCCCATGCCGAGAATCAGGACTGCGAACGCGTACTTCACCGCGTTCATCCATCCGCCAGGCTTGGGCAGGAAGGCCAGCCCGGCGCCCGCGAACGGCCACGGCAGGGCCATGCCGAGTCCCAGGATGAAAGGCAGGGACAGCCCGACGGGATTCCCCTGGGCGTGAAGACTGCCGGCCAGCAGGAGCACGCTGATCAAGGCGGGGGCGACGCACGCCCCGGCGAGCAGGGCCGCGATGGCGCCCATGGCCACCGCCAGCGCCGCGCCGCCTCCGGCCGACCGTATTCCCCCGGCGGCGCCGGCCTGGAAGCGGGAGAAATCAATGGCGACGAGGCCGGACATCGCCACGGCCATGAAGACGAACAGGGCCGCCATCGCCGCGTTGAACCACGGGTTGGCGTTGAGCGCGCCGAACGTGGACTTGGTCAGCACCACGATAAGTCCCAGGGCTCCATAGGCCAGGGCAATGCCGAGACCGTACGCGGCGCCCAGCAGGAAGCCCCGGCGTCTCGAGCCGGCCTTGACGCCCGCGCCGATGATGGCCAGATTCACGGGGATCATGGGCAGGACGCAGGGGGTGAGGTTGAGGGCCAGCCCCCCCAGCAGAGTGAAGAGCAGGGTCAGCAGCCATCCGCGAGGGACCGTGGCGGAGGCGGTCTCGCCGCCGAGGAAGGCGAGGAAGTCGGCCGCGCCGAGATAGCCGCCTTTCCGGGCCACGACGTCGAAACGGTCGAGCTGTGCCACGGTCGGGGCGGCGGCGGCAGGCGGCCCGCCGTCGCCGTCAGACGGCGACGGCGCGGCGACGCCGGCCGCTTCTCCCCCGGCGGCGAGGGTGAAACGGCGCGTCTCGGGGAAGAAGCAGGTGGTCGCATCGCATCCCTGGAGATTCACCTCGACGGTCACATCGCCACCCCCGGCGCCGGGAAGGGCGTACACGATCTCAAAATCGCGATCGTAGATCGCCTTCTCCTCGCCGCTGAAGACATCCATGCGCCGCACGGGATCGGGGATGCGGGCGGGCGTGACGGTCTCGCCGTTGAGGGAGACGGAGATCTGGTCGGCGTAGAGCAGGTGATCCGCCGGAACGGTGAACTTCACCGACAGGGCCCCTGTCCCGTCGAGGGAGGTGCGCGTCACGTCGACGCCGAAGGGAGAGGTCTCGCCGAACAGGGCCGCGCGCACAGAAATCGCGCAGAGAAGCGCGGCCGCCAGCCGCCCCCCCACGAACGCGCCTCGCGCCATCATGTGGGGTCCTCCGCCCGTGGAATGCCCGCGCTGCGCTCTCCGTCAATCATGGCGTCGGCCCATGCCAATGTAGGCGAGCAGGGTCAGGATCGACGACACGGCGCCGGCGAGGTAGGTGAGGAAGGCCGCATTCAGCACCGCCGCCGCGTGTCCCCGTTCCGGCGCGCTGACGATGCCCGCCCGCACCATCAGCTCCTTCGCGCGGTTGCTCGCGTTCCACTCCACCGGCAGCGTGACGAGCGTGAAGAGCACCGCCGCGCCGAACAGCAGGATGCCGATGTTGAACAGCGTCCCCCACTGCATCGCCATCCCGGCGAAGATGACCCATATGCCCAAATGGCTTCCGATCTGCGCCACGGGAACCAGCCCCGTCCGGAGCATGAGGGGGGCGTAGCGGTG
Organism: uncultured Verrucomicrobiota bacterium; assembly: GCA_964610105.1. Classification (GTDB taxonomy): domain Bacteria; phylum Verrucomicrobiota; class Kiritimatiellia; order PWTM01; family PWTM01; genus CAZSUU01. Next base: position 215,164 of record CAZSUU010000001.1, on the reverse strand, counting down.
CACCTGCTGCAGGGCGTGACCGGCCTCGTGGCACGCCACGCCGATGGCGGCCAGGGAGGTCGAGCCGTACACCTGCGGGGAGAGCCGCAGGGTATGCGAGGAGGGATCGTAGTGGTCGCTCAGGAATCCGCGCCCCTGTTCGATGGCCACGTCGGTGATCCCCTCCGCCGCCAGCATCCGTCGGGCCGCCTCGGCGCCGGTCAGGCCGGTGCTCGATCCGACGCGCGAATAGCGCCGGAACACCGCCTGCACGCGCATCGAGGCCAGGACCGCCAGGATCAATCCGATCCACATGAATGGATGAAAGTACATCTCGCATCACTCTCTTTCGCACCGTTGTCCGTATGGACTTCCGACCGCCGATAATGTTCAACGCGACGGACCGGAAATCAACCCTCAAGGCGGGCCGCGGCGACCGAACGCTTCCCACGCCCGGGGCCTTCACCCCGTTCCGTCCCTGCATGCGGGCGCCGGCGTCGCCTCCGGAAGGCGTCGCACGACATCGGCCCTCCGCGCGCGCACGGTTCAGGGGCGGGCGGGCGGCGGTGCGGTCAGGGCGGCGACGCTGCGGGACTCGCACGTGACGGCCGGAGGATTCCCGGTGTCCACGACAGGGGTGGCGCTGGACCAGGCGAGGCGCCACGGGCCGGCGTCCCGCGGGGGCAGGACGAACCGGGCCGGGTCGGCGCCGCCGTTGAAGAGGAGAAGGATCGACTCTTCGTCGCGCTCGGTGCCCAGGTGGCGTCGATCGCCGCTGATCACGCATCCCAGCGCCCTTCCCCGTTCCCAGTCGGGCGGCTGGCCCTCGGGTCCGAGCCACTCGATGTCCGGCGGCCCTCCGGCCAGCGGTTGGCCGGTGAAGAAGCGTCCGCGCCGCAGGGCCGTGTGACGGCGCCGGAAACGGATGAGCTCCCGCGCGAAGGCGTGGAGCTCCGCATTCGCCTCCCGCAGGCTCCAGTCCACCCAGGAGATCGCGTTGTCCTGGCAGTAGCCGTTGTTGTTGCCGCGCTGGGTGCGGCCGAACTCGTCCCCGGCCAGCAGCATGGGCACGCCGCGGGAAACGAGCAGGGTGGCGAGGAGGTTCTTCTGCATCCGCCGCCGGACCGCCTCGATCTCCGGATCGGCCGAGGGGCCCTCGAAGCCGAAGTTGAAACTGAAGTTGTTGCGCTCGCCGTCGCGCCCTTCCTCGCCGTTGTCTTCGTTGTGCGGCTGGTTGTACCGGACGAGGTCGGCGAGCGTGAACCCGTCATGGGAGGTGATGAAGTTCACGCTCTTCAACGGCGTCTGACCGTCGCGCGCATAGAGGTCGGAGCTTCCCGCGAGGCGGGTCGCGAACGGCCCGAGCCGGCCGCCGTGCCCGAGCCAGAACCGGCGCATATCGTCGCGGTAGAGGCCGTTCCATTCGGACCAGCGGACGTGCGGGAACCGCCCCACCTGGTAGAGCCCCGAGGCGTCCCAGGCCTCCGCGAACAGCTTGACCCGTCGAAGCAGCGGGTCTTCCGCGATGCGTTCGATCACCGGCGGGCGATCCATCACGCGTCCATCGGGGCCGCGGGTGAGTGCGGAGGCGAGGTCGAAGCGGAAGCCGTCGACGTGCATCTCCGCGGTCCAGTGGCGGAGGCCGTCGAGGATCATCTCCTGGACCACCGGGTGGTTGGCGCTGAGCGTGTTGCCGCAGCCGGTGAAGTTCGCGTAGCCCCGGCCGTCGGGCGTGAGGATGTAGTACACCGGACGCCCGATGCCCTTGAACGCGAACACCGGTCCGCGCTCGTCCCATTCCCCCGTGTGGTTGAACACGACGTCGAGGATCACCTCGATGCCGGCCGCGTGGAGGGCGCGCACGAGATCGCGGAACTCCCGCACCGCCGCGCCCGGGCCGGTGGCCGCGGCATACCGCGACATGGGGGCGGAGTACGCCATGGTGCTGTATCCCCAGAAATTGCGCAGGGCCCGGCGACGCTCGTTCTCGAGGTAGAGCTCCATCTCGTTGAATTCCTGGATCGGCAGGAACTCGACGGCCGTCACGCCCAGGTCCTTCAGATACGGGATCCTCGCCTCGAAACCGCGATAGGTGCCCGGCGCCGCGACGCCCGAGGACTCGTGCGCGGTATAGCCGCGGAGATGCGCCTCGTAGAGGATGGTGTCGTTCAGCGGAATCCCCGGCCGGCGGTCGTCGCCCCAGTTGTAGCGCAGATCGACGATCACGCCCTTCGGGAATCCGGCGCCGCTGCGCGGCCAGCGGCCGGGCTCCAGGTGGCGCGTCTCGCCCCACCGCCGGTCCGCGTCGACGGCCAGGGCGTACGGATCCAGCAGCCACTGTCCCGGATCCAGCGCTCCTCCTCCTCCGGCCATGCGGTACAGGTAGAGCTGGCCCGGCTTCACGCCTTCCACGAACACGTGCCAGAAATCGCCCATGCGGTGGTCTTCCGGGGTCAGGACAATCTCGCGGTCCGGCCGTCCGGCGTCCGGACGGTCGAACAGCATCAGCCACACCCGGTCGGCCTCGCGACTGAAGATCGTGAACAGGGCGCCGCCGTCGGCGAGATGCACGCCCGGTCGCAGACTGCGGAAGCCGGGCGACAACATGGCGGGGGACGTGCGCGCAGGCGAAAGCCCGGTCGTCACGTACGCACCTCCCGGGCGGCGGGGGCGTCGGCGCGGGGGGCGTTCCGGGCCGGATCCCAATAGGGGGAGAGCCGGCGCAGGCTGGCCACGATGCGGGGGAACACCTCCAGGATGCGGTCGACGTCCCCGTCCCGCGTGTACCGGCTGAAGCTGAACCGCACCGAGCCGTGGATGGCGGTGAACGGCACGCCCATCGCGCGCAGCACGTGCGACGGCTCCAGCGATCCGGACGTGCAGGCCGAGCCGCTGGAGGCCTGAATGCCCTCCGCGTCGAGCTCGTACAGGATGCTCTCTCCCTCGATGTAGTGGCAGGCGAGGTTCAGCGTGTTCGGCAGGCGGGGGGCGCCGGCGCCGTTGACCTCGACCCACGGGATCCGCGCGGCGATCTCCGATTCCAGCCGGTCGCGGAGGAGGCGGACCCGGTCCTCGTCCGCCAGGGTCTCGCGCGCCATGCGGCACGCGACGCCCAGCCCGACGATGCCGGCCACGTTCTCCGTCCCCGCGCGCCGCCCGTTCTCCTGGTGCCCGCCGATCAACAGCGGACGGCAGCGCGTGCCGCGCCGGATGAAGAGAGCGCCGACGCCCTTGGGGCCGTGCAGCTTGTGGCCGGAGAGGGAGAGCAGGTCCACGTCCCGCAGGTCGGCGGCCAGCGACAGCGGGACCTTGCCGACCGACTGCGTCGCGTCGGTATGCACGAGGATCGCCGGGTTCGTCTCCTTCGCGATGCGCGCGATCTCCCCGACCGGGAAGAGGACCCCGGTTTCGTTGTTCGCATGCATCGCACTGACGAGCAGCGTGTCGCGCCGCAGGGCCCGCGCAACCGCCGCGGGATCGAGGCGGCCGGACCGGTCGACGGGAAGGAACGTGGTCTCGAAGCCGAGCCGCCCCATCTCGCGGACGACTTCGAACACCGCCGGGTGTTCCACGGCCGTGGTGACCACATGCCGGCGCTCCGGGTTCGCGCGGGCGGCGCCGAACAGGGCGAAGTTGTCGCTCTCCGTCGCTCCGCCGGTGAACACGATCTCCGTCGGATCGGCCGCGCCGACCAGGGCGGCGACGTCGGCGCGCGCGTTCCGGATGGCCGCCGCCACGTGCGCCGCCTCGCCGTACATGGAGCTGGGATTGTGGAAATGCTCCCGGAGGAAGGGGAGCATCGCCTCCGCGACTTCCGGCGCCACGGCCGTGGTGGCATTGTTGTCCGCGTATACCGTTCGCATGGCTCAGACCGCTATGACCCGGATGCGCTCGTCCACCTTCTCCTTCAGGATCTGTTCCACCATGAGCTTCAGCGTCGTGGCGGCGCCCGGACATCCGCTGCATGCCCCGGCCAGACGGCAGTACACCAGCTGGTCCTTGATATCCACCAGTTCCAGGTCGCCGCCGTCGGCGCGGAGCGCGGGGCGGATCTCCGCGTCGATCGTCTGCTCCACATGGCGCATGAACTGGAACGGACTCAGGGTCCCGGGCGCGGGGAGCGCGCCGGCCGCCTGCGGCCCGCCGTCCGGCGGAGCGGCCGCGGCGGCGGATGACGGCGAGGCGCCCCATGCCTCGTCCAGCAGGTCTTGGAGGCCGCCGGGCGCGTGGTGACAGGAGGCGCAGGCGCCGCCGGCCTTGATGGCGTTGGTGATCTCGGGGATGGTCTTCAGCCCCAGCTCGCGGATCTTGCGGCGGATGTAAGGCTCCGTGACCGAGAAGCACTTGCAGACGATGCGCCCCTCTTCCTCGTCCTTCATGCGCAGCCGGACGCCGGCGGCCGCGAGGTCGACCCCGCGCTTCTGCGACCAGTTGTACACGGCCGCCTCCAGGGCTTCCGCCCCCATCACCGAGCAGTGGATCTTCTGGGCGGGCAGCCCCTCGAGGAAGTCGACGATGTCCTGGTTGGTGATCCGGAGCGCTTCGATGGGCGTGCAGCGGCGTTGCTCCAGGATCGTGCACAGGGCCTCGGAGGCGGCAATGGCGGAGGTGCAGCCGAAGGTGAGATAACGCGCCTCGACAATGACGTCCTTCAGGGGGTCCTCGGGATGGCGCTCCACGCGGAACATGAACCGCAGGGCGTCTCCGCATACGATCGAGCCGTGCTCGCCCAGGCCGTCCGGATTCTCGATCTCGCCCAGATGCGTGCCGGGCTTCCCGTGCACCGCGTCCATGAAGATCTGCTTCGTCTTGTCGCTGTATTCCCACGCCATGTCCGTTTCCCTTCCAGCCGCCCGTCCGCAGCCGCCACCCACTCCCGCGGACATCCCGCGGCCGCCATCCCGTCCGCGCGGCCGTCGCCCGCCGCGGGGGAAGGCGATGGAATATCGCTCACGAGCGGCGCAGATTCCAACCGGCCGCCTCAAGCCGGCCATCGCCGTACCCCGAGTTCCTCACGCCCGTAACCCAATTGGAATTGAACCAAAGGTAACGGAGGCATCAGAGAGATCAACGACAATCTGAGCCACGGGGGGACAAGCAACCCGATGCCATGCAAAGGCGTGCGAGACGTCGGGCGCTAGCGCTCCACGCGGGCGCCGCCCCCGCCCATGAGCTTCTCGACTTCCTTCAAGGTCGCCATCGACGTGTCCCCCGGCGTGGTCATCGCCAGGGCGCCGTGAGCGGCGCCGTACTCGACCGCCTTCGCCGGATCGCCCGTCTGCAGGAATCCGTGGATCAGCCCGGAGGCGAAGCTGTCGCCGCCCCCCACGCGGTCGAGGATCTCGAGATCCTCGCGCAGGACCGCCTCGTGGAACTGCCCCCCCGCCCAGCAGATCGCGCCCCAGTCGTTCACCGAGGCGGTCCTGACCGTGCGGAGCGTCGTGGCGATCACCTTGAAGTTCGGGTACGCCTTCACCGCGCAGGCCATCATCCGCTTGAAACTCTCCGCCTCCAGCCGTGACAGGGCGGGGTCCATGCCGTCGACCTCGAGACCGAGACACGCGGTGAAGTCCTCCTCGTTTCCGATCATCACGTCCACCAGGCCCGCCAGACGGCGGTTGACCTCGCGTGCCTTGTCCTGGCCGCCGATGCCCTTCCAGAGCGAGGGGCGGTAGTTGAGGTCATACGAGACGATCGTGCCGTGCGCGCGGGCGGCGGTCATCGCCTCCTCGATCACGGCGGGCGTGGACTCCGACAGGGCGGCGAAGATGCCGCCCGTGTGAAACCACCGCACGCCGAGATCCCCGAACAGGCTCTCCCAGTCGATGTCGCCCTTCTTCAACTGCGATGCCGCCGTGTGGCCGCGATCGGAGCAGCCGAGCGCGCCTCGGATGCCGAAGCCCCGTTCGGTGAAGTTCAGGCCGTTGCGGACGGTGCGCCCGATGCCGTCGTACGGCGCCCAGCGGGTGAACGACGTGTCGACCCCGCCCTGCAGGATGAGGTCCTCCAGCAGCCGTCCGATCTCGTTGTCGGCGAACGCGGTGACCACCGCCGTGCGTTGGTTGAAACAGCGCCGGAGGCCGCGCGCCACGTTGTACTCGCCGCCCCCTTCCCACACGCGGAACCCGCGCGCGGTGCGGATCCGGCCTTCCCCCGGATCGAAACGGAGCATGATCTCGCCGAGAGAAACCTCGTCGTAGCGGCACGCGGAGGCCGGCCGGATGTCCAGGATGGCCATCGGTTCGAGTCCCTTTCCAGAAGCAGCGGGCATTTATACGTCCACTGCCGCCCCGCGATCAAGAGCCGGCATGCGCCCGTGTGTCTGACACTCGAGACCTGTGGGAGGCGCGAACCAGGGTCACACTTTGTAAAGTGTGCCGATATGCATCGCAGCGGCGCGGCGCCTGCGTCGCCATCCGGTCGGCCCGTGTGCGATGCTCGTCGGGACCGGCGCCCACGCAGGGGCTTCGCGTGCGAAGCCTTCTCGTGCTCACCGCGGCGCCCGCCCGGTGTCGGCTTCCCGGATCCGCGTTGACTTTGCCCGGCGGCCGTCCCAGCATCGCGGCGGTGATGCGCAGCGCACGGAGGGTGGCATGAAGAGCGCGGGCAGCGCGACAGGGGCAGGGTGGAATCGGCGGGACTTCCTCGGGGCGCTGGCCGCCGGCGTTCTGGCCGCGCGGTCAGGCGCGGACGCGGAGACGGCCGCCGGGGCCGCGCCCCCGGGTCCGCGGGTCTGGATCGATCCGCGCTTTGACCGCATGCCGCCGCGGCCGTGGCGCAAGGTCCACCTGGATTTTCACAACTCGCACCACATGCCCCGGATCGGCGAGAAGTTCAACGCCGACGAATTCGGCGACCGGCTCGTCGCCGGGAACGTGGATGCGGTCGTCGTGTTCGCCAAGGACATGCACGGCTACTTCTACTACCCCAGCCGCCACGGCCCCGTGCACCCCGGGCTCTCGTTCGACCTGCTCGGCGAGCAGGTGAAGGCATGCCGGAAACGCGGCATCGCCGTCTATGCCTATTACTGCGTGACGTGGGATCACCACCTCGCGAACACGCACAAGGAATGGCGGGTGATCAAGCGCGACGGCTCCACCTACCTGCCGAAACCCGGCCAGACGCCCGGCTGGACCGCGCTGTGCCTGGCGCACGAACCGTTCCTGAAGCTCATGGACGACCACACGCGCGAGCTCGTGTCGCGGTATGAGCTGGACGGGGCGTGGTTCGACATGGCCGAGCCGATCTCGCACGAGTGCTTCTGCCCCGAGTGCCGGCGGCAGCTCGCGGCGGCCGGCAAGGACCCGCAGGATACGGAGGCGCAACGGGCGCACAAGAACCGGCTCTTTCTCGACTTCCATCGCCGCATGCGCGATCTCGTGCGTGCGACGCGTCCGGGCTGCCAGGTGGATTTCAACGACATCGGCCTCGCCTGCGTCGGAGAGCGGGCAGCGCTGCTGGACAGCATCGACATCGAAGCGCTCCCCACCGGCGGGTGGGGGTATTTCTACGCCCCCATGCAGATCCGCTACCAGCGCACCTTCGGCCTGCCCGTCTACGGCATGACCGGCCGCTTTGTCACCTCGTGGGCCGACTTCGGCGGGCTGAAGCTTCCCGTGCAGCTGGATGTCGAGCTGGCATCGATCGTCGCCAACGCGGCCCGTTGCGACGTCGGCGACCAGATGCCGCCTTCGGGTCGTCTGGACGAAGCGGTGTACCACGTGCTCGGGAAATCGTTCGGCCGCATCCGGCGCCTCGAACCGTGGCTCGAGGGCGCGGCGCCGGTCACCGAGGCCGCGCTGATGATCCCCGCCGTCCCCTTCGACCGGCTGCGCGACGAGTACCTGTACGGCGTCACGAAACTCATGCTGGAGTCGCGCCTGCAGTTCGATGTCGTCGAGCCGGGCCAGGAATGGGAGCGCTACGGACTCGTCGTGCTGCCGGACGAGTTCCGGCCGGATGCCCGGACGATCGAGCGGCTGCACGCATTCATTGCGGGAGGCGGCGCGGTGGTGGCCTGTCACCTCTCCGGCCTCGCCGCCGGCACCGAGGCGACCTGGCTCGACCGGTACGGGTTCGCCTACGCCGGGCCGTCGCCCTTCAAGCCGGCGTATCTCGTGCCGCGGGCGTCCTTCACGGGCGACATTCCGACCTACGAATACGCGCTCTACGAGGGGGCGTCGCGGTGGCGGGCCTCCGCCCCGGCGGAGGCGTTGGCCCGGCTTGGCGAACCGTTGTTTCAGCGAAGCGCCGAGCACTACACCAGCCACCAGCAGACCCCGTTCGAGCGCGTCACGGACTACGCCGCCGTCGCGCGCAGCGGGCGGGTGGGGCTGGTCGGTTTTCCCATCGGGCGAGTCTATTACCAGAAAGGCTACTGGGTCTACCGCGCGGCGCTGGACCACCTGCTGCGTCTCCTGCGGCCCGAGCGATTGGTGGAAAGCGCCGCCCCTCTCAGCACGGAGATCACCCTCACGCACCAGGCGGCCCGGAGGGACGCGCGCCGGCCGGAGCGGTACCTCGTGCACCTGGTCAACTGGTCGGCCTCGCGCAAGGCCCCCCCGCATCCCGAGTTCCACGAGGACCCGATCCCGCTGCGGGATGTCACGGTCCGCCTCAACCTGCCCGGCCGGTTCGGATCGGCGCGGGCCGTCGTGTCGGGCGAGCGGCTGCGCCTTCGCCGCGCCGGGAGCGGGGTGGAGTTCACCGTGCCTCGCGTGGAGATGCACGAGGTGGTTTGCCTGGAGGCGGGGTAGCGGCTCGCGTGCCCGGGAGGGCCCGCGGCCTCGCGGGCCGGGGGCTGGACAGTCCGTGCGCGGGACGGCCGGGCCCGTCGGCCATTGAAGCTTGGAGATGGGTCGGTTCGGGAGAGCGTGGCGATCGGCATTGTCAGGGCGACCGGGAGAGTGGAGCGACGGGAGACGGCGATGAGCATGTTCGACACGGTGGGCAGGGCGGCCGGCACAGCGGGGCGGAAGGAGAATGCCCTGCGCAAGCTGGCGCGCATGAACAAGGCCCTGCGGCACGAGGAGCCGGACCGGGTGCCGGTGAGCGATTTCTTCTGGGGCAGCTTCATCTCCCGCTGGCGTCGCAAGCTCGGTCTGCCTCCCGACGCCAATCCCTACTACCACTACGACCTCGACTGGATCGTGACCGTCCCGAACATGGACCCCTGGATCCGGCCGTTCGAGACGCTGAAGGAGACGGCGGACGAGGTCGTGGTCAGGACGGGCTTCGGCGCGGTCCTGCGCAAGAAGTTCGCGTATCCCATGCCGGAGATGGCGGCCTGGGAGATCGACGAATTCACCAAGCTGGAGCGGGCGACGTTCGACGATCCGCGCGACCGCCGCCGTTTCTTCGAGGGGGGCGACAACCAGATCGCGGGCGTCGGCGACGGTTTCCAGCGCGACAGCCCGCCCTGGATCGAAACCGTAAAATCGCTGCGCCCCGATTTCCCCGTCTACGGCAGCATGATCGAGGTGTCCGAGTGCCTGACCCGGCTGGTGGGGCAGGAGAACGCGCTGCTGTGGATGGGCGAGTTCCCGGAGGAGATGGGCCGCGTGATCCGCCGGATCGGCGCGTTCTACCTCGAGTGCGCCCGCGCGGAGCTCGCGGCGGGCCGCGGGGTCCTGGACGGGTTCGTGATCTGGGGCGATGTCGCCTACAAGGCGGGCACCTTCTTCTCGCCCGACTACTGGCGCGAGCACTTCAAGCCGTGGGTCGCGGCCATGACCGCCGAGGCGCACGCCCACGGCCTGCCCGTGATCTACCACGGATGCGGCAACGTGCACCGCATCTTCGAGGACTACGCCGAGATCGGGATCGACGCGTACAATCCGCTCGAGGTGAAGGCGGGCATGGATGTCCTCGACCTGCGCCGCCGGTATGGTCACCGGATCGGTTTCTGCGGCAACAGCGACATCCGCGTGTGGGAATCCGGCGACCGCGACGCGATCCGGCGCGAGGTCCTGCGCAAGCTCAACGCGGCGCGCGGCGGGGGCTACATCTTCCAGTCCGACCACTCGGTCGCCGGCGACGTGTCCGGCCCGACCTACGACTTCATCATCGCGCTGGTGCGCGAGTTCGGCCGGTACCCGCTTGAACTGGGAGAATTCACGGAGGCGTGATCATGAAACGCTATGGATCGGTCATCGGGTTGCGCAACGAGCACGTGGAGGAGTACCGGCGACTGCACGCCGCCGTCTGGCCGGCGGTACTGGCGAAGATCACCGAGTGCCGCATCCGCAACTACACCATCTATCTGCGGCGGCTGCCGGATGGGAACCACTACCTGTTCAGCCACTTCGAGTATCACGGCGCCGACTTCGCGGCGGACATGGCGCGGATGGCGGCGGATCCGGTGACGCAGGACTGGTGGTCGCGCTGCATGCCCTGCCAGCAGCCGCTGCCCGACCGAGCGGAAGGCGAGTGGTGGGCGGGCATGGAGGAGGTGTTTCACCTCGACTAGCGCCCGCCTCGCCCCGTGCGCGCGGACATGCGGGCGCGCGGATCGCCGGTTCGAGGTCGAAGTGCCGGCTTGATCTGAAACCGGTCGGGACGTATTATCCGGGGCGCACCGGATCAACAGGTGTGGTCGGTCCGGGCACGTGTCATGTCCGACATGGAATTCGCCCTTTCGTCGCGCTGGAACGCCCGGCGGCACAAAGACGGGAAAGCCATGGTCGAGGAGATCCTCGGCCTGGGCTTCCACCGGATCGAGCTGGGGTACGACTTCCGCCGCGACCTCGTCCCCGGGGTGCTCCAGGCCGTGAAGGAACGCGCGGTCACGGTGGTCAGCGTCCACAACTACTGCCCCGTGCCCATGGGCGTGCCCCGGGGACACCCGGAGCTCTGGACGCTGGCCGATCCGGACGCGTACGTCCGCAAGAAGGCGGTGGAGCAGACCGCACAGACGGTTCGCTTCGCAGCCGAGGTCGGCGCGGGGGCCGTGATCGTCCACGGCGGCAATGTCCGGATGCGCCCGCTGACCCGCCGGCTGATCGCCCTGACCGAGCGCGACCGGTCGGGCGGCTGGTGGTGGAACTGGACGTGGAACCGGCTTGAAAGGAAGCGGGCCAAGCGGGCGCCGCCGCAGATCGAACACCTCTGCCGCGGGCTGGAGCAGCTTCTGCCGCTCCTCCAGGAGCTGCACGTCAAGATCGGCCTGGAGAACCTGCCTTCGTGGGAGGCGATCCCGACCGAGGTGGAACTGATCGAGATCGTCAAGCGTCTCGGGTCGGAGTCCGTCGGCTACTGGCACGACTTCGGGCACGGGCAGATCCGCGAGAATCTCGGTTTCGTCAACCACGACCGCCAGCTGGAGCGGCTCGCCTCTCATCTGGTGGGATTCCACGTCCACGATGTCGACCCCCCGGCCACCGATCACCTCGTTCCCTCCTATGGCAAGATAGACTTCGAGCGCTTCGGCGAGTTGGTGCGGCGTGCCGAGGGACTTCCCCTCGTCATCGAGCCTACGCGCGACGCGCCGGCCGAGGCCCTGACCGCGGGCGTGGCCTGCCTGAAGAAGGCGTGGCAGGCGCCCCCGCCCGCCAGCAATGGACAGGCGGGCTTTTACAGCTGATGGTTCCGCCGCGCCATGAGACGCACATGCGCATGAGGCTCTCCACAATGAAGCGCGTTGGCCGATGGATGATCGTGGCGGTGGTTGTGGTCGCCGCGGGGGGGATCATGGTTGCGCGAGGATACGAGTCCGCCTATCCGGCCACGAAGCCCGGCACGGTTGAACGGAAGAACATCCCCGCCCTGACGGTCATGGAGACCCAGGCGGATGGCGAGTACTTCACCGGCGGCGGCAACCCGGTCTTCATGCGCCTGTTCCGCTTCATTCAGAGCAACAAGGTCGCCATGACGACGCCCGTCGAGGTGGCGCCGCCGGTCAACCGCATGCGCTTCTTCGTGGGAACGGATGACGCCGGCAAGGATCTGAGGGACCAGGGAGAAGTGCGCGTGAAGGACCTCCCGGCGCGGCAGGTGGTCAGCGCGGGCCTCCGCGGGTCCTATTCACGGGAGCGCTTCGCGAAGGGCGTCCGGATGGCCCGCGAGTGGCTGGAGAAGAATCCCGGCTGGAAGGAAGCGGGCGAACCCTATGCCGTCTACTGGAACTCCCCCTTCATGCCCGGATTCCTCAAGACCTCGGAGGTCCATCTCCCGGTTGAACCCGCCGGCGCGGCAAAGCCGTAGCCACTTTCCCCACGCTTCTCGCGGCCACGTCTCCGAACTCGCGTCGCCCCTGACTCAGGGATCGCCGTGTGCCAGCGGGGGTGTGAACCTGCATGGCCGACATGCTGCGGCCTGCCGACCTTGCCGGGCCTCGGACCCCCATCGGGCGCGATTGCGGATTGTCGGGCGGCCGAAGTCGTGGTACGTGCGGTGCGGTGGCGGCGGGTGTTGAGCGATCCTTGCACCATGAATGGCCCCAGGCGCTGGTTAGGGGTGGCGATGGCGGTGGCGGCAACCTCCGGCCGGGGGGAATCGCTGATCCAGAACGGCACGTTCGAGGCCCTGCCGTTCGGCACCGGCTGGGTCAACACCGTCGCCACCTCGATCACCGGCCTGAACGGCTCCGCAACGGCTGCCCGGCTGCCCCACAACACCACCGGCAGTCTCTACCAGCGGTTCACGCCGCTGCGCGATTTCCAGGCGGAGTTCTCGACGCGCCTGCTGGGCACCACCGCCGAGCGGTCGCTCAACGCCGTCTTCCACGCCAACGGCTTCAGCGCGTCGGGCGGGGGGGCGGCGATCAACCTGCGCATCGCCGCGGGCGGCGTGCTGCAGGCCTACAATGGCGCCGCCTGGAGCAATCTCTCGGCGACCGGCTCGTTCGCGCCCAACGCGGAATACCGGTTCCGTCTCGTCGCGCGGGGCTTCGGAGAAGGCACATCGACGGTGCACTACACCGTCGGCTGGTCGGAGGCCGGCTCGACCGACATCACGCACGCGGTGACCAACGCGGACGTCTTCCACAGCCGGGCCAACGCGGGGGCCGGGGGCATGGAGGCGCTGCGGTTCCCCCGTCTCTCGACGGCCTACAACACGTTTGACCTCGATGACGTGACGCTGGAGAACCTCGCGACCGACGCCGTGGTGCGCATCAGCGGGACCTACCCCCACCTGGCGGTTTTCAACGGCGAAGGCGAATGCGGCATCGGCGCGGTCGCCCCGTGGGCGGGACGCCTGTGGTTTCTGACCTATCCGCCCCACCAGCCGCAGGGCAGCGCCGACAGGCTCTACGCGCTCGACACGAACCTCGTGCTGACGGCGCGCCCCGAGAGCGTGGGCGGCACCCATGCCGCCCGCATGATCCACCGTGAATCCGGCCAGCTGATCATCGGCCCGTACTTCATCGCCAGCAACGGGACCGTCCGCGCCGCGAATCTCGCGGATCTCTACGGGCGCCTGACCGCCGTCGCGCGCCACCTGACCGACCCGGCGAACCGCGTCTATGTCTTCGAGATGGAAGGCGCCCTCTACGAGGTGGACGTCGCCACCCTCGCCGTCACGTGCATCTACGACGGCAATCACACCCGCTTCCCCGGCGTGCACGGCAAGGGCGGCTACTCGGGGCAGGGGCGGCTGATCGTGGCGAACAACGGCGAGGGCGGCTGGGACATCGCGGCCGACCCCGGGTTCAACGGTCCGGCCGGCGTGCTGGCGGAGAGCGACGGGTCGGACTGGAGCAACAACTGGAGCACCGTCGAGCGCAGGACGTTCTGCGAGGTGACGGGTCCCGGCGGCCTCTACGGGAACGACCAGGCCTCCGATCCGGTGTGGTCGACCGGATGGGACAAACGCTCGGTCATCCTGAAGTTGCTCGACGGCGGCCAGTGGCGGACGTTCCGCCTGCCGAAGGCGAGCTACTCGCACGACGCGCTGCACGGCTGGTACACGGAATGGCCCCGGATCCGCCAGGTCCGGTCCGACGGCGCCCGCCTGATGCACATGCACGGCATGTTCTATCGCTTTCCCGGCGCCTTCGCCGCCGCGCAGACCGGCGGCATCGAGCCCCTCTCGACCTACCTGAAGATGCCGGTGGACTACTGCGAATGGAACGGCGAGATCGCGATGGCGCGCGACGACGTGTCCACGCTGCAGAACTCCTTCGCCGGCCAGTCGCACTCCGCCCTCTGGTTCGGCACGCTGGAGGACCTGGCCGGCTACGGCGCCCCGGCGGGGTGGGGCGGACCGTGGATCGCGGACGCGGTGGCGGCCGGCGCGCCGTCGGATCCCTTCCTGGTGGGCGGATTCCGCAAACGCGTGCTGCACCTGCGCAACGCGGGCGCCGCGGCCGCCGGCTTCGCGTTGCAGTACGATCCCGACGGGGCGGGCGCCTGGCGCACGCTGACATCGTTGTCGGTTCCGGCCGGCGGGTACACGTGGTGGCTGCTTCCACCCTCCCTGACCGCCACGTGGGTCCGGTTGGTGCCGGACGTCCCGGCGGCCGGCATCACCGCCTACTTCCATCTCGGCAACCCGGCGCCTCCGGCCGATGCCGCGCGGTTCGCCGGCCTCGCCGCCGCGGAGGCCACCGCCGCCTATTCCGACGGCATCCTCCGTCCGGCCAGCGGCGCGGCGCGCACGCTGCAGTTCGCCGCCTCGCGGTACGACGACGGGGGCGGGCTGGCAGAGACCGCCTTCTACCAGATCGGCGGCCCGTTCACGCTCGGACGCACCACCAATGCATCGGCCGAGACGGAGCTGCGGACCACCTACGGCCTCTCGACGCCCGGTTTCACCTCCGACGCGGCGTCCGTCATCGTCACCGACGGCGCCTCGACCTTCCGCCTGCCGCGCGGCCCGGCGCTGTTCGATTCCGCGTTCGCCTCCGGCTGGCCGCGCGGGCTGCGCGAGGTGGTGACCGAGCGCAGTCTGTTCCAGGCGCACGGCACCTTCTACGAGGTGCCTCGGAGCGGATCGGGCGGCTTCCGGCGCATGCGCCCCGTCGCGTCCCATGATCGGCACGTCACCGACTTCGGCGCCTGGCGCGGGCTGTTCGTGATGTCCGGGGTTGCGGCGGCGGCGACGAACGACGGACACGTCTTCCGCTCGGATGACGGCCAGGCGGCGCTGTGGTTCGGGAACGTGGACGACCTCTGGCGGATGGGCGCCCCGCGCGGGACGGGCGGACCCTGGGCGAACGCCGCCGTGACCGCGGGCGCGCCATCGGATCCCTACCTGATGGCCGGCTACGACCACAAGGTGATGGAGCTCTCCCACGCCGCCGCGGCGCCTGTCACGTTCACGGTCGAGGTGGATTTCCTCGCCGATGGGTCGTGGTCCGAGTATGGCCGGTTCACGGTCGGGGCGGGCGAGACGCGGCGGCACGTCTTCCCCGACGGCTACGCGGCGCACTGGGTCCGGGTGAAGGCGGACACCGATACCACCGCGACGGCGTGGTTCACGTACGGCCCCGCGCTGCCGAACCAGGCGTTTCTGGATTGGGCGGAAGCGCACCAGCTGACCGCCGCACCGGTGTCCGAGCTGGTGCAGCGCGATGACGATGGCGACGGGGTGAAGAATCTCGCCGAATACGTCCAAGGTTCGGACCCCAGGCAGGCCGATGCTTCCAATGCCTGGACGGCCCCGGGGGTGGAGGGCGGCATCATCCATGCCCGCGCGACGGAATGGTACGCGGACCCTGATCTTCAGACCGGGACGGAGTTTTCGACGAATCTGCTCGATTGGATCGATGCCCCTGCCGGCTGGGAGGCGGACGGGGTCGATCAATCCGGCCTTCCGGCCGGCTTCTGGCGGCGCGAGTGGCTGCTGCCGGATGCGGACCGCCTGTTCCTGCGCCGCCGTTTCGCCTTGCCATAGCGCGGCGACAAATCTCCGCGCGGGTCAAGCGCCTCCAGATCGGCCCTGATCTCCAGCCATATTGACAGGCGCTGATCGATCGTGTACTGGTAAGACAAATTCGAGAACGATATGAACACCGTGACGATATCGCCGAAATATCAGGTCGTGATTCCCCGTTCGGTGCGAGAGCGGATTCCACTTCACCCCGGAGAACGGCTCCAGGTCATCAGTTTCGATGACCGCATTGAACTGGTACCCGTTCGACCCATGCGGAAGATGAGAGGTTTTCTCAAGGGTCTGAACCCGACGTTCATCAGGGACGAGGATGACCGGGTATGAACATTGTCGATTCCTCAGGCTGGATCGAATACTTCTTCGCCGGCTCAAATGCCGAATTCTTCTCCCCGGCCGTCGAGGACACGGACACGCTGCTCGTACCCACCATCTGCCTGTACGAAGTATTCAAGAAAGCGAACGTTGCGGCCGATGAGGCACGGGCTCTTCAACTCATCGCGCAGATGAAACAAGGTCATGTCGTCGACGTAACAGAAGACATTGCGCTGCGGGCGGCGCTCCTCAGCATCAAGCACGGACTTCCCATGGCGGACAGCCTGATTCTGTCGACCACCTACGCGCATCGGGCAGTCCTGTGGACACAGGATGAGCACTTCAAGTCGTTTCAGAACGTGAACTTCAAGGAAGCACGAACGCTCATCAGGCCCCGCGCGGGCAGGGCCAAAGGACGTTAATAGCGGGAGTCTGTCTTCTTCCATGGATCCTGCGCCGACTACACCGGGTCCCGGCTCGGCGCGGGGAACGTGCCGGCCGTCTTCGTTTCCACGGGCTGCGGTTCGGGAGAGACCCCGGCCAGACCCTTGCCGCGATCGGCGCCGAACTCATCGCCGTGAAAAAGGGGCTCAACCGACGGTCGGACCCGACCGCCTGTCGGCGCGGGCTGAGAAACCACGCGGATGACTCGGCCAGGACGGCTCGGCATCACATGAGCGTGGCGAGGTTCGCAAAAAAAACGAAAGCGCTTTCGTTTTTTTCGGGCGTTCGACGCCGCTGTTTCGCATCGCATTGCCGCCGTGCGCGCAGAACGGCATCGTGCCGCCGATCACCTCCCGTTCGACGCCGTCCGGTTGGTTCAAAAAGAGAACCAAAGGAATCGGTTTGTCTTGTGTGCGCTTATGGTGGAGATTGAAATTGTGACAGCATGTAAAAATGAAGTCTCGGATGAAATGCACGCCCGACGGAAGAGGCTCGCGGTGATCCGGCGCGTGCACGACAGGCGGCGGATCCGGGCGGCCTCGCGGGGGCCGACCGGTGGGCGTGAATCGTGGTGGAACGGGCACGAGGTGAGCATATGAAACGCAGGACGATGGCGGCGGTGATCGCGGTGGGGCTGGGCTGGGCCCAGGGTGCGCAGGCGCAGCAGGCCCTGTACAAGACGGCCGACGCGGGCGACCTGAACCTGCTGACCAGCTGGTCGCTCGTCAACGGAGCGCAGGCGCCCAATCCGACGTCGTTCACGCCGTCGGACACGTGGTACTTCAACGAGGTCACCATGCAGGGCAGCCGGACCGTCGCGCTGGGGGCCGACATCACCCTCGGCGGCCTCGCCCTGGACTACGTGACCGCCAACACCGACAACAACCTCGTGATCAGCGCGGGGAACACCCTGACGCTCAACGGCGCGACGCTCTATGGCAACGGGGCTCACTTGAGCGGCGGCGCTTACAACAACACGGGCATCCTCCTCAACCGCGGAGCGGGCGGCTCGGTGACGATCAATCCGGCCGTGACCCTGGGCGCCGCGCAGACGTGGGTGACCGGGCGCACGTCCGCCGGGCCGGCGTTGACGGTGAACGGCCCCATCGCGCTTTCGGGCTTCAACCTGAACCTCAACATGGTCGGGAACGCCGCGGTGATCAACACCTTCTCCGGCGCGATCAGCGGCTCGGGCAAGATCACCAAGTACAGAGAGGCCACGCTGGTCGTGTCCGGCGACAACAGCGCCTTCACGGGCGGCTTCCAGCTGGGACCGGATGCAGGCGCGGCCAATGTCGGGGTCGTCGTCGCGGGGCATGCCCATGCGTTCGGCACGGGGACGGTCATCAGCCGGGGCACGCAGCTTCGCTCCTCGGTGGCGGGGCTGACGATCACGAACGACTTCACCGTGGGGGCGGGCGGCTTCCGACTGGGCGGCACCAATGCCTTTGTCCTCTCCGGCCTGATCACGCTGGACAATGCCTCGCGCACGATCGCGAACTACGGCACGGCCGCCGTCACGCTGGGCCGCATCGATCTCAGTGCCGGGACCGGCGCCGCCGCGGCCTTCGACAATGCCAGTGGCGGCGGAAGCGGCGCCCCCATCATCGTCAACGGCGCGATCAGCGGCTCAGGCAGCGTGGCCTGCAGCTCGGCCGCCAACACGACCCTCAACGGCGCCAACACGTACACCGGCACGACGACCCTCTCCGGCGGGCGGCTGAATCTGAACGGATCTCTCGACGCCGCCTCGGCGGTCACGATCTCGGGCGGGACGATTTCCGGCACGGGCACGATCAACGGAACGGTGGCGATGAGCGGCGGCTCCATCGCCCTCGCCGGCGGCGCGGCGGTCAACGGCCTGACGTTCGCCCAGGGGGTGACCTTCTCCGGCGCGCTGACCATGACCTTCGACGCGCCGCCGCAGTCGGGCGCGGTCTACGATGTCTTCACCTACGGCGCCGGGACGGTGATCGACGGCTATCTCCTGACGGCGTCCTGCCGCGGGACGCTGTCGGACGACGTGGCGAACGCCAAGTACGTCTTCACCGCCGGCGAGTACGGCGCCATCCGCACGTGGACCGTCGCCGACGGGGTGTGGGACATCGGCATGACCCCCAATTGGCTGGAGAGCGACCAGTTGTTCTACAACGGCGACGTCGCCGTCTTCGGCGAGCCCGCGTGGCCCTGCGTCGTCACGCTTTCCGGCCGCCTCGCCCCGACGTCGGTCACGGTCGACAACTCCATGAACGAGTACACCTTCCTGGGCACGGCGGGCTCCGACGACATCACCGGACCCGCCTCGCTGACGAAGAACAACACCGGCCGGCTGATCCTGTCCACGATTCAAACCTACACCGGCGGCACGACGGTCAACGGCGGCACGCTGCGCCTGACGGCCAGCTCGGGCGGCACGGGCACGATCCGCGGGACGCTGACGATCAACAGCGGCGCCACGGTGGAGGTCGGCGGCACCGATGTCCTTGGCTACAGCACCGGCTCCGACGCGGTCCGCACGCTCAATATCAACGGCGGCACGTTCGACCAGACCATGAATCGGAATGAGACGTTCTCGGGCACCATGAACCTGCAGGCGGGGACGGTTGCGGCCACGGGGGGGGCCTCCGCGCTGTTCGATCTCTTTGGCGGGTCGGCGACGGTCAACGTGCTGGCCGATGCCAACCCGTCCACGATCTCCAGCCCCCTGCGGCTTCGCCAGAACGATAGCGTGTTTGCCGTCGCGGATGGCGCGGCGGCGGTCGACCTGCTCATCAGCGGCGCGATCACCAAGGGCGCGGAGGGCAACGGCGCGCTGATCAAGCATGGCGCCGGCACGATGGTGCTGTCGGGCAACAACACCTACACCGGCAACACGACGGTCAACGGCGGCGTGCTGGAGCTCGATCCGACGGGCAAGCTCTACAACGGCGGCTACAACAACAGCGCCGTGATCACCGTCAATACGGGCGCCACGTGGCGGATGCCGGACTACTCGTACGGGGGGGTCGGGCAGCTGGCCGACTACGCGGCGCGGCGCGTGATCAACGGCGGCACGATCGAGGTCACCGGCGGCGGCCACAGCTCGGGGCAGGACTTCACGGTCATGGCCGCCGGGGGGACGTTCCGCTACGACCCCGCGGATGACGCCGAGACCCTCCTGCTCCGGGGCAACACCAATCCGTCGGACATCACCCTGAACGGCACGCTGACCTTCGACGCGATCGGCCACATCACGGTGGGTCCCGATCCCGCCATCCCCGCCTCGGACGGCGTCATCGCCGGCACGGGCGGCCTGACCAAGACCGGCGCGGGCACGCTGACGCTCGCCGGCGCGAACACGTACAGCGGTCCGACGACCGTCTCCAACGGCACACTTGTTGTGCACGGCTCCATGGCGGGCGACGTGTGGGTGGCCGCGGGCGCGGTGCTCGGCGGCACGGGCACGGTGGGGAGTGTGACGTGGGACGGGGGCGGGGCCTTCCAGACCGGGGACACCAACCTGAACGTCACAGGCACGCTGACCCTCACGGCGAACGGCACCCCCTTCGTCGTCCATCTCCCCGCCGGTTTCGATCCCGATGTGCTGCAGTCGTGGGTCCTGATGCGCGCGGCGGGCGGCATCAGCGGCTTCAATCCCAACCAGTTCGTCGTGAACGGCGCGGGCAGTGGCACGGCCGTGGTCAGCCAGGGGGCGGCGGGCGAACTCATCGTCACCTATCTCCCGCCGGGCACGGTGGTCCTGAGTCTCACGGACATCCGCCGGGCGGGGAGCGCCTGCGAGGTGACGGTGAGCAGCAGCGGCGCCGCGGATGTCGTCCTGGAGATGTCGCCGGGTCTGCTCACGCCCGACTGGCAGCCGGTGACGACCCAGTCGGTTTCGGGCGCGGCGATCCTCGTCGACCCGGCGGCGACGAACCCCGCCAGCTTCTACCGCGCGAGGGTGAAGTAGCCGACCGTTCGTCTGTCGGCAGGGTGGCGGGTCCGGAGGCCCCGCCCCGTGGCGGCGAGCCCCAACCCAGGAGTGCAGGTCGCGCAATGCGCCGACGGCATTCCTTCCGTTCCTCCGTGCACCCGCGCCGCGCGTCCGATAGCTTCCTCCGGTGTCCCTGTGGGCGACGGGAGGGAGTGCCGGGACAGCGCAAGCCGTCGGGATCGGAATCCGTCTCGGTCTCGCTGAAGCGCCGAACCTCGTCGGCGTGTCGGTGGCCCGGGGCGGACGGAGGACGTCGCGATGGATTCGTCGAAAAACCACCGTCGCCGAAAATTGAACGCCGGCCTCTTTCGATTTGATATGATCGTCGCCGGTATGGGAGGAAGGGGTGGGAAGGGCGCGTCGCACGGAGCCACAGGAGACGTCCACTCATGAAGAGCCGATTCTGGTCCAGCCTTCCGATGGCCCTCCTCGCCGCCGCGGCCCCCGGACAGACGCCCCCCGCGGCCCCGAAGCCGCTGGCCCCGCGGACGGACGGCGTGATCCACCTCGATGCCTCGGCGGCCGCGATCCACGGGAAGACCGCGCGTTTCCAGGTTCTCCAGGGCCTCGGCAACATCTGCTACTGGACGGAGGCGGCGGACTGGCTCTCGTGGGAGGTCGCCCTGCCGCAGTCGGGCGCGTACGTCGCCGAGTGGATGTTCTCCTGCGCGCCGGGGTCGGAGGGCAGCGAAATCGAGGTCGCGCTGGGCGACCGGAGACTGGCCGCGACCCTCCGCGGCGACACGGGTTCCTGGGACGATCACGAGGTGATGAAGCTCGGCGCCTTCGAGGAGGTCGCCGCGGGGCCGCACACCGTGACGGTCCGACCCCTGCGCAAACCGGGTCACGCGGTGATGAACCTCGTCTGGCTGCGGCTCGTGCCCGCGGCGGACTACGAGGCGTACCTCACGCGGTGCGCCGCCGAACGCGATCCGCGGCCGATTGGCCTTCCCTCCGCGGTGTTCGTGGTGCCCAACTTCCATCCCGCGAGCTGCGGCTGGCTGGCCCACTGGTCGGTGGAGCGCAACTACTGCGCCAATTCCTACCTGGACCACCTGGACCGCGTGCGCGACGACGCGAACTACCGCTTCGCGATGTCCGAGTGCAACAACATGATCGCCATCCGCGACTTCCGGCCGGAGCGCTTCGCCGAACTCCAGCGCCGCGTGAAGGAGGGTCGCGTGGAGCTCGTCAATGCCTTCTTCCTGGAGTCCACCATCAACCTCTCGGGCGGCGAGGCCCTGGCCCGGATGGGCCTTGAGGGCCTGCGCTGGCAGCGGGAGGTCATGGGCGTCCGGCCGCGCTTCTGCTGGACGATCGACGTCTGCGGCACGCACGCGCAGATGCCGCAGCTGTGCCGCGAGCTGGGCCTGGAGGCGCTCGTGTACACGCGCTGCAACCGCAGCGGCAAGAGCGTGTTCTGGTCGGAGTCGCCGGACGGCTCGCGCGTGCTGACCCTGGTGCCGGGGCACTACTCCGACGACTTCGGAGGCGCCTACGCCGCCGCCGCGCCGCTGACCGCCGCGCAGTTGAAGCGGGTCGCGCGCGCGATCGCGGACAAGACGGCCGCCCTGCCCACCGGCATGGAGCGGTATGGCGTGCAGCCCGCCGCGGCGCCGGTGGGAGCGCCGCTGCTCATCCTCGGCGGGAGGGGCGACTACTCGCTCGCGCCCGCCCGCCGCGAGAATCCGTCCGAGTTCCTCGCCCAGTGGGAGCAGGCCTTCCCGGCGTGCCCGCTCCGGTACACGGGCCTGTCGGCCTATGTCGACGCCCTCCGGCCCCTCCTCGATGCGGGGAAACTCGATCTGCCCGTCGTGCGCACGGGCACCGGCTACACCTTCGACTCGTTCTGGATCCAGTGCCCGCGCGTGAAGACCTGGTACCGGCGTAACGAACATGCGCTGCAGACGGCGGAGGCGCTCGCCTCCGTCGCCAGCCTGAGCTCCGCCTTCGAATACCCCGTGCAGCCCCTCAACCGCGCCTGGATTCAGATGCTGCTGAACATGGACCGCAATACGCTCTGGGGCGCCGCCGGCGGGATGGTGTTCGAGCACCCGGAGTCGTGGGACGCGAAGGACCGTCTCGAATGGGTTGAGAAGCGGTGCGCGGAGACCTCGGACACGGCGATCCGGACGCTGGCCGGCCGGGGCGAGGCCGTCGCGCTCTTCAACCCGCTCACCTGGCCGCGCACCGATCCCGTTCGATTGCGGCTGCCCGAGGGGCGCGGACTGGCGGGGGGCGTCGGCGAGGCGGCCGCCGACGGAACGTCGATCTGGGAGACCGCCGTGCCCG
Organism: uncultured Verrucomicrobiota bacterium; assembly: GCA_964610105.1. Taxonomy (GTDB): domain Bacteria; phylum Verrucomicrobiota; class Kiritimatiellia; order PWTM01; family PWTM01; genus CAZSUU01. The sequence continues at coordinate 192,333 of CAZSUU010000001.1, read as the reverse complement.
CCATGGGGGTGGCCGGCCTCGCCCTGGGCGGCGAAGCCCCGCCGGCGCCGAAGGCCATCGCGTGGCCCGCGGCCATCGAGACCCGGTTCTACTCCGCCCGGGTGGATCCGGCCACGGGGGCGCTGCGGAGCCTGCGGACGAAGCCTTCCGGTCGCGAAAGGCTCGGCGGCGCGGCCAACGTGATCGTCGCCGAGAAGCATTGCGGCCACGGCGATCCCGGGGATTTCACCGACGCGCGTCCGAAGCGAACCCGGCTGTCCTGTTCGACGGACTTGCCCGCCACGGTGACGGCGGTCGAAGGGCCGCTGGCGATCACGGTGACGGCCCGCGGCCCGTTCTTCGGCGGCGGCGACAGCACGCGCGTGATCCGCTTCTTCAAGAACCACCCGCGCATCGAATTCGAGACCGAGTTGAACGACGTCCCGGACAAGACCGTGGTCGTGGCCGAGTTCCCGCTGGCGGGGATTCCGTCCGAGATCCGCCGCGGCATTCCGTTCGGTTTCTCGCGCGACGACGGCGTCATCGGCGGCATCGTTCCCGCCGTGCGCTGGAGCGAGTACCGCTCGCCGGGCGCCGGCGGCGTGGCCCTGCTCGACCGCGGCCTGACCGGACGCGAGATCGACGGCCGCGTGCCGGTGATCTACCTGCTGAACGCGCACGACACGTACTACGGCTATCCGAACGCGTGGCTGAGCGGAAAGGGGCGGCACCGCCTTGAATATGCGTTGGTGGCCCAGGACGCGGAATGGACGGAAGCCCGCGTGCCCCAGTTGGCCTGGGAGTACAACAGCCCGGTCATCCTCGCGGCGGGGTGTGGTGTGATCCAGCCGCAGTCGTTCGTGCAGACCTCCGGCCACCTGGTCGTCGAGGCCCTGCACCGCGATGGCGCGGACCTGGTGGTGCGGGCGGTGGAGGCGCTCGGAGAGCCGGGCGAGGCCGAGGTGCGGATCGATCTCCCGCACTCCGCCGCCGCGATCACGGACCTCACCGGCGCCCATGCGCGTCCCCTGACGGGCGGTCCCGCCTATCGTTTCCCCGTCCGCCCGCAGCAGATCGTCACCCTGCGTTTCCGCACGGCCTCGCCCGTGCCGCCCGTGGAGCCCCTGCTCGCCTGGGATGAGCTGGTCCCGGCGAACAAGCGCGCCGCCCTGCGCGAGTATCTGCCCGACAAGAAAGGACATCCACCGCGCGGCTCGTGAGGCATCCGCTCCCAGGCTCGCCGGGCCGCTCGCCTGTCGGCGTGGAGTGGAGAATGGAGAAGGGGCGAGGCACACGAGCCCGAACCGACGCTCGACACCGCGGGCTGAAGCCGGTACACCGAACGCGGTTCGATCGGTCGAACGGCAATTGGGTGGCGGGCCAACGCCCGCCTCGGGGAAGGTGCTCCATGCAGACGACGAATGGCCGGGTTGCGGGCAGAGGTTCGTGGATGTCCGCCACACACAACGCAATGATCGTGCTCTCGTTTGTCCTTCTGACGGCGGCGAGTGTCACGAGCACGGCGGCCGAAACCGACGGGCGGCCCGCCTACCAGGATGCGGCCCTCCCGATCGACCGGCGGGTCGCCGACCTGCTCGGGCGCATGACGCTGGAGGAGAAGGTCCAGCAGTTGCGCGGCCGGTGGGGCATCGAGAAGCAGATCGCCTCGCCGGAGGGCGTCCTCGATCCCGCCAGGGCGGCCGGGGAACTCGCGAACGGAATCGGCGAGATCGGGCCGATCCGCCAGGAGACGATCAAGGAGGTGACGCTGCGCAACGCGATCCAGAAGTACCTGGCCGAGAACACGCGGCTCGGGATCCCGGCGATCTTTCATGACGAGGGCTGCCATGGCCTGCTGGCGCCCGGCGCCACCTCCTTCCCCATCCCCATCGGCCTCGCCTGCTCGTGGGATCCGGCGCTCGCCGAGCGCGTGTTCGCCCTGGTCGCGCGGGAGATGCGGGCCCGGGGCATCCAGCACGCACTGACGCCCGTGATCGATGTCTGCCGCGATCCGCGCTGGGGGCGGACGGACGAGACGCTCGGCGAGGACCCCTTCCTCAACGGCAAGCTGGGGGCGGCCATGGTGCGGGGATTCCAGGGCGGCGCCAGTGGCGCGGTCGCCGAGGGCCACGTGGCCACCACCCTCAAGCACCTCACCGGCCATGGCCAGCCGCAGGGGGGCATCAACCGCGCCCCGGCCGACGTGCCGCTGCGCGAGCTGTACGACGTGCACCTGCTTCCGTTCCGGATCGCGATCGCGGACGCGAATCCGGTCGCCGTCATGCCCTCCTACAACGAGGTCAACGGCGTGCCCTCGCACGCCAACACGTGGCTGCTGCGGGAGGTGCTTCGCGGAGAATTCAAGTTCGACGGCCTGATCGCCTCGGACTACGAAGGCGTCGAATACCTGTCGCGGGTCCATCGCGTGGCGGCGGACGAAGCGGCGGGGGCCGCGCTCTCGATCCGCGCCGGCGTGGAGCTGAACCTCCCGCATGGAGAGGCCTTCAAGCATCTGAAGGCCCTGGTGGAACAGGGGCGCGTGGACCTCGCCGACGTCGACCGGGCGGTGGCGCGCGTTCTGCGTTTGAAGTTCGCGCTCGGGCTTTTCGAGAACCGGTACAGCGACCCGCGGGCGGCCGTCGAGATCGCCCGTCGCCCGGAAGCGCAGGCGCTGGCGCTGGAGGCGGCGCGCAAATCCATCGTCCTGCTCAAGAACCGCAACGGCATCCTGCCCCTGGCGAAGGACCGCTACAAGCGGATCGCGGTGATCGGGCCGAACGCCGCCGAGGCGCGCCTCGGCAGCTACAGCGGCGAGCCGTGGCGCAAGGTATCCCTGCTCGACGGCCTCCGCGCGAAGCTCGGCGGCTCCGCCGAGGTGGTGCACGCGGAGGGGTGCCGGATCGTCGCCAACCTGCCCGCCAGCTCCATGGCCGCGTGGAACGCGCTGAACGAACTGAAGTTCCCGACGGAGGAGGAGAACCGCGCCGCCGTTGCCGCCGCCGTCGCCGTCGCGAAGGACGCGGAGCTGATCGTCCTGGCGATCGGCGAGAACGAGGGCATCGCCCGCGAGGCCTGGGCGCCCAACCACAAGGGCGACCGCGCGAGCCTGGAGCTGTTCGGCGCCCAGCGCCACCTGGCGCGGGAGATCCTGGCCCTCGGCAAGCCGGTGGTGGTCTACCTGATGAACGGCAAACCGCTCGCCATCCCGGAAATCGCCGAGCGGGCCGACGCCATCGTCGAGGGGTGGTATATGGGGCAGGAGACCGGGACGGCCGCGGCCGATGTCCTGTTCGGCGACGTCAATCCGTCCGGCAAGCTCACCATCAGCTTCCCGCGTTCCACCGGCCAGGTCCCCGTCTACTACAACCACAAACCCGGGGCGCGCCTCTATGACTACGTGGATGAGATCGCCCGTCCCCTGTATCCGTTCGGCTTCGGCCTGAGCTACACGACCTTCTCCTATTCCGAACCCCGGCTCGCGAGCCCGTCCATTCCCGCGAGCGGGGCGACCACGGTCAGCGTGACCGTCGCCAACACCGGCAAGGTCGCCGGCGACGAGATCGTGCAGCTCTACATCCGCGACCGCGTCAGCTCCGTCACCCGGCCGGTCAAGGAGCTGCGGGGCTTCCGGCGCGTCAGCCTCCAGCCGGGCGAGCGCCGGGACGTGGCGTTCGCGATCGACCGGGACGCCCTGGCCTTCCACGACGTCGACATGAAGCACACCGTCGAGCCCGGCGAGTTCGAGGTGATGCTCGGCCCGTCCTCCGCCGAGGTGAAGACGGCGGTCCTGACCGTGACTGCGCCGTGAACGGAACTGGAGACACCGAAATGAAGACCCTGACCTGCGTCCTGTTCGTCCTGCTCGCCGTTTCCCTCCGCGCGGAGGAGGCGACGGATTTCACCCAGGAGACCCCGGAGCGGAAGTCGGCGCGGATGGCCTGGTTCAACGAGGCCAAGTTCGGCATGTTCATCCACTGGGGGGTCTACGCGATCCCGGCGGGGGAGCACGGCGGGAAGACGGGCTACGGCGAGTGGTTCGTCGAGGAAACCAAGATGCCGATGAGCGAGTACGAGCGCTTCGCCGCGCAGTTCGCCCCGACGAACTTCGACGCGCGGGCCTGGGTGCGCATCGCGAAGGCCGCCGGCATGCGCTACGTCTGCATCACCAGCAAACACCACGACGGGTTCGGACTCTGGAACTCGAAGCTCGGCGACTGGAACATCGGCCGCACGCCGTTCAGGCATCGCGAGCCGCTGAAAGAGCTGGCCGACGCGTGCAGGGCGGAGGGACTGAGGTTCTGCCTCTACCACTCCATCATGGACTGGCACCACGAGCGCTACGGAGAGCGCCGCGCGTACAACGACACCGCCACGGGCGACGTGAACATGCCCGAGTATGTCGAGTACATGAAAGGACAACTCCGGGAGGTCATCACGCAATTCGGCCCGCTGGGCATCCTGTGGTTCGACGGCGGCTGGGAGAAGTGCTGGACGGAGATCCCCAATCACGGCCCGGACCTCTACAACTTCGTCCGCGGCCTGCAGCCGGACATCATCCTGAACGACCGTGGGGGCCGGGGCGACTACGGCACGCCGGAACAGACGATCCCGGGCGCCGCGCCGAAGACGGCGTGGGAGACCTGCATGACGCTCAACGATCACTGGGGCTACAACAGGCACGACCGCAACTGGAAGTCCACGACGACGCTGATCCGCAACCTGATCGACTGCGCGAGCAAGGGCGGCAACTACCTGCTGAACGTCGGCCCGACCGGCGACGGCCTGATCCCCTACGAGTGCGTCGCGCGTCTGCAGCAGGTCGGTGTGTGGATGAAGGCGAACGGGGAGGCGGTCTACGGGACTATCCCCGGTCCGTTCCGCCAGCTCGATTTCGGCCGCGCGACGATGAAGGGCAACACGCTCTTCCTCTTCGTGTTCAACACGCCGAGCGACCGCCGGCTCCTGCTCCCCGGGCTGTCGACGCCGATCAAGCGGGCGTACCTCCTCGCCGATGCGAGGAAACGGCCGTTGAGCGTCGCGGCCGCTGACGCCGGCCCGGTCATCATGCTGCCGGACTACCCGCCCCCCGCCTGGAATGAGCATGCGAACGTCATTGTCTGCGTGTGCGATGGCCGGCCGGAGTCCACGGCCAGCCTGATGGCCCAGGCGGCCGACGGTTCGCTGACGCTTGTCGCGAAGGAGGCGGAGGTCGAGGGCGAAGGGCCGGCCGCGTATGAGAGCGGCAACGGCAAGGACAACATCGGCTCGTGGATGAGCGAGAAGAACGCGGTCGCATGGACCGCCCGCCTCGCGAAAGGGGGCCGGTTCAAGGTGACGATCGACTACGCCTGCCTGTCGGAGTCCGCGGGCAGCACGTTCGAGATCGCCGTGGGTGCACAGAAGGTGTCGGGCAAGGTTGAAGCGACGGGTGACGACTGGACCACCTTCGTCGCCAGGGAGATGGGCGCCGTGGATCTCGAGGCCGGGAAGGTTACCGTCCGCGTCACGCCGTTGTCCAAGCCGGGTCTGGCCGTGATGAATCTGCGTTCGATCACGCTGACGCCCGCCGCCCGGTAGAAGGCCATGAGAACTCGATTGATTCTGTCTGCAGCCCTGTGTCTCGTCGCGGGCGCGCCGGCGGAGCCCCCGCGGACCGTGTCATCTCCCGACGGAAAGCTCGAGATCACGTTTGCGGGTGCGGCGGACGGACCGCTCACATGGACGTTTCGCGCCGACGGGCGGACGCTGATTGACTCATCCCCGCTGGGTCCGGCGGGCGTCGGCAAACCGTCCCTTGCCGGTTCGAAACGACGATCGGTCCATTCGGTCTGGAAACCGGTCTGGGGCAAGCGGGCGGTCGTGCCGGACGTGTTCAACGAACTGACGCTCGAGGTGGGCGCGTTCCGACTCGTCGCACGGGCCTATGACGACGGCGTGGCGTTCCGGTACGAGGTGGCGTCGGGGACGGCCGCCGGCGAGTTGACCCAATTCCGGTTCGCGGGCGACTACACGGCGTGGTTCTACAACGGCGAGCACCACAACCTCGGTCCCGAGAAGCTCTCCGAGAGCGACGGCAAGCGGCTGCCGGTCATGACGGTGAAGGTGGACGACTCCTGTTACCTCGCGATCCACGAGGCCGACCTGCCGTCCGGAGATCCGCTCGTGCTGCAGTCGAAGAAGGGCGAGACATCGTTCAGCGTGGCCTCGAGGCCCAGCTCCGGCTGGCGCGTGATTCTCTTCGGCAGGACGCCCGGCGCGCTGGTGGACTCGCACCTGATCGAGCTGCTCAATCCGCCGCCCGCGGCGGGCATGGATTTCGGCTGGGTGAAACCGGGCGTCGCGGTGTGGGATTGGCGGATCAACGGGGCGGTGGCGGACGGGTTCAGGTACGAGATGTCCCTGCCCTCGTGGAAGCGGATGGTCGACTTCGCCGCGGAGAACAACATCCTGTATCTCGTGCTCGACGCGGACTGGTACGGGCCGGAGTTCGGCAAGGAATCCGACCCCACCAAGGGCGGCAAGGTCGAACAGGTCCGCGAGATCATCGCCTACGGCAGGAACAAGGGGGTCGGCGTATGGCTGTACCTCAACGACGTCGGCGGCCGGCAGTTTCCCATCGAGCAGACGCTCAAGCAGTACGGCGAATGGGGCGCGGCCGGCGTGAAGTACGGTTTCATGAAGGGCAGCCCTGCTGAGAAGAACGAACGGACGCGGATGATCACCGAATTGTGCGCCCGCCACCGCCTGCTCGTCGACTACCATGACGGCCCCGTCCATCCGTACGGCCAGATGCGCACGTGGCCGAACGCCGTCACGCGCGAGTTCTGCCACGCCCAGCTCGACGCGCACCGCGTCTTCGAGCCGAAGACCTTTGTGACGACCGTGTTCGTCAACATGCTCGCCGGCCCGCTCGACATGAACAACGGCGTGGCCGATTTGACGCAGAAGGGGCGCGTGGACCAGGGTACGCCGGTGCCTTCGACGCTGACGGCCGAGGCGGCGCGCACGCTGATCGTCTTCTCCGGCGCCACGATCATCCCCGACATCCCCGAGCACTACCGCAAGCATCCCGAGCTGCTCCGGTTCATCGCGTCGCAGAAGATGCCGTGGAGGGAGAGCCGGACGCTCGGCGGAGCGATCGGCGAGCACATCGTCATGGCTCGCCAGGCGGCCGACGGCGCCTGGCTGGTGGGAGCGGCGACCAACGAGGATCCGCGCGAGCTCGATGTGCCGCTAACGTTTCTGGGCGAAGGCCGCTTCCAGGCGCTGGTCATCCAGGACGGCGACGATTCCGACTACCGGACGCATCGCGAAAGCTACACGTCCGAAACCAAGACCGTGACCCGCGCGGACACCCTCCGCGTCAGGCTCGCGCCCGGCGGCGGCGCGTGCGTTCTGCTGCGGCCGGCGGAATGAGCGAACCAAGCAAGGCGGGCTTATGTCCACAACCGGAATGTTGTAGCCACGCCACTGTGCGGCGTGTGCGTCCCATGGCGGGGTCGAAGGCGCGACGGCGTCCAAGCCCGGCAACGGACCGGAGCATGCATGCGACGGGACCGGCAGCAAGCGGTGGATCGCACCGGCTGACGATGGAGTGCGCCGCGGGGGCGCCTGGTGTGGCGGAGCGCCGGTTGTACCGTCCACAGTGACGACGTTCGGGGACTGCTGCCCATCCTCGGGGCTTTGCATCGGCGCTCACGGCGCCTATCATTCGGTCCTTTCAGCCGGGTGAAGGGAAGCGATGAAGAAGGCCAGGGCCAAGTACACGACGAACAACGAGACGGGCGATCTGCCACAGTTGTTGAAGGAGCTGTGGAATGCGGCGGTTGCGCTGCGCGGCAATATCGAACCCGCGGACTACAAGCGCTACGTCCTGCCGCTGATCTTCCTGCGGTTTCTCTCGCTGCGCTACGAGCAGCGTCGGGCCGAGATCGACGCCAAGATCGCGGACCCGAAGAGCGAGTTGTTCACCCCGAACGTCAAGGAAGCGAACCAGATTCGCGAAGACGCCGACCTGTACCTCGCCCGACAGGTGTTCCTCATCCCCGAGGCGGCGCGCTGGGACCACATCGTGCGCATCGCGCGGGCCGACGACGTCCGCCTGCGGCTGGACAACATACTCGCCCTCCTGGAGAAGACCTTTCCGAAGCTGAAGGGCCTGCTGCCGCCGATCTATGCGTCGTCGAATCTCGACAAGGAGAACATCGCCGGGCTCATCAACCTGTTCTCCAAGGACATCTTCCGATTCGAGGCCGGCGGACTCGACAAGCTGGGACGCGTCTACGAGTACTTCATCGGAGAGTTCGCCTCTTCCGAGGGCAAGCGCGGCGGCGAGTACTTCACGCCCGCCAGCATCGTGCAACTGCTGGTGACGATGCTGGAACCCTCCGAGGGCAAGGTCTTCGATCCTTGCTGCGGGTCCGGCGGGATGTTCGTGCAGAGCGACCATTTCGCCCGCCACGGCGGGAAGCTGTCCTTCTTCGGGCAGGAGGCCAAGGACTTCACCTACCGCCTGTGCCGCCTGAACCTCTTCATCCACGGTCTCGACGGCGACATCCGGTTGGGCAACTCGTACGCCAACGACCAGCACCCTGATCTCAAGGCCGACTACCTACTCGCCAACCCGCCGTTCAACGACGGGGCCAAAGGCGAAAAGGGATGGGGGGCGCATCTGGTCGACCCGAAGGACGCCCGCCTGCGGCTGCCGGCCTCCACCGCGCCATTGCCGCTGGCCGTTCGCAACGCGAACACGATGTGGATGCTTCACTTCCTTGCGCACCTCAAGGACCCCACCGCGCGCGAAGCGGGGGGGACGGCCGGTTTCGTCATGGCCACCGGCGAACTATCCAACAGCGAGACCGCCCGCCTCGCCGTCCGCAAGGCCCTCGTCGACGGCGGTTTCGTCGACTGCGTGGTGACATTGACCGGCCAGCTCTTCGCCAACACCCCAATCCCCTGCGCGCTCTGGTTCCTGAGCAAGAACCGCCGTGGCGGCCACGGCTACCGCAAGCGCGACGGCGAGGTGCTCTTCATCGACGGCCGCAGGCTCGGTGCCCTCGTCCCCGGCTCGCGCAAGCAGAAGCAGTTGTCCGCCGACGAACTCGAACGCATCGCCGGCCTCTATCGCGCCTTCAAACGCAAGACCGCCCCCGCCGACGAGCCGGGTTTCTGCGCCGTCGCGCCCCTCGACCGCATCCGCGAATTCGACTACGCCCTCACTCCCGGCCGCTACGTCGGCGCCCCGGACGACGAAGGCGAGGAAGAGGCGTTCGAGGTGAGGTTTCCGAGACTCGCCAGCAAACTGCGTGCTGAACTGCAAGAATCGAGAGACCTCGCGCGGCGCCTTACGGAAACGCTCGAAGACTTAGGCGTATGATCACTGCGGGACATCCACTCGGCGAGATGCCTCTAGGTTGGCGCTTGGTGCACTTGCGGGAGATCACTACCAAGATCGGGTCCGGCGCAACGCCTACAGGGGGACAGAGTGCTTATCTCCCTGTCCGTCGGAGATTCGCGTTGGTTCGCAGCCAGAATGTCTATGACCGACATTTCGAACGTGAGGGACTAGCCTTCATTTCGGATGAGCAGGCAGCGAGGCTCCGAAACGCGCGAATCGAGAAAGGCGACATCCTGCTGAACATAACGGGGGATGGTGTGACATTCGGCCGATCCGCTGTCATTCCGACGGCGATCCTGCCTGCATGTGTGAACCAACATGTCTCAATAATAAGACTCGATCCGAAGAAGGCTGATCCGGGTTTTGTGCTTGGATTCCTCACTCATCCAGCAGTCAAGCCCTACATAGAATCATTCAATGCCGGCGGAAGTCGCCGAGCGATCACGAAAGCGCACATTGAATCGTTTGTGCTGCCTCTTCCGCCTATCGCCGAACAGCGCGCCATCGCGCGGGTGCTGGGTGCGCTGGACGACAAGATCGAACTGAACCGCCGGATGAACCGGACGCTGGAGGAGATGGCGGCGGCGTTGTTCCGGTCGTGGTTCGTGGATTTCGATCCCGTGGTGCGGCGGGCCGGCGGGGGACCAACGTCTGGAAACAACGCATCCGTCCCGTTCCAACACATGGACACCCTCTTCCCGGACTCGTTTCAGGATTCGGAGATCGGGCCGATTCCGAAGGGGTGGCGGGTGGGTTCAATCGGCGAGATTGCTGAGAACCAGCGACGCATTACAGATCCGCGATCTGTCGAACCTTCGACACCGTATATCGGTCTCGAACATATGCCGAGGAGATCGATCTATTTGGGCGAATGGGGTTCTGCGGCAGATGCCGCGAGCGCCAAGTCCCGATATCTGAAGGGTGAGATCTTGTTCGGGAAGCTGCGCCCGTACTTCCACAAGGTCGGCATTGCGCTGACGGACGGGGTCTGTTCGACCGATGTGCTCGTCGTTTCTCCGAAGAGTGAATCATGGTTTGGCTTGGTTACCGGTCACCTTTCGAGCCCTGAATTCATAGACTACGCCGACACCACATCTGGTGGAACCCGAATGCCACGAGCGAGTTGGGGCGACCTGAAACGTTACGGGGTAGCCTTCCCGCCCGAATCGCTTGCATTGCGTCTCTCGGCCTTCTACATCCGCGTTGCGAAGATGTTCGCCCACAACGTCCGTGAATCGCTGACCCTGGCCGAGCTGCGGGATGCGTTGCTGCCCAAATTACTGTCCGGAGAGGTGCGCGTGAAGGCGGATCGTGCTACGGTTCCGCCCGAGGGTGGGAAGAAGAGAGGCGGGATTGTGCGATGATACGCAAGCTGTCGGTGGAGCGGTTCAAGTCGCTGGTCAAGCTCGACGAGCTCGAGTTGGGGCGCATCAACGTCTTCGTCGGGGCGAACGGCAGCGGGAAGAGCAACCTGCTGGAGGCCGTGGGTGTTCTCGGCGCGGCGGCGTTCGGGCGTGTCGACGACGAGACGTTGCAACGCCGCGGCGTTCGTCCTGGTGTGCCGAGCCTCTACAAAAGCGCCTATGCCCTCCACGAGAAGGTCCCGCATATCCGTTTCAGAGCGGTCTCAGAGAAGGGCGACAGCTTCGAAGTCACCTTGTGGAATCCGATCGAGAATCCAAGCCCGGCTTGGCGCTTCAAGACAGAGGCCCTTGCCCGAGCAAACGGGACACTTGTCGCATCGCGTGGTGTCAAAGGATTCGGCAAACATAATCAGGAGCAGGGTCTTATAGCCCTGGAAACCGTACGACTGAAGCCGGGCGACTCGGCGCTGGCTTTGGTCGACCAGTTGCGATCTTACAGCATCCATTGTCCAAACACGCCGGCATTGCGCGGCCTGACGCAGGACATACAGGCCCGCGAACCGGTCGGCCTGTCGGGCGGAAGGCTCCCGGAGGCTGTCGATGAGCTACTGGCGGCGGCTAGGAATCACGCCCCGCTCGCGCATGTTCTCGAGGACGTACTGGCGCTGGTGGATTGGGCGAAGGGCTTCTCGGCTGCGCCGAGCGCCGAAGTCCCCTTATCGCCATCGGCGGCCCGCTCACGCTTCGTCATTAAGTTCGTCGATCGCTTCATGGCGAGAGGGAAGAACGTCCTGACCGGTTACGATGCCAGCGAGGGCGCGCTCTATGTCCTTTACTGCGCCGTGCTGGCGCTGCACCCCAAGGCGCCGCGTTGTCTGGCCGTGGACAATGTGGATCAGGCGTTGAATCCGCGTCTCGCGATGCGGTTGATCGAGGCGCTCTGCGGGTGGACGAAGCGGTTCAACGGCGACCGCCAGTGGCTTCTAACCGCCCACAATCCTGCCGTGCTGGACGGGCTGCCGCTGGACGACGACGAGATCCGCCTCTTCACGGTCGACCGCGACAGCAACGGGCACACCGTCGTGCACCGGATCGATCTCGCCGCGGCGAAGCGGAAGCGGCCGGACGACACCTGGACGCTTTCCCGCATGTGGATGACCGGCCTGCTCGGCGGAGTGCCCAATGTCTGATCCGGTCCGCATCGCCCTCGTCGCGGAGGGCCCGACGGACCGGATCGTTATCGAAGCGGCAATCCGGTCCATGTTGGGCGAGCGCCCATTCGTTCTGCGCCAGCTTCAGCCGGAAGAGTCGGTGGCGTTCGGTCCGCCGGGCACGGGCTGGGGAGGCGTGTATCGCTGGTGCAAGGACTCGGCACGCCGCGGCAACGGACGCCTCTCCGGCGATGGCTTGGTGTTCATCGGATACGACATGCTGGTGCTCCACCTGGATGCCGACGTTGCCGACGAGGTCTACCGGAATGCCCGAATCGTTGCCGATCCGGCGGATGGTTTGCTACCCTGCGCCAGACCTTGCCCGCCGGCGTCCGCGACAACCGATGCCTTGCGTACTGTGTTGTTGAGCTGGTGTGGAGAGGTCGCTGAGCCTGCCGACGTGGTTATCTGTATGCCGTCCAAGTCCATGGAGACCTGGGTTGTGGCCGCCGTAATTCCTGGCGACGTAATGATGCGGCAAGTGCCGGAGTGCTTCGCCCGGCCCGCAATGCGATTGGCACAGCAACCAAAGAAGCGACGGTTCGCTAAGACCGAAAAGGAGTATGCTGCGCGCGCTCACCTCTTCTGCGCTGGTTGGCCCGCTGTGCGACAACTCGGCGAATCGGAGCGCTTCCAGCGGGAGTTCCTTGCCGCACTGCCTCCGTAGAACCGCATGCCCAACCAAGGTACAGAATCGCAATTCGAGGAGACCACGATCGACCGGCTCGTGGCGCTGGGTTACCGCTACCAGTACGGCGGCACGATCGAGCGGGACTGGCGGGATGTGGTCGTGACGGATTGGGCGCGCGCCTTCCTGCGCCGCCGCTATCCGCACCTGCCGGCGGAGGCGGTGGACGAGATCGTGATGCGCGTGGCGCACCCGGAAGGCGTCACGACGGAACAGCGGAATCTGAACTTCCATGCGCTGTTCACCCGGGGGTTCGAACAGACGTACGAGGGGCCGGACGGAAGCCCGGTGAAGGAACACGTTTACGTCGTGGACTGGGACCACCCGGAGCGGAACGACTTCTGCGTCGTCAACCAGCTTCCGGTCCGCGGGCAGAACGATCGGCGGCCGGACGTGCTGGTCTATTTGAACGGCTTCCCGGTCATACTCTTCGAGCTGAAGAACCCGTACGAAGCCGAGCCGAACACCCTGGGCGCGTTCAACCAGGTGCAACATTACCGCGCCGGCATCGCGCAGCTCTTCGACTACAATGCCGTGGTGGTCATCTCCGATGGCGGTCTGGCGGGTCCGGCGGACGACGAGGCCCCGCACGTGGCGGGGGCCACCCTGCACGGCATGTGGACATCGACCTGGGAGTGGTACGCGCCGTGGAAGAGCATCGATGGCCGCGAGGTCGTCGAGGACTCCACCGGGGCGATGAAGACCTTGATCGAGGGGTTGTTCCCGAAGGATCGCCTGCTGGACTACCTGCGCAACTTCATCGCGTTCGAGGTGGTGAACGACCGGATCGAGAAAAAAGGCGCGAAGTACCATCAGTTCTTCGGAGTGCGTTTCGCCGTGCAGGAGGCGCTGCGCGCGACGCGGCCGGACGGAGACCGCCGAATCGGCGTGATCTGGCACACGCAGGGCTCGGGCAAGTCGCTCTCGATGGCGTACTTCGTCGCGATCCTGCGTCGCGATCCGAGGCTGGAGAACCCGACCTTTGTCATCCAGGTCGATCAGACCGACCTGGACGACCAACTGCACGACCAGTTTGTCGCGATCCAGGCGCTGGTCGGGCAGGTGCAGCATGCCGGATCGATCGCGGAGCTGCGATCGCTGCTGCGAGGGGACGGGGGCGAGATCGTCTTCTCCACAATCGAGAAGTTCCAGACCTCGGACGAGGAGGCTCGTCACCCGGTCTTGACCGAGCGCCGCAACGTGATCGTGATCGCAGACGAAGCGCACCGGTCCCAGTACGGGCTGGCCGAGGGATTCGCCCACCATCTGCGCCGGGCGCTGCCCAACGCCTCCTTCATCGGCTTCACCGGAACGCCGATCAGCTTCGCGGCGGCGGACACGCAGGAGGTGTTCGGGAATGTCATCCACACCTACGACATGCTCCAGTCGCGTCGCGACCATTCGACGGTGCCGATCTTCTACGATCCGCGTCTGATCCAACTGAATCTGGTCAACGACCGCATCGACGAGGATCTGGCCGAGATCGCCGAGGAAGCCGGAACGGCCGCTTCGCAGCGGGAGCGCGCGCGGTGGGCGGCAATCGCCGAGGCCGCCGGCACGAGCGAGCGCATTGCGGATCTCGCGCAGACCCTGCTGAACCATTTCCGGGCGCGCAATGCGATGACGGACGGCAAGGCGATCGCGGTGTGCATGAGCCGCAGGAACTGCGTGAAGCTCTACGACGCCCTGACCGCGCTGCCGGGCTGCCCGGAAGCGAAGATCGTGATGACCGGCAACCTCGCGGAAGACCCGCCGGAATGGAGCGCCGCCGGCCACATCACAACCAAGCCGCAGCGGGATGCGATCAAGGCGAGGATGAAGGAGATCGACGATCCGCTGAAGATCGTCATCGTGCGCGATATGTGGCTGACCGGAACGGACATCCCGTGCTTGCACACCCTGTACATCGACAAACCGATGAAGGGGCACACCTTGATGCAGGCGATCGCGCGGGTGAACCGCATCTTCCGGGACAAGCCCGGCGGTCTTGTCGTCGATTTCATCGGCATTGGGGACCAGCTCAAGGAAGCGGCCAGGAAGTACACCCAGGGGGGCGGAACGGGGAATCCTGCGCCAAACATCGGCGAGGAGGCTCTGGCTGCGTTCGACGACGCGCTGGAGGACACTCGGCGGCGGATGCCGGCCATGCCGGCCGGCCACTCGTGCGGCGACTGGCGCACGATGTCAAATGTCGCCTTCGAGGATCTTTTCGTGAACTGTTGCGCCCACCTTCTGGCGACCGACGAGGTCCGTGACGAGTATCTCGCCTCCGAGGCGAGGCTCAATGCCGCATTTTCGCTGGTGAATCACCTGGCGCAGGGGATTGCATGTGCGGACGAGGTGGTTTTCCATCAGATGCTCCGCAAGCAGTTGAATAAGACGACCGCCGGGACAGCAACAAAGGATGAGAAGAAAGAGGGCGCCATTCGCAGGTTGCTGGACCGGAGCATTGAGAGCAGAGGCGTCGTCGATATCTTCAAGTCGGCGGGGATCGAGAAGCCGGACATCTCGATCCTGGACGAGAAGTTCCTCAACGAAATCGCTTCGCCGGCGCGCGTGAATGTGCGCGTCAGGCTGCTGGCCAAGATCCTTGCCGACGAGATCGATGCCCGTGAGCGATCGAACGTCACGAAGTACAGGTCCTTCAAAGAAATGTTGGAGCAGACGCTGCGCAAGTACCACAACCGCGCGATCGAGGCTGCGGACGTGGTGCGGGTGATGGTTGAGATCAAGCAGGACATCGACCGGGAGGCCGCGCGCACCAGGCAGCTGAATCTCACCGTGGAGGAGCTGGCATTCTACGATGCCGTCGCCGAAAATGCGGCTGCGGTCTACGATCGGAAGCTGTTGTGCGAGCTTGTGCGGGATGTGGTTCAGGCGGTGAAACGCAATCTTAAAGTCGATTGGACGAAGCCTCATCGCGAGGATGTTAAGGCCGGCGTCCGGGCATCCGTGCGGGCTGTTCTTCGTCGCAAGGGCGTACGGAGCGAGGATTTGGAGGCGCTTACGAAGCAGGTCATCCGGCAGGCCGAAGCCATGTTTCGCGACTGGCCGTTTGCGGCATGAGTGCGATGGTGTTGGGGGACGTCGGCACGGAGCGCTTGCAGTTCCACGGACACCGCCGTTGAAGATCGTCGATCTGGCAGGTCGGAGGCGAAGTCCCATGAACGATACGACCATGAACCGGCGGGATTTCCTGCGGCGCTCGCTCCTCGCGGCCGGGGGGATGGTCGCAGGCGCCGGGTGGAGCCGGGCGGCGGCCGCGGCCGCGGGCGACGGTTCCCGCGATTTCCCATCGCTGATGAAGCCCGTGCCGGAGACCGCGAAATTCATGGACCCGGATTTCTACATCTGGTGCGGCACGATGACGAAGGACGGCAAGGGCGTCTACCATCTGTTCTACTCCCGCTGGCCGCGCGCGCTCGGGCACAACGCGTGGGTTACGCACTCCGAGGTGGCGCATGCGACGGGCGAGGCCTCGACGGGTGCGTTCAAACACAAGGACATCGCCCTGCCCGCGCGCGGGAAGGAGTTCTGGGACGGCCTGTGCACGCACAACCCCACCGTCGTCCGCTTCGGCAACCGCTGGTACCTCTATCACATGGGCAACACCGGCGACGGCGTGGCGATGACGACGCTGAACTGGACCCACCGGAACAACCAGCGGATCGGCGTCGCGGTGGCCGATTCGCCGGACGGGCCGTGGACGCGCTTCGACCGGCCGCTGATCGACACGACGCCGGGCTTCCACGATGCGCTCTGCTGCGCGAATCCGACGGTCGCGGAACGGCCCGGGGGCGGGTACGTGATGGTCTACAAGGCGGTGTCCGACAAAAACAAACCGCCCTTCGGCGGTCCCGTTGTGCACGTCGTGGCGTTCAGCGACAGCCCGACCGGTCCCTTCAAGAAGCAGCCGGACCCCGTATTCACCAAGGAAGGCGTCCTGTTCGCGGCGGAGGACCCGTATATCTGGTCCGAGGGCGGGAAGCTGTGGGCCGTCGTCAAGGACAACGCCGGGCATTTCTCCGGGAAGGGAAAATCCACCGTGCTGTTCCGGTCCGACGACGGCGGTCTGAAATGGGTCCTGGCGGATCACCCGCTCGTGGCCACGACGGAGATCGCGTGGGAAGGCGGTCGGAAGCAGAAGCTCCACTCGCTGGAACGTCCGCAGCTTTTTTTCGAGAACGGCCGGCCGGCGGTGCTGATGTACGCCGCGGACGAGGACGCGAAGCGCGAACACTCCTTCAACGTGCGGATCCCGCTGCGCTGAAGTTTGAGGCTTGAGCCTGGGCGCTTCCTCTGCTATTGCACGCACCCGCCCCCGGGTCGTAACAGGGGCGGAAAGCAGGGGATGAAATGAGAGCGCTTATCACCGGAATCACGGGTCAGGACGGATCGTACCTGGCGGAGTTCCTGCTGGAGCGGGGGTACGAGGTCGTCGGCATGGTCCGGCGGGCCAGCACCGAGAACTTCGAGCGCATCGATCATCTGCGCGACCGCCTCCGGCTCGAACAGGCCGATTTGCTGGACCAGCTGTCGCTCATCAAACTGCTGGAGGCCACGCAGCCGGACGAGATCTACAACCTCGCGGCCATGTCGTTCGTGCCGACCTCGTGGAGCCAGCCGATGCTCACGGGCGAGTTCACGGCGATCGGCGTGACCCGGATCCTCGACGCGATGCGCCTGGTGTGTCCGCGGGCGAAGTTCTACCAGGCGTCGAGCAGCGAGATGTACGGCAAGGTGCGGGAGGTCCCGCAGTCCGAGGTGACCCCCTTCTACCCGCGCAGCCCGTACGCGGTGGCGAAGGTCTACGGCCACTACATCACGGTCAACTACCGCGAGAGCTACAATCTGTTCGCGGTCTCGGGCATCCTCTTCAACCACGAGAGCCCGCGCCGGGGTCTCGAATTCGTCACGCGCAAGATCACCGACGGCGCGGCGCGCATCAAGCTCGGCCTCGCGAAGGAGCTGCGCCTGGGCAACCTGGAGTCCTGCCGCGACTGGGGATTCGCGGGCGATTACGTGCGGGCGATGTGGATGATGCTGCAGCAGCCGGTGGCGGAGGACTTCGTGATCGCGACGGGCGAGTCGCACTCCGTTCGGCAGTTCTGCGAGATCGCCTTCGGACACGCCGGGTTGGACTACCGGAAGTTCGTGCACACCGATCCGGCCTTCCTGCGTCCCGCCGAGGTGGACCACCTGATCGGCGACGCTTCGAAGGCCCGGCGCGTGCTGGACTGGAAACCGGAGGTCGACTTCGAGGGGCTCGTGCGCATGATGGTCGACGCCGATGTCCGGCGGCTCGAGCGCAGGGCGGGAAGTCTGTAGCCTGTGGAACGACCATGGGCGCGCTGAACCGCAAATCCGCAATCCGCAATCCGCGGTCCGCAGTCCGTTCTCCCTGCTCATGCGCGTTCTGATCACAGGCGCCGCGGGATTCGTCGGGCCCCACCTGGCCCGCGAGCTGGCTGCGTCCGGCCACGAACCGTGGGCCCTCGTGCTGCCGGGCGAGACGCCGCCGCCGGGCCTGCCGGCCGTGGCGGGCAGCGTGGCGAGTCCGGACGACCTTCGGCGGGCGTTCGAGGAGGCGCGGCCCCAGGGGTGCGTTCACCTGGCGGGCATCACGTTCGTCCCCGCGGTGCGCGACGGCGCCGCGGCCGCATGCGAGGTCAACGTGGTCGGCACCCTGCGCCTGCTGGAGGCGGCCCAGGCGTTCGACCCCGCCCCGCGCACCCTCGTCGTGTCCACCGCGCAGATCTATGGCGGCGGGCCGTGGGAGGGCCCGCTGGACGAGGATGCGCCGATGCGGCCAGCGCACCTCTACGCCCTGACCAAGATGGCGGCCGATCTCGGGGCGCTGCTCTTCCACCGCGACCGCGGAGTGCCGGTGATGACGGCGCGGCCGGTGAACCACACGGGCCCCGGACAGGCCGGGCAGTTCGTGGTGGCCTCGTTTGCCGCGCAGCTCGCCGAGATGGCCGCCGGTCGCCGTCCCCCGGAGATGCGCGTGGGCAACCTCGACAGCCGGCGCGATTTCCTGGACGTGCGCGATGTCGTACGGGCGTACCGGCTGCTCCTCGAACGGGGACGCCCCGGCCTGGCGTACAACATCGGCTCCGGGCGGCTGGAACGGATCGGCCGCCTGCTGGAGCTGCTCAGCGATATCGCCGGGATCCGGCCCCGCCTCGTATCCGATCCCGCGTTGCATCGCCCGACGGACTCCATGCCGGTGCTCGACTGCCGGCGGCTGGCGCGCGACACCGGCTGGACGCAGGAGATCGGCCTGGAACAGACCCTCCGCGACGTGTATCGGGCGCTCGCCTGAACCCCGCCCCGATGAGATCGGCACGATCTCTCCGGTCATCCGAAACTCGGCTTCTCATGGAAGGGATTCGTGGCGGAGCAGCGGGCTTCCCGTTGACGACCTCCCGTTCTCGGATTCCCGGAAGAGGCGGTAAAAGCCCTCATCCCGCCATCGCCCGCACCATCACCGCCGCGATGACCTGCCCGCCGGCGAGGACGAAGTCCACCGCGGGGGAGACGAGGAAGAGAATCGTGATGATCCAGGAGGTCTGCGGGTTCATCCGAGCGCGGAGGTCCTCCAGGGCCGGGAAGAAGCCGCCGAGCACCGACCAGCCATCCAGGATGGGCAACGGCAGCATGTTGAGCGCGAAGAGCATGCCGTTCAGGGCCGACGCGATCCAGGCGAGCTCGAAGGCCAGACCCTGATCGCCCAGCCTGCGGGTCAACGCCGCGATCAGCGCAAACAGGACGCACAGCAGGAGATTGGCCGCCGGTCCGGCGAACGCGACCAGCGCGCGGTCGCGTCTTCTCAGGCGGACCGGGCTGATCGGCACCTGCCCCCAGGCCAGGCCGAAGAGCAGCAGCATGATCAGCGAAGTTGACCCCATCTGCACCAACGGATTCAGCGAGAGGTGGCCGGCCCGGGCCGCCGTGTCGTCCCCCCGTTTGAGCGCCATCCACGCATGGGCGAACTCGTGGACGCAGATGGAGAAGATCACCACCAGCACGTGCGTGACGAATCGCTTCGGATCCTGGAACAGGACCTGGATGAAAGCGCCCATGGCCCGGTCAGCCTATCCGAGCCATCGCGGTCGGGCAAGCCGCCACCGCACGGCCCCTCTCCCGCTTCGACTCGCGCTCCGCCGGCCGCCGCGCGCGTCGAAGCGGGGACGTGGCGCCTCTGTTAGTTTTCGGTTACGGATGGTTTTGTGATGGAAGAGGCGCGGCCCGACGGCGATAGTGTTCGGAACGAACATCGCGAGTGCAACCGATGGCGCGGGAACACATCCTGGTCGTGGAGGACGAGGAGGACATCCTCGACCTCATCCGTTTCAACCTGGAGCGCGAAGGATACCGCGTGACGGGTGTGACGACGGGGGAGGCCGGCCTGGAGGAGGCGGTCCGACACAGCCCCGACCTTGTGCTGCTCGATCTGATGCTGCCGGGCGTGGACGGCCTGGAGATTTGCCGACGCCTGCGGCGCGATCCGCAGACGGCGGGCGTGCCGGTGGTGATGCTCACGGCCAAGGGGGAGGACGCCGACGTGGTGGCCGGCCTGGAGGTGGGGGCCGATGACTACGTTCCCAAGCCCTTCAGCCCGCGGGTGTTGATCGCCCGTGTGCGCGCCGTGCTGCGCCGTCGCCGGCAACAGGTCGAGGCGCCGCCGGGCGACGACGCGGTGCTGCGCCCGTTCGACCTGGTCATCGATCCCGGCCGCCACGAGACCCTCGCGGGTGACCTCCGGGTGGATCTGACGGCGACGGAGTTCAAGCTTCTTCACTTCCTGGCCCGCCGGCCGGGGCGCGTGTACACGCGGCAGCAGATCGTCGACGGCGTCAAGGGCGATGACTATCCCGTGACGGATCGCGCCGTGGATGTCCAAATGGTCGGCTTGCGCCGGAAACTCGGCGCCCGCGCGGACTACATCGAAACCGTACGCGGGGTGGGGTACCGCTTCCGGGAGACGCCCCCGAACCTGCCGCCGGCCCCCAAGGCCCGCTCCCACCGGAGGCGCTGATTCCATGCAACGGCGCAGCATCTTCTGGCACATCTTCCCCTCCTCGCTGCTGATCGGACTGGTCGCGCTCGCCGCCGTCACGTGGTGGGCCGCGGGCGCGCTGCGCCGCTTCGACCAGACCAGCCGCGAGAACGGTCTCGAAGCGCGCGCCCGGCTTGTCGCGCAGGCCGTGGAACGGCTGGGGCTCGGCGCCGCGCCCGCGGTTGAGGCATTCGTTCGGGAAGCCGGCCAACGCACCGCCACCCGCCTCACCGTGATCCTGCCCGACGGGGTCGTGGTCGCCGACTCGGAGAAGGATGCCGCATCGATGGAGAACCACGCGCGCCGCGCGGAGATCGCCGAAGCGCTCCAGGGCCGGCGCGGCGTGGAAGTCCGTCTCAGCCAGACGGTGTTCGAGCGGCAGCTCTATGTGGCCGTTCCCCTGCGCCAGGACGGGAGGATCGCCGCCGTCGTACGCGCATCTTTCCCTCTGACGGAGGTGGAGGCGGAGATTCGGGGGCTGCGACGACAGGTGGTGCTGGGCGGCGTGGCCGGGGCCCTGCTCGTGGGGCTTCTGAGCTTCGTCGTCTCCCGGCGGCTGTCGCGGCCGATCGAGCAGCTCACGGCGGGCGCCGAGACGTTCGCCGCCGGCGATCTGGCCGCGCACCTGTCCGCGCCGGACTCCACGGAGACGCAGCGCCTGGCCGACGCCCTGAACCGGATGGCGCGGCAGTTGGACGAACGGCTCCAGACGGTCGTGCGCGAACGAAACGAGAAGGCGGCCGTGCTCGCCTCGATGGTGGAGGGCGTGGTGGCGGTCGACGGCAGGCAACAGGTCACCGACATCAATCCTGCCGCCGCCCGCTGGCTGGGGGCGGACGCCGCCCGCGCCTGCGGCCGGCCGCTGGCCGAGGTGGTGCGCAACTCCGCCCTGGCGGCGATGGTGGAGCGCACCCTGTCGTCCCTCCGCCCGACGGAAGAGGAACTGACCGTCGCGGCGGAGAATGGCGGGCGGGTTCTGCATGCGCACGGCAGCGCCATCGCGGGAGACGACAGCCTGCCCATCGGCGCGGTGATCGTGCTTCATGACATCACCGACCTTCGCCGCCTGGAGAACCTGCGGCGCGATTTCGTGGCGAACGCCTCGCACGAACTCAAGACGCCCATCACCTCCATCCTCGCCGTGGCCGAAACCCTCCGCGACGGAGGGTTTGATCTCGCCCCCGAGGCGCGCCGCTTTGTCGATATCGCGGCGAAGCACGCGGCCCGCCTGCAGGTGCTGGTCGAGGACCTGCTCGATCTCTCCCGCATCGAACACGAGGCGGAACGCGGAGCGGCGGTCCTCGAGGCGGGTCTCCTTCGGCCGGCGCTCGAGGCGGCGATCCAGGCGAACGCCGCGGCGGCCAGGGCGCGCGGCATCCGCATGGAGCTGGAGGCCGCGCCGGACCTCGTCGCGCCGCGGGATCCCGCCCTCCTGGAGCAGGCCGTCGGGAATCTGCTGGACAACGCGATCAAGTACAGCCCCGAAGGCGGCGAGGTGCGGCTGAGCGCGGCGCGCGCGAATGGAGAGATCGTGATCCGCGTCGCCGATCACGGGTGCGGCATCGCCGCCGAGCATCTGCCGCGGCTTTTCGAACGTTTCTATCGGGTCGACCGTGCGCGCAGCCGGCGCCTCGGCGGAACCGGACTCGGCCTGGCCATCGTCAAACACGTCGCGGCGCTCCATGGCGGGCGCGTGAGCGTCGAGAGCGAAGCCGGCCGCGGCAGCACCTTCCGCATCCATCTTCCCGCCGGGCCCTCCTAGGGCGGCGAGCCGCACCCCAACGGTCCGGGTCGCTCATTGCGCCGACCGCGTTTCTTCCGTTCCTCCGCGCCGCCGCGCCGCCTTCTGCGGGAGCGAGCGCGCGTTCGCCGCCCGTCCGGCAACGCCGGCCAGGCAGCCGGAAGCCAGCCTTGCCCGCGCAGGGCCACCGCGGCATTCAGACCGAGATCAGGGGGCGCGCTCTAACCGAGTCCTAATGCTCCCTTCACACGAACCACACGCTCTTCAAGCACGGTGGGCACATATCGAAAGCGACGTATGCGCCCGACGGCGGCGCCCGTGGGAGCGCCGGAAGCCGGCGGAACAACCGAGCGGTGAAATGGAGACAGAGAAGGATATGAACAGTTCGAACGTCAGGAATGGCTGGGCTGTGGGAATGGCCGCCCTGTCGGCAGCGTGGAGCCTTTCGGCGGGTGCGGCGGACGCCCCGAAGTCGTGGACGGATTCCATCTCGCTGAAGGGCGACCTGCGCTACCGGTTCGAGTACATCGACGAGGAGAACAAGGAGGAACGCTACCGCGACCGTATCCGCGCGCGCCTCAACCTCGAAGCCAAGATCGACGACCGCACGAAGGCCGGCATCGGCTTCTCGACCGGCCAGTCCGACCCGGTGTCCGGGAACCAGTCGCTCGGCGACGGATGGGGCAAGAAGGAGTTCCGGCTGGATCTCGCGTACCTCGACTACCAGCTGGCGCCGGATCAGCTCTCGGTCTCCGGCGGCCGCGTCAAGAACCCCTTCCTCTGCATACAGGACCTGATCTGGGACGGCGACCTGAACATGGACGGCGTAGCGCTGCGCGGGGTCACCGCGGCCGGCGACACGGCGGACCTGATGGCCAACGCCGGCTACATGTGGATCCAGGAGCGATCGGCCGATGACGACACGATGATGTACGGCGGCCAGGCGGCGGCCCGGCTGAAGCTCGGCGAGTCCGCCAGCCTGCTGCTCGGCGGCAGCATCTACCACTTCACCGAGATGGAAGGCATGGATGTCATCGACTGGGAGAAGAGGAACAACGGCTACGGCAACAAGACGACGACCGGGTCCATCAACGGCGCCACCACCAACAAGGCGTATGCCTGCGGCTTCCAGGAGATGGAGGGCTTCAGCGAGCTGCAGATCTTCGTCGCCGACCGCCCTCTCTCGATCCACGGGAGTTACGTGGTGAACACCGAGGCGGACGAGGACGACACGGGCTACCTCGTCGGCGTGTCCTATGGCAAGGCGAAGAACCCCGGCCAGTTCGAAATCGGCTGGAACTACCGCGAGGTGGAGAAGAACGCCGTGGTCGGCGCGTTCACCGATTCCGACCACGCGGGCGGCGGCGCGAACAACGAGGGGCACAAGTTCTATGTGCGCTATGCGCTCAACAAGACCTGGGGTCTGGCGGCGGCCTGCTTCATGGACACCAAGGACCTCGAGAAGGAACTCGATTACAACCGGTATCAGTTCGACGTCAATCTGAAGTTCTGATTCGTCCTCGGGGCGGAGGCGCGGCGTCCCCTCGGCCGCGCCCCGCCCCTCCGGGCGGAGACACGCCATGTCCATCCACCTCCATCGCGAAATCGACGACCTCAAGCGGCATATCCTCACGCTGGGCACGCTGGTCGAGGAGAACCTGCGCCGCGCGATCGACGCCATCGTCCGGCGCGACACGATCAAGGCCGCGCAGGTGGTCGATCTCGACACGTCCATCGACCTGCGCGAGGTGGACGTGGAGGAGGAATGCCTCAAGGCGCTGGCGCTGTACCAGCCCGTGGCGGCGGACCTCCGGTTCATCGTGTCGGTGCTGAAACTCAACAACGACCTCGAGCGCATCGGCGACAAGGCGGTCCACATCGCGGAACGGGCCGCGGCGGTGGCGCAGCTGCCGTCGGACGTTGCGCAACCCGGCTTCCACGACATGGCGGAACGCGTGCAGTTCATGCTCAAGCGCGCGCTGGACTCGCTCGTCAACCTCGACCTCGCGATGGCCCGGCAGGTGTGCGCGATGGACGACGAGATCGATGCCCTCAACCGCGGCAATTTCGCGGTGATCAAGCAGGGCATCCTCGCGCGTCCGGATCTGCTGGACGCGTGGATCGCCGCCCTCGCGGTGTCGCGCAACCTGGAGCGCATCGCCGATCACTGCACCAACATCGCGGAAGACGTGGTGTACCTGATCGAAGGAGACATCGTGCGCCACCGGCCGCCGCAGGGCGGTTGAGGGGCGCGAGGAGCAAACCGAACCAGCGGCGCCGCACGGGTGCCGAGACACGAAGGAAAGGCAGGCCGAACGATGAACGGAAAAAGGTGGATGATGGCGACCGCCCTGGCGGCGGCGATGGGTACCACCGTGTGGGCCCAGGAGAAGATTGTGATCGACGGCTCGACGACGGTGGGGCCGATCGCGAAGGCGTTCGCCGAGTACTACATGAAGCGGCATCCCGGCGTGAACATCAGCGTCGGCGAGTCCGGCAGCGGCAACGGCGCCAAGAGCCTGATCAACGGCGCGTGCGACGTGGCCACGATGTCGCGGCCGATGAAGAACTCCGAAAAGGCCAGCGCCCGCGAGAGCGGGATCAACCCGATCGAGCACGAGGTCGCGCTCGACGGGCTATCGATGATCGTTCACCGGAGCAACCCGGCGAAGGATCTGACGATCGAGCAGATCCAGAGCATCTACACCGGGAAGACCACGAACTGGAAGGACCTGGGGGGGCCGGACCTTCCGATCGTCGTCATCAGCCGCGACACGAACAGCGGGACGTACGAGAGCTTCGAGACCCTGGTGATGAAGGGCGGGAAGATGGCCGGCAGCGTGCAATACGTCGGCAGCAACGGCGCCATCCGCCAGCAGGTGCTCAACACGCCCGCCGCGATCGGCTACGTCGGTCTCGCGTTCACCGATGGGGTGAAGCCGCTCACGGTCAATGGGGTCGAGGCGACGCCCGAGAACGTCGTGAACCAGAGCTACCCGATCGCCCGGCCGCTGTTCATGTACACCAACGGTCGCCCCAAGGCGGGGACGCACCTGGAGGCCTTCGCGGGCCTGTACCTCGGCAAGGACGGCAAGCAGATCATCGAGGACACGGGATTCGTGCCTCAACCGTGAGGGGTTGGAGGGACCGGCGAGCGGCCCTGGCGACCGCCCGCCGGCGCGTCGTGGAGAAACGGGGCGCATGAACGGGATGGCGGAGATGACGGAAGACGCGCGGTGGGCCGGCGCCGGCCTGGTCATGAGCCGCCGCGCCTGCGCCGTGCGGCGGTGGCTGGCGACGATCGGGCAGGCGACGCTCTTCGCGATCACGTCGCTCTCGCTGCTCGCCGTCCTGTTCATCTTCTACTTCATCGCGCGGGACGCCCTGCCGTTCTTCCGGATCGAGGGGTTCCGCGAGTTCTTCGGCAGCACGCACTGGTACCCGTCGCGCGAGCCGGCGGAGTTCGGCGCGGCGGCCATCTTCTTCGGCAGCATCGTCGTCACGGGCGGGGCCGTCGCGCTCGCCGTGCCGCTGGGCATCACGGCGGCCGTGTGCATGAGCGAGATCCTGCCCTTCGGAGTCCGGCAGGTGGTCAAGCCCGTCGTGGAACTCCTCGCCGCGATCCCGTCCGTGGCGTACGGATTCTTCGCCCTGGTCGTCCTGGCCCCGGCGCTCCAGGGCGAAGGCGGCGGCATCCTGCGCATCGCGTGGTGGATGCTGATGACGCCGGCCGCCGCGCTGGGCGTATTCGCCCTCTCGGACGTGCTCGGAGATCGACTGGCCGGCCGGCCGGCCCGCGGCATGGAGGCCATGCCGGTGGGGCGGGGGCTCGTCATCCGGCTCGCGTGCGCCGTCCTGCTGGGGATCGGGGCCTTCTGGCTCATCGCGCGAACGGGGGCGTGGTTCGACGGCCTGCGGATCCCCAGCGGCACCAACGCGCTGAATGTGTCGATCATCCTCGGCATCATGGCCCTTCCGACCATCGTCAGCGTGTCCGAAGACGCCCTGCAGGCGGTGGGCCGCGAGCTCCGCGAGGCCAGCTACGCCCTGGGCGCCACCCGCGCCGAGACGGTGTTCCAGGCGGTGATCCCCGCCGCGCGCAGCGGCATCACCGCCGCGGCCATCCTGGGCGTCATGCGCGCGATCGGCGAGACGATGGTCGTGTGGATGGCCTCCGGCAACGCCGCGCAGATTCCGAAGCCCTGGTACAATGTCCTGCAACCCGTGCGGACGCTGACCGCGACCATCGCCGGCGACATGGGCGAGGCGGACCACGTCACCGGCTCCGCCCGGTACCACGTACTGTTCGCCATGGCCCTCTGCCTCCTCGCCTTCTCGTTTACATGCAACCTGATCAGCGAACGCATGGTCCGGCGTTCGCTGGGGAAGATGGGGGTGTGATGGATATCACGGTCACAGGCGTGCAACGGCGGACGAGCGACTGAGCCATGCTGCTGCGGACACGAAAGACGTTGGACCACGCCTTCTCGGGCGTCGGCGTTTTTGCCGTGGGCCTCATGGCGGCGGCGCTGCTGGTGATCCTCGCGCCCATGTTCGCGCGGGGCGGCGGCGCGTTTGTCTTTCGAGGCACGGCGGACCATCGGCGCGTGATGCTCGAGCAATTCGGCCGCGGCGACCGACGGACGGTCGAGGCCGAATCGGCCGCCGTGGCCGCCGCGCGCGCGCCGGTGTACCGGATGCTGGCGGATTTCGAGCGGCATCTCGAGTCCCTTACCTCCACGGAACGGCGAACGTACCGGACGCCTTTCAAGGAGGTGCGCGAGGCCGTGGCGGCCCTGCTGGGGCCGGAGCCCGGCGCCGAGAGGCGGATGCTGCCGCGCGACCAGTACGGCCAGACGCGATGGGACCGTGCGCTCGTGAAACGCGACCTGCTGCTCTACCGCGAGGAGTGGGACCACTCCGATCCGAAGCGCGGCGCTGTGCGCCGACGGGTCCCGCGGGCCGGAGATTTCGCCGGCACGCCGCTGGCGGATCTCTTCCCCTACGTCGAGTCGCGCCTGGCCGACATGCTGCGCCCGCGCCTGACCTTCTACTGGCAGTTTCTGCGCGACGAATCGGTGGATTCCCATTTCTTCGGAGGCATCTGGCCGGAGATGCTCGGGACCTTCTACCTCACCCTCGGCGCCGTGCTCTTCGCCGTGCCCATGGGCGTCATGGCCGCGATCTACCTCGCGGAATACGCGCGGCCGGGGCGGGTGGTTTCACTCCTGCGCACGTGCATCAGCACGCTGGCGGGCGTGCCCAGCATCGTCTTCGGCCTCTTCGGCCTCGCGTTCTTCATCAACGCGATGCACGTCTCGGAAAACAAGAGCGTGCTGGCCGGTTCGCTCACACTGGCGCTGATGATCCTGCCGACGGTGATCCGCGCGTCCGAGGAGGCGATCCTGGCCGTGCCGCGTACCTACAAGGAGGCGGCCCTCAGCCTCGGCGCCGGCCAGTGGCACACCGTCATGACCGTCATCCTGCCCGCCGCCCTGCCCGGCATCCTCACCGGCATCGTCCTCAGCATGGGCCGCGCCGCGGGCGAGACGGCCCCGATCATCTTCACCGCCGCCGTCAGCGTCGGCCCGTCCCTGCGGTCCCTGTCGCAGCTCCTCACCCAGCCCACGCCGGCCCTTTCGTGGAACATCTACAACCTGGCCACCGAACACGCGGCGGTCGACGAGATCCGCCACGTGCAGTACGGGATGGTGCTGGCGCTGGTGACGCTGGTGCTCCTGCTCAACCTCGCGGCCATCGTGCTTCGCGCGCGCATATCGAGGAAACTGAAAGGATGACGCCCATGACCATCGAGGCCCCGCCGCCCGGCGCATCGCGGGACGAGCGCGCGGCCGTCCGGGTGCGGCCGCCCGAGGTCGCGGAACGTCCGCGCGCCGCCGCGTCCGCCGCCCCGGCGGCCGATCGCCCGGCCGCCGGCCATGTGGTCGCCGCGCGGTTCTCCGTCTTCTACGGAGCCAACGAGGCCGTGAAGAAGGCCGACCTGGCCGTCCCCGACGGACAGGTCACCGCCCTCATCGGCCCGAGCGGGTGCGGCAAGAGCACGCTCCTGCGCGCCATCAACCGCATGAACGACCTCATCCCCCACTGCCGCACGACGGGCCGGCTGGAGTTCGACGGCCGGGACGTGTACGGGCCGCGGATCGACGTCGTCGTGCTCCGGCGCCGCGTGGGCATGGTCTTCCAGAAGCCGAATCCCTTCCCGAAATCGGTGTTCGAGAACATCGCCTACGGACCGCGGCTGCACGCGAACCTGTCCAAGGGACGCCTGGCGGAGATCGTGGAGAAGAGCCTGCGTTCCGCCGCGCTGTGGGAGGAGGTCAAGGACCGCCTGCACCAGAACGCCCTCGGCCTCTCCGGCGGCCAGCAGCAGCGCCTGTGCATCGCGCGCGCCCTGGCGGTGAACCCGGAGGTGCTGCTGATGGACGAGCCCACCTCGGCGCTCGATCCGCGGGCGACCGCGCGCGTGGAGGAGCTGATCGACGGGCTGCGGGGCCGGTACACGATCCTCATCGTCACCCACAACATGCAGCAGGCCGCGCGCGTGTCGGACTGGACCGCCTTCCTCTACGAGGGCGCGCTGGTCGAGTTCGGCCGCACCAACCAGGTCTTCACCAAGCCCGCCAGCAAGCTGACGGAGGACTACCTGACCGGGCGGTTCAGTTAGCGCTATTTCAAACGAGGGCACGATCGTGTCATTCTTTGAAATAGGGCGGGTGCGCGCGAGGGGGACGGCGGCGGGGGAATCGGTCGTTCCCATCCCCGGAACGGGGCGAGGCCGGGGCGTCCGAGGTCTGGAAACCCGCCCCGCCGGCGGTCACGGCCACCGCACGGCCGCGCACCCCGGGATTCGGCCCGTGGCGCCGCCGCGGCCCCCGCGCGACATCGGTGGAACGCGACCGCCCGGCGCGTGGTCCCCGACCGAAAGAAAGCGGATGACAAACCGCGCCCCCTCGGGTATGGCTGACACGATGGCGGGTCGGACAACCGGGCGCCATGACGACATGCGGGGCCGCACCATGAAGGGTCATCACGTGGACCGGTTCGGAAGAGGCAGGCGACATCTGATCGCGGGGGTGTGTCTCGCGCTGGGCGTCGGATCGGTGTCGTCCGGCGCCGCGGCTCCCCCGGCGGGCGTCACGACGGGCGAGGTGACGGCCCTGCGCCTCGCGATCGAGGATCTGGCGCGCGCGTATCCGCAGCGGTACGCGAAGGGGGCGGAGTTTCTCCAGCGGCTTGAAGCGCTGGCGGCCAGCGCGCAGGCCGCCCCCGCCGATGAGCGACCGCGGAAGGTCTTCGCCGATCTGCAGCGCGAGGCGCTGGTCACGGCGAATCCGCTGCTGGATTTCGACCGCCTGCTGCTGATCCGGCGGGCCGATCCCGGCGGCGCCGACGGGCAGGGGCTCGGCCTCCCCCAGAACTGGCAGGGCAACAGCGCCATCCGCGGGAACTTCGACAACGAGATCGCCGTCCTCTCCCCCGTGCGCCCGGACGGGCAGTTGACCGCGCTCTTCCGCCCGCGGGAACCCGCGTTCGTGGGCGACGTGGATCTGCACTTCGACGCCGACCGGCTGGTGTTCTCCATGCCGAAGCGGGAGAAGGGGCGGGAGGGCGCGTGGCACATCTGGGAGCTGCGCGCCGACGGCACGGGGCTGCGGCAGGTGACGCCGGACGAACCCGGCGTGGACTTCTACGACGCGTGCTATCTGCCGGACGGCCGGCTGGTGTTCGACGCGAGCTCCGGCTTCCAGGGCGTCCCGTGTGTGGGCGGCGGCGATCACGTCGCGAACCTGCACCTCCTGGACGCCGACGGGAAGATCCGCATGCTCTGCTACGACCAGGATCACAACTGGAATCCCGTGGTCATGAACGACGGGCGGCTGCTCTTCGTGCGTTGGGAGTACACGGACACGCCGCACTACTTCACGCGGCTGCTCTTCAGCATGAATCCGGACGGCACGGCGCAGATGGCCGCCTACGGGAGCAACTCGTACTGGCCCAATTCCGTGTTCTACCCCCGGCCCGTGCCCGGCCATCCGACGCTGGTCGCCGGCGTGATCTCCGGCCACCACGGCGTGCCGCGCATGGGCGAGCTGATCCTCTTTGACCTCGCGAAGGGGCGGCACGAGGCGGCCGGCGTGGTGCAGCGGATCCCGGGCCGGGGCCGGCCGGTGACGCCGGACATCGAGGACCAGCTGGTCAACCGGAGCTGGCCGCGGTTCCTGCACCCGTATCCGCTCAGCGACACGTTCCTCCTGGTCACCTGCAAACCGTCGCCCGACCGCCCCTGGGGGATCTACCTCGCCGACGTCTTCGACAACCTCGTGCCGGTTCTCGAACAGCCCGGATGGGCGCTGCTGGAGCCGGTGCCGATGCGGGCCACGCCCCGGCCGCCCGCGATCCCCGATCGCATCCGGCCCGGCGAGAAGGAGGGCACGGTGTACCTCGCGGACATCTACCTCGGCCCCGGCCTGGCCGGCGTGCCGCGGGGGACCGTCAAGAGCCTGCGCGTCTTCGAATACCACTTCTCCTACCGCGGCATGGGCGGTCACATCAACGTCGGGATCGACGGCCCCTGGGACGTGCATCGCATCCTCGGCACCGTGCCGGTGCGCGAGGACGGCTCGGCGGTCTTCACGGTGCCGGCGCTGACGCCGCTGGCCGTGCAGCCGCTCGACGCCGAGGGGCGCGCGATCCAGGTGATGCGGAGCTGGTTCACGGCGCAGCCCGGCGAGCGTCTCTCGTGCGTCGGATGCCACGAGAGCGCCGCTTCCACGCCGCTGCCCCGCCCTTCGATCGCGGCGCGCGAGACGCCGGTGGCCCTCACGCCCTGGCGCGGACCCGCCCGGGGTTTCAGCTTCCCCCGCGACGTGCAGCCGGTGCTCGACCGGCGGTGCGTGGGCTGCCACGACGGGACGGCGGCCGGGCGGCCGGACTTCACCTCGGAGCGCGTGCAGCAGACCCTCGGCAACAAGCGCAAGCCCCGCGAATTCGGCTTCGATTCCGCCTACCTCGCCCTCCATCCCTACGTCCGTCGGCCGGGGCCGGAGAGCGACTACCGCCTGCCGCGGCCCTACGAGTACTTCGCGGAGACCAGCGAGCTGATCCAGATGCTGCGCAAGGGGCACCACGGCGTACAGCTCGACGCGGAGGACTGGGACCGGCTGATCACGTGGATCGATCTCAACGTGCCCGACCACGGCACCTGGTCCGAGCATCGCAAGATCCCGGGGGACTACCGGGAACGCCGCGCGGCCCTGCGCAAGGCCTGGGCCGGCGTCGATGTGGACCTCGAGTCCTACCCCGTTCCGCCGCTCGGCCCCGTCGCCTTCGTCCCCCCGTCGGCCCCCCCCGCACTCGGCACTCGGCAATCGCCAATCGGCAATCCCGCGGGCTGGCCCTTCGACGCCGCGGAGGCGAAGCGGCGGCAGCAGGCGGCGGGCGCGCCCGCGAATCTCAAGCTCGATCTGGCCCCCGGCGTGGCGATGGAGATGGCGCTCATTCCCGCGGGCGAATTCCCGATGGGCGACGCGAACGGAGCGTCCGACGAGGGGCCGGTGTCGGTCGTGCGCATCGAGAAGCCTTTTTACCTCGGCCGGCTCGAGGTCGACAACGCGACGTACCGGCTGTTCGATCCGGCGCACGAGAGCGGGCATGCCCTGGTCTTCAACAAGGATCACAGCAGCCGCGGTCCCGACCAGAACCGCGACCGCATGCCGGCCGTGCGCGTGTCCTGGGAGCAGGCGGTGCGCTTCTGCGAGTGGCTTTCGCAGCGGACCGGGAAGCGATTCGCCCTCCCGACCGAGGCGCAATGGGAATGGGCCTGCCGCGCCGGCACGACGACGGCGCTGAACTACGGTGAGGTCGGGATGGACTTCGGCAAGCTGGCCAACCTGGCCGATCAGCGGGTGAACGAGCTGGCGCCCCGCGACTCGCCCAAGTGGATTCCGTCGGTGCCGACGGTCAACGACGGCGCCGTCGCGACGGAGAATGTCGGACGCTATCCGCCGAACGCGTGGGGTCTGTGCGACATGCACGGCAATGCGGCGGAGTGGACGCTCAGCGCCTACCGGCCGTATCCCTGCGTCGCGGGCGACGGCCGCGACGATCCGAAGGCGGAGGGCCTCAAGATCGTCCGCGGCGGCTCCTTCTACGACCGGCCGCATCGCGCCCGCTCCGCGTTCCGCCTCGGCCACCTGCCGCACCAGGCCGTGTACAATGTCGGATTCCGCGTCTGCTGCCCGGCGGAGGGGGCCGGACAGGTGGCGGTCGACGGCATACGACGCTGAGATCCCAAGGCGGCGAGCCGCAGCCCAACGGGCCTGGCCGCTCAACGCTCCCGCTCCAATCCGTCCGTTCCTCCGTGCAACCGCGCCGCCTTCTGAAAAACCATGAGGGGCCAGGAGAGCAGAGCTGCTGTTCGCCGCCCTGGAATCAGGAGACGGTCGGGGGATCCGTCTTCCGTGCGGTTGGTCAAGGAGAATGCATCTTCCAGGTGTCCGACAACGGCACGCTGGCCGCCGGTCTCTTCCCGTGGCCCGACGCGGGGCTGGCGGACCTGGCGCGGGGCGCCTGGGTCCGCAAGGCCCGCGGGTGCTGGCCGTCGCTCGCGCCGGGCGACACGGGATTGATGTGGGTGTTCGACGGTTCGCACCGGCAGATCACGCTCCTCCCTGCCGCGGGGCTCGACGGGTGGGTGGTGTCCCTCTGCGGGGCGCGCCGCGTGGCCGGCCGCGAGGTCTAACATCCCCGCTGGAGCAACCACCCCCGCTTTCTCGCGATCACCGGCCCTTACGAAAGCGGGTACGGTCAGAACTGGATCGGCGCGTGCGGCGATGCGGTGGAGGTGTACCTGGGACGTTTCACCGCGGACCTCCGCGATGTGGACCGCTGGGAGCGGGTGACGCGCAACGACTATGCGGATCTGTACCCCGATGCATGGATTGCGAGCGGGGATGCGGCGGTGGCGACGGGCATGCAGGCTGGCATGCAGGCCTGCGCGACGAGCGGCGGCGTCCTTGCGGTCAGAGCAGGCCCGCCGCCTGCCGCGGGCGACGACGGGTTGGTCGCGGTTCGGGCGCACCTGGTGTCACGGGCCGTGACGCCGTCACCGGAGGCCATCCGGCCATACAGGGAGGCGCTGATCGCGGCGGTCTTCGAGGTGGAGAGCGCGGCGTCGGGGGGTCCGGGCAGGGGCGCGCGAATCGCGGCCGCCTCCTGGGGCATCCGGGACGGGAAGGTCGCGCCATGGGAGCGGCGGATCGGCGAGTCCTGCGAACTCCGGATCGTGCCCTTCGAGAAGCGCCCCGAACTCGAAGGGCATCGCCTCATCATCGATGCGGGCGCCCTCGATCTCCCACTCTTCTACGAGGTCGCACACTGAACGGCGGAACTCGCGGCGTCCGTCTTCTTCGGCGGCATCACCAGCGCCTCGAATACGCGCCCGCGACGCATGCGGCGGACCCAGAACTCGCGTTCGCCCGCCCGTACGCGCGCGTCCAGCGTCGGCGGGCCGCCGAGCCGGGCGCGCAGCCATTCGTCGACGCTGCGCGGATCGTCGAGCGATGAATCCTCGAGCTTCGAGGCCAGCTCGCGCATCGACACGCCGCCCCCCGCCATCCACACGCCGGCCCGCAGGGGATGCAGCATGCGCGGCAGGCGCTCGAAATCGGCCTCGCGCGGACCGAGAAGGTCCTCAATGACGTCCTCCAGCGTCACCAACCCTGCCGTCCGGCCGTCCGCGTCCTGCACGATCGCCATGTGCGCCCGTTCGTCGAGAAACGCGCGCAGCACGACGTCGCACGTGGTCTGCCGCGGAAAGAAGCGGACCGGCCGGATGACCCCGCGCAGCGTCGGGTCGGCGGGGTTGGTCCGCATCCGGTAGGCGAGCTCCTTGAAGTTCACATACCCGAGGATCCGGTCCCGGTCGCCGGCGTCGGTGACGGGGAAGCGTGTGTGCGGGTCCATGTGGGCGGCGACCACGGCATGGTGGAGGCTCTGTGCGCTCGAGAGAAACGTGATCTCGTCGACGGGCACCATGACCTCTTCCACGGGTCGACGGGAGAGCTGTGCGGCGTGGTCGATGATCTGCTCCTGGTGCGGCGAGATCAACTTGGCCAACCGGGCGTAGGAGGCCAGGGCGGTGATCTCCTCCACCTGCACGGCCTCGGCGTCGGTCTTCCGCCTTCCCTCGAATGGGCGGTTGAGCAGGCGGATGAGCCAGACCAGGGGGGAGAGCGCCCGGCACGCGAACTCCAACGGGTAGGCAATCGCCACGGCGACCCATCCGCTGAATCGCACCCCCAGAGTCTTGGGGAGGACCTCCGTGTACTGGAGCATCAGGTAGGTGAAGATCGCCGAGAACAGGCCCACCCTCGCGTCACCGTACAGGACGGCGAACTCCGCGCCCGCGATCGTGGCGCCCACGGTGTGGGCCGTGGTGTTGAGCATGAGGATGACGGTGATCGGACGGTCGACGTTGGCCTTGAACGCGCGCCAGATGGCGCCGACGCGGGGCCGGTGCCGCTCGAGATCCGCCAACTGCCCCGGCGTGAGGCTGAGCAGGGCGGCCTCCATCATCGAACAGAGGAACGACACCCCGAACGCCACCGCGAGGCTGATGACCAGGGTCGGCATCATGACATGAAGCGCTCCGCAGCCTCCTCCCGTGTGTTCATTCGCGCGCCGGCGCTGGTCGGACGCGGGAGGCCGCCGGTCACACGTCCGACTTCAGCACAGATTGCCCCGCCAAAGGACCGTGTGCAAGTGCACACCGATGTCGTTTCCGTAAGGTCCTTCAACCGGAGAAGAGAGAAAGACAGTCTGTGAAAGAGCCCCATATGGATCTCTCACACCTCATGAGGTGTGAGAGCTGGAGTTTGCTTCTATTTTTGGCATTCGGTGGCGTAGAATAGGTCATTCAGCATTGATGCAAAGCATGTTACGGATGTTCTGTCGGGCGCAAATACGGTCCGAGATCGGGTAGACCAAGCCGTTTCACACCTCATGAGGTGTGAGATGAAGGAGATGCCGAAACCGACCGGTTTCTGGCCGGTCGACGGTTGCCGTCGATGGACTGCGTGAGGAGCGCAGGCCACGCGGCGAGGACGCGGGCGTTTCCTCGCGCACGCGTCGAAGGGGGCGCGTCCTCGATGCCGTACGAGTCGGGCCGCCTCCCGACGTTCGCCCTGACCCGCGAACCGCCAGCGCGGAGCGTCGGCGCCCGGCGGGGAGCTTCGGCGGGGGAAGATCGACGAGGTGGCTCGATCGCGGTCCGAGGTCGCCTCCCACCCGATTCGCGGCGGCCCGCTGGCGCGCTTTCTGCTATGATGTGGGCCGAACCACGGGGTGCACATGCAGAAGATCATCTGGATCGGGCTCTCAGCGGTCGGAATGGGGGTGGGGGCGAGCCGCGGCGCGCCGGTCGTGGCGGATTTCGCGCACGTGCAGCAGGTGGCCACGTATCCGACGTCCGTCGTCGCGCGAATCCGGCCCCTTCGCTTCTTCTTCTCCCATGCATCCGTCGGCGGGAACATGGTGGACGGCCTCGACGATCTCCACGCTTCCGATGCCGCCCGCTACCCCCTGCAGGTGTACTACAGTTGCTCGGACTTCCCGCCCGTCCCGACCCTCAACGGCTGCGTGCATGAATACGGCCGCGGCAATCCGGGTTGGCAGGAGAAGATGGACTGGTTTGCGGACTACGTCGACAACGGGTGGCGTTTCCCGCAGGTGAACATCGCGATCGACAAACTCTGCTACATCGACCAGGACGCCGATGTCTCCTATTACCTCACCACCATGACCAATCTGGAGGCGCGCAATCCCGAGACGCTGTTCGCGTACGCCACCATGCCGCTCACGACGGATTCGGATGAGGACAACTACAGGCGCAACCTCTACAACGACGCCGTTCGCGCCTGGGTCACGAACCGCAACGCCGTGCTCTTCGACATCGCCGACATCGAGGCCCATTACACCAACGGCACGCACTACACCTTCACCTATAGCGGCCGGACCTGTCAGCGGCTCTGCCCGTCGTACACCACTGATGGCGGGCACCTCGACGACGGCACGCTCGGGCGCAAGCAGGTCGCGAAGGGATTCTACTCGCTGGCGATCCAGTTGTTCGGCGTCGACCGCGACGGTGACGGCGTGTCCGACGGCGACGAGCTGCTGGCCGGAACGCGATTCCGGGATGCCGGCTCGGTGCTCCGGGTTTCGGCCGGACTTGCGGGGGCGGGCCGGATCCGCCTCCAGTGGCCGGGCGCGTCGAACCGCACGTATTTCCTCGATCGCAGCACGAACCTGCTGGCGGGGGCGGGCTTCGTGCCGGTGCGCACGAACGGCGCCACGCCGCCCCTCAACACCTGCACGGACGCCCCGCCCGCGGCTGTCCGCGCGGGTTTCTACCGCCTGCGCGTGCAGCAGTAGAGCGGCTTCGCCGGACGCGCGTGGACATCGAGCCGGCGGCGTCGAACGATGCGCGCACGCGCGAAGCCGATCGGCTGTTCGCTCTCCGGGCCTGATCGACGAGGTGCGCCTCTACCGCCGCGCACCGTCGCTCGCCGAGGTCACGGCACACTTTGAGAAGTGTGCCGGGGCGGCGGAGCGTGTCCCGCACTTTGTAAAGTGTGATACAGGGCCCGAGCAGGGACCGGCCGGTTTCTGGCCGTTCGACGGCATCCGCGGCGCTGCGTCCGGCGGCGGGAACCCCGCGGGTCTGCCGGAGCGCTGCGCCTTCGTCGAAGGACGGATCGGCCGGGCGCTGAAGCTGTCCGGCGCGAGCGTCGCTGGCCTGCCCGCGGCCGGATCCTGTGCGTCAAGCGATTCGCCTGTGACTCGAATCGCTACTCCACCGAGTACGTCAACAGCTCCTCGTGTCGCACAAACCCACCGGCCCGGCGTGGAACGATCCGGCGGCCTACGGTCTTTACCTGCTGGACGAGCGGGGGGCCGGCGCCGGCCTCGCAGCGCTCATACCGGCAGGCTCGGCGAGGGCAGCACGATCTCCTGCGCCACCTGCTCCGCGCGGGCGCGGCCGTCCTTCATCGCGATCAGCGTCAGCGCGAACTCGAAACAGGTGCCGGCGCCCTGGCTGGTCACGATGTGGCCGTCCACGACGACCGGCTCGTCCATGCGAGTGGCGGCGGTCAGGTCCGACGCGGCGCCGGGGTGACACGTCACCCGCCGTCCGGCGAGAATGCCCGCCTGCTGCAGCACGAGCGGTCCCGCGCAGATGGCGGCGATGGTCTTGCCTGCGCCGTCGAATGCCCGCACCAGATCCAGCACGCGGGCATCCGCCGACATCGCCTTCACCCCGCCCACGCCTCCGGGCACAATCAACACGTCGAACGCCTGGCCGGACACCCGGTCCAGCGTGGTGTCGCCCGCCAGCTTCACGCCGCGCGAGGCGGTGACGATGCCCTCCTTCAGAGACGCCACGGTCACCTCCCATCGCGCGCGCCGCAGCAGGTCCACGGGAATGACCGCTTCCATCTCCTCGGTTCCATCGGCCAGCAGGACCAGGGCCTTCATCTTCACATCCTCCGCATGCCCGCTGTTCACTCGGCCGCGCCCATGAGGGCGAGCAGACGTTCCACGATCCTGCGCTCAAGCGCGGGGGGAATCGAGTCCTCGACATTCTCCGACAGCACACCGCGAAGGGCGGACACGCCGCATACGATCATTCCGCCGGCGCCCTTCGTCGTGGCCGAGTCTAAGCCCGCGGCGAAACACAGGACCGGCTGGACCGGTACGGGGATGGAGAACGCCTTCTCCAAGTCCTGTCGCAGGGCGGCCGCCGTGTCCCTGACCTGTTCGAGCGGCGGGCGATCCGGTTCCCGGCCCTCGTACAACACGCGTCCTTCCTGCACCGTCGCCCGCCCGCTCCAGTTCTTGGTCTCGACGACGAAGACGCCGGAGGGGCCGGCGACCACGTGATCCGCGTCGCCCCCGGGCAGGCGCAGGCCGTGGAAGACCGTGTACGCGGCGGGCAGGAGCGACAGCTCGCGCGCCGTCGTCTCCTCGCCCCGCGCGCCCTTCAGGAAACTGGCGAGCCGGCCGCGGCTCCAGTGCAGCCAAAGGGCGAGGACAAGTGCGAGTGCCAGCAGCATGAGCCCTGCCGTGGCGGACGACAGGCCACCCACCGGCCAGGCGGCGTGCAGCAACCAGCCCGCGGCCAGCGCCCCGGCCCACAGCGGCCACAGGACTCGCACCAGTCCCGCCAGCCGGGGCGCCACGCCCGGGCTGCCGTGGACCGTCGCCAGCTTCGAAGTGTCACTCATATCGTTCCGAGGCTGAGCCGATCACGCGCTTGCGGCGAAATCGATGATCTGTTCAGTCTCGGCGGCCGGAAGAATACGCACACCGGAATCCTCAAGCAGTTCACAGACTTGTTCAGCCGCCTGCATCTTCCGTTGTTCGCGCGGAGGCATTCGTACGGGAAACAGGAAAGCCGCGGGGTTAAAATGCATATTGCGCAAGTGCTGGATCCGCGCCAGCCACCGATCGCCATGCTCTATGATGCGAGTGGGTTCGCGCTTGCCCAGGTCCAACGGCTTGATCGCGCGCACGGCCGTTGTGTCCTGGCCGATGCGTCGGACGAGCGGAATCGTCACGTGATAGAGATCATCGCCGAGACGTTGCTCTTCGTAGCCCCGTACGTCTTTCAATCGGAACGCTTTTGCCAAGCGCTTCGCCATGACGTTTTCCAGGTAGTCCTCATGCTGGGCGAACTGCCGCTCCACGTACTGCCCGTAAAGCCGATCGAGTTCCTTGACTGGATCCTCGGCCAGCACCGTGCCAACCTCTCCAAAACGAAACAGAGATTCGCGCGGGCGCACGATCTCGCGGAATACCTGCAGAAATTCCTGATGGCTGAAGCTGAACTCCATTTGTCTCTTGGATTCCTCAGGCGTCAGCAACCGCTTCAATCTCACCAGCTCCCGGCCAAAATCATGGCGGCCACGGATGAAGACATCCTGGTCCAACTCCGGGAAGAAGCCGGTCACACGATCCCGCCGCCTTGTCTCCACGCGGAAGTCGAAAAGCCGCAGGTCAGGACAGACCAGCGCCACACCGATGTTCACGAACTCCTGCGTCTCAGGGTAGGGCAGAAATCGCGCCACCGAGTAATTGCAGACATGCATCCCTTTCATAACCCGCCCAACCAGTCTCGCTCGAACTCCGTCCGGATCCGGTTCAACACGGCCCGGACCTGGGCCGCATCGATATCGACCGGCATGCTCATATCCGAATCAAGATACAACCACGCCTTCGGCATTTCCTGCCAGATCTCATCCACACCGGCTGCAGTATCGGCCATCCGATCCCGTGCGGCAAGAGCGGTCTTGCCCGGCGCGGCCTCCCGGCTCTTCCCGAATGCGTGCGCGGCGAAGAACGGACCGGGCGCGAAGCTCCGGTCGAACGCCAGATTGTGATCGATGATGTGTACCGACTCGTCCGGAGGCATTGTCCGAAGCAGGTTGGGATTCCCACCGCGCTCTCCCAGGGTCCGGCCCATGTTCTGCACCCACCAATCGAAGAGCAGAATGCGCACGCGCAAATCCGGCGAGATCCGCTGCACCTCCCTCTCGGCCAGCTCCTGGACCATGCCGAGGTCCCGCGATCCGAATACCATGCCCGCGCCAAGATCGCCGGCATCCTCGCGAGCGCTGAGTTCGATCAGATCCGGATCGACTTCAAGCACGCGAAACGCCGGAATCGGGAGATCCAGCCGCTTCGCCAGCGACCCCGCAATCCATTCGCAGCACAGGGCGCGACGACCGGCGGCGGCGCCCTTGACCCAGTACAAGGCGCCGTCGCTGGCGCGGCAGAGAAAGGGATGGATCACACCCTGTTCGCTGCGACGGATGATCTCGATGACGCTCAACGTCTGCACCGCGCATGCTCCCTTTGTCGGCGACGCAGACCATCATCAACTGCACATTCCCGCTCCCTCCGGATTCGCTCCAAGAGGACGGACGCCGGTTCGTCGCGCGGGTCCTGCGGGATGAGTTTGCCCCGGAACGCCTTCTCCAGCAGGGCATGGTCGAACCGGTCCAACTCCGCCACCGCCTCCGCATGCAAAGCCGCCAGCCGGTCCAGCCGCGCAAACGCCCGGTCGAGACGGCGGACAATCTCGCGCTGCTCGGGGAGATCGGGAATCGGAATCTGCAGCGCGCGCACATCTCCCACATTGATCCCACGAACCGCAACCCCTTTCGCTGCCGCTCGCATCCGTGTTTGGGTCGCGGGAGATCGGAGCGCGTAGGCAACGAAGTCTCTGACAACATAGTCCGTAATGCTGAGTCGAACCGAATCTTGTGTGATATTGGCGCCATCCAATTCGGGTGGTACAACCGCAACCCGCCCTACTGTGCCTCTGATGGAAAGAAGCAGATCTCCTCCGCTCAAGCGTGAACGAGCATATGAAGCATCAATCTCAGGGGTCGTCCGCCGTATGGTGGCGAGGTTGATGATGTCAGCCGGATAATCTGCGACGCGAACATAAGGGACACCATGGGCCTGATTCGATTTCGGCATCAGGATGCCGTAGGTCACCGGCCTTCCCGCTCTGCACAGATTCTGGAGGTTCGTCAAACCCCAAGACGGTGGGAAATCCGACGCCATGAGGTTGTGAACTCCTTCCGTCGCTTGAGCCGCATTGCCTCGTTTGTGACCGCCAGTCTCCTCATGAGCGGCCTCCATTGCCTTCACGATCTTGACGCCCGAATGAAGCGATTTGCCTTGCCGCCATCCCTCGGTCAATCTCCCCTCAAATGCGGCAGCGAGGAGGGATTGGCGGGCCTGGGCTATGAGGGGCGGGATCTCCGCCAGCGCCTCGCGCGCGCGGCGGCTCCGCGCCTCCAGTTTCTCCAACCGCGCCACAATCCGACGCTGTTCGGCGAGGGGAGGGAGGGCGATCTTCAGATCGGCAACATCCTGAGGGCGAGCGCGGGTCAAGGAACCTCCGACGCCGGCTACCGTCCGACAAAGGGCCGCTCGGAAGGTGGATGCACGGAAGTGCCGCATCAAGAATTCTGGAATGTACGAGGGCGAACGGAAGACCATCCACTCGGTTGACGCGATCTGGGGGCGCTTCGATTGAGGTCGAACGACCCAAACTCGATTGATGCGGGGATTGATCTTGCAGAGTAACAGATCACCATTCCTGACACGCTGCTTGTTCGATCCGACTAGGCGACCAAGAACAGTCTCCGGCATTTTCGACGGGAAGCTGGGTACGCTCCACAGGTCAAACTCGGTGTCCGGCTCTGTAGCCGGCACGACGCCCCGCGTCTGGCCCATTCCGAGTTCAACAAGCCGCACCTCCGCCCAGCCCCACGGCAAGTTCTCCGCGCCTGGCGGCAGAGCCTTTGTGCTACTCTCCTGACTTCCGATACGCTTCATGGCTTCAGGAGATCACGCTGGAGGCCCTTGGTCTCCTTCAGGGCTGTGGCCAGGCGGTCGAGGATTCGCGCGACAGCGGCTTCGGGGGTGGGGAGGCTGTCGGCCGTGGGGACGGAATCGTCTTTGATCCACGAAAGGTCGAGGTTCTCGCCGCGTTCGTGGATGAAGGCGCGGTCGAAGCGGCGGAAACGGCCTTTCTCGCCCTCGTCTTTCCGGCGCGACCGGCCCCGAGGATCGGCGCCGTAGGCCTTCTCGAAGGGCTTGAAGTGCTCGCGGGCGAGCGGTGTGCGTTTGCCGAAGGCGGGCATGTTGGCGCGCAGGTCGTAGACCCAGACGACCTTCGTGTTGCCCTTGTCCTCACGGCCCCGCGTGAAGAAGAGGACATTGGTCTTCACGCCCTGGGCATAGAAGATGCCGGTCGGCAGCCGCAGGATGGTGTGCAGGTCGCACTTGTCCATGAGGTCGGCCCGAATCTGCGCACCGACGTTGCCTTCGAAGAGCACGTTGTCGGGCATGACGACCGCCGCCCGTCCGCCGGGCTTGAGGGCGCGGTAGATGTGCTGAAGGAAGCAGAACTGCTTGTTGCTCGTCGGATAGGTGAAGTCCCTGCGCGATGGCAGCCCGCCGCCCTTCTTGGTGCCGAACGGCGGGTTGGTGAGAATCACCTCCGCTTTGCCCGTGCGCGCGAGGTTCTCGCCCGCCTGGCCAAGGGTGTCGCCGAGGATGATGGGGCTCTCGATACCGTGGAGCATGGCGTTCATCAGCGCGAGGCGGTGGGTGTCGGGCACCAGCTCGACCCCCGTGTAGGCCCGCCGCATCTGGAACTCGATCGCCCGCTCGTCCAGCTTGCTGAGGTCGGCGGTCCTGCGCTTGATGTGCCGGTCCGCCTCGATCAGGAATCCGGCCGTGCCGCAGGCGGGATCCTGGATGCTCTCGCCCGGCCGGGGCTTCATGACGGCGACGATGCTGGCAATCAGCGGGCGCGGCGTGAAGTACTGGCCGGCCCCCGACTTGGTCTCGTTGGCGTTCTTCTCCAGCAGCCCCTCGTACATGTCCGCAAGGGCGCCTTCCTCGCGGGCCTCGAACCAGTCGATGGCATCGATGCCCATGACCAGCTCTTTCAAATGCCGGGGCAGTCGGAGGGCGGTGGCGGCATCCTGGAAGATCTCCTGCACGCGGCCGGAGGTGTTCGTGCCGAGTTCCAGCAGGAGCTGGCGGTAGAAATCCAGCATGTCCGCCTCGTTGCGCGACTCGAGGTCGGCCCACCGGCGTCCTTCGGGAATACCTTCTTCCTTGCCGGTCTCCTGCGCCATTTTGAGAAAGAGCAGATACGTCAATTCCGAGACGTATTCGTGGTAGGTGATGCCGTCATCCTTGAGGATGTTGCAGAGGTTCCACAGCTTGCCAACGATATCCTGGGTGGCAGACATGAATCTCCCTCACGGCGAACCGCAACCCAACGGCGCGGGCCGTTCAACGCTTCCGCTCCAATCCATCCGTTCCTCCGTGCAACCGCGCCGCCTTCAGAGATGGTTCCACCGCCCTTCGCAACGGCGAAACCCACTAAAAACACCATACGTATCTGCGTATCATGTCTTGGCGGAAGAATCCAGACACTCACGCGACATCCGTCCAGATGCGTGACTTGAATTCGTGGAGGATATCCGACAAACGTCCTCCGAACGTCCGGTCGAGCCGCGCGAAGCCCCCGTGGGCGCAGAAGTAAGGCCCATCCAGCGTTTCGCGGTCGACGACCGTGACGACCTTGGTCTGGTTGGCGAGCTTTCGGAGCCAATCCCGCTGTGGACTCGTCCATTTGCGGGAGGCGAGGATGCCCCGGAGGGCGCGGTCGACGCGCTCGTCGTATGGAATGAGGGGCGAGCCGACGGCCTTCGCGCGTATGAAACCGACGATCGAAGCCGCGATGTCGGCATTGGTGGCATCGCGCCAGGCG
The DNA here is from genome assembly GCA_964610105.1 of uncultured Verrucomicrobiota bacterium. GTDB lineage: Bacteria > Verrucomicrobiota > Kiritimatiellia > PWTM01 > PWTM01 > CAZSUU01. The sequence continues at coordinate 148,506 of CAZSUU010000001.1, read as the reverse complement.
GCGCGCAGGCTCGCCTCGGAGAACCCCTTCTCGTCTAGCGCCGCCTCCACCTCGCGCAACTGCCGGCGCGTCAGATCGGCGGGCCGCCGGGCGATCACGACCAGCGAGGGCATGCGATTCATGTTCCGCTTCAACCAGTGGCCGAATGCCTCGATGAAATCCTCCGGCTTCTTCGCGGTTCCGTATCCCCGGGTGACCCGCCGGAGTCTGTCCGGATGCTCCGAAATCGGAATGGACGGCGCCGAGGGCTTCTCATGCAGGCTGTCGAGGAATGCCGCGAGCGACGCGCACCGGCGGAAGAGCGCCACCATTGAACCGAACGTGGCGCTCCTGAGCTTCTCAAGCAGGGCATCCGGATCGAGGCCACAATATGTCTTCAGCGCAGCGGCATGCTCCCGAAGCAGCGTTCGCTTGCGGCGAATGCGGATGTAGATCGCATCGCGAAGGGTGGTTCTCGATCCGCGGTAATCAGGCGTGCAGAGGCGGGCAACGAGATTCGCGATGCTCTCGGCATATGCAGCGGCGACGGGGGTCATGGCCGTGAGATCGCGGATATGCGGGTAGAGATCCACCGCATCGAAGATACGGAACACCTCCTTGTCCTTGCCTTCTCCGTAGAGACTGGGACAGAGGCGGGTGGCGCGGCCGATCATCTGGTCGTACAGAATGCGGCTTCGCACCCGACGGAGAAACACCAGGTTCACGATCTCCGGCACGTCGATCCCCGTCGTCAAGAGGTCCACGGTGACGGCGATCTTCGGCAGCTTCTCGTTCTTATACTTCCGGATCGCTTCCATCGGGCGGTCGATGCTCCCGGTGATCTTCTCCACCGTCGCGTCGTCCACCGGCCCCCATTTCGCGTCGAGGCATTCCTTCATCAGGCGCACGACAAGATCCGCGTGCCGATCATTGACGCAGAAGACAAGGCTCTTTCCGGGAAGCGCGGGATCGATTTCGCTGGCGAGGTGTTCGCACACGGTGCGGTTGAACGATTCGGTCAGCACCTTTCGATTGAACTCGGCCACGTCGAAATCCAATTCGTCCGGGGTGGTTTCCAGGCTCACCTTCCCCTCGACCGGGTCCAGCAGTTTCAGCGGCGCGCCTTTCTCCCAGTGAATCCCCTTCTTCGAAAGACGGGTCTCGATGCGAATCGGCGGCTCGTGGTCGACCAGCCAGTCGTCAATCACGGCCTGTCGGTAGGAGTATTCGTACACCGGCGGGCCGAAGATCTCCGTGGTGTGCAGGGCGGGAGTGGCGGTGAAGCCGATCCTGACCGCGTCGAAATGATCGAGCACCCGGCGGTACTTGGACAGGTAGTCCGTCTGGTTCTTGAACCATCGCTCCTCGGCCGATAGCTCGCGGTCGAGGATGTACCCGCGATGACATTCGTCGACGACGATGCAGTCGTACTGGTCGATGGGGACGTTTGTCTCGCCAGGAAGGGGAGAGAGGATTCGGCGAACCATGCCCTGGATGGTGGCGATATGAAGCCGTGTGTTCGGATCGGCGCGAATATCGTCGAGTTCCTTGATCTGGTAGATGTCATGGAAGCTTCGCAGGCCCTTGACGCGGACCTCCTTGAACGTCTCTGCCGCCTGATCGCCGAGGGCTTCACGGTCGACGAGATACAGGATTCGGTTGAAGCGGTCGGCGCGCAGAAGGCGATAGAGCAGGGCCAGGCAAACCCTTGTCTTCCCGGTGCCCGTTGCCATGGCCACCAGCATGTCGCGGGCGCCGCCCGCCAGGCGCGATTCGACGGTCTTGATGGCGTCCTTCTGGTAATCGCGAAGCCAGTCGAAGTCAAAGGGGGCATTCGACAAGCGGCTGGCGGTCTCCGGCGTGTCGAGTTTCAGCATCGCGAGAACACCGGCCGGGCTGTGCCACCCGGTCAACGCTCTGGGATGGGCCGTCGGCGATCGCAGATCCTGAAACCAGATGCCGCTTGCCTCTTTGCACTCGCGGACGAACGGGCGGCCGTTCGTGGCATAAATGAAGGGCACGCGGCATCCGTGCCAGGGCCCGCCGGAGGAAGATGCGCCATCCTTGAGCAGGAAACCCCGGCTGTAACGACGGTTCTGACGCAGGTGTCCGGGCACGTCTTTCCATCCGGCCTTCGCTTCCACAACGGCAACGGATTTCAGGCCGCGGAAGAGGGCCCAGTCAACCGGACCACTTTCGGTCGGCCATTCGGCGATGGCCATATTCGTGCCCTCGACGGGGCGGACGCCCAGGGCGTATCTGAGGTGTTTCGAATCGGCCTGCCACCCCGCCTTGCGAAGTTCCGCGTCAACTCTGTCCCGGACTTCCTTTTCCGTTCTCAAGGGCGTGAATCCCTTTCGCGCCGGCCTTGTCTCTGGCGGCGCATTATGAGGGGAAGTCAAGGGAAGGACAAGGCCGGCGGCGGGAGAGGCTGGGTCTTGAAGAGCGGCTCGGTCAGAGACCTCGCCCTACCCGCGGTGGGCCGAGCCGGGAGAAGTGGGGCGAGCCGCAGACGCTACTCGATCCTCACCCTTTCGCAGGCGGCGGCTTCGATCCAGCCGGCGCGGCCGTTGAGGTCGACCTTCAGCCAGTCGCCTTGCCGCTCCTCCATGCGCACGATGGACCCCGGAGGAAGCGCGAAGTGAACCGTGGCGTCGGGCAGCGGCGCGAAGAGGGCCCGGCAGCCGGCGGCGAGAACGACGGCCTCGGGACGCCGCGCGAATCCGCGCCATTCCGCGCGGCCCGCGCCCGCCGCGGCCAGGACGACCAGGGTCGTGACCAGTCCGCGCCACAGCCACGGCCCGCGCCCGCGCCGGAGAATCAGGGCGCCCGCCAGGACGCTGGCGAGCCCATAGGCCGACCACAGCACGATGGCCCACCGGGTGTCGGACAGCCGTTGAAGAAGCCGGTGCATCAGGGTGGGCTCCGGGGGCGTGGCGCCGGCGGCCTGGAGAGCGAAACGCAGATTGGCCGCGATGTCGGGATCGCGCGGCGCGATCCGCCAGGCGCGACGATACTCCAGGACCGCGCGGCCGAGGTTGCCTTTTCGGAACCACGCGTTGCCCAGGTTGAAATGCACCTCCATTGGCACGTTCCCCGTGGCCGCCAACCGCGCGTAGAGGCCGATGCACTCGTCCAGCCGCCCGGCGTCGTAGGCCCTGGCCGCCGCCGCAAACACCGCCCCGGGATCCCCGGCGTTCGTCTCCTGCGCCGGGGCGGCGAAGGCCAGACACCCGAGGACCACCGCCCACAGGAGTCGTGAGACGAATCGTTGCACAGAATCCGGGTTCCGCAGCCACGCCGCCGTGACTCGGCGACCTGTCCTGCGAAGCGCCTGTCGCGAAACAGCAAGCCGACAGGCGAAGACGGTTGTGCGCCGCGTGCGCTGCGCCGGGACGCCGCCGCGGATGCCGCGCAGGCGGGCGCGCGACCCTCGAAAACGGACTGTGCGGTGCGCCCTCATCTCATTTTCAGCCGTTCGCAATGCCGCAGCGTCTGCGCCAGGTCCTCCAGCAGCGTGTCGGGCGCCGCGGCGCCGTGGTCCTGGCCGCCAAACCGCGCGGCCTCGCAGGCGGCGAAGAGCTCCGCCACGCGGTTCCGGTCGGCCGCCTCCGCTCCGCCCCGCGCCAGGGCGTCGAGAACCCGGTCCGGGGTGACGTCCCCGGGAGGCAGGTTCAGGCGGTTGCCGAAATAGGAGACGAGGGCTTCCCACGCCGCTTCGTAGACCTCGCGCACCTGGCCGGCGCGGGCCGCCGCCTCCGCCTTGCGCACGGCGGCTCGGGCCGCGCGGGGCGCCTGCTCGCGGCGGGCGCGGGCGACATCGTTCTCCAGCGCCGTCCTCCGGCGGGCGTGCAGCCACAGCGCGAACAGGGCAACCGGCGACAGGAGGGGGAGATAGGTCAGCGGGACCGAGCTCGGCACCGAGGATCCTCGCGGTTCGGGCCATCGCCGCGGCGCCGGCTTGAGATAGACGATGTCGGCGCCCTGGATTTGCGGTTCCACCGTTGGAAAAGGCGCGGCGACGAGGCGGATCGGAGTGGCGTTGGTGGAGGGACGGACCGCGAGGGGGAACGGGCCCCGGGTGACGGTGACATATTGCCCGCTCTTCGTGTCGAAGTAGCTGAATGGAATCGCGGGGACCGCGGTGATCTTCTCGTCCCGAGGGATGATCACCTGCTCGAAGACCTTGCGTCCGGGATCGCCGGGGCCGGCCGCCTTCGGTTCGTAGGTCCGGAAGCCCTCGCCCAGGCTCAGGGCGGGAGCGCTGATGCTCTCCAGGTTGCCCCGCCCCGAGATGGCCATGGTCAGGGTCACCGGTTCGCCCACCGCCACGTCGACCGGCCGCACATCCACCTGCCAATCGAACTCGCCCACCGCGCCGGAGAACGACGCCGGCCGGCCTTCCGCCGGCAACGGCTTCACCACGAGCGAAAACGGAGCCACCGGCACGGCATAGGGGCGAGCCTCGGTCCGGTTGAAAAAGGACTCGAAAAAGGGATCATCAAAGAACCCGCGCCGCGGGCGCCGCTCGTCGTTGCGCACCAAGATACCCACGCGCAGGGACGGTTTCAGCACGAACTCCCCGGCGGTCAGGGCCCGGACGGTGTTGCGGAATCGGCGCACCTCGTACACCGCGCCATCGATCACCTCGCGGCTTTCGCCCAATTCCTCCCACCGGCCCAATCGAAGCCCGCTCTCGGGAAGGCCGGAGAGGTCCATCTGCCGGTCGAGATTGACTCCGCGATAGTGGATCGTGAGGACCAACTGGAAATCCTGCTGAACATAGCCCGTTGCCGGTTCGACCTGCAGCCGCGCCCCGATCATCTGCGCCAGGTTCGTCGCGCCCGACGCGGCGCCGGCGACGGTGACGCTCAAGGCCGGGATCGTGATCTTCACCCCCGCGGAGGGTTCGTACTCGAAGGGTCCCAGCGTGTATCGTCCCGCCTTCGTTCCGGTCAGCGCATACTGGCACACGATGGAACGGTCGGTCTTGAAGTTGATGACCTGCGTCTGGTGCGACGCCCCCCGGTATTCGATCTGCAGGCCCTCCGGCCCCTCGATCTGCGGCGGGGCCACCCGGTCGACGCCGCGGAGGATGAGGTTCAAAGCCGTCGTCTCGCCGACCTGGAGAACGTCGCGTTCGATCGTCAATTGGGCCGAGGGCTGCGCGAGGGTCCGCAGCGGTGCGACCAGACAGCACAGGACGGCCACGCACGCGGCCACGTCTGTTCGGCGGAGCGCCGGGGCTGCGGAGGACCCGGTGCGAATTCTAGAAACACCACGCATGAGGCTGCACGACATCTGAAAAAGGCGTTAGCATACGCATGTTCACCAGTCCTTGTCCACCGGCACGGGGCGCGCCATGCGGGTGCGGAGCTGGTCGCGCAGCTTCTCCTCCTGCGCGGCCAGTTGGTCCAGCATCATCTTGGCCTCCTCCGGCGTCATCTCCTCCGCCTTCTCCGGCTCCCGCTGCGGGTCCTGCCGCTGGTGCGGGGATGGCTCCTGCTGTGGCTGTTGCTCCTGTTGCTCCTGCTGGTTCTGTTGCTCCTGTTGCTGGTCCTTCTGCTGGTCCTGGTTCTGCTCCTGTTGCTGCTCCTGCTGCTGTTGCTCCTGCTGCTGGGGGGGCTGCTCGAGCAGGATCTTCAGCTTCTGAAGCGCGGGATCGTCCGGGTGGGCCGCGAGCCCCTCCTGGACGGTCGACTTGGCCGGCTCCATGCGGTCGCGGATGTAGTGCACGGCTCCCCGGTTGAAGAACTCCGCCGCGGGGGGCGCGTTGGTGGCGGCCGGCGCGAGCGAGGGCAGGAGAAGGCAGGCGGCGACCCACGCCGGACCGCGGGCACCGCATCCACCCCTGCGAACGGCGCGGGCTTTCATTTCGTCTTCTCCACCTCGTCGAGAATGCCGACGATCTGCGGCACGCGTTGGCTCAGGCCCTCGAAGCGCTTCTTCAGCTCCGGCTGCAGGTCGAACACGAGCTCGTGCGCGGAGGGAAACCTTGCCAGCGCCTCCGCCGCCCCGCGGAAATCGGCGGCATCGACCTTCCGGTCGGCCTCTTCCAGCGCCTCGCGAGCCTGCCGCACGAGCGCGTCGAGCTCGTCGGTACGGCGCTGGGCGAGCTCGAGATTGACCTTCGCGTCGACGTCCTCCGGCCGGAGGAGCAGGGCGTTCTCATAGGCGGCGAGGGCGCGTTGAAGCTGTTCGCGGGCGGCCTGACCCTTCTGCTGTTCCCGTTCCTTCCGCGCCTGGTCGGCCGCCAGGTTGCCGAGGTTGAAGTAGGCGGCCGCCTGCCACGCGGGGCTCGAGGTCCGCAGCGCATCGCGGAACCGCGCCTCGGCTTCCGCCGTGCGGCCCTGGCGGAACTCGGCCAACCCCTCGTTCAAGGCCGCGGGGGCGGGATCGAGCGTGCCGGCGGACGCGGCATCGGCGGCCTGGCGGAAGAGCTTCGCGGCCTCTTCGTACTGGCCCTTGGTGTAGGCGGCGCGTCCGCGGCGCATCGCGTCGGCGGGCGACCCTGCGTGCACGGCGGCGGCCAGCAGCAGGCAGGCGAGGGGTGCGGCGGGGACGCCGCGCAGGACAGGTCGCCGCGCCGCGGCGGTGCGGCGGCCACAACGCTCCGGCTGTGCAGGGCGTCTCATGACGGCGTCCTCGCCTCCGGCCGGCGTCGACGCTCGACCACCGCCGCCTCGACGGCCAGCAGCGCCAGCGCGGCGCCCACGAACCAGCCAAAACGCTCCTCGAATATCTTCGCCATGCGCGATTCCTGCTGGGAGCGCTTGAGTTTCGCGATCCCCTCGTCGTACAGCCGCTCGATGCCGATGTCGCCCGGCGAGGCCCGGACATAGGCCCCGCCCGTCTGCACGGCGAGCCGCGCAATCACGTCCTCCTTCAGCCCGCTCTTCACCACCTGGCCCTGCCGGTCTTTCAGAAAGCCGCCCGATTCGCCCTCGCGGGGAATGAGCTCGCCTTCGGGCGTGCCGACGCCCACCGCGTACAGACGAATGCCGCGCCGCCTGAACTCGTCGGCGAGCGACATCGGATCGCCCTCGTGGTCCTCCCCGTCGGTGACGAGCACGATCACGGGATCGGACTCCGCCCGCCGGTCGAGCTTGTCCATGGCGGTCCGCAACGCCTGGGTGATCGCCGTGCCGCCCTTGGGGACGATCCCGCAGTGCACATCCTCGAGCGTCATCAGAAACGCCGCGTAGTCGATCGTCAGGGGACACTGGAGGAAACTGGCGCCGGCGAACGCGATCAGCCCGACCCGGTCGCCCTTGAGCTTCATCCGCACCAGGTCGCTCAGGCCCCACTTCGCCTGCTGGAGGCGGTTGGGCTTGAGGTCCGGGGCGAGCATGCTGTTCGAGGTGTCGAGCACCACCATCACGTCCAGTCCGCGCCGGCGAACCTCTTCCCACCGGAATCCCCACTGCGGCCGCGCGAGGGCGACCAGGAGCAATAGGGCCGCGGCGAGCCACAGCGCGTGGCGGCCGGCGATGCGGCCGGCGTGCCGCAGCGGAAGGAGCAGGGGGAGGGCGGCCGCGTCGGCGAGCCGTTCCAACCGCCGCGCGCGCCGCCGCGCGAGCTGGTACACCAGCCAGGCCGCCACCCCCCAGCCGAGGAGGAGCCACAGCGCCTCGGGCTGACCCCACTGGATCATGCCGGCAGCCCTCCCAACCGCGCGGTGGCCAGGAGCTTCTCGACGGCCAGGAAGACCAGTCCGACCGCCAGCCAGCCGGCGAACCGCTCCTCGAAACGCGTGAACTGCTCCACCTCGATCTCCGTCTTCTCCATCGTGTCGATCTGGTCGTAGATGCGGCCGAGCGTCTCCATGTCCGTCGCCCGGAAATACTCGCCGCCCGTCCCGCGCGCGACCCGCTGCAGCAGGTCCTCGTCGATCTCCACCGGCTGCCGGACATACTGGACCTGTCCGAAAAAGTTGACCGGCACCGGGGCATGGCCGCGCGTGCCCGCGCCGACGGCGTAAATGCGCACGCCCAGCGCCTTGGCCGCCTCCGCCGCCTCCTCGGGCTTGAGGGTGCCGACGTTGTTCATGCCGTCGGTGAGCAGCACGATGACCTTGCTCTTGGCGGCGCTGCGCCGGAGGCGGTTGACCGCCGAGCCGAGGGCGTCGCCGATGCCGGTGGCGTCGCCCAGCATCTTCACCTGCGTCTCGCCGATCCGTTCCATCAGCCAGGTGTGGTCCAGCGTCAGCGGCGCGAGCGTATACGGCAGGCGGGCGAAGACGATGGCACCGATCCGGTCCGATTCGCGTTTGGCCACGAACGCCTCGATCACCTGCTTCGCGGCGTCGAGGCGGTTCATGCGGCGCACGGCGGTGGAGAAGTCCTCCGCCTCCATGGAGGGGGAGACGTCGATGACCAGCACGATATCGACCGCTTCCGTCCGCACCCGGCTCTCCTCCAGGCCCCGCTGCGGACGGGCGAGGGCGACGATCAGCAGGACGAGCCCCGCCGCGTAGAGCCAGGGCAGGAGCCGGTGGGCCCGTTCCGCCCAGGTCGGCGGGAGGTCCTTCAGCACCGCCGGGTCGCTGAACGGGAACGTCAACCGCCGTCCGCGCCGATACCTCAGCCACACCAGCAGGGGGACCGCGAGGAGCAGCAGCAGGAACCATGGATGGGCGAAGGTCATGGCGGATTGCGGATTGCGGATTGCGGATTGCGGATGGCCGATGGGCGATGGGCCCCCGCCGATTGCGGCCCCATGTCGGGTTCCGAGTTTCCCTCGGAGCTCGGATTGCGGATTTCGGATTGCGGATTCCCTTCGGATTTCGGATTTCGGATTTCGGATTTTCGATTTGAGTCTTGCGAGGTGGAGTTTGGACTTCCGGACCCCTGCGGCGTGGACGGGGCCGGGATCGTTTCCCGGACCAGCCTCTCCGCGGCGGCGAGGGCGCTTTCCATCATCGGCGCGTCCGGCGCCCATCGGGCGAATTTCACCAGGTCGCACTGTTCGAGGAAGCCGCGGGTGAGCACCTGGTGGCCGGGCTCCAGCCGGTGCGATTCGGCCGCCTCGCGGATGAACTCCTCCGTCGTGCGCTCGGGGGCCCGCAGGCCGAATCGCTCCTCCAGATACGTGCGCACGATGCTCGAAAGCTCGACGTAGAACGCTTCCGACGTCCCCTGTTCGATGTACCCCTTGGCGCGGAGCCGGCGCAGGGCGTCGAGTGCGCGCTCGTGGGGCGTGGGGACGGGGGGTGGGGGCCGGATCGGTCCGCCGCGGCGGAGCAGCCGCGCGAGGCCGAGCAGCGCGGCGAGGACGGCCAGCGCGCCGAGGGGGGCGATCCATGCCCATCGCGGAATCCGCGGAGGCCAGGCCAGCGGTCCCTTCATGTCCCGGGGCGCTTCGTCCGGGCCTCCCAGGATCGAAACGACGCGCAGGCCGGCCGCCGGCAGCGGGGCGGTGAGGGGCGGGCCGTTGGACTGCACGCACTCCACCGCCCCCGTGAACACCGCATGCTCGCCCAGGACGAACGAGGTCAGGGTATATCGCGCCTCCGTCTGCAGGCGGCCGGGACCGGCCTCCCGCGAATCGCGGGCGCGGTCGCGCACCACGATCTCCCGTCCGCGGCCCGGCTCGGGGAGCGTCACGGTCGCGCCGGGCGCGTGGTAGACGGTCACCACGGCCGTCACCGGCGTGCCGACGTGGATGGTATTGGTCGACAGGGCGAGATGGACGTCCAGCGGCGCGCCCGAATCGCGCGGCCCGGCCGGGCCGCAACCCGCGGCCGCGAGGAGTCCGCAGGCCGCGGCCGCCAGGCGCAGCCCGGCGCCTCCGCCCCGGCCTTCCCCCGCCGCACGCTGGACGCCAATCCGCATCAGAACCGCATCCTCCGTTCCCGCTCGCGAAAGAACTTCATCAGGGCCTTCTCGTACGGCTCGCCGGCATTCACCTCGATCGCGTCCACCCCCGCGCGCCGCAGCCCGCGCCGGAGCTCGTCCCGTTCCTTCTCGCGCCGCTCCGCCAGGGTGCGCCGGATGCGCGGATCGGACGTGTCGAGCAGGCGCTGGCGGCCGGTCTCGAGGTCCTCCCACCAGACCAGTCCGGCGCGCGGCCATTCGCGTTCGCGCACGTCGCGCACGACCACGGCGATCAGGTCATGCCGTCGCGCGGTGACCGACAGCTCACGGAACGCGGGCGAGGGCAGAAGGAAATCGCTGATGACGAACGTCACCGTCCGGCGGGTGGTGACGCGGTCGAGATACTCGAGGGCGGGGGCCAGGGCCGTGCCCTGGCGGCGGGGCTGGTGATAGAGGGCCTCGCGGATGACGCGCAGGACATGCGAGGCGCCCTTGGCGGGCGGCACGTGCGCCTCCACCTCGTCGGAGAACAGGAGCAGCCCCACGCGGTCGTTGTTGCGGATGGCGGAGAACGCGAGGACCGCGGTCAGCTCGGCCACCAGATCCTTCTTGAGCTGCGCGGTGTGGCCGAAGCGGTGCGACGCGCTGACGTCCGCGAGCAGCATCACGGTCAGCTCGCGTTCCTCGACGAACTTCTTCACGAACGGGTGGCCCATGCGGGCGGTCACGTTCCAGTCGATCGAGCGGATTTCGTCGCCCGGCACGTACTCCCGCACCTCCTGGAACTCCATCCCCTGGCCCTTGAACACGCTGTGGTACTGGCCGGCGAACACCTCGTTCACCCGATGCCGCGTGCGGATCTGGATCTGCCGGACCTTCTTCAGTACCTCTCGAGGAATCATGGAAACTGCCGATTGCCGATTGTCGATTGCCGATTAGATGCACGGGCAACACCGGATCCGCGGGTTTCGATGCGGGAGGATCGGAGTTTGGCCGTCTTGCGCGAGGCGACCATGATAGCGGTAAGTTCGCTGGCCTCCCGTCCCAAGAGATCAAGGTCTTCAGCGGCCATGAGCCCGCTGCCTGCGATGAGTTCAATCCAGAAACAACACTCGTCAGATTCCTCTTCAACCGTGCCGATCTTGGCGATGAACTCCGCACTGGAACGTGCCCGGCAAGCGGCTCGGTAATTCGCGGCGACTGAGGTCGCCGCGCGGATGAGTTGCGTGCCTAGCACCCGCCCGGCAGCCGTGCGCGGCAGGGCGTCCGCCAAGCTGATGACACGAAGCGCAAACTGCCGCGTCCGTGCCTTCAACTCCTCAGCATTCATACAACCCTCTGCTCATTTGACGAGCCAATCGGAAATCGGCAATCGGCAATCGGAAATTCCTCACGGGACCGGCAGCTCGCTCAGGATCTTGGCCACCACGTCGTCGGAGTCCATCTCCTCCGCCTCGGCCTCGTACGAGACGATGACGCGGTGGCGCAGGACGTCGGGGGCGATGGACTTCACGTCCTGCGGGGTGACGTAGCCGCGCCCCTGCAGGAACGCGTGGGCGCGGGCGGCGAGGGTCAGGTAGATCGTCGCGCGCGGCGAACCGCCGTAGCGGATGTACTCCTTGAGCGGGAGCTTGAACTTCTCGGGGTCGCGCGTGGCGAAGACGATGTCGAGGATGTACTCGCGGATCTTGTCGTCCACGTAGATCTCGTCGACGAGCTTCCGCGCCCGCAGGATCGTCTCGGGCTCGACCACGGGCCGCACGTCGAACGAGCGGGCGGTGCGGGCGTTGGCGTCGAGGATGCGCCGTTCCTCTTCGCGCTCGGGGTAGGTGATCTTGAGCTTGAGCATGAAACGGTCCACCTGCGCCTCCGGCAGCGGGTAGGTGCCCTCCTGCTCGATCGGGTTCTCCGTCGCGAGCACGAGGAACGGCGCCGGCAGGAGGAAGGTCTCCCCGCCGATCGTGACCTGTCGCTCCTGCATCGCCTCCAGCAGCGCGCTCTGGACCTTGGCCGGGGCGCGGTTGATCTCGTCGGCCAGGATGATGTTCGAGAAGATCGGACCGCGCCGGATGGAGAAGGTGCCTTCGCGCGGATTGTAGACCTGGGTGCCGACGAGGTCGGCGGGGAGGAGGTCGGGCGTGAACTGGATCCGCTGGAACTGGGTTCTCAGCGCCGCGGCCAGGGTGCGCACGGAGAGGGTCTTCGCCAGGCCCGGCACGCCCTCCAGCAGCAGGTGACCGTCGGCCAGCAGGCCGATCATCAGCCGGTCCAGCAGGTACTTCTGCCCGACGATGACCTTCTCCATCTCCGCGCGCAGGGCCGCGACAAACGCGCCCTCCGTCCGCACCTGTTCATTAATCACGCCAATTCCGCTGTTCATGCACTTCTCCCCCGGCTCCGGCCCGCCGGCCGACCGCCGACATTCTCTAAGACTAGCCGGAGAACGAAAAGTTCAAATGCGGCGGCGGCATGGGTCGCCTGGGTGTGTTCCCTTGGCGCGCCGGTGGCCAGGGGCGACGTGACCTACACGCTTCATCTGGACGGGGTGGACGCGGGCCTCGCGTCGGCCATTTCCTATTCGATGGCCGAAGCGGTCGCCCTCTACAACGAGTATGGGTGCCATGGGGAGGATCTACGCGGGCGACCATCGTGCCGGAGGAGTATCTGACACAGCCCGACTGGCAGCCCGAAGGCGTGGGGCTGGCCGGCAACGGTTCCAGCCTGCAGTTCCATATCCCGATCAGTCCCGATCAGCCCCACCGCTTCTTCCGGCTCGACATCCAGCGTCAGTAGATGAAGATGCGCTCCGGCTGGCATTCTGCCTCTTGTCTTGGGACCATCGGCAGGATCCCCCCGTTCGTCGGGATTCGAGCCACATGAAGCCGAGCAGACCGGCTGCAGACCGCGCCGCGATCGCGTGCCCGTGCAGGAAGGACGTCCATGGGCAATGAGGCCTCTCCCATCTTGAAGCCCCGGATCCGATCTGCTCGTCCGTGGCGGACGGCGTCGGCGTGGGCGATGGCGATGGCCCTTGCGCTGGCCGGGGGGCGGGCCGTCGGGCAGGAGACCGATCCGGGCCGGGCGCCGACCGGGGCGATCACCGCTCCCGGCGACCTGCTCAGGGAGGCGGACGGCACGGAGTTCCGCTTCGGCTACTTCCCCTCCCACGACCGGCTGCGGCTGCGGGTCCTGTGTCCGTCGAACGCCTTCACGCGCTGGTCGGCCGTGCTCACGCCGGCCGGCGGGGGCGCATCCCTGCAGGGCTGCGAAGGCGCGCTGCCGATGGCGGCGGGCGGGGTGTCCGTCCGGACACCGCCGCTGCCGGACGGCACGTACGCGATCACGCTCACCCTCTCGGGCGAAGGGGACGCCCGGCGGGAGATCCGGCGCACGTTCGAGCGAAGGCGCTTCCCGTGGGAGACCCTGTCTGTGGGACTCGAACGGGAGGTCATTCCCCCCTTCACGCCCCTGGCGGTCGACGAGCGGATGCCGCGGGTCGCCTGCGTGCTGCGGGAGCACGACCTGGACGGGAACGGTTTGTGGCGGCAGGTGACGAGTCAGGGGCATCCGCTGCTGTCCTCTCCCATGCGGATCGAGGTCCAGTCGACCGGGAGGGTGCATGTCGCGAGCGGGCCGAAGGCGACCTTCACCGAGAAGGCCCCCGATCGCGTTCGCGGCCACGCCGCGTGGAAGGCCGGTCCGGTCGGCGGGCGGACGGAGTTCACGTTCGACTACGATGGGCTCATGAAGATCGAGCTGCACCTCGAGCCTGCCGCGGAACGGGTGGACGCCCTGCGGCTGGTCATACCGATGAAGACCGCCGAGGCCCGGCTCATGCACCCGGTGACCGATCTCCTCCGTTTCCACTACGCGGGGCGCATTCCCGAGGGCAAAGGCCTGTTGTGGGATTACGGGGGCCAGGAACGCGAGGTCCGCTACACCGACACCGGCGAACCGGATTCGGAGGGGAAGGTCTGGGATTCGCGGCACGTGGGGCGGCATCAACTGCCCGGTCCGTTCGTTCCGTACCTGTGGGTCGGCGGCCCCGAGCGGGGCCTCTGCTGGTTCGCGGAGAGCGACCGCGACTGGAGTCTCGATCCGCAGATCCCCGCCATGGAGATCCGGCGTCGGGGCGACACCACGGAGCTGGTGATCCGGCTGGTCACCCGCCCGGTCGTCCTCACCCGCCCGCGGACGATCGCCTTCGGTCTGATGGCCACGCCCGCCAAGCCGATGCCCTCGACGCCGGTGAATTTCCGGCGCTGGTTCCCCGGCGCGCAGGTGGCGAACACGTCGCAGGTGGTGAACTTCGGCTTCATGGGCGCGTGCTACTACTGGGGCGCGGCCGGTCCCTGCTACGCGTTCTATCCGGCGTTCAAGAACTTCGCGATCTACGACGAGTTCGCCCGCCTGCGCAGGGGCGGCGCCGCGGACTTCGCCTACACCGACGCGTGGCTCCGGCAGTTCCGCGCGCCCGAGTTCCAGCCGCATCTCGACACGTACCGCAACCACATCGACTGGTCGCTGCGGTTCTTCGACAAGGGCGCGTGGGGATCGCAGCCGGAGGCCGGACGCACCGGCTGGGTCATCCCCTACGTCAACGCCCGCGCGATCAACTGGGGCGAAGAGGCGGCGACCTTCCTGGACGAGTGGAGCACGGTCGACATCGCCGATCCCCGCTGGCCGGGGGAGGAGCGCTTCGTGCGGGCGCCGGACGGCCGGTGCCGGCTGGCCGCCTACGGCAAGGTGGCCGAACCCGGCGAGACCTCGGGGATCGCCTACGCGGTCGATCCGGTGCCGAGCTGGCAGAACATGGTCCTCTTCTACCACCGGCGGATGCTGGAGACCTTCGCCGATGGGATCTATCTCGACGACTACTTCCTCTCGCCCAGCTACGATCCGTTCGGACCGGGATACGTGGATGAGGAAGGCCGCCTCCATGCCGGCGTCCGCATCTTCGCGTTCCACGACCTGACGAAGCGCATCGCGGTCATGCAGCACCGGATGGGCCGCCGTCCGCTGGTGTTCATCCACATGACCAACGCCCATATCGTCCCGATGCTTTCCTTCGGCACGATCATCCTGGACCACGAATGGCGCGACCAGGGGGACTTCCGGGCGAAGGACTGCCAGCAGCGCCTGAACCTCGACCGGGATACGAGCCTGCTGCTGGCCCAGAGCACCGGCCTGCAGAGCGGATGCCTCGGCGTGTGGCACAACCTCTTCCACGGCGACGAGCGGTTGAACCGAAGCGCGCTCGGCGTCGCCCTCACGCACGAGATCAAATTCGGTCTGTGGTACGGGCCGCTTCACGAGCGCACGACGGCGGCCCTGGCGGATTTCGGCTACGGGCTGCCGGACTGCCGGGTCTGGCGGTACTGGGACGAGGCGCCGCCGGTCCGCACGACCGGCGCGCCCGTGAAGAGCCTGGTGCTCGCGCGGGGCGGACGGGCGATGCTGGTGGTGGCGAGCTACGGCGAGGGCGGCGAGGCGCAGCTCGATCTCGACCTGGCGCCCCTGGGGCTTCCGGACGACGCGGAGGCGGCGGACGTGGAGACGGGCAAGAGGCTGGAACGCATCGGACCGGGCCGGTTCAGGCTGCGCCTGCCGACGCACGACTTCCGCCTGGTGCGGGTCGGCGGACCCGCCCCGTGAAAAGGGGATTCGGCGCGCTACAGTTTGACCCGCTTGGAGATGGTCTGCGACTGCTCCGCCGCCGCGATCCCGAGCGGACCGAGGTTGATGGAGACCTTGAAGTTGAAGGTCTTGTCCAGCGGCAGGCGCCCGGTCGATGACTCCCACGTCTCCTTCTCGGGGAACTGCGCGGCATTGCCGCCCATCTTCTTCTTCTCGACCGGCTTCCCGGCGTCGTCGACGATTTCGAGCGTCGCGTCCTTCTCGATCCCCGCGAGCGGCAGGATGCGGGTGGTACCCATCTCCAGGCTGGCGGCCACCTTGCGGCCGCCGTCCATCAGACGCATGCGCATCTCGGGCTTGCCGTAGAGCCGGCTGACCCCGATGGCGCCCTCGCTGCTGCTGGCGCGGACCTTGGACATATCGACACGGAACCGGACCATGTCCTTGCCCTTGGCGACCGTGATCTCCGGGGCGCCGCTGAACATCTGGCTCCGCAGCCCGTATTCCAGCGGGCACACGAAGGAAATCGCGCCGCCCTCAATGGGCGCGGAGACCTCGATGCCCTTGAACGTCATGACCTCGTTCTTGCCCGTCATGCCCTTGAGCGCCTTGGGCTCGGCCATCTTGGGATCCTCGGGCGCGCAGACGTAGAGCGTGTCGTATTCAATGATCGGGTCGCCGGACTTCTGGGGAATCGTGCGTCCGCGGTGGTCGAGGGCGAGGTACACCGCATGCCTCTTCTCCGGCCCGAACTGGATGCCCGCGTAGAGCACGTCCCTCGGGTTCTTGAACGGCACCTGCGCGAACGGGTTCTGTTCGGATCCCCCGGTCTTCGGCGCCGCGGCGACGGGCGCGGGGTCCATGAACGCGCCGCCCGCATTCGGCAAGGGCGCGGCGGCGGGTGGGGCGCCGGTGCCGCCCGGCTGGGCCGGGCTGAAGGACGAGGGCGGAAGGGGGGCCGGCGTGGTCGACGGTGTGCGGGGCTGCCGTTTCAGCTGCGATTGGGCCAGGATCACCGACGGCAGCGCGGCGACGAGGACGGCGATGACCAGTCTCGGACGGCGGTACGAGTGCATACCCTTCCATCTCCTCCGCCGGCCCGCCGCCGGGCGGCCGCGGCCGGTCGGAACACATGAACAGAATAACGCCGGCCCCCCGCTTGTTCAAACCGAAAGCCGGAAAGAACGCCCGAAGCGCGCGGCTTCCGCGGGGCGGACATGTTGGCGCGCCTCGCGACGGGCGGGCACAGCCGTGCGGAAGGGGCCGGCTCCGGGCGGGTTCCGTGCACGGCCCGCGGCGATCATTCGCTCCCCGGGCGGCCGCCGGGTGCGGCCGGCCGGTCGTCGAGCGCCTTCCGCACGCGGGCGAGAAGATCCGACAGATCGTACGGCTTCGGCAGGAGGTCCAGTCCCATCCGCGAGGCCGCCGTCGCGTGGCGGCGGGCATCGGTGTACCCGCTGGTGAGCAGGAAGGGCAGCGCCGGGTACGTGTCGGCGGCCAGGCGTCGCAGATCCAGGCCCGTGCCGTCCGGCAGGACCATGTCGCTGAACACCAGGCTCAGGCGGTCGGCCTCGGCGTCGAGCACGCGTCGGGCCTCCGCGAGGCTGGCCGCCTCGATGACGGCGTAGCCGTGATCCTGCAGGGCTCGCGCGGAAAGCCGGCGCACGCTCTCCTCGTCCTCGACCACGAGGATGCGTTCGCCGCCCTCCGCCTCCGCCCTCAGGCCCTTCGGCGTCTCCGCCTCCGGCGCCTGCGTCGCCGCCTCGGGCAGATAGACGGCAAAGGCCGACCCCGCCCCGGGACGGGTGGACACGGCGATGGCGCCGCCATGCTCCTGCACGATGCCGTACACCACCGACAGGCCGAGACCCGTGCCCTGGCCCGGCCGCTTGGTGGTGAAGAACGGCTCGAACAGGAGATCGAGATGCTCCGGCCGTATGCCCGTGCCGGTGTCCTCGACCGTGATCCGCACGCAGGGGTGGCCGGTCTCCATGGCATACGACGTGCCATGGCGCAGCAGCGGGGCCCCCGAACCGAGATGCTCGCTGCCGAGGATCAGGTGCTCGACCCGGACGGTGATCCGGCCTCCGTCCGGCATCGCGTCGCGGGCATTGAGGACGAGGTTCATGATGACCTGCTCGATCTGGCCCGGATCGGCGAGGACGCAGCAGGGAATCGGGGCGCAGATCGTGACCAGACGCGCGTCCTCCCCGATCAGGCGCCGCAGCATCCGCTCCAGCGAGCCGATCAGCGCGTTGATGTCAATCACCTCCAGGCGCGGTCTCTCCCGGTGGCTGAAGAGCAGGAGCTGCCGGGTGAGCGCCGCCGCCCGGTTGGCGGCGGTCTCGATCTCCCGGATGTCGGCGTGCCGCGGATCGTGCGGGTCGAGACTGGCGAGAACAATCTGGGCGTATCCCTTGATCGCCATCAGCAGGTTGTTGAAATCGTGCGCCACGCCGCCGGCCAGCTTGCCGATGGCCTCGAGCTTCTGCGCCTGGAGCAGCTGCTCCTGCAGGTGACGGTGCTCCGCCTCCGTCCGCCGGCGGTCGGTGACATCCTCGCCCGAGCTGAGCGAGCCGGTCACGCGCCCGTGCGCATCCCGCATCGGCACATTGTGCCAGGCGATCGTCCGGCTCTCGCCCGTGCGCGTGAGCACGAGATTCTCGTGGAATTCCCCCTGCGAGGGATCGCCCGCGATCAGTTGCCGCAGCACTCCTCTTGTCGCATCCCGGTGTTCGGGCGAGAGGCACACGGCGAACCAGTCCCGGCCCTGCAGGTCGCGGGGTTCATAGCCCAGGATCCCCGCCCCGTAGGCATTGATGTACGTGATCCGGCCGTCCGGATCGAGGCAGAGCAGGATGGATCTCACCACGTCCAGGACACGGGACGCCGGTCCCGCCGCGCGCACGGCCTCTTCCAGCGCGGCCATCCGGGCGCGCAGACCTCCCGCCCCGGTCCCGTCCGACGCCGAATTGGATTCCTCGCCGCTCACGTGGCGAGCATACGCCGGGCCGCCGGGGAGGTCAAAAGCGAGGGCGCTACTTATCCTTCTTCTTGAACTCGTACTGCCCCTTGATCCGGAGCAGGTAGAACGTGCCCTTCGCCCGGGACTTCACGAACTCCCGGTAGACACTGGCCGGAACGCGGTAGTACTCGTAGGCGACCCCGTCCTTGGCCATCACCACGGTGAGGGTCTGTGTCTTCTCATCGTACTGGATCTCGCGGATCATGGACGCGTTGGCCTTGCCGGTGGCCGCGGGTCTTTTGTCCACCGCCCGCGTGACGGCCGGGAGAGCGGCCAGCACGGCCAGGAGGCCGACCAGAGCGACTATCGTTTTCATGCCATCTCCTCCGTCCGCAGGATGACCACCCGCCAGCCCCAGGGCGGCGAGCCACAACCCAACGGTCCGGGTCTCACCATGCGCCGACCGCGCTGGCCCTTGGAGAGTCTAACCCCGCGGCGCCGCCGTCTCAAAGCGATTTGTTGGATCTGGTGATTCGTTGGATCCCGGCCATGGGCATTTCGAGGCGGTCCTCCTTGTAATGCTCCGCCGGGCGATGTACCGTCGCCTGTGACACATGGGCGGGAGGCACATGATAAGGAAAGGGATGGCCATGGAAGGCACAGCGGACAGCAGCGAGAAGATCTCCGAGGCCTTGAAGCTTCTGGAGGAGGCGGCGAAGGAGAAGAAGGAAGATCTGCGCAAACTCGCCTCCGACAAGTACGTCCACCTCAAGAGCGCCCTGGCCTCGGCGGAGCACACGGCCGCCGAGACCCTCTCGGCGGCGCAGAAGCGCGCGATCGAGGCGATGATCCACGCCAGGGAAGTGGGGACGGAGAAGGTCAAGCAGGCGGCGACGGTGGTGGATGACCATGTCCGCGCGAATCCCTGGCCGTACCTGGGCGGCACGGCCATCGTGGCGCTGCTGACCGGTTATTTCATGGGACGCAAGCGATAGCGTTTCCGCACGCGCCGCACGGAAAGGCGGTCCGGACAGTGAAGGGATGGATCACGACGCTCCTGGCGCATGGGGCCCAGTGGCTGGCGAGGAACTACCGGAAGACCTCGCTCGAATGGGTCAGGATCCAGGCGGCGCTCTGCTACATACGGGGCGTCGCGGGCGCACGGAAGGCCTTTCTTGCCGCGGTCCTCCTCGCGGGTTGTCTCATCCTGGGCGGCGTGGGCTTCGTGCTCCTGCACGTCGGCCTCTATGCCCTGCTCCCGCCGCCGGCCAATGCGGTCACCCTGCTCGCGCTGGGTGCGGCCTATCTGGTCGCCGCCCTCCTGAGCCTGCGCTGGGCGTGTTCCGAGAAGACCTGGATGAAGTACTCGAAGGCCGCCCGGTTCGCGGCCCTTGCGGCCAGGAGGGACCGCGGCTAGGGCCGCGCTCGTCTCCGCGGGCGCATGACCGCGCGCGCGGAGGCGTCATTTAGCCGGTGGACAGGGCAGGCGGGACGGATGTACATTATTCCGGCCATCCGGCGAGGCCGGGGCGGGAGTGGAATCATGAAGGTGCGAAATCTGCGGCGCGGATTCACCCTGGTGGAACTGCTGGTGGTCGTCGGCATCATCGGCATGCTGATCGCGCTTCTCCTGCCGGCCATCGCGAAGGCGTTGAAGAAGGCCAAGGAAGTGCAGTGCACCAACAACACCCATCAGCTGGCGGTCGGTCTGCAGGCCTACGCCAGCGCCAACCGCAACCGCACGATCGAGCAGGACGCCACGGGGGGATGGATGAAGCGGATGGATCCCTATCTCCGCGCGGGCAGGCAGGGGATGGTGCGCTTCTGCCCCGTCGCGACCAAGCTCGGTCTGGGGAGGGGAAGCGCGACGACGGCCTGGCGGTTCACCTACTACGCCGGCAGCTACGCGATCAACTCGGCGCTCTACGTTCCCCGATTCCCGGCCCCGTCGCCGCTGTTCTCGAACATGGGCGAGACGATGTCCAAGGTCCCGGCCTTTCTCGACGGGGCGTGGTACGAGACGGGCGAGGTGACCGGGGTGCAATGGCCGAGCTCGCTGGAAAGCGGCCACGACTGGATCATCAACCGCCACAACATGGGCATCTCCATGAGCTTTGCCGACACCCATGCCGAGCGGGTGGATCTTGCGTACGTGTTCGATCAGCAGTGGACCAAGACCTTCGTGCGCAAAGGCAAGCAGACCAATCCCAAACTGGGCATCCGATAGGCCCGCCGGCTCCGGCATGACTGCCTCGAACTCCTCCCTACGGGCGAGCCCGCCCGTCACCGTGCGTGTCGACGGACATCCCGCCCTGTCCGTCGCCGTCGGCACGCCGGTCGGCGACCTCCCGGGGGTCCGTGCGGGGGAGGGACCTCTCGCGTATCTCGGCGCGCTGGTGAACAACGACCTGGTGACCCTGAGCTACCCGCTGGAAGTGGACAGCCAGGTCGAGCTGCTGACGATCACCCACCCCCTGGGCTGGCGCATCTACCGCAACACCGCCGCCTTCCTCCTGGCCAAGACGGTTCACGAGCTGTTCCCCGACGCCCGCTTTGCGGTCGAGCATTCGCTGGGGACGGGTTTCTACTGCAGCTTCACCCTCAACGGCGAGAACGGCATCGGGGCGGAGCCGCTGGGCGCGCTCGAAGCCGCCATGCGGGCGCTAATCGCCCGCGACGCCCCGATCGTCCGCCGGAAGACCGCCTTCGCCGACGCCATGCGCGGATTCGAGGAGCAGGGCCTGCTGGACAAGTTCAACCTCCTGCGCTTCCGCAATCCGCCCAAGGTGGTCCTGTACGCGTGCGAGAAGTTCGCCGACCTGGCGCACCACGTCCTGGCCGACCACACGGGCGCCATACCCCATTTCGCCCTGATCCCCTATCCCCCGGGCTTCGTCCTGCAGTTCCCGGAGCGCGAGAAGGCGCCGGAGATCGCGCCGTTCGACCCCCAGCCGCATCTCTTCCAGATCTTCAGGGAACACAAGGAATGCGGCCGGATTCTCGGCATGAAGACGGTGGGCGACCTGAACCTGCTCATTGCCGACGGCACCATGGCGGAGGTGGTTCGCACGGCCGAGGCGATCCAGGAGAAGAACATCTCGCGCATCGCCGACGAGATCCTGGCCCGCCGGGACCGCGTGCGGTGCGTGCTGATCGCCGGCCCCTCGTCGGCGGGCAAGACCACGTTCTCCAAGCGGCTGTCCGTGCAGCTGCGCGTCAACGGCCTGCAGCCGGTGGGCATTTCCGTCGACGATTACTTCGTCAACCGCGACCAGACCCCCCGCGACGAGACGGGCGATTTCGATTTCGAGCATATCGAGACGGTCGATCTGGACCTCTTCAACAACCACCTGGCCGCCCTCGACCGGGGCGAGGAGATCGAACAGCCGTCGTTCAATTTCGAAAAGGGGGAACGGGAGTACCGGGGGCGCAGGCTCCGGATCGAGCCGGGTCAGCTGCTGGTGGTCGAAGGCATCCATTGCCTGAACCCCCGCCTGACGGCGGCCCTGCCGGCCCCCCACAAGTTCCTCATCTACATCAGTGCGCTGACGGGACTCAACCTCGACTACCACAACCGGATCGCCACGACGGACAACCGTCTCCTGCGCCGCATGGTGCGGGACCATCTGTTCCGGGGCAACGATGCCCTGACCACCTTGAGCATGTGGCCGAGCGTGCGGCGGGGAGAGAAGCGCTGGATCTTCCCGTTCCAGAAGGAAGCGGATGTGGCCTTCAACTCGGCGCTCGATTACGAGCTGGCCGTTCTGAAGCCACTGGCCGAGCCCCTGCTCAAGGAGGTCAAGCCCTACCATGCCGCCTATGCCGAAGCCCGGCGGCTGCTGGCCTTCCTCGACAGTTTTCTGACCCTGTCCTTCAGCGTGGTGCCTCCCAACTCCATCCTCCGGGAGTTCATCGGCCGGAGCGCGTTCCGGTATGACTGAGCCGATGCGCTCTCCTCCGTCCATGTCCCGTCCCGCTCCACCGCCGACTCCGCCTCCAACTCGTCCACTCCCAGGGCGGCGGGCCGCGGCCCAATTCCGATTGAACAGGAGGCCACGGCGAGATCGGCCCGACCCTCGACCGTTGCCGCGGCTCGGTCGCCGACCTCGCCCCGCCTGCGACACTTCGGAAACGACCCCGATACCGATTCCGACCCCGAAGACCGACATATTGCATGGCGGATCTTCCTGCTTTTCACGCACGCCGCGGATCGCCAAGGCACTGATCCCAGGCCCCCGCTGGATGTGCCTGTCGCGGGCCGGTGCGCTCTTCCTGCTGGCGGTGCGCCTGTGCGCGCAGGATGCCCCGTTCGCTTCGGCGGCCTCGTCCGCGGCTGACGCGTGGCTGCGCTCGTGGGCCCTGTGCATCAGCACCTCGCCGGAGGGCTCCACGGGCGCGGCCGACGCCCTGGACGTGGCGCGGGCGGTGACGCGTCTCGGATTCGACCGCGTCCTCACGCTGCGCGGCACGAACGCATGCCGGGACCTTGTCCTGGCGTCCCTGGTGCGTTTCCGGGCCGACGCCGGAGAGGGCGGACTGTTCTTCCTCTTCTTTGACGGAGAGCACCGTCTCGGTTCCGGCGGCGCGTCCGATGAGCTGGTGCACATGCTTCTCCCGGCGCCGTCGGAGGGCCGGCCGGCCGAGGAGGTCGCGCTGAAGGGGGACATGCTTGCCCTGGGATCGAGCCGCGATGGATCCGCGATGGCGGTATTCAACACGATGCCCCGGTCGGTGCCGGAGGGCGCGGGCCGGTGGACGGAGACGTGGGCGCGCAACGGCAGCGGCGCGAAGGGGCAGCGGGCCCTGGTGATGCTCTGGCCCTCGGTGCCCGGGGGGCGCATGGAGACCGGCCGCAGGAACTCGGTGTTCGCCGCCGGCCTGGCGGAGGTGTTCAACGCCACGGCGGGCCGGTCCGTTTCCCTGACGCTGGAGGAGCTCGACGCCCGCGTTGGGAAGAGGGTGCGGCTGGAGACCGGCGGACGCCAGGAGCCCATGTCGGCCATCTTCGGCCGCGGCGAGGCGTTTGCCCTTCGCGCGACGGACCCGATGCCGCCGGCGGCCGTTGCGCCGTGCGCGGGCGAGGCGTGGGATGCCGCCCTGAAGGACGCGAAGGCCGCGCCGGGCGCGGGCGCGGAGCGCCGGCTGCTGCATCTGGCCGCCGATGCGATCGAGGCGGGGGACAACGCGCGGATCGCGGAGGTATTCCTGGTGCTGGCGAGGCTTCCGCCTGACGTCTCGCGGCCCGACACGGCTCTCGCCTACACGCGCGAGGCCGCGCGGTACAACACGGACCCCGCCGTGCGCGTGGAGCTGGCCCACCGTGCCGGGGGGCTGCTGACCCTTCTGGGGGACCCCCTGCGCGGAGCGGCCGAACACCGGGAAGCCATCAGGCAGGCCCGGCGCCTGTGGGGGCCCTCGGCGCCCGGGCTCATGTCCATGCTGCTGGGGCAGGGATTGGCCCTGGAGGCGGGCGGGGCGATGGACGACGCCGCCACCGCGCTGGCGGAAGGTCACAACCTGTGGGAGACGGCGGGGTCGCCGGACGTCGAGGAAGGGGCGGAGCTGTGCGAGGGACTGGGGCGCGTGTACGGGCGCCGGAACAATCCCTTCTTCGCCCGCCGGACCTACGAGCAGGCCCTGGCCATCCGTCGCCGTATGAAGACGGTGGAGACGGAGAGCGGCGCTTCCGTGCTCCAGAAGCTGGGCGAGATCTCGGCCGCGGCCGGTGACCCCGCCGCGGCCATCCCGCTGTTCCGGGAGGCCCTGGACGTGGCCCTTCACCTGGAGCGTCCCGACGCCCTGCGCGTCGCCTCGCTGCGCCGCCGCCTGGGCGAGGCCCTTGCGGCGACGGGAGATCGGGAGGCCGCCATCGGCCAGTTCAGGGAGGCCCTGTCTTTCTGGGAGCGGCGCGAGGACGCCGGTGCCATGAACGCGATCGAACCGGCGCGCATCCTGAGAAGGGTCGCCGAGCTGATGGAGCAGGCCCGGGACGATGAACGGGCCGATGCCATGTACGCCGCCGCGATGGCCCGGCTCGCCCGCGCGACGGGGGTGGAGGCCGTGACGGAGCGGATCGCCTGCCTGCAGGGCCGGAGCCGCCTGCTCAAGGCAGCGGGCCGGCCGGAAGCGGCGCTGGGCCTCATCGAGCGGGCCCTGTCGGAGTACTTCGCGGCGCATGGCATGGAGGATCCCGGGGCGTCGGGCCTGTGCCTTCACTTCGCGGGGGAGCTGGAGAAGCAGGGCGATTTCAGCCGGGCCGTGGAATTCGCCGGGCAGGCCCAGCGGCTGCGGGAGCAGGGCCGCCAACCCGACCACCCGGATGTGCATGCGGCGCGCCAGATTCTCGCCCGCTCGCTCACGGCGATGGGCGATTTCGCCCGCGCGGAGCCGATCATCCGCGAGCAGCTCGCACGCCTCGAAGGGGCGTCGACGGCCGACGCCCGCCGCGAGCGCGCGGCATGGCAGGAACAGATGGGGATCTGCCGGATGAGACAGAAGGATTGGACCGGCGCCGTGACGCACCTCCAGATGGCGTGGGAGCATGCCCTGATGACGGGGGACGGAGGCGAAGAGGCGGTCGTACGCCTGGCGCGACAGATCGCGGAGGCCCGGGTGCTCGGCGGCCGGGGGCCGGACGCGCTCACGATCCTGCTCGACGCGCTGTCCCACGCGGAGCGGCGCCTGGACACGACGCACCCCTCCATCGGCGCGCTGTGCGGCGACATCGGGCGCATCCGCTTCGGGCGCGGGGAGTACTTCCTCGCCCGCGAGTACCTGGAACGGGCGTATCTTCTCGCCGGCTCGCCATCCTCCGGATTCCTCGCGGAGGCGCGCGCGCAGACCGAAACGGCACTCGCCCCGCCCGATCCGACGGGACGGGCCAGGGAGATGTCCGTCCACGCGGAGATGTCCGCGCTCTCGTCCGCCGTGCGGTCGCCGGAATGAAACGGCTTCCGGGCGCGGGTTTTGCGCTTGCACCGCGGGCGCGGCCGGGTAGAGTGTGCCCCCTATGAAACAGAACCGTCCGATCGGCTGGTGGCATGGGGGAGGGGTCCCGCGCGAGCGCTGACACCGCACCGCGTCTCCAAGGACCCCGGCATGACCGGGGTTTTGTTTTTTCCGGACGCGGGCGGGAGAAGATGCGCCATATCGAACACCAAACACTGAACACCGAACACTGAACACTGAACACCGAACACCGAACACTGAACACTGAACACTGAACACTGAACACTGAACTCTGAACTCCCGCTCCATGCTCGCCAAACGCATCATCCCGTGCCTGGACGTGACCGGCGGCCGCGTCGTGAAAGGCGTGAAGTTCGTCAAGCTTCGCGATGCGGGCGACCCGGTCGAGGCCGCGCGCGCGTACGAGCGGCAGGGCGCCGACGAGCTGGCCTTCCTGGACATCACCGCGTCCCACGAGGGCCGCGACACGATGGTGGACATCGTCCGCGCGGTCGCCCGTCAGGTGTTCATGCCGCTGACGGTCGGCGGCGGGATCCGCACGGTGGCCGACGTGCGCCGCATGCTCAAGGCCGGCGCGGACAAGGTGTCGGTCAATACCGCCGCCGTCAGGGCCCCCGACCTGATCGGCACGTCGTCGCGCATGTTCGGCAGCCAGTGCATCGTGCTGGCCATCGACGCCCGCCGGCGGGCGGGCGGGGGATGGGAGGTCTTCACGCACGGGGGCCGGCGTCCGACCGGACGGGATGCCGTCGCGTGGGCGCGCGAGGGCGTGGAGCGGGGCGCGGGCGAGATCCTGCTCACGAGCATGGACTGCGACGGCACGAAGGACGGGTACGATCTGGCGCTGACGAGGACGATCTCCGAGGGCGTCCCCGTGCCGGTCATCGCATCGGGCGGGGCGGGCTCGCTCGAGCACCTGTACCGGGCCGTGACGGAAGGCCGCGCCGACGCCGTGCTGGCGGCGTCGATCTTCCACTTCGGCGAGTTGACGATCCGGCAGACCAAAGAGTACCTCCGGGAACGGGGGGTGGAGGTGCGGCTGTGAAGGCGATCGAAGAAGGCGCGGAGCTCAGGCTCGACTTCGGCAAGCTGGTGAAGGCGGCCCGGTGCGGCGGCGTGCTGCCGGTGGCCGTGCAGCACGCCGACACCCGCGAGGTCCTCCTCCTCGCCTACACGAACGAACGGGCGTTCCGGCTTGCCGTCGCCGAGCGGCGGCTCGTGCTCTGGAGCACCTCGCGCAACGCGCTGTGGGAGAAGGGCCGGACCTCCGGGGAGACCTTCGATCTGGTCGAGGTGCGCGTGAACTGCGAGCAGAACTCGCTGCTCTACCTCGTCCGGCCGCGGCGCGGCGGGATCTGCCACACGAAGAACGCGGCGGGACGCCCCCGCAACTGCTACTACCGGCGGCTCAACCTCGACACCGGCCGCCTCGAGAATCTCGACCCGTGAAAGGACCTTCCGCCATGAGCTGTTTCCCCGACCGCCGCGCGTTCCTCGAGAAGGCGAAGCAGGGCTCCGTCGTCCCCGTGTGGATGGAGGTCATCGCCGACCAGGAGACGCCGGTGTCCGCCTACGAGCGCGTGCGCAAGGTCCTCCGGCAGCAGGACCGCGCATCGCACACCTACCTGCTCGAAAGCGTGGAAGGCGGCGAGAACGTCGGCCGCTATTCGTTCATCGGCGGGCGGCCCCGCGCCATCCTGCGCGCGTACGGACGCCGCACGGAGATCCAGCACGACGACGGGCGGCGGACGGTGATGGAGGACATCGATCCGCTCGAGGCCGTCAAACGCTTCATGGCCCGTTTCCGCCCCGTGCGCGATCCCGCCCTGCCCCGGTTCCTCGGCGGCGCGGTGGGATTCCTGGGCTACGACTGCATCGCCCAGTTCGAGCCGCGCGTGCCCGTGCGCGGCGACCACGCCCTGCGCGCGCCGGACATGGTGTTCATGGTCACCGACGCCCTCATCGTCTTCGACCGCGTGCGGCACACGCTCAAGATCGTCGCCAACGCCTTCATCGAGGGCGACGCCGAACGCGCCTACGACGAGGCCCGCCAGACCCTCGAGCACCTCGCCGGGGCGCTCGAGACCTCCGTGCCGCGGCACGTCATCGATATCCACGTCCCCCTCCGGCCGCCCGAACCCCGGTCGAACATGTCGCGGGCCGAGTTCGAGGAGGCGGTGCGGAAGGCCCAGGAGTACATCCGCGCCGGCGATATCATCCAGGCCGTGCTGTCCCAGCGGTTCGAGGTCGATTTCGCCGGCGACTCCATCGACGTCTACCGCGCCCTCCGCCTCGTCAATCCCTCGCCGTACATGTTCCTCCTCGACCTGGGCGACAGCGCGATGATCGGCACCTCGCCGGAGATCCACGTCCGGTGCGAGGACCGCCAGGTCGAGCTGCGTCCTATCGCCGGAACGCGCCCGCGTGCGGCCGACCCCGCGGAGGATCAGCGTCTCGAACGGGAGCTGCTCGCCGATCCGAAGGAGCGCGCGGAGCACATCATGCTCGTCGATCTGGCGCGCAACGATCTCGGCCGCGTGTGCGAGCCGGGCAGCATTCGGGTGCCGGAGCTGATGGTCGTGGAACGCTACAGCCACGTGATGCACATCGTCTCCGACGTCGTGGGACGCCTGGCGGCGCCGTACGACGGCTTCGACCTGATGCGCGCGACCTTCCCCGCCGGCACGGTCAGCGGGGCGCCGAAGATCCGCGCGATGGAGATCATCGGCGAGCTGGAGCGGTCGCGCCGCGGCCCCTACGCGGGGGCGGTCGGGTACTTCGGGTTCGACGGCAACCTGGATTCCTGCATCACCATCCGCACGATCATTCTCGACCTGGGGAAGGCGTACGTGCAGGCGGGGGCGGGCATCGTGGCCGACTCGGACCCCGCCCGCGAGTACGAGGAGACGCGCAACAAGGCGTGGGGCATGATGAAGGCGCTGGCCCTGTCGCGGCACTTCTCGGCCGCGCGCGAGGAGGCCCCGGCATGATCCTGATGATCGACAACTACGACTCGTTCACCTTCAACCTCGTCCAGTACCTGTTCGAGCTGGGGGCCGACGTACGGGTGTACCGGAACGACGCGCTCGCCGTCGAAGACATCCGGCGCCTGGCGCCGGAGCGCATCGTGATCAGCCCCGGTCCCTGCACGCCCCGCGAGGCGGGCATCTCCTGCGACGTGATCCGCGCCTTCGGACCCCGTACGCCCCTGCTTGGCGTCTGCCTCGGACACCAGTGCATCGGCGAGGTGTACGGCGGACGGGTGGTGCGCGCCGCCCGGCTCATGCACGGGAAGACCTCGCCGATCCGGCACGGCGGCGACGGCGTGCTGGCGGGCATGGAGAATCCGTTCGAGGCCATCCGCTACCATTCGCTGCTCGTCGAGCGCGCCACCCTGCCGGCGTGCCTGCGGATCACCGCCGACACCGACCAGGAGGAGATCATGGGCCTCCAGCACCGCGAACACCCCGTGTACGGCGTCCAGTTCCACCCGGAATCGATCCTGACGAAGAACGGGAAACGGATTCTGGAGAACTTCCTGAGGATCTGAAGAGAGGAGCGATCGCATGGTCAAGACGAGCGTCGAATATGCGGGCGAGCTGCGGTGCGAGGCCGTGCACGGGCCCTCGGGTTCGCGGATCGAGACCGACGCGCCGGCGGACAACCACGGCAAGGCGGCGCGGTTCTCGCCGACGGACCTGGTCGGGACCGCCCTGGGGACGTGCGCGGCAACCATGATGGGCATCGTGGCGCAGGAGTTCGGCTGGGACCTGCGGGGACTGCGGGTCGACGTGGAGAAGGACATGACCGCCGAGCCGCCTCGGCGCATCGCGCGGCTCGGGTTGCGGTTCCAGATGCCGGTGCGACTGGCCCCCATCCATCGCGAAGTGCTCGAACGCACGGCGGCGCAGTGCCCCGTGCGGCGGAGCCTCCATCCCGACGTGCGGGTGGACACCGTCTTCGAATGGCCGGAGTAGACCGGCGCGCGGGGCGGAAGGAACATGAAAGGGCTTGTTGGCCCCCTTCTGATCTGGATCGCCGGGGGCGTCGCGGCGGGGGCCGCGGAGGCCCCGGCGCACCGGATCATCGTTCGCCCCGCGGACACCGGCGCCGCGCTGGTCAATCCCGGCATGGGGTGGACGCTGCATTACTACTCCAACCTGATCGAGAACTACGGCTCGCGGCTCGAACCGTCGGACACGCTCGACGACTGGCCGGGGCTGGCCGTGATCTACCTGCGCGTGCCGTGGTCGTACCTGGAGCCGGCGGAAGGCGAATTCAACTGGTCGTTGCTCGACACGCCGGCCCAGCGGTGGATGGCGAAAGGACGGAGAATCGCGCTGCGGATCACCTGTACGGAGAGCTGGCTCCGGCATGCGACGCCGGTCTGGGTGCAGGCCGCGGGGGCGAAGGGCGTGGAGTTCGAATTCGGCAAGGGACCCCGCCCCGGCGGCCCGCTGTGGGAGCCGGACTACCTCGACCCGGTCTTCATCGAGAAGCTCGATCGCTTCCTGGCCGCCCTCGCCCGGCGCTACGACGGCCATCCCGACGTGGATTTCATCGACATCGGCTCCTTCGGCATGTGGGGCGAGGGCCACACCGGATTCGGATGCCGCCTGAACGAGGCGCAGACCCTCGCGGTCGTCCAGCGGCATATCGATCTGCACGTGCGGCATTTCCCCCGGACGAGGTTGTGCATCAGCGACGATGTCGCGGGCGCGTCCACGCCCGGCCGCCGCTTTCCGGCCACCGACTATGCGCTGGAGAAGGGCGTGACGCTGCGCGACGACAGCATCCTCGTCCAGCCCCCACCGCATTCCTGGTATCACGCCGAGATGGCGCAGGAATTCTGGCCGCGCCTGCCGGTGATCCTGGAGCACGAGCATTACGGCAGCTCGAAGCAGAGGGGCGCGTGGAGCGGCGACCTGCTGATCCGGGCGGTGGAGGAGTACCACGCAAGCTACATGTCGATCCACTGGTGGCCGCGGGAGCTCCTGGCCGACCACCGCGAGACGGTGGACCGGATCAACCGGCGGCTGGGCTATCGGCTCCAGCTGCGGGAGATATCGTGGCCCGCGGCCGTGACCTCCGGCGCGCCTTTCGAGATCGAGGCCGCCTGGGCCAACGCCGGCGTGGCCCCGTGCCTGCCGGGCGGATGCTGGGCGGTGACGTTGAAGGACGCGAAAGGCGGGATTGCGGCCGTGCACGCGGATGAGGCATTCGATATGCGCAGCCTGCCCGTGGCCGCGACGGACAAGGCCGCCGCGACGCCGCGGCGTCTCGCGGTCACCCTCGCCCGGCCGCTGCTCGACCCGCGGGGCCGGCACGCGCCGCCGCTTGCGCCGGGGACCTACGCGATCTCCGTTTCCGTCGGCCGGCCGGACGGGACGCCCCGGATTGCGCTGCCCCTGGCCGGCGACGACGGGCAGCGCCGCTACCGCGTCGGCGAGATCCGCGTGGCGGCACCGGCCCCGTAGCGCCCCGCGTCCGCCCCGACGGCGGGACCCGGCGCGAGTGGACCCGCGTATGTGTAGTGCGCCACGTGCTGCTCGAAGATGCGCCCGTCCGAGGCATCGAGCCGCGGCTGGCCGTGGCGGCCCAACGACGCGGCAACCCGGGCGCTACTCCACCCTGATCCGGTAGAAACACGGGCTGATGGCTGTCGCGGTGGTGTCGGTCCACGAGGTGAAACCGGCCTGGCCGGCAATGTGTGACTGAAGCACGGAGAAAGGAACGGCACTCTGCAGGTCCGGCGCCCGCTCCAGCGCGTAGGACTTCCCCGCGATGCTCATCCACCGCACCACGCCGCCGCCGTTGGCCGGGAGAAGCGTCGGCTCGGTCAACACCAGCAGCGAAAGGCGATTCGTCGGATCGGTGCCGGCATAGACCTCGTCGCCGTCCGCCATGCGGTCGCCGTCACTGTCCCGCAGAACCGGATTGGTGCGGTATACGTTCTCCTCGTCGCCGTCCGTGACGCGGTCGAAGTCGGTGTCGGCGGAGGCGTTGAGGTATTCGTAGCAGCCGACGTCCGGCAGCGCCGTGCCGTCTGCGTTGCCATCCAACGGACGCGGTCGGCCGTCGCGGTCAACGGCCGGAGCGTATGCGGCGGCGCCGGCGTCGACGCAGGGCGACGATGCGCTGGCCAGGTGGAAATCGCCGCCAGTCGGATTGACCATCTGCGGATCGGCGGACAGGTCGGTCGGGTGGGTGAGGGGGCCGCCGGCGATCGTTCCGTAGTAGCCGCCCCAGGCCTGATAGTCCTGGCCGCTGTTACTCCAGAAGTCATTCTGGATCATCACCGGACTCACGGGGCTGTACGGTCCGTTCCAGATGCCCGTGTTGTTGTACGCCACGAGGTTGTTGGCGAGGATCAGATTCGCCACCTTGTTGAGCGAGACGCTGATGCCCCCGCCGTTGACCAAGCCCAGGTAGTCGGCCGTGTTCCCCAGTATGGAGTTGTTGGCCACGAGCAGGTCGGCGTCGTTCTCGTCGCCGCCTTCGATGGACATCCCGCCGCCGGTGCCGCCGCCGATGGGGAAGATGCCCGACGTGTTGAGCACGACCAGGTTGTTCACCACCTTGCCCGCGCACAGGCGAAGGTGCAGCCCCCCGCCCTGGTCGGAGGTCGAATTGCGCGCCACGATGTTCTGGCCCATCAGCATCTCCACCGAGTACAGCCAGCTCAGCCCCCGCGTGTGGCCGCAGAAGATGCCCTTGCCGGTGTTGTCGGTGATGATGTTCCCGAGAAGCGATGGCTTGCTGAACGTGCAGTAGAGGCCCGCGCCATCGGAGGCGCGATGCCAGGCGATCGCATTGGCCGCGATCAGCGGCGTCGAGCGATCGAAGTAGAGGCCCGCGCCCATCCCCAGGCCGTCCGCGCCGGCGAGGTTGTTGGTGATGACGTTGTTGTGTATGAGCGGCGCGGCGCCAAACCCGTGGATCGCACCGCCCTTGTTGGCGATGTTGCCGCGCAGGATGTTGTTCTGAATAGACACGCCCGCGTGCAGGCACTCGATGCCCCCACCCGTGTCGTCCGATGTGCCGGTCTGACGGCCGTTTTGGATCGTGAAGCCATCCACGGCGCTCACCCGGTACCCGGACCATGCGCGGATCACGCGCGCCGTATTCCCGCCGTCGAGGACGGTGACATGC
Source organism: uncultured Verrucomicrobiota bacterium (assembly GCA_964610105.1). Taxonomy (GTDB): domain Bacteria; phylum Verrucomicrobiota; class Kiritimatiellia; order PWTM01; family PWTM01; genus CAZSUU01. Next base: position 115,989 of record CAZSUU010000001.1, on the reverse strand, counting down.
GCGGCGGGATTGCGCTCGTCGGCCTCGTCGAACCCGCCGCGAAGGTAGACATACGGCGGGAGGGTCAGCCCCTGCACGTACGTGCCGTGCCGCACGCGGACCTCGCCGCCGCGGAGGGTGCACTGGGCGCCGATGGCCGTGTCGTGAATGGCGGCGATCGAGGCGCCGACCGTCCGCTTGGCGGTCGGCCACGTCGAACCATCGTTGTTGTCGTTGCCGTCGGGCTTGACCCGCACGATGACGGGATTGGCCGCGCGCGCCACGCCGTCGGCTTCGTCGGCCCCGATGTCCACGCGGCCCCCCAGCGCCCGGTTCTGGCCGTCCAGGTCGGTCCAGCCCGCCTGGACGAAGCCGTTGTCGCCGGCGTTGACGCACGGGGAATCGGGCTGCAGATGGGAATCGCCATAGGTCACGCTCACCAGGCCCGGATCCACCGAGAGGTTCCCATTGATCCCGGTCGGATCGGGCAGGCCGTCATAATTGACGCCGTTGCCGAACACATCGTTGTTGGCCAGCACGAAGCTGCCGTTGTCGTTCGTGTTCTGCAACCAGCGGGCCACTCCGGCGGTGTTCTGGACGATCAGGTTGTTGACCAGAGTCAGCAGGTTGACGGTGTTGTTCCAACGGATGGCCGCGCCGGCGTTGCCCACCAGGGTGTTGTTGACGATGACCGGATTGTCCGTCAGGCCGCCGTAGATCAGGATGCCGCCCGCCTCCAGGCCCGCGTTGGCGGACATGACGTTGTTGGCGACCAACGCGACACCGCCATTCTCCACGCACGCAAGGGCACCGCCCCCCAGACCGCTCTCGATCTCGCTCGCCATGTTCTCGGTGATGAAGTTGTTCAGGATCGTCGGCCGGCTGCCTCCGCCCTTGACGCAGATGCCGCCGCCGTTCAACTCGGCGCGGTTCCGCGCAATGATGTTGCCCTGGATCAAGGGGGAACTGCCCGCCTGACAGCAGATGCCCCCTCCCTCGCCGCCGGCGCCCGCGTAGTTCCCCTCGATGACGTTGTTGATGATGACGGGCGCCGCCCCGCTGTCGCACGAGATGCCCGCGCCTTCTCCCTCCGCGAAGTTGCCGACGATCCGGTTGTGCTCAAGGGTGGGGGAGGTGCCGACGCAGAGGATGCCGCCGCACATGACGCCGCGACCGTTGCGCACGGTGAACCCATCCAGTCGCGTCGCGTCGGTGCCGAAGGGAATCTCGAAGCGCACGACCGCGCCGCCCAAGTCCCCATCCAGGATGGTGGGGTTCAGCCGCCAGTCCCTCTGATCTCGATGCACTTCGGTGTCGACGCCGACGAAACCGCCGTAGAGCGCGACCTCGTTTCTGGGATAGATGCGCTCGTGATAGACGCCCTGCGCCACCCAGATCTCGTCCCCGGCCACACACGCATTGATGGCGGCGGTCACGGTCTTCTTCGCCGCCGCCCAGCTGTCCCCGGTGTTTCCGTCATCACCCGTCGGCTTGACGCGGAGCACGGCGCCCCGCGCAGACGGCGGACACACGGCTGCGGCGAGAAGAGCGGCCATGCATATCATCTTCCGCCGGCCCTGCCGCACCGTGTCCCGTTCGACGGAGCGTGCCTTCTGGGGGGGTTCGGGCGGGCATCGCTTGAAGCCGGTCGCGAGGAAGGTGTTCATGACGGAAAACGTCGCAGGAAAGAGGGGAGAACACAAGCGTGCTGTTGCCCCGGGAATGGGCCGCGCCGTCACCGGTCTGGCGGGCGTGGTTCGGGCGGCGGGCACGGGAAGGAAGATCCTGCGCAAAGGCGTGCATACGGCCGGGGAAGGCGCTAATGTTCCGGTCCGACATGCCATGAACGCCGGACCTGCGCGATCCTGGTGCGCGGCGCTCCTTGGGCTCGCGCTGTGCGCGTTCCCGACGGGGTGCGCGCGTTTTGCCGTGAACCGTATCGGCGACGCCCTCGCCGGGAGCGGGACGGTGTTCTCGGGCGACGACGATCCCGAGCTGGTCCGCGACGCGATCCCCTTCAGCCTGAAGCTCATGGAGAGCCTGCTGGCCGAGAGCCCGCGGCACGTGGGGCTGCTGCTTGCGACGGCCTCCGGCTTCACGCAGTACGGTTTCGCCTTCGTGCAGCAGGAGGCGGACTACGCCGAGGAGAAGGACCTGGAGCAGGCGACGGTCCTCCGCGCCCGCGCGCGCCGCCTGTACCTCCGCGCCCGCGGCTACGGCCTGCGCGGCCTCGAGGCGCGGCACACGGGCTTCACCGCCGCCCTGCATGCCGATCCCCGGCGGGCGGTCCGGCTGGCGACCAAGGCTGACGTGCCTTTCCTCTACTGGACCGCGGCCGCCTGGGGGGCCGCCCTGACCCTGTCCAAGGACAGTCCCGAGACCGTGGCCGACCAGCCGCAGGTGGAGGCCCTCATCGACCGCGCGCTGGAGCTCGACGAGGGCTTCGGCGGGGGGCAGATCCATGGCTTCCTCATCTCCTACGAGCTCGCGCGGCCGGAGGGCACGGGGGATGCGGCGGCCCGCTCCCGTCGGCATTTCGAGCGCGCGGTGGAGCTCAGCGGCGGTCGGCAGGTCTCGCCTTTCGTGTCGTTTGCGGAGGCGGTGTGCGTGAAGCAGCAGAATGCCGGCGAGTTCCGTGACTTGCTGGAGAAGGCCCTGAAGATCGACCCCGACGCCACGCCGGAGGCCCGGCTGGAGAACCGGATCATGCAGCGCCGCGCCCGCTGGCTCCTCTCGCGCGCCGATGACCTGATCCTGCCCGCCGCGCCGGCGCCGTGAAGGGAAGGCGCAAGGCACACACGCCAAGACATGAGAACCTGAGATCTGAAACCTGAAACCCGAAACCTGAGACCTGAAACCTGAGACTTGTGCCCTGAACCCTGAACTCTCCCCAGGAGCCTCCTCCATGACTCGGCGATTGTCCCCCTGCTGTCTGATCCCGTGCCTGCTGGCCGCAACGACGGTCCTTGCGGCGGGGCCGGTCAAGGTCCGCCTGGCGACGCTCGCGCCCAAGGACACCTCGTTCCACAAGAGCCTGCTCTCGATGGGCGAGAAGTGGCGCCAGGCGAGCGGCGGGCAGGTGACGCTGACGATCTACACCGACGGCACGATGGGCAGCGAGGCCGACATGGTGCGCCGCATGCGGGTCGGCCAGCTCCAGGCGGCGATGCTGACGGTGTCGGGCCTCTCGCAGATCGAGGAGTCCGTGCGGGCGCTGCAGCTCATGCCGATGATGTTCCGCTCGCTCGAGGAGTACGACCACGCGATTGGCGTCATGCGCCCCGCGCTGGAGAAGCGGTTCGAGGAGAAGGGATTCGTGGTGCTCTTCTGGGGCGACGCGGGCTGGGTGCGGTTCTTCTCGCGGCCGCCGGGGGCGCGCCCCGACGACTACCGCAAGCTGAAGATCTTCGTCTGGGCCGGCGATCCGCGCACGCAGGAGGTCATGAAGGCGGCGGGTTTCCAGGCGGTGCCGCTGGAGTACACCGACACGCTCACCGGCCTGCAGACGGGGTTGATCGACGCCGTGCCGTCGGTGCCGTTCTATGCCCTCACGGGCCAGTTCTACGGTCCGGCGCCGAACATGCTGGCGATCGACTGGGTGCCGCTGGTCGGCGCGACGGTGGTTACGAAGAAGACCTGGGACGCGATGCCGGATTCCGCGCGCGACGCGATCCGCAAGGCGGCGGAGGAGGCCGGCGGGCAGATCCGCGCCCGCGGCCGGGCGGAGGGCGAGGAATCCGTGGAGGCGATGGCGAAGCGCGGGCTGAAGGTGCAGGCGATGACGCCGGAGCTGCTGGCCGAGTGGCGCGCGTTCGCGGAGGCCCTGTATCCCAAGATCCGCGGCCGCATGGTGCCGGCGGAGATGTTCGACGAGGTGCTGAAGATCCTGACCGACTACCGGGCGAAGAACCGGCCCTAGATCGTCCCTTCGCGATGAGCGCCGAGAACCTCCAGCCGATGTGGACGCCCGCCAGCCGGGCGGGCCGCGTGTGGATGACGGTTGAGAACGCGCTGGTGGCGCTGTCGCTCGGCCTGATGATGGTGCTCCCCCTGCTCGAGATCGTCCTTCGCAAGACGGCCGGGGTGGGCATCGCGAACTCGTCGGCGTGGGTGCAGCACCTGGTGCTGCTGAGCGGCATGCTGGGCGGGGCGGTGGCCGCGCGCGAGGGCCGGATGCTGTCGATGTCCGCGCTCCCCTCGCTGCTGAAGGGGCGGTGGCGGACGGCGGCCGACGTGTTCGCCGGGTCGGTGGGCGTGGCGCTGACCGCCTTCCTGGCCTGGGCGGGCTGGCAGTTCGTCCAGTCCGAACGCGCGGCTCCGGCCGAGATCGCCTACGGGGTGCCGACGTGGATCCTGGAGGCGTTCATCCCCCTGGGCTTCGCCCTGGTCACGTGGCGGCTCGTGCGGCATGCCGCCCGCACGTGGCGCGGCCGCGCGGCGGTCGTGGCGGTGGCGGCGGCGCTGGTGGCGCTGGCGGTGCGCGTGCCCGGCGGGGATCCGGCCCGGTGGGTCGCCCCCGCGCTCGTCGGGCTGCTGGCGGCGACCGTGCTCGGCACTCCGGTGTACTGCACCCTCGGCGGCGCGGCGCTGATCCTCTTCTGGGGGGACGGGCTCCCCATCGCCTCCATTCCGCTGGATCACTACCGGCTCGTGACCAATCCGACGCTGCCCACGATCCCGCTCTTCACGCTCGCGGGCTACTTCCTCGCCGAAGGCGGCGCCTCGCGCCGCCTGATCCGCGTCTTCCTGTCGCTGTTCGGCTGGTTCCGCGGCGGTCCGGCGGTGGTGACCTGCCTCGTCTGCGCCTTCTTCACGACGTTCACCGGCGCGTCCGGCGTGACCATCCTGGCCCTGGGCGGTCTCCTGATGCCGGTGCTCGTCGCGGCGCGCTACTCGGACCGGCACGCCCTCGGCCTGCTCACGGGCGCCGGCGCGCTGGGCCTGCTGTTCCCGCCGTGCCTGCCGCTGATCCTCTACGCCATCATCGCCACCAACGCCGGCTCCCAGGTGCCGATCAACTCGATCTTCCTCGGCGGCATCCTGCCGGGCGCGCTGATGGTCGCCATGACCGCGGGGCTCGGCGTATGGCTCGGTCCGCGCGACGCGGCGGCGCGGCAACCCTTCGACCGCCGGGAGGCGGCGCGGGCGGTGTGGGCGGCCAAGTGGGAACTCCTGCTGCCGGCGGTCGCGTTCGGCGGCCTCTTCGGCGGATTCGCCACGCCCGTGGAGACGGCGGCGCTGACCGCCCTGTACGCCTTCATCGTGGAGACCTTCGTCTACCGCGACCTCAGGCTCCTGCGCGACGTGCCGCGCGTGATGACCGAGTGCGGATTGCTGATCGGCGGCGTGCTGATGATCCTGGGGGTGGCCCTGGGTTTCACGAACTACCTGGTCGACGCGCAGGTGGCGACCCATGCGCTGGAGTGGGTGCGGGCGACCATCCGGTCGCCCTGGGTGTTCCTGCTCGCCCTCAACGTGTTCCTCCTCGTCGTGGGCTGCCTGATGGACATCTTCTCCGCGATCATCGTGGTGGTCCCGCTCCTGGCCCCGATGGGGGTGGCGTTCGACATCCATCCCGTCCACCTGGGCATCGTCTTCCTCGCCAACCTCGAGCTCGGCTACCTGACCCCGCCGGTGGGCATGAACCTCTTCCTCGCCTCCTACCGCTTCAACCGGCCGCTGCCGGACGTCTACCGCTCCGTCGTGCCGGTGCTGGCCGTGCGGGTGGTCGGCGTGCTGCTGATCACCTACCTGCCGATCCTCACCCTGGCCCTGCCCCGGTGGCTGGGGTCGTAGCCGCCCCGCGCAGAAGCGTGCATGCCGTCCGGGAACGCGCTATGCTGCGGGGCGATGCGCAGCGACGATTCCGGAGGTGGGCCATGGCATTTGAACAGGTCCGCGATGTGATTGACCGCGCCCGGGCCTTCCACCGCGAACTGGCCGAGTTCTATCGCCGGGCGGAGAACACGGCTGACCGCGAGCGGGTGAAACTCGTCCTCGACTACCTCGTGCGCCACGAGCGCCGGATGGGGGAGCAGCTGGCGGCCTTCGAGCAGGGTTCTCCCCGCCGGGTGCTGGAGTCCTGGTTCGTCGTGTCGCCCGGCGCGACGATCCGCGAGGAGATCGCCCGCATCGTCCTCCGGCCCGACATGACCGTCTCGGAGGTGGTCTGCCTGGCGCTCAAGCTCGACGAGTTCCTGCTGCAGCTCTACCGGGAGGCCTCCGAAGCGGCGTCCGCCGAGCCGGTCCGCGAGGCCTTCGAACGGCTGTACGAGGAGGGCAAGATCGAGCGCGCCAAACTCGTGCTCGACGTCTTCGAACCCGAATAGCTCCGGCGGTCCGCGGCTGCGAATGGGCTTGCCTCCGCGCCGCGGCCGGCGCTACGGTTTTGGCCATGAGACTCCCGAGGACTTCCGGTGCGCGTCTCCTGCGCGGCACGGCCGCCGCCGTCTGGCTGGGCGCCGCGGGGTGCATGACCTACTACGACGAGCAGCAGGCGGAGGCCCAGCGCCAGTCGGAGGACGTGCGCATTCTGCAGGAGCAGATGCGGCCGCTGAACGGGCGGATCGAGGGGCTGGAGATGGAAACCCAGCGGCTCGGGCGGGAGATCGAGAACCTGCGACGCGCGACGGAATCCTCGGGACAGGCGCGTCTGACCGCCCTGCAGCAACAGCTCGAGAGCCTCTCGCAGCGCGTAGGCGAGCTCTCCGCCGCGCGGGAGCGGGACCGGCAGGCGATCCTGGAGGACGTGAGCAAGAAGGTCGCTGAGTTGCTGCGGCGGAGCGCGGGATCGACGGGCGGCTCCTCCGGCGGGACCCGCGCGACGGGTTCGCGCTCCGAATACGGCTACGAACACGTCGTGAAGGCGGGCGAGACCCTCTCGGCGATCGCCGTCGCGTACGGGGTCTCCACCCGCGCGATCCAGGAGGTCAACGGTCTCAAGAGCGACCAGATCCGCATCGGCCAGAAACTCTTCATCCCCGAGAAGAAATGAGCCCCGCATGAGCGACATGCAATCTCCCGGCTGGTTCCTGAAGAAGGAAAACGGCGACCTCTACGGCCCCGGCTCCCTCGACATGCTGATCGAATGGGCGATGGACGGCCGCGTGGCGCCGGAGGATTTCGTCTCGGATGACGGCGTCCGATGGCAGCCGGCGTACAACCTGCCGGACCTGGACATGTCGTGGTTCATCGAGACCGCGGCCGGCCAGCGCTACGGGCCCGCGCACGCGGCGGCCTTCGCGGACATGATGAACGACGGCACGCTGCCCCCCGACATCCGGGTGGTCCACGTGCACACGGGCGAGGTGATGACCCTCGTGCAGCTTGCGGCCCGCCAGGCCGCCGCCGTGCGGATGGACCGGGGGCCGGCCGACGAGGCGCCGACGGCCGCCGAAGCGGCGCCGATGCCGGCCGCCGCGCCCGACCGGACGCTGTCGTGGCAGGCGGTCGCCCGGGAACGGGACCGCCTCGAGCGCGAGGCCGCCAAGTGGCGGTCGCTCTGCGAGAAGGAGCAGACGGAGGTCACGCGTCTCGATCGGGAGCTGAAGGAGCTTCAACGGGCGCGGGAACAGGACCGGATCTCCGCGGAGACGATGGCCGAACACATGGAGCGGGAGATCCTCACCCTCAAGCGGCAGCAGGAGGAGATGGCCCGCGGCGCGCCCGGCGGCGACGCCGGTCTCTTCGCGGCCTACCGCGACCTGACGCGCAACTACGAGATCCTCGCCGATCGGTTCACGAGCAAGGCCGAGCAGCTGCAGACGGCGGAGGCGACCATGGAGGATCTCCGCAACCGGTACGAGGAGCGCCTGCGCGTGGCGGAGGAGCAGCTCTCCCGCGAACGGCAGGCGCACAACGCCGCCCGGCGGCAGCTCACCGACGTGGAGAAGTCGCAGCTGGAGATCGTCCAGTCCTTCCGCGATCTCAACGACCGCTACGTCCGGCTGCGCGAGCAGATGTCGTCTTCGGAGCCGCTCGGCGTCGCGCCGGCGCCGGAGGCCCCCGAGACGCCGATTGCGGGGGGCCCGCGGGTGCGGCTGCGGAGGTAGCCTCGGCCACGCGCGCCAGGTAGGCCCGCATGTCGAACTTGCGCTCGAGTCCCGCCGCATTCATGTAGCGGACGGTGCCGAAGATGGGCCGCCGGGTCCACGGCCGGTCGTGCCGGCCGAAGCACCAGGCGACGCCGGCGTAGGCGTTGGCGTCGCGGCCGTCGATCTCGTAGCGGTTGTTGAGCTCCAGCGCGGTGGCGAAGGCCTCGGCGGGCGAGGCCGACCATTCGAGGATCTTCTTGCCCCAGTACATGCGCATGTAATTCGTCATGCGCCCGGTGCAGACCATCTCCCGCTGCGCCGCGTTCCAATAAGGGTCGTGGGTCTCCCCCGCCTCGAGCTGCCGCGGCGAATACCGGTGCGGACGCCGGTCCCCCGCGTGTTCCGCCAGCGTCGCCAGCGCCCATGCGGGCAGGCCTTGGTACGCGTCGTAGCGCGGGTGGAACCGCACGAGGTTCATGCTGAGCTCGCGCCGCACGACCAGCTCCTCAAGGAAGGCGTCGCGCGACGCGGCGGGGGCGCCGGAGCGGTGAACGGTCCACGCGATCTCCAGGGGCGAGATCTGCCCGAAGTGCAGGTGGGCGCTCAGGCGCGAGCCGGCGTCGTCGGCCGGCGCATTGCGGTCCTCGGCGTAGCGCGGCAGGCGCCGGGCGACGAATTCGTCCAGGCGGCGGCGGGCCTCGGCCGCGCCGCCGCGGAGACCCGGCGCGCGCGCGGCCCGGCGATCGAGCCGGAGCGAGGCCAGCAGCGCCGAGGGGTCGCGCCAGTCCTCGCCGGCGGGCCGGAGCGATCCGGCCGGCCGACGAAGGGGCGCGGATTCGACGGGGAGGAGGTACCGATCCATCAGGCGGCCGATCTTCGGGCGCAGCGTGCGCGCCGCGAATTCGAGGTGGTCGGACGCCGTGTCGACCGGCACGACGACGTCGCTCTCGACCTCCACGAACCGCACGACGACGGCGCGCGCCGCCCGCTCGCGCCACTCGCGCTGGATGCGCAGATAGCCGCGGTCGGTCACCGCCACGGCCGCCTCCGCCGCCAGATCCGCGGCCACGGCATCCGGCCCGCCCCGGCGCAGCACGAACCGCGCCCCGCGCGCCTCCACGGCGCGGCCGGTCTCGGCCAGCCCCTCGAGCAGGAAGGCATAGGCCCGCTCCGTGGCCTCCGGATAGCCGTCCGTCAGGCCGAAGGCGACGAGCACCGGCAGGTTCCGGTCATTCGCCTCCGCCACCGCATACTCGAGGGCGTGGTTCCAGTGCGCGCGCTGGGCCTGCTGCATCCAGTAGAGCACGTAGCGGCCGCCCGGCTGGTCGCCGCGGTCGTTCAGCCGCCGCACCCGCTCGGGCGGGAGGCCCGCGTGGAGGCTCGTCGGGACGATGCTCACGGCCTTCCCAATACAGGAAATCCCGGGCGGGGGGAAGTCCGGGGCTCGGACACCGCCGTGGCGGGGGCCGCGCGAGGGCCGCGAGAAACGGCTGGCCAACCGGCGGGGAGCCGCCGACAATGCGCCCGGTGAATCCGCGGGCGCAGACCTATCGGGTCACGCCGGCCGAGGACGGACAGGGGTTGCTGGACGTCCTGGTCGCGCGACGATCCTGTTCCCGGCGGGCGGCCAAGCGGCTGCTCGACGAGCGCCGGGTCTTCGTGAACGGCCGGCGGGTCTGGATGGCGCACCACCGGATGGAGGCGGACGATCGCATCGAGGTGCAGGCCGGGCTCGACGGGTCGCCGGGGCGGGGGCTGCGGGTCCTGTTCCGCGACGCGCGCTACGTGGTGGTCGACAAGCCGCCGGGTCTGCTGTCCAACGGCGGAGCCGACAGCGTGGAAGGCCTGCTGCGCATCCAGACGCAGGAGCAGGGATGGGTCGCCGCCCACCGTCTCGACCGGGACACCTCCGGCTGCCTTCTGCTGGCCCGATCGCCGGCCGACTTCGACCGCGCCGTGTCGTGGTTCCGGGCGGGGGCGGTGAAGAAACTCTACCACGCGATCGTGCTCGGGGCGTTTCCCGCCCGGATCCGCGAGATCGCGGAACCCCTGGACGGCCACTCCGCGGTCACGCGGGTCGAGGTGGTCGCCTCGCGCGCGGAGGCGAGCCATCTGAGACTGAGGATCCTCACCGGGCGGACACACCAGGTCCGGAAGCACCTGCTGGCGGCCGGCCATCCGGTGGCCGGCGACAAGGCGTACGGCACCTCGCGCGAGCTGTCGCCCCGCCTCCGCTGCCTGCCCCGGCAGATGCTGCACGCGGCGGAGATCGAACTGACCGGCGCCGACGCCGGCGCCGTCCGCGCGCGCTCCCCCCTGCCGCCGGATTTCGCGCGGGCGCTGAGGGACCTGGGATTGCGGTAGGCCTTTGCGGCCTCCTGTTCGATCCGGATGGGGTTGCGGCTCGCCGCCTTGGGCGGATCAGTTCCTGTGCCGGAACGTGATCCGCCCTTTCGTGAGGTCGTAGGGGGAGATCTCGACCGTCACCTTGTCGCCCGTCGTGATGCGGATGAAGTTCTTGCGCATCTTCCCGGAGATGTGGGCGAGGATCTCGTGTCCGTTCGGCAGCTTGACCTTGTACATGGTCGCGGGCAGAACCTTGGACACGACCCCGTCTACCGTGATGCACTGCTCTTTCTCGGTGGCCATAATGTGGCGGGCAACATAGCAGGATGTGCGAGTCCGACACAATCGCAAACTTGGCCCGGAAGACGACCCTCGGGCGCGAGAAACGGGACATCCATCGGGCGGCGCTTCGCCGCCGTGGGCGGTCCTCAGCTCGCGGTGTCCGCATGGGCGACCAGCAGGGCGGCATCGCGATCCGCGGGGCGGGCCTCCTTCGAGGTCCACTTCTCCAGGACCTGGGCCAGCCCCTCGATGCGGATGGGCTTGGTCATGTAGTCATCCATGCCCGACTCGATGCACTTCTCGCGGTCCCCCGTCAGGGCGTGGGCGGTCATCGCGATGATCGGCACGTGTCGCGGCGCGCCGGGCAGCGCGGCCGGACCCTCGCCGCGCGCCTCGAGCTGCCGGATACGGCGGGTCGCCTCGTATCCGTCCATCTCGGGCATCTGGCAGTCCATGAGCACGAGGTCGTAGGTCGAGCGGCACACGGCGTCGAGGGCCTCCCGGCCGTTGCCGACCGACTGGGTGGCCGCGTAGCCGAGCTTCGACAGTTGCTTGAGGATGACCTTGAGATTGACGGGGTTGTCCTCCACCAGCAGAAGGCGGGTGGTCTTCCGGCCGCCGTCGGGAGAAGGCAGGGTGCGGGCGGTGGTAGGCGTGGGAACGGCGGCGGGCCGGTGCGCGGCCGCGCACGCGGCGGCCATCGCATCGAGCAACGCGGCCTGCTTCACGGGCTTCACGATCACCCGGGCGCGCCCCTGGGCCAGCAGGGCGTCCAGCAGGCGCGCCTGGCCGACCGTGGCGATGAGCACGACGGGCAGATCGGGGCGTCCGCCCTCGCCCCTGAGACCGATGATCCAGGCCGCGGCCCCGCCCGCTTCCCGGGCCTCCAGGTCGGCGACGAGCAGATCGAACGCGACGGTCCCGTCGGGCCGGTTCTTCAGCAGGGCGAGCACCGCCGCCGTGTCGCCGCAGCCCTCCGTGGCGATCCCCCACGCCGTCAGCTGGCGCTCGATGATCGCCCGGAGCGCGGCGTTCTGAATCGCGACGACCGCCCGCCGGCCGCGGAGCGCGGCCGCGGCGGGCGGGGGCTCGGCCGGAGGGGCCGACACGGTGTCGAGCGCCAGCTCGAACCAGAACTTCGAACCGCGCCCCGGCGCGCTCTCCACACCGATCCGTCCCCCCATCAGCTCGATGAACCGCCGCGAGATGGCCAGGCCCAGACCGGTGCCGCCGTATCGCCGCGCATACGAGCCGTCCACCTGGGAGAACGCCTCGAACAGCCCGCGCTGCGCCTCCGCGGCAATGCCGATGCCCGTGTCGATGACCTCGAACCGCAGCGCCGTGCGCCGGCCGACCGGTCCGGCCGGACTGAGCCGCACGACGACCTCGCCCTGCTCGGTGAACTTGAGCGCATTGGAGAGCAGGTTCAGCAGGACCTGGCGGATGCGGCCGGCGTCGCCCTTCAGGCGAAGAGGGATCCGCGGGTCCACCTCCGTCATCAGCTCGATGCCCTTGGAGGACGCCCGCTCGATCATCAGGTCGGCCGTGCCCTCCACCAGGCGCAGCACGTCGAACTCCTCCGCGAGGACCAGCATCTTGCCCGCCTCGATCTTGGAGTAGTCGAGGATGTCGTTCAAAAGGGTCAGCAGCGCCTCGCCGCTGGCGCTGATGGTCTGCACGTACTCCCGCTGCTCCTCGTTCATGCCGGTCTGCAGGAGCAGGCCGGTGAGGCCGATGACCGCGTTCATCGGCGTGCGGATCTCGTGGCTCATGTTGGCGAGGAACTCGCTCTTCGCGCGGCTGGCCGCCTCGGCGCGCACGGCCAGCTGGCGGACCCGCTCCATGGCCACCTGCAGCTCGGCATTCGACTGCTCGATGTTGTGCCGCGACTGCTCGAGATCCTCCACCATGCTGAGCATCAGGGTCTGGTTCTCTTCGAGCTGCCCCGACCGGCGGCTGAGGGCTTCGTTGACCTGCCGGAGGTCCTCCTCCATCTTCTTCCGGTCCGAGATGTCGACGAAGGTCTCCAGCAGGTAGTCCCGGCCGTGAAAGACGAGCGAGGCCACCGTGTGCAGCACGGGGATCTGCGCGCCGTCCGCGCGGGTGAGCGTGTGTTCCGCGGAGTCGATCTCGCCCCCGAGGTCGGCCACGGGGCACTGGCCCTGGCCGGCGGGGCAGATGAACTCATGGCAGATCCGACCGACCACGTCATCGCGCGGCAGTCCCAGCATGCGCAGCGCCGCGGGATTGACGTCGTGGATCATCCGGCTTCGGGTGTCGATCAGCAGCACGCCCGCCTGGAGGTTGTCGAGCGTCAGTTTCAGCCGGCCTTCGCTCTCGCGCACCTCGCGCTCGGCCCGCTTGTAGTCGGTGATGTCCACGGACACCCCGATCACCTCGGGGCTCTCGCCCTCCTCCGTGACGGGGTGGACGCGGATGAGGAACACGGCCGATCCGTCCGGGGTCGTCAGCTCGAACGCCCCCGGCCGTCCGTCCAGCGCCTGCCACAGGTGCGGTTCCATCACCTGCCGGATCTGGCTGGGCAGGAACTCCTCGATGAAGCGCCCCTCCGCCTGGGTGGCCGGGAGGCCCAGACGTTCCAGCAACCGGCCCCGGAACAACGTGGACTGGAGGCGATTGGCGATCCGCCGGAAGCGGAAGGTCAGCCCTTCCTGCAGATCCATCGTGCGCTCGAAGAAGTTGCTCAGCGTGCGCAGGCGGTTCTCGGACTCGTTGCGGACGCGGAGGTTGACGTCCTTCAGCTCCCTCGAGGTCATCTCGAGCGTCTGGGAGACGGTGCGGCGCTCGTGTTCGAGGTCGAGGAAGGCCTCGTTCATCTCCCGGATGAGCCCCTGCATGACCGGCGTCGTGAAGTCGACGAGACCGACGTACCGCTTGAGCCGCTCATCGAGAGTCGGATGCAGCGTCCGTTTTAGAACATTCCGTTCCATGGTCCTTCGCCGGCGCTCAGCCGTCCGCCTTCTCCACGGTGGCCTCCGCGGGGCTGCCCAGCACCGGGAGGGCCTGGTCGTCGGCACGGGCGGCCGCCGCCGGGTAGGCGGGCGGCCGGCCCAGCTCGCCGCACAGGGCGTTGATCTCGTGTTTGAGCGCCACGATCCTGCTTTCGCGGCCGGTCATCAGCCGGTTGAACCGCTCGAGGTCGGCCATCGAGCGGCGGAGCTTCTCCTCGTCGTGCTTGCGCGAGGTGATGTCGTTCTCGATCGCGATGTAGTTCGTCAGCACTCCAAACGCGTCGCGGATGGGCTGGACATCGATGCGCAGCCACAGGGTGCGCTTGTCCTTGGCGTAGTTCAACACCTCCGCGGCGAATCCGTCGCCCCGGCGCAGGTGTTCGCGCATGAAGGCGATCGTGGCGGGATCGGTGTCGGGGCCGTACAGAAGCTCGCCCGGGCGCCGGCCGGCCGCCTCCGCCTGGGTGTAGCCGGTGATGCGCGTGAACCCGTCGTTGACCCATTCGATGGCGCCGCCCGCCCCCGTGATGATCACGATGTTGTCCGTCCGGCTGGCCACGAGGGCGAGCTTGCGGGCCTCGGCCCGGCTCTGTTCGAGGGCCTGCTCCGCCTGCTGGCGCCGGATGGCGCCGCCGAGGCTGGCCGCGAAGGTCTCGATGATGGCCACATCGCTGTCCGCCCATACGCGTTCCGCCCGTAGGTCCTCGAAGCCGAGGAATCCCCAGAGATCCTGCCCCACGGACACGGGCACGGCGAGCACCGATTGCACCTGCCGGTCCATGAGCCACAGGCGTTCTCCGGGGGGGGCCTGTGACACCAGGCTGCGCGCCGCGCGACCGGCGGTCATCTCCGCGTGCCATCGGCCGAACGGACCGTCCAGGGGCAGCTCGTACGGGTCCTTCTCCTGGAGGACCGGCGCCACCTCCGACTGCCACAGGAAGCGGCGGACGAACATGGCGGGCCCCGTACTCGGCGCGGAGTACTGGAAGATGTAGACCCGATGGGAATGGGTGGCGTCGCCGATGGCCTCGAGGCCGCGCTGCACCCCGTCGTCGAACCGCTCCTCCACCAGCAGCGCGCTGACGGCGCGGCCGGCCCCCTGGAGGAGGTGGTCCTTGCGATGCAGCGCGTCCGCCGCCTCCCGCTGTTCGGTCACGTCGTGGAGGGTGCCGCCCAGGCCGGTGACGTGGCCGCCGGCATCGCGCATCAGGCGGGCATTCCATTCGAGCCAGCGCGGCGGCGCGTTCCGCACCCGACACCGCAGGTCCATGCGCCCCTGCGTCTCCTGCCCCTCGAGGACGCGCCGGCACTGCCGCTCGTAGACCTCCCGTTCCTCCGGATCCAGCAGATCGCTGAGCGTATGGCCGAGACTCTCGTTCGTGCTGAAGCCGGTGAGTTCCTCCCAGGCGGGATTCAGGTAGGTCCACCGGCCGCGGACATCCGTCTGGAAGACGACGTCGCGCAGGTGGGCCATCACCGAATTCTGGTGCGCGACCGGCGCGCTGACGGTCGGAATCGCCTCCCTCGCCGACATCTGCATGCCGCCAAACAACGACAGCACAAGGGCGCCCAGAAGAAACACCACCATATAACCGCCCAGGCGGTGCATGCCCACGGCGTGCGCCCACTCTCCGGCGTCGATGTCGAAACCGAGCAGGGCCGGGACGCCCCCCCCCTCGGCGGCTGACATCGGGACGAGGGCGCCCAGCCGCACGCCGTTCGCGCCGTGCAGGGGGCCTCGCACGAAGGCCAGGCGCTTCTCGAAAGCGGCCGACAGGGCGGGATCCGCCGCATCCCAGTCCGGTCCCCGCGACGGGCGGCTGGTCGGCCGCGGGGCGGTCGATTCGGCGAGAAGATTCACCCGCTCCCCGCGCCGCCCGAGAAGACGCACGGTCCGCACGTCCCCGCGCACGCCGCGGATCTCCCGGAGGCGGCTCTCGACCTCGGCCCTGATCCCTGCGTCGGCCGCGGCGTCCGATTCGTCGAGCAGGTGTCGAACCAGGACCGGATCCAGCGCGGCGGCGGCCGTGCGGGCGCGCAGGAGCAGGTCCGCCCGCTGCTCCTGGTCAGCGAAACGGCCCCTCGCTTCCACGACGACGCCCCCGCAGACGATGACCGCCAGCAGGGTCGGGAGGCTCATCGCCCAGTAGTCCTCCCGCGGGTGGCCCTCCGGTTCAGGGGTCACTCGCGCGCCCCGAAGCGCCGCCGTAACCGCGAAGGTCATGACGAACGCCAGGCAGGTCTGAATCACCTGGATATTCAGCGCGATCGGCGGGAAAGAGACGGCGGAAATCCCCGCCGACAGATCGGCATTGGCGGTCAGATTGGCGACCGCCGCGAACGGAAGGAGCACGGCGATAAGCACGCCCGCGGCGGTCAATCCGCTCGTGCGCCGGAGCGCCGTGATCAGCCGTCCCCCGGCGGCCATGGCCGCGACCGCCGCCACGGCCAGGACGGAGACCCTCAGTCCGTCCAGACCCCGCAGCAGACCGGCCAGGGCGAGGACGGCCGCGAGCAGGTAGACCCAGAGGCCGACGGGCCGGACGATGTCCTTCCGCGCCGGCGCGCGCGCCATTTGAAGCAGGCAGAGGAGGGAGGCCAGGCGCAGCGCCGTCGTCACGGCGGGCAGGGCGGGGACGGTGGCGACCATGCCGAGGAGGGGGATCCACTCGCCCAGCCCGGTCAGAAGCCCATACCACCCCACCCACTGCCACGACGGCGTGACGGCGGAACGGCTGCGGATCGGCACCGACACGGCGAGGTGAAGGTACGCGGCGCCGCACGCGAACATCAAGAAGTCAGCCTGTTCCGCCAGCCATGCGCTCATAGCTGATACCGTTTGGGGTCAACGAATACTGTACCCTTCCGCCTCCGTCGGGGGGAATCCTAAAAGTCGGTCCGCCTGTGGCTGATTCGCCACAGCGAGGCGCGCCCCGCCGGGCGCTCAGAGTTCGAGGAACACGCCGGCGGAGAATACCGCCGACTGGAAATCGTTGGCGATGGCCTGGTGATGCCAGTTCTCGTCTCCGCCCGCCAGGTCGAACTGGTACCCCGCCCCCAGCATCCAGCCCCAGCGATCCGAGATCGGACCGCTCACGCGGAGTCCGAGCGTGAGCCACACCCGGTCGTCCAGCGGCACCGTGTCCTCGATCCTGACGTTCGCCCCCCAGTGATCGACATACTCGAAGCTCACTTCGGCCCCCGAGTCGACGAAGGCATATCGCAGCCCCGCCTCGCCGACGATCCGGATCTTCTTCTCTTCCGGCGCGGTGCGGAGCAGCACCGACGCCCCGAGGGGGTAGACGGTGACATCGCCCGAAGTCTCCGCCGGCGTGAAATGGTTGTCGTCGAGCTCCAGCTCGCCGGATTCGACCGACCACGCCTGCACGCCCGCCGCCAGGGCGAAACCGAAGTGCTCGGTCATCCATCGCCGCCACTGCACTTCCCCGCCCAGGGCGCGGCTGAACTGGTCCGACTCGGCGGGCAGAAGGAGCTGAAACGATGCCTGGCCCTCCTGCTCCTTCCCGCCCCCCGGCGCCGGCGGCGGATGCAACTCGGGGATGGCGGGGACCACCGGCTCCGACCGCGGGGGCGGCTCCGGGGGAGGATTCGTCGCCACCGCGAGCGGGTCGCTCGCGACGTCCGCCGCGTTGGTCTGCGGCGCGGCCTCTGCCGCCAGGACGGACGCGGCGGTCAGGACGGGCATCAGCATCCGCAACCCACGTGTCATCGTCAGGATTCCTCCACCCATGGCGCCCTCATCGCGTACGAGCGCAAGCGCGCGTGCGATTCCGGCGGCAAGCCGTTTATGCGAAAACACGGGCGCGACGTCAATGCGAATCAGAACAGGCCTTCCACGCGGCCGGTCTCCACATTGACGTCCACCCGGCGGAAAGCGGGGTCCGAGCCGGTGCCCGGCAGGAGCTTGATGTCGCCGGCGACCGGAACCACCAGCTCCGCGCCCCGGAAAAGGAGGATGTCCCGGACCGGCAGGGTCCAGCCGCGCGGCCGGCCCTTGCGCTCGGGGTCGTGGGAGAGACTCAGATGGGTCTTCACCATGCAGGTGCCGTAGCGCGCGGCCGCCTTGTCGGAGTCCAGCGCCCGGAGCTGGGCCTCGGCCGCCGGGGCGCAGGCGATGCCGTCGGCCCCGTACACCTCGCGGGCGATGCGTTCGATCCGCGTCCGGTGCGGCTCCGAGAAACCATAGAGAAAGCTGAAGGACTTGGTTTCCGCGCACGCCTGCACCACCGCCTCGCTCAGCTCCCGCGCCCCCTCGCCGCCCTCCCGCCAGTGGCGCGACACGGCGAAGAGCGCGCCCTGTTCCTCGGCCACGCGCCGGACCAGGGCGATCTCGGCCTCCGTGTCGGTATGGTGGTGATTCAGGCACACCACCGGCCGCACGCCGCTGCGCTTCACGATCTCGATGTGCGCGACGAGGTTCCCGGCCCCGGCCTCGAGCAGCGAAAGATCCTCCCTCGTGTACGCGCGGTCCAGCGGAAGCCCCGGTTTCACCGGCGGTCCGCCGCCGTGCATCTTGAGGGCTCGCACGGTGGCGACCAGCACCACGGCGTCCGGGCGCAGCCCCGACCACCGGCACTTGAGGTTCCAGAACTTCTCGAACCCGATGTCGGTGCCGAAGCCGCTCTCCGTCACGAGGTACTCCGCCAGACGCGTGCCGATGTCGTCGGCGATGATCGAGCTCTGCCCGATCGCGATGTTGGCGAACGGCCCGGCGTGCACGAAGACCGGCTGCCCCTCGAGGGTCTGGATCAGGTTGGGCTGGATGGCCTCCACCAGCCAGGCCGTCATCGCGCCGTCCACCTCCAGGTCCGCCGCCGTCACCTCGCCGCCCCGCCGGTCGTGGGCCAACACCACGCGCGAGATGCGCTGCCGCAGATCGGCCAGGCCGCGGGAGACCGCCAGGATCGCCATCAGCTCGCTCGACACGCTGATCTGGAAGCCGGAGTCCATCTCGACCCCGTCCTGCCGTCCGCCGAGGCCGATGCGGATCTGCCGGAGCGACTGGGCGCAGAGGTCGATGGCCCAGCGCCACGTCACCCGCGCGGGATCGATGTCCAGCCGGCGCAGGCCCGAGCGGGCCAGCCGGGCGTCGTCGTAGTTCCGCTCGTGCTGCATCCGAGCCGTCAGGGCGACCATGCCGAGGTTGTGCGCGTTGGTGATCGCGTCCAGGTCGCCGGTGAACCGCATGGAGTAGGGCACCCGCGGGATGCACTGCGAGAGCCCGCCGCCCGCGGCGGAGCCCTTGATGTTGAACGTGGGGCCGGAGCTGGGCTGGCGGATCGCCCCCGCCGCGCGCAGACCCAGCCGGCCGAGGCCCTGGACGAGGCCGAGGGTCGTGGTCGTCTTGCCCTCGCCGAGCGGGGTGGGGGTGATCGCGGTGACATCCACGTAGCGGCCCCGCGGGGCGTCCGCGAGCCGGTCGAGCGCGCGCCTCGCATCCACCTTCGCCGCGTTGTGCCCCATCGGGATCAGTTCGTGCGCCTGCACGCCGAGATCCGCGGCGATCCGCGCGATGGGCCGCATCGCCGTCGCTTCCACCGCCTCGGCGATCTGCCAGTCCTTCAATACGGTCGGATCCAGTTCCATGGCCTGTCTCCCGCTCGTCCGCCCCTGCCTACACGATTCCCCCCGCCGGTCAAGCCTTCGATGGACCTCTTCCCGGGGGCGGGCGAAGAAAGAGGTGGCGTCGCATGCCGGGCAGGCATATAAGAGTGCCGCTGGAGGAGAACCATGGTGGACCGGGTATTTCGATGTGCGGTGGCCCTGGCCCTGCTGGCCCTGGCCGTGCCGGCCGGGGCCGCGGAGAAGATGGTTCTGCGTATGTACCCCGTCATGCCAGCCATCCTCGACGTTACCACGACGCGCGAGTCGGCGCGAACGGACCGGACGGGCGGTGGGGAGTTCATCCAGATGCAGGGGAGCGGAACCGAGCTGGCCCCGCGCGCCCGCAACAACCTGGCGACGAGGAGATTCTTCGAGGATCTGGGGGTCGATTTCCCTCCGGGCAGCTACGTCTTCTACAGTGTCGCGATCTCCGCATTGTGGATGTACAACACGCCGGAGAACCACAGGAAACTGGCGGCCTGCCTGCGCTCGATAAACGTCATCCCCAACCAGGTCGAAATCGACACGTCCTTCGTCGCTTTTCCTTTGGAGGAGATCGAGGCGGTGGCGCGGCGGAGCCCGAGGGCCACGCCGGTGGCGGAGGACATCCGGGATCTGTGGCGTGCCGGCAAGGGGCGGCTCCTGCAGAGCACGATGACGCTGACCCGCAGCGGCGTGAATGCCGTCCTGAAGGGGGTCGACGAAATCATCTATCCGACGGAATACGAGTACGCGGGCGGTGCGACGAATACGATCGTTTCGGGGTGGTTCATCCCCGGCTCCTTCGAGACGCGCGAAGCGGGGACGATCATGAACGTCACTCCCGTCGTCGGACCGGACGGGCGGACCATCGATCTGACCCTGGTCCCGGAGCTCTGTGAGAACGCCGGCTGGCGCGGCTCGGGCGTGGAGCGGATCGATCCCGGCGGCAAGGACGGCAGGGTGGATATTCCCCAACCGGTGTTCCACTCCCGCAACGTCACCACGTCAGTCATGCTGACCGACGGCGAAACGGTGGTCATGGGCGGCCTGCCCGACCGCACCGGCCGCGAGATCACGTACATCTTCCTCACCGCCCGGCTTCTGGACACCAGCGGCAAACCCGTGGCGGATTACGAAGGCATCCTCGCCGGGGAGTCGGAGCTGCCTGCCGATGCGGAGCGCAATCCAAAGGAGTCGGGGAGAAGACAGCCATGAGACAGGTTTCCTGCGGTTGGGGGACGATGCTGGCACTGGTGGCCGTCGCGCTGGCGGGTGCGGCGGAGGACAAGGGCCCGCTGCTCACCCGCCGGGCGTACTCGGTGCCCGGGCCGGTGGTGACGGCGGCCCGCGAAGCGATGCGTTCCGCGGACGCGGAGCGGTACTTCGCGCGGCGGGCGTCGACGAGCGACGATCCCATGTCGGATGCCCTTGAGTACCTGTTCCAGCGAATGGGGGTGGCCTTCCCCGCCGGCAGCCGGGTCGAATGGAATCCGGTGCTGCAGGAGGCGATGATGGTCAACACCGACCCGAATCACGAGCGCCTCGGACGAAGCCTGGCCGTGCCGGAGGAGTGGCAGGTGGAGGTGACGGCCACGTTCGCCCATTTCAAGACCGAGGACCTGGCGCCTTTCTGCCGAAGCCGGCCCTCGGCCGCGCCCATGCCCGAGGAACTCCTCCAGCTTCTCAAGGACCAGAAGGGGCAGATCCTCCACACGCTGTCCGGCATCGGCCGCCACGGGCAGTCGATCGAGATGTCCGCCGGCGACGAGGTGCAATACGCCGACGGCCTCGCGGCGGGGTCCGGCGCGACGGTCAGCAACGCGACGTCCGTGGCGGGCGGAGCGCCGGCGGTCAGCGTCCGCGTCCAGAGCCGGAAGACGGGATTGCGCCTGAGCGCCCGCGTGCGGGTGGAGGACAACCTCCGAACCATCCAGGTGGACGTGGGGCCGGAGATCAGTTCCGTGCCCGAATGGCGCAAGACGACCCTTCCCCTCGTTCGGCCCGGCGCGGCGCCCGATGCGTTGACCCTCGATCTGCCGGTGGTCCATGCCCGTTCCCTCTCCGCCGGCCTTCTGATCGCGGACGGGGCGACGGTGCCGCTGGGCGGAATGCCGGACCGTTCCGGGGAGAACTCCACCTATGTCTTCATCACCGCGCGACTGCTCGATGCCGACGGCCGTCCGATGGTCAAACACGACTGGAAAGGCCGGCTGGTCCCATAAGGCGGGCCCGCGCTCGCAACCAATTGGAATTGAACAGGAGGTCACGGAGGCACCAGGGAAGTCGAAGTCTCTCTCAGCTCAGCGGATTGCGCCACCGAATGCCGGCAAAGCGGGAGAAATCCGAATCCGTGGAGATGAGTACGCAACCGTTCCTTTCGGCCGGAGGCACGACACACCGGCCATGACAGGCCCGGGCGAACACGTTACACAGAACCATGCGCGGCCGGTCCCGTCCGGGTTGCGAAGACGCAGGCGACGCGGGCACAGGTAGTGCGGAGAACCGTGCATACCATCGGGAACGGCGCTATGAAGGCCAGGGAGCGACACCCCAACCGCCCGGGCTGCCGACGCGACTCGTCGGCTACTTGTTCCAGTGCTGGCTCAACACCTGCGCCCGCTCGACACGCTCGGCATGGGCGTCGGCGAAGCTGATGCAGACCGCCTTGCGGTGGCGTTCGGCGATCTTGTCCCACGGCACGGTCGCCACGTCTTTGGTTTCGAACCAGGTGCCGTCGACAAAGGCCGGAACCCTGGAATCCGCCTGGCTGAGGGTGGTGAAGCACGTGGGCGGGGGGTTCTCGGGGGGGACGTACAGGGCGGAGTTGATGGCGTAGCTGCCCGAGTACTCGCCGAACTGCCACGCGCCCGCCGCGGGGGTCGTGGCCCGGGGGCAGAACCGTCCCTGTCCCGCATGGCCGCCCCGCACGAACTCGTCCATCGACTTCATCCAACCCCCGACGGGGTCTTGCTTGAAGGTCCGGCCATGATGAGCCGCGGCGTAGGCGCCCAATCCCATGGCGAGTTGCTGGACGTTGGTCAGGCACTGTACTTCTTTCGCCTTGAGAAACGCCGTCCTGAGCGACGGCGCGAGCAGGGCAAGCAGGATGCCGATGATCCCGATCACCACGAGCAGCTCCACGAGCGTGAATCCGCGCCGAGACGACCACCCCATCTTCATGTTGTTCCTCCCAAGGCGGCGAGCCGCCACCCGACGGCCCTGGCCGCTCAATGCTCTCGCTCCAATCCGTCCGTTCCTCCGTGGCGGGAACCGTTCGGAGGGGACTTCGCCGCTACAGCGTCTGGTGCGCGCCATCGCAGAAGGGCGCGTTGGCCGTGCGCTTGCACTGGCACAGGGCCACCCGCTTGGGCTGATCCAGCTTGAACTCGAGCGGGGTGAGGTCCGTGGCCCCCTTGTGGGATCCGTCGCAGAAGGGTTGCTTCTTCGACAGGCCGCAGCGGCACCACCAGTAGGTCCCCGTGGACAGGTCCAGTACGGCCGGTTTCGTGTCTGCAATCCTGGGCTCGCTCATGGTCTTCCCTTTCGTTCCCGATGCTCCTGTCCCCCGCGACCGCCTGCGCGCGCACATCGCGCGCCTCGCCGTCCCGCACCGCGCGCTCGTAGTATCGCCGTGCCGTCGCCGGCGCACAAGGCCGATTGAGGACATAGGAGGACAAAGGACGAGGACAAGGACAAAGGACATAGAAGAAGGACATAGGGGACAAGTCCGGATGCCGATTGAACCTTTTCCTGCAGGGAACCGGAGTCGGTTGACACGCGACGAGCGGAATATGGAGTTCCATGTTGACTCCCTGCGTGGAATGCGTATGTCTGCGCCGGAAGTTGCTCCCCGCTCGACACGCCTCCTTGAGGGGCCTCGGGCGGGGTTCTTTCTTTGCCGAGGCATATCATGCCCATAGAGCCAGCCGCCAAGCGCGCCGTTACGTTCGCGGACGGCCAGAACCTCTACCACGCTGCGAAGGAGGCCTTCGGCTATACATATCCGAACTACGACATCTTGAAACTCTCCGATTCACTATGCAGCGCGAGAGGATGGCAGTTGTCCCAAAACCCGATTCTACACGGGCGTCCCCGATGGGGCTGACGACCCTCTCTGGAACGCTTTCTGGTCTCGAAAGTTGGGCGTGATGGGTCGGCAGGGCATTTGAGTCTTCACGCGGCGACTTCGCTATCGCAACCATCGCGTAACACTCGCGGCATCAATGGGACGGACTGGATTCCGATTGACCGCACGACATACGACGCCTGTCTCGATCCCCGCGATTACCGGCAGCGGCCCCAACCCCCCACCACCACATGAAACCGTCCCATTTCGCTGTCGTATGGGCCATCGCTCTTCTGACAACCTCCGCGCCTCATCGGCGCCGAACTGCAGGGGAGATTGGAGGGATCGACACCGAACCTCTGGAGAGGGGCATTCCATCCACCTTGCCTGTCCCTGGTGTTCCTGCTAATCGAGCCGATGGCGGTCGGGCGCGGCATCCCTAACGCGATGATCGGCAGGGCGGCGGGTCGGGAGGCCCCGCCCTGCCCGCAGATCGAGCCGTGAGCGGCTCGGTCCACCGGTCGCGCGTCGCTCCGCCAATGGGGAATGGAGGGTAGACAACGCGACCTGAGCGCCCACCTCCTGGCGGGTCTGGCGCGAAGGGGCGCGTGCGCGCCATCCGCGCGTCGGAACCTTCTCGGCGGAGTCCTTCCGGCCGTTGGAAAGCACGGGCAGGCCCTCCGGCGCGCGGTGCGGGCGGCACGGAGGCGCGCAACGGGGGCGAGGAAGTAATTTTTGACATGCCGCGCGATCGCGGCCTATAGTGCATTGCCGCTGCGCGCGCGGACGGAGACGCGGAGCGGCGCGAGCACGAAGGTCATGCAATTCGAATCGGCATCCTGGTCGCTGCCCGAGGGTCTGCGGTGTATTCCGCTGCAGGAAGAGGCCGCCGCCGCCCCGTTGCGCATCGAGGCCGCGATCCGTCCGGCCGGGCCCGAGTCGCCGGCTTCTCTCGTCCTGCTGCGCGATTCGGTCGACGCGCGCGTCTACCTCGGGTGCATTCGCGATGCCTCGGGGGCGGTCCGCCAGTGGGTCGAGATCTGGGTCCAGACCGTGGCCGGCGCGGGCCGGAGCCCCCTCGCGGCCCGCGGCGTGCCGACCAACGAGTCGCTCGACGCGCGCTGGGTGCGGACCCTGGGCTGGCTGCGCGCGCAGGGCCCCGGCTCCTTCATCGCCACGGGCTGGGAGACCACCCGGCCGGCGCCGGTGTTCCTCGACGCGGCGCGCGAGTGCGCGGTGATCCCGTGCGACAAGGAGACCGGCGAGCCGTGGAGGCTGTGCACCGACGACGTCGAGCTGGGCCGGCGCGGCCTGCCTTCCTACTCGGGCACGCTGCACCGCTACCTGGCGGTCCGCGCGGCGGATGGCGCCCTGCGCGTCGCGCCGGCGACGCCGGAGGCGCCGACCAACGAACACACCACCCCGCTGGCGAGCGTCGTCGCCCCCGACCTTCTGCCGCTCAACCCCGAGGGCGGATTCGTCCTGATCCGTCCCTATCTCCCGCTCAGCCTCGACCAGTATGCCGAGGTGCTGTCGGGCGGGACGTGGGAGGGGATGAAGCGCGAACGGCAGACCCTGGATCCGGTCGGGTTCTCCCCCTGGCTGGCCGACGCGCACCACCCGGGCCGTTTGATGCAGGCCGCTCACGGCGATGCGCCGATCCTCCTGGAGACGCTCCATCTCAAACTGGTCCTGCTGATCGACCTGTTCGCGTCGGTCCGCTCCGCCTCCGCCGCCATGGGCCGGCCGCTGCTCTCGCTCGGTCCCTCGTCCTTCCGGGTCACCTTCGGCTGGACCGGCCGCGGGCTGCCGTTCCTCTGGACCGCGCGGGCGGCGCTGACGGACGCGGGGGATGCGGTGGCGCTGCCGGTCCCCGGCGCCGACGCCGAGTACCACCTGCCGTCCGGCACGCAGACGGTGTCGCTGTTCCGCGCCCCGCCGGCCGACGGCTGCCGCCGCGGGACGGCCCGCCTCCGCGTGCGGAAGGTGCGGCCCGGTACCCCGCCGCGTTTCGCGATGGAATGCACCTTCCGTCCCCGCGAGGAGATCCGGCCGCGGCCGCGCGACCTGGTGTGGATCCGCATCCACCCGGGCGGGCTCGCCGTCGACCTGTACGGCCAGGTGGAGGCCGACAGCGCGCTGGCGGCGGGGGAGTGGCGGTTCCAGTCGTTCCCGATGGCCTTCGAACCCGCCGTGGCGGCGGGCCTGTCCGCGTGGGAGGGGATGCTCTTCGACGAGGCGCCCTTCGAGCTCACGCCCTACCTGGGTCCGCCCTGCGACCTGTATTCGCTGGCCGTGCTCGCCATCAAGGTGCTGGTCGGCGGCGGCGGGGCGATGCCGGGCGTGGCGCTGGACGAGCTGCTCAGCCTCGGCGCCGCCTCGGATGCGGCCGAGGTGGCGGAGGAGATGCGTCCGGCCGTGATCGGACAGTTGTTCCAGCGGGATCCCCGCTGGATGAAGTCGCTCGGGCCGCAGCACCTGTCGGCGACACCCCTGGCGCCGGAAGAGGCGCTGGCCAGCCTGCCCGAGGGCCTGTGGTTCGAGGTGCTGGCCTGGATCCTGCGGGTCATTCCCGGCGCGTGCCGCGACAGTGGGTGCCGCGACTTCAGCGACGCCCCCGCCGGCGATGCCTTCCGGGTGTTCGACGCGCCTCTGCGCGAGCTGGGGCTGATCGCCGAAGGAACGCGGAGCCTGCTGGTGATGGACTGGACCGATCAGATGGAGATGGCGAGGGTCATCGAGGAAATGGCGGCGGAGACGGAGCGGGGAGGCTGATCCGGCGGCGCTCGCCGCCGACCGGCCCCGTGCGAGGTGGACTCGGAGTCGTTGACAGGGTAGAATGCCGGACAGAGAGAGGGCGCGGCAGGCCATCAGGCTCCGCCGCAAGGCTATGGGCAGGGTCATGAAGAACAGCGAGTTGCCGGGAACGGAAGGGGAGGGTCGCCGCGCGTCCGGTGACCGGCGGATCGTCCTGGCCGCGGTGTCGATCTGCGCGGTCGCGACGTGGGGCCTCGGGTGCCGGACGCCCCCGCCCGCGCCGCCGCCGCGTCCCGGTTTCGTCATGGGCCGTTTCGACGTCAAGATCAGCGCCAGCTCCTCGCTGGCCGACTCGTTCGGGGGGATGCCGTCGGTGGAGGTCCACCTCGTCGGCGCGCCCGGCAACTCGGTGCTCCGCGACCTGTCGATGTCCGAGTACTGGAATCCCGCCAGCCGCTCGCGCGACGCCTACCACAAGAAGGTGTTCTACTTCGGCGCCGGCCGGCCGACGGAGCAGAGCCTGACGCGGCAGGACCCCATCTGGGACACGTGGGAGGCCGACGGGGCGACCGAGCTCTACGTGCTGGCGGACATCCCCGGCGTGATCCAGGACCGCACCGCGGAGGGCGACGCGCGCCGGCGGATCGTCTCCCTGAGTCTTTCGCGGTGGCCGGAGCCGCGGATGGATTTCATCTTCGACCGGGACGGGGTCCGGCTCAAGACGCCGGAGATCCGGCCGGCGGGCTCGGCCGGCGCGCCGCGCAGGGAGGGAGGCCGCTGATGCCCGTGGCGGTCCAGCAGGATGTGGAGCGCCTGGCGCAGGAGACGCTGGTGCGCCTGCGCGCGGCGCAGGTGAGTTTCGCCGGGGAGACGGCGGAGGCGCGCCGGGCGCAGATGGCCGACACGCTGGCCGACGCCCTGCGGCAGATCGTGCCGGCGCAGCGTCCGCTCTTTCTCCGGGCCCTGCGGGGGCGGCTGCCCGAGGTCCGGCGCGTGTCCGAGCCGCCCCCCGACCTGCTGGGCGCGATCGCCGCCCTCGACGAGACCGGGCGCCATGCGCTGATCTCCGGGCTCCGGGAGGCGGGCCTGTTGCCGGCCGACAGTCCCTCCTCCGCGCAGGCCGCCCCGGAGGCCCCGGAGGCGGGGGCCTCCCCCCTGCCGCCGGACGTGGGCAAGGCCTTCGAGTACGTGATGCGCAAGCGCGGGATCGAGAACCTGGATCCCGTCCGGGCGATGAAGCTGCTCGTGTACCTCTGCGATCTGGCCGCCACGGGCGACCAGGTGGTCTGGTCGGCCTGGAAGACCATCGCCCCGCAGTCCGCCATCCGCCGCCAGGCGGATCTGCGCAAGGACATCAGCCTCTACCTGGCCGGCGACGCCCGCGTCACGAGCAACGGGATGAAGGCCAACGTCGAACGGCTCCGGCGGCTGTTGTCCTCGCTCATCGCCGGCATGGGCCGCACGTCGTCGCATCTTTCGCACTCCCACCTGGCCCCGCTGCATCCGCAGGAGATCGAGGCGCATGCGGCGAAGGAGGGAGGGGGGCTCCTGGGCGGAAACCGGGAAGCCCGGTGCTGGAAGGAATACGTCGAGCGGTCCGTGTTGCTGAACGAAGAGAACATCGCGCACGCCGTGAAGGAAGCGATTGGGACGGGCGCGGAAAGCCTGATGAACGCCGCGGGCGGCGCGTAGGGGCGCCGGCCGCCGGGCACCGGGCGGGAGACGGGGCATGCCATTCGGCGAAGTGCATTGGCACGAGGGTCTGTTCCTGCGTCCGCATCACCTGCAGGCGCAGCAGAGGGGGTACACGGAGCGCTTCGCCTCGGAGCGGGCGCTGGCGTGGGCGTATCCCTACGGTCTCGTGGAGAGCCGGATCTCGCCCGACGCGATGGAGAACATGTCGGTCCAGTTCGACCGCCTGCGCGCGGTCATGCCCAGCGGCATCGAGGTGCGGTACCCGGAATCCGCCGAGCTGCCCGCGCTGAACATCAAGGAGGCCTTCCTCTCCGGCCGCGGGTCGCTGACGGTCTTCCTCGGGGTCCCGCTCTGGTACTCCTCGCGCGGCAACGCCCTGGAGGCCGGGGCGCCGGACTGGCGGGAGAAGAAGATCTACCGGGTGGTGGAGAAGGAGTTCGCCGACGAGAACACCGGCGAGAACGCCGTGCCGCTGCTCGTCCGCAAGATCAACGCCCGTCTGCTGCTGGAGGACCAGGATCCGACCGACCTGGAGCTGCTGCCGGTGCTGAAGATCGTCCGCGCCGCCGGCGAGGCGAGCAGCCTGCCGCGGCAGGACCCCCAGTTCATCCCGCCGTGCATGGTCACGGGCGGATCGGTCGTGCTTTCGGAGCTGGTGCGCGATCTCGCCAGCCAGGTCGAGGCCAGCCGCCAGGAGCTGGTGATCCAGCTCACCCGCGGCGGATTCCAGGCCGGCAACATGAAGGGCATGCAATTTGAACAGCAGCTCCGGCTGCGGACGCTGAACCGCTTCGCCGCGCGCCTCCCCTCGCTGGCGGCCGTCCCCGCCGTCCCGCCCTTCGCCCTCTACCTGGAGCTGCGCGACCTGCTGGCGGAGCTGGCGGCGCTGCAGCCCGACCGCGACCCGTTCGAGGTCTCCAAGTACGATCACGACCGGCCCGCCCTGGCGTTTCAGGAGCTCTCCAGCCGCATCCGCTCGCTGTTGCGGGGGACGGTGGCGCCGAGCTTCATCCAGGCGCCGTTCGTCCCGGAGGGCGGGCTGCTGGTGGTGCACCTGACCGACGAGCACCTCACCCGCCCCAACGAGTACTTCCTCGGCATCCGCACGAAGGAGGACCACAAGGTCGTCGCGCGGCTGGTCGAGAACCTCGACGAGTTCAAGCTCATGGCCAAGAGCCTGGGCCACCGGGCGATCTTCGGCGTCCGGCTCAGCCTGGAGCGCGTCCCGCCGCTGGAGCTGCCCGCGGAGCCCGGCCTGCTCTACTTCCGCTTCATGCGGGGCGAGAGCGCCCGGATGTGGGAACGCGTGCGCGATGAGCGGTGCATCTCCGCGAAGTGGCCGTCGATGGATACCTCGGACTACAAACTCAGCCTGTACATGACCGTGCCCAACCAACCGGAGGCCCAGGCGTGACGCTCCCGGAACTCTGCGAACCGCTGTTTCAATACCTCTGCCGGCTCAACCGCGCGGCCCGCAAGGGCGGGAGCCTCGAGCTCCCGGTTGTCCGCAAGGAGATCAAGGCCCTGTTCGCCAGCCTGCGCACGCAGGCGGCCACGGCGCAGGAGCTGGCCCGCCAGTACGGACAGGTGGAGACCGCGCTGGTGTTCTTCGTCGACTCGATGGTCTCGGAGAGCGGGTGGAACATCTCGAAGGACTGGAACCGCGAGCGCCTGGCGTACGAGGACAACGAGCTGGCGGGCGACGAGAAGTTCTTCGACCTGCTGGAGGAGACGCTGCAGGACACGAGCGAGCAGGCGACCGAGCGGCTGGTGGTCTTCTACACGTGCCTGGGCCTGGGCTTCACCGGCTGGTACACCGGCAAGCCGGACTACCTGCGGAAGAAGATGAAGGAAGTCTCCGCGCGCATCAAGAACTACGTCAAGTTCGCGGAGCGCTCGCGGATCTGCCCGGAGGCCTACGAGAACGTGGACGGGCGCGATCTGATCGCGCCGCCCAGCCGCAAGCTGGTGGGCATCGCGGTCGGCGTGCTGGGCATGATCGTCGTGCTGTTCGTGACCAACGCCCTCCTCTTCCACGACGCCGCCAGCCAGCTGGTGCCGGCGCTGAAGACAATCATTCAGCACGCGCCCGCGGCCGACCCGACGCCCTAGATTGTTCCGTCGAAAGGGGAGACGCAGATGCGTATGGTGTTTCCGCAGGGTTCCTCCGTGAAGAACGGCGGCGGAATCCTCTCGGGAGGCGGCGCCCTTGCACGGATGAACGGGCGGACACGAGGCAACGGATCGAGCGGACAGAGCCGTTGGGTTGCGGCGCGCCGCCTTGGAGTGCGGCAGGTTGGGCAGGACGGGAAGGAGACGGAGCCATGATGTTGCCGAGCGGCATTGGGGGCGGCGGAGGGATGGCCGGTCCGGTGGTGATCAGCGGCATCGCCTTCAGCGCCGCCAACTACATGCTCTACCGCTACGTCGGGTCGAAGGGCGCGCTCTACTTCTTCGTGGGGTCGATGATCATCGCCCTGGTGATGTGGGGCTACCACGCGCTGATCAAGAAGGGGGTGCGCCGCAAGGGCGCCAAGTTCGACAAGGATCTGCAGGGGCAGACCGCGGCCGCCGCGCCCGTGGGGATCAGCCGCGCCGAGCAGATCGCGAAACTCGACCAGCTCCGCAAGCGCTTCGCGGAAGGCGTCGAGAAGTTCCGCCGCGCCGGCCGCGACATGTACGCCCTCCCGTGGTTCGTCGTCGTCGGCGAGCCGGGCTCGGGCAAGACGGAGGCCATCCGGCATTCCTCCATCGGTTTCCCCGCGGGGCTGCAGGACGAGCTGCAGGGCGTCGGCGGCACCATCAACATGAACTGGTGGTTCACCAACGACGCCGTGCTGCTGGACCTGGCCGGCCGCCTGATGTTCGAGGAGGTGCAGGCCGGCCGGACGAGCGAATGGAACGAGTTCCTCGCGCTGCTGGCCAAACACCGCAAGGAGTGCCCGATCAACGGCCTGATCCTGGTCATCCCGGCCGACAGCCTGATCAAGGACTCGCAGGAGACGATCCAGGGCAAGGCCGCGCGCATCGCGCAGCAGCTCGAGAACATCAAGCGCGCGCTCAACATCCGCTTCCCCGTGTTCGTGGTCGTCACCAAGGCGGACCTGATCAACGGCTTCCGCGAGTTCTTCGACGACATGAACAGCCCGGACGAGCAGCAGCAGATCCTGGGCTGGTCCAACCCGCGCTCGATCGACGAGCCCTTCGATCCGGCGAAGACCGACGAATGGCTCCGGGGGGTCGTCCGCCACATCGAGCGCCGCCGGCTGCACCTGCTGGAGGATCCCACGCCGCAGCAGGATCTGTCGGACTCCCGGTTCAACGAGGTGGACACGCTCTTCGACCTGCCCCGCAGCTTCGAACGGATCATCCCCCCGCTCGCCTCCTACCTGCGCCGCATCTTCGTCACCTCGGAATGGGCCGACCGCCCCCTGTTCATGCGCGGCATCTACTTCACCTCCTCGCTGCGCGAAGGCTCGGCGCTGGACGCCGACCTGGCCTCCGTGCTGGGGCTGGAGCCCGAGGCCCTGCCGGAGGGGCGCATCTGGGAACGGGAGAAGTCGTTCTTCCTGCGCGATGTCTTCCTGCACCGCATCTTCAAGGAAAGCCGGCTGGTGACGCGGGCGGCCAACGTGAACCGGCAGCACATGCGGCGCAAGATCGCCGTCCTCGCCTCCGGCGCCGCGGGCCTGCTGCTCCTGCTCTTCTTCACCTGGTTCGGGGCGTCGAGCCTGAAGAGGTCCATCGGCCAGGAGCGGGACCTGTGGAACTACGCGGCCGATCAGCTCAAGAGCGACGGCGGGGCGGCGAGCCTCGCGCTGGTGTCGAAGGCCGCCGGAGAGGAGGGGGCGGGGTACCGCGGCGGACAGGCCACGTCCGTCCGGAGCGTGAACCTCGCGGGCCTGCACTCCACGCTGCACCGTGCCGTGCAGACGCCGATCCACATCCCGTGGATCTTCCGCCTGACCCGGCCCTTCGGCTCGAACATCGATACCCAGCGCCGGACCGCCTGCCGGGCGCTCTTCGAGCTGGGCGTGCTCCAGCCGCTGGCGGGCTCCGCGCGCCGCCGGATGGACACGGGCGAGGAGACGGCCTGGGCCGAGACCGACCGGCCGGCCCTGGAATGGCTGATCGCGGTGGATGCGGGCGAGCCCCTGACCGAGCCCGATTACGGCCAGGGGGTCGCCGGCGCCGGCCGCAGCGACCTGTGGCCGCTGATCGCCTGCGTGGTGGGACCGGGCGCCGAGGCCGAGAAGGCGAAGGCGGACGCGGAGAATCTCCAGCGCCAGATGGCGTGGTGCTACCAGCCCAAGGGGGGCGGCGGGACCTGGCCGCCCGCGTGGCTGATCGGCCCCGACCGCCTGAACCAGAACCGGCCGCTCCTGCGCGGCCTGAACCGCTTCATCTACTTCTGCACCCATTCGGGCGAGGTCCGGCAGCTGGAGGACCATCTCAAGTGGCTGCAGGGGATCTGGGCCCGGCTGCCCACGTTCCCGAACGAGTACCGCGAGGCCGAGGGGCGGTACCGCAAGTACACCGCGGCCCATTTCCGCGAGCTGGAGGTCCTGGGCGGATTCCGCGACCTGGAGACGCCCTGGACGGGCGAATACGCGCTCCTGCAGGCGGCGATGAAGAAGATCCTGGGCGACTTCGAGGCGATGGAAGCCGTCCGCGGGGACATCGCCTTCCTCAAGGACGGCGCCGACGCGCGCACCGCCTACCGCCAGCGCGTGCAGGAGGTCCTCGCCGCCGTGGAGAAGCAGCTGAAGACCCTCCTCCTCCCCGCGGACAAGCAGAAGTCGGTCTCCGCGGACATGCCGCGCGGGGCCGTGAACCTGGTCGACGACGTCTGCCAGCGGGAGAGCGAGGAGCTGCGCCGTCTGCGGGCGAACTTCGAGGACCCGGCCCTGATCGCCGACATCGAGCGCTTCGCCCGCGTCTACCTCGAGATGGCCAGCGCGATGGCGGAGTTCCAGAAGCGGTTCGGCGCCATCGCGCCCATCCTGCTGCCGCGCGAGATCCGGCCGGACGACAGCTCCTGGCCCGCCCTCCACATCTGGCTCGAGGGGGCCGACCAGGCGACCCTGAACGCGGGGGTGAAGGCCTTCTGCGCGGACCTCGGCCCCCGGCTGCAGAATTTCCGCGCCGCCATGCCCGAGCTGCTGGAATCCACCGTGGCGACCATCGTGCGCCGCGCCGCGAAGGGCGCCGACCTGTCCGAGAAGCAGACGTTCGGCATCCGCTGCACCCAGGCGCTGCGCGAATGGAAGGGGCTCAAGCCGGACGCGCTCAACGCGCGGGCCCGCATCCTGTCGATGACCAACACCGATTTCGTCGCCGCCTTCGTCGCGGCGCCCTCCACCGTGCAGGAGGACTTCGTCTCCATGTACTGGGAGGACATCGCGGCCACCGGCCTGCGGACGATCGCCGTCGATGCCGCGGCCAAGGTGAAGGAGCTGCTGCCGACCCTCATGCGCTATGCGCGCTTCCCGCTGGACGTGCCGCGGCAGTCGGCGCGGGAGCTGAGCCGCCAGGAAATGGAGGAGTGCGGCGCGTACATCCGCATCCTGCAGCCCGTGGGCACGGACGCCCCAGCCCTCGGGGGACGCCAGGAGACCGGCCTGCCCAGGCTCGACCAGCAGATCCGCCGCATGCGCGAGCTGGAGCTGGGCGCGATCGCCCGTTGGCTGGCCGGGTCGCGGGCGATCATCGATGCGCTGACCGGGGTGCAGGGAGGACTGGTGTGCAGCGTCAACGTGGCGCCGCGCGCCGCCCAGCAGACCCTGCTGACCGCGTTCGGGAACCGCACGCTCTCCGATGACAGCGTGCTCGAGGTCTACCGCGTGGTCCTGCTCCGCGGAGAAGGTCACAGACGCGTGAAGACCGACGTGGCGGAGGAGACGTGGACGGGCAGCATCGTCGCCCCCGGCCCGCAAGCGGACTTCGAGTTCTTCGTCTACGTGGAAGACGACAAGCCCGTCCAGGCCACCACCGTCGGCGGCGACTGGTCGTCGCTGCGCCTGGTCCGGGATCAGAAGAACAAGGCGCAGCAGGTGCGGTCGGATCCCAGGTCCTGGTATGTCGAGATCACGGTCAACGATCCGAAGGGCCGGACGCGGAGCCTGTGGCTGCTGCTCCGCTTCAACAAGACCCTGCCGGGCCTTTCCGAGTGGCCCGTATCCCCCTTCGAGGAAGAGAAGCCATGACCTCCCGTTCCGCGGCGGAGCCGGCCGCCGGCCGCGTGACGGTGGCCGTGTTCGGGAAGCACCCGGGGTGGAACGACCACCTCGACGATATCGGCATGACCAACGAGGCGCTGGTCGAGCTGAAGCGCTTTCTGTACCTGGACGGCATCGGGGCCAACGTCGACGCGGGGGCGTGGGAGCGCCTGGCCCCCGAGCGCCGGGCGCCGGGCTACGGGCACGACTGGCTCTGGCGGGCGCCCGAGGTGCTGGTGGCCGGACGCATGTGGTCGTCCTCCGACGGCAAGGGGCGCGACCGCTATCCCATGGTCGCGGCGGTCCAGGCCCCCGGGACGCCGCTGCCGCTGCTCGTCGAGCGCGCGATGCCCGTGCTGAAGGACCTGGAGGCGGAATGCCGCGCGGAGCAGGAGGCGGGCGGCGTCGTCGCCGCCGTCGAGCGGGCCCGCGGCGTCCTGGAATCCGCCTTCGAGGGGAGTCCGGGCGAGACGGCCTCGACCGGGGGATTCCCCACGGGCGAGGAGCTGGCGGCCCTGTGTTTCCACCCCGACATGGGCGAGGACGGCGGCGGCTGCGCCCGCCTGATGTATGTCCTGCGGCGCGACCTCGCGGAGGCGCTGAGCTCCTGCCGCACGGCGTGGCGGCCCGCCGGCCGCAAGCCCTGCAACATGCGCGTCCCGGGATGCGCGGAGTCCCCCGCCTGCTTCGCCCTGTGGGCCGGTTTCTTCTACGCCCTGATGCAGACGGCGGTCCCCCTCTTTATGATCCGGCGCGACGACGGCGGATGGCTCGACCTCGTGGCCGGGGTCCCCACGGCCGCCTCCCTGGCCTGCCTCCAGGCCTCGCGCGAAGGCCTCCCCTTCGTCACCGATATCCCCTTTGAAGTCGACGAGGCCACCATCGCCTGGGCCACGGGCGTACTTGAAACGTGGCAGGCGGGGGGCATAGACTGGACCCCCGTGGCGCAGACCCTGGCGGGAGCGGGCCGGCCGGCGTCGGCGTGGCCGTCGCTGGGAAGCCGGCTCAAACGGCTGATCGGGATCGGACGCCAGGACTGAGGTCCGGCGGTTCAACATGTTTCAGATCGTCATCGAGAGCGGCCTTCACGCGGGGCAGAAGATCATGCTCCGGGAGGGCGACTACACCCTGGGGCGGCTGAAGAGCTGCGATATCCACGTCGCCGATCCCTCGGTCTCCCGCCAGCACCTCGTGATCCATGTCACGCGCACCCACGTCGACATCGTCAACCAGAGCAAGTACCAGACGCTGAAGAACGGGGAGATCATCGAGAGCCGCTCGATCTGGGAGCCCGGCGAGCACGTGCAACTCGGCAAGAGCATGGTCAGGATGGTGCTGCAGGCCGTGCAGGGCGACGTGTACGAACGCGGCGATGACGGCGCGCCCGCGCCCGCCACGCGCGCCACGAGTGACGCCGGCCTGCCTCCGCTGGAGGAGCCGGTGTCGGGCTCCTCGGCCGCCCCCGCGGTGAGGTTCGGCCCGCCGCGCGCCCCCGGGGGGGGGCGGCCGTCCGCGATCGATGCCGAGCCTCCGTCGATCGCCAGGTCCGCCCCCGACAGTTCCGTGCGGTATCGTCCGGTGGCGGGCGAGGACGGCGACGAACCGCTGTCGCAGGCGGTCTTCGTCCGGCTGCACGGGGGGGGCGAAGGCGGTGCGGATGAGGGTTCGGACACGGATGAGGACATCGCGTCGCGCGCGATTCCGCAGTCCTCCTCCGCCCCTTCCTCCGCGGCGTCGGGCTGTCCGCCGTCGTCCATCGAGGCGGACGCGCTCGCGGCCGCCAACATGGACGGCAAGACCCGGTTCCTCAGTCTCGAGGCGATTCAGTACATCCAGAAGCGGCAGGTCTGGCGGATCTGGATGAAGCGATGGCTGATCATCGGCGCGGTGGTGGTCGGGGTGATCGTGGCCCTGATCCTGGTGCTCAATCTCTGACACGCGGAAGGGTCGTGCGGCCGGTGCCATGAGTGATGAATTCGACGATAAGGACGGCGTGGGGATCCACCCGCGGAGCGCCCCGGTCGACACGGGCGCCCGGCTGCGCCTCCACACGGGTCCGGACGCCGGTCTCATGCTGCCCCTTCCCGCGCGCTTCGTCGTCGGTTCGGCGCCGGACGCGACCCTCTCGATCAACGACCCGATGATCTCCCATAACCACGCCCGGATCGAATGCGATCAGGCCGGCGTGTGGTGGGTCGAGGACGCGTGGAGCACCAACGGCACGACCGTCAACAACCGCCGCCTGGCGAAGGGAGAGCGCCGCCGGCTGAAGGACGGCGACCTCGTCTTCGCGGCGCACATCGGCATGGAGTTCGTGCAGCTCGGCGTGCGCGCCCGCAAGCGGATCCTGACGATCGGCGGCGTGGGGGCCCTCGCGCTCCTGCTGACCGGCCTGGCCATGCTGCGCCTCCTCGGCCCGAAGTCCGACGATCTCCTCTGGCGGGCCGAGGGGAACGTGCGCCGCGGCGATCTGACCGCGGCGATGTCGGACATCGACCGGGCCGCGCGGAAGAACCGCGAGGCCGATCTCACGCCCGCCTTCGCCGAGTGCGCCTCCGCCATCCGCGGATGGAAAGAGGCGGCCGGATCGCTGAGCGCCGGCGACCGCGCCGGCGCCCTGCGCACGCTTAACGCCATGACGGTCACCGCGGAGGAGGTGGCCCCGCTGGGCGCCGCGGCCACCTCGATCGTCGCGCGGCTGACCGGCGTCCGCACCCTTCTGCACGCCCTGGAGCGGGCGGCCGGCAAAACCGCGGGCGGGCTGGAGGGGCTTCGGTCCGACTGCCAGGCGGCGCTAGCGCTGTCCGACTCGCTCGCGCTGTTCGAACCGTCCCCCCCGCCGTACCTGGAGACCCTCGCCACGGAGGCCGGCCGGGAGCTCGAGCGGGTCCGCGGCCGGCTGGTTTCCGTGCTGCGGGCCGAGCTGGGCGCCCTCGACCTGGCGCCGCTGGCCCTGTGGACGGACGATGCGCGCGTGGAGCGCGTGCTCCTGTGCGACAGCGCCTACCAGCCCGTTCCGGCCCCGAATCGAAAGGAGCCCGCGGGCGAGTACGATCGCTTCCTCGGCATCGAGGACTTCTACGCGTTCCTGGACGTGACGCTCACCGAGCGGCGGGTGCTGCAGCCCCTGGCGTCCACGCCGTTCGCGACGGTGATCGGGCAGTCGACCTCGCTCTACGCGCGCGCGGAGACCCTCCTCGCCGCGCTGAAGGGGGCGAGCGATACCGAGGTGGCCGCATGGCTCGACGCCGAGGGACGATCGCGGCTGGAGACGGTCCGCAAGGCGCAGGAGCAGCGGTCGCGACGGATCGAGGGGCTGGTCGCGCGCGCCGCGGCGGGCCAGGGGCGCGACGCCCTCATCGCGGCGGGCGCAGCCCTGCTGCTGGCCGGGCCGAGCGCGAGCCGGATCGAACGCGAGGGACGCCCCCTCCGGGACTGGACGCTCGACCTCTACCTGAAGAAGAAGGAGGAGTGGCATCAGTGGGGCGAGCAGTACGGCCGAGCCCTGCCGGCGAACAAGGCGGAGATCGCCCGCAGGCTCCGCCAGGAGGCCCTGCCGGGAACGCCGGCGCTGGACGTGCCGCCGCGCGTTTCCACCGACGACATCCTGCGGCGGTTCCAGGCGGCGCGGCAGGCGGGCGACACCAATGCCGTGGCGGCCGTTGTGGCGGAGTGGGAAGCCGTGTGGCAGGACATGCCCGCCGAGTTGATCACGGACGAACAGAAGCGCCAGCGGGACCAGCTCCGGAGCCTCTGGGCGCAGGAGGTCGAACAGGCCCGGACCGAGGCGGCCCGTCGGCAGGCCGCCCTGGCGGAGGAGAATCGGCGCAAGGCGGAAGCGCAGGCGCAGGCGGCCGCGGAGGCGCGCAGGGCCGAAGAGGCGCGGAAGGCCGAGGAAATGCGCAAGGCCGAGGAGGCCCGGCTGGCGGCGGAGAAACAGGCGGAAGCGGAAAGACAGGCCGCGGCGGAGAAGAAGGCCGCGGAAGACAGGCGGTTGGCGGGGGAGAAACGGCTGGCCGAAGAGAAGCGGATGCAGGAAGAGACGAAGCGGCTGGCCGAGGAGAAGCGGGTGAAGGAAGAGGAACTGCGCCGGCGGCAGGAGGCCGCGATGACGGCCACCTCGGCCCCGCCCGTGAAGCCCGCCGTGGCGAAGCCGCCCGTGGCGGT
Source organism: uncultured Verrucomicrobiota bacterium (assembly GCA_964610105.1). Lineage (GTDB taxonomy): Bacteria > Verrucomicrobiota > Kiritimatiellia > PWTM01 > PWTM01 > CAZSUU01. The sequence goes on along the minus strand of CAZSUU010000001.1, from coordinate 77,867 downwards.
CCCCACGACCGGCACGCTTGAGATCGTCGTCAGTCCGCCCACGGCGTCCATCGAGATCGACGGCGAGGCGTTGGCGGGCAACGTCGTCGAGCTCAGCGCCGACCGGAATCACAAGGTCACCATCTCGGCGCCCGGCTATCTTCCCCACGACCAGTACTACCGCGTCGATCCCGGCCAGCGGCGCACCCTGCGCGTCCTGCTCCAGAGGGCCGGCTCCTCCCGCCGTCGCTGACCGCCATCGCGCCTCACATGACATGCAAAATGCATGTGACATGATTGCACCATGAGCACGATAACCATCAGGGACGTTCCGCCCGCGGTACACCGATCCCTGACATCTCGAGCGCGGGCGCACGGACGGAGCCTCAACAAAGAGATCATCGTCACGCTGGAGAGCATTCTGCATGGCGCCGCCATCGACGCGAAGGCCGTCGGAACGCACCAGGTCGAGGAACAGGGCGTCCTGGAGGTCGGTCATCGAGCCCGGCTTGCTGAAGACGCCGAGATCGCGGTGCGGGACACACCAGAGGACGCGCCTGTCCTCGCACCTCTTGCCTGCCCCCAGTGACCTCCTTTTGCTGTTCACGGGGTCATTTTCACTTCGAGCCGGTAGAACGCCGGGGGCGGCTCGTTGGTATCGGTCATCGAGTCCGGGCCGCCCGCGCCTGGAATGCCCGCCAGCCCGGCCACGGCCGACCATGCGCCCGCGACAAGGTCCGTGCAGCCGGAGAGCGTGTAGTAACGCCGGGCCGAGGAATCGAAGTACAGCGTGAAGGGCGAACCGCGCGAGAAGCCGGAAATGCGGAACCAGGAGCCGGCATCGGCCGGGTCGGTATCGGCGATCCACTCCTCGTAGTCCGTCTGCCCGTCCGCGTCGGTGTGCGGCGTGGTCGGGTTCGCGCCCGTGGCGAACTCGTTGCTGGTGACCAGACCGTCGGCGTCGGGGTCGCCCGCCCCGTCCTGGCCCAGGGCGGCGAAGTAGCGGAGCTCCTTCAGGTCGGACAGCCCGTTGGCATCGGAATCGAATGCCGTGTCGCCCGGGGCGACGGAGACGAAGTTCGTCCGGTTGCCGTTGGGATCGTACTGGTAGTGCAGGGCGGCGTTCGTGCCGCCATCCTCGTAGACGACGGTCGTCAGCCGGGCCGCGCCGTCGTAGCGATAGGTAACGGTTTCGACTGCGACGACCGGCGGGACAAGCATGGACCCGGCCAGGCAGGCCACGAGAAGGCTTCGGTTCATGACGGCGGCTCCTTATAGACCCTTGAACTGTTCGCGCAGGGCGGCCTGCTCCTCTTCAACGCCGGATATTTCGTACACGATCGTATCCCGGAGATCTTCCCAGCGCGCCCGCCGCGTATGGGCGTAGGGGTCCATATAGTTGAGCTTGTTCTGGATGTGTCTGCGCATGGCCTCCAGCTCGGCCTTCTTGGCGTTCAGGTCCCACCACTGTTTCTGCAGCTTCAAGCGCATCGCCTGTTTCTTCTTGCGCTCGGCCTCCTGCTCGTTCCACTGGCGGATCCGCATCTGACGGTTGTTCTCCTTGGCTTCCGCCTTGGCGGCCGCGATCATCTTTGGATCGCGAAAGTGTCTCTCAACTTCCTGGCGTTTCTTTTCCTCCTGCTCTTTTTTGCGGCGAGCACGGGCTTCGATCTCGGCCAGGCGCTGCGGGAGGTTCGGCTGCTGCAGGAACTGCCGGACGGCCTCGCCGGCGCCGGCGGCATGCATATCCATGAATACCCCGACCCATCCTTGCCGATCCACGTTGCCGCCCTCCAGCGCGGTCTGGAGAATCCCCTCCATGCCGAACAGCCGTATCCCCTCGCTGACCAGCGTGGGGCCGCCTTTCGGCTCCAGCCCGTCGGGATCGGCCCAGCGCGTCGGGGCGCTGTAGGCGAAGTGGTATGGATTGAGCGCGCCGGGCTCGAACACGCGCGGCCAGAGGGACTCGGGCGACAGGAACCGCCCCGTCCCGGCCTCGTAGCACCGGGCCCCCATCCGGTACAGGCTGTCCGGGCCCGGCAGTCTCCGGACGCCGAACGCCCCGCCGAATCGGAAGGGCTGGTCCACCGCGCCCTTCGCCGCGACCTCCCGGCCGTACGGCGTGTAGGCATAGCTCTGCGCCACCGCGCCCCCCGCGTCGGTCAGAAAAACCGTGTTCCCCATCCGGTCGAAATGGAAGTAGTGGACCGCCGCGCCTTCCACCATGTAGAGCAGGTGGCCGCCAGGCGTCCAAACGTAGTAGCGCTCCACCGTCCCGGCCGTCCGGTTCTCCTCGGCGACCATAAGCGTTGCGCCCAGGGCATGGTTCACGTGCTCCACGCGCGTCACGCCGCCCGCGGTGCGCTCGACCGGCGCGTTGAACCCGTTGTACGTGTACGCCGCGGCGACGGCGCCGTTGGTCCGGATTTCCACCACGCGGCCCAGCGCGTCGCGGCGCAGGGCAAACCCGGGCGCGTTGGTCAGGTGCCCGCACACGTCGTAGCCGTACCCCGCGGAGGCGACCTCGCCGGCCGCGTCGTACGCCAGCGACCGCGCGCCGGAGGCCAGGGCCGCGCCGGCCGAGAGCGGCAGGTCCCGGACTTCCTGCGTCACACAGCCGGAGGCATCGTAGGCGCATTCCATCCGGCCCAGCGCCCCGTGCCGGATCGCCCGGACCTGGCCGGCCGCATCGTAGGTCCAGGCCGTGTCCACCCCGTTGGCCCGGCGCAGCGTCACCGGGCGGCTGTCTTCGTCATAGACGAGGGCCACCGACGCGCCGGAGGCGGAGTCGCTGACGTTGGTCAGCCGGTTGAGGCTGTCGTACTGGTACTGCACGGCGAACGCGCCGTTGCGGTACGAGACCCCGGCCAGCCGCCCGCCCGCGTCGTACCTCGCCCCGAAGCCCGTGCCCGCGCTGACCGTGTTCGTGATCCGCCCGTCGGCGTCGTACTGCACCTCCACCTCCGCCGTGACGGTCGGCCGCCCGACCCGGTCGTAGGCGGTGGTGAGGACGACCATCGGCGCATCCCAGGTCGCCTCGGCGTGCAGCTGGGTGACGGCGCCGTCGGCATCGCGGTGCTGGGTCAGCGTATGCAGGCCCGGACGCTCGACCTGGAACAGCGCGCCCGCCGCGTCGTACTCGTAGGTCTCCCTCCGTCCCAGCGGATCGGTCAGCCCGGAGAGCAGACCCTCCGGCCCGTACGTGAACGCCCACGACGCGCCGCCGAAGTCGGTCAGGTTCGTCGTGTTGCCGCGCCCGTCGCGACGGATCTGCGCGGCGCCGAGGACGGCGTTGGAGATGCCGTTCATCTCGCCACGCGCGTTGTGGAGATGGTGCGTCACGCGCCCGACCGCGTCCGTAACCGCGGTCATGCGGTCCATCGCATCGCGCCCGAAGGCGGTCACCCGGCCCAGGGGGTCCTCGATGAAGAGCAGGCGCCCCGCGCCGTCGGAGCCGAACAGCCAGGCCGCGCCCGACGGTGCGGTGTAGGACACCGGGATGCCCTCCGCGTTGTAGCCCATCGTCCACCGCCCGCCGCCGGCGTAGCCCACGGATTCCAGGTCGCCGAGTGCGGTGTACGTGTTCGACCAGGCGACGCCGTTGGCGTCGGTCACCGTGGCCGGCCGGCCCATCCGGTCGTACCCGAACTCCGTCGCGGCGCCGACCCGGCTGGTGACGACGGCCAGCCGGTCCATGGCGTCGTACGTGTAGTGACTCGTGCGGCCCGCCTCGTCCGTCGCGGCCGTGAGGTTGCCGTTGGCATCGTACACAAATCGGTTGGTATAGCCCATCGGGGTGATCTCTTCCGTCACGCGGTCCTCGTGGTCATAGCGGTATACCCGTCTCGCGCCGACGCTGTTGACCACGCCGGTCACGCGCCCCAGCTGGTCCCGGTACAGCCAGTGGGTCATGCCCAGCGGGCCGGGCCAGCCGGCCTCCGCGAGTTGTCCCGCGGGATCGTAACGGAAGACCTGCCGGCCGCCCTCGGGATCGGTGCGGCCGGTCAGCAGGCCCATGGCGTTGTACTCGTATTGCCAGAGGGCCCCGGCGCGGTCCACGCTCGCCGTCAGGCTGCCCTGCGCATTGTACTGGAAGGTCTCCTCCGTCCCGTCCGCGTGCGCGACACGCGAGACGCGGGGGAAGGCGAACGAAACCGTTTCCGCGTTGAACGGGTTCGCGAAGGCCTGGGTGACGACGACGTACTCCGCATTCCATGCCTGTCCCAGCGGATTGGTCACGGCGACCCGTTCCCGCGTGTTGTCGTCATAGGCGTAGCTCGTCACGCCCCCGAGCCGGTTGGTGACGCGCGTGACCTGGTCGTTGCCGTTTTTCGCGTAGCCGACGACGCGGCCTTCCGCGTCCACGACCTGCTGCGGGGGACCGCCGCGGCTGGCGTGGAAATAGTCCGCCTGCGACCCGTCCGCCCACTCCGTGCGGACCCGGTACGTGTCGGTGTCGTAGGAGAACGTCACGGTATGGCCATGGGCGTCCGACTGGCTCGCGACGCGCCCCTGGTGCCCGTTCTCCGCGCGAAAGAGCGCGCAGGTGTAGGTCTGGGTGTACGGCGTGTTGCCCGCGGGCCGATGGATGGCCGAGACGTTGTCCGCCTCGAATCCGCCCCAGGGGTCCGGGACGGCCTGGTAGGCGAACCTCACGACCCCGCCCGCCGCGTTGGTCACGCCGCGCAGGACCGTCTGATTCCCGTTGTCCGCGGCGTTCAGCTCGTACTCGAATCCGATTCTCCGACCGGTTTGATCCGTCACGGACAGCAGCCGGTTGGTCGCGGCGTCATACGTCAGGGCCAGCGAACGGCCCAGGCCATCCGCGATCAGGGCCGGCTTGAGGCCGTTCGCGTCCGAGTAGGTGTAGTCCAGGCGGTTGCCGTGCCGGTCCATGATCGACGCAATCCGATGGGTGTTGCCGGCGCGCTCGAAGATGTGGACGCACTCGGTCCGCGCGTCGAGGAAGTAGAGCGTGTCCGACAGCGTGCTGCAGAGCTGGTGGTTCAGCGGGGAGCCGCCGCCGGGTTCCGCGAAGTCGTCCTCGCGCACGAGCCGCCAACGCTCGGCGGGCGGGGCATCGGTGCGCCGGAAGGCCGCCACGTCCCCGCGGCCGGTCTGGACCACGAAGGAGAAGTTGGTGCCGTCCCATAGGGTGCGGATCCCCGTGTGCTTCGGTGTCCACCACCACGGGGTGCCCGGGAGCTCCATGACGCGGAATTGGCGCGGCGACAGGTCGGAGCGGTAATGCAGGTCGAAGGCCAAGTCCATCGGCCCGCCAAGCTGGAGCAGGGGGAGATCGAAGTAGTAGGCCCCGTCGCTGGCCTCGATCGGGTCGTCCGGCTGGGCGTCCAGCGCGATGGATACGCTCAAGTTCTCCGGCCGGTCCATGGAGGCCCGGGCGGCGCAGGAGAGAAGGAGGGCGGCGGCGCCGCGCAGGAACAGAGATGGAACCCGAGATGAATGTCTCATCGCACGGTCCTTCCGTCACGCCGGGGAGGACAGCCCCGGCGCGACCGAAGCGACGGTCCGGACGGCGGGTGGAACGCCGGATGCTGTTCCCGGTATCCGTTCACCTTAGAAGCGCACTCTTTCGGGCGGCAAGCACTTTTCGGGGAAAATGCGCAACGTCGATTGACAGACCGAACGCGCCCACCCGGTTCCGCCGGGGACGCATTCAGCTCACTCGACGCGGATACGGAAGAAGCCGCTGCGGCTCGCACCGGCATCATTCGTCACGGCGTTGCGGGGCGGTGTCGCGCCCAGACCCGTTTGCATGTCCTGAAACGCGGCCAGCGGCGTTTCGCAGTGCTGCAAGGCATACCGGCGGCCGAGGACCGAGGGCCATTCAATCAGCAAGCCGCCGCTTGCCAACCGGCTCAGGAAGACCATGAGGACGGACTGGGGATCGTTGGGATGGGTGCCGGCGTAGATCTCGTCGCCGTCGGGGGATCCATCGTCGTCGGTGTCGGCCTTGGTGGGATCGGTTCGGGGCGCGCTGTCGTTGCGGTAAATCTCGGTGACGCCGACCCCGTTGCTGTCGATGCCGGTCAGGGCGAGATCGGGATCGCCGTCGCCGTCGTAGTCTCCCCAGGCGGCGCACCCCTGGCTGATGTGGACGAGGCCGTGCGCCTGAGCCGCGAAGTTCGTCGGGGCGTCCTGGCGGTAGAGCATCGTGGAGGGCGCGTAGTTGGTATCCTGGCCGAACAGGACGAAATCGGGATGGCCGTCCGCATTGTAATCGGCCCAGGCGGCGCCGCCATACGCCCGGGCGGCCAGGTCTGCCGCCGTCATCACAAACGATCCGCCGCCGTCGTTGGCATACAGGCGGGTCGCCAGGTGGTAGTCGGGATCCTGGCCGCTGAGGAGGAGGTCCGGATCGCCATCCCCATCGAAGTCGTGGCAGACGGGTTTCCCCTCGTCGATGGCAAGGAGTCCGAGGCCCGTCTCGGTGAACACGCCACCCCCGTCATTGCGATAGAAGAGCGTCTTCACCGTCCAGTCATCGTCGTGACCGGTCAGGAACAGGTCGGGATCGCGGTCGCCGTCCGCGTCCGCCCAGGCGGCGCCGCCGCCGGACAGGGCGGTGATTCCGCTCGCCACCGCCGTGAAGACGTTGGAGCCGTCGTTGCGGTAGAGCGCCGAGACGTTGTTCCACGCGCCGTCCTTGCCGCACAGGAAGACGTCGAGGTCGCCGTCGCCGTCGTAATCGGCCCAGGCCATGTGCCCGCGGCCGACCGGCGTGGCGAACGGCGTCGTCCGGCGGAAGACATGGCCGGGATCCTGGAGGTAGATCTCGCTGACCGGCTGGTAATTGGTGTCCGTGCCCATGACGGCGAGATCGAGATCGCCGTCGCGGTCGAAATCTCCCCACGCGACCGCCCCGACCGAGCAGCCGGTCAGATCGGCTTCGATGTCCGCGAAGGTATCCGCCCCTTCGTTGCGGAAGATGGCGGTCAGCGCGCCCCCGGCGGTTCCACCGTTGAGGGCGAGGTCCAGATCCCCGTCGCCGTCATAGTCCCCCCAGTCGAGCGAACTGAACTGCAGGCCGGGCAGTCCTGAGGCGATCGAGTTCAAGGCCGCGCCGCCGACCCCCAGCTCCGCGCCGTCATCGAGGCCGTCGCCGTCGGTGTCCTTCGCGGTGGGGTTCGTGCCGTGCACGTGGATCTCGTCGCCGTCATCGAGGCCGTCGCCGTCGGTGTCCTTCGCGGTGGGGTTCGTGCCATGCACGTGGATCTCGTCGCCGTCATCGAGGCCGTCGCCGTCGGTGTCCGGTCGACTGGGATCGGTCCCGTAGACGTGGACCTCGTCCCCGTCTTCGAGGAGGTCGTCATCCGTATCGTCGTCGGCCGGGAGACAGGTGTTGAAGCCGACGCCGGTGAAACGCACCAGGTCGAGGAACAGGGCATCCTGGAGGTCGGTCATCGAGCCCGGCTTGCTGAAGACCCACTCGAAGTGGTGAACACCGGGCGCGAGCGGGCAGGAGAGCTGTCGCCAGTATTCCTGCTCGCCCTCCTGGTAGAACTGCCGGACGTCATCGACCAGGAACTCGAAGCGGGTGTTGTCGTAAGTGCTCGCCGTCCTGTACCAGAACGTGACGTTTCCCCAGGCGAGGTTGGTGACCGACGCATGCCGGAGCGAGGCGGTTCGGTTCATGCCGAGCTGGGTGGCGATCGCGGAACGGACGCCGCCCTTCGCGTCGGCGTTGGTGATGGACCAGGGGACGTCGCCCGAGGTGGACCACCGCGGGGTGAAGAACCCCGGCTCGAAGGACTCGACGTAGCCGTTGATCTCCTCGCCGTCGCCAAGGCCGTCGTCATCGCTGTCCACCACCGCCGGGTCGGTGCCGTACACGTGGACCTCCTGACCGTCCACCAGCTCGTCGCCGTCGCTGTCCCGGACGAGGGGGAGGGTCCCATAGGTGTGGATTTCCTCGCCGTCGGTCAGGCCGTCGAAGTCGGTGTCGGGATCCGTGGGATCGGTGTGATGGACATCGAGCTCGTCGAGGTCGAGGAGGCCGTCGCCATCGCTGTCCACCGCCCCCTCGACGGCAATCTGCACGGCGACCTCGCCGGAGGGCAGAAGCCCGTCGGTCACGCGGAAAGTGAACCGGTCTTCCACGAAGGAGTTGGTGGTCACGTAGTGGAGGTTGGGAGCGCTCCCGCTCAGCGTCCCCTGCGTGGGCCAGGACATGAGTTCGTAGGTCAACGGGTCGCCGTTCGGGTCGTAGGCGGCCAGCGAGACATCGAAGGTCTGATGGGGTTGCACGGCGATCCAGGCCGGGTACGCGACGGGGGGATGATTGGTGAAGACCCACGTCATGGTGTTGTTGGCGGGGGCGGCGTCGGCCACGCCGTCCGGCTCCAGCACGGCCCGGAATTGCAGCGGGGCCTGGCCGGTCGGGGTGAACCCGAACTCGAACCCGTAGCTCTCGAAAGGCGACCAGGCGAGCGTGTTCGAGTGGATCAACGTCTCCGCGCCCGATGGCGGCGTGTAGTACACCAGGACGTGCGCCGGGTTGGTGACGCCCTGGTTGTGGAAGACGAAAGAAGCCCGGTTGCTCACGCCGTGCTGGGGCAGGGTGAGCGCGCCGTACACCGGGTCCAGCCCGGGAAGGCGCAGGCTCAAGTCGCCTTCCCGCACGCGCAGGTCCACGAAGTCCGGCGGACCGACCACGACCACGACGGAGGTGCTGCCGACAGCCGCGTGGCGGTCCTGGGCGCGGAATGTCAGCGTGTGCGTGCCCAGGCTCAGCGGGATGTCCGTCAGGGTCGAAGACGAGCCCAACACGCCGTCGCGGGAGGACTCCCAGGTCCCGGCGCCGATGGGGCCGTCTTCGACGTCGGAGGCCGCGCCCACCAGCCGCCAGCCCACGTTGGTGACGGAATGATCGCCCGCGCGAGGCTCGAGAATGCGGACCCGGGGAGCGCGATTCGGCATCCGGTAGTTCCCGATCTCGCTCACCGCCTCCCGGAAGCCGTCCGAGCTGACCAGCTTGAAGCGAATCGCATCCGAGACCGGCAGGAAGTCCGTCGCGACGGTCATCTCGTTGGAAGCGGGCGCCCCGTCGAGCACGCCCCAGGTGGCGCCGCCGTCGGCGCTGAAGAACAGGGAATCGTGCAGCCGCTGCAGGACATGCGTGGGCCCGGCGAATCCGCTCTGCCAGGAGAGCCACACGCTGTCGCCGAGGGCGGAGCCGGGGGCCGGACCGCTCAGGGCGTTGGTGACGCCCGGCGAGATCATCTGGCGGAAGAGGACGTTGGTCCCGCGCCGGATCACCACCTCGACCGCGTTGGATTCCACGTTGAAGATCTGCGCCCAGCCCGTGGCGTCCAGCGGCTCATCGTCGAGGCGCCGACAATCGTCGCTGCGCAGATAGGTCCCCGCGGCGTCGTAGGCGAAAATGCGCGTCGGTTCGGCGGGCGAAAACTCATGGTAGTTCTGGCCCCAGCCGGGCAGGTCGTCGGCGTCCTCGCAGCCGATCGTGCCGGGGACGAAGCGGTAGCTGCCATCCCCCGGATCCCTCTCGATCGCGGCGGTGAAGAGGAGCCGTTGCCAGAATCCGTTGTCCATCGGCGAGGGCTGCGAGACGGCGGCCGGCGCGTAGGAGGACTTCTGGCCCAGCAGGGTGTTCAGGCTCTTGGTCACGGACTCCAGCGTGCTGGGCGCGCACCAGATGCGGTCGGCCGGCACGATCGCCGCCATCATGTCGTAGTAACCGTTGTCGCCGGAGAAGGCCAGAAAATCGTCGTGGGAGGTGAAGTGAAGCAGTTTCTTCGCGGTGGCGGCAACGGGACACTCCGCGTACGAGGGATTGAAGCCGGTGCACCCCATGATCCTCGCGCCCCGTTTATGATCGATGACGTTCCCTTTGTCGTCGGGGCCGTCGGGCAGGTCATACTGCTCGCCCGTCCCCCCGAAGCCCGTGTATAGGCCCAGGCCGTGACCCAGCTCGTGGAGCGCGGCCAGCGGCACCGAAGGATCCACCAGGGGCGTCTGACGCCCATACCACGCGTTCGCGCCGGTTTCCGAGCCGAGCGCGCCACGGGGGATCACCGCCACGAGGAAATCGTACTTGTTGCTGCTCACCAGGTTGTGGTGCGCCAGTCGCTCGGAAAGGGACGTGATCAGCGACGCGCCGAAGCCGTACTTGCCCAGCAGCATGCCCATGCGTCTGACCAGGCTCGGTGTCCATTCAAGCATGGGCAGGAGCTGGACATCCAACTCGGAGGGGTCCAGCGGCCACATGGCCGGGATGTGGGAGCGCAGCGTGTCCGCCACTTCTTGCGCCTCGCGCTGGCTGATGGAGGCGTAGCCGGCGACATTGACGCGGAAGGCCGCCACCGCGATCCGCAGTTTGCGGGCAGGCCCGGGGGCCACATCGACCCATTCGGAGTGCATCAACTGGTGGGTCTGGCCCGGTTCCTCGTACAGGCCGTCGAGGGCCGTGCTGTCCATGTAAAGGGTGAGGTGCAGCTGGTTGGTGGCCATCGGCGGAACGATGAAGTTCAGCGTCCGCTTTTCGGGGCGTGTGATCATGATCGGCGCATAGTCGCGCTTGACCGCGAACCCCGGGTTTTCCGGCGCGATCTCCTGGCCGTTGGCTTCGAGGCGGAAAACGAGATCGTCCACCTGCTCCTGGTTGACCCGCAGATCGTAGCAGACGAGGATCGGACGGCCGGCGCGGATCAGCCACGTGTCCAGGCTGGAGTGCAGTTCGGTGAGCGTGTTCTGCCCGACGCGCATGTCCTCGACCCAGATGGAGGGAAAGGGTTGGGCATCGAGCTCGGGAGGGAGCGCCGCGCCGGAGACGCCGAACAAGCCCGTGCTCTTGAACCCCATGCCCTCGGTGGCATGAGGACAGTAGGCGCCCAACCCGCTCATCCACGCTCCGTATCCCGGACCGAGGTCCTGTTCGGGTTTGGGGCCCGCACGGTCGCCCCAGTAGTTGTCGGGCATGTTCTGACGATGGTCGTGCTTGTCGAAAAGGACCGCTTCCTTGCCCACGAAATGGTTGCCGGCGATCGTGACCTCCGGAGGTTCGCTGCCCTCGATGATCAACGGACACTGGAAGACGTTATTCTCCACCGTGTACTGCCCCCCCGATGCGGCCAACACGGCATATTCAGAAGAAAACTGTCTGGACGCCGTGCCCTGAAACAGGTTGTTGCGGAGGGTGGCCACGCCCGTCGTCGCGACGCTGAACTTCACGTAATGGGCAAACGTCGAGTATCGGGTGTCCAATGTGGCTCCGGCGACGGTGGTGTGATCGCCGAACCAGCATTGATTGATGTCGCAAAGGCCATTGTCGTAGATGCCGGCCCAGCCGAGGATCTCGCACTGCTCCAGATCGTGGCGCCCGACGCCGCTCATCGAGAGACTCCCCATCCGGACATTCCTCACCTGGAGAATCCCCTCGTCGCCGTCGGTAAAGAGCTGGCCGCATTCGCTGTCCTCCAGCGTGGCCGAGCCGGAGTTGAACAAGGAGCAACCCTGGGTCGTGTGGAGGTGGCTGACCGAGAAACTGAGCCCGGTCGGCACCGTGACGTGCACCGCTTGATTCGAATCGCCGGACATGTCGTAGGATTCGCTGAAAAGGAGCCGGCCCTGGAGGTCGGCGCTTTTGGAGAAGTTCGTCCCTCCGTAAAGCGGCACCACCCAGTGGTTGGTCCGTTGTTCCCACTCGCCGGGCGCGACTTCCACCCGGTAGATCTCGCGGAAGGCAAAACTGTAGTACCCGTCGTCGGCGTCGGCGAGACGGTATTGGCCCGCGAGGGACCCGGAGCCCGAGGCGATGAGGCTCGTCGCGCCGTCGGGTTCTCTCATCTCCAGGTCCAGCCCCTGGGAATTCGGCTCCTGCGCGACGGTTTCGTATTCGAAGTGCATCCGGTCCTGGCCGACAAAACAGCGCTGGAAGAAGTTCGTCACAGCCGCGGGAGCCGCCGAGGAGGCCAGCAAGAGGATAGCGGCCGCCAGCGGCCCCCCAAGCCCTCTCGATTCGAACAGCGGGATTCGGCGGGCCGGGAAAGCTCCCGAATCCGCGGCAGGGGCGCGGGGTCCACGCGCGGCATCGCGAAGGCCCGCTCCTGTGGAAGAACCCGAATACGGGGGAAACGCCTTCATGATTCACCCTTCCGCTTCCAATCCCTTTCTTCCGCTCTCATCCGCGAAAAGCAAGCATAAAAGGCCAGTCATTCTCACTGTGGCGCAGGGGCCATCGGCGTCGGAGTCGAACTCGGTATCGGCAGAACCAAGGGGATCTCGATCCCGATTCCAATCCCGACTCCGACCCCGAAGGCGCAATCACCTCATAATGCGAATGGCAGAAGGCGCGCGCGGGGCGTTTGTCGGTCGCGCGACCGCGGTGTAACCTTCGGGTCGGGCCCGGCGTAAGGCAGTTGGGTGTCGCGGCATGCGGCCGGCGGGGCCCGCGGGAGACGAGCGCGATGAAGAACGTGGTGATCGCCGTGCTGGGTGTGGCGGTGGCCGGGCTGGCCGGGTACGTCGTCGTCCTCAAGCACAGGGCCGACCCCGCTCCCGCGCCGGCGGAGAGGCCGAGGGCGGCCGCGCCGGCCGCGCCCGCCGATCCGCCGCCTCCCGCGCCGGAGCCGGCCCCGCCGGCGGAGGGTCAGCTGAGGGCCGCGAACAGCTTGATCGCCGCCCTCTACGAGGAGAACAAGGCGCTCGAGAAGAAGGCGGAACCCAGTCTCGCCAAGGGGATCCAGCAGATCGTGGAATCGCCCGAGTTGAAGTCCGCGATCCGCCAGGGGATGGCGGACCAGGTCAAGCGCACCCACGCCGCCCTGTTCAAGCGCATGGGCCTGACCCCCGAGCAGGAGACGGCGATGACCGAGCTGATGGTCAGCCAGGGTCTTGCCGGCATCGAGACGGGGTTCCGCTGGCTGACGGGCGACCACGAGACGTCATCCGCGCAGATCGTCGCCGCGCGCGAGAAGATGTTCGCCGAGGTCGGCGGCCGGTTCGGCCCGCAGGCCCTGGCCGAGTACCAGTACTGGGAGGCCTCCAGGAACGAGCGCGAATCGGCGGAGAAGTTCAACCGCGCGCTGGGCGAGATGGCGATGGACGAGACCACCTCCGACCGCCTGGTGAAGATGATGTACGACACGCGGAGCGAGTTCGAGGATCTCGATTACCTGAGCCGGCCGGAGAACTTCAACCCCCGCGAGATGACCCCCGAGCGCCGCGAGAACGTCATGACCCAGGTGGAGGACCTCCACGGGCGCTACGTGAAGAACGCGGCGCCCATCCTGACCCCGGAGCAGCTCCGCCGCTACGACGCGAGTCTCGGACAGCAGCGGCTCGAACTGGACGGGTTCCTCGCGCTCACTCACGGCATGTTCAACCGCGGCGCGCCGCCGGCGAAGTAGTGTCCGGCGAAGCCGTCTGTCCCCGGTGTCCGCATGCCTTCCGTTCCTCCGTGCACGCGCGTCACTTCGCGTATTTCAACGCGCTCAGGCTGTCCACCTTCAGCGGTTCGCTGACGGGGCTTTCCAGGCCGTCGGCGTCGAGGGCGGACACGCCGAGCTGAAGGTTGCGCGCGGCCTCCTCCGTCGGGAACACGTAGGCCTCGCCGAACGCGGCGCCGACCAGCTCCCAGGGGCTCGAACCCAGGAACCCGCGGGTCCGTTTCCAGACCGCGTAGCTCACGATGTCCGGCTGGGCCGGCCGCTCCCACGTCAGCCGCGCCCCTTCGTACGTCGGGGTCACGGCCAGGCCCTTCGGGGCGTCAGGGAGGGGCTTGGCCCAGCCGATGGCGACCTCGCACCAATCGCTCTCCAGGCGGTCGCGGTCGACGGCCTTGATCCGGTAGTTCCGCTCGGTCCCGTCCGGCAGGGGGGTGTCGCGGAAGGTCGGGATCTGCTGCGGGCCGGTCACGTACGCCACGCCCAGCCGTTCGAATCCGCGGCCTTTCGTCGCCCCCTCGACCACGTACTCCGTGAGGTCGGGCTCCGGGTTCGCGACCCACTGCAGGTTCACCGAGCGCGGCAGGGCCATGGTGGCCTTGAGCCCGGAAGGGGTCGCCGGCCGTTTCTTCGTGCGCACGGTGACCGGGGCGGAGGCGGAGGAGCGGTAGCGGCCCTTGTTGTAGGCGACGACGAAGAAGCGGTAGTCCGCGTCGTCCTCCAGCCGGCCGAGCTCCGACGGTCCCGGCGCGCCTCCGTCGTACACCCAGTTGGTCGTCATGCGCCCGCCCAGCGTGGCGACCTGAACCGGGTCTTCCTTGCCCGGCGGGATGCACCACACCTCGTAGCCGATGACCTTCTCGTCGGCGGACACGTTCCACGAGAGCGGGACGCACCGCGGCCGGGCGGCGACGCCGCGGACGCCGGCGATCTCCGGCGGCACGGCGCGCGTCACGGCCCGGACGGTCTCCGAGTCCGCGCTCTCGGCGGTGACGCGGTTGATGGCGCGGACGCGGTAGAAGAACACCGCGTTGTCCGGCAGGTTGCCGGGGTTGTCCTGGCCGTCGAGATAGGCGGTGCTCTCGCGGCCGGTCGCGGAACCGATCTTCTCGAACGGCCCCGTCGCGGCCTCGGCGCGGTAGACGTCATAGCGCTCGATGTCCGCCTCCTCGCTCGCCGTCCACGCCAGGGGCACGCAGCGGATCTCCAGCGAGGTGGCCGTCAGCCCCGTCACCGGCCGCGGGGGCGGGAGCGTCCGGACGGCGGTCCACGCGGCGGGCGTGCTCTCGGCGCCGACGCGGTTGATGGCGATCGCCCGGTACAGGTACTCGGTGCTGTCGCGCAGATCGGTCGAGGGGACGCCGCCGTCGATGAACCCGTTCGACGACACCGTGCCGACGGGCTGGAAGCCGGTGGGATCGGAGGCCAACGTGCGCTCCACGCGGTAGGAGGCGACGGCGGGGGACGGCGACGGATTCCAGACCAGCCGCACGGCGCGTGAGGCGTGGGCCTCGATCTGCTGCGGCACCGGCGGCATGGGCGGCGGGGCGGTCGTGGCGCGCAGGACCGGCGAGGTGTCGAGGACCTCGTTCCGCCGGCCGAGGGCGACGGCGCGGTAGAAGTAGGCGCGCGCATCCGCCAGCGGGGCGCCGGCGAGGCCGCGGTCCGAGTACGCCAGCTTCTGGGCCTGCGTCTCTCCGACCGCGGTGAAGGGCCCCTCCGCGGTGTCCGCCCGCTCGATGCGGACGGTCCGGCAGCCGGCCGGCGGCTCCGGCCAGCGGACGGTCACCTCGCGCAGGCCGTCCTCCGACACCCGGACCTCGGACGCCCACGGGGTCTGGGCGTCCAGGGATTGGAAGAATCCCGAGAGGAGCAGGAGGCCCAGGGCAAGTCCCCGGCTCCCCGCCCCGCCGCGCGGCCGCGGGCCGGTTCCCCGCCGCGCCGGGGCGGCCGAGACGCGGCAGGCCGGTCCGGGCGGATCGACTCTCATGGCGAAGGCGTTCTTCATGGCTGGCGTTGCTCCCCGGCGTCCACGGCAGGAAAGCCGAAAACTGCTCCCTTTTCTGTTGCATAGGCGGGCATGTGCGGCTAATT
Source organism: uncultured Verrucomicrobiota bacterium (assembly GCA_964610105.1). Classification (GTDB taxonomy): domain Bacteria; phylum Verrucomicrobiota; class Kiritimatiellia; order PWTM01; family PWTM01; genus CAZSUU01. The sequence goes on along the minus strand of CAZSUU010000001.1, from coordinate 62,370 downwards.
TCATACAGCAGGAGCGGCCCTGAGCCAATACTGAAAACAAGGCGGTCTTGGCATGTTTGACGCGGATGCGCTGGTGAAGGAAATCGCGGCGGAGGCGCCGTGCGGGGTGGACCTCGGTTACGACCCTGCGCTCCAGGAGCTTGACACGCTCGCGCAGGGCACGCCGGAGACGCAGTTCCAGAAGGGCGAGGATCCCAACTGGCGCGACGTGCAGGAGCGCAGCCTGGAGCTGCTCAAGCGGGGGAAGCACCTGCGGATCTACGTCCTGTTGACCTTCTCCTCCCTGCAGACCGACGGTTTCCCCGGCCTGGGGGCCGCGCTGCGGGTGCTGCGCGAGACGCTGGAGAAGCACTGGGACCAGGTGTTCCCGCTCCTGGATCCCTCGGACAACAACGATCCGACGGAGCGGATGAATCTCCTCTCCACCCTCTCGCCGTCCGGCTCGGGGATCGGCGATGCCGTGGGCCTCAAGCGGCGCATCCTCGATGCGCCGCTCTGCGCGGCGCCGGGGGTGGGCCGCTTCTCCCTGCGGCAGTACCTGCAGGCCACCGGGGAGATGCCGACGCCGCCGGCGGACGCGGCGGCGCCCCCGCCGCCGGCGCTGGCGCTGATCGAAGGCGCGTTCCAGGCGATGGAGCTGCCCGCCCTCCAGGCCGTGGCGAAGGGCGTCGCGGACAGCCTGGCGCATGTCGTCGCGATCGAGAAGTTCCTCAACGGCCAGGCGCCGATGGCCGCGCCGAATTTCGAGGCCGTCCGCGCCGTCCTCAAGCAGGCGGCGACGGTGACGGGCAAGCAGGTGGCGCTGCGGGTGCCCGCGGCGGAGGAGGAGGGCGGCGCGGCGGCGGAGGCCGGGGCGGCGCCCGGCGCGAAGCCGGCGCCGCGCGGTCTGTCGGGGGAGATCGGGACGACGAACGATGTCGTCAAGGCCCTCGACATGATCTGCGCCTACTACCAGCGGGTGGAACCGTCGAGCCCCGTGCCGCTGCTGCTGGCGAGGGCGCGGCGGCTGGCGGGCAAGGATTTCGCCGAGATCGTGAAGGATCTGACCCCCGATGCCATGAGCCGCGTGGAGATGATCACCGGTGTGCCGGCGGCCCAGGCCTCGGGAGCGAAGAAATGAACGGAGCGTAAGGAACTGGACATAGAACAGGAGGACGTGCCGATATGCCACAGAAGCCGAGCAGCCAGAAGTTCATCGCCCGCAACCGGGCGCCGCGCGTGCAGATCGAGTATGACTTGGAGCTGTACGGGGCGGAGAAGAAGGTCAACCTGCCCTTCGTGATGGGCGTGATGGCCGACCTCTCCGGCCATCCGGCCGACGACCTGCCCCCGGTGGCGGACCGTTCGTTCCAGGAGATCGACGTGGACAACTTCGACGCCCGGATGAAGGCGGCGAAGCCCCGGGTGGCGTTCAGCGTCCCCAACAAGCTGACGGGCGAAGGCAACCTCAGCGTGGACATCACCTTCGAGAGCATGGACGACTTCTCGCCCGACGCGGTGGCGCGCAAGGTCGACTCGCTCAACAGGCTGCTGACCGCCCGCACCGAGCTGTCCAACCTGCTGACGTACATGGACGGCAAGAGCGGGGCGGAGCAGTTGATCGAGAAGCTGCTCAAGGACCCGGCGCTCCTGCAGGCGCTGGCGTCCGCGCCGAAGCCGACGGATGAACCGTCCGACAAGCCGAAGGAGGGCTGAGCCATGGCCGACAACGCACAACAAGCGCAGGCCCAGGGAGCCCCCGCGCCCGAGGTCCAGCAGATCAGCATGTTCGACGCCCTGCTGCAGAAGGAGTTCAAGCCGAAGACCGACGACGCCCGCACCGCGGTTCAATCCGCCGTGCGCACGCTCGCCCAGCAGGCGCTGGAAAAGACCGTGGTGATCTCGCAGGACGTCGTCTCGACGATCGAATCGGTGATCGCCGAGATCGACCGCCGCCTGAGCGACCAGCTCAACCTGATCATGCACAACGCGGAATTCCAGCAGCTGGAGGGTTCGTGGCGCGGGCTGCACCACCTGGTGTCGAACACGGAGACGGACGAGTTCCTGAAGATCCGGGTGATGAACATCTCGAAGAAGGACCTGGCCAAGACGCTGCGCAAGTACAAGGGCACGGCGTGGGACCAGAGCCCGGTCTTCAAGCAGATCTACGAGCACGAGTTCGGCACGCCGGGCGGCGAGCCGTACGGCTGCCTGATGGGCGACTACTTCTTCGACCACGGGCCGCAGGACGTGGAGCTGCTCAACGGCATGGCGCAGATCGCGGCCGCCTCCCACGCGCCGTTCATCGCCGGGGCGAACCCGACGGTGATGAACATGGACTCCTGGCAGCAGCTCGGCGATCCGCGCGACCTGACGAAGATGTTCCAGACGCCGGAATACGCCGCGTGGCGTTCGCTGCGCAAGTCCGAGGATTCGAAATACGTCGGGCTGGCGATGCCGCGGTTCCTGTCGCGCCTGCCCTACGGGGCGAAGACGGTCCCGGCCGAGGGCTTCGCCTTCGAAGAGGACACGGCGGCGGCGGACCACTCGAAGTACTGCTGGACCAACGCGTCGTACGCGATGGCGGCGAACATCACCCGCTCGTTCAAGATGTACGGGTGGTGCTCGCGGATCCGCGGGGTGGAAAGCGGCGGCATCGTCGAAGGCCTGCCGTGCCACACGTTCCCGACGGACGACGGCGGCGTGGACATGAAGTGCCCGACGGAGATCGCCATCACCGACCGCCGGGAGGCCGAGCTGGCGAAGAACGGCTTCATGCCGCTCTCGCACTGGAAGAACACCGACTACGCGGTGTTCGTCGGGGCGCAGTCGCTGCACCAGCCGGCGGAGTACGAGGATCCGGACGCGACGGCCAACGCGCGGCTGGCGGCGCGGCTGCCGTACCTGTTCGCCACCTGCCGGTTCGCGCACTACCTGAAGTGCATGGTCCGCGATAAGGTCGGTTCCTACAAGAGCGTGGACGACCTGAAGAAGTGGCTGAACAACTGGATCAAGCAGTACGTGACCAGCGATCCCACCGCCTCGGAGCAGGTGAAGGCCAAGTACCCGCTCGCCGCGGCCGAGGTGACGGTGGAGGAGGATCCGGACAACCCCGGATACTACCGGTCGCAGTTCTTCCTGCGGCCGCATTACCAGCTGGAAGGGCTGACGGTCTCGTTGCGGCTGGTGACGAAGCTGCCGTCGGCCAAGGTTGGCGAGAAATAGGCCGGAGAGGAGGTGCGGGATCAGAAACGACCGAGACCGGATCATGAGGCCCCCTCTCAGGCGGACTGGGATAGGGGCGCGGGTGCCGCCGTGCGGCGCCCGCATGTGAGTGCGGGGACAGGCAAAACGAAGAAGGAGTTACGGACATGGCGTTTGATTCATTCCTCAAGATCGATGGAATCGAAGGCGATGCGACCGACAAGGACCACATCAAGTGGATCCCGTTGGAGTCCTGGTCGCATGGCGTGCTGATGCCGATCGGCGGCATCGGCAGCGGGCAGCAGAACCTCTCGGCCGGCAAGGTGGACTTCAGCGATTTCACCTTCTCCAAGCGGGTGGATATCGCCACGCCGCTGCTGGCGAAGTACTGCTGCCAGGGCCGGGTCATTCCGTCGATGAAGCTGGACCTCTGCCGGGCCATCAACCAGGCGGGCGGTGCGAAGGAAGTGTTCCAGACGTACGAGTTCAAGAACGCGTTGGTCAGCAACGTGTCGAACTCGGGCTCGGCCGGCACCGATATTCCGATGGAGACGGTGAGCATCCGGTTCAGCGAGTACAAGTCGCAGCACAAGACCTATAGCACGGACGGCGCGGTCGCCAACACCCAGCGCATGGGTTGGAGTATCGAACAGGACATGGAGACGGAGTAGGCGCTTCGGCGCGTGTCCGCCCCGTCCGCGTGACGCGAGTCATGCGGACGGCGGCGGCCGGTGCAAAAACAAACACGTGGAGTAACGAACATGGCATTTGACTCATTCCTGAGAATCGACGGCATTGCGGGCGACGCGACCGACAAGGACCACAAGGGGTGGATTCCTCTGCAGTCGTGGTCGCACGGAACCACGATGCCGATCGGCGGCATCGGCAGCGGGCAGCAGAACCTCTCGGCCGGCAAGGTGGATTTCACCGACTTCACCTTCTCGAAGCGGGTGGACATCGCCTCGCCACTGCTGGCGAAGTACTGCTGCATGGGCAAGGTCATTCCGACCATGAAGATGGACCTCTGCCGGGCCATCAATCAGGCGGGCGGCGCGAAGGAAGTGTTCCAGACCTACGAGTACAAGAACGCGCTGGTGAGCAGCGTGACGAACTCGGGCGCGTCGGGGACCGACATCCCGCTCGAGACCGTGACGATCCGCTACAGCGAGATGACGTGCCAGCACAAGACCTATAGCACGGACGGCGCGGTCGCCGACACCAAGCAGATGGGGTGGAGCATCGCCGAAGACAGGGAGACCATGTAGCCGAGCGTACGCACGCCCGCCCCGTCCGCGTGACGCGAGCCATGCGGACGGCGGCGGGGGATGCGCCGGCATCGGCGCAAGGGAACGGGTATGGCAGCGGGGATATTCTTGAGGATCGACGGGATCCCCGGCGATGCGACCGACAAGGATCACAAAGGGTGGATCGCGTTGCTGTCGTGGTCTCACGCCAGCGAGGGAGGGGTGTCGCCGGGCTCGTCGGGCGCCTTCTCGCTCACGAAGCGGCTGGATATCGCCAGCCCTTTGCTGTTCAACTGCTGCGCCAACGGCAAGCTGATCCCCAAGGCGCGGGTGGAGTTCTGCGACACCCCGCCGAGGGGGGGCAGGCAGGGGACGCGGGCGGCTTACGAGCTCGAGATGGTGCATGTGTCCGGGATGGCGGTCATGGCGGCGGAAGCCGGCACCTCGGTCGAGTCCATGAAGATCCACTGTGAGCGGATGGCGTTCGCGAACGCGCCCACGGCCAGAAGCGGGTCGAATGCTGGAGCCGGCCGATGAGGTAGAGCCTGGTCGAAGAGGGGCGGACGGCATAGACGAGCGCCATCATCCGGAGGCCGGAACGGCGCGGCTTCTTGCAGGCAGGCCTTCCCCAGCGGAGCGGGTGGCGCATGGGCGCCGCCCGTCGCGCAAGGGGAGGGGCGAGGTCCGTCGTCGAGGCGTGGAGAGTGTGAACGGCGGGGATGCGAGGGTCTCGGTCCGCCGCGTCGGGACAAGGCCAGATGGCCGGGGGGTGGTCCATGCGTTCGGGAGAACTGATGCGGGCAGGTGACCTGGAGGGGGCGCTGGGCGCTCTCCAGGACGAGATCCGCGCGAATCCGGCGGACGTGAGGCTTCGGATCTTCCTGTTTCAGCTGCTGAGCGTCATGGGCGATTGGAGCCGGGCGCTGACGCAGCTCAACGTGGCGGCGGAGATGGACCCGGAAAGCCGGCTCATGGCCGAGATGTGCCGGCCGGCGCTCAGCTGCGAGGCGCTGCGCACGGAGGTGTTCGCGGGCGCCCGCACGCCGCTGGTGATGGGCGAGCCGCGGGACTGGCTGGCCGGGTTGATCCAGGCCCTGGCGCTGCTGGGGCAGGGGCACGCGGAGGCGGCCGCCGAGCTGCGGGACAAGGCGTTTGCCGAGGCGCCGGCGCGGCCGGGCACGGTCGACGGCAAGCCCTTCCAGTGGATCGCCGACGCGGATACGCGGCTCGGACCCGTGCTCGAGGCCGTGGTGGAAGGCCGCTACTACTGGATCCCCTTCGAGCATATCGCCAGCGTGCTGATCGAGCCGCCGAAGGACTTGCGCGACGTGGTCTGGATCCCCGCGCATTTCGTGTGGATGAACGGGGGGAAGGCGCTGGGGCTGATCCCGTCGCGGTACGCGGGCTCCGAGCGCGCCGCCGATCCGGCCATCCGGCTCGCCCGCAAGACCGAGTGGAAGGACCTGGGATCGGGCTTCGCCTGCGGTTCCGGACAGCGGATGCTGGCGACCGACGAAGGGGACCTTCCGCTGTTCGATGTCCGCGCCATCTCGTTCGAATCGGAGGGCGCCGCCCCGCCGGCCCCGGACGAAACCCCGGCCGGCGCCGGATGAGGACAGGAGACGCGACGTGGCAGAACTCACGCCCAGGGAACGCCTGCAGCCCTGCCTGCTGGACCGGCTGACCGACGAGTCGCCCGGCAATCCCTCGGAGAGCCGCGATCAGCGGATCGTGTCGCCCGGGCGGTATCGCGAGGCCGTGCTCCGTGATCTCCGGAACATCCTGAACACCACCGCCAAGCCGCCCGAGGATCCCATCAACGAGTTCCCGGAGGTGGCGCATTCCGTGGTCAACTACGGGATCTGCGATGTCTACGGTCTCCTGATGGACGGATTGCGCGTCCAGCAGATCGAGAGCCGCATCGTGGAGTCCATCAAGCTCTTCGAACCCCGCATCTCGCCCTCCGCGCTCAAGGTGACCGCCATAACGAATCCCAAGGACGCGGACAGCCAGTGCCTGGCGTTCGAGATCAAGGGGGACCTGTGGGCCTTCCCCGTGCCGGAAGCCCTCTTCATCAAGACCTCCTTCGACCTCGAGACGAGCCGCTGCCAGGTGGAAAGGAGCGCGAATGGATAGGCGATTCCTGGCGCTCTACGATCAGGAACTGCAGCATCTGCGGCGGATGTCGGGGGAGTTTGCCCGCGCGTTCCCCAAGATCGCGGGGCGGCTCGCGCTGGACGAGTTCGAGTGCGCGGACCCCTATGTCGAGCGTCTCATCGAGGGTTTCGCCTACCTCGCGGCGCGCGTGCAGTTGAAGTACGACGCGGAGTTCCCGCGCCTCACCCAGTCGATCCTCGAGACGGTCTACCCCGCGTACCTCTCGCCTACGCCGTCGATGGCCGTGGCCCAGTTCGAGCCGGAGCTCGCGGAGCGGGGGCTCGCCACCGGGATGACCGTCCCGCGCGGGGAACCCCTCCGGACGATCGCCGGTCGCGAGGACCGCACGCCCTGCGAGTATCGCACCGCGCACGACGTCACGTTGTGGCCGGTCGAGGTGGTCGAGGCCGGATACCACACGCGCGACCTCAACACGCTCAACCCTCCCAGCGTCTCCAACGCGCAGGCCGGTTTCCGCATCCGCCTCCAGTGCGGACCCGGGATGACCTTCTCCGACCTGAACCTCGACGCGCTGGTCTTCTTCATCCGCGGCACGGGGAAGGTCCCCGTCCGGATCTACGAACAGGTGCTCGCCCACGCCGCGAAGGTGTCGGTCCAGCCGGCGCGCATCCCCGTGCCCTGGCGGCACGTGCTGCCCGCCGACCATATCCGGCGCGTGGGCTACGAGCCGGCCCAGAGCCTCATGCCGGTCGATCCGCGCTCCTTCCAGGGGTACCGGCTGCTGCGCGAGTACTTCGCGCTGCCCGAGCGGTTCCTCTTCTTCGAAATCAACGGCCTCGGCGAGGCCGTGAAGCGGTGCGAGGACAGTCAGCTGGACCTTCTGCTCCTGGTGGACCGCGCGGACCTGGACATCGAGCCGCATGTCGAGAAGGACACGTTCGTCCTCCATTGCACGCCGGCGATCAACCTGTTTCCCCGCCGCACCGACCGGGTGCAGGTGGAGGACCGGTTTTCGGAGTTCCACGTCGTCCCCGACCGCACGCGGCCGCTGGATTTCGAGGTGTACGCGATCCAGGAGGTCGACGGGTACGGGAGCTCGCAGGAGCAGCAGCAGAGATTCCGCTCCTTCTACACGTCCACCGATCTCGACGCCGGCCGGGAGGGCGGGGGCGCCTACTACATGACGCGGCGCGAGCTTCGGCTGCCGACGGAGCGGGAGATCCGCGAGGGCAAACAGTCCAGCTACGTGGACAGCGACGTGTTTCTTTCGCTCGTCGACGCCTCCTCCGCGCCCTACCGGGGCGACCTGCGGGAGATGGCGGTCTCGGCCCTCTGTACCAACCGCCACCTGCCGCTGCAGGTGCCGGTCGGGGTCGGGCCGTCCGACTTCACGCTGACGCGCGCCCGGCCGGTGCGCGGGGTGAAATGCGTCGCCGGTCCGACCCCCCCGCGGCCCGCGAGGGTCGGCGGCGAGGGCGCCTGGCGCGCGATCAGCCACCTGTCGCTGAACTACCTGTCGCTGACCGACACGGCGTCCGGCGAGGGCGTATCCGCGCTGCGCGACATCCTGCGGCTCTACGCCGACACGCAGGATCGGCAGATCCGGCGCCAGGTCGAGGGCGTGAGCGCCGTCTCCGCCCGCCCGGTCTCCCGGCGGGTGGGCTCCGGGGGCCCGATCGCGTTCGCGCGCGGCGTGGAAATCGCGGTCACCCTCGACGAGGACGCGTTCGAGGGGACCGGCGAGTTCCTGCTCGGGGCGGTGCTGGCGGAGTTCTTCCGCCGGCACGTCACGCTGAATTCCTTTACCGAAACCGTGGTCCGCGGCAAGAGCCGCGGGGAGATCATCCGATGGCCGCCGACCTGGGGCATCCGTCCGAATCTATGATCGACCGGTTGAGGGCGAATCCCGAGCGGTTCGACTTCTTCACGGCCCTGCGCTGCCTGGATGCGTCCCGGCCCGATCTGCCGCGCATCGGCTCGTCCCAGAAGCCGTCCGAAGACGTCGTCCGCTTCTGCCAGGAACCCCATCTGCATTTCGCGCCGACCTCGCTGCAGCGCTTCGAGGAGGAGGGCGAGGGGCCGGCGGCGCGGCTCTTCGTGTACTGCTGCGGGATGTGGGGCCCGTCCGGCCCCCTGCCGCTGCACCTCACCGAGTACGCGCGCGACAGCATGCGGAACAGCAACGACCGCACGCTGGCCGGCTTCATGGACATGTTCCACCACCGCATGCTCTCGCTGCTCTACAGCGCGTGGATGCGGAACAACGCGTGCGCCAGCTACGACCGTCCCGACCAGGACCGCTTCGGGGTGTACGTCGCCAGCTTCGCGGGGCTGGGCATGCCGCCGCTCCGGAACCGCGACGAGATCGCCGACGAGGCCAAGCTCCATTTCGCCGGCCACCTGCTCTGCCAGACGCGGCACGCGGAGGGGCTGGCCTCCATCCTGGCCGACTACTTCGGCCTGCCCACCTGCCTGCGCGAGTTTTCCGGCTGGTGGATCGATGTGCCCGAAAACGCGCGGTGCCACCTGGGGGCCACGCCGGACTGCGGCCGGATCGGCACCGACGTGGTGATGGGCGCCCGGATGTGGGACTGCCAGCAGAAGTTCCGGATCCGGTTGGGCCCGATGAGCTTCGCCGACTACGAACGGATGCTCCCGCGGGGCCCGTCGTTCCGACGGCTGAAGGCGTGGGTGATGAACTACGTCGGCTACTCGCTGGCCTGGGACGCGCAGCTCGTGCTGAAGGCGTCCGAGGTCCCGGAGATCCAGCTGGGACGGAAAGGCAAGCTGGGCTGGACGGCCTGGCTCAGGAGCGAACCGTATCCGCGCGATGCGGAGGATCTGGTGATCATGCCGTCATAGAACCGGGCGGCCGCCGCGGGCGGTCCCCCGATCAGAAGGAAAGGAAATCGAGTCATGGCAGAAATCAGTCGCGCGGCAATGTTCGGGAAGCTCAACAGCCTGGCCTACCGATCGATCGAGAGCGCCACCACGTTCTGCAAGTTGCGGGGCAACCCCTACGTCGAGCTGGTGCACTGGCTCCACCAGATCGCCCAGCTCCAGGATTCCGACTTCCACCGCATCCTCAAGCAGTTCGGCGCGAACTTCTCGCGCCTGGCCTCGGAGATGACGTCGTCGCTCGACAGTCTCCCCCGCGGCGCCACCGCGATCTCCGACTTCTCGCCGCACCTGGAGGAGACGGTGGAGCGGGCGTGGGTGTACTGCACCCTCATGCTGAACGACAGTCGCGTGCGCACGGGACACCTGCTGGTGGCGCTGACGAAGACCCCGACGCTGCGGAACGTCCTCCACGCGATCTCGCGGGAGTTCGCGAAGATCAAGGTGGACGACCTGACCGACAACTTCGTCAAGATCGTCGGCGGTTCGCCGGAGGACGCCCTGTCCGCGCCGGCCGGCGGGGGCGTGGCCCCGGGCGAGACGAGCGGCGCCATGGCGCCCGCGGCGATGGGCAAGCAGGAGGCCCTGCAGCGGTTCTCCGTCGACCTCACCGCGCGCGCCCGCAACAACGAGCTCGACCCGATCCGCGGGCGCGACGACGAGATCCGCCAGATCATCGACATCATCATGCGCCGGCGCCAGAACAATCCGATCCTCACCGGCGAGGCCGGCGTGGGCAAGACGGCGGTGGTGGAGGGGTTCGCCCAGCGCATCGTGGCCGGCGACGTGCCGCCGTCGCTCAAGGACGTCGCCCTCCGCTCGCTGGACCTCGGCCTGCTGCAGGCGGGCGCGAGCATGAAGGGCGAGTTCGAGAACCGCCTGCGGCAGGTGATCGAGGAGGTGCAGACCTCGCCCCAGCCGATCATCCTGTTCATCGACGAGGCGCACACCCTCATCGGGGCCGGCGGCGCGGCGGGCTCCGGCGACGCCGCGAACCTGCTCAAGCCCGCGCTCGCGCGCGGCAAGCTGCGGACCATCGCCGCGACCACCTGGGCGGAGTACAAGAAGTACATCGAGAAGGACCCCGCCCTGACCCGCCGGTTCCAGGTCGTCAAGGTGGAGGAGCCGAGCGAAGACAAGGCCGTGCTCATGATGCGCAGCCTGTCGGTGGTGCAGGAGAAGCACCACAAGGTGCAGATCCTCGACGAGGCCCTCGAGGCCTCGGTGAAGCTGTCGCACCGCTACATCCCGGACCGACAGCTGCCGGACAAGGCCGTGAGCCTGCTCGACACCGCGTGCGCGCGGGTGGCGGTGAGCCAGCACGCGACCCCGGCGCGCGTCGAGGACTGCCACCGGATCATCGAGTCGCTGGAAATCGAAAAGGGCATCGTCGAACGCGAGGCGGCGGTGGGGGTGGAACATACCGAGCGGGCGCGGGAGATCGAGACGAGGCTGGCCGAGGAGAGGGCGCGCCTCGAGAAGCTGGAAGCGGCGTGGAAGAAGGAGAAGGCGCTCGTCGACCGCATCCTGGAGATTTCGCAGACACTGCGCGTGGAGTCGCCGGCGCCGGCCGAAGCGGCGGCCGGCGAGAAGAAGGCCGCCGCGGAGGCGGCGCCCAAGGAGGAGGCGGCGGAACCGGCGGCCGCGGGGGCGCCGGCCGCGGAGCCGGTCGATCGCAAGGCCCTGCTCAAGGAACTCAAGACGCTCCAGAAGGATCTGGACAAGCTCCAGGGCGAAGACCCGCTCATCCTGCCGAGCGTGGATGAACAGGCGGTGGCGTCGGTGGTGGCGGACTGGACCGGCGTGCCCGTCGGCCGTATGGTGAAGAACGAGATCGACACGGTGCTCCATCTGGCGGAGGCGATGGAGAAGCGCGTCATCGGGCAGCGGCACGCGCTGGACACGATCGCCAAGCGCATCCAGACCTCGCGGGCGGCGCTGGACAACCCCAAGCGGCCGATCGGGGTGTTTCTGCTCGCGGGGCCGAGCGGGGTGGGCAAGACCGAGTCCGCGCTGGCGCTCGCCGAGGTGCTCTACGGCGGCGAGCAGAACGTGATCACGATCAACATGAGCGAGTTCCAGGAGTCCCACACGGTCTCCACCCTGAAGGGCGCCCCTCCGGGCTACGTCGGCTATGGCGAGGGCGGCATCCTGACCGAGGCCGTCCGGCGGCGCCCCTACAGCGTCGTGCTGCTGGACGAAGTGGAGAAGGCGCACCACGATGTCCACGAGATCTTCTTCCAGGTGTTCGACAAGGGCATGATGGAGGATGGCGAGGGCCGGGAGATCGACTTCAAGAACACGATCATCCTGCTCACCACCAACGTCGGGACCGATCTGATCATGAACATGTGCAAGGATCCGTCGCTGATGCCGGCGCCCGAGGGGCTGGCGAAGGCGCTGAAGGATCCCCTGCTGAAGGTCTTCCCGCCGGCCCTGCTCGGGCGGCTGGTGGTGGTGCCCTTCTATCCGATCGGCCCCGAGGTCCAGAAGCTCATCATCCGGCTGCAGCTCAGCCGGATCGTGCGGCGGATCAAGGAGAACCACAACGTCCCGTTCACGTACGACGAGGACGTGGTGCATCTCATCGCCGATCGGTGCACGGACCCGGCGAGCGGGGCGCGCATGGTGGACGCGATTCTCACGCACACCGTGCTGCCGGCGCTCAGCCGCGAGTTCCTCAACCGCATCATGGCCGGTGAGACCGTGCGGAAGGTCCACGTATCGGTGGCCAACCGGGATTTCTCCTATGCCATAGAGTGACAAGCGCGCCAGGAGCGCGGGGAGGCGGGTTGTGAGCGCAATACCCACACCACAGAATGCGGGACCGACGAATGCGCCGCGGAGCGCGGGACCGACGGCGGGTCGCACGGCGCCGGCGGCGCCGGCGGCGCAGGCCGGGGCGCCCCGCGGCGGCGGATCGCGGGCGTCCGGCTCGGGCTCGGGCGGCCAGATGACCCAGGAGCACCGGCTGATCCAGGTCGAGACGCCGCTCGGCAAGGACCAGCTCCTTCTGATGGGATTCTCGGGCCACGAGGAGCTGGGACGGCCGTTCATCTACGAGCTCGACATGCTGGCCACCAAGGCCGATGTCGACTTCGAGTCGCTCATCGGCAAGAAGGTGACCGTGAAGCTGCAGACGGGCGATTCGGAGTTCCGTTACTTCAACGGCTTCGTCAACACCTTCCGCATGGCGCCCTTCCGGAGCAGCCGGTTCGTGCAGTTCTACGCGACCGTCGTGCCCTGGCTGTGGCTCCTCACGCGCAAGGCCGACTGCCGGATCTTCCAGAAGAAGAACATCCCGGACATCATCAAGGAGGTGTTCCAGCCGTACGGCGGGCAGTTCGAAGACAAGCTCACTCGGAACTACCGCAAGTGGGATTACTGCGTGCAGTACCGCGAGACCGACTTCAACTTCGTCAGCCGCCTGATGGAGCAGGAGGGCATCTACTACTACATCAAGCACGAGGAGGGCAACCACACCGTCGTGCTCTGCGACGCGCCGTCGAACCACACGCCGTACAGCAAGTACGGCACGATGAAGACGCGCGCGGAAGGCACGCCGTGGAAACAGGTGGACGCCGTCGGCGAATGGATCACGGAAAAGAGCCTCCTGTCCGGCAAGTACGTCCACACGGACTACAACTTCACGACGCCCAAGACGCCGCTGAAGACCAACTCGAACAACCCGGGCCCGCACGACAAGGGCGACTACGAGGTGTACGACTATCCCGGCGAGTACTCCAACACCGGCGAAGGCGACACGTACGCCAAGACCCGCATGGACGAGCTGCGCACGTTCTACGAGATCGTGCGGGCGACGACCGATGCCCGCGGCCTCTGCCCGGGGTACAAGTTCAATCTGGAAGATCACCCGCGGGGCGATCAGAACAAGGAATGGCTCGTCGTGTCCGCCGACTACCGGGCGCGCGCCGAATCGTACGAGTCGGAGACCGAACCCGACGCCGAGGGCGGCGATTTCGACATGGCCTTCACGGCCATCGACGCCTCGACGCGCTTCCGCGCCGCCCGCCTCACCGCCAAGCCCACCATCCAGGGCGCCCAGACCGCCGTGGTGGTGGGGCCGAAGGGGGAGGAGATCTACACCGACAAGTACGGCCGCATCAAGGTGCAGTTCCACTGGGACCGCCTCGGCAAGAAGGACGAGAACAGCTCCTGCTGGATCCGCGTCGCCCACGACTGGGCCGGGAAGAAATGGGGATCGTTCTACCTGCCCCGCATCGGGCAGGAGGTGGTGGTCGAGTTCCTCGAGGGCGATCCGGACTGCCCCCTCGTGACCGGCTCGGTGTACAACGCCGACCAGGAACAGCACTACAAACTGCCCGACCACAAGACGAAGTCCTACGTCAAGTCCAACTCCTCCATGGGCGGGGTCGGCCACAACGAGATGCGCTTCGAGGACAAGAAGGGCCAGGAGCAGATCTACTTCCATGCCGAGCGCAACATGGATATCCGCGTCAAGAACGACACGATGGAGAAGGTCATCAACGACCGGCATCTGGTCGTCGGCAAGGAAGAAGGCGGGAAGAAGGGCGACCAGAAGGAGATGGTCTACCGCGACAAGCACCTCAAGGTGCATCGCCATCAGGAGGAGCACATCGGCGGCAACTTCAAGCTGAAGGTGGGCGGCATCGACGGCCCGGGCAACGTGGACATCCTGTACAAGGGCAACCTGAAGCAGCACGTCGAGAAGGACGAGCACGAGAAGATCGACCAGCAGCGCGCGGTCAAGATCGGGACCGAGGACTCGCTCGAGGTGGGCAACAACCGGCAGGAAAAGATCGGCATGAAGTTTGCGGTCGAGGCCGGCCAGGAGATCCACCTCAAGGCAGGCATGAAGGTCATCATAGAAGGAGGGTTGCAGGTGACGCTCAAGGGCCCGGGCGGCTTCGTCGACATCGGGCCGGCCGGCGTGACGATCCAGGGCACGACGGTCCTGATCAACAGCGGCGGCGCGGCGGGCGTGGGATCGGGATCGAGCCCGACGAGCGCGCAGACGGCGGCGGAAGCGAGTCCCGGGAAACCGACCGAGGCCGACAACTCCGAAACCGGGATGAAGTCCTGCTGAGAGCGGCCCTCGCCGCCGAGGAGTCCTCATGCCTCCTGCCGCGAGAATCAGCGACATGCATACCTGCCCGATGGTGAACCCGGGGCCGGTGCCGCACGTCGGGGGGCCGATCATCACGGGGTACCCTTCCGTGACGATCGGCTTCATGCCCGCGGCGCGCGTGTCGGACACGGCGGTCTGCACCGGCCCCCCCGATGTCATCGCCAAGGGCTCGATGAGCGTGATGATCGGCTTCATGCCCGCGGCGCGCCAGGGCGACATGACCGTCCACGGAGGGATCATCGTCGTGGGCTTCCCGACCGTGATCATCGGCGACATGGGCGGCGGAGGGGTGTCGCTCTCCGTGATCGCCAGCTCGGTCAATCCGGCGAGCAGCGTGATCAACTGCGGGAACATCATCGACGCCGTCAACGCCCGCCTGACGGGCACCGACCCGGGCGCCGCGGCGCCGGCCGGTCGCGACGGCTCGTTCAGCGATATCGAGACCCGGTTCGGGACGAATCTCGCCTGGGGCGGCAATTTCCAGGACGCGTTCAATGCCGTCCAGGCCGGGGGACCCGGCACGCGCGCGATCGTCGGCATCGGGTACAGCGGGGGCGGCTCTCACGTGGTCATGATGGCCAATCAGAATGGGACCGTCGGGATTGTCGAGGGCCAGGACTGGGGCGCGGGCAATCCGCGCGAAGTGATCACGACGCCCGCCCGCGCCAACCAGCGATACAACTCCGACGGCGGATCGAACATCGGATGGGGCCTGGTGCCGTGAACAGGGATCGGGGCGGTTGCGCGGGAGAAGGGCGTCCGGCCGGGAGGCTGCCATGACGGACCAGACGGCTACGAACAGCGTGCCCGCCGCGGAGGCCATCACCCGCGAGCAGGCGGTGGCCATCGCGCGGCGGGTCGTCGCCGGCATCGAGGGCCCGGAGAGGGTCCTCGAGGACGGGCGGACGGTCGAGAAGCCCTACGGGTGGGTCTTCTTCTACGCCTCGCGGAAGTACCTGGAGTCCCGCCATCCGGGCGATCTGATACCGGGCGACGGACCGCTGGTGGTCGAACGCGCCGGAGGCCGGACCCAGTTTCTTCCGACCAGCGTGCCCCCCGCGGCCGCGATGACCGAGTTCGAGCGGCGGTGGCGCGAACGCCCGGCGTCCGCCGGCGATACGAACGCCCCTCCGCCCGGCGCCACGAAGTAGCCGCGGCGCGGAGGCGCGCCGGCCGCCGGAAAAGGCGCGGATGGCGCATCGAGGCCGGCAGCGGGTTCACGGCGATGCCGCGTCGGCCAGCGCGGCCATGACCTGCTCCACGGTGACGTGGTCGAGGCGGCCGTCGGGCGACTGAACGATGCGCACGCGTGGGCCGCGGGGCGCCCAGATGGCCGCGTCGGTGGGGCCGAAGACGCCGACGACGGCGAGGTTCAGGGCGGCCGCCAGGTGCGTGATCCCCGAATCGTTTCCGACAAAGGCCCCGCAATTCGCCAGCGCGCCGGCCACGTCCACGAGCTCGGCGTCCTCCAGCACCGGGATGCCCAGCTCCCCGGCGGCCGCGTGGATGCGCGGGGCGATGGCCGCGTCGGCCTCGCCGAGGAGGAACAGCAGCGGCCGGCCGCCCGCGGCGGCGCGGCGGGCGACCTCGATGAACCCTTCCACCGGCCAGTTCTTCTGCGGGCTTCCGCTTCCCGCGTGGACCGCCAGCGCGCCCGGCGGCACCCCCAGTCGGGCGAGGCGGGCGCCGCCGGCGGTCCGGGCCGACGGCTCCAGCACCAGCTCCGCCACGAGGCCCGACTCGTAAATCGCGAGCGATTCCAGGGGCTTCAAGAGGTGGTCGGACGCGTGGCAGGTGGGGCCCACCGGCGAGATGTAGAGCACGTGCCGGACGCCGGTCGAAAGCAGGTTGAGACGCACGCATCCGTCGGGATCGTGCAGGTAGGAAAGCACGATGTCGAAGGAGGCGATGAACGACTGGAGGGACTCCTCCAGCTGGGGATAGAGGGCGAAGAAGCGCGCGATGCCCGCCCGGTCGAGGGAGTGAATCCGCTGCACCAGCCCGCCGGCCTCCGCCAGCCGGACGATGTGGGGATACCCCACGAGCTCGATGTGGGCGTCCGGCCAGCGCCTGCGGAGGGCCTGCAGCGCGGGCAGGGTCAGGACGAAGTCGCCGATCGCCCCCCCGCGCAGCACGAGGATGCGCGGAGGCCGCGGGGCGGTCCTGGAAGACTCGTCAGCCATCATCCACGGATTCTTCGGTCCGGACGCTCGACCCTCAGCGGTGCAGTACGGTCAATCCCAGGGCGACGTAGCCCAGCCCCGCCGCGACCAGGGCGGTGCCCGCCGCGCGCAGGCGGCCCGGGACCCCGCTCAGGGGCGCGAGCCAGCGGCGGAAGCGATAGGGGCCGAGCACCCAGGCCATGCCGAGCACGACCCAGACATAGGCCAGCACGGTAACGGTCAGCGCCAGGCTCGACTCATGGAACCGGGCCGCCTTGAGCAGGGGCGCGGCCGCCAGGAGCATCAGGCCGCCCAGCGCGCGGGGCGCGAGGAGGTCGTCCATGAAAAAACCGACGAGCAGAACGACGGCCGGGACCGCCCCGAAGAGCCAGGGCTTGACGTACGAGAACCGGCCCAGCTCCGCGTGGTAGACGTTGGACCCCGCCCACACCAGTGCGACCGCGGCCAGGATCCAGCCGGCCAGCCGATGGCGCGGAAACCGTTCCACCGCCGCGCGGGCGGAGTCCGGCGCGGCCAGCCACCATGCCCCGAGCACGGCGTGCAGCCCGCCCAGCGCGAGGACCATCGTTGAAAACTTCATCATCTCGGCGTCGGCCGCGTATGATAGGGAAGTGACGTGGTTTTGCAATGCGATTCCCGCGCATGACGCGTTCCGCGCGCGCGTTGACTCAAAATAGGCGACCCCGCGGCGTGGAGGGCGAGCGGCCTCGCGAGCCGGGAAACAGCCCCCTGCCTTCAATGGCGGGCCGGCGCGGTGATCTGAAGGCCCGGTAGTGGGAGCGGCTTCATGCCGCGATCGGCAGCGAGTGCGATTGGCATTGCGATGGCGATGGCGAGAGGGGAAGTATTCGCAGATCAACTTCCGGCGCGACCGCCTACGGCATCGGCATCTCGGCCCCGCCTTCGCCCGGGATGGGCGCGGGTTCGGTCTCGGGCTCCTCCGGCAGCTCTTCGGGATTCCGCACGCCCTCCTCGATCGCGACTTCCTCGAAACCGAACAGGATGCCGATATCCCGCTGCCTCTTCTCCTTCAGCCTGGCCGCATCCTCATCGAGCGGCTTCAGGTCCACCTGGTGGGCGGCCAGCTTCTCCCGCAGCCCGGCGATGCCGGGGTCGAGGACATAGGCGCGCGACCAGCGCTCGACCGACTCCTTCCCGCGGCCGAGTTTCTCCAGCGCGTCGCCGATGTGGTCGAGGATCGTGGCGTCCTCGCCCGCGGCCTTCAGCCCCGCCTCCAGATCGGTCAGTGCCTCCGCGTACCGGCCGAGCTTGTAATAGATCCATCCCCGCGTGTCCAGGTAGGCGCCGTTGTCCGGCTCGCTCTTGAGCGCCGTCTGGATGTACTCGAGCGCGGTGTCGAGCTTCATGTTCTTCTCGGCCCACGTGTAGGCGAGGTAGTTGCGGGGATCGGTCATCTCGGGATCGAGCTCCATGCACCGCATCAGCTCCCGTTCCGCCTCCGGCAGCCGTCCGGCCCGCTCCAGGGCGCTGCCGTACCAGAAGTGGAACTGCGGCGTGAGGATCTTCGCCATCTCGGTCTCGCCCAGGCCCATCCGCCCGACCTCCTCAAACGCGGCGACCGCCGCCGGGTAGTTGGTGATCATCAGCTCGTAGTAGCCGCGGTAGAGCGGCACCAGCGCGTCCTTCGGCCGCCTCTCGCGCAGGACGTCGAGCGTGGTCCGGGTGGTGCGGCCGGCGTCCAGCCGCTCGTCGAAAACGGCGGCGCGCCGGATGTACAGCTCGATGATCAGCGGCTCCCTGTCCATCTGCCCGCGCAGCGCGTCCGCCGCGTCCGCGGAGCGGCCGCCGTACTGCAGGGCCAGCATGCGGTACACCGCCAGGGCGGGCGGATCGGGCTGGTCGTCCATGAGCGCCAGCTTGCGAAGACGGTCGATCGTGGCGAGGGCCGCCTGCGTGTCGCGCCGCAGGATCTGGAGGATCAGGCGGGCGGCGAGCAGCGACGGCTCATCGATCAGCCGCTGCAGGCCCTCGTCGATGCGCCGCAACGCCTCCGCGGCGTCCTCGCCGGGGTCGATGGTGGCCAGCCGGATGTACGGCGAGGTCTCCGGTGGATCGCCCGTGGCGAGCTCCCGGAAGAGCGTCCGGGCCTGGACCTCCTCGCCGGCGAGCATGTGGAGCTCGGCGAGGAGATACTTCCGCGCGCGCTCCTCGCTGGACTCCAGGCGCGCCGCATCGAGGGCCGCCGTGGCGGTCTTGAGCGTCGCGATCGCCGAGAGGCGCTGGGCAAAGCGGCGGCGCAGGCCGGCGTCGTCGATGAGCAGCGGCTCCCACGTGCTCACCGCCTCCGCCACGCGCCCGTTGGCGGCCATGAGATCCCCGAGTTCCACGCGCACGGAGAGATCCTCCGGCATCTGGGGCAGCACCGCCCGCAGGCAGGCCACGCCGGCGTCCCGGTCGGCGCGCGCCTTCTCCTCGTCGGACGTCCGCGCGGCGCGGACCGCGTACAGGGCCCCGAGCACCCTCCGCAGATGGCGGGTGGGGACGGCGTTGGTGAGGCCCTTCTCCAGGGCCGTCACCGCCTCGTCGAGCCGGCTCTGGGTCAGCAGCAGGCGCGCGGACTGAAGATAGGAGCCCGGCATCTCCGGGCGGATGCGCCGGGCGTCCCGATAGGCGGCGAGCGCCCGCTCCGTCTCCCCCGCCCCGCCGTAGAGGTCGCCGAGCATCATCATGGCCGCGGCATTGGTCTGCGCCCGGCCCCCCGCGGTCTCCAGGATGCCGAGCACCGCGGCCGACGTGTTGGTGTCCCGCCGGGCGTGGGCGCGGGCGAGGAGGAAGGCGGAGGGCGGAAACAAGGCCTCGGGCGGAACCGCCGTCGGGGCACCCTGGCGCAGAACCTCAAGGGCCCGCGCCTCCTGTCCGATCGCCGACAGCAGCGGCACCGCGGCGGCATGGACGGCGCCGTTGACCGGCTCCAGCCGGAGCGCCTCGTCAATCGCGGCCCGGGCCTCGGCGGGCTGCTTGCGCAGGGCGTGGGCCCGGGCGAGCGCCAGCCGGGCCGCAACCGACCTGGGGAGCCGGGTGACGAGCCGTTCGATCAGTTTCAGCGCCTCGTCCGGCTTGCGCCGGCGCATCTGGAGATCGGCCGCCTGCAGGTAGAGCGTTTCCGCGTCCGGATCGCGCGCGATCGCCTCCTGGAAGTACTTCAGCGCCTGCTCGGCGTCGCCCTCCGCGCGGCCGAGCATCGCGCGGCCGACCAGGGCCAGCGTCTCCGGCGCCGGGTCGTCCGCTCCGCCCGGCAGAGGGGCCGGGGGCAGGGTGCGACACCCGGCGGCCAGCAGGAGAAACGCCCCGGCCGTCAGCGCACGCCCCGCGGCGCGCCTCGCCCGGCCCAAACGCCGGATGCCCGCGACAGAACATCGATCCGTCGCAGGCATCCGAAAGGCACACGGCAAGATCCTGAGGCGGCGATCCGCAACCCACCGATCCTGACCGCTCAACGTTTCCACATCAATCCGTCCGCTCCTCCGTGCAACCGCGCCGCCTTCTGAGATGGTTCCGCCACCCTTCGCAACGGAGGACCCTCGCGGAGAACATCATACGCATGGGCGCATCATGTCTTGGCGGAACCGTCTATCTCTTCTTGTGTCTTTGGGAGCGCAAACGTTTACGGCGTTTGTGCTTCGACATCTTGGCCCGGCGTTTCTTCTTGATACTCCCCATGTCGCACCTCTCCTCCGCGCGCGGATCCCGCGCTACGGAACGATTTTGTTCAAAGCAATCTCAATGATACCTTCCGCCCCGGCGGCTTTCAACGATGGGATGATCTCCCGCACGACCTTCTCCTCGACCACCGTCTCCACCGAGAACCAGCCGGGCGTGCTCAGGTGATTCACCGTGGGCGCGTGAAGGGCGGGCAGGCGTTTCAACACGCCCGCCATGTGCTCCTGGTCGACATTGAGCTTGATCAGCACCCGGCCTCCCGCCGCCAGCACGCCCTTCAGCAGCAGGGTGATCTGCTCCATCTTCGCGCGCTTCCACGGGTCCGCCCACGCCTCGCGGTTCGCGATGAAGCGCGTGGTGGACTCCATGATCGTCTCCACGATGCGCAGGTTGTTCGCGCGCAGCGATGAGCCGGTCTCGGTGATCTCCACGATGGCGTCGACGAGGTCGGGCGCCTTGACCTCGGTCGCCCCCCAAGAGAACTCCACCTCGGCCTTCACGCCGTTCTTCTCCAGGTAGCGCCGCGTGAGGCCGACGGCCTCCGTCGCGATGCGCTTGCCCTGCAGGTCGTTGACGGAGCGGATCGGCGAATCCTCGGGCACGGCGAGGACCCAGCGGACGGGCCGGAACCCCTGCTTGGCATAGATGAGCTCGGCGACCTCGACGACGTCGGAGCCGTTCTCCTCCACCCAGTCGCGGCCGGTCAGGCCGGCGTCGAGATGCCCGTTCTCCACGTACCGGCTGATCTCCTGGGCGCGGATGAGACGGGCGGAGATCTCCGGGTCGTCGATCTCGGGGAAGTACGAGCGGGAGCCGGTCCGGATCCGGAATCCGGCCTTCTCCATCATCGCGAAGGTCGCCTCCTGCAGGCTGCCCTTCGGCAATCCGAGTCTGAGCTGCTTCATCGTATCCCCATCAAAACGGCCCGCCACTGTACGCGAAGAGCCGCCAACCGTCCACTGTTTTGCAGCACCCTCGTCTCTGGGACCTCCCTGTCCCCTCCGCCTCTAATTCTGACTCTAACTCCACCTCCTGGTGTCGAAGAGCGATCTCCCTTTCCGTGACGCGTTCGGTGGAGAGCGGGGTTACGAGGGAGAGTAAGATCAAGAGTAAGATCAAGATCAAGAGTGAGATCAAGACCAAGAGTGAGAGCAAGAGTAAGAGCATGCAATGGGCGGGTGCGGGTACGCGAGCGGACTGTTGCGCTCCCGTTCGGCTGCCTCCAGTGTCCGGAAAGCTGCGCATGCCGATTGTCCAGGCTCCGGACTTGACACCGGCGCCTCCCCGGGGCCAGAAGCGTGCATCCGGTAATCGCCCGGAATCGTCGGGCACAGAATGGGGGAGTGAGGGGATAGGAAATGCCTCTGCCTCGAGGACCTTGCGGGGATGGATCGCAGCCGCCGCCCGCGCCGCACGAGGAATGCTGGGCCAAGACGACGCCTTCCGGCCATCCGGGTATCTCCGTCGCCCAGCACTGCCGCGCGGCCGGCGCCGTCGCGCGGCTGCTCGCCGCTCAGTGCCCGCCATGGCTCGCCGACCGGCTTCTCGCCCGCGCGGGCGTCACGCTGGCCGCTCTTCACGATATCGGCAAGGTCTCTCCCGGCTTTCAGGGCAAGTGCCCCTCCTGGCGCAAGGCGCATCGGATGACCGCCAGGCATTGCGCGGGATTCGAGGAGGACCACGCCAAGATCAGCCAGCGGACCGTGCAGGTTCTCCTGCGCCGCGACGACCTGCGCTTCTGGGCGGTGATCGTCGGCGCGCATCACGGACGGCTGAAGGGCGAACGGCTTCCGCGTCTGTGCGACGGCGGCCCCGCCTGGGAGGCCGAGCGGCAGCGACTCGCGGGACTGCTCACGGCCGACTTCGGCCCGCTGCCCGGCGAACCGCCGGACTTCGATGCGGCCCCGCTCTGGTTCAACGCCGGCCTGATCGCCGTGGCCGACTGGCTGGCGTCCGATGAGCGGTTCTTTCCGCCGTCGAAGAAGCTCGAGACGGATGAGATCCGCGAACAGGCCGAGCGGCAGTTGGCGCAGATCGGTTTCCGACGGATGGCGTGTGAACCGGGGAAGACCTTCGCGGACCTCTTCCCAGAACTGACCCAAGGCCCGAATGACCTTCAGCGCGAGATGCGGGACTTCGTTCGGGCACCCGGCGTGTATATCGTGGAGTCCTCCATGGGCAGCGGTAAGACCGAGGCGGCAATCTTCGCGGCCTACCACCTGCTCGCGACGGGGCAGGCGACGGGCATCTACTTCGCTCTCCCCACGCGCACGACGAGCAACCGCATCCACCGACGCGTCGCCGACTTCGTCGATCGACTCGCGCCCGGGGCCGGCACGCGGCTGATTCACGGCAGCTCGTGGCTTCAGGATACGAACGCGCCGCTGACCGGGAAGCAGGAAGCGAAGACGGAAGAAGGCGAGAATCCCCACGATGGCCGCGACTGGTTCGCCTCCTCCCGTCGGGCGCTCCTGGCGCCGTTCGGTGTGGGCACGGTCGACCAGGCCCTGCTGGGCGTGGTGGCGGCGAAGCACTTCTTCGTCCGGCAGTTCGCCTTGGCCGGCAAGGTGGTCATCCTGGACGAGGTCCATTCTTACGATCTCTACACCGGAACCCTGATTGACGGTCTCGTGAAACGGCTGCGCGAGCTGGGCGCGACGGTCATCGTGCTCTCGGCCACGCTCACCGCGGCGCGCCGCCAACAGCTTCTCGGAACGGCGGCGCCGGAAGGAGCCGCCGACTACCCGCTCCTCTCCGCTGCGCTCGACGGCGGGACGCGATATCGTTCGGTCGCTCCCGAAGCGCGCAGGAGCATTCAGATCAGATTCCGCCCGGGGCACGACCTGCCGGCAGAGTGTCTCGCAAGGGCTGAAGGCGGCCAGTGCGTGCTGTGGATTCGAAACACAGTCAACGATGCGCAAGAAACGTACCGCTTGCTGAAAACCGAGAATCGACAAGTCGGTCCGGACATCGCCTTGCTGCACGCGCGCTTCCCGCAGTTCCGCCGCGACGAGATGGAGAAGGAATGGCTCGAACGGCTCGGCAAGGACCCGGCCAGGCGTCCGCCCAACGGCTGCGTGCTCGTGTCGACCCAGGTCGCCGAGCAGAGCGTCGACATCGACGCCGACCTGCTGATCACCGATCTGGCGCCTACCGACATGCTGCTGCAGCGACTGGGCCGGCTGTGGCGTCACCGACGACCGCGCCCGCGCGACTGGACTCCCGAAGTATGGATCGTCCCGCCCGATCTCGATCTCGACGCCTTGCGCACCGCCTCCGCCGCGGAGATCAAGGCGGCCTTCGGCAAGAGCGCCAGGGTGTACGCGCCGTACGTGCTCCTGCGGACGCTCGCGCTGTGGCGGGAGCGCAACGAACTGACGCTGCCCGCCGACATCCGGCCGCTGCTGGAGGCGACTTATGCGGACATGGCCGACGAACCGGCCGCATGGTCCGAACTCCGCCGGGAGATGGAGGCGCGGAAGACGGAATTGCGGAATCGAGCCATCGCTAACAACAACGTGTGGAACCTCGCGCTCGACGACAGAGAAGGCGTCCAGACTCGCTGGGGCGGGTGTCCGACCGCATCGGTGTTGATCGTGAGAGAGGTCTTGTCGTGCGATACGCGACGGGGCGCGTCCCTTCATCTGCTGAACGGCGAGCGGCGCAACCTGCGCGCGAACGAATTCGACTACGCCGCCGCGAAGGCGATTCACCGCAACCTGGTCCAGGTGCCGCGGTGGTGCGTGCGGGAGTTCACTGGCGACACGCCCCGCTGGGTCCGCGACTACGTGCGTGAGCCTCTTGTCGTCTGCGAACTGAGAGGAGAGAACCTGCCCATCGCGCATGGCGGCGAGGACACGGGTCTGCGGTATCGCGCCGATCTCGGCGTCGTGATTCCGCCGTGGCATCCAGGGCCGCCTCGTGGCAGAATGACGGCGGAGGAGGACGATGAATCTTACGACTGGTGAGTGGATTCCGGTGGTGTGGGACGACGGAAAGGCGGGCCGGGTCAGTCTCCTGACCGTCTTCGAGCAGGGCGACCGCATCCGCGACCTCGCCGTCCGGCCGCACGAGCGCATCGCCCTCATGCGCCTGCTCGTCTGCATCGCCCAGGCCGCCCTCGACGGTCCCCGAAACCGTGACGACTGGAAACGCTGTCTTCCCCGCCTCCCCGAGGCCGCCCGCGAGTATCTCGCCAGGTGGCAGCACGCCTTCGAGCTGTTCGGAGAGGGGCCGAGATTTCTGCAGACCAGGAGCGAGGTTGTGGAGACGGACGACGAAGGTGCGGCCGATGTCAGCAAGCTCAGCATGACCTTGGCGTCGGGGAACAACACTACGCTGTTCGACAACGCGGGAGGAAGTGGACGCGTCCGCAGTGATGCAGATCTCGCTCTCGATCTCCTCACGTATCAGAACTACTCGCCCCTGGTGGGGCGCGGATACAAGGGCAGATCCCCCTGCATCGAGGGGAATATGCTGCACACTTCTGTGGTGGGGCGGAACCTCTTGGAGACCATAGGGCACAACCTTCTGACAAAAGAGCAGGTGACGATCTGCATGGGGGCCGGAACCTGGGGAGGCCGGGCAGTGTGGGAGTTCTGGAACGAGCTGCTCGCGCGTGAAACCGATGCGATCAAAGAAGCCACCACTTGCTACGTGGCGCGTCTCTGCCCGGTCGAACGGGCGATCTGGCTGGGACATGACCGCTGCTCGCTGCAAATGGGGAACGGCTTTGAGTACCCGCCCTTTCGTGAAGCCACAGCAACCATTGTCACACGCAGGGGGACGGAGAGGCGATTCTCATTGGCGGGCAGCGTTGAGACATCAATCTGGAGGGAGTTGCCATCCATTGTTGTGAAGAGCAGACAGGAAGAGAATCCTCTGGGTGGACCGCTGGCATTCCAGAACCTGTCGGATGAGCAGGACCTCGTGATCTGGACCGGCGCTTTGCTGTCGGACGGCAAATCCAAACTACTCGACGCCATTGAAGGCGTGTACGCCATCCCAGCGGCAATGTTCACTTCGGTGCACCGCGAACGTTACCAAGAAGGTGTCGCGTACTCCGTGGCGACGCAGAAGAAGTTGGACAAGGCTATCGCAGTGAATCGCGAGGCGTTGAATGATCGATTAGACGGCCGGCGATTCTGGAAGCGCGGCAATCTCGTGAAGCAGAAGGCATCGGCGCACTACTGGACGGCCATCGAGCAGAAGGTGCCGTTGTTGCTGGACCTGGTCAGAGACCCGTCGCCGTTGCGGCCGGACGACGCCGAGCGGGACCAGTGGGGCGGAACGGAGTGGGGCAGGGCCCTGGCCCGCGCCGCGCGCGAGGCGTACGATCTGGCCTGTCCGCGCGAGACGCCGCGGCAACTGAAGGCCTACGCGCTCGGCCTGAACGCGCTGTTCAAACCCGTGGAAGCTGCCAAGGACGAAGCGACCCCCGAGGAGGAGACCGAATGAAATCACCCCGGACCGATCCGCGTGCGACCAAGTTCATCGACTATCTGCAGGGGTACAAAGACGACCGCGGCGCGCTCGCCAACCTGCGCGGCGGCCTCAGCGAGACGCGCCGACCGAACGCCTGGCCATTGTTGGGCGGTTTCAAGGGCGCGGATGCGATCGGCAACGCCGCCTATGAAACCGTCGCCGCGCTGTGGGCGGCCGAGGCCGAGTCGGATGGCGGCGCGGGGAACCTCGGCGCGACGCTGGTGCGCCTGGCCGCGGAACACAACTCGATCGAAGGCCGCTTCAAGCGCCTGCTGACGTGCACTCGGGACGAGATCCCTTCCCGTGTCGCGCCGCTCGTCCGCGCCGCGCAGGCCAAGGGCGCGGGGATCAACTACGCCCAACTGCTGTCGGACCTGCTGCACTGGAACGACGCGGTCCGGACCGAGTGGGCCCGGGCGTTCTGGGGCGCGGGAGAGGAGGCCGAATCGTGAGCTTCCTCACGCAGGGCTTCCTCGACTACGAAACGGCGGCGCGCCTGAGGCTGCGTGACGTTTACGCGTGGCACCAGCTGGTCTGGCGCGCATTCCCCGGGCGGGACGGCCAGACGCGCGACTTCCTCACGCGGTTGGAGCGCCGGGAGCGCGAGCGGCGGTTCCGCCTGCTGATCGCCTCGCCGCGGCCGCCCGTTCGGCCCGAGGTCTGGCCGGACGATCCCGAGGCGTGGCAGACCCGCGAGATCAAGCCCGCGTTTCTCGCCCACCGCCGCTACGCGTTCCAGCTTCGCGCGAATCCGACCAAGCGCGACCACGCCAGCCGAAAGCGCGTTCCACTGCGCCTGCCGGAGGAGCAGCGAGCGTGGCTGAAGCGCAAGGGCGAGCAGTCGGGCTTCGCGGTGGACGAAACCTCGCTGCGCATCATTCCGGAGGGCCGGGAGTGGTTCCGGATCGAGAAGCAGGAGCGTGCCGGAATCCATCACTCCGTGGAGTTCGAAGGCGTGCTCGACGCGGTCAATCCGGCCGCGTTTCAGGCCGCCTTCGCCAGGGGCATCGGCTCCGCCAAGGGGTTCGGTTTCGGTCTGCTGGCGCTGGTGCCGCTGGCCGCGGAGGGGAGAGAGGCGGTCGGGGCAGGCCCGTGAATCTCTCGAACGAACGCCGCCTGGCCGCACGGGCGAAGGATCTCGGCGAAGGCGCTTCCGCCGAGGCCCTGCCGGAGCTGGCCACGCTCGTCCGGTCCGAGTCGCCGCTCGTGCGCCGCCTCGCCGCATCGGCCCTGGGCAAGCTGGCCGGGATCGTGGACTCCGCGGCGTCCGTCGACTTGCTGCGTCCCCTGCTGGCCGACGGGCACCCGCAGGTGCGGCAGTACGCCGCCAAGGCCCTCGCCGCGTTCGGGGCCGAGGCCGAGAGCGCACTGTCCGACCTCCGCGACCTGTACCGCAATCCGGCCGAGAAGGACTACGTGAAGCGCACGGTCGTGGCCGCCGGCAAGACGATCCGCGAGGCGATGCGCATCGCGGAAAAGTCGTCGGTGCGCCACTGCGCCCGTTGCGCGAAAGTCGTGGCGGCGGACGAGTACGCCCGCTCGCAGAAGGCCTTCCAGCGGACCTATTGCGACCGGTGCTTCGACGAGGTGTTCCTCCGGCGTCGGAACTGGGAGACGCAGGTGGAGCTGAACAAGACCGTCCAGGCCGCCGACGGCACGGTGGTCCAGTCGGAGGGCGAGCGGATCGTCGCGGACGAGCTGGCGGCCATGGGCGTGGCCTTCCGCTACGACAACCGCTTCCGCATCATCAAGGGCTACGCCATCCGCCCCGACTTCTATCTGCCCGAGTTCGATCTCTATCTCGAATACTGGGGCATGGAAGGCAACCTCGATTACGAGATCGGCATGCTGGAGAAGAAGAAGCTCTACCAGCAGGCGGGGAAACGGCTGGTGTCGCTGTACGCGCGCGACAAGCCCCGCTTGCGCGAAGCGCTGCGCGAGAAGCTGAGCCGGCATGCCGTTCTGCCGACGCCTCAGGCCGACGCCGTGGAGCGTCCCCGCGGACGCGAAACAAGTCTTTTGCAGCCGTCCGCAGAGGGGCCGGCCCCGCATGAAGACGTGAACGAAACGCCGAACCCCAACGAAAGGACCGAACCATGAAGCTGATCGAACTGCACATCCTGCAATCGTTCCCGGTCTCGTGTCTCAACCGGGACGACGTCGGCGCGCCGAAGTCCGCCATCTTCGGCGGCTGCCCCCGCGCCCGCATCTCCAGCCAGTGCCTGAAACGCGCCATCCGGGAGATGGCTCGCGGGATGAGAGCCGATGCGTTCGGCGGCAGTCGCACCCGCAAGGCCGCTGACGATCTTGCCGCTGCTCTCGCCACGATTGGGTGGGAGCAGGAGCCCGCCCGAAGAACCGCCGAAGAAGTGCTGCACTTGTTTCTCGCCAAGGAGCCGGCGAAAACGAAGAAGGGTAAGAAGGCGGCACAAAACGATGCCGAGCCCGCCCAGGAGCAGACCAGTACGCTGCTCTATTTCTCGCCCGCCGAGATCAAGAAGATCGCGGAGGGTATCGATGCGGCGAGACGGAAGAGCCCGGACGCCGACGCAATGAGCCTGAAGGAGGCGGCGGTCAAGGCGTTGGGCAAGGGCGTGCCGGCGGATGCCGCCGACATCGCCATCTTCGGCCGCATGGTGGCCAGTGCCCCCGATGTGACTCTGGAAGGAGCGGGCATGTTCAGCCACGCGATTTCGACGCACAAGTGCGACAGCGACCTCGACTTCTGGACGGCGGTGGACGACGAGAAGCAGGCGGGCGACGACGCGGGCGCCGCGAACATGGGCACCGCGGAGTTCAATTCCGCCTGCTACTACCGCTATGCCGCACTGAATCTCGATCTGCTCTCTGACCCCGATCACCTGAAGGCCCTCGGCCCGGACGAGCGCAGGGGAGTCGTGGACACGTTTGTCCGCGCCACGCTCATGGCCGTCCCCGGCGCGCGGAAGAACTCGATGAACGCGAACACCTTCCCCGCCTACGTGCTCGGGATCGTGAAGGATACCGGCCAGCCGATCCAACTGGTCAATGCCTTCGAGTCTCCCGTGTGGTCGAAGAACGGGTTTCTCGAGAAGTCCATCGAAGCACTCAAGAAGCACCACGAGGCGCTGAAAACCACTTGGGGCATTAAAACATCCGAAGAGGTGGCGATTCCGGACGTCCCCCTCGACGAGTTCTGCCGGAGGCTGGTGAGCCATGTCGGTTGAAACGGCGTATCTGGCGCTCATGCTCGATGCGCCGCTGATGAGCTGGGGGTTTGCCAGCCGGTTCACGCGGCGCACGACGGCCCTGCATCCGACGCGCAGCGCACTGACGGGCATGATCTGCGCCGCGCTCGGCGCGCCGAAAGGGTCGGAGAACGAGACGGGGTGGCTGGCGCGGCTGGAGGACGTGCGCCTGACCGTGCTGACGATTCCGCGGCAGCCCGATGGCCACGACGGGACACTGGAGATCCGGCGGCTGGAGGATTATCACGTCACCGGGGGCGGCTATGACAAGAGAACTCAGCCGCAGTCCATTCCGCGCAAGGCGAGCGGCGGGCCGTGCGACCATCCGACGGTGAGTTGGCGTCAGTACCTGCTCGATGCCCGCTTCGGCATACTTCTGGCCGGGCCGCCGGACACCTTGCATCGCGTGGCCGAGGCGCTGCGCAATCCGCGCTGGGGCGTGTGGTTCGGGCGCAAGAGCTGCATCCCGGCCGCCCCGATCGTGCGGGGGCTTGGGTCGACCGTCGACGACGCCATGGCCGCGCTCGGCCTGGCGGGTCGGAAGCCGGAGGACTTTGCGCGGATCGAGGAGGCCGGGTCGTTCGCCGAGGGGACGGACACGCTGATGGACGCGCCCCTCGACTTCCGCACTCGGGAGTTCAAACCGCGGCGCATCTGCCAGCATCCGGCGCCGGCCGGAGGATGACCCATGCCGATCTTCGAGCGTCCGCCCCTGGAAACGCTCACGCCCGCGCGCGAGCGCTGGACCCCGATCTACCTGGAGCACGGGCGGCTGGAGGTCGACGACTCCAGCGTGAAGTGGATCGGCGCCGATCGCACCGTGTTCCGACTGCCGGTCGCGTGCCTGAGCGTGCTCATGCTGGGGCCCGGCACCACCGTGACGCACGCGGCCATGAAGGCGTGCGCCGAATCCAACACGCCCGTCTGCTGGGTGGGCGCCGAAGGGTTTCATTTCTACGCACGCGGCGTCGGCGCCACGCACGAGAACGACCGCGCGCGCCGCCAGGCGGAGCTGGCGGCTTCGCCCTCGAAACGTGACGCCGTGGCGCGCCGCATGTTCGCCCTCCGGTTCGCGGGGGACAACGTGGCGGGCGTCTCGCTCAAGGAGCTGCGCGGGATGGAGGGACGCCGCGTGAAGGCGCTGTACGCCGATCTCGGCGTGCGCTTCGGCGTGACGTGGAAAGGCCGCAACTACAATCCCGACAACTGGGACCTGGCGGACAACATCAACCGTGCCGTCTCGGCGGCCAACGCGGCGCTCTACGCCCTGACGACCGCGGTGGTCTGTTCGCTGGGATACCTGCCGGAACTGGGCTTCATCCACACGGCCTCGATGCGCGCCTTCGTGCTCGACATCGTCGACATCTACAAGCCCGAGACCACACTTGTGGCGGCCTTCGAAACGATCGGGCTCAAGCCCGACGCAACGGAGGACGAGGTCGTCACCCGGCTGAAGTTCCACATCGAAGACCGCCGCGTGCTGCAGCGCATGCCCGGCGAGATCGAAGCGCTGTTGGAGGACGTATGACGGTGATCGTGGCCAACGACACCCCGCCGGCGATCCGCGGACTGCTCAAACGCTGGTTCGTCGAGCCGCGCCCCAACGTCTTCGTCGGCAGCGTCAACGCCCGCACGCGCGCCAAGACGCTGGAGTACATCCGCCGCAACGCGCCGGGCCTGGGCATGCTGGTGATCGGCACGGAGCGGAACTCGCAGGGTTTCAGCGTCGAGAGCTATGGCGACACGCCCCGCCGGCCGGTCAGGCTGTCCGGACTCCAGGTCATGGCGGAGGCATGGGACGACACGCCGGACGCAGCCTCGGAGGGCGGCGGATGTTGAGACGCAGTTTCTGCTGTTTCCGGGGTGTCTCGGCCGCGGCCGAGCGCCGCCTGTGGCGGGCGGGTTGCCTGGCGTGGCCGGACCTGCCGCACCTGGGCCGTGCTCTTTCGCCGCGGAAGGCGGCCGACCTGGCCGCCCGCATTCCGGAGGCGGAGGCGGCCTTGCGGGGAAGGGTGGCCGACTACTTCCTGACACGCCTTCCGCCCGGCTATCGGCTGCGCGTCTGGCCCGATTTCCGCGACGGCGTTGCGTTCCTGGACGTGGAGACGACAGGACTCGACTCTTCGGACGAACTGACCGTGATCGGAGTCCGGCAGGCCGGCGTGAGCGACACCTTCGTCCGCGGGCGCGACCTGTGGCGCTTTCTGGAGATCTGGCGGCGGATTGAAGTCCTGGTTACGTTCAACGGCACGCGATTCGACTTGCCCGTGCTTGCTCGCGCATTCGGTCTGCGCGCCCTGCCGCCGCACATCGACCTCATGCACGAAGCCCGCGCACATGGCTATGTGGGAGGACTGAAAACCATCGAGCGCATCCTCGGAATTCGGCGGACCGCCGAAGAAGAGGGAGACGGCGAGGAGGCCGTCCGGCAGTGGAATCGGTACGTGGACACGGGCGACGCCGAGAGTCTCGATCGGCTGGTGCGCTACAACGCCCGAGATGTCCTTTCGCTGGAGGTCCTCGCCCGCGCAATCCTGAAACGAACGTTCGACTCCTATCCCGGACCCTTGCCGGAATGGCCGCATTGAAGGGCGCGGAAGCAGTTCTTTGACAACCTGGATCATTGCCCGGCCACAAGATATTGAATAAGCTGGCGACACGGCGCGCAGGATGTCGCTCTCTTCCCCACGCGCGTGGGGATGGTCCGACCCTCAAGAGCCGCCTTGCCTGGCTGGCGAACTCTTCCCCACGCGCGTGGGGATGGTCCGGCGTTGGTAAGCGCATACGGATGCACACATGCCTCTTCCCCACGCGCGTGGGGATGGTCCGGGATTCAATCCTGATGGCCGGCATCAGGCATTCTCTTCCCCACGCGCGTGGGGATGGTCCGGGTCATTCCGCCTGTCTGAAAAGGGTCGCGTGCTCTTCCCCACGCGCGTGGGGATGGTCCCTGATCACTCTTGCGACTGCGGCGTATTTGAATCTCTTCCCCACGCGCGTGGGGATGGTCCGTAGCGCTCGTTCGTCGCGTCCACCGCCATCCGCTCTTCCCCACGCGCGTGGGGATGGTCCGACGGAGGCCGTGCGCGAGTGGGGCCGCCAGAACTCTTCCCCACGCGCGTGGGGATGGTCCGAGTTGGCCAAGCAGCGCGACACGAAGAAGGCGCTCTTCCCCACGCGCGTGGGGATGGTCCGCGCCGTCCGCATGCGTGCCGCCGCGCGCGGGACTCTTCCCCACGCGCGTGGGGATGGTCCCAGCAGCGGGCCGGCCCCCTGGCATGGCGCCCCCTCTTCCCCACGCGCGTGGGGATGGTCCCTGGCAAGAGCGGCGGCGATGAGCCGCGAGGACCTCTTCCCCACGCGCGTGGGGATGGTCCGGCGATCATGTTCTTCGCGTCTGGAGTGCCGAACTCTTCCCCACGCGCGTGGGGATGGTCCCCCCTCGCGCATCACCGCCGCCACCTCGGGGAGCTCTTCCCCACGCGCGTGGGGATGGTCCCAGGTCGCGCGTGATGGTGATCTTCCCCTGCATCTCTTCCCCACGCGCGTGGGGATGGTCCGGGTCTTGCGGACCCGGTTGACCCTCCGCCAGGCTCTTCCCCACGCGCGTGGGGATGGTCCGGTCATGCTCGACCAGATTTTCGGGGAGGAGCACTCTTCCCCACGCGCGTGGGGATGGTCCGAAACCCTTCGGGCGTTTCTCGCGCGTGAGCACCTCTTCCCCACGCGCGTGGGGATGGTCCCTGAACCGCCGGATGCGGGACGGGCAGACCGGCCTCTTCCCCACGCGCGTGGGGATGGTCCCATGACCTCGTGTCCGACTTCGGCGGATGCGGCCTCTTCCCCACGCGCGTGGGGATGGTCCCGCGAGCGCATCGCGGCGGGGATTGGTCAACTGCTCTTCCCCACGCGCGTGGGGATGGTCCCAGAACACCTCTTTGTCCCCGGCCCACAAAACCCTCTTCCCCACGCGCGTGGGGATGGTCCCCGCGGACAGTGGTTCGCCTTCATCTTGGCCATCTCTTCCCCACGCGCGTGGGGATGGTCCCGGGCTTGAACGGGGGTATGTTCGCAGTGTAAACTCTTCCCCACGCGCGTGGGGATGGTCCGACGGCGCGCGGCAGCAGATGCGTCATGAGGGCCTCTTCCCCACGCGCGTGGGGATGGTCCGAAGCTGGCCGCGCTCCGTCGCCAGGCGGCGCCCTCTTCCCCACGCGCGTGGGGATGGTCCGGATATCTGAGCGCGGCAGTCTGCCGTCCTCGTCTCTTCCCCACGCGCGTGGGGATGGTCCGTGAATTTGGCAGCCGAGCGCGGCACCGATCCCCTCTTCCCCACGCGCGTGGGGATGGTCCGTGGAGCCCTTCCACGTCGCCCTGGCGGCAGAGCTCTTCCCCACGCGCGTGGGGATGGTCCGGTATCTCTTTAGAGCGGGTTTCTTGCCTCTCGCTCTTCCCCACGCGCGTGGGGATGGTCCGGAGCGCGGGCAGGAGACGACCCCGATGTCTCTCTCTTCCCCACGCGCGTGGGGATGGTCCCGATCACGTCGGTGTTCGCCGGCAAGCGGTCAGCTCTTCCCCACGCGCGTGGGGATGGTCCGGGGTGTGCGGCGTGAGGACGACCGTGATCGTTCTCTTCCCCACGCGCGTGGGGATGGTCCGATCGCGCGGGCGATACGGGAGGCGCGGGCATGCTCTTCCCCACGCGCGTGGGGATGGTCCAGACGGCGCGCGGCTACAGCGCCAACGTGATCCCTCTTCCCCACGCGCGTGGGGATGGTCCCGGAAGACGAACCTGAAACCTGAAACCTGAGACGTCTTGTGGCTGTGCGTGGGGATGGCCTGCTTTACCGGCTTTGCGCCGTCGTGTTCATCTCCGCAACCATGCGTGCGGGTTTGGTCCATCTCTGCGGCCTTCGCGTCTCTGTGTTCCGCACTGATCCCGCTGCGCGCGGGGGCTTGACGGATCGTCGCGGCTGAAGGCAGGGTACGGCGTTCATGTCAACGGGCGAAAGGTCATCATGACGCCGGGTCTCTCCATCCTGGTCAGGCGCCTGGCGACCGCCGCGGTCGGACGGCCCCTGGCCGGGTTCGACGTCGCCGGCCAGTTCCGGCCCGGCGACCGGTCGGCCGCGGGAATCATGCGGAATCTCAACGCCGCTTTTCTGTTGGCGCTGGCCGACGCGGATCCTCCCGGAGCGGAGGCCGCCGGGATCGGGCGGACCTCGTTATCCGACGTCGCTCCTACTGACGAGCTCCTTCGATTTCACCGCCTGCTTCGCCAGGGCATCGCCGACGAGTGGGCCGGGGCGGCCGGCCGGAGGCGGGCCGGCGCCGTCGAGTCCGCCGTGCGGTGGTGCCGGGAGCGGCCGCACGCGGAGTGGGACGCGGAGGCGCAACGGGCGGTCTGGTCCGTCTTCTTCCCGGAGGGCGTGCCCGGCCTCATGGATCCGGACGGCGTGGTGGAGCGCCTGCGGGCGCACCGGACCGTGCGCATCGAGCGGCTCGCCCCGGATCCCATCCGCCGGCCCGTGCGCGAGGTGCTCTTCACGGCGAACGTGCTGATCGGCGCGCCGCATGCGCCGGCCGATCTCGAGCGGCTTCCGCTCTCCCGCGCCCTGCGACGGCGCATCGAGGAGGCCGTCCGCGGCCCGCAGGCCTACTGGTACGACCACCCGATTCCGCTCGGCGCGCCGCCGGAGGCCAACGAGGTCGTGTACGGCCTGCGCGGATTGGACGCCGCCGTCGCCTTCGAGAAGGGCCGCGGCCGCGCCGATCCGGAGGACCGGCTGGCCGTGGCGCTCTCGGTCTCCGTGACCCATCACGCGCTGCAGGGCGTGGTCGGCGACTACCTCCGCGAGACGCTGGCCGCCGCGCCGCCCACACCCCATCTCGCGGTCTACGCCTTCTCCGAGGCGGATACGACGCGACTGGTGGACGAGGTCCTGGAGCCGGCCGCACGGTCGTGGCGGGACGCGCCGGAGGTGGAGGCGCTGCGCGCGGTGTTCGGCGTGGACGGCGAGTACGGCCGCCACTACTCGTTCCTGAAGGCCGTCGCCGCCCTGTGGCAGGTTCTGATCGATCCCGCCGTCCGCGCGACGTTCAAGATCGACCTGGACCAGGTCTTTCCCCAGCGCGAGCTGGTCGAGCAGGGCGGGGGGTCGGCCTTCGATCATCTCCGCACGCCGCTGTGGGGCGCGGAGGGGCGCGACGACGAGGGCCGGCCGGTGGACCTGGGCATGCTGGCCGGCGCCCTGGTGAACGAGCGGGACCTCCCGCGGGGCCTCTTCACGCCGGACGTGCCGCGGCCGGAGGCCATCCCCGCCGGAGAGGCCACCGTGTTCTTCAGCCGGCTGCCGATGGCGCTGTCGACCGAGGCGGAGATGATGACGCGCTACGGCGCCGGCGGGCTCGACGGGCGCGCGCGGGGCCTGCACCGCTACCACGTCACCGGCGGGACCAGCGGCATCCGTATCGATCGCCTGCGCCGGCACCGTCCCTTCACTCCGACCTTCATCGGGCGCGCCGAGGACCAGGCCTATCTCCTCTCCACGCTCTTCGCGGGCGGCCGCCACCTGCGCTGCGCGCATGCGGCCGGGTTGATCATGCGCCACGACAAGGAGGCGTTCGCCGGGCGGGCGATCGAGGCGGCCAGGGCCGGCCGGTTCGCCGGCGACCTGGTGCGCACGCTGCATTTCTCCGACTACGCGGCCGCGCAGCCCTGGGGCGCGGAGGCCGTCAAGCGGGAGACGGATCCGTTCACCGGTTCCTTCATCTCGCCCTTTCCGGTCACGCTGGTTGCGTTGCGCCAGGCGCTGGCGGCGGCGGAGCGGTTCGAAGCCGGAGGCGACGAGGCGTGCCGGGAGGCGGCGGAGCACATCGCCCTCTCGGCCCGGCGGCTCGCGCCGCCGCTCGCAGAGCGCTCGCGCCATCCGGAGTGGCTCGGCCGCCGTCTCGCTTTCGAGCGCGAAGGCTGGGCGCTCTACCACGACCTTCTCGACGCGATCGAAAACGCCCGGCGGGGCGGGTCCGGCCTGCCGGCCGCCGCGGCGTGCGCCGAGGCCGCGCGCGGGATCGTGGAGAGCTGCCGCGTGCGCTGATGCGCGAAGGCCCAAGCCGTACGCCCCGGACTGCGCGTCCGAAACACGAAATCCAACGGAACCCGCCTGGCGGATTGGCGCCCGCCACCCGGATCGGATTGAACAGGAGGAAACGTCGGGATTCCTTCGGATTTCGCGTTTTGGATTTGAATC
Organism: uncultured Verrucomicrobiota bacterium; assembly: GCA_964610105.1. Lineage (GTDB taxonomy): Bacteria > Verrucomicrobiota > Kiritimatiellia > PWTM01 > PWTM01 > CAZSUU01. The sequence continues at coordinate 25,971 of CAZSUU010000001.1, read as the reverse complement.
TTGCGATTTCCACCTCGTGACCCCGAAGAAACCCGGCGAAAAGAGGCGCGCGCGCTTGCGGACGGTGCCTTGGAGCGTTAGACTCGAAGTCATCGGCGGGTCGCGATACCGGAGGCGTCCGCGGAGAGAGCGGCGGCACAGCATCCGAAGGGCGTGGAGTTCGCGGCTGCAAACGGGAGAAAGCACGGCGGCAGAGGGCCGCCTGGACAACGGGAGGCAGCCATGCAGGCGAGGAAATCGAGGCGGGCAATCGCGATCATCCTGGCGGGTTGCGCCATGGCGTGGTCGGCGGCGTCGCTGGCCCAGGAACTGGCGGCATCACCCACTGCGGAACCGGCGGTGGTAGCGGCCGAGAAACCGGCGGCGGAGACCGCCCCGGCGCCGGCGCGCTCGGCGATCGGCGATGTGGCCGATACGGGTGTCGCCGTCGGGCGCGGGGTCGGCGAAGCCGTGGGCGAAGTCGGGGGCGCCCTGAAGGGCGGCGGGGTGCAGGTCATCGAGCAGACGCGCAGCCTCTGGCGAGAAGCGATCCTTCCGATGCTGCAACGGTTCGCGGCGGCCTTGCCGGGACTGATCAAGGCCCTGCTGCTGCTCCTGGCGTTCTGGGTCGTCGCCCGCCTGGTGGGCGCGGGGGTGACGAAGCTGCTCGGGCTGACGCACCTCGACGACCGCGCCGCGAGCGAATGGGGCCTGGAGTCGATGTTGAAGACCGCCGACGGGCGCAAGCGGTCGATCGAAGCGCTGGCCGGCGCGATGTGCAAGTGGATCATCCTGCTCTTCGGACTCGTCGCCTTCTTCAACGCCCTCAACCTCTCGATGGTCGCCGGACCGCTGCAGAACGTGGTGGACAAGATCGTCGGCGTCCTGCCGAACCTGCTGAAGGCCGCGGTGATCCTCTTCGTCTACTGGGCGGTCGCCGCCCTGGCGCGCCTGGGCGTCACGAAGGCGCTCAGCGCGGCGAAGTTCGACGAGCGCGCCGGCAAGTTTTTCCCCGCGCGCGAGATCAAGGGCGAGAAGATCGGTCCGAGCGCCCTGTTCGGCCGGTTGCTGTTCTACCTGATCCTGCTTTTCGGCATACCGCCGTTCCTGCAGGCGCTGGGGCAGGAGGCGCTCGTCGCCCCGCTGCAGGACATGCTCGGCAAGGCCCTCGCCTTCCTGCCCAACGCGATCGCGGCGGCGATCATCTTCTTCGTGGGCCGCATCGTGGCCGTGATCGTGCGCGAGGTCGTGACGAACTTCCTCGCGGCCGCGGGCGCCGACGCGGGGGCGGAGCGGCTGGGCGTCGGCCGCCTGTTCGGGGAGAAGAAGCTCTCGGGCATCGCCGGCGTGCTGGTGTACTTCTTCATCATCGTCCCGATCGTCGTCGCCGCCCTCGACGCGCTGCAGGTCTCGGCCATCTCCGATCCGGTGAAGGCGATGCTGGAGAAGGTGCTCGCGGCCGTGCCGGCGATGCTCTTCGCGCTCGTGATCGTCGTGATCGGCTACGCCGTCGCCAAGGCGGTCGGGCGCCTGGTCGAGCAGCTGCTGGGAGGCCTTGGCTTCGACACGCTCCCGGCCCGCGTCGGACTGGACTTCCTCCCGTCGGGGGAGGGAAAGGCGTCGCTGTCCTCGATCGTGGGCAAGGTGGTCATGGTGGTCATTCTGCTGGTGACGGCGCAGCAGGCGGCGGAGGCGCTGCACTTCGGCCAGCTGGCGGGGCTTCTGGATACGACCGTGCGGTACCTGCCGAGGCTGTTCGCCGCGCTGGCGATCCTGCTGGTCGCCCTTGGCCTGGGCAAGTACGTCGGAAACCTCGTGGCGCAGGCCACCGCGGCGAGCGGCCATGGCAAGCTGCTGGCCACCGTCACCCGCTGCGCGATCCTGTTCCTCGGGATCGGCATGGCGCTCGACCATCTCGGCGTCGCGCGCGATATCGTGTCGGCCACGGTCTGGGCCGTGCTCGGCGGCGTTGCGCTGGCCCTGGGGCTCGCCTTCGGCCTGGGCGGCAAGGACAAGGCCAAGCAGTTCATCGACCGCGGCGGGGCGTGAGGCTCAGCGCCGGATCGAGTGTGGTGCGCGTTCTTGCGTGGTCCATCGCGCCTGCGCCAGGTGGATGGTCCCGCCGAGAGGTGACACACAGATGCCTGTGATGTCTTCCGCGGGGCTCCTCCGTGGAGATAGGCGGCGGGGCCATCCCTGAAGGCGGGGCGGTTGCGCAGAGGAACGGAGGGAACGGAGGAGGAACACTGCGCGGCCGAGACCCCTGGGTGGCGGCTCGCCGCCTCCGACGTTCTGCCTCGCGCTGACGGTGTGGACGAGGCGCAGGACCCGACGGCGGACCCGTGCATTGGGCACCCGTGCGCGCACCGCCGGCACGACGGATCATCCGCGCGGGAGGAGAGGCGAACCGGCCGCCGACGGCGGGGGCGGAGAAGCGGATGGAACCCCTCCGGTGATGCCCACCGCCGCTGCGACATGTCATCTCACACCTCATGAGGTGTGAGAGTCGATATTCGGAAAAGCTTGGATTTGTTGGGCAAACCGAATCTCACACCTCATGAGGTGTGAGAGCTGATGTTCGGCAAGGCTGCGAATCATGTGGCAGGACGGAAGGCGGCGCCGTTGCATGGAGGAGCGGAAGGAATGGAGTGAACGCATGGAGCGGCCAACGCCGTCGGGTTGCGGCTCGCCGCCTTGGGGGTAATACGCGATCGATGCGGTCAGACTGTCGAAGATGGAACCGGGCCGGGCTGACGGTTTTCCGTTCGGGGGGCTTTGCGGGGTAGATCCCTGGACGAAGCGGGTTCGCGGACTCACCCGACCCCATCCGCATCGGTCATGACGCCGCCCGGCTACCAGCCCACGAGCTCGTCGAGGCTCGGCAGGTCCATGAAGCTCGACACGGCGAAGACGATATAGAGGACGAGAAGAATGGCCGCCTCGATCCGATTCAGTTTGCGCCCGGAGGTGATGAAGATCTGGATGATCACGGCGGCCAGGATCAGGAACGGCATGGCGAAGTGGAGCATCTTGGTGGACACGGCGAGGGGCGAGATGAGGGCGCAGACGCCAAGGACGACGAGCTGGGTGAAGATGTTGGAGGCGTAGACCTCGCCGATGGTCACGGAGGCCTTCCTCCGCAGAGTGGCAGCCATCGAGATGGAGAGCTCCGGCAAGGAAGTGCCGAAGGCGAACAGGATGGCGCCCAGGGCGAGGGGTGGAATGCCGGCCATTTCCCCCAAGGACTCGCCGGAGCTCAGGGCGAACCTGGCGCCCAGGATGATGCCCGCGATGGCGGCGAGGGACATCAGGACGTGGATCCACATCCGTCCGGACTTCCCGCCTTCCGCCGCCCCGGATTCGCGGCCGCGCGCGGAACCGCGCACGACCGAGACGATGTAGGGGACGTAGACGGACAAGAGCAGAAGACCGTCGAAGCGGCTGATACTCCCGTCCATCGCGAGCATGAGGACGACGGAAGAGGCGAGGATCATCCAGCTCGACTCCCGCTCCCGCACCTGGGTCTCGATATCGATGGGCCGGATGAACGCGCACACCGCCGTCACGAAGGTCAGCGTGACGAAGTTCGATCCGATCACGTTGCCGACGGAAAGCTCCGCGTTCCCGGCGGCGATGGCGAATCCGGAAACCGTCAGCTCGGGCAGGGAGGAGAGCACGCTCACGCCCAGCACGGTGACGGTCAGATCGCTCACACCGAGGCGGCGGGCGATGGGCGAGATCTGCTTGGTGACGAGGTCGGAGGCGTACCAGAGAATGCCGATGGAGACCACGAACACCAGGATGTGCAGCGCCATGGCCGCAGGATAGCGCCTCTTCGGAGGCAATGCACGCTTCTGCGCAGTCGATGGTCGATACGCATCTGCGTCTGATGTCCTGGCCGAACCGTCCACCTGTCGCTCCTCGGGCCATGGCCGCATCGCGGTCACGCCGCCCTTCCGCGGCGCTGCCGCAGCAAGGCGCGGGAGGCCTGCTCGTCGTCGATCTCCCGGTCACCTCCGTTGCCTCCCGTTCAATGCGAATGGGGTCGCGGGCGCGTGCTCGCCTTACATTGATCCGCCGCGATATGATATGAGAATGCGCGTGATGTCTTTCGTGAGGGCGCTCCGTTGCGAAGGGCGGCGGGGCGTCCCGTGGAGGTGGCGCCGTGATAGATGAGAGCGGAAGAGCGGGAACACGATGCTCAATGACGGAAAGAGCGCTCCGGTCAGGGCTCGCCGCCCTGGCCGCGGCGCTCCTCACCGCCCCCGCCCAGGGTCACCCCTGGATGACGGTCGCCGAGAAGGAGCATCAGGACCAGTGGCTCGAGCGGCATGCGCGGAGGGCCGACGCATCGCCGCCGTTCTCGTTCGTCTGTGGCGGGCAGGCGTCGGGCGGACTCCTGCCCGGCTGGACACGGAGGCATGACATCCGGAGACTGGACGCCGCCCGAACGGAGCATTCCATCGTTTGGACCGACCCGAAGACCGGTCTGGAGGTTCGCTGCGAGGCGGTGGAATACGCGGACTACCCCGCGGTCGAGTGGCTGCTGCGATTCACGAACACGGGCGAGAGCGACTCGCCCCTCATCGAACAGATCCGCGCCCTGGACGGCCTCCTGCCCGACGGCGGCGGGGAGTTCGTCCTGCATCGGGCGCTGGGCGACAGCAATTCCGCCCGCAGTTTCGAGCCGGTGGAGGAGCCGCTCTCGACGAAGGACACCGGCGAGCGGGTCTTCGCCCCTCGAGGCGGCCGCTCGTCCGACGGGAACATGCCCTACTTCAACGTGGCGGGGCGGGGCGGGGGTCTGCTGTTCGCCATCGGGTGGTCGGGTCAGTGGGAGGCCGGATTCCAGCCGCTGGCCGACGGTGGCTTGCGGGTCCGCGCGGGACAGCAATTGACCCATTTCACGCTCCATGCCGGCGAGACCGTCCGTTCTCCGCGCATCGTGCTGGTGTTCTGGCGGGGGCCGGACGACCTGCGCGGGAACAACATCTTTCGACAACTCACGTTGCGGCACTACCTGCCGCAACGGGACGGCGCGCCGGTGTTTCCTCCGATCTGCGCCTCCGTGGCCCAGACGGCGCCGGACGGGACCTACGAGAAACCACATCTCGATGCCATTCCACCCCTGAAAGAACGGGGGGTCGAGGTGTTCTGGTCGGACATGGACCCGCAGCAGTGGTATCCGGGCGGGTTTCCGAACGGAACGGGCACGTGGGAGGTGGACACGTCCAAGTATCCGAACGGTCTCAAGCCCCTGGGCGATGCGATCCGGGCGGCGGGGATGGGGTACCTCCTCTGGTTCGAACCGGAGCGGGTTCACCCCGGCACGAAGATCGACCGCGAGCGTCCGGACTGGGTAATGAAGCCGCAGGGGGAATGGAGCCAGCTCTTCCGCCTGCACGACACGGAGGCCAGGAAGTGGCTGACGGATTGCATCGACGCCCACGTCGCCACGGCGCAGCTCGCCTGGGTTCGCTGGGACTTCAACATCGAGCCGCTCGGCTTCTGGCGGCGGAACGATCTGCCCGACCGGCAGGGCATCACGGAGATCCGTCACATCGAGGGGCTCTACGCCATGTGGGCGGAGCTCCAGCGACGCCATCCCGGTCTGCTCGTCGACAACTGCGCGAGCGGAGGGCGACGCCTGGACATCGAGGCCGCGCGCTACGGCCTACCCCTCTGGCACAGCGACCTCCAGTGCGAGGGGAGTCACCCGGCCGCCGATCAACTGCAGAACGGCGCCCTTTACCGCTGGGTGCCCCTGCACGGCTGCGGGAACTTCGGGCTGGAACCCTCCTACGCCTTCCGCAGCGCCATGACGCCGGGGAACATCCTCGCCTCGGCCTGCGCGGCGCCGGAGACGGAGTCGGCCGTGAAGAGGACCGTCGCCGTCTACAACAAACTGCGACCGTACATGCTGGGCGACTTCCATCCGCTGCTCCCACACAGCGACAACGAAGAGGCGTGGTACGGGTATCAATTCCACCGGCCCGACCGGGGCGACGGCATGGTCCAACTGTTCCGTCGCGCGAAGAACGGGGACACCGTGAAGAGTATCCGGCTCGTCGGCCTTGATCCCTCAGCGCAATTCGAGGTTACGGACCACGATACCGGAAAGACGACGAGAACCTCCGGCGCGCAGATGATCGAGAAGGGCCTGACGGCGGAGATCAAGGACCAACCCGGCACGGCGGTGGTCGTGTACCGAAGGGTCGACTGAGCGCCGGATCACCTCGGGGGGACGTAGAGGAAGACCGTTTCCACGTCCGGTCCGGTGTCCCGCGTCGATGGCGAGGCGCCGGACGCGTACCAGGTCCGGAGCGATCGCCATTCGACCCGGCCCTTGTTCACGGGCGCCGGGTCGTGGACCTGTACCAGAAGCGTGTCGGTGTTGATGCCGCTGATGACCACAATGTGGGACTTCCCGTTCACCCAGAGCGGCCCGTACATGCACAGCCAGCCCAACAACGTGTCCGTCGTGGGACTCATCGGGGGTATGGCGCGGAGGCCCAACCTCTTCGCCATCGGCACAATCTCGCTCCTTCCCGACCGCTCTGCAAATCACCACGGCCGTTTTCTGCTTCCGTGGGCTACGTGCCGACGGCTGACGGCGCGCGAAGCCGTTTGTGGAGCGATGGGCGCCCGTTCGGGGCGGGTCGTCGGAACAACCTCAGCGCGAGAAATTCGCCCACGGATGGACGGCGCCGCCGGAGCCGCCCAGTTGGCCGATGTCGGTGACGATCGGCCCGTACGTGTCGGTGGCGCTCAGCTCGTAGTTGTTCGTGTGGCTCACGCAGGAATTCCGAACGATGAGGTTCCGCGAGGTGCCCGCGGTCTGAATGCCGAAGGTCAGGGGACCCGTCTGCCGGGCGCAGTGATTACCTTCGACCCGGTTGCCGCCTGAAAGATAAAGAGAGATGCCGATGCCGGCGTTGCCGCTGACGACGCAATCGCTCACGAGGTTTCCATCGTCCAGGCCGCCATTCCCCCCGAGGTAGATGCCGCGCTGGCTGTTCTCAACGACGCTGCAACGGGTGATGATGTTGGCGGTGCAGCGACCGTACGCATCGCCGGCCAGGAAGATTCCGTGGCCGCCGTTGCGGCGAACATTGCATTCCCGCACGATACTTCCCTGTGTCTTCCATAGGAAGACGCCGTGCTGTCCGTTGAAGGTGACGGAGCAATTCTGCAACACAGTACCGTCGGCGAAGCTTATGGTCACTCCGTTGCTTGCGTTCCCGCTGATCGCGCAGTCAATCATCGCGTGATCGAAGCCGCTCAGGTAGATGCCGTCGTAGCCATTGGACCAGATGTTGCAGCGGGTGAATCGGATCCCGCGGCAGTCTCCAGCCATCGAAACACCACTGCGGTTGTTGTTGATCTCGCAGTCACGCATCTCGATAGCTGTACAGTAATTAGCTGACGCTTCGAAGACCGCGCCACCCAACGTGTTGCTGGAAAAAGCGATATCTTCAATGCGGCAGTGCGCAAGATACTTTGCGGCTATCCCAACGTAGAAACGCCGGACGCTCCCGTTCCGCACGCAGATGTTGTGCAGCGGCGTGCCTGTGCTTGCGAGGTCGATGCCGAAATCGGTGGTGTTGCCGCCAATCAGCGTGAACCCCGTCAGATCGAGCGTCACGTCGCTGGCCCTGATCGCCACCCCCAAGCCGGTCGAAGTCAAGTCCCCCGTCAGGTAGTACGAGCCCGAGTTGGTGATCGTAAAGGGCACACTCGTAATCGGGATGCGCGGCTCGACCTGCTGCAACGAGCGCATCGTCGCCCCGGGCGGTCCCGGAGGGGTCAGGCTGCCCTGCGCCCACGCGTGTGGTGTCGTCCCTCCCGCCGTCGCTGCCATAACGATCCCGGCCAACCAGTCGCGCCTGCTCATATGCTCCTCCTGTCGGACTTCTACCACCCGCCTTCTCGGACCCGGCGCGGTCATGTTCGCCGGCCGAAACGCACGGCCTCTCTCCTCGCCTGAACTCTCCCCCGTGGACAGGAGGATGGCAGGCTCGGCGGACAAAGCAAGCCCCAAGGCGGCGCGCTTGCACGGAGGAACGGACGGATTGGAGTGAGAGCATGGAGCGGCCAGGACCGTTGGGTCGCGGCTCGCCGCCTGAGGTGAAGAGCAGCGCTCGCCGTAAGCCGCGCAGCGGCGATACGGCGCAGCCCCTGGAACTTCTCTTTGGAAAGTCGCGGCTGAGCGGGGGGCATCACCAGCCCAGGTGCCTCTTCAGTTCCGGCAGGCTGGCGGAGGGGGAGACGAAGACCATGGAGGGGATGCCGCAGGCGCGCGCGCCCTCGACGTTGGCGGGCGAATCGTCCACAAACAGACACTCCCCGGCCTTCAGCCTGAACATCGCCAGGGCGCGCCGGTAGAATTCCTCCGCCGGTTTCATGATGCCCATCTCGAAGGAGAAGGCGGCGCCGGCGTGCACCGCCGCTTCCGGCCAGGTTTCGAAGATGTAGGGGACGTGCAGACTGCCGACGTTGGAGAAGTAGTAGACCGGGACGCGTCGCGCCGCCTCGCGAACGAAGGCGAACATCGCGGGATTGGCATCGACCACGGCGCGCCACAGCCAGATGAAGTCCTCGTCCGACCCGCCAAACTTGAGTTTGGCGGAGAAGTGCCGTACGAACTCGGCGCCGGAGACCCGTCCGGTTTCGTAGTCGCGGAGGATGGGATCGTTGTAGAAGGCGCTCATCAGGGCGCGCAGTCCGGCGAATCTTCCGTTCGCGCAGCGGCGCGCCATCGCCAGCGCGGGCCGGGTGAAACCGAGGTTGAACACGACCCCTCCGAGGTCGAGGAGAAGGGCCTTGAGGCGCGGGGCGGCGTCGGAGGAAGTCACGCCAGCTCCCGTCGATACACGGCCGAGGCCCTTTCATCGAAGCCGACAAAAATCACCTTCGCCGGGTGGTCATGCCCTTCCAGGAAGGCCCGCACGGTCGCGACGGCGATGCGGGTGGCGCGTTCGAGGGGAAAGCCGTAGGCGCCCGTGCTGACGGACGGGAAGGCGATCGACTCCAGGCCCTTCTCGGCGGCGATCTCCAGGCAGCGGCGGTAGCAGGAGGCGAGCTGTTCATCTTCGCCGCAGTCGCCTCCCCGCCAGACGGGGCCGACGGTATGGATGACCCACCGGGCCGGCAGGCCGTAGCCCTTCGTGATCTTCGCGTCGCCGGTGGCGCATCCGCCGAGCGTGAGACACTCCGCCAGCAGGCGGGGGCCCGCGGCCCGGTGGATGGCGCCATCCACGCCCCCGCCGCCGAGGAGGCTGCGGTTGGCGGCGTTGACAATGGCATCGGCCGCCACGCGGGTGATATCGCCCTGCGCGACGTCCATGCGGTTCCGCGGATCGGGGTGCATTTCGATGCGGCCTCCCGCCGGCGGCGACGGCCTCACCGTCGCCTTCGTCAGTGCCGGGCCTTCCGCCGCTCCTTCATGTCGTTCAGGATCTCCGTGAACCGGGGATCGCCGGCGATGGACTTGAGGTCCTCGTCGCGCGCGGCCCAGTCGGCGTCGCCATACCCGAGCCCCACCGCGTGACGGAGGGCGGTGAAGGCCTCGTCCGCGCGCCCCGCCAGGGCGCAGCTGCAGGCGAGATTGTACCAGACGGTGTTCTCCTCGGGGCACAGCCGCGCCAGCCGCTCGTCGATGGCGAGCCCGTCCCGCACGCGGCCCACGCGCGTGTACAGATCGCCGAGGGCCTTGAGCACCAGCGGGTCGTTCGGGCAGCGCGCGCGCACGCCTTCGAGAAACCGGAGCTCCACCCGTTGGTCGGGGCTGACGTGCGGCTTGGACGGCGCGGTCATCCAGTCATGCGTGCCCGCCAGGCGGGGGCCTCTTCGGAAGGGGCCTACGGCGCCACCGGTTCGGGCGGCAGCGTCGGCGGGGTCACCGGCGCCGGCGCGACGCCGCCGGGCGGCGCCGGGGGCGCGGGTTCCGCCGGCCTGTCGGTTGGCACCGCCATCGGCGTGGCGGTGGAGCGCTCGACCTTCCCGCTCGGGCGGATGTAGATCTCCGTCCGGCGGTTCTTCTGCATGTTCTCCTCGGTGTCGTTCGGCGCCACCGGGCGGTCGAAGCCGTAGCCCTTGTGCGTCAGCCGCGAGGCCGCGATGCCGCCGGATTTCACGAGGTAGTCCAGCACGGCCTTCGCGCGGCGCTCCGACAGCGCGATGTTGTAGTCGCGCTTGGAGGTCTTGCGCTTGTCGGCGTGGCCCTCGATGCGGGCGGTGGCGCCGGGATCGCGCTGGAGGACCTTCGCGACGACGTCGAGCTGATCGAAGTAGATCGGCCGCAGGAAGGACTTGTCGTAGTCGAACTCGATGTTCAGCGTGAAGAGCTGCAGGTCGTCGGCCGGATTCAGCGGATCGGTGTTGTCCTCGATCACCTCGTGGCCGTCCGCCACGCCGCCCTTGTCGGTGTCGCGGTCGAGCGGATTCGTCTTGTACGTCAGCACCTCCGCCCCGTCCTTGAGGCCGTCGATGTCGCTGTCGGGATCCAGCGGATTGGTCCTGTACTGCTTGACCTCCTGGCCGTCGGTCAGGCCGTCCTTGTCCGTGTCCGGATCGTAGGGGTCGGTGCCGTAGGTCGGCTCCTCGTTGTCGTAGAGCCCGTCCCCGTCGCTGTCGATGTTCCCGCCGGTCACGGCGTACGAGACGGGCAGCTGGGCGCCGAAGCGGTAGTTCACGCCCGCGGCGAACAGCGCGTTGAACTCCGTGTCGCCGCCGGCGATGACCATCCGGCCGTCCAGCCGCACGGCCCACTCGTCGTCGAAGTGATAGAACAGCCCGGCGCCGCCGACGACCACCAGCTCGGTGGCGCCCTCGTTCTCGCCCATGTCCTCGCCGAAGTTCACCACGCCCGCGCCGAGGGAGAGGTAGGGGTCCCACTGCATGGTGCGGGTCATGTGGCGCAGGTGGTAGAGGATGTCGGCGTTCAGGCGGAGCATGTAGGTCCCGTCGTCGAGATGGTACCGGTTGTCCTTGAACGTCCGGTTGTCGAGCTCCGGCGCCCAGTTGAGGTCCATCTCCAGGGTCCAGTGGGGGTCGAAATCGTAGCCGAGGCGCAGCGCCACGTAGAGGCCGGACTTCAGCTCCTCGTCGCCTTCGAATTGCACGTATCCCAGCCCCGCCCCGCCGGACCAGGGCGCGCGCGACAACAGATCCTCCTCGGCCCCGGCCGTCATCACCACAGCCGCCGCCGCCGCTGCGGCCAACCCCACGCGTCGAAACTTCATGCGGTCCTCCGGAATTTTTTTGCACTTTACCATGCGACCCACTCCTTGCAATATAAAAGACCACCGCATACTTGCGCGAAGCGAAGCAGCGGATGGCGCCGTATCGAGCCGGCGGGGCGGATGCACGTTTTGAACGGGACGCACAGCACAGTCCATCTGATGGTGGAGTCCGGTCCGGATCGCGGGCGGGAGATCACCATTCCGCCGGAGGGGGCGCGCATGGGCCGCTCGTCCGGCAACGATCTGATCCTCTCCGATCCCTCGATCTCGCGGTTCCAGTGCCGCTTTTACTTCAAGGACGGCCGCGACCTGTGCATCTCCGACCTGGCGAGCACGAACGAGACCATGGTCAACGACAAGCCCGTCCAGGACCGGAAGCTCCTGGAGGGCGACCGCGTGATGGTGGGCGAGACGGTGCTGAAGGTCGTCTGCGACACCCTGTTCGCCGGCGGCCATGCGCCGGAGGCGGCGGGGAGTCCCGCCGTGTCCGCTCCCGCGGCGGGCCCCGTGGAGGCCGCGGCCCCGAGGCCGGAGGAGACGCCGCCGAGGCCGGCGGCGGCCGGGTCGGATATCGACCTCGGCCTTCGGCCGGGGGTATCGGCGAAACCGGCCGCGGCGCCGAGCGGCATCCGCCCCGGCCGGGGGGCGCTGCTGACGGTGCTGATCCTGGCGGTCGGCCTGGTGGCGGGGCTCTTCCTCTGGAAGCAGGTCTCCCGGGACACCCGGCGGAGCGGCGGGACGGCCGCCCCGGGCGGCGCCCGCGGGCTGGAGTTGACGTACGAGAAGGTCGAGGCGAGCGCGAAGAACATCTTCCGATACGAACTGGCGCTGAAAGAGGGCCGGCTCGCCGTGCGCATCGACAACCTGGAGGACGGGCGGCACGTCAGCCGGGAGGGCAAGGTGGATTCGAAGGTGGCGGAGCTGCTCGCCGAGTCGCTGGAGCAGAGCGGGTTCTTCCAGCTCGAGGGCGAGTACAGCGGGCTCTCGCCGGACCTGTACTACGTCAAGGATCTCAGCATCACCATCGGCCGCCGCACCCACCGCTCCCGCGTGCTCAACCGCCTCGAGCCGGAGGTCTACAAGCAGGTGCGGGAGAGCATCGAGGAGTTCGCGCAGAACAGCCTCGGCATCTACGCCCTCGCCCTCCCCCCCGAGAAGCTGAAGGAGCTGGCGCAGCAGGCCTGGCTGGCCGGCCAGAAGATGTTCGACGAACGGGAGGTGCGCTACGGCAACCTGTCGAAGGCCATCAAATTCTTCACCGAGGTCGAGGGGCTGCTGGAGACGATCGAGCCGAAGCCCGAGATCTTCGAGCAGGCGATCGCGAAACGCGAGGAATGCCGGCGGCTGGTGGACCAGCGGTATTCCGAGTTCATGTTCCGCGCGGATCAGGCGATCAAGCTGCAGGACTGGAAGGAGGCCAATGCGAACCTCCAGATCCTGATGGAGATGATCCCCGACCGCTCGGACGAACGCTTCGACAAGATCTACAAGAAGATGGTGGACGTGCAGCGCCGCCTGGATCGGAAGTCATGATGGGGATCCTCACACCCGCCGCCCGGCTCGCCGGCCTCCTCAGGCCCGGCCCCGCCGTCGCGGCCTTCCTCCTGCTGGCCGGGTGCCGGGGCGGGGGGGACGGTCAGATCCGCGTGGGCACGCAGCCGGAGGGCGCGCGGATCGTCTGCAACGGCGTCACGTACGAAGGATCGCCCGTGACCATCTCGCGCCTGCCGGTCGGCGCCTACCTCATCTCCGCCGTGAAGGACGGATACGCCGAGAGCCGCCGCACCGTCTCCCTGCTGGAGAACGGACAGAAGGTCGCGGTGGAGATCAAGCTCGAGCCTCAGACCGCGCTGGCGCTGGTGCATTCGGAGCCGGAGGGCGCCGACGTCACGGTTGACGGCGCCTACCGCGGTCGCACGCCGTTCTTCCTGACCGACCTGCCGTTCGGCGAGCACCGGTTCAGTTTCAGCCTGGCCGGCCATCTGCCCCGGGAGATCGCCGCGGCGTTCAAGGACCGGGTGCCGCAGAAGATCCTGGCGGAGCTCTCGATCAACGCCGGCAGGGTCGTCGTGCGCTCCCAGCCCGAGGGGGCGACGGTGCGCCTCAACGGCGTCGACCGCGGGGTGACGCCCTGCGAGATCCCCGACGCGCCCAGCGGCGACCACACGATCGAGGTGGCGAAGGAAGGCTTCGAGCCCCACGTGGAGAAGTTCGCCGTCCGCGCCCAGGAGACGAGGGAGGTCTCCGCGGTCCTCAAGGCGCTGCCGACCGTGCTGAACGTCGTGTCGATACCCTCGGGCGCCCGGATCTACGTCGACAACCAGTACCGCGGCGACGCCCCCCTGAAGCTGACCGATCTCCCGCCCGGACCCCACCGGCTCCGCGCGGAGCTGCGCGGTTTCGACCTCTCCACGCGCGAGGTGCAGGTCACGGCCCAGAGCGACGTGGTCGAAGAGTTCCGGATGCAGAAGAACAGCGGCAAGATCGTGCTCGTGACCGAACCCGCCGGCGTCAAGGTCTTCCTCAACGGGGAGGAGTCCGGCGTGACCGTCGAGTCGGCCGAGAACCCCCTGGTCTCCGCCCCGCTGGAGCTCGACACCCTTCCGCCGGGGAACTACCGCGTGCAGCTGCATCGCACGGGCTACCTGCACGCGCCGCGCAGCGTCACGATCGCGGCGAACCAGATCGTCGACCTCCACGAGAAGCTCCTGCGCCGGTTCATCCCCGACACGCGCATCCGCGTCCGCGGCGAGAGCGGCGAGATCATGCGCGAGGGCATGCTGCTGAGGAAGTTCCCCAATGGCGACGTCGAGCTGCAGCTCGAAACGGGCACGATCATGAAGATCCTGGCGGCCGAGATCCTTTCGCAGGAGCCGCTGCGGGGCGGTCCGCCGCCCCCGCCTCCTCCTCCGCCCGGGCCATAGCCAGTCGGTCGCCCTCCCGCACGGCCTCCGCCGGCAGCCACCCCGCGGTCATTTCCACGGCGGCCCGCGCGTCCCTGCCCCCCCGCACGATCCTCCACGGCGGGACGCCCCGCCTGACCTTCGTCACGCGCCCTTCGGCGTCGAGGAAGATCACGTCGATCGCGAACCGCATGAAGAGCGTATGCAGGTCGCGGCAGGGGGCCAGGTGGAGGGCGAAACCCGGCGGCAGCGCGGCGCGCCCCATCAGGCCGAGGCCGCGCCCGAGGAATCCGCGGGCGAGGGCCAGGCGCGGGACCACAACGCGGTCGCCGGCGACGAGGACAAAGGCGGCGTTCAACTTCACCTCAGGGTTTCTTCAGCAGCTCCGGGAACTTGCGCGCGATCAGCGCGCGCATCTCGGCCGCCTTCCGCGGTTCGCCGCGCTGTTCATGGATGATGGCGGCGAGCAGGTACTCGGCGGGACGGTCGTCATGCGACGCCGGGACGAGGGCCAGCGGTCCGTAGGAGAGCGCCGTGCCGCCCGCCCAGGCCGCGGCGAGTCCGGCGGCCACCGCGGCGCGGCGCGCCCGGGCCGCGCGATAGACGGCCGCGGCCCCCGCGCCGGCCCAGGGCATCCACAGCACGGCGAGCGCCTGGCGATACCGGGAGAGGGGCGTGCCGACCATCACCGACGCGACCAGCAGCGGCAGCAGCCACCACAGCCAGGCGTGGCGGCGGTCGCGGCGGAGCAGGCCGAGGGCCAGCCCTCCGAGTCCCGCCCACAGGACCGGCGGCCACGGAATCGACCACCGGACCACCGGCGAGCAGCGCGCCACGAAGTTCAGGTTCAGGTTGTCGCACGCCTCGTGCGGATCGAGCAACGAGAGCAGCTTGCGGCCCTGCAGGCGCAGCCACGACGCCGGGCGGTCATGGGTCGCCAGGGTCGCCCGCACCACCGCCGCGGGGCGGCCCCCGGAGGCCGTGAGGATGTCCCGCATCTCGTCGGGGATCACGAACGTGGCCGGACTCGCTGTCGGCGCGTGGCCCTCGATGAAGGCCTCGGCGAACCGGTTGGACGTGGAGAGCGGCGGCGCGCCCACCGCCGCGTTGCGCGCCGCCAGCGGAACCAGGGGCAGCGCCAGTCCCGCGGCGAGCCACAAGGCCGCCCGCAGGTCGCGGCGCCGCGCCAGGCGCAGGACCAGCACGGGCGCGAGGACGAAGGCGAGGAGGGCGAAGGCCTCGCGCGCGAGATACCCCATGCCCAGCAGCAGTCCCGCGGCGGCCGCCAGCAGCCGGCGGGATCGCGCGGACTCCCCGCGGGCGTCGAGCTCCAGCAGGACGAGCAGCAGGAAGGCCGTGAGGGCGTACCCGAGACCGTCGCGCAGGATCGCCCAGCCATAGGCCAGGAACGGCCCGTAGGCGCCGGCCACGGCCAGGGTGATCCAGCCCGCGGCGCGGTCGCCGCTGATCCGCCACGCCGCGCGGGCGAGCGCGCCGATCATCGCGAGGGTGAGCAGCGCCTGAAGGATGTGCTGGGCCAGGATGTCGCCCGTCGCGCCGATGGTGGCGGCGAGGAGGTAGGCGTAGAGCGGCGACTGCTGGTACACCGCCGCTCCGCCCCACCAGCGGATCCACTCCTCGCGCGTGCCGACGGCCTGCATCCATCCGACAAACGGATGATGAGGTTCGGGGTTGAGCCACCCCTGTTCGAGAATCGATCGCGCCCATAGCAGGTTGGCCTGCATGTCGGAACTGGCGAAGAACCGGGGCAGGTCGCGCAGCGGCGAGCGTGCGCAGGCGAGGAAATGCCACGCGTGAAGGGCGACCAGGGCCGTCGCGGCGAGGGCCGCGGCCGCCCCCGCGCGGCGCCGCGCGCGCGACGCCCCGCGATCGGGATCGCCGCCGGCCTTCGCGCTCGTGTCCGAATCCGCCATCGCGCCCTTCGTCGCCCCCCCCCCGATCCGTGGAACGGTCCCGCCCGCCGGGGCCCCGCGCCGCAGACGGAGCGCTGTAGCATCGCCGCCCCCCCCGGCGCAACCGGAATCGGAGGGACATGCATATTCCCGGTGCTCCAGTTGAGAGTAGCCCGAAGGGGATATGCCGTACGGGAGGATGATCCGGTGGATTCTCCGGTGTTGCCGTGGGGGGGGCGACACACTACACTGCGCCGCTACTTCTGGCTGGCATGTGCACACGGGCGGCAGACACATAGGCGGCGATTCCGCGCGGCGCGGTTCGGCACTGGTCATTGCGCTGTGGGTCCTGCTGTTGCTGGGCCTGCTGGTGGGCAGTTTCGCCTTCGACATGCAGGTGGAGGCCGCCATCACGTCCCACTACCGCAAGCGCGCGAAGGCCGATCAGCTCGCGCGGGCCGGCGTGGAATGGGCCAAGCTCGTGCTCTCGCTGCGGGAGGACGCGGATCCGACGGCCTCGGAGGACATGGACGAGGACGCCGTCTATCTCAGCGCCATCCGGCTGCAGCGCGGGGCCGGCATTACCGGGCTGGAGGTTCCACTGGGGGACGGCAAGTTCCGGATCGGCATCGTGCCCGAGGAAAGCCGGCGCAACGTCAACCGCCTGACGCGGGAGGAATGGGAGCAGATGCTCGAACTGGGGCTGGTCCCCGTGGAGCAATGGGACGAGCTGATCGACTGCTTCCAGGACTGGATCGACTCGAACAGCGAACACGGCCTCAATGGCGCCGAGGCCGACGATCCCTTCTACGAGGATCGCGGGTACGAACCCAAGAACGCCCCGGTCGACACGGTGGACGAGCTGCTGTTGATCAAGGGATTCGACGAGCGGATCCTCTACGGGGGCCCGTCGGACGAGGAGGACGGAGAGCCCATGCCGGGGATCGCCCGCTGGCTGACGACATGGGGCGACGGGCGGATCAACGCCAACAACGCGTCCGCGGAAGTGCTCTTCACGATCCCCGGCATTGCCGAATGGGAGGTGGATGCTATTATACAGGGACGCGCAGGTTCCGACGGCATCGAAGGGACGCGCGACGACGGCTACGAGTCCACGGCCCAGCTTCAAGGGCTGACGGGGGTCACGCCGTCGATCGCCCGGCGCCTGAGCGTGAGGGACCTGCGGTACCTCAACATCCGCTCCATCGGCGAGGTGGGCGGTCTCCGCAGCGAGATCCAGTGCACAATGCTGGTCGACAACAACCGTTATACGCCCGTGGCGTGGCGCGAAGAGCCCGCCCGATGAAAGAACGGCCGGTCGGATGAAGCGAAAAGGGAAAGGGAGCGGGTTGCGTCTGCCCTCCGCGAGGGGGATGGGCGCGCGCCAGGAGGCGGCCGTGCTCCGGCGCGGGGGCGCGCTGGAATGGGCGGTCCTTCGCCGGCGCCAGTCGGAGGTGGACATCGTCGACGCGGGTCGGCGTCCTCCGCCCGCGGAAGGCGCGCCGGCCGTGCAGCCCTCCGATCTTCCGAAGGTCCGCGGACGCCTCACCCTGGGACTCGCCGCCGACCAGGTGCTCTTCCGGGTGGCCGACCTCCCGTCGACCAGCGCCGAGGAACTGCGCGGAATGGTCGAGCTGCAGGTCGACCGCTTCTCCCCGTTCCCGCTGGAACATATGGTCGTGTCGCACGAGGTGTTCGGCACGCACGAGGAGAACTCGCGCATCCTGATCGTGGCGGTCCAGCGGACCGTGCTCGACGAGGCCGCCGCGCCGTGGAAGGCCGCCGGCCTGAGTCCCGCCCGCGTGGACGTCGATCTGCTGGGGTGGTGGGCCGCCCTGGGCGAGAGGGACGAGGTCCGGAGCGCGCCCCGCACCCTCCATCTCCGGCTCGACGCCGGCGGCGCCGAGCTCCTCGTCGTGCACGACGGGCTGCCGATGGTCGCCCGCTGTGTCGGACGGGGAGATCTCAACGCCGAGGAGCTGGCGGAGGAGATCCACTTCACCCTGACGACGCTCGAGACGGAATGGGGCGCGGCGGGAGATCCCCGCGCCTACGTGTGGTCGGCCGACGCCGCCGGCGAGGACGTCGCCCGCCGGATCCGCGCGGAGTGCGGCATCTCGGTCGAGTGCCGCTCGCTCGATGAGCTCATGACGCTCTCGGAAGGCCTGGCGCGGCGGGCGTTGTCGGACGGCGCGGGACGGCTCGATCTGACGCCGCAGGACTGGTCGCAGGAGCGGCGGACGCGCGCCGCCGCGCGGCGGCTCGTTCTGGCGGCGGCGGCGGTGTTCGGCGTGTGGCTCCTGGTCGTCGGCACGTTCCTGGGCGCCCTGGCGTTCCGGGAGGCCGGGCTGGAGCGATTGAAGAAGAAGGTCGACGAGGAAGAGAAACCCGCGGCCGAGGTGAAGCAGCTGCAGACGCGCGTCCGGCTGCTGGAGATCCACGCCGACCGCCGTCACTCGGCCCTGGAGATCCTGCGGGCGGTCAGCAGCGTGATGCCCGAGGGGGTCACGCTTTCGTCGTACTCCTACAAGAAGGCCAAGACGCTGAGCCTGAAGGGCCGGACCACCGCGGTCAGTCGCGTGTACGATTTCATGACCGCCCTCGAGAAGAGCGGGCTGTTCAAGGAGGTCAAGTCCGAGGGGATCACCACGCAGGGCACGATGTCGGAATTCCGGGTCAATGCCGTGCTGCCGGGGGATTCGCCGTAATGCTCAAGCTCACCGCCCGCGAATCGATCCTGGCCCTGCTGACCCTGACCGCGGGACTCGGCGGCCTGACGTGGTGGCAGGGCGCTCCCCGGATGGAACGCTGGAGGAGCATCGACCGCGACCGCGCCGTGCTCGCGGGGCGGCGCGAGGTGGCCGAGCGGCTGGTGGACCGCCGGGTGGAAATCGAGACCCGGCTGGCGCTTCTGCTGCGCGCCCTGCCGCGCTACAAGGGGGGCGAGGACGTGACGGCGGAGCTGTTGCGCACGGTGGAGTCCATGGCGCAGCAGCACAGCCTGACCCTCACCCGGCGGGAGACGGAGAAGGAGCGCGCGGCGAGCGAGCTCCGGGACCTGTTCGAGACCACGATCACCTGCAGCTGGGAGGGCCCGCTGGAAGCCCTGGTCCGCTTTCTCTACGCGGCCCAGTCGCAGGGCGCCATGCTGGACCTCAGCCAATTGACGGCCAACCCGGCCCGCAGCCGGAGCGGCGGGCTGTCCGGAACGTTCACCATCGCCTGCGCGTACACCCGCGAAGGGACGGGTTCGAGCACGGCCGGCACCAACAGCGCCGTCCGGGCCAGCGGGCCGGCGCCTCAGCGGACACCATGAAGACCATGCACACACACATGACGGAGCGACCGCGGCGGGACACGCCGGGCCGCGATTCTCATCACCGCCGGCCCGATGTCCGGCGCCTGCCTGGCGGAAGCGCCGGCTCCCGCGCGTCTCTCGCCCTGCTTGCGGCGGCGTGCGGGTGGATCGGCGTTTGCTCCCGCGCGCAGGTTCCCGCCCCTGTCGAGCCGCCCGAGGCCCCGGCCCCCGTGGTCGCGCCATCGGAGCCGGTCGCGCAACCCGCGCCGGCGCCCGCCGCCGCGCCCGCCGCCCCGGCCGTCACATCCGCCGCCCCGGCGGCCGCCGGCGCGCCAGAGGAGGATCTGGTGACGGTGCAGTTTCAGAACGCGCCGCTGGCGGAGGTGCTGTCCGTCTATGCCCGGTTCAGCGGACGGGAGTTGGCGGAGACGCAGACAATGAGCGCCGCCGTGACCGCCAGTCTCGAAGCGCCTGTGCCCAAGGTCGTGGCCTGCCGGGTGATCGAAGAGGCGCTGATTCCGCACGGAATCGCGATCGAGCCGGTGGGCACCAACGCCTTCAAGGCGGTGGCCCGCGCGGTCCTCCCGGCGGCTCCGGCCGCTGCGGCGGCCGTTCCGGCGGCGGTCACCGGCGCCGCGCCGGCCGTCGTGGCCGTGACGTCCGCGCCGCCCGTGGCGGGCGCCATGGCGGTGCCGACGAATGGAGCCATCGCCGTTCCGGCTGTCGCGACCGCCGTCCCGTCGGCGCCGCCCGTCACGGTCGCGGCGACATCGGCCCCTCCGGCGGCCGTGACCGGCGCCGCCCCTCCCGCCGTCGTCGCCCCCGCCGTTCCGGCCGTACCGCGCGTGCTCACGCCCGGCGTCATCATCACCAACCTGCCCATCGAGGCCCCGGTCCCCGGTCCCGCGATCCCGAGTGTGATCGGGGCGCCCGCCGTCCCGGCGGCGCCGGGGGCCGCGCCGGTCCAGGAGCTCACCCTGAAGTTCCAGGATGCACCGCTGGACCAGGTGCTGGGGATGTACGCGGAGCTGACCGGCCGCACCGTGCTCAAGGCGCCCGCCATCAATGCCGTGGTCACGCTGCGCAGCACGACCCGCCTGACCCAGGCGGAGGCGAAGCAGGCCATCGAGAGCATCCTGGCGCTGAACAACATCGCCCTGGTGTCGGTCGGCGAGAGGTTCCTGAAGGTCATCCAGACCACCACCGCCCGCCAGGAGGGCATGCCGGTCGGGCTCGCGCGTCCCGAGGGCGCGCTGCCGGAGGGCGACCTGCTGATCAGCCAGATCATCGACCTCAAGTACATGGCCACCGATGAGGTCACCACCATCCTGCAGGGACTGCTGCACGGCTACGGGAAGATCCAGGCGATCGAACGGACCAACAGCCTCCTTGTGACGGATACGCGGAGCAACCTGCAGCGGATCATGGAGGTCGTCGAGTACCTCGACAAGCCCGCCGAATCCAAGATCGAGACGCGCGTCTACGAGATCATCTATGCCGATGCCATGTCGGTGGCGGACGCCCTCAACGAGCTCATAGCCGATTCCCAGCAGCAGCAGCAGCAGGGTCAGCGGACGGGCGCCACGCGCACGCCGACCCCGCAGGCGCCCACCCCGCCCGGCGTGATCCGCGCCCCCACGCCCACCAGCGCGTCGATCGCGTACGCCATGGCCGAGCGGGGTCTGATCACCGGCCGCGTGAAGATCCTCCCCGACGAGCGCACCAACGTGCTGATCATCCTTTCCGAGCCGCAGAACTTCGACTTCTTCGACCAGATCATCAAGGTGCTCGACCGCCAGGTGGACCCGGAGATCATCGTGCGGGTCCAGCAGCTCGAATACGCCGACGCCGACGAGGCCGCGGGCATCCTGAACGACCTGATCGGCGGCAGCTACTCGTCGTCGGGCCGCCGGACGGGCACGACGGGCACGACCAGCACCCGGACCGGCGCCACGGGCACGACCGGCGCCCGCACCGGCAGCACCAGCGTGCGCAGCAGCTCGTCGCGCACGAGTTCCTCGCGCTACGGATCGAGCGGCAGCCGCTACGGTTCGTCCTCCAGCCGTACGCCGACCTCGTCCACCGGCGACAGCCGCAGCGAGGCGCTGCGCGAGTTCCTGGCGCGGCAGACGGGGCAGACCCAGGCGCAGGGCGGCTCCCCCAACGCCCCCGCCGGTGGCATCGGCGAGATCTCCCCCGACACCCGCATCCTCCCCGATCTCCGCAGCAACGCGCTGATCCTCATGGGCACCAAGACCGACCTCGCCGTCCTGCAGGAGGTGATCCGCCAGATCGACATCATGCTGGCGCAGGTCATCATCGAGGCGGTGATCGTGGAGGTGACCCTCAGCGACAACGTCACCTACGGCTTCGACTGGCTGCAGCGCTCCCTCGTCGCCTATGAATCCAAGCGCGCCGGCCCGGGCGGCGGGCTGGATCTGCGCA
Organism: uncultured Verrucomicrobiota bacterium; assembly: GCA_964610105.1. Lineage (GTDB taxonomy): Bacteria > Verrucomicrobiota > Kiritimatiellia > PWTM01 > PWTM01 > CAZSUU01. The sequence goes on along the minus strand of CAZSUU010000001.1, from coordinate 4,190 downwards.
AGCCGCTTCTCGCCTTCGGAGGCGGCTTCGTCAGCGGAACCTCCGCCTCGTTCCGCGATGCCTCGGATGTGGGACGCGACGTCCCGCTGAGCGGCGGCGGGCTGACGTACTACCTGACGATGAACGATCTCAATCTCGACGCCGTGCTGACCATGACCGCCGGCAGCTCCGATGCGCGCGTGCTCTCGACGCCTGTGATCCTCACCGCCGACAACACCGAGGCCAGCATCATCGCCGGCGAGGAGCGCCCGATCGTCAGCGCCACGACCACCACCGACGGCGGCAACCAGACCTCCTCCTACGAGTACCGCAACATCGGCATCGAGCTCACGGTGCTCCCGCGGATCAACCCGAAGGGCGTGGTGGTGATGGAGGTGACGCAGACGGCCGACAATGTCGGCGACATCGTCACGATCGACGGCAACGAGGTGCCGGTGATCACCAAGCGCGAGCTGACGGCCAACCTCACGGTCAACGACCGCGCCACGGTCGTTCTCGGCGGGATGGTGAACAACCAGGACCGTCTCACCCGGACCAAGGTGCCGATCCTCGGCGACATCCCGCTGCTCGGGCGGCTGTTCCGCTCCGACACCAAGCAGAAGCAGAAGACCGAGCTGCTGGTCTTCCTGACGCCGTATGTCATCCAGTCGCCCGACGAGGCGCAACGCGAAACCGTCCGGCTTCACGACGCGACCAACACCGGGAAGTCCGAGTGGTTCAACGGCTGGTCCGACGGCGACCTCTCGCGGATGAAACGCCTCGAGGCCGAACAGGCGATCGACCTCCGCTCGCGCGGGAAACGCGGCCCTTCCTCGAACCTGCGGCCCATCCCGCGGCCGACGGTGACGAACCTGCCGTCCGCCCGGCGTTGAGGCCGCGCGCGCCCCGCGATTCGGCGCTGTTTCGAGTGCAGCGCGCGGTTCCGCGCAGGGCCTCGCCGCCCGCGGCGGGATCCTCTACGGCACGTCGCGCCGGACCCGGATGCGGTAGAACTCGTACGGCGGACCGGCCGGATTCGTGTAGCTGTTCGCCGGCGGAAGGGCGGGCAGGTTCGTCGCCACGGCCGACCATGCGCCCGCCACCAGATCGGTGGTCGATTCGACGCCGTAGAGCCGGCCGCTCACCGAGAGCCAGGACATGGCCGTTCCGCCCGGGGCGGACGCGACCTCTTCGATGCGGAAGTACGACAGCCCATTGGTGGGCACCGTGTCGGCGATGAACTCCTCGAGGTCGCTCTGCGGATCGGTGTCGTGGTTGCTCGTCTGGTTGGCCAGGTTGAGGCCGCCGAAATACGCGAGCTCCCAGGCGTCGTCGATGCCGTCGCCGTCGCTGTCCGGCGTGGACGCGGGCGCCCGGAGGACGACCGAGTTCGGATCCGCGGCCCCCGGACCGTACTCCACCTGGAGCGTCACGCCGCTCGCCACGACCGACGCGCCGTTCGAGGCGTTGGCAAACGCGCCCGAGAGCGAGGAGGCCGTCAGCACCGTGAAGACGGCGCCCGGGGCGATGGTCGTCTCGTAGCCGTTGAGAAAACCGACATTGAGCGTCCCGCCGAGCGTGGCCGCGCCGGCGACGGACAGCCGGTCGTAGCTCGCGGGGCCGGCCAGCTCGACATCGTACGAGGCGCTGGCGCCCAGCGTGAGGTTGCTGCCCAGGCTCATCGCGCCCGCGCTCGCGCCCGGCGCGATGCGGCCATCGACGTTCACAACGCCGGCAATGGAGCCGGTCCCTCCGAGCGTGGCCCCGCTCACTACCGTCACGGTGCCGGTGCTCAGCGAGCCGTCCACCCGCAGCGTTCCCTGCGACACCGTCGTGCCGGCCGCGTACGTGCAATCGGACTCGAGCAGCATCGTCCCGGCGCCGAGCTTGACCACCGCGCCCCCGCCCTGATCGTTCGACTCCAGCTCGCCCTGGACCAGCAGATCCGGCGCGGCATCGCCCGTGACATCCGCGACATCGAACGGCCGCGTGCCGTTCAGCGACATCCCGTTGGCCAGGCTGAGCACCGAGGCGTTCGTGCCGGCGACGATCACGCTGCCGTTGATCTGGAAGTCCTCCCCGTCGTAGGGGTTCGTCGCCGCGGTCTCGATGCGCCCCCCGTTCATGGTGATCGTGTTGAGATGCATGTGAAAACCATCCGCGGCCGGCGCGGTGTCCACAACCCCCCCCGTGTTCACCACGACATTGATCGCATTGGCCCAGGTCGGAACCGGGTTGACGTCCCGGAACGACAACCGCCCGCCGTTGTTCACGGTGACGGTCGACTGGGCCGGGAGGCGGTTCGCCGTCTGGGCGCCGAGCAGGGCGACCGTGCCGCCGTCGATCGTCAGCCCTCCACTGAAGGTGTTGGGCTGTTCCACGGACCAGGTGCCGGCGCCCTTCTTGGTCACCCGCGCCGCCCCCTGGATTCCGCTCGTGCCCAGGAAGCGGTACGTGCCCTCGGTCTCGATGAGCACCGACCCCGGAAAGACCGCCTCATCGACCATGATGTCCTTGTTGCCCGAGATGTCGTTGAACGTCACCCGGTCAAACTGATAGAAGACATCCGGAGACCCTCCCCGGTCCCAGTTCACCGATCCGTTGACGTTCCACCTGTTCTCGATGCCATCGCCCACCCACGTCAGGTCCACGGGGGGGGTCCCCGACACGTTGAGCACAATCGACGTCCCGGCCTGCCCCAGCTCCATGAGGCAGCGGCTGGCGGGCACCGCCAACGAGAAATTCGCCGCGCCTCCCATGAGGTTCCCGGCGTACCGGATCAGCGTGTACGTGCCGGTGGCGGCCGCGTTCTGCGGGAAATTGATGGTCATCGGCGTCACGCCGGACAGGTTGAGGTCGCCGAGGATATCGAGCAGGTCGTTCGTGCCGCTGTTGACGGTCGTGACGTCGCTGAGGTCGAGGATCACGGCCCCGCCGCCCGACATGGTCACCTGGCCCGTGACCGACTGGGTCGCGTAGATGCCGGCGCCGCCGGGCGAGTAGGTCTCGTTGCCGGAGTTGTCCACGATCATGAGGCCGTTCACCGGCGAACGGAAAGCGTTCGAGGCGATGAGCGTGAAGCTGTCGCTGGAGAGTCCCGAGAAGAAGAAGTAATTGCCCTCCCCGTTGTTCGGGACGGAGGGGTTCTGAAAGAAGACGTTTCCGGTGCCGCCGGGGATGGGGCGCTGGAAGAGCCCGTTCGGGTTCTGGCCCGCCAGGGTCGAGGCGAAGTCCGTGTTCTCGCTGTCCTCGCCGGTCTGCGTCCCCTCCGCGGAGCCCTCGATGGTGTAGCTGTACGGACGCCACGTGCCGCCGTTGTCGCCGTCGAAGAAGACATACACGAGGTACGACTCCATCAGCGACTTCAGCCCGCTCACGGTGACCGTGGTCGCGTTCGGAGACGCGTAGCAGTCGAGATAGCCCTTCATCATGCGGTTGTTGCCGTCCGTGTCCGCCGTGTTCGCCAGGGCCCAGGTTCCGCCGCCGCACGACCACGCGACCGTGACCTCGGAGTAGAGAACGTGGTCGCTTCCGTACAGGCCGGAAAGTGTCCCCTCAGTGCCGGGCGCGTTGTTCCACTCCGAGACGAACGTGTCGGTCCGCCCCGATTCCTCCAGGGGGATGCCGGCCTCCTCGAAAAAGGACATCGGGGTGGGGCAATTGCCCTGGAAGTCGATCGAGAGGGTGGCGGCCCTCGCGGAACCGCAGAGGAATCCGCTCGAAAGACACAGCGTCGGGATTGCCAGAATGGCCAGTCGATATGCTCTCATGGTGTTTCTCCTAAGGCGGCGAGCCGTAACCCAACGGCCTTGGCCGCTCAATGCTCTCACTCCAATCCATCCGTTCCTCCGTGCAACCGCGCCGCCTTCTGAGATAGTTCCGCCGCCCCTTTCCACGGAGACATCCCACGAAAAACATCATACGCATCTGCGTGTCATCCTACGGCGGAACGATCGGAGGCGGCGAGCCGTAACCCAACGGCCCTGGCCGCTCAATGCTCTCACTCCAATCCGTCCGTTCCTCCGTGCAACCGCGCCGCCTTCTGAGATAGTTCCGCCGCCCCTTTCCACGGAGACATCCCACGAAAAACATCATACGCATCTGCGTGTCATCCTACGGCGGAACGATCGGAGGCGGCGAGCCGTAACCCAACGGCCCTGGCCGCTCAATGCTCTCACTCCAATCCGTCCGTTCCTCCGTGCAACCGCGCC